>CAVPYQ010000039.1:0-248218 GCA_963709985.1 uncultured Actinomycetota bacterium
ACGGCAAAGCCTCGCCATCACCTGATCCCGACGCAACGACGCGTGCTGCCGCGAGCGGGGTCAACCCACCCGACGCGGCAGCCCGCGGCGAAGCCCGTGAAGCAGGCCACGCGCTGCGCATCAGCTGGCTGAGCCGACTGTCAGGACGGTTGTAGCGACCAGTGCTCGCGTGACCGAGGACGATGGCACGATGCGGGCAGTCGTGCAGGATAGCTATGGGCGTTCCGAGCGGTGGCGTTTGGCCGAGATCGCTGAGCCGGATATAGCCGACTCTGAGGTGCTGGTGAAAGTTCACGCCGCGGGGATAGATCGCGGCACGTGGCACGCCATGACCGGCCTGCCCTACCTAGGGCGGCTGTACTTCGGGTTGCGCAAGCCGAAGAGGCCGGTTCCCGGGCTCGACGTCGCCGGCACCGTCGCAGCGATCGGCGCGGACGTGACCAGGTTCGCGGTCGGCGACGAAGTCTTCGGCATCAGCAAAGGGTCCTTCGCCGAATGCGCATCGGCGCGCGAAGACAAGCTCGTGCGTAAACCGGCGAACATCACCTTTGAGCAGGCCGCCGTGGTCGCCATCTCCGGCCTCACCGCCCTGCAGAGCCTGCGCGACGCCGGCCGCGTCAAAGCGGGGCAACACGTGCTGATCATCGGCGCATCCGGCGGCGTCGGCACCTTCGCCGTACAGATCGCCAAGACCTTCGGAGTAGAGGTCACCGGCGTATGCAGCACGTCCAAAACGGATCTCGTGACCTCGATCGGCGCCGACCATGTCATCGACTACACCCAAGACGACTTCGCCCATGGCCCGCAGCGCTACAACCTCATCCTCGACATCGGTGGGAACTCATCGCTGGCACGGCTGCGACGCGCGCTCACCCCGCGCGGAACGCTCGTCATCGTCGGCGGGGAAGACAGTGGCCGGTGGACAGGTATGAGTCGCCAGCTACGCGCCCTTGCGGTGTCTCCGTTCGTGCCTCAGCGGCTCACCATCAGGATCCCCAAAGAAACCCACGCCGATATCGAACTGCTCGCCGAGCTCAGTGAAGCCGGTCAACTTACGCCTGTCATCGACAAGACCTATCCGCTCGCGGACGCCGCAGACGCCATGCGATACCTCGAAGCCGGACAGGCCCGCGGAAAGATCGCCATCGCGGTCTAACCCCAAGGCTTGACCCGCGACGTCGCTCGCGCCGATCGAGGCCTCCGTGCGCGTTACGCGTGCCGCAACATGTGCGCGTTCGTGCGGCGGTGCGCGTTCGTGCGGCCGGACGGCGGGCCATCGACGGTGCCGCTATTTGCCGGCTGCGGCTGCGGAGAGACCTCTCGGACGCACCTCGGGCGGGGCGGTTGGCGCTGCGGCCCGGAGGGTCGCTTCGATGTTGTGCCAGGGCATGCCCGGGTGGCAGCAGGATTGTGACGATGTCGGCTGCGTGGTCCCAGGGCTCGAGTTGCTCGCGGACCTGATCGCCGGTTCCGCTGGCGGCGAGCTGGTCGAGCACGACCTGGGCGCCGGGGGGGACGGTCGCTTGCCGTGGGCTGGGGCGCGGGTTCGCGTCGATGATCGCTTGGACCTGGGCGGCATAGCCTTGGCCGGACACGGACCGGGCGTAGACATCGCCCATGGCGCTCAGGTACCAGGCGACGTACAGGCGGCTGCGATGCCGCGTGCCGCGTCGGCGTTTTCGTCGACGGCGGTGATGGGCCCGGCCGCGACCGTGAAGGGTCGCGCGTGTGGTGCGGCGGCGTCGCGTAGCTGGCGGAGCTGGGCGGTCCAGCCGGGCAGGCGATCCCGGGCCACCAGCGCGGGGATCCAGCCGTCGCCGAGTTCGGCGGCCACCCGGATCGTGTGCCGGCCCAGCGCGGCGACCCAGATGGGCACCTCGGGGACGGGCGGCTGGCCCAGGCGCAGCGGGCGCGCGTCCGGGACGTGGTCGAGCTGGGCGGGCTGGCCGGCGAGCAGCGCCCGGACCTTGGTCACGACGTCGCGCAGCTTGGCGGCGGGGTGCTCGAATGTGGTGTCGTGGAACCCCTCCACCAGTGCTTTGGTGCTGGCGCCCAGGCCCAGCACGTAACGCCCGCCGCTGATCTGGTGGAGCGTGGCGGCGGTCATCGCCAGCGTTGCCGGGGTGCGCCCCCAGACCGACAGGATGCCGGAGGCGAGGTTGATCCTGGCGGTGCGCAGCGCGATCTCGGTCAGCACCGCGACCGCGTCCAGTCCCCAGCCCTCGGGCAGCGCGAAGATCTCGTACCCCAGCTCGTCGGCGAGAACGGCGGTGCGGACGATGACATCGCGGCGGGTCTCCATCGGCGTGAGCCCCACGCCGCGGCGGCCGGCGGTCACGACACACCCTTAGCGGCCAGCGCCGGAACCGGGCGCGGCACGGTCAGCCAGATGGCCCTGGCCGTGGCGAGCACGTTTGCCGCCTGGTCCGAGCAGCGCCGACCCGGCCAGCAGCTTGCGGCCGTCACGCCCGACCGGCCAGGCGATCACCAGGCACTGGTCGCCGGCCACCGGCAGCTCCGCCAGGCTCGCCGTCATGCGGCCGAGCAGGACGGCGGTGTCGCCGGCCAAGTCGGCGGCCTCGGCGGCGGCGATCCCGCTGGGACAATCCAGCGCCGCCCAGACCACCTCCGGCCGCACCGTGCCGCCGGCGTCGGCGACTGACGGGTCCGGCGTCCACGGCGCCGCCCACACCGGCCTGCCGGCCAACGGCCCGGGGAAGATCCGCAGCCCGTCGCCAGGTCTGCGGCCCATCCCGCAGACAAAGCAATCAGGAAACACCGGATCGGTGTAGTAGCGCGCGCGACCGGCCACGGCATGGGCTTGCGCTGCTGAGACCGGGCCAGGTATCTCGGGTTCCGGGCTGTTCGGCGAGGAGGTCGCCTCGGCTATCAGCGTGCGGCCGTGGTGGATGCGCACTGAGCTTTCGCCGCTCCGTTCGACGGCCATGGGCGTGGCCAGCGGAGGTGGCTGGCGCAGCGTGACGGTCACCGGGCCATCGACCAACGCGGCGATCCGTCCGCAGACATAGCCGCCGTTGCCGCTGCCCAGGGGGCCGCAGAAGCGGGACGGTATGACCAGGGAATCTGTCATGCCGGTGCCAGCAATCTCTTCAGCGACGCCGTGCCCGGGCTTCGTGGCATGTGACATGCCTTGACGCTAAGAGCGGCCAACCTCGGGTGGCCATCGGGTGAACTACCGTCGATTCCGCTGCTTGCCCCGACCGCGCCGCTTGTGTCCGGTGCGTACGTCGGGCGAACTACCGAGGCGCTCCCCGGCCGAGTCGATGCTCGGTGACCCACGCCGCGATCTGGGCGCGCGAGCGCACCCCCAGCTTGCGCCGGATGTTCTCCACATGCGCCTCGGCTGTCCGCGGCGCGACGGACAGCCGCCTGGCGATGGATTGATTGGTCAGCCCCTCGGCGATCAGTTCGGCCACCTCGAGCTCACGATCGGTGAGCCGCGGCCCCGTGGTCGCGGGTTCGGACAGGAAACTGAGCATCGCGTCCAGGACGGCCGGCCAGTCGCCGTGGTAGAAGAGATGGCTCGAACCCGGCAGCGGGATCAGCGTCGCCCCGGGGATCAGCGCGGCGACCTCACGCCCCAGCTCGAACCTGGTGCCCCGGTCCGCCTCGCGGTGCAGCACCGCCGTCGGCGCCCGGACGGCCGGCAGCAGGGCCCTGATGTCGGTGTCGTAATAGACCTCCAGCAGCCGGGCGGCCACGTCGGCCGTCGCGCTCGCCCGCTGGAACCGGGCGAACGCTTCGACCTCCGCAGCTGTGGGATCGGTGACGAAGGTTCCGGCCAGCGCCTTCAGCCCCAGGCCCCAATGGGCCCGCACCAGTGCCACGAGCGAACTCCGGACCTCGGCAGGCGCCAGATCTCTGCCGCTGGCACACATCCCGTACAGCACGAGCGCCTCGACTCGATCCGGGTACCTCGCCGCGATCGCGGCGGCCAGCTGGCCGCCCTGCGAGGCCCCGAACACGCGGAAACGGCTGGCGCCCACCGCGTCGGCCACCGCCAGCGCTGCGGTCACCTGCCCATCGAACGACACGTCAATCCCGTCCCGGTCCGACAGGCCGCAGCCGGGCTTGTCATAGCGGATCACCGTAAACCGCTCGGCCAGCCGCTCCACGAAACTGCCGAAGGAAAACAGCTCCAGCTGCCCACGCAGATCGGTGATCCAGCCCGAGTCGAACAACAGCGCCGGGCCAGCACCCACCGTCGAGTAAGCGACGCGGCCCGCTGGCGTGGCGCAGTACCGGATCGTCGGCCTCATCCGTCCAGGCTGACACCGCCAGGCGAAACAGTGAAGGAGCTGCACCGAGTCGAGGATGACGTTGATGATCAGCTGTGCACCGGCGAAGCCCTGACGTCAATGAACATTCCAGCGGATCGGCCCGGCGGAACCTGTCTGGATCTCGCATGTGCGCGCACGTCAGACTGGCATCGGCAACGGGCCGTCCCGAGAATGGGGAAAAACTAGGCCGGTGGCGAGTTGCGCCGAATCTGTCAGGTGACCGGCCGGGCTGGAGGTCGGCGGTGCTGTACGGGCGCGAGCGCGAGAGCGCCGCGGTCGACCGGTTGCTCGCCGATGCGCGCGACGGGCGCAGCGGCGTCCTGGTGGTCCGCGGCGAGGCGGGGATCGGTAAGAGCGCGCTGCTCGACTACGCCGCGCAGTGCTGCACCGACGTCCCGGTGCTGCGCGGGGTGGGCATCGAGTCCGAGGCCGAACTGCCGTTCGCCGGCCTGCACCTGCTGCTGCGCGGGCACCTCGGGCATCTCGACGGGCTGCCGCCGTTGCAGGCCCGCGCGCTTCGCGGGGCGTTGGGCATCGGGCCGGCGCCGGGCGATGACCGGTTCTTCAGTGCCGGCTTCGTCAAGACCCTTGGAGCAGTCGAGATCCTCGGCGCTATCGGCCTGATCCTGCCTGCCGTGCTCGACATCGCGCCGGTTCTGGCGCCATTGGCCGCCCTCGGTCTGGGCTTGATCATGATCGGCGCGCCGATCGTGGAGTTCCGCCGTCACGAACTCAAGCACGTGCTGTTGGACCTGACCTATCTCGCCCTGATCGTCTTCGTGGCCGTCGGCCGCTTCGGACCTGAGTCCTTCACCAGCTGACTTCCCCACGAGCCCCGAGCGGAGGAATGGTCAAGACAGGTGGGGTCCCGCCTCTTGCTGGTCGCTCGTTGCCGGGGGGACCACGGCGGCGGTCACATTCGCCGGGTCACGTTCGTCCTACTCGTGGAAGGCCGGCCACCAGGTCGGCCGCAGTGAGAACCACGGGAGCATCGCAATGTCGTACTACACCGAGACGGCCGCTGACGCCTTGGCCCGGCGGGAGTCGCGTGCCGGCAGCGTCGATTTCACGATGATGTACATCGCCCACGACGCCTTCAACCGGGACGTCGACCGGCTGATCCGCGCTGTCGACGCGGGCGAGGGATTCTCGCCCGCGGCCGCGGCGACGTGGCAGTCGTTCCGCACGCAGTTGCACACCCACCACACCGCCGAGGACACGGCTCTATGGCCGCGCTTGTACGCGGCCGTGACGGCCCCCGACGAGGTCCGCGTCCTCACCGAGATGGAGGCCGAGCACGCCACCCTCGACCCGAAGCTCGAGCAGATCGACGCCATGATGCGCGGGCACAACGCGGCCCGCCTCGGATCGGAGCTCAAGCTGTTCGCCGAGAGCCTGTCCGCGCACATGATCCACGAGGAGACCGAGGCGTTGCCGCTGCTCGAACGGCGCACCGGTCCGGAAGGGTGGGCCGCGTTCGGCAAGGAGATCCGTGATCAACAAGGCGGGCTCAAGGGCGCTGCGGAGTACCTACCGTGGGTGCTCGACGGCGCCACCCCCGAGACGACCGCGAAAGTGTTGGCGATGCTGCCGCCGCCGGCACGGCTGCTCTACCGCTGGTTCTGGGCGCCCAAGTACCGCAAGTCCGGTCGTCTGGTGGGACGGTCGTAACCGATCAGCAGTGGTTGGCGGCCACGGCGCGCGAAACCAAGCCTCAACTTTGGCGGCTGACCGTGGCGGCGACGGAGTCGGCGGGCTCCTGGGGCAGGATGGATCGCGGTCGTCCGGTCGCGCCGCCGCTGGTGAGGTCCAGCTGACGGTCCAGCGTGATCGCTGCGTCGATCAGGGCGAGGTGGGTGAAGGCTTGGGGGAAGTTGCCGATCTGTTCGCCGGTGAGTGCGATCTCCTCCGAGTAGAGCCCGAGGTGGTTGGCGTAGGTCAGCATCTTCTCGAAGGTGATGCGCGCCTTGTGTAGCTGGCCGGCTCGGGCCAGTGACTCGACATAGCCGAACGTGCACAGGGAGAACGTTCCTTCCGAGCCACGCAGGCCATCTGGTGAGGCTGTGGGGTCGTATCGGTACATCAGGCTGTCGGTGACGAGTTCGCCGTCCATGGCCTGCAGCGTCGAGGTCCACATCGGATCGGTCGGGGTGATGAATCCG
The DNA here is from genome assembly GCA_963709985.1 of uncultured Actinomycetota bacterium. GTDB lineage: Bacteria > Actinomycetota > Actinomycetes > Mycobacteriales > Jatrophihabitantaceae > DASXRA01. The sequence continues at coordinate 6,464 of CAVPYQ010000039.1, forward strand.
ACGGTGGACATCCGCAGCAGTGATGAGTCCAGCACGTCTGTCTTGTAGTGCTGCACGAACGCTTGGCGGTCCGGGCTCCATCCGCGTTGCATGATCTGGTTGTAGATGGCGTCTCGTTCTCGGCGCCAACTGTCCAGCGGTGCCGGTCGCCCGTGGCTCGTAGCCATGCGGATTCCCCGGTCCAGCGCGACCCAGCTCATCAGCCGGCCGTAGGTGAAATCCTGCCGCCCGCCGCGGGTTTCCCAGATGCCTTCCTCGGGCTGGTCCCAGTTCTCGCTGAGCCAGTCCAGCAGGTCGGAAATCTTCAGCCACCCGTCGTGTCCGGCGTGGATCCCGCGCTGATCGGCGAAGTAGATGCTGTCCATCGCCTCGCCATAGATGTCGAGCTGCAACTGGTCCGCCGCCCCGTTTCCGATACGGACCGGGCTCGATCCCCGGTAGCCCTCCCAGTGCTCGAGGATCTCCTCGGTCAGGTCGCTGGAGCCGTCGACGCGGTACATGATCTGAAGCGGGGCGCCGCCCTTATGGCCGGCCTGCTCATGTACCCGGTCGCGCAGCCAACCCGCGAAGGCCGCCGCCTCGTCCGGAAGCCCATTCCGAGCAGGGCATACACCGAGAAGGATGCGTCGCGGACCCACGTGTAGCGGTAGTCCCAGTTCCGCTCGCCGCCGATCTGCTCGGGCAGTCCGGCGGTCGGCGCGGCGACCAGTCCGCCACTGGGTGCGTAGGTCATGAGCTTCAAGGTGATGGCGGAGCGGTGAAGCGTCTCGCGCCAGCGTCCGGAGTACGTCGATTGCGCGAGCCAGGAGGCCCAGAAGTCCACCGTCTCGTCGAATAGTCGCTGGATCTCGGCCACGCGGACTTCTCGTACCGGACCCGCGGTGTTGGTCTCCAGCACCAGGCCGCGCATTTGCCCAGCGTGCAAAGTGACCTCGGCGTGCACATCGCCGTGCGCGTCCACATGGGACTGGGCGAGCCGCTCGTCATCCGGCTCGCGGACCAGGTTGACTGTCATCGAGCTGTGGCTGCCCTCGAACACAGCGCCGGCCTTCGCCATATGGGTCTCATGCCGCTCGCGGCCATAGTCGAACCGAGGTGCGACGTCGACTGCGAAGGTCATCTGACCGCGTACGCACCTGACCATGCGGACGATCCGATGCGTACTGGCGACCGTGGCACTCGTGACCGGCATGAAGTCGACGACCTCGCCAACGCCGGCCTCGGTCATGAAGCGAGTGACCAGGATTGCCGTATCCGGGAAGTAGAGCTGCCTGCTGGTAAAGACATCCACGGTCGGGCGCACGCGGAAATGCCCACCGCGAGCGTGGTCCAGCAACGCCCCGAAGACACTGGGCGAGTCAAACCGAGGAGCACAGAACCAGTCGATCGATCCGTCGGCAGCAACCAGTGCCGCTGTCTGAAGGTCCCCGATCAGGCCGTGGTCGGCGATGAGTGGGTAGTCATCCATGGCGGTCGGGACTCGCAGATCGTGACGTGGCGGAGGCACGCGACATTGTGGATGCACCCTTCGGGCGGTGGTCCCTATCGTGCTGGTGCGCTCCGTCGATTCACCTCATCCCGTGCGGGTGACTGCGCCCGACGCCCGCCGCTGCGAGCCCCGCGGTGCTGCATGCTGCGCAGTGTTCATCTCAAGGTTGCTCGCCGGTCACCCGGCCGAGCGCACGCTGTAACCCGCCGGCGCCCGTGGCGTATTCGTGGCCTTCGTCGCTCGGCGCGCTCAGAGTTCAACGGGTTGCTTTCCTGCCGTTGCGGCCGCGGCCGCAACGGGGCGGTGTGGGAGGAAGATCGCCGCCGCCAGCCCGATCAAGCCGATGCCGGCGAGGGTGATCATCGCTGCGGCATAGCCACCCTTGGTGGCGCTCGCGACGAGGATGGTGCCGGCGATCGCGGTGCCGAGCGAGGAGCCGAGGTTCGACACGCAGCGCGATAGGCCTGAGATCTCACCCTGGAGTTCCTCGCCGAAGCTGGACTGCACGATGTTGACCGATGGGGTCAGCATCGTGCCGAGTCCGAGCCCGATCAGAAGCAGGCCGGGCGCGAACGCCCAGGCGCTCGGCGAACCGTTCACCAGGGCGATCAGAATCCCGATGCCGGCGATCGTGAGGATGAATCCGGCGAGGACGAGGCTCCGCTGCGCGTACCGCTTGGCTAGCCGTTCGGCGCCGAGCGATGAGGCCAGTATGCCGACCGTGGCCGCCGTGAAGATCACACCCGTCTGGATCGCGTCGTAGCCGCGCACCACCTGCAAATAGGCCGCGACCGTGAACGATGCCCCCAACAGCAACAACCATTGGAGGTTCTGCGTGACAAGGCCCAGGTTGGAGGTGCGGTTTCGGAACAGGGCACTCGACAACAGCGGGTCCTCACCTGCGCGTTCCTTTGCGCGCACCGTGTAGAAGAACCACACCAGCACGAGCGTCCCGGCGGCGAGCAGCGCAATCATCAGCCACACGTTGTTGTCCGCGGCCAAGATACCCATGACGAGCAGGATGAGTCCGACGGCGGAGAGCGCGGCTCCGAGGAGGTCGAAGGGCCGCGTCGGATCAGCGGGGAGGGGATCGTCGAGCCGGCGGCTCAGGAAGACGATCGCCGCGATGACGAGCGCCTGAAACACGAAGGCCGCCCGCCAGCTGATCACCGTCGTGATGAGGCCACCGATCAGGGGTCCGGCCGCGGAGCCGACGCCGCCCATCGCACTGACAACGCCGAACGCGCGAGCGCGCGAAGTGACTCCCGTGAACAACAACGTCGTGAGGATGTACACAGGCGGGATAAGGAGCGCGGTGCCGACGCCTTCGAGGATCGAATTGCCGATGATCAGGACACCTAGACCTGGAGCGGCGGCGCTGAGCAGAGCGCCGACGCCGTACACGACCAGACCGAGCCTGAACAGGCGCACCCGGCCGTAGCGATCGGTCAGCTTGCCGCCGGGGATCATCAACGCTGCCATGACCAAGAGGAAGATCGTTATCGCGACCTGCACCCCTTGGACGGTCGTGTCCAGATCCTGGCTGATGTCGTTGATCATCACGTTCATGTTCGAACCAGCAAAGCTGCAGATGAACTGCGCGAGAGCGAGAGGTACGAGCACCCTCCGCAGCGCAGGCGACGGTCGACCCGTCGCTTGAGCTTCAGTCATTCCGCACTCGCTCCCGCCCGAACCTGCGCACGACACCGCTCTCTAGCCGGCCGGGAAGGATCCAGCGCACCCCCAAACTGTGTACGCCGCCGGATAGTTCCGGCGGTCGTCCAGGCGTGGGCGTGCTGCTAGGGGCTGTTCGTCCTCAACTTCCGGGGATGCGGTACTCGGTGGTCAAGTCGAACACCGGCGATCGCACGGTGCATCACCTCGTTGAGGTGACGTCGAGGCGGACGCCGCCGTTACGTCAAGACCGCGGATCGAAGGGCTTCACCCATTTCGAATGGTGCACACCCACGCGGATAGCGCGAGCATCTGGCTGAGGACACGACTGTCAGCCGAGACCGCGATCGGTCTCTGCAAGACCGAGCTGATCAATCCGCGCCGGCCCTGGAAAACCGTCGAGCAGGTCGGGGGTCTGAGTGACCGACGTTCGTGCCGAAGCCCATGATGTCGCTCGTTGGTGTGCGGCCGTTGATTGTGCGGAACGTCGCGCATCCATCCGCGCGCCTCACGCCCGGATCGACTGCCGACGACGCAGTGAATCGGTCGACCCACAGGAGGTACCGGGGATCAAACGATGACGGCTGACCTGCCTGCGAATCCGGTCACGGGGGGTGTCCGCAGCTTGGAGGTGCGCTGGATCTTCCCGGGCCGGTTGCAGACGTCGGTGGTCGAATGGTTCGGGCGGTTCCCGACCTGGATTGAGTCACGCGAGGACACCTACCTGCTGGATCCGCAGCTGCGCGGGCTGTCGGTGAAGGTCCGCGGGGGCCGGGCGCTGGAGGTGAAGGTGTACGGCGGCAGCCCGGGATTCCTCGACGTGATGGGCTACGCCCGCGGACGGCTGGAATTCTGGCAGAAGTGGTCCTTTCCATTCGGCTCGCTCAGCCCAGGCAGCGCCGACCCGGCCGGCTGGCGGCCGGTTCGCAAGAGGCGGTGCATCGGCCAGTTCTCCGCGACCAATGGCCCGATCGCGGCGCACGGCCCCGGGCTGATCCAGGAGCCCAAGTGCGTCGTCGAACTCACCGAGGTCCACATCATGGACCAGTACTGGTGGACTCTGGGTTTCGAGGCGACCGGCCCGGCCGATCTTCTCCGCAGTCAACTCGAGGCCACCGCCGCGCTCGTGTTTGCCCAGGCCTTACCCGGCGGTGTCGAACCCGGGCCGGACGAATCCAGTTCCTACTCACAGTGGTTGGGCCAGAGCCCGCCCGCCGGGAACGAAGGCGACGCCTGAAGACCGTGTCTGCCAAGTCAACGTCGTGCATTTCGATCTTGGTCGCGTTCGGGGGAATTCTCTGCGCGATGTCCGCCGGTTCGAAGCGCATTCTTGTGGGCCGCGACACTCTCCACATCCTTCCGCTCGGCATACACTGAGTAAGCAACCATTTACGTTCTGCAAGGACGCAAGGTCCTTCATCAGGTACGAGATAAGACGCAATTGTCGAACAAAGCGGATCTTGGCCCTTGGTAAATGGTCACGCTGGATCTTCCAGCAGTGAAATCCCGCCGGGGGCGGTTGCAGTTCCGGGAAGGCATCATGAATGGCAATTCCGTTCTAAATACATCGATCACGAACCGCATTCCGTGGGCCGCGGCATCTGGGTGCATTGCGATTGCCGGCACCCTGACTCTGGTCGGCCTCCTCGCGCTTGCCTCGCCGGCGTTCGCCGCGACGGCGACCGTCGGACTGGGCACCGCGAGCAGCTACTCCGTGCTGGCTGGCGAAACGGTCACCAACACCGGCCCCAGCACCCTGGCCGGCAACGTCGGAGTGAGCCCAGGATCTGCAATCACCGGATTTCCCCCCGGCAACTTCGATGGAGCGCGACATGCTGCGGACGCCGCAGCAGGACAGGCAAAGTCCGATCTGAGGATCGCCTACGACGATGCGGCCGGGCGCGCTCCGGACGGCAATGTTGCCGGCGACCTCGTCGGCCTGACGAAGACCGCCGGCGTCTACAAGTCGACGGGACCGCTCCACCTGAGCGGAACCCTCACCCTGGACGCGCAGGGCGATCCGCACGCCGTATTCGTCTTCCAGGTCGCCTCCGATTTGATCACGGCGTCGGCCAGCAGCGTCAGCATGATCAACGGCGCTACGGCATGCAATGTGTTCTGGCAGGTCGGCAGTTCAGCGACGTTGGGCACGAATTCGGTGTTCCGCGGAACGATCATGGCGTTAACGTCGATCAGCGTGACAACCGGCACTGTCGTCCACGGGCGCGCCCTGGCCCGCAACGGACAGGTGTCGCTGGACAACAACGTCTTCACCAACGACGGCTGCGTGGTCGCTGCGCCGACCGGATCTTCGTCCTCAGCAACCGCGTCTTCATCGTCGACGACATCGCCGTCGTCCGGGACTACGTCCGGTACGGCGACCGGAACTGCGATAGCCACCGGGACAGCTGGGCTTTCGAACACGACGCCGGCGGGCGTTCCTTCCTCTTCGCCGTTCGTGCCCGGTGTCGGCTTGACAGGTGACAGCAGTCAAGACCGGGTCTCGCCGCTGACGAAGATCTTCTTCGTTTTGGCGCTGGCCGTGCTCGGCTCGGCTGCGATCATCGTTGTCCCGTTACGCCGCCGTGGCACGCATTCGTAGGCTCCCGCTCGTGGTGCTGGTCTGTGCCGCTGCCCTCTCGGCAGCGGCATGCGCCGGCACCGAACGCAGCGACGGGCCGCCGGCCAGGCCAAGCACGGCAACTACGCCGTCCGCGACCGCACGCGCCACCGCGCCGGTGTCACCATCCCCGCACGGAGACTTCTCGCTGGTCGTCAAAACGGCCGCAGGCGATGTGTCAGCCAATGTCAATTCGATAAGCGTGGCGAGCCATGAGCCGGTGGATATACCGCATAAGACCGCCAAACAATGGAACACCGCAGCCTGGGTGCGGCAGTCCAGTTATCCATCCGTGCCGAGCGAGGGTACGACCTACATATATGGCCACGCCTGCCATCATCATCTGTGCGCATTCACCAAGCTGAAAGATGCCGACGTCGGCAATCAAGTCACCATCACGACTGCGTCGGGCACACTGAATTATCGGATAAGAAAGATCGGCCTGTCGCCGAAGGCCGCGAATTCTCTGCCGACATGGGCCGCGGACAGCACCGTGCCCGACCGCGTAGTACTCGTGACCTGCGGCTTTGAGCAAGGAGACACCAGCCGACAAAACCTCGTTCTAGTCGCCCAGTTGCACGAATGAACGTCGTCGCGGCTGTGGTTGAGCCGCGCCGATGGTGACGCCGCGGGCACGCTGCGGCCCGGTTGGCAGTAATTGCCGCTTGGCCGCGCTGTTCGAGGCCGGCGTTCCTAGGTTTTCTTAAGGTGGGTGGACGGTCGATCTTGGGTGGGGTCGCTGGACTGGTGGTGTCCGATCCACGAAGGAGCGTGCCATGTCAGTTCGCCACCGTCGTCTCGTTGTTACCGCGATCGTCGCGGCGGCAGCGATCGCCGTCCCGGCCGCCGCTTTGGCGTCCGGTTCCCGTTCGCCGGCCAAGCCGGTGCCGTCGTCGGCCAAGCCGGTGCCGTCGTCGGCCGCAGCGAAGAAGTCTGCAGCCGTTGCGGCGGAAGGCACGTCCCGGGCTCCGTCTGAGTTCCCGGCCCTGGCCGCGTCGGCGGGTATCAGCGTGGGCCGGCTGCAGACCGGGCTCCTGGCCGCCAAGCGGGCGGGTGGCGGCACGCCTAGGGGCGTCGCCGCGTTCGCAGCCGCGGCGGTTGTCTCGAACGCGACCGCCCAGCGGGTCATCGCTGCGGTGTTCGGAAACAGCATCGACCGCAGCATGACCGGACCCACAGCAACGACGGCGCTGGCCAGGCAATTGGGTGTCAGCACCAGCGCCGCTCGGCGCGCGTTGCATCAGATCGAGGCGCTGAACGGCAATCACGGCGTCAATCCGGACAGCGCGGCGTTTGCCGCGGTCGCGCATGGTCTCGGGGTGAGCCCGGCCCGGCTGCTTGCCGCCCTGGACGGTGTGAAGCGGAGCCTGGCCGCCCGGTAGAACGCTCGATCAGAGCGGGTCCGCGCACAATGGGTTGCGTGCGAGTGCTGGTGGTCGATGACGATGCGGCCGTGCGCCGATCGTTGGCCACCGCACTCGGGCGTGACGGCTACGAGGTACTCACCGTCGAGGATGGCAGCGCCGCGCTCGTCCACGCCGCAGCCGTGAGCGTCGACGCGATCGTGCTCGACGTGGCCATGCCGGAGCCGAGCGGACTCGAGGTGTGCCGCCGGCTTCGTTCCCGTGGCGACCGGACCCCGATCCTGATGCTCACCGCCCGCGATCTGGTGGACGATCGCGTCGCGGGGCTCGACGCGGGTGCGGATGACTACCTTGTCAAGCCGTTCGCGCTCGCCGAGCTACGGGCCCGCCTGCGCGCACTGCTGCGCCGCAACGGGTCGAGCGCCGACCGACTGAGCTACGCAGACGTGATCCTCGATCTTGCCGCGGCCCGGGTGACGCGGGCCGAGCGCGAAGTCTCGCTCACCCGGACCGAGTACCTGCTGCTCGAACTGTTCCTGCGCAATCCCGGCCGGGTGCTGAGCCACGCCAGCATTTACCAGGCCGTCTGGGGCTATGACTTCGGCCCACGCTCGAACAACCTCTGGGTCTACATGGGATACCTGCGCGCCAAGCTCGAGGCGGGCGGTGAGTCGCGGATTCTGCACACCGTGCGCGGGCTCGGCTACGTGCTGCGAGACGCGCCATGACGCTGCGGAACCGGATCTCGGCCGCGGCCGCGGCGGGGGTGCTGGTCGTGGTCGCCGCGGTCAGCAGCGTGCTGTACCTGTCGTATGCGCACAGCCTGCGCTCACGTGTCGACGCGGCTCTTATCGACGCGGCCCAGCAGGCGTCCACGATCGCCCAGCGCATCAAGCAATCGGCCATCGACAACCGACCGGCACCCGACATCAACGCGCCGGTCACCGTCGGGACCATCGAGATCCAGCTGTTTCCCGGGACAGCGGATATCGGTCAGCCCACCCGGTTCGGGCCACTGGACAGCCGCGACCTCGCCGTCGCGCAAGGCGCCCAGCCGGCGTACTTCGCCCGAGCGCACGACGGCGGCCAGCGATTCCGCGTCTACACCGCGGCCATGCCGGGCGCCGACGGCGGTGCCCTGGTCCGCACCAGCCGGGCCGCGAACGCCGATGACGGAGCGCTGCGCAACGCCGCCCTGTTGCTCGCCGGGCTCACGATCGCGGCCACGGGCATCACCTACGGTCTTGCCCGGCTGACGGCCGGGCGCATCCTGCGCCCGATCGGCGAGCTCACCGCGGCGGCCGAACACGTCACCCAGACCCGAGACCTCACCGCTCGCCTCGGCGCCACCCGAACCGACGAGGTGGGCCGCCTCGGCGCGGCGTTCAACACGATGCTGGCCGCGCTGCACGACTCCGTAACGGCGCAACGTCAGTTGGTCGCGGACGCCTCGCACGAACTGCGTACACCGTTGACCAGTCTCACCACAAACCTCGACCTGCTCGAGGACGGCGACGGGCTGGCCGACCCGCAAGCCCCCGTCCTCGTCCGAGCGGCACGCGAACAGGCCGGCGAGCTCGACCAGCTGATCACCGACCTGCTCGACCTCGCCCGCTATCACGAGTCCACGCCACATCGCGAGCCGGTGCGCCTCGACCTACTTACCGACGACGCGGTGCGCCGCCTGCGACAGCACGCCCCACAGTCGCTCGTCGACGCCGAGCTGCACGCCTGCCTGGTCAACATTGATCCTGCGGCAGTCGATCACGCGGTCAGCAATCTGATCGACAACGCGATCAAGTGGAATCCGCCCGGAGCTGCGGTGCGCGTGGTCGTCGAGAACGGCACCGTATCGGTCACCGACCATGGCCCCGGCATCGCCGACGCGGACCTCCCACACATCTTCGAACGCTTCTACCGAGCGCCCACCGCGCGCAGCATGCCGGGCGCCGGGCTCGGACTAGCGATCGTCGGAAGTGTCGTGCACGCCAACAACGGCACCGTCGACGTGCGGACCGGGCCAAGCGGGTCGACATTCACCCTCGCGTTTCCGCCAGAGACCCAATTGCCGCGTTGATCCAGTTCTGATCTCGGGGGACCGGGGCTTCGGTTGCGGAGTACGCGCTGTCGCCGATTGTGGAGCGGGCTCATCAGGTCCTGTCTCGCTAACCTCGTCGGGCGGCAGTCGGCGGACGGAGCGGGATGCGTATCGGAGCGGTGTTTCCCCAGACGGAGATCGGCGAGGATCCAGCCGGCGTGCGTCGTTGGGCGCAGGCGGTCGAGGAGATCGGCTACGAGCATGTGCTGGCTTTCGATCATGTCCTCGGCGCCGGTGTCGATACCCGTCCGGCCTGGGGCCGGCGCTACGACAGTGAGACGTTGTTCCACGAAGTCTTCGTCTTGTTCGGCTACCTCGCCGCGCTGACCAGCTCGGTCGAACTCGTCACCGGAGTGCTCGTCCTGCCGCAGCGCCAGACTGCGCTCGTCGCGAAGCAGGCGGCCGAGGTCGACGTGCTCAGCGGCGGACGGATGCGGCTCGGCGTCGGCGTCGGCTGGAACGAGGTGGAGTACGAGGCGCTGGGCGAGTCGTTCCACGACCGGGGCGTCCGCTGCGAGGAGCAGGTCGCGGTGCTGCGTGCCCTTTGGGCGAACCCGACGATCAGTTTCTCGGGACGGTGGCATCAGATCGACAACGCGGGCATCAAGCCGCGTCCGATCCGGGGGAACATCCCGGTTTGGTTCGGCGGCAATGCGGAGGCGACGCTGCGCCGGGTTGGCCGGCTCGGCGACGGATGGCTGCCACAGCGAGATCCGGACGACGTCGCGCGCGCGATGGTCGAGCGCGTACGGGCGTATGCGCGCGATGCCGGACGAGCACCCGAGGAGATCGGCTTCGAACCGCGGCTGACCCTGGCCGGCGTGCCCGAAGGTGCACGGGCGGACTTCGTCGCGGGCTGGAGTGATCTCGGGGCGACTCACCTGTGCGTCAACACGATGGGTCTCGGGCTGCGCACGGTCGAGGACCACATCGCGGCGCTGCGAGACGTGCTGCCCGGTCTCCGGTCTGTCGCGGGTTGACGACGACAGCGCGGCTTGCCTGATTTGAGATAGCGGTCCGCGAAGCATTGTCGGCCACGAGTATACCTGGTATATATACTCGGTATAACTGCGAAGGGTTGAGAGCGAATGAGCATCCGGCACGCGTTGTTGGCGTTGTTGAGCGAGGGGCCCAAGTACGGGCTACAGCTACGGGACGAGTTCGAGCGACGCACCGGCGAGGTGTGGCCACTGAACGTCGGTCAGGTGTACACCACGCTGCAGCGACTCGAGCGCGACGGCTTGATCGAGTCCGACGGCGGGGACGACCCCGGCCCGCAGAAGTCCTTCCGCATCACCACCGACGGCAGCACCGAGTTGGACTCCTGGCTGCGCACCCCGCCGGATCTGAGTTCTCCGCCTCGTGACGAGCTGGTGATCAAGGTTCTGGTCGCGATCGGGATACCGGGCCTGAAGGTCCGCGACGTGATCCAGGCGCACCGACGCCACGTTGTCGAATTGATGCAGGAATGGACGCGGATGAAGCGTGACGCCGGTCCGGATGAGCTGAGCCTGTTGTTGGTGGTGGACGCTGAGCTGTTCCGGCTCGACTCTGTGATCCGCTGGCTGGATGCCGCCGACGCCAGGTTGCGCCGCATCGGTACCCCGCCGACGCCCGCCGCCCAATCGACACTGCCGGACCCGAGTCCGAAGCGAGAGGCGGAGATTCGCCGATGAGCGCGCTGCAACTGAGCGACGTGAGCAAGGTGTACGGCAAGGGCGCCACCGAGGTGCGCGCGCTGCTCGAGGTGGATCTGACGGTCGAGCCCGGCGAGCTGGTCGCCGTGATGGGACCGAGCGGCTCAGGCAAGAGCACTCTGCTCACCATCGCGGGCAGCTTGGAGGAGCCCACGGCCGGGGAGGTGACGGTGGGCGGCGTCCCTCTGTCGCGGCTGTCCCGAAGTGAGCGGGCCGCGCTGCGTCGCCGTGCGATCGGCTATGTCTTTCAGGACTTCAATCTGCTCGCTGGGCTGACCGCGGCCGAGAACGTGTCGCTGCCGCTGGAGTTGGACGGTGTCGCGGTGCGCAGTGCCCGGGCAGTGGCATTGACCGCCCTGGATCGACTCGGGCTGGCCGAGCGAGCCGACCGGTTCCCCGACGATCTGTCCGGCGGGGAGCGCCAGCGCGTGGCTATCGCCCGGGCGGTCGTCGGCGAGCGGCACCTGCTGCTGGCCGACGAACCGTCCGGCGCGCTGGACTCGGTCAACGGCGAGGCGGTGATGCGCCTGGTCCGCGAGACCTGCGAGGGCGGCGTCGCGGGTGTCGTCGTCACTCATGACGCGCAACTGGCGTCATGGGCCGACCGGGTGGTGTTCCTGCGCGACGGGCGGATCGTCGATCAGACCGCTCGGGCGGCGGGACCGGAGTCGCTTCTCGACGCGGGCCCGTCGCGATGAGTGAGCATCGCAGCGAGCGCCAGCGAGCCGGCCGCGAACAGCGAGCGAAAGCGAATCGGGCGATGAGCGCGTGCGCGAAGAGCCAGGTGGACCGATGAGCGCGACCCTTGCCCCACCGCCGCCCCCGATCGTCGCGCCACCACCGGGACGCAGCAGGGGGCCGGCGCGGCGCGCGATCCGTCGCTGGGCCTGGCGGCTGCTACGCCGCGAGTGGCGCCAGCAGGTACTCATACTCAGCCTGCTGACCCTCGCCGTCGCGGCCACCACCGTCGGGCTCGGCCTCGTCGTCAACGTGCAGAGCACCGACCAGGGCGTGTTCGGAACAGCCGACGCGCGTATCGACATCGCCAGTCCAGGGCCGAACGGCCTCGCCGCGGACGTCGCTGCTGCGCGGCAGCGATTCGGCACCGTCGAGGCGATCGCGCATGAGGGCGTGCCGGTGCCGGGATCGATCACCCCGGTCGACCTGCGTGCCCAGGACCCGCACGGCGCGTTCAGCAAGCCGATGCTGCGCCTGGTCTCCGGCAAGTACCCGACCGGCCCTGCCCAGGCAGCGGTTACTGCGACGGCCGCGACGACCTTCAGTCTGAAGATCGGCTCATCCTGGTCGGTGAACGGGCGGACGCTTCAGGTGGTCGGCATTGTCGAGAATCCCAAGGATCTGCAGGACGCATTCGGGCTGGTGGCCCCCGGCGAGCTCGGCACCCCGTCCACCATCACCCTGCTCTTCAACGCCGACGGAGCGAGGCTGACGTCCTTCCATCCGCCCGCCGGGACGGACGAGGGCATCATGTCCATCGGCACCGACGCCGCGCAGCAGCGGCGCAACCAGGCGCTCGGGGTCCTGCTGCTGGCCACCATCGGGCTTACCTTCATCGGGCTGCTGTCGGTGGCCGGATTCACCGTGATAGCGCAGCGCAGGTTGCGTGCCCTCGGGATGATCGGCGCGATCGGTGCCACCGACCGGCAGGTGCGGCGGGTCATGTCGGCCAACGGGGTGGCTGTCGGCACCGTCGGCGCGATCGTCGGTACGGCGCTCGGCCTGGGGGTGTGGCTCGCGCTGACACCGGCGTTCGAGGGAGTCGTCGGTCATCGTTACGACCCGTTCGCACTGCCCTGGTGGGCGGTGCTCGCCGGCGCGGCGCTGGCGATCCTGACCGCGCTCGCCGCCTCGTGGTGGCCCGCCCGGGCGGCCGCCAGGCTCCCCATCGTCGCGGCGCTGTCCGGCCGCCCCGCTCCGCCGCAGCCCGCTCACCGCTTCGCACTTCTCGGCACGATTCTCGCGGCCGCGGGGTTCGTCGCGCTGATCCTCGCCCACGCCGTGCACACGGTGCTGATCGTGACCGGCATCCTGGCGACCACGGCGGGCATGCTGCTGCTCGCCCCGCTCGGGATTCGGGCACTGGCAGCGTTCGCCGGTCGCGCGCCGGTCGCGATACGGCTGGCACTGCGCGATCTGACCCGTTACCAGGCGCGCTCGGGTGCAGCGCTGGCCGCGGCCAGTCTCGCAGTCGGAATCGCCGCCACGATCGCCGTCACCGCCGCCGCGCAGCAGGCGCACGACCACACCCTCACGGGCGGCAACCTGCCGACCAACCAGCTCATCGTCTGGCTCGCCAACCCCAACGACCAAGGCGGCCCCGGGCTGAGCATCGGGCCAGGCGGAGGCGGTGCTGCCACGCCCGGCCGCGCCCAACCCAGCGGTGGTCACGCGCGCTCGGTCAACGGCCGACGCGATCGCACAGGCGATCGGGAGCAGCAATGTCGTCGAACTGGACAGCGCCGTCGACCTGAACTCGCCCGTGCCGGCCGGGGCGCCACCCGACGCGAGCCGCGCGAGCTTGGTCCACCCGATCAGCGCGCCGGGACGCGGCCAGGGCTGGAACCAAGTCGCCACCCCCTTTGTGGCGACCCCAGCTGTGCTCGACCTGTACCGGATCCCGGCACGTGCCATCGCTGCGAGCAGCGACATCCTCAGTGCGCGCCCCGACCTGCGCGGAATCGAACTCGGAACCGGATTCAAGGGGGACTTCCGGGCCGCCGTGGTACAGGTGTCCGCGCTGCTCCCGAACTACACCTCGGCACCGAACACGCTGATCACCCCTAAGGCAATGACCGCCAACGACTTCACTGCCGAACCGGCCGGCTGGTTGGTCCAGACCAAGCAGCCCATCAGCGCGGCGCAGATCGCCGACGCCCGACAGCGCGCCGCCGCCGCTGGCATCACCGTCGAGACCCGGACCGGACCGGACCGCTCCCTCCAGCACCTGCGCGACTACTCGACGCTGGCCGGCGTGCTGGTGGCACTCGGCGTGCTGGCCATGACCGTCGGGCTGATCCGCAGCGAGACCGCAGCCGACCTGCGAACGCTCACCGCCACCGGCGCAAGCAGCGCCACCCGCCGCACGCTCAACGCCGCCTCGGCCGGCGCCCTGGCGCTGCTGGGCGGAATCCTCGGCACCGCGGCGGCCTACCTTGCTCTGATCGCCTGGCACTGGCACGACATCAGCTACCTCAACCCGCCCCCCTACGCCGACCTCGCAGCCCTCATCCTCGGGCTACCGGTCGTCGCTATTGCCGGGGCCTGGCTACTCGGTCGCACCCCCACCAGCATCGCCCGCCGTTCACTCGAGTAGTCGGCAAAGGCTCTGGCGGTGTGGACACGACTGTCAGCCCTGATCGGAAGCCCCGCCAGGCAATCTCACCAATCCGTGCACGACTCCTAGCGACCGTCGACCATCGCTGCCGCAGAGGCCTGGACCGCAGTCCACAGCGGACGGAGCGGTGGTCGGCTACTGGGCTGGTGCCCGTCAGCGGTTTAGGGTGGCGGAGTTCGTGTGCCCGGGCCTCGGGATCGGATGGCTACTGGCGATTCGGAGGAGGCTTGTCGTGCTTGATGGCTGGCCAGCTGACCTGCCGGATCGGGGTGGCCCGGATTCATCGCTGCTGGGCCGAATCTGCGAGGCGTGCGTGCGGTCGATTCCGGTGACCGGGTCGGCGGTGTCGCTGATGACGAGCGCCGGGCATCGAACGACCGCGTATGCCAGCGACGCCGTGGCGGCGCAGCTGGCGGATCTGCATTTCGACCTGGGTGAGGGCCCGGGCATCGACGCATTCCGCGGGCGGCATCCGGTGCTCGTGCCCGACCTGGGCGATCGCCGCGAGGACGCGAGCGCGCGGTGGCCGGCGCTCACACCCGCCGCGCGCGCTGCCGGGGCCGACGCGCTGTTCGCGTTTCCCTTACAGCTCGGTGCTGCTCAGCTCGGCGTGCTGCTCCTCTATAGCGCTCGGCCGGCCCTGCTGGATGCGGCACAGCACGCCCAGGCTCTGCGACTGGCTGATGCCGCGTTCAATGCCCTGCTCGACCAGCTCAGCGGATCGGCCGACGGCGACCTGAACGGACCATAGACCAGACGACGATGTCGCGTTCGGCCGCGCGCAGGTGTATCAGGCCGCGGGCATGGTGATGGTGCAGCTCGACGTGAGTATCGAAGAGGCGACCGTGCGCCTGCATGCTTACGCCTTCGCCAACGACCGTGCCGTCGTGGACGTGGCCCGCGACATCGTCAGGCGACATTTGCGCCTGGACGACGATAATGACGAACAGCAGTCCGGCAGGAAGGCGCGGCCATGACTGAGTCACCGACGAGCCGGGAAAGCCGCCTGGCTGAGGCGTTTGTGACGCTCGCCGACACGCTGGTTACCGACTTCGATATCGCTGACCTGTTCCACGACCTCGCCGGCGCTTGCGTCGAGCTGCTCGAGGTCACCGCGGCGGGACTGATGTTGGTCGATGCCAGCGGCCGGTTGCGGGTGATGTCCTCATCCAGTGAGCGGTCCCGGCTGCTGGAGTTGATGGAGATCCAGAACGATGAGGGCCCGTGTCTGGACTGTCACCGCGAGGGCCGGCCGGTGCTCGTCGCCGACCTGGCCGCCCAGCGTGCCCGCTGGCCCAGCTTCACCGAGGAGGCGATCCGCGTCGGGTTCGGGGCGGTCTACGCGCTGCCGATGCGACTGAGGTCCGACACCATCGGTGCGCTGAACCTGTTCCACCGCGACCCCGACACGATCACCGAGGCGACACTGCGGATCGGTCAGGCTCTCGCTGATGTGGCCACCATCGCCATCCTCCAGCAACGCGCCGCGCGGGCCCGCGAGGAACTGGCCCAGCAGCTACAGACCGCGTTGAACAGCAGGGTCATCATCGAGCAGGCCAAAGGTGTGCTCGCAGAACGCCAACACGCCGACATGCCGACCGCCTTCAGCCTGCTGCGTGGTCACGCCCGCAGCACCCACCAGCAACTGTCTGAAGTCGCGCGTGCCGTGGTCGCCGGTGAACTCAGCGCCGATCAGCTGACGGCCTCCGATAGCCCTAACACCCCTCCGACGGCCTAACGCGGTTACAAGCCGCGCACCCTATCTGGACGGGGCAAACGGGAGTACAGTCCGATTTTCAGGGCGCACTGCCAGCAGGCAGTCCAACCCGAGTTGCCCCAGACCCCGGCAACGCGTCGAGAGATCGTGATGTGTTGACGGCGGATCCAAGGCGCCAGCACAGCCAGAGCCCGAGCCACGCTGCGGGGGCGTCGGCCCGACTGGCCGCTGACCCGCCCGAGATCCACGCGCTGCCAACTCATCGCGGGCGGTGGGTAGCGGTCGGGCAAGACGAGACGTCCGTACAAGAGGGGAACCCACCGTCGCAGAGGCGGCGCCACGGCCGTGCCTGGGGGTAACGGCCGTGGCACCGACCCGGCCCAATCGCTCTTGGTCGCCCGCCAACACTGCAGGGTGGGCGAACCCGACAGCGAACGTGGGCAGCGGGAGGGCGTGACTGTCCACTGTGGACGGTCCGTCCACGCGTCTTTCCACGAATGCCGTCGGTTGGACTAGTGCTACAGCGCTAGGAGGATGTCGTGGCGCGCGCGTGCAGCATCCGCGCCACGACGTCGGCGCGCTCGAGGAGCGTCTTGCGGACGATCGGGGCGGCCGTGTCGGCTGCAGCCACCGCCTGGTCGATCACGCGCTGGTCGGCGCCGAACAGCGGGAACAGCCATTCGGTGAGCACCATCGCCGGCATCATCCCGCCGCGGTCGAGGCTGGGCAGCAGCTCGATGTATTGCTCGGCGTATGGCGCCAGCAAGGCGTCCTGCCCGGGACGCCAGAAGGCTGGCGCCACCTCCTTCACCGAGCCGACCGGCACGGTCCGGTCGATCGCCAGCGCCTGCCAGGCGGCCGCTTTCTCCTCCGCCCGTGGCGTGGCGGCCTGGACGGTCAGCGCACGCAGCCACGCGTCTGGATCGGGATCGCGATCGAGCAACGCCTGCACGTCCGCCGCGACATCCGCGCCGAGTTCCGCACGCCGCGCCAGAGCGCGCCACTGCAGGTCGACGCCGTGGAGCCCCGTCAGGTCGTCGGGGCCGCCGACCCGGGTCAGCGTTCGCCGGGCCACGTACTCGTGCTCGGCGAGCTCGGCCAAGGCCCGCGCGGCGTCGGCGACCAGGGCGGTCAGCTCGGCGCGATCGGTCTCGGCCGACCACAGCTCGGCGATGTCGGCCGCCCGCACGAGGTAGGGCTCGATCACCGATCCGGACGTCTCGACGGCCAGCACCGCGGTTAGGAACCGAACCGCCTCGGTGGCGCTTGCCTCGCCGGTGACCAGCCGGTCCCAGACCTCGGCCAGGGCCACGCCGCGGGACAGGGTGGTGGGCAACGGCCGGCTGCCGAGGACGGCGCGAGTGGTGGCGTCCGACCGGGTTGTCGCGAAGGTCAGGTCGTCGTCGTTGATCAGGTACGCGTCGGCTGGCGGCAACTCGACCGTGGTGCGGGTCTGCTGCACCTCGACCGAGACGAGCGCCGTGCGAACGAGCGCGGCACCGTTGTCGCGGTACGCGCCGATTGCCACCACCTGCGGGCGGGGCGGACCGCCGTCGGGGCCATGCGCCACGAGCACGTCCTGGTCGAGGCTGAGCCGGTCGGTGCCGGCCGTCTCCAGCCAGCCGGTCACCCACGGGCGCAGGTCACGCCCGCTCGCCGTGCCCAGGGCGGCGATCAGGTCGGCCAACGTCGTGGTGCCCCAGGCGTGCCGGGCGAAGTAGTCGGTCATGCCGGAGGCGAAGTTCGCCTCGCCGAGGTAGGTCATCAGCTGGTGCAGCACTGACGCACCCTTGGGGTAGGTGATTGCGTCGAACGCCGAGGCCGCCTCGGAGGTGTCGGGCACGGGCTGCCGGATCGGGTGCGACGCCGGTCCCTTGTCGAGCAGGTACGCACGCAGCTTGCCCCGGGCGAGATGGCCGGCCAGCACGTCGGTGAACGGCGTCGCGTGTGCGGCGGCCCAGTTGCTGGCGAACTCGGCGAACGCCTCGTTGAGCCACAGGTCGTCCCACCAGCGCATCGTGACGATGTTGCCGAACCACATGTGGGCGAGCTCGTGCAGCAGATATTTGGCTCGTAGCTCACGTTCGGCCGCCGTCGGCGGGCTGCGATACAGGAACCAGTCCGACCACGTGACGCAGCCGTAGTTCTCCATGGCGCCGCCGAACTCCGGCATGAACACCTGGTCGTAGGTGCGTTGCGGGAACGGCATCCCGAATCGGTCGGCGAAGAAGTGGAGCCCCTGCTCGGTCAGGCTGAACAGTTCGTCGGCATCGCGGTCGAGGATTGGCGCCAGCGACCGGCGCGCGTACAGGCCGAGGTCATGACCCGCGGTCCGGCGGATCTCGTGGAACGGTCCGGCGTTGACCACGGTGTTGTACGGCGAAAGCGGCGGCGTCGCGGGGAACGTCCAACGGCGGGCGGCGCCGAGCGGCTCGACCCGCGGCTCGCCGCTGTTGCTGGTCACCGTCCACGACTGCGGGGCGGTCACCGTGAACGCGTGCGGCGCC
Source organism: uncultured Actinomycetota bacterium (assembly GCA_963709985.1). GTDB lineage: Bacteria > Actinomycetota > Actinomycetes > Mycobacteriales > Jatrophihabitantaceae > DASXRA01. Next base: position 24,985 of record CAVPYQ010000039.1, read on the forward strand.
TTGAGGTCGGGCTGATCGAAACAGGCCCAGACGAAGCGCGCCTCGTCCGGCTCGAACGACGTCCAGACGTAGACCTCGCCGTCGGCCGGATCGACCGCCTTGTGCACGCCGTGGCCGTCGATGGTGTTGGCCTGCACCGTCTCGACACGCAACACGTTGTGCGCAGCCAGGCCGGCCAGCCGGATGCGCCCACATTCCGGCGGGTCCACGGCGGCGCCGTTGAGCGTGGCGCTGAGCACCTCGCCCGCGCAGTCGACGAACGTCTCGGCACCCGGCTCGCGGCAGCCGAACGTCACGGTCGAAACACAGGCGACCTCTGGACCGTCCGGCAAACCCGTGAAGTCGACAGCGACGTCGTAGCGTTGCACCCATAGCAACCCCGCCCGGCGTTCGGCTTCGACCTGGGTCAGGCTGCGTACCGGCATCCGGCCATGCTCCCAGCCAGCGCCGTCGGGAGCGTGCGAGCGTCGAGTTCGATCACGCACTCGTGGGACGGCCCCCGCAGGTCGTCGTCCACGATCAGGATGCGGTCATCGCAGGTACGCGATCGGGAGTGAGACGACGGCGATCAGGCCGCCGCCTGGGTTGCGTGCATCCGGTGGGACTCGACCGCGGTTTGGTCGGTCCTCATGGGAATCGCTCCCGCATTGTGAGCTCGCGCCGGCGCGGGTGCCGATTGCCCGGCACCCGCCGCCGGGTCGCTCGTTCAGCGTGAGCAGTCGAGCAGCTTCAGGTTCACCGAGTCGGCCATGACCTGGTAGCCCGCGTCGCTCGGGTGCAGGCTGTCGCCGCTGTCGTAGATCGGCAGCATCCGGTCGGGGTCGGCCGGGTCTCGGACCGCCTTGTTGAAGTCGGCGACGCCGTCGAACTCGCCGCTGTTGCGGATGAAGTCGTTCACGGTCCGCACGGCGGCCTGTTCGGTGTCGCTGGAGTTGCCGAATGGCGTGAGCGTGGCGCCGATGATGCATTTGCCCGCGGCGTGGACGCGGGCGATCAGCTGCCGGTCGCCGGCGATGACCTGGTCGGCGGTGGCCCCGCCGCTGAGGTCGTTGATGCCTTCGAGCAGGATCACCGTCCGCGCGCCGGGCTGAGCGAGCACGTCCCGGTCGAGGCGGGCGAGCGCGCTCACGCCGGCCCCGTCGGTCAGGATCTTGTTGCCGGAGATGCCTTCGTTCACCACGCCCATCTGGTCGGGGAGTGGGCGGGTGAGCAGGCGGCGCGCGAGGTCGTCGGGCCAGCGGCGATTGGTGTCGCGGGTCGATCCGACGCCGTCGGTGATCGAGTCGCCGAACGCCACGACCGTGCTGACCGTCTGTGGCTCGCTCACCACGAGCCCCTCGAGCCAGTACCAGTTGGAGATCGTCGTCGCGAACGCGGCGCCGGCCTCCTCGCCGGCGTGGTCGCCCGCGCCTGACAGGTAGGAGGTCGCGGCGGTGAAGTTGTGCCCGGTCACCGTTCCTGCGGCGCCCTGCACGTAGATGCTGACAGCGAGGTCCTGCTGCGGCGCGACGTCGCCCGGCAAGGGGTCACTCAGAACCTCCGCGCCGGCCGGGACCCTGACCGACGGGCTGCCGCTGAAGGTGACCTGCCGGTTGGTGCCGGGCACGACGTCCGCACCGGACTGGCGCACGCCGACCGAGACGTGCCCGAACGTCACGGCCTGGCTGCCGAACACGTTGGAGAGCGCGACGCGCAGGCCGCTGCCTCCGATGTTGGTCCGGACGATGTCGCGCACGGTCTGGTCGTTGACCGTCGCGCCGGTGCGGTCGGTGCTGGCACCCCAGCTGCCGACCTCGGTGGTGGGTGGTGCCGCGGCGGCGCTGGTCATCCCGGCTGCGAGGACAGCGGCGGTCGCGAGCGCGGCCAGCGTCACGATCCGGCGGCGGGACTGGGGGATTCGGGGCATGGGTGGATGACCTCCTTGCTCAGGGGAGGGCGCGCGCGTTTCGCTGCCCGATACGTCAGTACGACAGGGGATTCATACCGAGTACGCAGAGATTACGGCTTGTCACCCAAATGCCGAGATACCGTAATCCGGATCCGCGGCGAGTGGGTGTAATCCTGCGTTGAGCGGCGTCGGGTGTTCCGGTCAGCGGTCGGAGTGGCAGGACGAGCGCGGTTTCCTGTCCGGTGGCGTCCGGTGGCGTCCGGTGGCGGCGATGCGATGGTCATTTCCCGTTGGGCGTGGCGGTGGGTGGCACGACGTCGTCGTAGAGGCGGGCGGCAGCCAGCCGTCCGTCCGGGCCGCGCTCGTAGATTCCGATGCCGGCCTGAGGCGGCAGGTCATGGCTGCCCCAGCGGACGCAGTTGTATTCGACGGCGCAGCGCCCACCGTCATCGGTCACGACGCAATGTTGCAGGCCGATCCCGCCGCCTGCGCTGAAGCACTTCGTGAAGAACGAGCGGAGCTCGCTCGCGCCGCGGTGGACGTAGGGCGGGCCGATCGGCTCGCGGAAGTATCCGTCGGGCGCGAACGTGTTCACGATCTCGTCGGCGTCACCCGCGTCCAGGGCCGCGTGGTAGCGGCCGACCACATCCCCGGGCCGGTCATGCCCGGAGGTCAAGATCGCCGGCCGGACATGGCGCCGGGCGTCCACCGGCCATTGGCTGCAGTACGTCCGAAACTCGATCGAAGAGTCGTCGGGCGATTCGGCAACGACCGCCACTGGCCATGCGACCTGACGCCCGTCGTCGGTCAGGTGCGCCAGCAGTTCCACCACGGCCCGGCCGCCGGCATGGGTGGAGGCCACCGTTTCGATACGGGCGCGACGCTTGGCCAGCCAGGACCTGTTGGCGTTCACGAACCGGCGCAGTTCGCGGTGACCGCGGACCTCGCCGGCGCGCGGGTCGTAAACCACCACATTCCCGGGCCACACCGTCTCCAGCGCAGAGGCATCGCCTTCGTTGAGAGCGGTGAAGTACTGCATGACCGGATCAGCTCGTGCCTCGGCGCGGGTCTGCCTGCGCAGCAGTTCGACGGCACCGACGAAATCGGGAAACCACGGCATCTCAATCCCCTTCGGTCCCGTGCCGCCCGATAGGCGCCGGGCCGGTCGACCCGCCGCCATTACTCACGTCGGCAGTTCCGTCCCGGCCTGCTCGGCCACCACGTACTCGGCGTACCAATCGGGCCAGTTCGCGTCTGCCTCACCGGTGCGTTTCTCGTGCTCACCGTGGGCGACGGAGGCGCGCCGCATCGCGCTCGCCAGGTCGCTCGCGGAGCCGAACGATGTCGCGGCGGCGTCGACGCGGCCGGGAAGTCGGGTCGTGACCTCCTGGATGAGCCAGCCGTTGCCGTCCGGGTCATTGAATGTGGCAAAGGAGCTGTAGCTGTCCGACGAGCGGCCGCCCAGGTGAGCGCTCGGGTCGGCATGGAACTGAGCGCCGGGCGCGCCTGGGTGGAACACCTCACTCACTTCGGCCCCTCGGGCGACGAGTTCGTCGCGCGCCGCCTCGATGTCAGACGCGATCAGGTACATGTTCTGGGCCGAGCCGGGCGCACCCGACGTCATGCCGGGTCCGAACTGGATCGAGGCGTCCGAGCCGGGCGGCGTGAACTGGACGACTCGGAAGCCGTTGTCGAAGGAGAAGTCGGCGTCGAGCCGCCACCCCAGGCCACCGTAGAACTCCTTTGCGCGGTCGACATCCGAGACCGGCAGGACGACGACTTCGAGCTTCACGTCGACATTCCCGACGCTCGCCGTCTCGCCGGCGTCGCTTCGATCGTCCCCGATCGTGCTCATCGTGGCCTCCCCTTCGAGATTGGTGTCAGGGATGACGGTCCCGCCTACCGACACCGCGGTGCAAGAGTGCTGCCTTGGTCAATAGCGCACGGCATTGTGAGCCTGGCTGGGCGGTCCGGATCACCGGCACGGTACGGAACAGGACGACTGGGGCACGGTCAGTTGGCACCACGCCGGAAGGCTGCGCGGTAGTCGCTCGGACGTCGTCCGGTGTGCTTGGCGAATAGAGCGGTGAAAGTGCCGGAGTCCTTGTACCCGACTGCGCCGGCGATGCTGGCAACGGTCCGGTCGGTGGTCTCGAGGAGGTGTCGGCCGCGGCGGATGCGCGAGGACTGCAGGTATTCGAGCGGACTGCGGCCGGTCTCGTCCGCGAAGCGCCGCAGCAGCGTCCGAGTGCTGACGTTGAATGTGTCGGCCAACGCAACGAGGTCGTATCGGGCGGCCAGGTTCTGGTCGAGCCGGCGCATGACCGTGCGAGAGAACTCGCTTCCGGGCTGGGGGAGCAGTCGCGCGTCGACGTAGGGAGACTGCGACGAGCGCGCATCGTCGACGAGCGCGACCCGCGCGGTGGTCCGCGCCACGCGGGTACCGCTGTGTTGTCGGATCAGGTCCAGCGCGAAGTCGTACATGGCACTGAACGCCGCCGTCGTCGTCACCCCTGCATCGGTGACGACCAGATGTTCGGATCGGATATCGGCGTCGGGACAGCGTCGAGCCAATTCGTCTGCGTAGAGCCAGGCGGTCGTCGCCCGGCGCCCCTTGAGCAGGCCGGCCTCGGCGAGCAGGAACGCACCGACGCAGATCGAGACGACGACATTGCCGGCCGCGGCGTGTGAGCGGATCGCCGCAACTTCAGGGGCGAGGGCGGCGAGCTTCGCGTCCACGTCGAGGCCCGGCCCGAGCTCGAACCCCGGTACGACAAGGACGTCGACCTCGCGCAGCGCGGCGACGGCCAGCGCGGCACCGCCCGATGCCGCAACGCGACGACGAGGCGAGAGGACCGACACCTCGTATCCGGCATGATCCGGGCCGGCAACGTGCGTGGCCATCGTCAGCAGATCGGGTACGCCGTACACCTCGGACGCGAAGCAGCCGGGGTAGGCCAGAACACCGACTCGCAGTGGACTCACCGAGCCTCCTCCGCGCTGAACGTCTGGCGAGATTACCCCGATACTTGGCGATCTCGCCTAGCGCTTGGCGCGGGCCCATTCGTGCACGCTCGCGTCATGACCATTGCCGACCGACGCCAGGACGACGCGATCACGGACTTCTCCCGCCGACTCGCGGAGGTGGACGGGGTCGTGAAGACGGTCTACGTCGCGGGTTCCGGGCCAGCGGTCGTCTTGATGCCAGAGATGCCGGGCATCAGCCCCGACGTCCTTCGGCTGGCGCGGTGGGTGCGGGACGCGGGCTTCACCGTCTACGTGCCCTCACTGTTCGGGGTCGACGGCGCGTATCCCACGGTCGAGGGCGGCACGGAGGTCGTGCGTCGCGCGTGCGTCAGTGCGGAGTTCCGTGCGTTCGCCGGAGGCGGCACCAGCCCCGTTGCGGCGTGGCTGCGCGGGCTCGCGCGTCAAGCCCATACCGAGTGCGGGGGTCCGGGAGTCGGCGCGATCGGGTTGTGCTTCACCGGAAACTTCGCCCTCACCATGACGCTTGAGCCGGCCGTCATCGCGCCGGTGGTCAACCATCCGTCATTGCCACTCGATGATCCCGCCGGACTCGAGATGAGCGACGAGGACGCGCGGGCCGTCCGAGACCGCATCGCGCGCGACGGTCTGAAGGTTCTGGCGTATCGATTCCAGGGCGACCGGTGGTGCACCGGTCAGCGTTTCGCCGCGTACCAAGCGCTCCTCGGTGACGCCTTCGACGGCCGCGTCCTTCCGGACACTTACGCGAACGCCGACTCGCCCCCGTTCTTCCGCGATGTGGTCGCATCCCCGCACAGCGTTGTCACTGCCCACATGGTCGACGAGCAGGGCCATCCCACACTGAAAGCCAGGGACGAGATCCTCGCCTTCCTGACCGAGCGCTTGCGCCCATAGCCGATGTGGGGCGCCGCTGCGCGCCGTACTCGGTGTCTGCAGAACACGACGAGACTGATGAGGCAGAGCGCGGCTATCACGGCTGCGACGACGTCGGAACGGGCTAGGCCCGGCGTCGCTCGATCATGCACCCGCAGCCTCCCGGACGGCTCGGTCACGCGGGCGCAGCCGGGCCCGCATCTGCAGGAACCGGAACTGCTGCGGCGAGCCGGTGATCCGGGCGTACGCGTCGACGACGTCGGCGACGAACACGTCGGCGGCCGCGTCGTCGGGCAGCTGGGAGTTCCACGCGTCGAAGCCGACCCGGCACCAGCGGGTGAACGCCTGCGGGCTGCCGAAGTCCCAGCTCAGGTCGGCGACGTCGCATTGCTCGACGTCGAGACCGGCCGCTGCCGCCGTCGCCGCGTACGCGTCCGGATCGACGTGCGTGAACGGTGGCTCGAACCCGGCGAAGTAGCGGCGCCAGGCCGGCTCATGGCAGATCCGCATCGCGGTGGCCTCCAGGCTCGGCCGCTCGCCCCGGCAGACCTGCTGGATCAGCGCCCAGCCGCTGTCGCGCAACGCCTCGCGGATGCGGGCCAGCGCGCCGCGCTGGTCGGCGACCCAGTGCAGCGCGTTGAACGAGACCACGGCGTCGAACTCTTCGCGAAACCGCATGCCGAGTACGTCGCCGGTCTCGAACCGCACTGGCCCGCGGGCGCCGCCGCGGGCCACCTCGACCATGCGCGGCGACGGGTCGATGCCGAGGACGGAGCCGCCGGTGAGGCGGCCCGCGATGGCCGCGGTGATGCGCCCGTCGCCGCACCCCACGTCGAGGACCCGCTCGTCCCCGGCGAACGACAGGCCGGCCAGCGCCTCGCGCGCCAGCCACTGCTGCAGGTCGCTGACCTGCCGGTACTCCTGCCCGTCCCAGTCGGCCATGGTCAAGCGCCGGCCTTCCGGCCGCGCGTGAAGCTCGCGAAGCCGATACCGATCAGGATCGCGCCGCCGCCCGCGACGGCGGCGAACGGCAACCACGCCGCGACGCCGAACAGCGCGCCACCGGCCACCGCCGAGATCGCGGTCGCCGCGGTCTGGATGGTTGCCGACGTGCCCTGGGCGCGGCCGAGTTGCCCGGGTTCCACCAGTTGGGCGAGCAGCGTCTGCGCGGCCGGGTAGGCCATCGCCGTGGCCGCGCCTTCCGCCGCACCCAGCGCGATCACGGCCGGGATATTGGTGATCATCGGGTAGACCACGAGCAGCGCGGTCGAAACGCAGAGCGTGAACAGCACGACGCGGCGCGGGCCGAAGCGATCACTGACCGGCCCGGCGAGCGGGGACGCCGCGATGAACGGGATGCAGAACAGGCTCCAGGACAGCCCGATCTGCCACGAGGCCGCGCCGTGGTGGTCGAGCAGCAGCGTCCAGCAGGCCTCGTAGGTGCCGTCGATCAGTCCGGTGATCGCCGCCGCGGCGAGCACCGGACGCAGCAGCGCGAGCCGCGGCCGTGCCGTTCGGGGCGCGCGGTCCGGCGCGGCACCGCCCGGCACCGTCCACCGCAATGCGATCAGCGCGGCAGACGCAGCGCCGGTCGCCACGGCGAACAGGAGCGTCATGTGCGCGACGCCGACGAGGCCCGCGAGCAGCGGCCCGATGGCCAGCCCCGACGTCTGCGCGGCGAAGATCGCGGCGTAGCTGCGGGTGCGTTGCCCGGCCGGCACGCAGCGGCCGATCAGCGTAAGCGCCAGCACCTCGGTGGCTCCGGCCGTGGCGCCCTGGCCCGCTCGGATCCCCACCACGGCGGCGGGCGTGACCGGGAGGAGGAGGGCCGCGCTCGTCAGCGCGTAGCCCGCGACGCAGCCGAACAGCAGGGTTCGCGGCGAGCCGCGGTCGCTGCGCCGGCCGAGCGGGTACTGCGCGAGCACCGCGCCGGCGAAGAACGCGCCCATCGCCAGCCCGACAGTGAGATCGGAGGCGCCGCGGTCGCGCAGCCACACCGGCAGCAACGGCAGGGTCAGGCTTCCGGCCACCCACTGCAGCAGCATGATGGCGGCAAGCGCCACGACGAGGCGGGTCGACCTTCGGGTCGGCGCGTCCGCCGTCCCGATCGTCGTCCCGGCCATGTCCTGCGGCCCTTCCTGTGCGATGGCGCTTACGAAGTCTGTTCGATGCCGGCCCGCCCGGTGGGTGGTTCGTGCCCGCTCCTACCCGCCCTCGGAGCCCTCAGTTCGGGTTCGCCGTTCCAGTTGCCGGGTCTCCTGGACCAGGGCGCCAAGCGTGACGAGCAGGAGGCCGGCCGCCACGGCGATCGCGGCCGTGCCGAAGTGGTTGGTGCAGACGCCGCCGAGCACAGCGCCGACGACGAACGCGCCGACCACCGCGGCGAACCGGCCGGCGTGTTGCCGGCCCGCCACGTCGCGGTCGGCGATCCACTGATAGGCGGATACCGCCATGATCCGCAGGTTCCCGGTCGCGAGCAGCGTGCTGTACGGGGTGTCCACGAGGATCCGGAAGGTCGCGAACTGGATTGCGGCGGCGAACGCGATGGGCACCGTGATGAGCAGTTCCGGGGTGCTGTCCGGAAACGTCGCCAGCGCCGCCAGGATCACGATCTCGATCGCGAGCGCCACCCGCAGCGGGCGGCGCAGCCACTGCCGCACGCCGGGCCGGCCGAGCACCTCGGCAGTGGCGACGCCGACGAGGAACCCGGCGACCGGGATCAGGTGCAGCATCGCCTCGTGCCAGTGCCGCGACGCACTCTCGACGCCGAACAGGACAACATTCCCGGTCTGCGCGTTGGCGAAGACGCGGTGCCCGACGAAGGTGTACGCGTCCAGAAAGCCGCCGACCGTCGCCAGCAGCAGACCGATGCCGAACGACTCGGTCCGGGTCCGGATCCCTGTCACGCGGGCCAGAGTTTCAGCAATGGTCGAGACCCTTCAAGGGTCGAGCCTGTGGCCCCGGCGGCAGAACGGGCGATACCGGATTACCTGCACCTTGACCCGGCGGCCAGGCCGTCCAGATCTCGACGACTCAGATATCGACGCCCAGGCGGACGGTGACCGTGTCTCCCACCTTCAACCCTTCGGCCTTCCGCACCGCTGCCTTGACCGGGACGATGTAGCGGCCGTCTTTGGGGAACAGCGATGTCTTCCACGCGGTCGCGCCGATCCGCGCTGCGACCGGGATCATGCCCCAGCCGTAGGTCACGAAGCTGGAGGTCGCGTCCAGTTCGCCGCACTTCTCGTCCGGGACGGTGACGAAGTGCCATGGCGCCGGACCCTTCCAGAACCACAATTCGCCGTCGAACTCCAAGTCCATCCGGCGAGGGTATGTGTCCCCGCCCATGCGGTGCCCGCTCGGTGTTTCGGCGGACGCGTGTTCGTTCCAGGTTCCGCTGCTACCGTCCGGAAATGCTGTCCGGCGATACACCGCTAGCGACGTTGTTGCGCGCGATCGTCGCCGACGACACGGTCGCGGCGGCCCGGTTGCTCGCTGCGTCTCCGGCGCTGGCGTCGGCCCGGGCCGAAGCGGGCGCGACGCGTCAGCAGGCCCAGGCCTTCTACCTGGTCGAGATCGAGCATTACCTCTATGCGGGCGACAGCGCCCTGCACATCGCCGCCGCGGCGTACCGGCCGGCCATCATCGGACGGCTGATCTCGGCGGGAGCCGACGTCGATGCGCGGAATCGTCGCGGCGCCCAGCCACTGCATTACGCCGCCGACGGGGGGCCGGGCTCGCCGGTCTGGGACGCCCGCGCTCAGGCCGAGGCCGTGGCGTGTCTCATCGAGGCGGGCGCCGACCCGAACGCGACGGACAAGAGCGGCGTGACTCCACTGCACCGTGCCGTACGCACCCGGTGCGGCGCAGCCGTCGGTGCCCTCCTCGCCGGAGGAGCCGATCCGCAACGGACGAACAAGAGCGGCTCGACCCCGTTGCAACTTGCGATGTGGACCACCGGGCGCGGCGGCAGCGGCTCGCCCGAGGCGAAGGCGCAACAGCAGGAGATCATTCGCCTGCTCGAACAGCACGGGGCCACGCGCTAGCCGCAGACAGCGACACTGTCCACTGTGGACAGTGGCTCTCGGGCGAGCGTCATGCCAATCGGTCTCGGATGATCTGGATGTGGGCCCGACCGACCCCGGCACCGCGCAGGTAGTGCTCAGCCTCGAAACCCCTTAGAGCGTCGAGGACGGCCGCCTGGATGGTCGTACCCCGGCGCGTCAGGATTGATTCGATCATCGGGCCCTGGTCCGAGATTCCCATTGCGGCAAAGAGGGTTCTGACCGCCTCGGTGGACAAGGCGTAATCCGCGGCGATCGCGTCGGGTTCGACGTCGGCGAGGGCCAGCAGCACAAGCGTGACCAGCGTCGAGGGCGACCTCCTGCCGGTCGATGCCGGGCGGGTCGGTCGTGCCAGCCGTCCGGGTCGGCAGACCACCCAGGTCCCGCGCGTTGAAGAAGCCGTCCCAGCGGATGATTCTGTTCGCGGTCAACGACCGAGCATCACGCACGGCCTTGCGCAGCGACGAGGACGCCGGCTAGTCCCGCCCGGGTGGCGGCGATCAGGATGACGTCGCCGGCATGCAGTTCGCGCGCGGGGTCGGGCAGTCGGGTCGTGTCGAGCGATCCGCCGACCACGCCGAAGACCCGGCACCTCCCCGGCTGGTCGATCGTCGAGACCGTGCTGCCGTCGAGGTCGCATCCGGGACGCAGTCGCACCTCGGCGATCAGCAGGACGCGACGCCCGACCGGAACGGTGGCGATGACCGAGCGCTCCATCAATGCGGCGGCGAACACCGCGGCCGACGCGAACGACACGCTGAAGGAGGCATCGAGGCCGAGTCGCCGCGCGACCCGCTCAGCCAGATCGTTGTCGCCCAGGCGCAGCACCACCTTCGCGTCGGGCACCACCGACCGCGCGCCCATCCCGGCCTCGACGTTGGTGATGTCGTCGCTGGTGACGGCGACAACCGACCGGGCCCGGGTGACGCCGGCCGACCGCAACACCGAGGCGTCGGTGACGTCTCCGGTGATCAGCGGCAGCCGGGCCGCGCGCGCGGTCTCAGTCGCCTCGGGGGAGGGCGCCCGTTCGATGACGGCGCAGTCGACACCGGCCGAGCGCAGCAACTCGACGACGCGCTGGCCCACCGTGCCGAAACCGCACACGACGACGTGACCGCTCAGGGCGTCGGCGCCCGCCGAGGCTCCGCGCAGCCGTTCGGCGACCAGCGCGTTCACCACGGCTGCCGTGAGCAATGCGATGACGAGGACGGCGAGCACCATGATGATCGCGGCGGCCACCTGCACCCATCCGGCAGCGTGCGTAAGGCTGATGTCGCTGTAGCCGATCGACGTGACGCTGGTGACCGTGAAGTACAGGGCCTTCGCCCAGTCGAGGTGCAGCGTGAAGCGGAACATCGTCGCGGCGCCGAGCACCAGCACGGCGTAGCTCAGTAACGCGAGGCGCACGCGAAGGTCGAATGCCCGGGCGACGACGAGTCCCGCGGCGCGCAGCCGGCGCCCGAGCGGTCGCTGACGGCGTGACGCACGGGGCAGAGTGACCTGCCGGCCGGCCGCTTCCGCGCTCTCCGCATGGTGCGAACTGTCGCTCGACCGGCCGAGGACGAGCGTCGTTCGATCGTCCACAGTGGACGGAAGGAGCACCGGCTCACCCCGCGGTCCGCGTCCCGCGAGCGGTAGGAGCATTCGCTTGCCACCCCGCGGACCGATCTCGAACCTCCGTCCGCCGGCCACCATCGTCGTCTGCGCCGTGCGCGTGCCGGCCGCGGCGTCGACGAACAACGGCGCCGCGATCGCCGAGGCCGACAGGACCAGGCAATCGTCGAACAGCTTCTCGATGCGCCGGCCCAGCCGCAGGTTGTACATGCGCACGACCAGTCGGATGCCCGGGTTGAGCCCGGCGGCCGTGAACGCGATATGCAGGTTGGCGTCGTCTCCGGTGCCGGTGATGGCGAAGGCCCGCGCGTTCTCTATCCCGGCTGATCGCAGCACGTCGGGGTCGTTCGCCGACCCGATGATCACTTGCGCGCCGAGCGCGGTGGCATCGCGGGCGATGCCGGGCTCGTCCGGCGAGACGACGAACACGGTCGGCTCTTGGAGCGCACGAAGCTCGGTGACCAACTGCAGCAGCAGCCGATCGTTGCCGGCCACGACCACGTTGCCAGCGGCCCCCGATGCGTCCATTGCCGGCGATGATCTCACCCCGGCAGCGCCACGTGGGGCAACTTCCGCCCGGCTCGTCGTGTCGGTGTTGACGCTCAGGCCAGTGCCTCGGCGCGCGACTCGGCGCCGAGGGAGATCACGATGACCGACGCCGCGAGAATGACGAGGCACCAGGCGAGCAGCCAATCGCCGAGGCGGTCGTAGGGGGTGTCGACCCTACGCAGCGGTACGGAGAAGGTGACGGTTCCGGTCGAGCCCGGCCACCAGACCAACCGGCGGCCCTGCGCGTCGAAGGTGGCGGTGGTTCCGGCGAGCGTCGCCTGGACGGTCGGCCGGCCGGTCTCGGCGGCGCGCACGGCGGCGAGGCTGGCGTGCTGATCGGGCACCCAGCTGCCCTGGAACGTCGTGGTGGACGACTGGAACACGAGCAGGTCGGCGCCGTCGAGCACGGCCCGCCGGCTCAGGTCGGGGAACGCGGATTCGAAGCAGATCAGCGGTGCGAACCGAACCCCGTGCGACTGCATGATCTCGATATGGTGGCCGCGTATCCGGTTCTTCGCAGCCGCCTTGGTGATCGCGGACAGCCAGCCGAGCACCGGCCGGGCCGGGATGTACTCGCCGAAGGGAACCAGCCGGATCTTGGTGTAGCTACCGGCTATGCCCGATGGCGTAAGGAGAAGCGCGGTCTTGCGGATGAAGCCGTCCGCGTCGGTGGCATCGATGTTCACCAGCAGGTTCGTGTTGAGTTGTCCGGCCAGTCCCTGCAGTTGCTGTTGCAGGTCGGGTCGGCGGAACAGGTCGAAGCCGACACTGCTCTCACCCCAGATGACCAGGTCGAAGCGGTTCGCCGGCAACTGCTCGGTCGCGGCGATCTGGGTCTGCAGCCGCGCCGTCGGGTCGTGAACCACTCCCGCCTCCACGACGGCGATCTGCACTTGCGCCCCGTCGCCCGGCCCGGGTTCGACGGCGTACCACAACGGCCCGGCGAGTACGGCCGTGAGCGCCACCAGTGCGGAGACACCGCGCGATGCCCACGGCCGCGCTTCGATGAGCCCAACGACGGCGATGCTTGCCGCGACGATGAGGAAGCTGATCAGCCAGACGCCACCCAGGGATGCTGGCGCGAGGAACACCGGACTGCGCCATTGAGTCGCGCCCAGCAGCCCCCAGGGGTCGTTGAACCCGGACCACTCCCGTGCGGCTTCGGTGATCAACCAGGCAGCGGGGATCACGACAGCCGAAGCCGCAACGCGCCGTCCCGACAGCGGGTCGGCCAGCAGCCACCAGGTGAGCACCGCCCAGGGCAGCCATACCAATGCGGCCACTCCGGCGAGCACCGGCAGGAAGAACGTCGTGCTCGGGAACAGCCAGTAGTGCGTGGCGAGCAGGAAGCCGACAGCGCCCCACCAGCCGCGGATCGCCGCCTCGCGAGCCGATGGCGCGCGGCGCACCACGATCAGCCACGGCACGAGCGCGAACCAGGCGAGCCACCAGATGCCGGTTTCGGGAACGCGAGGACGGGAAGTACACCGCAGGCCACGGCGGCGGCCCGCATGCGCCACCGCCGGGCCGGCACCTCGACGACCGCGGCCAGGCCGTAGGGCCAGTTTCGGGAGAGCCTGGCGAACACCAGCCAACCGGCGGCGAAGGCGGCGCCGAGCCACCACAGCAGGGCCCGCTCGCGACCCAATTGCCAGAGCGGGACCATCGCCAATCCGGCCAGCACGAAGGCGACGTTGTAGAGCACGTCGTACAGCGCGAAGACCCGGCCGCGGAACCGGTCCGGCGCGGCCCGTCCGACCAGCGCGTCGACGAGAACCTTCAAGCACTGGAAGGAAATGGCCGTTACGCCGACCGCAATCATCAGACCGGCGATCGTCGGCGAGTACGCCGCCACGACCACGGCAGCGGCCGGCGGCAGGAACGTCAACGGGAGGACGACCCGGGGCGGCCACCGGCTGATCAGCCAGGGGGCGCAGATCGTGCCCGCGAATGCGGCGACACCGGTGATCGCGAGGGCCAGCCCGTAGCCGGATGCCGTGAGGTGGTAGCGATTGTCGGCCACGAGCACCAGCAGCACGAAGCCGGCGCCGAGCAGCATCCGGTGGGTCCAGACCGCGAACATCGGCCGGCGCAGGTCTGGGGTCGTGGCCACCGCCCGAAGGCCGCCGCCGAGTTCTACCGCCAATCGGTGCAGGGCATCACCGACAGGTGTCTGCGCGGTCCCGCCGCCCACGAACGGCAGGCGGCCGAACATCATGCTCGCCGCCAGGTAGCAGGCCATAGCGGCCAGGAAGCCGATCGACACGGATGCGGATACGAACATCGCCCCGCCCACTGCGCCGGTGAACGCCGCGATCATGCCGATGAGGCCGGATATGGCGTTCGCGCGCACCAACTCCTGCGCGGGGACAAGACGCGGCAGCACCGCGCCTTTTGCGTCGAGCACGAAACGTGACGACGACAGCAGCAACAACACGGCCACATACGCAGCGACGTCGGACCGGGTGATCGCGGCGCCGATCCCGAAGATGGCCAGCCCAGCGCGTAGCCAGGACGTCACGACGAGCGTGCGCTTGCGGTTCCACCGGTCGATGAACACACCCGCCAGCGGGCCGATGACGCTGAACGGGAGCAGCGTCACGGCCAGCACTCCGGCGATGCGGGCCGGCGTCGCCCCGCGGCCGACGTCGAACAGGACCAGCTGGGCCAGGGAGATCTGAGCGAGGCCGTCGCCGAGTTGGCCCAGCGCCTGCCCGGAGATGAGCACCCGCAACGGCCCGCGGACCAGACTCGTCGCCCCGCGCCATCCGGACCGGAACCCGGCTGGACTCGGCACCTCGGTCTTGTCGACCGGGTGGCTGACCTCGAGCGGAGCGACCGGCCCGTCGCGGCTCATGTTCGTCTCGGGATATGCGTTCGCGTGCCGGGCCGGGATGCACTGTCGCGAATCTCGAAGCGCGATCGATCGGCAGGGCGGAGCGATCCGTGCTGCGTGCGGGGGTCGCACGTCGTGGCGACAGACACCTGACCTCCCCCCGGACGGCAGTTACATAGCTGGATGCAACCACGTGGGTGGGCCTCGTTCCTAGAGCTTGCCTCGTCGGCGCCCGTTCCGCGACTTACCGCGGTTCGTCAGCTGCGTTCCCGCCGAGCAGCGGCGATCGCGTCGGGCGACCTCAACCCAGCGGGCTAGCGTCGTTATATGGCACCGCCCGACGAACGCAGCGGGAACGCCTGGACCCGCGCCCTGTCCTCCGTCCGTGGTCGCGTGCACAAGGTGCCGGGCGGTGCGACGGTCTGGCGCGTCGGGATCGCGGTCCTCGGGCTGGTCATCGTCGTTGTCGGCGTCATCCTGTTGCCACTGCCCGGACCGGGCTGGTTGATCATCTTCTTGGGCATCGGTGTGTGGGCCACAGAGTTCGCCTGGGCCCACCGGCTACTGGGCCGGGCCCGCGCGTTCGTGAGCCGGTGGACGTCGTGGATAAGCACGCAGCCGCGGTGGCGGCAGTATCTCGTCGGTGGCACCGGATTCGTCGCCATTGCCGTGTTCATCGGCTTGGGCTGGCTCTGGTTCCTGCGCTAGCAATCCCGGATCGACGGCACGCCCGCGCTGATAAAGTTCAGCATCCGCATCGGGGATGGCTGACAGCCAAGCGGTGGCCGCGGGGGGCGCTTGTGACCGAACGTGACGCATTTTCCGACCGTGGGCGCGCGCTCGAGGAGGAGTACTTCCGCAAGCGCGAGCAGGAACTCATCGAGAAGCTGCGCAGGCGCGCCGCGGCCGATGCCGAGTTGCACCAGCTCGGCGAGCGGGCCGGCGTGGCTGACGAGGAGATCCTGCAGGACCTCCAAGATCTCGGCTACACGCCCGAGACGGTGATGTTGCTGCACCTCGTGCCCCTGGTTCAGGTGGCCTGGGCCGACGGCCGTGTCTCGGAGCGCGAGCGCGCGCTGATCGTCGAAGCCGCGCGGGCGCGCGGGGTCGAGGCCGATTCACCGGCCGACCAGCAGCTTGCCCAATGGCTCACGTCGCGGCCGCCCGAGGAGGTGTTCGAACGTAACCTTCGCGCGGTTCGCGCGTTCCTGGAATCGCGTCCCGCCGCGGAGCGCGAGGCAAGTGAACGCGAACTGCTCTCCCTTTCCACCGCTGTTGCGTCGGCCTCGGGTGGCCTGCTCGGCATCGGCGCCGTCTCCGCGGAGGAGCGTGCCCTGCTGGCCCGCCTCAGCAGCGAACTGGAGAGTGCCCACGGGTCGGCGAACGTCGAGGGAGACGCGGGTAGCCGGTCCGACCTACCCCCTTCGTAGTAGCCGCCCAATCCGTAGCGACGGCAAGGCCATTGCGGCAGACCGCGGTTTCCGGCGTACGAACGGTCAACGGTCGAGGTGAGCCGGGCTTCCTTGCGCGCTCGCGATGTCGGTTGACGCGACCTCGAGCAGGCGGTCGGACAGCCGGCGCAACGCCCGGGCAACTGCGACCTCGTCGCCGATGGACGGCACCGGCGCGTCAGCCGGATTGCGGTGGGCCTGTCCGTGTGCGTCGAGCCGTTGTGGCGCCTCGGCCACCAGTACGGCGTGCGCGCTGGTCTCGTCGCCGAACTCGACCAGGTCGATGTTCACCCGCCAGGACCGCCCGTGACCCACGAGCACCGGCTCGCGTTCAGGTGGCGGGCTCAGGTGGGCATCCGGTCCGGGGAAGAACAGCGCGGTGTTGCCGGTGTCCGACCAGCACACCACGTACGGCGGGCTGCCGTCCGGATCGCGTAGCTCCACGATCTCGCCGTCACGTACCGGCCCGTCGACGGCCGGTGATGCGACGATGATGTGGTCGCCGACTGAAGCCTTCATGGCGTGCTCCCTTGGCTCGGTCGTTCGCGAAACAGGGATCGGTCCCATGCAATCGGCTCCGGGCGCGTCTGGCCAGATTCGAAGGTCCCGCGCTCTGCGCCGACCCGTTCGACCGACGAGCGCCGGTCGCGGCAGGCGCGTGCCGCCGTGATCGTCACGGGGGACGTAATGCTCTAGGCGCACGGGCGCATCGCTGGCGATGCTGGCCTTGGGGGGGTCGCTCTGTGATGGGGGACCGATGACGGATTTCGGTGATCCACAGCGGCTTGTCGTGGTCGGTGTGGATTGCTCACCACAATCGCTGGACGTGCTGCGGTGGGCGGATCGCCAGGCACAACTGACCGAGGCGCGGCTGCTTGCCTTCACCTCGTGGCACGTTGATCTGCCCGGCGTTGAACTCGTCAGCGCCGTCGACGGTCTCGAAGGCAAGACGCGCACGGTGCTTGCCGATGCAGTAGTCGACGCCCTCGGCCGGCAACGGTCGCCGGAAGCGCTGCTGCAGGTGTCGGGCCGCTCGCCGGCCGAGGCCCTCGTGGACAAGTCGCGGGCGGCCGACCTGTTGGTCGTCGGACCACGCAGTGCGCACGGCATTCGGGGCCTGCTACTCGGATCGGTTACCGAACGCGTCTTGAGCCATGCCGCGTGCCCGGTCGCAGTCGTCCACGCCGCCGGCCGGAACGGGACGGGGCGAATCGTCGTCGGCCTCGACGGGTCGGCGGGCTCGCGCCGCGCCCTCGATTGGGCCGTTCGACAAGCCGAACTCACCGCCGCCACGGTCGAGGCGATCGTCGCCTGGGAGTGGACGGCACAGTACGGCGTCTACCCGTACGGCCCGCCTGAGGCCGTCGTGCAGAGGGCGGCCGAGCAACTCCTGGAACGTGAATTGGCGCGGCAGCCGAGCGAGCGCGCGGCGATCGTGCACGGCTGTGTGCGCCGGGGACACCCGGCTGCGGTGCTCGTCGAGGCATCGGCCACGGCTGAGGCCGTCGTCGTCGGGACCCACGGCGCGGGTAGCGCGGCCGGCCGCATGCTCGGCTCGGTCAGCCAGAAGGTGGCCCGCCATGCGACGGTGCCCGTCGTCGTCGTGCACGACCACGATCCGGCGCTGCGGCCGGCCTGAGCCCTGCGTGCCGTTTCCCGCAGCGGCAGTCGCGTCGTGGATCAGGTGACGTCGAGTTCGGCGTACATGCCGGCGCCGTAGTGGCCCGGCAGGTTGCAGATCAGCTCGTACCGTCCAGCCGGCAGGGTCAACGTGGTCCAGCCGGTGCTGCCGGGAGTAAGCCCGTCGCCTGTGCCCGGGGCGCAGGGCGCCGACACCTCGCCGAGACTGCCCGCCTCGTCGACCGTGCCGTCACTGCCGACTGGGCGACTGCCGACGTTCTGCCCGCTGGGCAAAGGCAAAATGACAAGTTCGTGGGTGATGACGCCTTGGTTGGTGACACGCAGCGACACGGTTCCGTGGGGCACCGTCTGCGGTGTCGCCGTCACGCGCATCATCCCGGGACGCCAGGTGCGCCACATGCCCTGGCCGCTCTGGCCGCCCTGGCCGTTCTGCATCATGCCGCCCCCGCCACGCATCGGGCCCATGTCGACCAACGTCGCAGCCACGACAGTGCCGGACAGTGACGGTGTTGCGCAGGTGGTCGCGCGGTGGGTGCCGTTGTCGTCGAACGCCCCGGTGGCGGCCGCGATGGCGACGGTCGATCCACCGGCCAAGGCGGCGACGACCGCGGCTGCGGCGAGCAGAACGCGCCCGTTGCCACGGATCGTGGTCACTGGCTATGCGACACTGCGCACCCCTTCAGACGACAGCAAAGACGTCACTCGACGTAGCAAGCCTGCCTATACCTTCGCGCGCCCGGCCATGGACTTTGGTCCGATGCCATAGGGCCGAACGGTCGTCTCGGCGTCGCGCGATCGGCCGTCGCCGGACGTCCGGCGGATCGCCTCTCGGACGTAATGTCTGATTCCAGCCAGCACACGGACAATCCGCCAAGCAGGCTGGGCCTCGTGCGATCACATCAGGCAACCATCTTGGCGACGCTGCTCGCCGGTCAGTTCATGGTCAACGTCGACGTCACGATCGTGAACGTCGCCAGTCCGAGCATCGCTTCCGGGCTGCACGCGAGCGGCGCGGTACTGGAGACCGTCGTGGCGGGCTACACGCTGGCGTACGCGGTCCTGCTCGTCACCGGCGCGCGGATCGGCGCAATGTTCGGTTACCGCCGAGTCTTTCTGGCCGGGCTCGCGTCGTTCACCCTGGCGTCCCTGGCGTGCGGGCTCGCGCCGACATCAGCCGTACTCGTCACATCGCGCGTCGTGCAGGGGATGAGCGCGGCCGCTCTGGTGCCGCAGGTGCTCACGGGACTGCAAACCCATTTCACCGGCGCACGCCGGGCGCGCGCGATCAGTGCGTACAGCTCGGTACTTGCCGGGAGCGCCGTGGTCGGGCAGATCCTCGGCGGGTTGTTGGTGTCGACGCAGAGTTGGCGCACGATCTTCCTGATCAACGTGCCGATCGGCATCGTGACGTTCGTGGCGGGGCGCCGAACCCTCGCACCGGCCGATGCGTCAACCTCGCGACGTGACCTCAACGGCTGGGGGACCGCGGCGCTGATCGCCGGGCTGGCTCTGGTCGTGGTTCCGCTGCTGTTCGGGCGAGACGCGGGCTGGCCCGCCTGGACGTGGATTTCCCTTGCCGCGTCTGTGCCGGCGATCGTCGCCTTCGGCGCATGGCAGCGCGGATCGATCCTCCGTGGTCGCATCCCGGTCATTCGCGTCGACCTCATCACGAGGCGTACGAGCGGCATGGCGCTGCTGGCCATTGCCCTCTCCTCGGGCACCTACTTCGCGCTGCTGTTCACGCTGGCGCAATACCTGCAAGACGGGCTCGGCCACGGCGCGATCTATTCCGGGTTGGTACTGCTTCCATGGGTGATCGCATTCGGCGTGGCCGGCCGCGTTCTTCCGAACCGCGGGCGATTCGGACTGTCCACAGTGGCCGGATGCGGATGTTGGTTGCTTGCCGGGGCATTCCTCGGCATCGCCGGCACGCTGTGGGCCGGGCGTCCTGCACTTACCGTCCTGCTCCTGCTCCTCGCGTGCGGTGGGTTCGGACTCGGTCTGAGCTTCCCCGCGCTGATCGGCGTCATCACGTCGTCGCTCGGACCAGACGACGCGTCCGACGCCAGCGGGCTCATCGGTACCGCGTCGCAACTCGGCGGTGTGGTCGGTGTCGCCGGTCTCGGGACGCTGTACTTCGCCCGGGCTGACGCGAGCACCCCGGGCCAGGCCTACGCCGCAGTCGGGATTGCCTGTGCGGTCGCTGCCGTTGCGGCCGCGGGCGCCATAGCGGCGATCCGGCCGCATGAGCCCGCGTCGTCTCGTGCCGAGGCCTCAGCGGTGTCAGGGCAGCGACCGCAACGCTGACGACCCGTGCGTCATCGGATGTAGATCGGGCGGCGACTGCTGTCCCAGATGTTGTGCGTCGGCGGTCACCGCGACGTTGACCATGAACGGACCGTACTTCGAATCACGGATGAATCGGTTGTAGGTGATCGTGATGTGCTTCTCGAGGTACCGCCCGTTGTTTCCGTCGACACAGAACAATGCGTAGTTGCCGCCGCCCAATACGTTTCCCTGGATCGTGAGCGGTCCATTGCTGCTCGGGCCCAGGTCCGGTGCGAGGAACAATGCGGAGTTGCCAATTCGAGCGCCCGGGTCGAACCAGTTGTAACGCACCGTTGTCCGCGTCTCGCCGGATTGCAATTGTGCGCAATCGGCGTGCGCACCCGGCGCAGGCGTCAAGGCATGGCACCATGAATTCTGGATCAGCACGTTGCTGCCGAGCTTGAAGCCGTCGGCGCGCAGGCGGGCCACCTCGACCCGGTCGGCGGTGTAGTTGTTTCCGGCGACCCCATTGCTGAACAGCGAGATCGTGGTATTCGTGATCTTGACGCTGCCGCTGCGCACGTAGACACCATATTCGCCCGAACCGTGGATCCGGCTGCGCGAGATCGTCACGTTCGACGCGGCAATAACGATCGATCCGCTGATATCGCGGGCGTCGATCACGGTGCCGGCCTTCCGGATCGTGGTCCCGGTCATGGCTCGCAGGGTGATGCCCTTGGGCGTTCCGGCGCGTGGCGGGGTCACGCCGTTCGGCGCCGTCTGGACCAACGCCGCGTTGCTCGGCGCGGCGAGTCGGACGGGCGCATTGCCGTTGGCGGCTGCCAGTCCGGCGACCAGGGCGCAAGCGGTGAGCGCCACAATTGATCGCGGCAGAATTGATCTTAGGTCGACTCGGATTTCGGCACGATTGTTGCGCACGGGAACTCCCAAATTGCGCGCCACCTGGCGCGTCAGGCGTTCCGCTACCGTCATCCTCGATCAATGATCGGCGACCGGAACGCTGAATCGGACGAGTGATATCCCCCGAGCGCCCTACCGGTAATACCTGATCGCCGGTCGAACGATCACGAGCCTAACTCCGGAAGCTAAGCTGCGCAGTCGGGTCGTTCGTATGAATGGCGCCAGGACTTTTGTCCGGGGAATGTTGGCAAGACTGCCTGTGAATGCGAATTCTGGCGACAGATCAGGGACCTTCGAAAGCGATCCCGGGACTAACGACTGCTAAGGCGCGACGCCATTGCGCGGCTAGCGGCAAAGCGTCCGCTCGGCGGTGGCGATGAGGATGTCGGCGACCTTGGCGGCGGGCAGGCGCCGGCCGGTGTAAAGAGCGTCGAAGCTCGCGAAGCTGGCAAGCAGCCAGATCACGTCGGCGGCCTGGTCGACGGTGACGTCCGGACGAAGCAGGTCCTGCTCGTCAAGTCGCTTGGCGAGGTGCTTCATGCCGCCCCAGCGCCTCTTCTCGAGCCGGGTGATGGCGCCGCCCACGGAGTCCGGATCGAGTTCGGACATGGAGAACAGCGCGACGGCAACATCGCGGATTGCCGCGAATATCTCGACGCCGGCGCGCATTCCGCCGCGCAGATGCTCTCGGGCGTCGGGCGACGCGACTGCTTCGGTCAACCGGCGAAGGCCGGCCTGCTCCCACAGGTCGGTGGCGAGCGCGTCGAACAACCCGGCTCGTGAGCCGAAGATCAGATAGACCGTGGAGCGCGCGACGCCGGCTGCCCGGGCGACCTCGTCGACGCTGACCGGCCGGGTCGGCGCCGCGCGCAGGCGCTGCTCGAGGGCGTCGAGGATCCGGCGGCGGGTGGCGTCCGCCGCCTCGGCGCGCAGGCGCTGCTCGTACTTCCGCGTAGCCATAGAGCGGATCCTACATTTAGCTTGACAGTCTGTCCGACAGAAGACACGCTGTCTGACCAAAGACATGCTGTCCGATGGAGTGATGATGGAAGAACACGACGTTCCCGTGCTGGTCGTGGGTGCCGGGGTTGCCGGCATGGCGGTCGCGACCACGCTGGCGCAATACGGCGTCAGGTGCCTGGTCGTCGAGCGGCGCCCGGAGCCCTCGTCCCTGCCGCGGGCGACGGTGGTCAGCACCCGGTCGATGGAGTTGGTGCGGTCGTGGGGGCTCGAGGGCGAGGTTCTCGCCGGCGGAGTCGACGCCGAGATGTGGCTGTGGGAGTGCGAGACGCTGGCCCGCGCCTCCGCCGGGCGGGCGCATCCGGTCGGTTACCCGACTCGTGCGCAGGCGGCCATGGTGAGCCCGAACGCTCCGGCGGTGGTTCCGCAGGACTGGCTCGAGGAGGTGTTGCGTCGCCGCCTGGCTGTGGTGCCGGAAGCCCGGGTCGAACTCGGCACCGAACTCGTCGGCCTGACGAACCGGGCCGACGGCGTGTGCGCGACACTGCGCGATCGCCGCGGCGGTGAGCGTGCGGTCTGCGCCCGCTACCTCGTCGCGGCCGATGGCGCGCACAGCGTCGTGCGCCACCACCTCGGCGTCACCATGAGCGGACCGGACGGCGTGTTCAGCGGCGCGCAGGTCGTCTTCCGGGCACCGCTCTGGCGCCTGCTCGGCGACGTCCGCTACGGGCTGTACGTCACTACGTCCGAGCCGCCGGGCGTCTTCCTGCCGGCCGGGCGTGACGACCGATGGGTGTACGGCTTCAGTGCGGCGACCGACTCGCCGCCCGCAGACCTGGCCGAAGCCCAAGCCGCCGAGGTCATCCGGGGCGGAGCCGGTGCCCCCGATTTGCCTCTGCGGATCGAACGGATCGGTGCCTTCTCATCGGTGGGCCGGCTGGCGGACCGCTTCCGGGTCGAGAGCACGTTCCTCGTCGGGGACGCCGCGCATCGAGTCACGCCGCGCGGTGGCACCGGCATGAACGCCGCCCTGCACAGCGGTCACGACCTGGCCTGGAAGCTGGCCTGGGTGCTTCGTGGATGGTCCCGGCCGGACCTGCTGGACTCCTACGAGGCCGAACGGCGGCTTGCCGTCGCACACAACGTGGCCCGCTCCATCGATCCCGACGGGAGCCGGCGCCGCGTCGAGGACGAGTTGCACGTCGACCTCGGCGGCCGGTTGCCGCACGCCTGGCTGCCGTCCGCCGGCCGCCCGGTGTCCACCATCGATCTGCTCGGACTCGGCGCGACGCTGCTCACGGGACCGGCGGGCGAGGCGTGGGCCGCCGCGGCGGACGGTCTGCCCGGGCCGATGCCGATGACCGTGCGCCGGCTCGACGCCATCACGGCGCGCGCCGTCGGGGTTTACGGCGACGGCGCCCTGCTGGCCAGACCCGACGGCGTACCTGTTGCGGTCTGGCCCTCGTCGGCGCGCGCAGCTGTCGAGCTGGCAACTGCCGTCGCTTCGCTGGCGGCGCATTCCGGCGAACGGGCGCGACCCGCCGCCTGATGCCCAGACCGGCCCGGCGACGTCAACGCGCGCCGCCGGGCGGGAACCGCCGCGCCAGTTCGCCGGCGAGTTCCCCAGCCGACGCCGCCGTGATGGTCTCCGCTCTAGGCGCCACTGCCGGCGTATCCAGCAGAGATGATCAACCAGTCAGCAACGACGCAGGGCTCGCCGGGCCGCGGACGCTGCGAACGCTGCCGACTGTCAGCCGACGGCGATGAGTGTCACGTACAGGGTGCGGTTCGGGCCGGTGGTGTAGGAGACCGTCGAGCCGACGGATGCTCCTTGCAGCGCCTGCCCGAGTGGGCTGCTCGGGGTGATGACGTCGAGGCCGTCAGTGGCTTCGTCGATCGAGCCGAGCAGGAACGACTCGGGACCGTCGCCGAAGTCGAGGGTCACGACATCGCCGACGGCAGCGCCGCCGTGCTCCGAACGTGCGCTCGGCCGGTGGGTCGTTGCCAGTTCGGCCTCGAGCGCGGCGACGCGCTCCTCGAGCACGGCGAGCCGCACATGACCGTCGACGTTGGTGGCGCGATCGGCGACGTCACCGCCGCCGGTAGGGATCGTCTCGGCCATTGCTTGGTCACGCTCGGCGCGCAACGCGGTGAGCCGCGCGGTCAATATGTCTTGGCGAGAAGCAGGGGTGATCGTGGCAGTCATAGTGAAATTCCTCCCGTGCACTACGGACGCATTCGAGCCATCCAACCTTCTGGAAGCTGTGTGTATGCCCATTCGGTGCACCGGGGTCACTGATTCTCAGCAGGCTCTTTGGCGTGGCGTCGAGAGGCGCTCGCGCGGCGTTCGCAGCCGCGCGAGCAATCACCCCGGTCACGCCTCAGCGTCCGGTCACGCCGTTCGCGCGGTCGTCCGCAGATAGTGCTCGGCGATCTCGTCGCTGGTGGTCAGCCAGACGCCGGGATGATTCGCGACGTACTCGAGTGCCTGGTCCAGGTACTTGTGCCGGAACGGCTGGCCGATCACGAACGGGTGCAAGGCCAGGGCCATGACCCGGCCGCTGTCCGCCGAGTCGGCGTAGAGCTGGTCGAGCTGGTCCTTGACCATCTGCACGAAGTCCGGACCGGTGAAGTTCTTCAGCATGAACACGCCGATGTCGTTCAGCTCCACCGAGTACGGCACGCTGAGCATCCCGGGAACGTTGAGCGGGTACGGCTGGTCGTCGTTGGTCCAGTCCAGCACGTAGGTCAGACCGAGTTCGGCGAGCAGGGCCGGTGTGTTGAAGGTCTCGGTGAGGCCCGGTCCCATCCAGCCACGCGGGCGCCGGCCCACGGCCTTCTCGATGGTGTCGACGATGTCGGTGAGGACGCCGCGCTCCTCGTCGGCCGACAGGTCGGTGTGCAGAGTCGAGTTCGTCTGGCCGTGCGCGAGCCACGCCCAGTCGCGAGACAGGCCGGCCTCGATGATCTGCGGGTACCGCTCGCCCACCTCGGAGTTGAGCAGCACGCTCGCGCGCACCCCGTGCCGATCGAGACTTTCGATCAGCCGCCAGATGGCCACCCGCGCGCCGTAGTCGCGCCATCCGTAGTTCAGCGGGTCGGGCACCAGTGCGGACGTCGCCTCGTACACGCTCGTCGACGGCCGGTCGACGTGAAAGTGCTCGACGTTCAGGCCCACGTAGAACGCGACTCGGGCGTCGCCCGGCCAGTGGATCGGCTCGCGCTCGGTGATCGGGCTGTAGTCGAACAGTTCGTTGTCCATGGAAGGTCAGCTCCTAAAGTCAGTGGCTGCGGTGAACGCATCGCCTTTATGCTCAAACCATCACATTGATGTGAAGGTCAATCAGGCGAGCTGTGAGGTCACGCACGTGCGTATCGGAGAGCTGTCGGAGCGCACCGGCACACCGCGCCGGCTGCTGCGCTACTACGAGGAACAGGGATTGATCCTGCCGGAGCGTTCGGCCAACGGCTACCGCGATTACGACGAGCGACTCGTAGATCGTGTCGGCCAGATAAGGGGTTTGCTCGACGCCGGCCTGCCGACCCGCATCATCAAGCAGATCCTGCCGTGCCTCGACAAGCCCCGCACGATCCATTTCCCGGACGCGACACCGGAGATGATCGCGACCCTGGAACTGGAGCGGGATCGAATGACCGCGCGCGTCCGATGCCTGACCCGTAACCGGGACGCGATAGCCGAGTACCTCGACGCGGTGCGCGGGAACGGCCGGTCGAGCAAGGCTCGTCGCGCCTCCGGAACGTCGTGACCTCGCGGGGTGCCGTCCACTGTGGACAGTCGTGCTGGCCGGTTCGCTACCGGACGATGAGCACCATCGCCTTACGGCAGGCCGAGTTCGACCGGAAGTTGGGTCGACAGGGAAAGCCTCTCGAAGACCTCGCGTACCGCGTCACTCAACGATTCGACGAATACGCCGGGAAGTCCGCGCGCGTGGCGGGTACGCGCAACGTCGAGCAGCGGGTCGAACGCGTCGAGGTCAGCGCCGAGCACTCCGTCGGCCTCGACGTGCACCGTATTGGGCAGCCGTTCGACACAGATCAGCAGACCGCGGAGCGCATCGGTCGCCGCAGCGTCGAGGTCGCCCGCGAGCGACAGCGTCGTTCTGCCCTCGTGCAGTTCGAGGTCGATGTGATAGCCCTGCACCTCGACCGGCATAGCCAGCGGGGGATGATCGAAGAGCGTCGCAGGCCGCATTACAGCCTCCCAATCCAATATCCCGGGGAGCTGCCCAGCGCAGGCGGCTACTGCTTTACCCGGCCCGGGTTTACCCACAAAACGCGTCGACGTAACGATCGCTGCGCGATCGGCCGGCCACGTCGCGCCGATCGACGGCTGCGTAACGCAGCGGGTCCGACCCGGGGATACGAACGGGCCGGTAGCCGCCGTCGTGGCGGCCACCGGCCCGATCCGTTGCTCGTCAGCCAGCTTGGCCTAGCCGCCGTTGCCAGGTGGTGTGCCTGGGCCAGCAGGGCGCGGGCGAGCAGTACCTCGATGGCCGCCGCCTTGTGCGACAGCGGATGCCCCGCCGCGGCCCGCGAGAGTTGCACCTTGATCACGCCGGCGAGCGCGTCGCGTGCGTTGGCCAGTGCGAGCAGTTGCTGCTGCTCGTGCTGGTAGGCGCTGTCGTCACTCGGCGATCCGCCGGCGAGGGCCGCGCTGTCGGCGATCAGGGTGTCGGTCGCGAACGCCCCGACGCTCGAGTTGATCTGCTGGTAGGCCGCCGCGAGGTCCTCGGTGTCGCGCAGCGCCGACGACTGGGAGCGCAGCACCTGGCTGATCACTCGCGCCGTCGGTCTGGTAGTCGTCGGTGAGCCCCGCGAGGTGCAGCAGCGTCGGGCGCAGATCGGCCTCCTCGACCCAGGTGCCCACGCCGCTGGCCTCGGGCACCGTGTGCGTCGAGTTCGGGTCGTGCGACTCGTTGCCGCCGGCCGGGTGCCGGCCCGTCGATGCCGTCGCCTGGCCACACCGGGGCCGACGAACCCGGCCCAGGTGATGTCGATGTTCGGGCTGTAGTAGCCGTGGTTCCAGGCGAAGGCGGGGTTGATCGCCGACGTTCGCGCCCGGTCGTCGCCGAAGAAGTAGTCGGGCTTCGGGAACAGCGTGTACGTCGGCGTCCGCAGCGTGTCGGCGGTCTGCATGTGCAGGACGCGCTGTTCGAGCGCGCCGGCCTGGTAGTTGGTGATCTTCTCGCCGTTCACGCCGGTGTACGGGTTGTCGCCGGTCATCGCGGCGGTGTCGCGTTCGAGCTGGCGCACGGTCGGGTCGTCTGCCGCCGGCTGCCCGTGGACGTAGATCGCGGCACCCTGCGGCTCGATGTCGAACGCGCGTGCCGCTGCTCGCCGTCGTCGACAGCAGGCCCTTGATGTTCGCCTGCCAGCTCACCGATCTGGCCCGGTGGCGTAGTTGCACGGCGTGGTGACGCCGTCGCAGCCGGCCGGGGTCGGTTCGGTGGCCCGGCCGACGTTGGCGCCGGCGAACTGGTCGTTCTCCTCGGCGCCGATCACGAACTCGGTGTTGGCCGGCGTGATGCCGTCCGTCGGCCAGCCGCTCGAAGAACTTCTCGAACGCGGCGTCGTAGTGCCTTGGCGTTCGTCGACGTAGCAGTTGTCGCCGGGGCCGACGGCCGCCCGGTCGCGGTGGCGGTCGCCGTCGTGCAGCCGCTGGTGCCGGCCTTGCGCTCGTGCAGGTCGGAGATGTAGCCGTACGTCACCGGGATGCCGGCTCTCCTGCATGTCGGCGAGGTAGGCGAGCGACTGCGTCGCGGTCGGGTTGAAGCCGGGGAAGCCCGGGCTTGTCGGCGAACGGCTCGTGATCTCGTTGCCGTCGAGGTCGACGAGGTTGCCCGCCGCGTTGGTGACCTGGGTAGCCGTTGTGGGTCACGTTCGGCGTGCCCGCGCCGAACTGCGGCGCGACGTACTTTGCGCCGAACAGTCCCTGGAAGCCGTCGTAGCCGCCGGGCTCGGTCGGCAGGCTGTCCGGCGACCGCGCTCGGCGACGGCGTGGTCTGGCCGAACTTCACCGCCTGCGCGTTCGCGCAGATCGCGTCGCCCTTCGCGCAGTGCACGGCCACGCCGATGTAGTCGGCGATCTCGGCGTCCTTGAACGAGTCCGGGTCGGCGTTGGACTGCGCGACCTCGGGCGAGTTCGGGCCGAACACCGCGGGCAGGTCGCGCGGGACGTTCTCCAGCACCATGTTGGCCGTCGAGAAGTCGCCGACCGTGCAGCCGGCGCGGGTGAACGGCACCCACGGCGCCGGCGTCTGCTTGTCGGTCGCGCCTGGCGTGGCCGGCACCGTGTCGGAGTAGACCATGCTCGGCGTGGTGTCGTGGCCGGCGGTCGGCGTGGCTCGCGGTGTCGGACACCGGGGCGTTCCAGTAGGCGAACGAGGTGGCCGGGTCGGTCGTCCCGTCCGGGTTGTAGGTCTTGTAGGAGTTGCTGAGCGGCTGGCCGTGCCGGTCGCCGTAGAGGCCGGTGTAGATCGTGAGGCTGTCGTCGGCGGTGTGCGCGATCAGCGGCGTGTGCACGTTCGACAGCACCGTGCCGTTCGACTTCAGGAAGTTCAGCAGGTGCGGCATCTGCTCCAGGTCGGAGGGCACGTTCGGGTTGTCGCGGAAGAAGTGCACGTTGTCGAAGACGATGCTGACAACGTGCTTGACCCCGTTGCCGAGGTGGCAAGCACTTTGCGGCTTGGCACCGGCCGCGACGGGCGCGCTGCCGACAACGGCCACGCCGGTTGCCGCAATCACGGCCGCGGAGGCCATTCCGGCTGTCACCCGCCGGCGCATTGCTGATCGAGCTTTCATCGCTCTTTCCCCCAAGCCTGGACAGATACGAACGGCGGAACGTTATCGCCCTACCGCCCACCAGGGGAGTCCTTAGGGTGACGTAAGGGCAACGGGAAGGTAACCGGCGCGCGCCCTTGCCTAATCGGGTGTACCAGTGCTAAGGCGAGGCAGGCCGCATCAGGCTGAGGGGTGGATGACGGTGATCCCGTCCACCTGGGCGGTGTCGAGCGCGGCCAACTCGACGGCGGCCTCGGCCAGTCCGATATGTCGCCGGACGAGGCGTCCGGGAGCGAGCTCGCCCGAACTGACCCGTTCGAGCAGGGCGGGATAGTCGTGGGCCGGCATGCCGTGGCTGCCGATGATCTCCAGTTCGCGGGCGATCGCCCGGCCGATCACGTCCGCCGGGACGTGCGTCGCAGCGCCCAGCAACCCGACCTGCACGTGCCGGCCGCGGGCAGCGAGGCAGCCGACCGATGCCGCCAGGCTCTCGGGCCCGCCGATCGCGTCGACGGACACACCGGCCCCGCCGCCGGTCAGGTCGCGCACGGCGGCCGGGACGTCCACCTCGTCCGGATCGAGGACGGCGACCGCGCCGAGTGCGGCCGCGCGCGCCCGGGCCGCCGGAACGGGATCGACGGCGACAACGTGCGCGCCCTCGGCGACCGCGATCATCACCGCGGACAGCCCGACACCGCCGCAGCCGTGGACGGCAACCCAACTGCCGGGCGCCGGGCCGGCCGTGGTGCACGACCGCGCGGTACGCGGTGGCGAACCGGCAGCCCAGGCTCGCCGCGGTGTCGAAATCGAGGGCGTCGGGCAGGCCCACCACGTTGACGTCGGCGACGTCCACGACGACCAGTTCGGCGAATGATCCCCAATGCGTGAAACCCAGGCTGCTGCTGGTTGTCGCACACCTGATGCTCGCCGCGCCGGCAGGTCGGGCAGGCACCGCAGGCGCACACGAACGGCGCGGTGACCCGATCGCCGACGTGCCAACGGTTGACCGCTCCGCCGGTCTGGGCGATGACTCCGGCGAATTCGTGGCCCGGCACGTGCGGCAGGCGGATGTCGGCATCGTGTCCCATCCAGCCGTGCCAGTCACTGCGGCACAAGCCCGTCGCCTCGACCCGCACGATCACGCCGTCCGGCGGGCAGGCGGGCTCGGGCACATCACGCACCGCCGGTGGCACGCCGAACTCGTCGATGACGACCGCGCGCATGTCGAGCGCCCGCTCAGACGGTGGGGAAGTTGCTCGGTGCGCAGAAGGATTCCTCGGCCAGCAGCGCGCGGAACCGGTCCGGTCCCATCAACGTGAGCAGCGGGCCGACCTGGCTCTCCTGGCGCAGCATCGCGCGGTACTTCATGTCGAGCAGTTCGCCGTCGTGGATGACGTGGATCGAACAGTCTTGCGCCGCAACGGTAATCGGCTCGCGGTCGGCCATCATGACCATCGCCGGGTCGACCACCTCGGACACGATCGCCTGCCACTCGGGCGTGCTCGTCGAATAGTGCAGTTGCGCGCCGGTGCCGGCGACCGCGGCCGTCGTCCATCCGGATACCGCGATGTGGTCGGGGTGGTAGGTGCCGCCGTCCGGGCCGAACGTCAGCACCGTGTCCGGCCGCACGTCCTCGACGATCTGGCGCAGCCGGGCGGTCGCCGCGTCGGCGTCGATCTGATCGCAGCCGCCGTCGGGGTAGTCCAGCCAGACGTGCTCGGTGACGCCGACCTCGGCCAGGCACGCGGCGAGTTCCTTCGTGCGTACCTCGGCGAGCGCGGGACCGGCCGGCCAGCGGTCCGGGTCGGTCGAGCCCAGTTCGCCGCGCGTGGCGGTCACGCAGACGACGCGTTCGCCGGCGCGAACGGCGGCCGCCATGAGCCCGGCGCTCAGGTAGCTTTCGTCGTCGGGGTGGGCCCAGATCGACAGGATGGTTCCGAGGTCGGGCAGCGGGGTAGCGGTCACGCCGACAGTCTGCCTCGCCCGGGCGCTGGTGTGGCCACGGAATATCTGGCGTCCACTTATAGTTGCACGGTCAACTAGACGGCAGGTCTAGCCGGCCCCACAGGCCGGGCACCGAGTTCAGTTGGAGCAGTCATGCAGTTCGGAATCTTCACGGTCGGCGATGTGACGACCGATCCCACGACCGGCCAGACGCCGACCGAGCATGAGCGGATCAAGGCCATGGTGGCCATCGCCCGCAAGGCCGAAGAGGTCGGGCTTGACGTGTTCGCGACCGGTGAGCACCACAATCCGCCGTTCGTCCCCTCGTCGCCGACGACCATGCTGGGTTACCTCGCCGCGCAGACGCAGCGGCTGATCCTCTCGACGTCGACCACGCTCATCACGACGAACGACCCGGTGAAGATCGCCGAGGACTTCGCGATGCTGCAGCACCTGGCTGACGGCCGGGTCGACCTGATGCTGGGCCGGGGCAACACCGGGCCGGTCTACCCCTGGTTCGGCCAGGACATCCGCCAGGGCATCCCGCTCGCCATCGAGAACTACCACCTGCTGCGCCGGTTGTGGCGCGAGGACGTCGTCGACTGGCAGGGCGAGTTCCGTACGCCGCTGCAGGGATTCACCTCGACGCCGCGCCCGTTGGACGGCGTTCCGCCGTTCGTCTGGCACGGCTCGATCCGCAGTCCCGAGATCGCCGAGCAGGCCGCGTACTACGGCGACGGGTTCTTCGCCAACCACATCTTCTGGCCGAAGGAGCACTTCGCCCGGCTGATCAGCTACTACCGCGAGCGCTTCGCCCACTACGGGCACGGCACGCCCGAGCAGGCGATCGTCGGCCTCGGCGGTCAGGTGTTCATGCGCAAGAACTCGCAGGACGCGGTCGCGGAGTTCCGCCCGTACTTCGACAACGCGCCGGTCTACGGCCACGGCCCGTCGCTGGAGGAATTCACCGAGCAGACGCCGCTGACGGTCGGCAGCCCGCAGGAGGTCATCGACAAGACGCTGACCTTCCGGGAGCACTTCGGTGACTACCAGCGGCAGTTGTTCCTGATGGACCATGCCGGCCTGCCGCTCAAGACCGTGCTGGAGCAGTTGGATCTGCTCGGCGGCGAGGTCGTTCCGGTGCTGCGCAAGGAACTCGACGCGCTGCGGCCGGCGAACGTGCCGGACGGACCGACGCACGAGGCACTGGTTCAGGCCGCGCTGGCTGACGCCAATCTGGAGGCGAGTAGCAAATGACGCAACGCACGATTGCGGTCGTCACCGCCGGGCTGAGCCAGCCGTCGTCGACGCGACTGCTCGGCGATCGGCTGGCCGCGGCCACGACGCTTGCCTGCAGGCCGGGCGCCGTCGAGACCGTCGTGATCGAACTGCGCGAACTGGCCCACGACATCGTCAACAACCTGCTGACCGGGTTCGCCAGCCCGGCACTGCAACGCGCGATCGACCAGGTGACCGGCGCGGACGGGCTCATCGCCGTCACGCCGCTCTACAGCGGCTCGTACAACGGCTTGTTCAAGTCGTTCTTCGATGTGCTGGACACCGATGCGATCGCCGCCAAGCCCGTGCTGATCGCCGCGACCGGTGGTACGGCCCGGCACTCGCTCGCGCTCGAACACGCAATCCGGCCGCTGTTCAGCTACCTGCACGCAGTTGTCGTGCCCACCGCGGTGTTCGCCGCGACGGCCGACTGGGGCGCGGACGCCGAGGGCACCGCCCTCACCGAGCGCATCGAGCGCGCGGCCGCCGAGTTGGCCGCGCTCGTCGAGCAGCGTCCGGCGGCCGGCAAGGCCGATCCGTACGCGTCGGTGACACCGTTCGAGCAGATGCTCCGCAGTGCGTGAATGCCGCTGTCATGAAGCCGTAACGCGAATCCGCCCCTGACCGCTCGTCGCGGTCAGGGGCGGATTTCTATCTGTGTCGCTTTAGGCGGCGACCTGATGGGCCGCGTCTGCGGCGCTGAGGGCGTAGCCGAGGATGTCGGCGACATCGCTCACCAGCCGGACGTCGAGCTCGGCCAGCACGTTCGCCGGCACGTCCTCGAGGTCGGGCTCGTTGCGCTGCGGCAGGAACACGGTCTTCAGGCCGGCCCGCTGGGCCGCGAGCAGCTTCTGCCGCACGCCACCGATCGGCAGCACCCGTCCGTTCAGCGTCACCTCGCCGGTCATGCCGACGTCTGCGCGAACCGGGTGGCCGGAGGCCAGCGACGCCAGCGCGGTCACCATGGTGACGCCCGCCGACGGTCCGTCCTTCGGCACTGCGCCGGCCGGCACGTGCAGGTGGACGGCGCGGTTGAGGTTGGCGGTGTCGATCCCGTGGGCCGCACCGTGCGAGCGCAGGTACGACAAGGCGATCTGCGCCGACTCCTTCATCACGTCGCCGAGCTGGCCGGTCAGGGTGAGGCCGGCCGTGCCCTCCATTGCGCTCGCCTCGATGAACAGGACGTCCCCGCCGGTGCCCGTGACCGCGAGGCCGGTGGCAACGCCCGGGACCGCCGTCCGCTCCGCGGATTCCGGCGTGAATCTCGGCCGGCCGAGGTAATCGCGAAGGGTCGTCTCGTCGACGGTCAACGGTCCGGCCTCCTTGGCCAGCTTCGTTGCCGCCTTGCGCAGCACGCGAGTCAGCGCGCGTTCGAGCTGGCGTACACCGGCCTCCCGGGTGAACTCGGCGGCGATAAGCCGTAGCGCCTCGTCGCTGATCGTCACCTCGTCCTCGGACAACGCGGCCCGCGAGAGCTGGCGCGGCACGAGGTGCTGCCGGGCGATCGCGACCTTGTCGTCCTCGGTGTAGCCGTCGAGCGTGATGAGTTCCATCCGGTCGAGCAGAGCCGCCGGGATGGTGTCGGCAACGTTCGCCGTCGCCAGGAAGACCACGTCGGACAGGTCGAGCTCGACCTCCAAGTAGTGGTCGCGGAACGTGTGGTTCTGCGCCGGGTCGAGAACCTCGAGCAGCGCCGCCGCGGGATCGCCGCGGTAGTCGGAGCCGACCTTGTCGATTTCATCCAGCAGTACAACGGGATTCATCGAACCGGCCTCGGTAATGGCCCGAACGATGCGGCCCGGGAGCGCGCCGACGTACGTCCGCCGGTGGCCACGGATCTCGGCCTCGTCGCGGACGCCGCCGAGGGCGACGCGGACGAACTTGCGGCCGAGCGCGCGTGCGACGGACTCGCCCAGCGACGTCTTGCCGACGCCGGGCGGCCCGACGAGCGCGAGTACCGCGCCGGAGCCACGTCCACCGACGACTTCGAGGCCACGCTCGGCCCGACGGGCGCGCACCGCGAGGTACTCGACGATGCGGTCCTTCACGTCGTCCAGGCCGTGGTGGTCGGCATCGAGCACGCTGCGCGCGGCAGCGATGTCAGTGTTGTCGACGGTCTTCTCGCTCCACGGCAGGTCGAGCACGGTGTCGAGCCAGGTGCGTATCCAGCCGGCGTCCGGGCTCTGGTCACTGGCCCGTTCGAGCTTGCCGACCTCGCGGAGTGCGGCTTCGCGCACCTTGTCCGGCAGCGTCGCCTCGCTTACCCGAGTGCGGTAATCCTCGGCACCTTCCGGTTCGTCCTCACCGAGTTCCTTGCGGATCGCGGCAAGTTGCTGGCGGAGCAGGAACTCGCGCTGCTTCTGTCTCCATACCCTCGCGTACGTCGTCGCGGATCTTCTCCGAGACCTCGAGTTCGGCGAGTTGCTCGCGCGCCCAGTCGATGACGAGATGCAGCCGCGCCTCGACCTCGGGCGTCTCCAGAAGTTCGCGCTTCTGCTCGGCCGACAGGTACGAGGCGTACCCCGCCAGATCGGCGAGTTCGGACGGGTCGTTGACCCGCTGGACGGAGTCGACGACCTGCCAGGCGTTGCGCTGCTGCAGGATGGCGACCACCAGACGCTTGTACTCGGCGGCGAGTTCGCGGGTTGCGGCGGTCGGCTCGGGATCGTCGACGGGTGCGGCCTCGATCCACAGCGCTGCGCCGGGACCGCTCACGCCGGAGCCGATCTTGGCCCGGGCGCTGGCCCGCAGCACGGCGGCGCGCTCGCCACCGGGCAGCCGGCCGATCTGCTCGATCTCGGCGACGGCGCCGTAGACCGGGTAACGGTCAGCCAGCCGCGGGGCGATGAGCAACTGGCCGTCGGATCCGGCCCGGGCGGCATCGACCGCAGCCTGCGCGGCTTCGTCCAATTCCACCGGAACGACCATTCCCGGCAGCACGACGACATCGGTCAAAGACAGCATCGGGAGCTTGATCGGCGGCAGCAACTGTTCAGTCATGTGCGTCCTCTTTCTTGAGTGCTTCCGACTCAAGTCAGGTTCGGCCGGGGATGTTCCCGCGCCTGTCCGCGCACAGCGAACACATCAATGCAGGAACTCGGACCTCGTGCGGTCAGCGGCGTTTGGGCCGCTATGCGTCGTTCGCTGCGTTGCTCTGCGGCGGCTATATGCGGACGTGTGCGCCGTGGCCCCCGCGTCCAGCCGATCTATCGTTCTGACATGGCGACCATGGTGGAGCGACTCAGGGATGCGGTGAACGCTCACGATGCGCAGCGGCTGGCGTCGCTGTTCGCTGAGGCGTACCAAAGCGAGCCGCCGCTGCACCCGAGCCGGGGGTTCGGCGGCAGCGCTCAGGTGCTCGAGAACTGGTCGTCTGTCTTCGATGGGGTGCCGGACTTCAGCTCAGAACTGATTGCTTCATCGGTGGACGGAGAAATCGAGTGGGGCGAGTGGCACTGGCACGGTCACTACGTGGACAGGTCGCCCTTCGCGATGCGAGGGGTCACGATCTTCATCGTGCGCGACGGCCTGGTCGCCGAAGGGCGGTTGTACATGGAGCCCGTGGAGGCCGATGGCGGGGACATCGAGGCTGCCGTGCAGGAGCTGTACAAGCCTCCACCTGGGTCTTCGCACTGATCGTCGCCAAGCCACGCGATCCGTCGCGACCCCCACTGCACGCCCGCCATCGACAACCACTCCCTCCAGGCATCCGCCGCGAGCAGCGTCACGCGACTACTCCAACGACTACTTCCACGATGAACCGCACCGTCAGCAGCCAGATCAGTGCGGCTGCGTTGCGGTCCAGACTGACCGCGGCAGGCGCGGCGTTGCCGCCTACCTACCTATGAGCGTGTCAACGTCGCGCGAGGCCTGGCTCAGTTGCTCGCCCGGGTCGAGCCGCACCCGTATCTCCGCCGTCCAGCCGTCAGGATCGGTCGACTGCCATAGGCGGACCTTGAGCCGCACGTGGCCATCGTGCGTGGCGACGATCCGCAAGTCGTGTTCGATCGACTCGTAGGTCCGCTCACCGTCCCAGCCACGCCAGTGTTCCGCGAGGTCACGGAAGAAGTCGGCGAGCGGGCCGAAGCCATCCGCGTAGCCCTCATACACACCGCGGCCGGCATTGAGATCCGAATCCTGCAGCGTCACGGAGAGCAACTCGGCAGCGCCGTTGGGCAGGCGGCGGGCGCAACGAAAGATCACTGTGCCCCCCGGGCCGCCAACTCGCACCTCGTCCATGCCCTCATCCTCCTGAGCCTGCCAAGGCGAAAACTAGAAGGCACCCCACTCGGCACGCGTGGAAACATCCGCAGCGCGCGTAGCACGCGCACCTGATCAACTAATCCGGGCGACGTGAGCGCGCCGGCCGCCAGGACGTCAGCACGGGCAACATCGGCGGCGGCGATCACCGACGTGATCGCCAGGTCGTCATCCGGCCGTGGCGCAGCGCAAAGAACGACGACGTTTGTCGACGCCAGCGCGGCGCCGGCCGCTAGTGCGAGGCGGACGGTGCCGGTCGCGCCGCGAGGACTTCGTCAATGGTCAGTGCTTGATCCCAGACACTTTCGAAGCCGATCTTGAGGATGGCGGCGAGTGAGCGGTGCTGGACGACGAGCGTCGTCAGGCTGGTCTGGCCCGCGACCGGATCCTCGAGGGAGAGCAGCACGATGCGTTCGTCGATGATGCCCAGCTTCAACGGGAGTTGCTGCACGAACCGCGCTTGCTCGCCGACGTCGATGAAGCGCCGGACGACCTCGAGGTACCCCGGGTCGTCAAGGGCCGACACCTCGTAGATCGACCGAAAGTTACTGGCCGATTCGGTCCGGGCGAGGCCCTCATGCAAGGGAATCGCGTACGGCGGCTTGACGAACATCAGCATCTCGAAGGAAGCGCTTTCCTGTAAGTCCAGGACGCGGTCTGCGAGAGCGTGCGGATCTCGCAACACCTCGATGTAGTTGAGCGGGTCGCGCGGTTGGCGCCCCTGTTCATAGGACGCGCGAAGCTGCTCGGCGGCGGCATGAGCGCGCTTTTCGAAGTCGGCGAAGGCCCGGCGCTGCTGCGCGATGAGCCGGTCCATCGCGATGTCGGGGTCGACGGCGGCGTACTGGCGAGTCTCGCCCGGACGCAGTACGGCCAGGCCTCGGCCGACTAGACGGTCCAGGACGTCGTACGCTCGCGCCTTCGGCAGGCCGGTGACCTGGACGAGTTCTCGGACGCTCGCGACGTCTCGCTGCACGAGCCCCCAGTACGCCCGGGCCTCGTAAACGGTTAGGCCGAGTTCGACCATTGTCGCGACATGCTCGCCATCCTCGGTCACCGCAGTGACGCTAGGAACGCGGGCAGGCCGCCGTCAATTTTCCGGCTCCCGGTCCTCCCACCGCCCGCGGCCAGTTGCCGTCGTTCCTGGCATTGAAGACAGCAACGGCCAGAACGTCTTGTTTTTCGCACCTCGCCACACTACCTTCGGTCACTACTCGTAGTAGTAACCGGAAGGTGTTGGCTATGCGTGGTTCTCGGAAACGATTTGCCTGGCGATTGACGTTCGCTGCGGCGGTGGTGGGCAGCGTGGCCGGGGGTGCGTCGGCGGCGGCGTCGCCGGGCGGGTCCGCGCAACCGTTGCCTGTCGGTGCGCCTGCTCCGGCGCCTGTCGCGAAGGGGTCGTTTCGGCTTGCCGACGGCAGTTCGCTGACCGTCGGTGCGTCGGGTCTGGCCGAGGTCACTGACCGGCATGGCGTGACCCGGCCGTTCATGACGCTGCCGGTGCAGGGGAACAGTGCCGAGGGGCCGCTTGGCCCTACTCAGGCGCAGGTGGCTAGGCAGTTGGCCGACACACAGCGCGGCCCGGTCGCGCCGGATCGGGTGATCGTCGCGCTGCGCGCGGCGACGGTGACGGGTGCGCCCGTTTCGCCGAAGCAGGCGGCGACCCGAACACCGCAGACATCGGATCCGGCGCTGAATCGCGCGTTGGCCAGGGTGCACGCGGTGTCGGTGACGCCGTTGTTCGGGACGATGCCGGCAGCGCAGGTCGGCACGCTTGCCCAGGCGGCGCATGCACGTCTTGGCGCGGGGGCAGTCGATCTGTCGCGGGTCGAGGTCGTGCAGGTGCACGGGCAGGACCCGGTCGCGGCGGCCGCGCAACTGCGGGCCGAGCCGGGTGTTGCGTTCGCTGAGCCTGATCGCTTTGTCGATGCAATGGACGCGCCATCAGTGCCGATGCCGACGCTGCCGGCGCTGAGCCATCCGGGCACGGCTGCGCCCAGCGACAAGGCGAACGTGCCGTCGAACTACGGGGTGCAATCGTCGTTGCAGAGTTACCTCAACGCCAACGGGGTCAACGCCGTCGGGGCGTATACCCGGATGGAGTCCAGCTACGGCCAGTTGCCTGGTCACGGCGAGACGATCACGAATGTGTCCGTGGGCGACCTGATCGACCCGAGCATGGCGAGGTCCGGCGACGACCCGTATGCGGAGACGGTCGGGCCGACGACGGTGGTGCAGGACGGCCAGCGCTATCTGGATCTGCCGTCGATGCCGCTGATTCCGACGTACACGTCGACGGCCAATGGTGGGCTGGATCCGCTCGGTACAACCGAGCAGCAGGATCCCAACCTGGCCGAGGTCATGCTCGACTTCTCCGTCATGGCGCCTCTTCCGCATGATCAGCAGCGTCCGGATGAAACCGGGTCGGCCGCAACCGATCTGTTGGGCATCGCGCCCGGAGCCGCGTATCGGCTCGTCATCCCGTCACAGCCGACGAGCTCGCAGATCGCCGGAGCGATTCTGGCGGCGGCGACACAGAACCCGCGTCCGGATGTGATGAACGCCAGCCTGGGCTTCGGCTCCGATTCAGTGGGTTTCCCGGGTCGCTATCTCGAGGACGACCCGGTGCAGCAGGCAGTGATTGCCGCAGTGGTGCAGCACTACGGCATCGTGATGACGGTCTCGTCCAACGACGGCACCCGGCTGGTCACCCCGTCCGCAGTCGGCCCGGACGGTGGCAGCACACCCACCGATACGGCCCGCCGCGGCGAGGCGCCGACCACGATCACGGATGACTACTATTCGACCACACCGACCAAGGTCCTCGACAGCGGCGCGATCGCCGTCGGCGGCGCGACGACCGACGACACGAACGCAGTGCCGCCGCAGGCCGG
The DNA here is from genome assembly GCA_963709985.1 of uncultured Actinomycetota bacterium. Classification (GTDB taxonomy): domain Bacteria; phylum Actinomycetota; class Actinomycetes; order Mycobacteriales; family Jatrophihabitantaceae; genus DASXRA01. The sequence goes on from CAVPYQ010000039.1 coordinate 64,233, forward strand.
CGGACCGTTGTCGAAGACGGGCACGTTCGCCGAGACGCGGATCAGTGGCGCGACGAACTTCTCCTCGGGATTCGGCACACGAGTGAACGTGTCCGCACCCAGTGACGCGATCGCGTCGTTCATTCATCCGTTCGTCGGCCCGTTCGGGCCGGCGCAGGCGGTCATCCCAGTGCTGGAAGGCGGCACGTCGGCCTCGGCGCCGATGACCGCCGCGGCAGCCGCAGTAGTCCTGCAGGCCGCGCGGTTGCACGGCAAGCACCTGGATCCCCTGCAGGTGCGCGACCTGCTCGAGCGCACCGGGCGTGCCGTGCCGACCCCGCCGCAGATCGACCGACCGCTCAACGTCGGCCCGCAGATCGACCTGAGCAACGCGGTGGACGCGGTGCTTTCCGACGGCAAACCCCATGTCGGGACGCCGACCATCGAGCGGGTCTCGGTCGCGCATCGGCAGGAGCTCGGCTTTCTCGGCGACTCGTTCGTCGAAGCCACCGACCCGTCCGCGATCTCGCTGACCGGCGCCAACGGCCAGGACCTGTTCGGCCCGATCACTTTCGGCGCCGATCTGTCCGGCCTGCCGCCCGCGCGCGGCACCACGTACCGGCTCAAGGTCGGCTCCACCAACTTCGACGCGACCACCCCGTCGGTACGCATCACACCCAGCCAGCTGCTAACCGCCGCCGGCCAGCCGATCGTGTCGACGAACGACCGGCCCATCTCGGCAAGCTTCCAGATCCTGCGCGGGCACAACGTGGTCGCCAGCCGCAACCTGCGCGTTGTCCTCGGCCCGACCGACGGCAGTCATGGCGAAGCGCTCGCTCCGGTCGTGGCGCCAGTGATCCGCCCCGGCCAGGCCGTCGCGGTGCACTACGACCTGACCGGCGTAACGAACCTCGATCACCCACAGCTCGTCGTCTCAACGTCCGGGCACTGGAGCCCGGCGGCAGCACCCAGCTTCCACGCCGGCTACAAGGCCGACCTGACGTCAACCTCCGGCACCATCGAGTTGCCGGCGAACGCATTCGGGACCGGCGGTGGAATCTACGGCGTCGGCATCGTGCAAAACAGCTCCAGTCCGGGCGGCCCCGCTTATGGACAGTTCACGCCGGTACGCCTCGACGGGGCGAGCGTGTCCTCGCGGCCGGACGCGCCCGTGCTCGGTGCGGGCACGGCGTCGCCCGATGCGCACGAGGTCGACGTGCTGCGATCGGCGCCGAGCTTCACCGTCGGCTACGACGTGCGCCACACACCGGGCGCGGCCAAGGCGGTCCTGGAGATATCCGCGCCCGCGCCGACCCTGTACTACACGCTGTCGACGTTCAACAATCCGAACGGAACTGTGCGCGACAACAACGGCATCGACACCGGATCCACCATTTACCAGCCGCTGCCGGCCGCCAAGGGAACCGCGACCTTCGACGCGGTCAAACTCGGCCTGTCGACATCGCTGGACTATTCCCTTCGCATCATGCCGGTCGATCGACGAGGCCGGCCGGTCGGACAGGCCTCACCGACCTCGTTCATGGTCCTCAACGACGGCCTACTGCCTGGCCAATCCACCATCGAGGACTTCTCGGTGGCCGGCCGCGACACTGTCGTTTCGACCCACACGTGGATGGGCGCCGGCTTGGTGCACGACTCCGCCTTGTTGCGCTACGACCCGACCACCGGCGCGTACGGCGCAGTCCTGGCCAGCGATCCGCAGGGAGGCACGCTTTACGAGACCTATGGCACCGACGCCGCCCACGACGTGACGCTGATCGGGCGGCGTGGCCTGATCGACCATAATGCGTTATCGACCGACCAGTCGCTGCAGACCTATGACCTACGGACCAACGCCAAGACGTCAGACGCGTCGGTCGAGGACTCCCAGTTCGACCTGCAGACCGGACGGGTCGATCCGACACGGCATCGGGGCGCGATTCTCGCGTGGCACTACCCCGACAACACGCGCAAGCTGATTCCGTTCGACCTGACCACGAACACGATGCAGCCGCCGATCGCTGTCGACGGGCCGGACGCGCCCACCCCGTATTTCATGATGGATGTCGATCGGGCAACCGGCGACGCCGTGCTCGCGTCCGGAAATGTCAGCGGCGATGACTGCTGGCGTGACGATCCCGGCAAGCTCGTAACAGTCAACGTGGACAGTCGATCGGTCGGATCGGCCGGGTCGACCAGTACGTGTGTGACCGGTCTCGCGGCCGGCCAGGACGGTTCGAGCAGCTATCTCAGCACCGGGGGACTGGTGAGTGTCGCGCACACCGCGCCCGACGGGACCCTGCTTCCCGTCGACGAGGCCAGCGCCCAACCCGGTCAGCCGATCGACGTCACGGCCACCCCTTCGCTGCTGGCGCCGGTGATAGACCCCGTTCATCACGTCGCACTTGTCGGCTCCATAGTCGGCGACGACCTCTGCTTTACCTTCCGATGCAACGGATTCAACAACAACCCGATGAGTTCCATCGCAGTCATCGACCTCAACACCGGCAAGGTGCTCAAGAAGATCTCGACGTTCCACTTGTGGAGCATGGTGCTCCCATCGATCCACGATGATGGGTTCTCGACTCGTCACGGCATTCAGATCGATCCGGCAACTCGCACCGGGTGGACATACGGTCCGCAGGGCCGGCAGCTACAACAGTTCAGCTACTGACGGTTTGGGCGCAGGCGCGCTGGCCTGCCTGATCAAGCAGGCCGGCGCGCCCGCGAGCCGCATGGTTTTCCGACGCCCACGATGATGTGGGGGTGCGTGGGATTGACTGGGACCACAACGGCTTCTACCACCGTCTGCTCCTGCGCCAACTGCGCTATCCGTGCGAGCGGGCACTCGATGTCGGCTGCGGTGCGGGTGGCTTTGCCGTCAAACTCGCCCGTCGCGTAGGGCAGGTTGACGCGCTGGACCGTTCACCGGTCATGATCGAAGCGGCCCGGGCCGCGACGCCGACCAACGTCACGTACGTTGTCGACGACTTCATGCAGGACGAGATTGTTGACGACAGCTATGACGCGATCTTCTCCATCTGCGCCCTGCATCACATGCCTCTCGAGGATGCTCTGAGCCGGATGGCTGCGGCCCTACGCCCCGGTGGTGTGCTCGCCGCGATCGCCCTGCCCAAGCATGACCTGCCCCGCGAATTACCCGTCGAGTTCCTTGCTGCGACGGGACATCGGCTATTCGGCGCCGCGTTCGCAGTGGCGCGCGCTGCGGGCCGCGGCCGCTGGTACGCGCGCGAGCCGAGTCACGATGCCATGCCTGTCGTTCTCGACCCGCCACTGACGACCCGCTCGATCAGGATCTCGGCGAACTCCGTTCTTCCCGGATCGCACGTGCGGCGGCTGGTGTTCTGGCGGTATCTCCTCACCTGGCGCAAGCCGGCCGACCCGACCGACACACCGCATGCGGCCTGAAGATCATCGCGGCCCGGGTCAGCGCCTCGAGCGCGCACTCTGTGCGGCCAGCGGACGTTCCAGGCGAACAGTGCCTCGCTGGCCTTAGGCGGTGTCACCGCTAGCTTTGCCGGCCTCCGGCGACTGGGCGCCGTCCACTGATGAGACGCGTCCGGGGGTATTGTCGGCCGCCTTGCTAATTACTTAGCGTAGTTACTAAGGTACTAATCGTAATGCCGGAGTTCTGAGCCATGGGCTGGCGAACCGTCATCCCTCAGCCGTCGCGATCCCGCCGGGTCGCACGGAGTTCGTCATGTGCGTTGAGCCGCGGGCTCAGCGCGACGAAGCCTCGAGGTGTCGTGATGAAGCCAAGGTCCAATGGTGCCCTCAGCCGAGAGCGCATCCTCCGGCGAACAATCCGGCTTGGGTACCTCACTGGTCACGCTCGGCCAGGTTGCTGATCGATGTGCGTAAATCAGGCCAGATCACGGCGCGCCGGATTGGGCTCGCAATCATTGCCGTCGGCCTCCTGCTCGGGGCCAGCGCCGTCGGATACGCCGTCGCTCCATCGCCTGCGACGTCCGCGAACAAGGGCGTCGACGCCAGAGCGATCGATGGCTACCGGCCTCCGCCCATCAAGCACGTGTGGCTGATCATCTTCGAGAACAAGTCCTACGAGGCGTCGTTCACCGGGCTCAACCAGAACAGCTACCTGTGGAAGACCCTGACCGCCCAAGGTGCCCTCCTGCGCCAGTACTACGGCACGGGGCACTACAGCGAGGACAACTATCTCTCCGCGGTATCGGGCCAAGCGCCGAACCCCGACAGCCAGAACGACTGCCCGGAATACAAGAACGTCACTCCGGGGACGCCGGCACCGGACGGCCAGACGTACGCCTCGGCCGGGTGCGTTTACCCGGCGAACGTGCTCACCTTGTTCAACCAACTCAGCGCAGCGCATGTCAGCTGGAAGGGCTACATGCAGTCGATGGGCAACGACACCAGTCGTGAGCCGACGACGTGCGGCGCCCCGCTGGGCAGCCCGTCCGGTGCGGGGGTCAAGACCGAGCAACGAGCCGAGCCTCAGGATCAGTACCTGCCCAAGCACAACCCGTTCGTGTGGTTCCACTCGATCATCGACACCCCGGAGTGCAAGCAGCGAGTCGTACCTCTCGACGGCCGCCCGGCAACTGGCGGCCAGCCGGCAGTCGACGGCCTCGACACCGATCTGGCCAAGGAGGCAACGACACCGCAGTTCTCCTGGATCACCCCGGACATGTGCAACGACGCCCACGACGCGACGTGCGTGGGCACCAACCTCGACGGCACGCATCAGGGTGGGTTGCGTGCGGCGGATCAGTTCCTGGCCAAATACGTGCCGATGATCGAACGCTCACCGGCGTTCCAGGACAACGGCCTCATCGACATCACCTTCGACGAAGGGTTCCCGCCCTACCAGGTATTCGGTGACTCGATCGCTGACCTCCCCGTCGTAGCCAATGTGACCGGCAGCGGAACGCACAACCCGACCACGTTCAACGACCCGGCCAACACTGCCCAATCCGTCGTAGCGTGCTGCAACGAAGTGCCAGGCCCGAACGTGGCCTTCGCCGGAGCGCAGGCGTTCGGTCAGGACACCACGCCCGGTGGCGGGATCACCGGATCAGTGCTCATCAGCCGATACGTCACGCCCGGCACGATCAGCGACCAGCCGTACAACCACTACAGCTGGCTGCGTTCGATGGAGGACCTGTTCGGGATCGCCACGGGCGGAACCGACGGACATGGCCATCTCGGATACGCGGCCACTGCGGGGCTGCGACCGTTCGGGCCTGACGTGTACAACAATCCGGCCGGTGTCGTCGACAAGCTCGAGTCCACGCCGGCTAAGCCCGGCACAAACGGCGTCTATGCCGCGCGGACCGGAATAATCGGTTCCGAAGCGCCGCGGCCGACTGCGGCCGATGGCCGCCCGGTGCCCGACTCGCGCTTGCGCCCGGCGGGTGACCCGTACCCGGAGCCTCCGTTCCCCGTCTCACTGCCCGGCAACGTGCCGTGACGGTGCCAGGCCGTGCGCGGGCCGCCGCGGCGCCGACGCTGGCCGTAGCCCTCAGTGCCAGTAGTCCTCGGCGCGGCAATCCTCAGTGGCTGCGGCGCAAACGGACGGTCCAGCCCCGCCGCGTCGTCCGCACCGGTTCCCAAGCTCGGATACTTCCCGGTGGCAACCGGATCGGCTGCCGTGCACGCGCCGGTCGTGGCGACGCCGGGCCACCCCGGCATCGTGGTCATGGGGGACACCGTCAATGCGGAGCTCCCCGCCTCGGTCGACGTCTCCGTCACGGCACACGGCCCGGACTTTCGTCTGCCGCAGACCATTCCGACCGTCGTGCGCGGAGTGATCACCGTGACCATCGTCGGCGTCCGCGGCGTGTACTCCGTCCGGCGTTCTGACTTCCACGCCGTCGACGAGGAGCGCCACCGGATAGCACTGACAACCCATGGCCTGAACAACGCACCGTCGTCCAACCTGGTACCTGCCGGCAGCCGTCTGACGTTTCGCCTTACCGGCAACTTCCGTGCCGGTAACGCATCGCTGGTGTGGACGCCGGCCGGCGTAGCCATGGCCGTCTGGGAGTTCACCGCCGAGTACGACTGACATCCGTCCCCGGCAGCAGACAGGACCGGTGCAGATGCCATCGACCGCCTCGGGGATGCGCCGGGCCAGGTGATCAGTGGGCAGCCACTCATCCAGCTACGGCGGAGGAAGAAACCGCTGACCCCGGGTCGAACCTCCGCTCGTCAGGTCTGGCTGGATCAGATGATCTTGCGTGTGATCAGGCCTCGGCCGACCAGGTCCAGGAATGCGTCGATGAGCGCTTCTCGTGCTGAGGGTGCTTGTCCGGCCAGGGGGCCGAGAAGCAGCCCGGACAGACCGTGCACGGCGGCCCACGCGTTCGTGGCGGCGATTTCGCGATCTGCCGCATCGAGGACGCCAGCGTCCAGCATGCCGTCGAGCGCCTGCTCGAGCAGTTCGCCCGGCCTGAGGCCGGAGTCGCCCACGCCGCGTGATTCATCCCCGGAATGACCGGCATGGTCGCCGGGACGAACCGGCGCACCACCGGTATGCGCTGTCGTCTTGCGGGGTGCGAATGCGGTCGCGAACAGTCCTGGCTCCCTGAGCGCGAAGTGAACGTAGCCGCGCCCGACCGCGCCGAGGCGGTCGATGGCGTCTCGGCCTGCGTCGCCGCTGCGTCGACATTTCGCCAGCTCGGCCTCCATCGAACGCGCCAATGCGGACAGGGCGTCGAACGCCACGGCCTCGACCAGATCCGGCAGCGCGCTGAAATGCCGGTACGCCGCGTTCGGTGAGACGCCGACGCGTCGCGCTGCCTCGCGCAACACGATTGCCGACGGACCGCCTTCTCGGGCGAGTTCGGTGCCCGCCTGCACGAGGGCGCGGTGAAGATCGCCGTGGTGGTACGGCGTGTGCTTACCCGTGCCGGCTGCGGTCACGACGCAATGTTGACAGCGTGAACTTCGTGTGGCAAGTTCACGCTGTCAACATCGACTGCCGTGAGGGAGTTCGCCGTGTTCTATCGACTGGGTCTGAAGATCGTCACCCGGGCCCGGTTGGTCCTCGCCGTGAGCGCCCTTGCGCTCGTGATCTCGGCTGTTCTAGGGGTCGGTGCGTTCGCCCGGTTGCTCAGCGGTGGGTTCGATGATCCGGCGTCGGCTTCGAGTCAGGCGAAGGTCTTGCTGGACCAGAAGTTCGGCGGTGAGCCGGACATGATCTTCCTGGTGCACGCGCGCACCGGGACTGTCGATGACACCGCTGTGACCGCCTCGGGCCAGGCGCTGGCGCGCCGGTTGAGCAACGATGTCAGGCTGCGTGGTGTCACGTCGTACTGGACAACGCATGCGGCCGGACTGCGGTCGCGCGATGGCACCGACGCGCTGATCCTGGCCAACGTGGTCGGCGACGAACAGACCGCGGATACGAACGCCAAGGCACTGCTCACCGACTACGCCCACCTGGACGGTCCGGCCGCGACGGTGCGCATCGGCGGCGCCCAGGGCACGGACGTCGGCACGCCAGGTCGGCAAGGATCTCGCGGTGGCCGAGTCAATCGCCGTCCCGATCACGACCGTGCTGATGATCATCGTTTTCGGCAGCCTGGTCGCGTCCCTGCTGCCGCTGGCGATAGCGGTTCTCGCGATCTTCGCCACGTTCGCGGGACTGGATCTGCTCACGCACGTCACCAGCGTCAGCGTGTTTGCGATCAACCTCGCGACCGGGCTGGGACTGGGCTTGGGGATGGACTATGCGCTGCTCATGGTCAGCCGGTTCCGGGAAGAGTTGGCCAAGGGTGTCGATGTCGGCGATGCGGTAGCCCGCACGATGGCCACCGCGGGGCGCACGATCGCGTTCTCGGCGCTCGCCGTCGCTGCCGCGTTGTCGGCGATGCTGGTCTTCCCGGTCTACTTCCTGAAGTCGTTCGCCTACGCCGGGGTCGGCGTCACGATCTTCTCCGCGGCCAGCGCACTGCTCGTGTTGCCGGCCTTGCTCGCGGTCCTCGGCGGGCGAGTGAACTCCGGACGGATCCGCGGGATCCGCCCGATGCGCAGTGTCGAAGCGCCGTTCTGGGGGAGGCTGGCTGCCGGCGTGATGCGCCGCCCCGTCGTGGCTGCGCTCCCCGTTATCGCAGTGCTGCTGTTCCTCGCGACACCGCTGTTCTCGGTCACTTTCGGGACGCCGGACGAGCGCGTCCTACCCACCAGCGCGGCGAGTCACCAGGTCGGTGACGCGCTGCGCAACGACTTCGCGACCACGCCCGACGTCATCGACGTGCTGATCACGCCCGCCATTCCGCAGCCCGAGTTGCAGAGCTATACCCAACAGCTCAGTCACCTGCGTGGGGTGCAACGAGCCGACATCAGCGTCGGCAGTGCCAGTGGCGGTCAGCCAACCTCTCAGCGGGTGAGTCTGAGCATCGGACTGGACGCTGCCTCGGGCGCGGCCCAAGACCTCGTCAGGCAAGTGCGTGCGGTGTCCGCGCCATCGGGAACCAAGGTGCTCGTCGGGGGTGCCACCGCGACTCTCATCGACGCGAAGCATGCGATCAGCTCCCACCTGCTACTGGCCGGGGCGCTGATCGTGGTGACCACTTTCATCCTGCTGTTCCTGTTCACCGGCAGCATCCTGCAACCGATACGCGCCCTACTCGGCAACGCGCTCACCCTTGGCGCGACCCTCGGCACGATGGTGTGGATCTTCCAGGACGGTCACTTCGCGTCGTTCCTCGGCTTCACCCCAAGACCCACCGATACCGCGATGCCGGTCCTGCTCTTCTGCATCGCCTTCGGGCTCTCGATGGACTACGAACTGTTCGTCATCAGCCGGATCAAAGAGCTACACGATGCCGGCGTCCCCAACGCTGACGCCGTTACCGGCGGGCTGGCTCGCACCGGACGCATCGTGTCCACCCTGGCCGCGCTGCTGGCCGTCGGCTTCTTCGCCTTCGGCACCAGCCACGTCAGCTTCATCCAACTCTTCGGCCTCGGTACCGGAATGGCGATCCTCATCGACGCCACCCTGGTACGCGGCGTCCTCGTCCCCGCCTTCATGCGCGCTTTCGGCGAGCGGAGTTGGTACGCGCCAGTGCCGTTGCGGCGGATCCACAACCGGATCGGCGTCAGCGAAAACCCACCCGACACGCGAACGCTGGTCAATGTCTGACGCCCGGGGCTGTCATCGAGCGTCCTGCGGTCCGAGCCGAGGTGGCCCCGAGTCCGAAGGTCGCGGGCAGCCCAGGGTCGAGGAACCGGGTGATGGCGGCGATCCGATCTCTGACGAGCGTGAGGACGACCAGGCCGGAGGGCTCGGCATGGGGGGCACCCGGTTCGAGGTAACAAGCGAACGCGGCCTGTCCGTTGGCGCGAGTGGGCACGAGACCGAAGCGTCGCCCCGCTCGCCCCGCTGCGCTGGCCCGCAGGAACCCGGCGATGGCCGCGGTCCCGTGGTACTCGTGGGGGGCCGGCGGCATGGCTAGCCAGGCGTCATCGGTGAGTAGCGCGAGCAGCGCGTCAATGTCGTCGGTGCTGAACGCGTCGGCGAAACGTTGCGCCAGATCGGCTTCGGCGGGTGACCCGGGCTCCGGGGAAGGTTCTGCGGGGGACGGCTGCTGTCGCTGGAGCGACCCCCGGGCTCGTTGCAGCAGGCCCTTCACCGCCGTCGGCGTCACTTCGAGCATGGCTGCCACTTCCGCGAGGGAGAAGTCGAGCACGTCGCAGAGGACCACCGCTGCTGTCTGACGAGGCGGAAGCTGTTGCAGCGCGGCGATGAACGCCAGGCGGACGGCGTCACGGGTCTGGTAACGGGCGGCGGGCCCTGGGGCCGGATCGGGCGCGTGGTCGAGCCACGCATCGGGGTACGGCTGCAGCCAGGTGACCTTGGCCCGCCGGGAGGGTTCGGGCGGCTGGAACGGCGGTACCGGGACGGGTGGGGGGCGGCGCTTGGCATCGCGGATCGAGTTGAGGCAACGGTTGGTGGCGATCCGGTACAGCCACGCCCGCAGCGACGAGCGGCCGTCGAAACCGCTCAGGCCTCGCCAGGCGGCGACCATTGTCTCCTGCAGGAGATCCTCGGCGTCGGTGATCGACCCCAGCATGCGGTAGCAGTGCAAGTGGAGCTCTGCGCGATAGCAGCCGACCAGTTCGGTGAAGGCGCCCTGATCACCCGCCTGCGCCAGATCGAGCACCGTTTCGCTCCCGGTCTCCGACCTTGCCAGCGTGCTCATTTCCTGTCCTCGACCGTTCCGTTCACCCCTCGCGTGGTGTCTCAACCTATAGCGCCTACACACAGGAGGAACCCGTGATCGACAACGGCAGCACCACCAGCCCAGTGGTGCGGACCTATTACGACATCCTGGCGGCCGGTAGTGGGTCGTTCGACGAGGGGCGACAGCTCCGGGCAATCCTCGCCGACGACCTCGTGTTCGAGGGTCCGATCGCCGGCCACGTCGTCGGCGCGGAGCGATTCATCAAGGGAGTGTCCGGATTCATCGAGACAATGCGCAGCCTCAGCATCCTGCATCAGGTGCAGGCCGCAGACACGGCAGCGACGCTCTACGACGCGCAGATGCCCGGCGGTGCCGTTCGGTTCGCCGAGTTCTGCCAGATCGAAGACGGGAAGATCCAGTCACTCCGACTGCTGTACGACGCCACCGAATACCGCGCTCGCGGTGGCCGCTGAGTGCGGCAACCAGGTTCGGCTGGCGGCGGATGCGAAGCCCAGCCACCGATGGCGATTGCCGGCCCAGCACCAGCCCACCTTCGGCGCGCCGCGATTCTTGGCGCCATCGCGCCCGGTGCCGTTGCTGATCCACAGCGCCGGGGTTCGCGCGTCGAGTGCACCGTTGGGCTTGCGCAGCCGCGATCCGATCGTCATGAAGCAGTGGTTTCTCTCGAGAGCCGCCGGTTGCTGGAGCAGCCAGTGGATGCCTTCGACGAGGGTGAGGGGCGTGCGTGCGCCGGCAGTGATCGCCGGCAGCGCCTCGTCGGGACTCCAGTTCGCCATGTGGTCGCCGCGGTCGAGGTTGCGGATCAGGTACACGTCCGCGCCCGGGGGCGGCACCGCGGCGTCGATGGGGGAGAAGTCGTCGACGTCGGGCATGTCCACCACCACGAAGCCCGGCTTGCCGCCACATTCGAGCAACGGCGCCAGAGCCGAGGCGGGCACTCGGTCCGGATGTATGACGAGTAGCGCGCCCTCCGCCTCGGTGGCCGCGGCGGCGCGAAGGTCGTCCGCTGCGATGCCACCGAGTTCGTGGACGCCGAGCCTGATCAGTAGCTCCGCTTGCGTGTGCAGCGGCGGCAGGACGGGTAGGGCCGTTGCCATCTGACTCCTCCGGAGACGGTTGTGGTGGAACGTCATATCCGGCAGGAAGGTTCCGGCCACGCCTTACCTCGCGCTGGGGTCCGCCTCGCGCCGGCCGCGCGCACGCAGAAATTGGGACGCTCGGTCGGGATTCCCGCCGTATGGTCTTGCGCGTGACCGTATCGGCCCACCTTTGGGCGTTCGTGTTGATGTCGTTCGCACTGATCGTCGTGCCCGGCCCGAGCGTGTTGTTCGTCGTCACCCGGGCGTTGATCCTGGGCAGACGCGGCGCGTTCACGACGGTGCTCGGCAACGCCATCGGCGAGTTCGCGCAGATCATGGCCGTTGCATTCGGGATCGGTGCAATCGTCGAGCGCTCGATCGTCGTGTTCTCGGTGATCAAGCTGCTCGGGGCGGCGTACCTGATCTACCTTGGCGTGCAGGCGATCCGACACCGCAAGGCGCTCGCCGGAGTCCTCAACACCACCCCGGGGATGTCGACGACCTGGCGGGTACTACGCGATGGCTCCATCGTCGGCGTCTCCAACCCGAAGTCGGTGGTGTTCTTCGCTGCCGTGCTGCCGCAGTTCGTCGACCGTGGCGCGGGCAGCGTCTCCGTTCAGCTGATTCTGCTCGGCGTCGTGTTCCTGCTCGTCGCGCTGATCTCGGACAGCATGTGGGCGATCGCCGCCGGATCGGCCCGATCCTGGTTCGAGCGTTCGCCAAAACGGCTGTCCTACCTCGGCGGCACCGGCGGGATCGTCATGATCGGTATCGGCGCCCGTCTGGCCGTGACCGGCCGCCACGACTAGAGCGGCACGCCGAACCGCTACTCGGTCGGCTCGGGCGCGATCGGGCGGCCGACTGTCAGCTGCTCCCGGACTGCCGGATCGAACGAGGCGCCAAGCTCGTGGTCGGTGAGGACGCCGAGCCCGTCCAGGACCCTGGTGAAGAAACTGCGCGCCGCGACGGCGAAGACAACATCCGCGATGTCGGCGTCGGTCAGGCCGTGCTGGTGCAGCTCGTCGATGTCGGCCTGGGCGATCGAGGAGGCATCGAGGGCCACCTGCGTGGCGAATCGCACCACGGCGCGGTCCGCGGCGCTGAGCGTCTCGCCGGTCGGGTCGTCGGCCATGGCGCGCATCGTCGGCTCGTCGTCGCAGACGTCGCGGAGGAACTTCGAATGTGCGGCGAGGCAGTACGTGCACCGGAGGGCGCGCGACGCGGCGATCGTCGCGATCTCGAACCGCCGGCGGTCCATTCCGCCGCGGATCGCGAGGTTGAGCGTCGACCAGGCGCGGGCCACGTCCGGCCGGCTCGCGAACGCGGGCGCATAGTTGGGCAGGTAGCCCCATGCCGCGCGTTGCTGATCGAACCAGGCACTGACCTCGCCGTCGTCAGCGTGCTCGTCGACAGTCTGGATGAACATGTGTACCCCCAGTCAGCCGCGCTCGAGGGGCCGTGCCGCGATATTCACCGCCTGCCGGGGCGGGCGCCGATCCAGGTCGCTGGCCGGTCGAGCGTCAGCACAGTCTGCCTCCCCGACACGCGTCCCGCACGCTTGCCGGGCCGCCCGAGACGATGGTCGTTAGCCGAGGGCGCCCGGTCGAGCGGTCTGTCCACAGTGGACGGAATGCCGGTAGATCGGGGTATGCCGTTCCAAGGGCGAACGTCTGCAGACGTGGACGCCGCGCCGTTGTCTGCGGCGCACCACTCGCACCGACGGCACTCGGCACGGCACGAAATGAAGATGCGACAACATTCGCGCTATTCGCGAGAATTCAAGGGCCCTTTGGCCCGCTACCTTACGGACTCAAGCACTTGTGGCAGCGCTGGTACAGAGCACATTCTCAGTTTCAGGCAACGGGGCCTAGCAATCCTGCGCTAACTCGATCGTCGCAATTCAGCGTGGTGTTCATCTGCATATGGCGATCTTGGGCTGCCGGAAAGGATTGCACATTTGGATCGGGGATCCGAAATGTTCAATCACTCTGTGCATCGGTACCAATCGAAACCTGCGCGCGGTCCGTGCTCACGGCTTGTCGCCGGTTCGGCCGCAGTGGCACTGACCGCGGGCATGCTCGCGGCGGCCGGCGTGCTCGCCCCGGTCGCCCAGGCGGCGGATCCGCCGCGCCACCGCGGCATGTGCGGGCGTCACCGGCCGTGACCCGTTTACCAGACCCGGTGCAGCAGCCGCCGGTTGCCGCGCCGGACGCGCCGGGCCACTACACGCTCACCGCGCACCATGGGCACGCACAAGTTCTACAGCGGATGGGCGCGCCGTGCCGTCCCTCGGCTACAGCACCGCGAACGCCACGGTGAACTACCTCGGCCCGACGATCGTCACCAAGAAGGGCACGCCGATCGACGTGAAACTGGTGAACGGGCTACCGGCCGCCGGCACCGACATGTTCCGCGTTCGGCGAGCCGAACGACGACAACGACATCGTCATGCACCGCCACGGCGGCCTGCAGACACCGGTGAACGACGGCATACCGGGGCAGGAGATCCTGCCGGGCCGGTCCCGGACCAACCACTATCCGAACAACCAGGCCGCCAGCCTGCTCTGGTACCACGACCACGCCGACTCGGTGACCTCGTATCGCGTTTACGAAGGTCTGGCCGGCTTCATGCCGATGACCGACAACATCGAGCCGTTGCTGAACCTGCCGAGCGGTGACTTCGCCAAGGCATTCGTCCTGCAGGACAAGACGTTCAACGCTGACGGCTCACTGTGCTACACGCACGCCGATCCCGAGTTCTTCGGTGACTTGCCGGTAATCAACGGCACCGTTGCGCCGTACCAGCAGGTGGCGCCCAGACGGTATTCGTTCACGTTTATCAATGGATCCGACTCGCGCTTCTTCCACCTCAGCCTGAAGCAGGTTGCCGGCGTGGCAGCGGCCGCACCCAGAATGACCGTGGTCGAGGGCGACTCGGGTTACTTGTTCCAGACGGCCCGCAGTGAATGATCTGTTGATTGCGCCCGGAGAGCGGTACAAGGTCGTCGTCGACTTCACCGGCCGCAATGGCCAGGAATGGGTGCTCGCCAACGACGCCGCTGTGCCCTATCCCGACGATGGCGGAGGTGCCGGCATTCCGGAGCTGATGAAGTTCGTGGTCAATCAGCCGCTGACTGCACCCGATCGCTCATCGGTGCCGTCGATCATTCCGGAGACGAACAATGTGATTCCAGCGGCGGTCAGTCTGGTGACCGGCAAGGCTGCGGACGGTCACCGCCGGCGAGATAGCGCCGGGCATGCCGCTGCTCGGTGACGCCGTAGCGCTGCGGGAGTTCACCGACCCGGCGACTGAGACACCGCAACTCGGATCCACCGAGGCGTGGGCGATGCGCAACTACAGTCCGGACACGCACCCGATCCACGAGCACCTGGTCGAACTGCGACTGGTCGGGCGGTGGCCGGCGGTATTCAACGATGACACCGGACAGCTCCTGTCCGTCGGGAGCGTTCCAGCCGCCCGGTGCATTCGAATCCGGGCCGAAGGACACCTTCGTCTCGCCGAAGAACATGATCACCGTCTGGGTGGGCACGTACAGCATCGGCGGTACCTCGGTCTGGCACTGCCACATCCTGTCGCACGAGGACGCGTTCATGATGGAGATGATGCGGCCGCTGGTCGTGGGCTCTGCGCCGCAGACCCAGCTTCCGCGGGTTCTCACGATGAGCCGTCTCGACCAACTGGTGCGCCAGCCGTAGCGCAGGTCGGTGGGCGCACGTACGCGCCCGAACACCGGCGCCGGTGGCCTCATCGCAAGGCCACCGGCGTCCGGCTGCGCCGGGTGCCTGTGCCACAGTTGCGCGCTTAGGCGACTGAATCGCACGATCCGGATGGATGTTCGAGTGCTGGAACGGCAAATTCTCGGGGCTCGCTTCCTAAACTGCGCGGGTCTCGCGCCGATTCTCCCGGGAGCGAAGCGCGGTTCGATCCGCGCTCGGACGATCCGAACCTCGGAGTGATGCCTCGATGGACCGCCGATCCGACGTACGCCCGACCGGCATCGAACGGCGCTTCGGCCCGGACGAGATCATCGTGACCAAGACCGACCTCAAGGGCCGGGTGACCTACGCGAATGACGTCTTCCTGCGGATCTCGGCGTACGCCGAGCAGGACGTGCTCGGTCAGCCGCACAGCATCGTCCGTCACCCGGACATGCCCCGCGCTGTGTTCAAGCTGCTGTGGGACACGCTGGCCGAGCGTCGCGAGTTGTTCAGCTACGTCTGCAACCTGGCCGCAGACGGTGCCCACTACTGGGTGTTCGCGCACATCACGCCCTCCTTCAGCCCGGCCGGCGCGGTCGTCGGATATCACTCGGCCCGGCGGGTGGCGTCACCGCACGCGATCGCCGTGGTGAAGCCCATCTACACGCGGTTGCTGGCGGCGGAGCGAGGGCACACGCGACCGGTCGATGCGGCGGGAGCCGGGCTCGACCTGATGCAGCAGATCCTCGCCGAGCAGAACCTGACCTACGACGAGTGGGTATGGACGCTGGCCTCTGAATCGGCAGCGGCATGAGGCTGCACATCGGGCGCCGCCGCAGCCGTCATGCCGCCACAGCCGCCGCCTCCGGGGCGGATGCGACTGACGCCTACCGGCTCCTGTTGAAGCAGATGTTGGACGTCTGCCACCGGGCCGCCGGCGGCGACCTCGAGGCGCGGGTTCCACTCGTGCCGGGCGTCGAGTCCGACGAGATGGTCTCGTTGCGCAACGAGCTGAACCGGGTGCTCGATCGCATCGACATGTTCGTGCGGGAGTCCCGCGGATCGCTGCAGGCAGCCCGGGAAGGCCGGCTCTACCGGGAGTTTCTCGCCGGTGGCATGACCGGTGCGTTCCGGGTCGCCGCCGCCGAAGTCGACGGCGCCCGCAAGACGATGGCCGGCTACGCCGAGCAGACTGCGGCGGCGGGGCGGGTACGGCAGAAGCTCGCCGGGGACTTCGAGACGACGGTTGCTTCCGTCGCCGAGCAGATCGCGTCGTCGGCCACCGAGCTCAGCGCGTCGGCGGCTGGACTCGCGCAAGCCGCCACCAGCGCGGTCGGCGAGGCCGATCAGGCGCGCGAGACGGTCAGCACTCTGGAGGACCGCTCGAAGGAGATCGCCCAGGTCGTCACCGTCATCTCCAAGGTTGCCGCGCAGACGAAGCTGCTCGCGCTCAACGCGAATATCGAGGCCGCACGTGCCGGTTCGGCCGGCAACGGCTTTGCCGTCGTCGCCTCTGAAGTCAAGGAACTCGCCGAGCAGACCGAGCGGGCCACCAGCGACATCATCGAACTCGTCCGCTCCGTCCAGGGCGTCGCGGTCGAGAGCTCGGCGGTCATGGGCAGCATCGGCGACACGGTCCGTGAGATGAGCTCGCTGACCCATGGCGTGGCCATCGCCGTCGACGGAAGCCACGGCGCGCAGGACACAAGTGGCTCCTACAGCGGCCTCGCCGAGATGACCGAGTTGCTGCGCTGCGAGTCTGACCGGTTCCTGGTGGCAATCCGCGACGTGTGACGGGCCGGCCGGGTATCAGGCCGACGGTGGGCGGTTCGCCTGAGGTGCGCTTGCCTGCCCTTCAGCGATTGCGATGTCCCACTGGTCGAGTTGGTCGACCATGGCTTGTGGGCAGCGGTGCACGGCCGGCCCGTAACCGACGAGATTGGCCAGCGCGCCCAGGGCAAGGGCGGCCTCGCGGTGCGCGCCGGATTCCCAGTGGGCAGCGATCAGGCGTTGCAGCGTGGTGGTCTGGTTGGCGATGTCATGGGCTCGCCGGGCGAAGTCGAGAGCCTGCTGAAGGAGCGGCGCCTGCTCGGCCACCGGGCGGTGCGCGGCGAGGTACAGGTAGCTGCGGGTCAGGCACCTGAGGTCGCCGACGGCCCGGAATGTGTCTACGGCGTCGAACAATTCTGCGTCGACGTCGGATCTCGGGGACAACGTCGCGCGGGTGAGTACGGCATGGGCCAGCTCGTGCCGGTGCCCGCTCGCGTGGCCGTACTCGACGCACTGCTGCGCCCACTTCATGGCGCGGTCGGTGTGACGGCCGGCCTCGGCGGCCGTCGAGGCCATCATGTAGCGGGCGTTGTTCACGTGCATCGCGTCGCCGGCGAGCGCGTAGCTGCGCATCGACGATTCGAACGCGGCGATGGCGGCATCCGGATCGTTCAGGTCGCCTCCTCGGAAGGCGAGGCCCTTGGCCTGGCGAACCGATGCGAGCTGCCAGAGTTCGAGGCGCTCGTCCGCGAGGCGTTCGGCCACGTCGAGGTGGGCCAGCGCGGATCGGCCGTTGTGCCGGTAGGCCGCCACGTGGCCGGCGAGGTGCCGGGCGGCGAGCTCGGCCTCGTCGTCGCCCGCGATCTCGAGCGCGAGCGCGCCCAGCTCGGAAACCAGATCCAGGTCGTCGTAGCACAGGGCCAGGCCGATATCGAGCAGGTCCATCGCGGTTGCCGCGCGCCTGACGTGCGGGTCGCGTGCTGCCCGCGCGATCACGTCCAGGCTGTCGACGTCCGGGCCGTACTGCTCGACCAGTACGGCCAGGGCGCGCGCTAACGGCACTGCCAGCTCGTGCTGCTCGGCGATCGCCCATTGGATGGCGGCATTCGCCTCCGGCGCGAGCCGCTTGGCCTTCTCGGCGGCTCGTTCGACTGTCGTCGGTGCGCGCCCGCTTTGACAGGTCGGCTGCGATCGCCGCGTGGTAGGCGGCATGTGTGCGACGTACGCGGTCGACCGTCTCCGGAGCGGTGCGATCGAGCACGAACGCGCGCAGCGAACCCAGCAACCGGAACCGTCGTGGGTCGCTGTCCGTCGCGGTCGCGCAGACGAGCGATCGATCCAGCAGCCGGAGTACGACGCCGTCGGATCCGGGCGCGGTCACCGCCTCGGCGAGTTCGAGATCGAACGTCCGGGGCAGGGCCGCCAGCGCGCGTAGCACCGACTTCTCGTCATCGTCGAGCAGATCCCACGTCCAGTCGAAGGCCGTCTCCAGGGTGCGGTGGCGGCTCATCGGCCCGGCACGGTCCAGTGGCCCGAACCCGTCCTCGAGCCGCGCGGCCAACTCGGCGACCGCGAGGTGACGAACCCGGGCGGCGGCGAGTTCGATCGCCAGCGGCAACCCGTCGAGCCTCTCGCAGATGCCGGCGACCAGAGGGGTGTCGGCATCGGTCAACACCGTGGCCGGCGCCGCGGACCTGGCCCGGTCGAGGAACAGACGGGTCGCGCCCGTGTCGTCCGCTGGCAGCGGGGCCAGTTGGTAGACCGTCTCGTCCGACGCGCCCACTGGCGACCGGGACGTCGCCAGGACCGTCAGCGAGCGGGCCAGCACGAGCAACTGGCCCACCACCTGGCCGACCGAATCGCTCACCCGGTCGCAGTTGTCGACGACGAGCAGGTGCGGGCGGCCTTCGAGCGCCACTGCGCACGCCGCGAGCAGATCGGCGTTGCCGGCGCCGCCCGGCAGGCCGATCGCGCTGGCCACGGCGGCGGCCACCTCGTCCGGCGCGACGTGCTCCAGATCGGCCACCACCGGCACTCGTGCATCGGCGGCGGCGAGTTCCAACGCGAGGCGCGTCTTGCCGCAGCCCGCCGCCCCGACGACGGTCACCCACCGCGCGCCGTCCAGCAGCGCCCGGACCGCGTCGACGTCATCACGCCGGCCCACGAACGAGTTCTGCGGCACGTGGACCACGGCCGTTCTGCGCGCCCCGGCCAGGGTGATCAGCTTCGAGCGGCTGTCGGCGTGGAGCTTGCGGCGTAGCGCCGCGATGTGACTCTCCACGGTGCGCACGGAGATGTAGAACTCCTGGGCGATCTCCGCGTTCGTGAGCCGGCGTTCGACGGCAGCGAGCACCGCGCTCTCGCGAGTCGTCAACTCGTCCCCCGTCACGCCTCGACGCTACCGAGTCGAAATCCGTGTGCAGCACGGATGACCCGCAGCCGGACTGCGCGCACCGTTAGGCATCCAAATCCGAGCCGATCCGATCAGGGAGAGATCCATGACTGCCACCAAGGTGACCGACGATGCCGACCGTGCCGATCGTGCCCTCAAGGCCAAGCATCGCGCGATGTGGGCACTCGGCGATTACCCCGCCGTAGCAACGCACATCATCCCGGAACTGGGCCCGACCCTGGTCGAGGCGTGCGGTGTGCGCCCGGGCGAACGGGTGCTGGACGTAGCGGCCGGTTCGGGTAATGCCGCCATTCCGGCCGCATTGGCCGGTGCGAGCGTCGTGGCCAGCGACCTCACCCCGGAGCTGCTCGAGTCCGGCCGCCGACAGGCCGAGCAGCACGGCGTTGAGGTGGAATGGCGCCAGGCCGATGCCGAGGCGCTGCCGTTCAGCAACGCCGAGTTCGACACCGTGCTGTCCTGCGTCGGCGTCATGTTCGCCCCTCATCACCAGGCGAGCGCCGACGAACTTCTTCGCGTCTGCCGTCCCGGCGGAACCATCGGCCTGCTCAGCTGGACGCCTGAGGGCTTCATCGGCCAGATGTTCGCGACGATGAAGCCGTACGCCCCGCCGCCCCCGCCCGGCGCGCAGCCCGCGCCGCTGTGGGGCCGCCCGGAACATGTCACGGCGCTTCTCGCCGATCAGGTGACCGACGTTTCGGCCCGCCGGCAAACCGTCAAGATCGAGCACTTCGGCGAGCCCGAGGAGTTCCGTGATTTCTTCAAGGCCTGCTACGGGCCGACGATCGCCGTGTACAAGAGCATCGCCGACGACCCGGAGCGTGTTGCCGCGCTCGATCAGGACCTCGCCGATCTCGCCCGGCGCCACGACACGGGCACGTCCTCGACGGTCATGGAGTGGGAATACCTGCTGCTCACGGCCCGCAAGCGCACCTAAGCGTTGCCGTCCTCGGGCGGAGCCAGCCGATCGGTGAGCTGCCGGGTGACGAGGGGAAGCAGCACGATCGGGACGAGGAGCGGCAGCAGTAGGAGTTTCAGCCAATCCCACGCGGTGTTTCCGGTGAAGCCGGTCCAGGTCAGCGGCTCCAGGTAGCCGAGTACCACGAGGACGACGAACGCGGCACCGACCACCGCGCCGGTGGCGACATGTTGGCGCCGCAGTTGCCCGAAGCTTGCCGCCCACAACGACGCCGTGGCCACCGCAAGCGGCAGGAGTAGCAGTTCGAGCCAGTCCCACAACGTGTTTCCGGTGAAGCCGGTCCAGGACATCGGCACGACGTATCCGGCAAACACGAGGGCGGCGAACGCCGTGAGCCCCGCGGCCATCGCCGCCCGATGCCGTCGGCCGAGGCGGCGACGGTGCCGAAGCAGCAGGGGAGTGCTGGCGACCGCGACCGGCAGGGCAAGGGCTTCCAGCCAGTCCCACAGGGTCACGGAGTCCGACAGGCCGGTCCATCGCCAGCCCATCGCGTAGCCGCCCCACACGAAGACCGCGAAGAACACGATCGCGGCGCCGAGTGCCCACCAGCGAAGGTCGACAGCGCGCGTCGCCGTGCGCTCGTGCGACGTTGCTTGAGCGTGTCGACGCGGATTGCTGGTTGCCTCGGCCAACGGATCCCCCCAGACCGCACCGGTCCGCCCGTCCGCGAACACGGCGCGCCCATGGTCCCACCGCACGGCGGGCGCGTCGACCGGCCGCCGCACGGCAGACGGGAACGCCTCGTTCGTGCGAATTGCCTTTGTTACAAGCTATTTCGACGTGAACGCCGGTGTGCGTCCAATGGCACAAGCGCAAACAAGTGCGGCCGTGACCGGGACGACGAAGATGCCGACCGACATGATCGCGAGCAGATTGAAGCCGGCGAGCAGTCCCGTGACGGTCCACGCTGCGGGCCCGGCACCGGGTCGTGCACCGCGCCGCCACAGGCAGCCGACGACAACGAGTGTGATGGCCAGCGGAACGCTCGTGATCAGCAGCGCGGCCAGGCCGTTCTCCGCTACCAGCGTCGCCGATCCGTTCGTCACCACGCCGGACGATGACACCGCCGTGGACTCGTAGAAGGGCACGCACAGAGCGGCAACCGGCATCGCGGCGCTCCAGAGCAGCGCGACGGACAGGGCGACCGACCGGCCTTTGCCGACGTGACCGATCACCGCTGTACTCATGACGACGCGCCGCGGAAGTGCCGGTCGAGTTCGTTCGCATAGTGCGTGCCGAGTTCGGATGCGTTCTGCTCGATCCAGTCGGTGATCGCGATGCGTCCGGTGGACGGCTCGTCGGAATCGGCCAATCCGTCGGTCATGGCGTGGTATTCGTCGCCGGTCAGCAGGGTGTCGCGCAGCGCCAGGCTCAGTGCGCGGGCGAGCGAGGTGAGCAGCAGTCCGGGAACGGGCACGATCACCGCGCGGCTGCCGACGGCCGTTCGCGTGGTGTCGACCAACTGCCGGAACGACAGGCTCTGCGGGCCGACCGCGTCGACGACCGCAGTGTCGGTGCGCGCGCCGAGTTCAACGCACAACCGGGCCAGGTCGTCGACGTGGATTGCCCGCACCCGGTACGAGCCGCTGCCGCCGACGGCGAACACCGGGACGTGCCGCAACAGCCAGGCAATGTTGTTGATCAGCACTCCGTCGCCGCCGAACAGGATCGCCGGCCGGGCGATTGCGTACGACGACACCGACCTCGGCGAGGATCCGTTCGACCTCGGCCTTGCCGCGAAAGTACGGATACGGCGAATCCAACGAAGGATTGGTGATCGAGACGTGCACGATTCGCTCGACGCCGGCGTGCATTGCCGCCTCGAACAGGATCCGGCTGTTCGCGACTGCGGCGTCGTGGTCGATCCGGCCGTGCGCGAAACGCACCCAGTACGTGTTGTAGAGCGTGTGGACGTCCATGCAGTGACCGGGTCAATTCAGCGCGGTCGTCGAAGGCCAGTGGGCGTACGTCGATCTCGCTGCCGGCCGGTGCCCGCTCCGGATGGCCGGTCAGCGTTCGTACCCGGCGTCCGGCGGCTTGCAGTTCGCGCGCGATGGCCGCACCCGAGTAGCTGAACGCCCCGGTGACGACGTCGACGGTCATCTCTTGCGCCGGGACGACTTGGCGGGTGGCACCGGGGACGCCGGTCAGGTCGAGCAGTGCGGCGACCATGCGGGCCCGGTCGAAAAGCGCCAGCGCCGCGGCGCGATCGCCGTCGAGGCCGGCCAGCAACTCCAGGCCGAGGAACCCGGCGACGACGGCATGCGCGAGGTCCTTCACCGGCACCACCGCGGCTACCGGTGATCCGGCGATGCCTTTGCGCACCGCGGTTTCGGCGAATGCCCGCCATGGGGCCAGCCGTTCGGCGACCTGCTCACCGAGGCCGGGAATCGCCTGCGCGCCGCTGATCATCTCGACGAGCACCGCCACGTGCCCCGAGTCCAGGTCGTCGCTGAAGATCGTCCGGGCCGAGTCGATCAGGTCGGTCAGCGTGCCGGCCTCGTCCAGCATCTGCTGGTAGGCCTCGAGGCGACGCGTGCTGATGTCGTCCAGCGCGGCGAGCAGCAGTTCGGTTACCGAGCCGAAGTGGTAGAAGACGAGCGCCTGATTGCACCCGGCCCGCCGGGCGATCTCCCGTGCACTCGCACCGGCGAAGCCCACCTCGCGAAGCGCCTCGATCGCGCCGTCGATCAGCGCCGCACGGGTATCGGTCGAGCCCGCACGCGGTGCGCCGGGCGATGCCGCCCGGCGTGGACCCGCATTCGCCATCGCGAATTCCCTGGCTGAGCGATCGATTTAAGCGTTCGCTCAACACGGTAGCACGCGGCAGTGATCGATCAGCCCGCCCAGGCCATCAGCCCGCCCAGGCCATCAGTCGCGCGACGAAGCGGTTGTAGAGGATCCAGCTGGGGTCGAGTTGCGCGGTGATGTTCACCTGATGCGTGACGATCTTCTGTCCCAACTGCTCGGCGAAACCGGGAATCCAGTCGGCGCCCGTGCTGTAGATGACGAATTCCCGGGTGCCGCCGGTGGTGATCACCCCGACGAATACGCCTTGTCCGGCGATCAGTTCGACGATGGTCCGTTCGACGGCATCGAGTTGCGTGCTCTCGGCGGACGCCGGCATTCCGTCGGCCTGCGGATCATGCAGGCGGACCACGACGCTGACCTGCGTCCCGTAATCGGGCTCGCCGGCAAGCGTCGCTGCGTCCACGTTGAATCGGGCGACCATCCGGTCGTGGTCGTGCCCGGTCTCGAACTCCCGCCAGTGCGGCATGTTGGGCTGACGCTCGTGCTCCATCGTGCGGATGCGGTGTCCGAGCAGGCGGCCCATCTCGGTGTAGGCGGAGAACTGCCCGGCGTCGAACCACTGATCACCCGTCGAATCATGGGGAAACACTGGATGCTTGGCCGCGTAGGACAGCATCGAGTACGGCATCTCGTCCCACAGCAGCGTCTTGGCCACGATGAGATGCCCGGTGGCCGGCGGATCGGTCGGCCCGGTGATGCCCGCCTCGGGCGGGTAGGTGATCGTGCCGGTGATGATCGGCGTCTTCGACAGTCGCGCATTGAGGACGCTGAGCGGATCCTTCGGTTCGATCGCGGTGCCGCTGCCCGGTTCACTGTCGAACGGATGCTGATCGAGCGTGATGGTCACGCCGAGTTCGTCGTGGGCCAGCGCGATCGCCTGCGAGAGTGTCGTCGCCGTCGGCGGGCTGTCGCCGCTCGCGTCGACACAGTAGATGTAGCTGCACCGGCGGCGTAACAGTTCGACCAGGCCGAGGTTCTCGTAGTGGCCGCCGTCGGTGATCTGCAGCAACCGGTCGGTGTGCGGGTGGATCGCGAAGATCTCCCGGAGCAGGTAGCTGAGCCGGCGAGTGTGCGGAAGGCGGGGGTAGCGCCAGTCGTCGGCGCGGGCGCGGTCGTGCGCCTCCTTGACGAACATCGGATTCGGCAGCCACGCGCCGAGGCGGGCGCCGGAGATGGCGAGCAGGATCTGGAACCAGCGCGCTCCCTGTCCCATGGCGGAGGCGAACGCCGCTCCGCTGACGGCAACCGCGCCCTGGACGGTCAGATCACGTTGCAGCCGTGGGGTGGCGAGCGCCTCGAGGTCAGAGGTCCTGATCCAGCCGACATCCGGGCCGCCCACCCAGTCGGCGCTGAGCAGGTAGGACGAGGCGTTGCGACCGGGTGCCGTGCGGTATTCGCCGGTCAGGTTCGCGGTCGCGGCGAACATCGCCGTCGGGAAGCGGATTCCCTCGGCAACCCGGCCATATTCGGAAAGGGTTGTGCGTTCCTCCGAGCGGTAGGGCATCGCGACGATCTGCCCGTCGCTGTCGCGCCGCACCGTCCGCACCGCGAATGCCGATGCGATGCGTCCGCGGTAGAACGGATGCAGGCTCAGCGTGGTCTCGTCGATGATGCCGCCGAGCACGACAACCACTGCGCCGACGGCAACCGCCGACCACAGCGCGGCCGGATCACCGTGGGTCAGCACCATTCCGCCGAACAACATCAGCCACCCGGCGCCGAGCACTACCAAGGCCGCGGCGACGAACAGCTTCTGCGTGATCCCGGTGGGCACCGCAGCCATCAGCGACGGACTCCCGTCCTTCGCGGTGGCGCCCTTCACCTGCTTGGCGATCGTCGTCCGGCTGCGCCAGCCGACCGACGCGAGTGTTGCCAGGTAGGTGAGCAGCAAACTGCCTACGGGACCGCCGATCGCCACGTGCACGACGCCGCGGCTCAGCGAGAGCAGCCAGGCGGCCGTCGAGGCCAGCAGCGGTATGACGACGGTCATGGCGGCCACGACGACGCCCAGCATCGTCATGTACTTCGACGCGTGGCGCAGGGCACGAACGCTCGGGCTGCGGTGCGCTGCCGCGAACTGCGAGAGCAGCCAGAAGGTCATGGCCATCACCGATACGCCGCCGAGCACGATCAACGCGTCGGCCCGGAAGATCAGGAACGGCGTCTTGAACTCGGACGTCCCTTCGGGGCGCAGTCGAGCGAGATCGGCGACGGGCACGTACCGGTAGAACCAGCCGAACATGACGCCCGCCACGACGGCCGGACCGAACAGAACCGTCAGTGACAGCACGAGGTGACGCATGACGAGGCCGAGCGACACGACGAGTTCCGTGGTGGTGCTGGCGAGATAGGACGAATGCCGGCGGACGTGGTCTTCGTCGACGCTGCCAGCGCTGAGCGCCCGCGACGGATCTCGCAGGACAGTGCCGGGCATGGCGTCGTTTCCCGACTGTGCGGCACTCGGCTCACAACCGGTGAGCGCCTGGGCGAACGCTCCGGCGGTGTAGCCGCCGCCCGACACGGATACCAGGTAATCGGCGTCCACCACGGACGAACGCATTTCCTGCAGTACGCCCAGTGCGACGCTGCCGGCCCGAACACCCCCACCGGACAAGCAGAATCCGACCACCGGCTTGCCGGCTGCCCGGTTCTCGGTAATCGCCGCCGCGTCGGGCACCTCGAAGCCGGCGCGCCACCGGACGCCGTCATTGCGTTCCGGAACGGGGCCGGCGGGGCCCGCCGGATCGTCTTCCATTGCGTGCGGCGCCTTGTATTCGATGTCTTTCTCGCTCCACTCTGTGCAGTCGGCGCGGTGAATTGCTCATACAACGGATAATCGTCAAGACGATGCCGGTAAGCGCAATCGCCGCGGCCGGAATGAACGCGCAGAACTTCAGTACGGCAGAAACGCTTGCCGCGTCGAGCAGGAAGCTGCGTGACCCGTGGGCCATGGCCGGGTGCCCCGTCACGGTAAGCAGGAACAGGTTCTCCAGGCAGTCCGCGACAACGGCTACGGCGGCCGAAATCTGGCCGGCGCGCACGATATTCATCGCCATGGGGGTGTGCGCCACGAAGCGCGCGACATAGGTGCCGAGATTCAGGGCGATCCCGTATCCGAGTATGAAGAGGAAGTCCCACCGCAATGCACTCGACGTCTGGGCGGGCAGCGGATAAGGCTGGCCCCGGCCGCCGAGTTCGACCGCGACGATATTGAGATGCGGCGCATTCATGCGGTAGATGACGGCTCCCGCGACCACGGCGGCGAGGGCGCCGACAGCCATCAGGATGGCGCCGGTTCTCCTGGGCGGAGACCCTGTCGATCCGAGTGATCCGGCCGATCCGGGTGATCCCCGTAGGGCCCGGCTGACCCCGCCGCGTCGGCCGGCCCGTCGGAACCGGCCGGAATCGCTTCACCGTTACCTGAGTGCGGAGACGCCATCTGAGTGGCCACCCTTCATAAATGATGAATGCACGCCGAATAACTACCTTCACCAAACGCGAGGGAACTCCAGCAGCCAGGCTCCACGCGCGAGTGTCAAGCAGATAGGGTCCAAGGTCCCATCTTGATCACGCCCGAGTGCCCCTTCGACCTTTTTGGCCATATGTTTTCCGGCGGGCGTCCCGCACTCGATTGCCCGTGCCGAGGCGACGCAGATTTCCGCGGTGAACCTCGGGTGCATTCCCGAGCGGGCAAAAGCGCATGGCGACAGAGTGCGCGCTCATTTCGGCAAAGCGGGTGCGGGCGCGAAAGAATTGCGCGATCGGGCAGCCGGCACGGAGCGGGGCGAGGTGCAGTCAGGATTCGGTCCGGTAGGACTCCAGACGCTCGACAAGTTCGGCCGGGTGTGCGAGGGCAGGCAGGTGGCCACTGTTCATCTCGTCCGGGACGATTCCGAGCCGGTCGTGGACGACGCGCCGCATGAAGTCCGCCGGGAAGAACCGATCGTTGCGGCACAACAGGAACTTGGTCGGCACGTCGGGCCACGCGTCGAGTGGCCACGGCTTCGCGAACGGCGTCTCGGACTGCGGCCGCTCGCCTCTGGCAAGTGCCTCGGCCACGATGTTGTGCGGAACGTCATGGAAGAACGAGGTGATCGGGTCGAACGGGCGGTCGACGGGGCGTCCGGCGCGCTCCTCGTTCTCGCGCCGGGCCTGCTCGTATCCGGTGTTGTCCCACCACTGGCCCGCGGACTCGCCCGGTGCGGGCACCATCGCGGCCACCAGCACGAGCAGGTCGACCGGGACCCGGGCGCAGACGAGCGGGGCGGTGAAACCGCCCAGCGACTGGGCAACCACGACGAGATCGGATCGGTCGCCGATGGCATCGACAACCGTGTCGGCGTAGTCGGACAGTCCGGCTGAATCGTCGGTGGTCGGCAGGTCCGGCGCGACCACGTCATGGCCGCGTGCTCGTAGTTGCGGGACGACCCGGTGCCAGTACCACGAGTCGGAACTAGCACCGTGGATCAAGACATAGGTGGCCACGGCTATCGGGGCGACGAACCGTCGTTCATGATCGAGAAGTCGATGCGTTTGACCGAGCCGAGCGGGATGACCGTGATGTTGTCCGGCTTGGCTCGAATAGCCCACATAGCCGTCCGCGTGCAGTCGTCGAGCCACTTCTTCGGCGAACGACGGCAAATCGTTGCCCGACCGGGCGACCGCGCCGAGCTTCGGCCAGAGATCGTCGGCGTCGAAGACCACCGTCGTCTGCTGCATCAGATGGATGGTCACGTACATGCGGGCCGCATCACTGGCTGTCATCGCAATATCGTGTTCCAGTGCGGGCGGCAGCGCCAGCGCACGCGCCGGGTATTCGATCGACGCGAATTCGGTAGCCCGCGCGAACGACGCATTTAGAGGGACGGGATGGTCATGAAGTATCTCGACGGCGCGCAGGTTCGCGCGGCCATCTCGATTCCGCAGGCGGTGTCGGCGCTTCGGACCGGGCCTGGCGGTAGCCAACCCGGCGCAGCCGGTACGCACTTCAACGTCGTGGGCCGGCGGCGAGTTGCTCGTCATGCCCGCGGAGGGCGAATCGGCCACGGGCGTCAAGCTCGTGACGGTCGGGGCGGGGCCGGTGCGCGTGCAGGGCGTGTACGTCCTGTTCGACGCAGCCTCACTCGCGCCGGTGCTGGTCGCTGACGCGATCGAGTTGACCCTGATCCGCACGGCCGCCCTGTCGGCGCTGGCCACCGACCTGCTCGCCCCGGCGGCCGCGTCCCGTCTGGCGATCGTGGGTACCGGGCCGCAGGCGCGCGAGCACGTCCGCGCGATGTGCGCAGTTCGGCCGATCACGTCGATCACCGTGCGCGGCCGAACGCCCGGCAGCGCCGAGGCGCTCGCCGCGTCACTGCACGACGAGACGGGGCTGCCCACCCGCGCGGACGATGACCTGTCCGGTGCCGACATCGTCTGCATCTGCACGACGTCGGCGACGCCGGTGGTGGACTCCGCCAACCTTTCGCCGACCGCCCACGTGATTGCGATCGGCGCGCATCTGCCCGATCACCGAGAGGTGGCCGCCGACGTCGTCGGTTCGTCGTTCGTGGTGGTCGACGACGCCGACTCGGCGCGACGGGAGGCCGGCGACCTGATCATGGCGCTCGCCGAAGGCGCGGTCGGGGCCGACGTGTTCGACCACGATCTGGCGAGCCTCGTCCGTGGCGACGTGGCCCCACCGGGCGGTGGTCGCACGCTGTTCAAGTCGGTCGGCTTTGGCCTGGCCGACCTGCTCGTCGCCCAGTTGCTGGCGTGATCTGTCAGCGGTGCCCGAGCACCGAGTGCGGCTGGTAGGGCTGCTCCAGCCGGGCGGTCTCGGCGTCGCTCAACTCGAGGTCGGCTGCCGCGATCGCGTCCTCGAGGTGGCCGAGCTTGGTCGCGCCGACGATCGGAGCGGTGACGCCGGGCCGGCCGAGCAGCCACGCGAGCGCCACCTGCGCAGGCGGCACGTCGCGGTCCTTGGCGACGGCGGCCACCTCGTCGATCACGTCGAAGTCGGACTCGACGTACATGGAGTCGCCGAACTCGTCGTTGCCCGAGCGGACCGTGCGACGCTCGCCGCCGCGCCCGTAACTGCCCGCGAGCCGTCCCCGCGCCAGGGGGCTCCACGGAATCACGCCGATGCCCTGGTCCAGGCACAGCGGGATCATCTCGCGCTCCTCCTCGCGATAGACCAGGTTGTAGTGGTTCTGCATCGACACGAACGGCGTCCAGCCGGCATCTCGCGCGGTGTACTGCGCCTTGGCGAACTGCCACGCGTACATGCTCGATGCGCCGATGTAGCGGGCCTTTCCTGATCGGACCACGTCGTGCAACGCCGCCATCGTCTCCTCGATCGGCGTGTCGTAGTCCCAGCGATGGATCTGATAGAGGTCGACATAGTCGGTGCCGAGTCGTTTCAGCGATGCGTCGATGCTCGCCATGATGTGCTTGCGTGACAGGCCGCCGTCGTTGGGACCTGGCCCGGTCGGGTAGTACACCTTCGTCGCCAGTACGAAGTCGTCCCGGTGCGCGAACAGCTTGCCCAGCAGGCTCCCGGTGATCTGCTCGCTCAGCCCGCCGGAGTACATGTCCGCCGTGTCGAAGAAGGTGACGCCCTGCTCGACGGCGCGCCGCACGATCGGCTCGGCGCCGGCCTCGTCCAGATGCCACGCGCGCTCGGTCGTCTCGCCGTAGCTCATCATGCCCAGGCAGATGCGGGAAACCTTCAGCCCGGTCCTGCCGAGCCGTACATACTTCACGATCATTCCTCGATTCGTATCGTCGTGTCCGTAATGATCCCGGCATAGCGCGGCGATCTGAATGGACGATCGAAGGCGTCGACAGCGTTCTGCCTCGAACCTGAAGGCTGAGCCCGCGAACGCCGGGGAAACCGGAGGCGTCCGGCGCGCGGGGTCGGCTCGGAGCAGCCGCAAGCCGCCCCGCTAAAGTCGAGCGGTCCGTCGGCACGAGCCGCCGGGACGGGGCGGTAGCTCAGCTGGTTAGAGCAGGGGACTCATAATCCCTTGGTCCTGGGTTCGAGTCCCAGCCGCCCCACAGTGAGAATCACCTTGCAAAATAAGGGATTTTGCAACGATCGGTACGAACAAGATACCGTGCTTCGGGTCCGATCGACCGGCTCATGACATCAAACGTGACGCGAATAAGTTGTAGCGTGACGCCGTGGCCCGGTCCAGCAAGCGTCCACGACGCGCCCGCGGGAGCATCGACGCGCTCCCTAGGCCCGTCTCGTGCACCTGGGCCACGTCGAAGAACACGGTGTGCCGGACGACGCAGCGGAACCCGAGATGGCTGGTGCTGCTGCGCACGGCCTGCCCCTGACGGGCAGGGGGACGGTAGCGCAGGCAGTACGACGGGGCGCACAAATGTGAACCGCCCTTCATCACGCGCCGATCCTCCTCCCGCAGCGGGCCGTGCGGGCCGCAGCACGAGTGCTCCTCGCTACGACCGGTGTGGTTGTCGGTCCATGCGGACATGGTCCATTCCCAGACGTTGCCGATCATGTCCAGCAGTCCCGGTCGCTCGGCGGGAATCGGCCGATCGGGCTTGTGCGGTCGCGTCCCGGTGGGTCGAGGTTCTCCCACGGGAACCGGCCGTGCCAGGTGTTGGCCATGGCTTTGCCGTTGGGCATGAACTCGGTTCCCCAGGCGTAGGTCGTCGCCTCGCGGCCAGCCCGCGCCGTGTACTCCCATTCGATTTCAGTAGGTAGCGCCTTGCCGGCCCATGAGGCGTAGGCAAGTGCATCCTCGAAGCAGATGTGCACAGCTGGGTGCCGCTCTCGCGCGCCGAGATTGGAGCCTGGGCCCCTCGGGCGCGCGCCAGTTCGCCCCTGGCGTCCAGTGCCACCAGCGACCCCAGTCGTCGGGCGGCACCGGTCCCGGTGTGGGCCGAAAGAGCACCGATCCGGGCAGGAGATCGGCGGCGTCGGCTTCCGGGAAGTCCTCGGCCTTCGGTGCGGTCTCCGCGCTCGTGTGGTAGGCGGTGTTCTTTACGAACCGTCGGAACTCGGCGTTCGTGACGGGATGCTCGTCGATCAGGAACGCTGCGACGTGCTCGCGATGCGTGGGCCGGTCTTCCGGATAGTGCTCGTCGCTGCCCATTAAGAAGTCTCCCGATGGCACTTCGACCATGTTCTTCAGCAGGCCGGCGCCAGCTGTCACGCACGTAACCTTGGTCCGACGGTCACGTTCGGCACTCGCCCTTCGTTGATGAATGAGCACGTCCCTACACCCCTTCGAGCGCCTTCAGCTGTCCGGACTTGATCGCGGCCGAGCTGCGTGGCATTGCGCAGCTCTGCGGCATCCATAGACCCGTCAATGTCCTGCGTGAGCAGCAGGTCAAGCACTCGTTCGGTGGTGCTCTTCATCAGACCCGTCAGCTCGGACGCCGTCTCTCCCGAAGAGTTCGCCTGGCCCACCGGGAACGCGACCGCCACATAGTTGACCGGCCCCAGTTCAACATCGGCATCGCTCATCGTCTTGCTCGCATCGGTAATCCCGAACTCCCATCACACGGCCGCCCGGCGGACAACCACTGGATGATCAACGCCGTCGCGCGGCCAGGCTCGACTGCTGACCTATCACTTGGGATCCACCTGCGGGTGGCGTTGTTGGAATGGGCCAAGCAGGAGCGATCGATGCTGCTGCGTTGTGACTACGTCGAAGGCAGGGCCGTCGACGACGGTGAAGCTCGCCGCAACAGGCTGATCAAGCCGGCGGAACTTGTGTGCCTCCTCGGAGGTCAGCTCACGGGGGGTACCGCTGGTCGCCCATAACAGCTTCTCGTTCCAGGCTGCTGGGCTGCCGCGAAAACCGAGGACATCGTGGACCCACAGTCCATGCCCTCGATGCCAGCGACCCTTGCCGTCAGCACGCAGCCGCAACGGGATATCGGCATATCGTTTGCGCAGGCCGCGGTTGCGGAAGACCAAGGCGAAAATGCCAATCGCGCAGAGCCACAGCGGAACGCCTAGCAGCGCGAGAATTGCCTAGATCATGATGCCACCTCAATCTTGCACAGAACGCGAGGCGCTGCAGCGGCACGCGTCGTACGTGTTCACGTCGGATTTTGCCGCTGTCACGCTCGCTTGGCGTCAGCCTGATGAGACGAAACGAGAGCGCGGGTGTCGGTCGGCACGAGGCCGTCCTCAAGCGCTGGATATCTGGTCTGATCAGCATTGCGAGCAAAGCTCGCCTCAACGCCCGCACTGCTGATGCTTGAGAGAGGTAGGTGTTTGAAGGTTCACAGGGCAAGCAACTGCGAGGAAATAGACCAGAGTGATCGGGCAGCGCCGATACGACCGACGAAAGACTCAAGTCTGTCGTTTTCTCCGCTTTCTCGGAACGGATGAACGGATCTGGTCGGTGCCGTCGTACATATCTTGGCGTGGAACAGCTCGCCATCCGTTAGCGGCGGCTTGGAGCTTGGCGTAGCCGCGCTGGTTCTGGTCGGCGTAGCTTTCGGAGAAATCGGCGATCACTTGGTCTGATTCTGAGCCGCTGAGGTCGGCGGAATGGGCGATGCAGCACACCGAGCGGGCGTGGGCCCGGGCGAACGTCTATCCGCACAGCTGGGAATCGATCGCCGGTAGAAGTCGCGGTCCGCCAGCACCTCCGGCCAGCGACGCGGATCCAGCCGAGAAAGATTCCCTCTGGGCTTGCGTCAGACCCCGGCGCGACGCCCGCGCGCCAGACCGCCTGGCGGCAGCTTCACTCGCTCGCCGTATGGTCACTCGTCCGGGTACCAGTGGCATGACGCCGTCGGTATAGAGGCGAAACCGTCCGCTTTCTTATCGCTGGCCACCAACCAAACCTGGCACGCAGCCGCCGGGAGCCCGAGTATCAGCGAGCTGGGTGAACTTCCTCCACCTGCGTCACGCAGCTAGCCTGCAACTACCAATTACAACTACCAACTACACGCTGCGCGGGTGCCAATGACCGCTCCCCAGGAACTGCCCCCGGCCAGACGGCGGCGGCTAATTATCTGGGCTGTGCTTCGTGGTCTCCTGGTCGCTACCGCTCTTGTGGTTCTCTACTACGTGTTACCGCTCGACCGGCCGTTGGATGCCGGCACTGCGGGGCGTTTGCTGCTTGGCCTGTTGGTGTTCGCGAGCGTCACCGTGTGGCAGATCAGAAGGATCGCCGGGTCGCGCTACCCGGCGCTGCGGGCTGCCGAGGCGCTGGGGATGATCGTTCCCCTTTATCTGCTGCTGTTCGCCTCTACGTACTTCCTGATGGAACGAGCCTCCGCAGCCAATTTCAGCGAGCCGCTGACCCGCACGGACGCCCTGTATTTCAGTGTGACTGTCTTCTCGACGGTGGGTTTCGGAGACATCACCGCCAAATCCGAGACCGCCCGCGTAATGCTCATCGTCCAGATGCTCGGCGACCTTGTGATTCTCGGCGCCGGCGCGCAAGTACTCCTGCGGGCCGTACAGCGCGGCCAGCAACGAAGATCCGATAGCAAGAGCGACGCCGACCTGGGCGGCCCTTGACATCCGAATGACTTGGCCGCCAGAGAGTGAGACTCGACGGCCCCGGGCCCGCTGCTTGGCAACTCAAGGTTACTGGTGGTCGTCGACAACCTCCGGAGCCACCGGTGGTTCCCTCTGATGCGCCGGCGCACCGCTGTCGGGCGCGACGGTCCGTCGCAGTCGCCAGACAACGCCGATGATGGCGCCGAGGATGATGACGACCCCGACCGCGATCAGATACGACATGAACGCCAGCACGACACCGATGTCGCCGTACTTCTTGTAGTTCGAGGTGATCGTGTCGGACATGGTCAGGTTGAACACGACGCTCATCGCAAGCCAGCAGATGGCGGTCGCGAGAGCCGACGGGAACAGCTCCCGCCAGGACACCCGCCCGCCCAGCAGCAGCCACATGGTGAACCACCAGAAACCGGTGACGGCAAACAGCGCGAGGAGGGCGAGCAGCACGGGGCCTCCCGCCGCGTGCACGGAGGGTCCGGCCCAGGAGACCAGCGCGGCGCAGCCGAGCAGGACGGCCAGCCACACGAGCCGGCGAGGAGTGTCTTTGATTCCTCGGGTCTCGAGATCGAAGGCGCGCTCGTAGAGTTCCTGGATCGCGGCAGCGGCGGCGATCCCGCCGAGCACGAAGACGACGTAACTCAACCCGGTGATCCCGGCGGAGGTCGTGGAAGGCGACGTGAAGACTGTGCTCGTCGCGGTGGCGGCTTCGCCGGTGAGGCCGAAATGCTTGATGAGCCGGGTGGCCGCGCTGTGCCCGGCGAGGGCTTCGATGATCAGAATGAACGGCACGAAGCACAGAAACAGCACCGCACCGAACAGCATCGCCCGGTTGATGAAATCCATCGCGTTCAGCCGCTGCCACACATGCCCCACAGCTGCGCCGGACAACCGGTCGCTGACCGTCGCCGCGCGACGGGCGGCCCGTGCGTGCAGGCCAGGCGGGTGCTCGCCGCCCGGCTCGTTGTCCGTCGCCGGCCGGTCGCTATCGCTCACGAGATCCATCCCAGCGCGGTGACCGCCGATACGAGCGCCGCGCAGTTACGCGGGCGACGACCTTCGCGGAGCCCGACCGTTTCGAACGGCCATCGCGAATGGTGCGCCTGCCTTCTTATCGTGCGGCGCCTAAGTCCTTCCCGTGCCCGATGGCGGACACGCCGCAGCCTCCCCGACGACCGAGGTGCTCGCTTCGGCACCTTCTCGGTGATCTTCGGTATGACACGACCAGCCATGATCGATATCCGACACGTGGCCATCACGACACCACGCCGAGACTTCAGCGACGGCTTCTTATGCGTGGCGCGCTTCTCGCCGTTCGCCCATCGACCCGCCGCGCGCGATCAGGTAGACGAACACGCCGAGGTACGGCACGACGATGACGAAGATCAGCCACAGAGCCTTACCCCAGCCACCGAGATCGTCACTGCGGAAGATGTCCATGATGATGAGGAACAGCAGGAAGAACCACAGCCCCCACAAGAAGAGCCAGAACATCGTCCAGAACAGGTTCAGCAGCGGGTAGTCCTGTGACGCTAAAGGCAGCGCGGTGATGATCATATTCTCGTCCCTTCTGCAGCATTCGACACTTCACGGCGGCCCGGCGACAACTTGTGGCGCGGTTCGGGGCGGCGTGTGTCCGGGTGATAGATGGATAGAGACCGTCGTGATGACATGACAGCCTCGGCGCAGCGTCAGGCGCCGTTTTCGGCCATCTTCTGTTGGGCATCGGCGATGGCGCCTTTGAGGGCTTGCACGTGGTGGCCTTCTGCTTCGCCGACGACTTTCTTGACGGCGCGGGTAACGGCGGGTTCGACTTTGTCGGCTGCCGAGTGTGGGTAGGCGAGGATCAGGCCGGAGCCGCCGACTGGGATGGTGGCTCCGGCTTGCTCTTCGAGTTTGTCGGCGGTTCTGTGGTGCAGCAGTTTGCCGGCTCCGGCGCCGATTGCTGCGCCGACGGCGGTCGCGGCCAGCAGTGGTGGTGCGAACAGTCCGACTGCTAGCCCGACGGCGCCCAGGCCGGCTGCGCCTTCGCGGACCATGTGGTCGGTCTGTTCGACGGACAGGTTGCCCTCGAGGTCTTTGCTGACGACTACCGCGCCGTGCAGGTAGCCGCCGCTGGCGAGGGCGGCTTCGTAGTCGTCTTTGGCGGCGTCGGCGGATAGGTAGCCGCCGATCAGCACGTCGGTCGTTTCGTCATCTATTTTCATTGGTTGCTCCTGCGGTTTGCGGGCGTGCTTTATTGCGAGAGTCCGTGCCCGGCGTGGCCGTGGTGTGCGGCGGCGTGCAGGGTGTCCTCGTCCTGGGTTGACGGATGCGCCTTGACGTCGAACACGACTTTCTTGACGGTGCCGGTGAAGGCGAAGGGCTTCTTGTCTTCGTAGCTCAGGTCGACGACCCCGCCGTTGTCGCGGCCGATGTCCATGCCGGCGTAGGCGGAGAAGCGGATCGGGACGGTGTGGTCCATGCGGCCTTTGCCGACGGGCCGGTCGTTGATGTAGAGGGTCACCTCGCCGCCGGTGGCGGGCTTGGCTCCGTCGGCGGCGAAGTCCATGCGTACGTTGACCTCGCCGGGCGGCAGCCGCTCCTCGGCCTGCTGCCGGTAGATGAACACGCCCATCATCGAGTAGGTGTGGGTGAGTTTGCCGTCCTCGACGAACAGCGTGAATCCGCCGAGGTGGTCGGCCTCGGCCACGATGACGCCTTCGGCCCCGTCGGCGGGCACGACCAGGTCGGCGCTGATCGTGTAGGAGTGGTTGTAGATGCGCGGGATCATCCCGGACATGATGTTCTGGACGTCGCCGCGGTACTCGATTGGAGCGGCGTCGGGTCGTGGCGGGAGGATGCCGAAGAAGGCGGACAGGGTGGCGAGCAGTGGCAGTACCTTGTACTTTTCTGCCTCCTCCCAGAACAGCTCCTTCAGCTCGGCCACCTTGTCGGGGTGCTCGGCGGCGACGTCTTTCGCTTGGGTGAAGTCGTCGGGCAGGTAGTACAGCTCGGCGGGGCCGGCGTCGGGGTCCCACACTCCGGGTGCGTAGGGCCGGATCGCATCCGGGGTGAGCACCCACGGGATGCGCTCGGTCTTCATCGCCAGCCACCAGCCGTCCTTGTACATGGCTCGGTTACCGATGGTCTCGAAGTACTGCTGGGTGTGGTGTTCTGGCGCGGTCGCGTCGGTCAGTGAGTCCGCGAAACTCACGCCGTGGAAGGGTTCTTGCTCGATGCCGTCCACAGTGGACGGGGCTGGGATGTTGAGGAGGTCGAGGACGGTCGGCCCGACGTCGATAGCGTGGGTGAAGTGCGAGCGCAGCGCGCCCGCGTCGGCGATGCGCGCCGGCCAGTGCGCGACCATCGGGTTGCGCGTGCCGCCCAGGTGCGAACCCACCTGCTTGCCCCACTTGAACGGTGTGTTGCCGGCCCACGCCCACGCGGCGGAGTAGTGCGGATCCATCATCTGGCCACCCCAGGCCTCGATGCCGCCATAACGCTCGGCGAGCTGGAGCTGCATCTCGTCGGTGAGCGGGACGCCGTTTTGCATCGTCATCTCGTTGAACGAGCCGGTGATCGTGCCTTCCATGCTGGCGCCGTTGTCACCCCAGATCCAGATGATCAACGTGTTGTCGAGCTCGCCGAGTTCGTCGATCGCGTCGATCACCCGGCCGACGTTGTAGTCGGCGTTTTCCGAGTAGCCGGCGTAGACCTCCATCTGGCGCGCGTAGTAGGTCTTGAGTTTGTCGGGAACGTCATCCCAGGCGGGGAACGCCTCGTCGCGCTCGGTCAGCGCCGCGTCCGCGGGGATCACACCCAGTTCCTTCTGGCGGGCGAAGATCTGCTCACGAAGATGCGTCCCAGCCCTGGTCGAACTTGCCCTTGTACTTGTCCGCCCATTCGGGCGCGACATGGTGCGGGGCATGGCTGCACCCGGTGGAGAAGTAGACGAGGAACGGCTTGTCGGCGTCTTGCCCCCGGACACCGTGCAGCCACTCGATCGTCTTATCGGCCATGGCATCGGGTAGGTAGTAGGGATTCTCCTTGTCGTAGAAGGTCTCCGGGGTGCCGATGATCTTCTGGTTCTCGGCGAGGCACGGGTCCCACTGCCCGGCGTCACCGCCCAGGAAGCCGTAGAAGTAGTCAAAGCCCCACCCGTTCGGCCACCGCCCGAACGGCCCGGCCGGGCCCTGCTGGCCGTCGGGGGTCAGATGCCACTTGCCGAACGCCGCGGTGCTGTACCCGTTCTCCGCCAGGATCCGCGGCCACGGCGTGCAATCACGCGGAACCATCGCGGTGTAGCCCGGGAAGCCGCTGGAGAACTCACCCACCGACCCGAAGCCGACCGCGTGGTTGTTCCGCCCGGTCAGCAACGCCGCCCGCGTCGGCGAGCACAGCGCGGTGACATGGAACCGGTTGTACCGCAACCCCTGCGCGGCCATCCGCGAGTAGTTCGGGGTGTCAATCGGCCCACCGAACGTGCCCGCGTTGCCGAAACCTGCGTCGTCGATCAGTACCAGCAACACATTCGGGGAACCCTCCGGCGGTTCGACGTGCCCGATCAGGTTCCAGTCAGGCTCCGAACCGGCCAGCGTCTTGTTGCTTACCCCCTGAAAGGTCGGCCTGCGAATCGGAAGCTTCGTTCGGTCAGGCTCACTCATCGGTCCTCCTCTTCGTCTTGCACTCCACCGGCGCCGGGTCAACCCACGATGAGCAGCCGGAAACCTTGATGACGAACACCTATATGACCGCGACGACGATCCGCCCATAGGCGCGATGAGTCATCCCCCGAAGAGGTGTATCCGAACGGTGGCCAAGCCTGCCCGCCAAGACGTTCGGAGAGGTTTGTCTGAGCGAGTCCGTACAACGCCCCTGACGACAATCCAACACAGACGGTCGCACTGGCCGCTTCCACCCAGTGCTGCCTCAGACCAGGACGCGCAACCGCCTCCAGGCACGTGAAGCCAGCACTCTGCGCTAGACGGACATGTCCGCTCGGCAACTACTCTTTGAGGTCGGCGGACCGCCTCAGGGGGAACGCGTGGATCGGGTCGAGCTTGTGTGGCGTCTCTGTCGCGCAGCAGTTTGCCGGCTCAGGCGCAGGCCGCAGTCGCGGCCAGCGGTGGTAGTGCGAAGGTCCGACTGCGAACCCGACTGCGCCCAGGCCGGCGGCACCCACCCGCGCCCCTGGTTAGCTGGTTGGTTGACGACGTCGAGCCGACACCTTGTGCTGTTGGAATCGGGGACGCGTTGACTCCAGTCCTCTTCGCTCACCTGCGCGATCGATCCCGCGACGTGCGGCGCTGCCTTCAGACTTGCGCTCGCCGTTGGGCACCAGTCCATCTGCTACCAGGCCGGGTTCCATCGTCCTGATGGGATGGAAAACCGATCGTCACCCTTCCAGGAGCCCTAGCTCGCGGGACCGGGTGACGGCCTGGCTGCGTGACGAGGCCCCCAGCTTGCGGTAGATCGACGTTGCCTGCGTCTTAATCGTGGAGCGGGATAGGAACATCTCCGCGGCAATCTCGGGGACCGACAGGTGGGTGGACAGCAGCGGCAGCAGGCGCAGTTCGGCAGCGGTCAGCGCCGACGCGCCGGGGACGCTTGAACCGCGTTCCTTGGACAGCTGGGCCCGGAGCGTCTCGGCGTCCCCGACGAGGGTCCCGAGGCCGGGCCGGCGCTTGAGCAGGTCGTCGACCTCACGCATGAGCGTCGTGGCACCTGCATGGTCGGCGAGCGCGAGGTGGACGCGAGCTAGCTCGATCCGGGCCTGGACGGCCAGGTAGGGAAGGGCGTAGGTCAGCAGCGGCCGCAAGCGCTGGGCGTTGACGAGTTCCTGGCGCGCCACCGCGACATCTCCGCGGTGCATGGCTGCGCGGGCGCGCGTCGCGCAGATGAGAGGTGTCACGTAGTTTTCCTCGATCCCCGTGCGCCGCAAGACAGTGCTTGCTCGTTCGGCGAGGACTTCGGTGCGGTCCCATTGGTTGCGTGCCATTGCCACCAGCGATCTCTCGCACAGCGCGAGCGCGAGATCATCGGGCGTGTCGGCGCCCTCCCCGACGCCGACCGCGTCCTCCAGGGACAAGTCCCCACCGTCGAGATCACCGCACAGGATGCGCGCGATACCTTGCATAAGGGCGGGGGTTGGCGTCATGAAGCTATCCGCCGCGAACCTGCGCACGGCCTCGTCTGCGTCGGCGCGCATGTGTTCGGTCCCCTGCCGGCACAAGATAGCCCGGAGCATGGCGGCCCACGCCTTAGCGGAAGGGTCATCGGGCCGGGTCGCGTCCCCGTACTGCCAGCGATCGACCGCATCGGCCCACCGCTCGGCATCGACTGGCCTCGCCGTCAGCGCGGAAAACAACGAGGCCAGCACTGCGACCATCGGATGTCCCTCGATCCCGCCCCGGTCTTCGAGCCAGCGCAACCACCGCTGGATGGTTCTGACCCGGCCCTGCCGGTAGGCCGGCACGATGAGCTGCCCCGCCAGGCGGGCGGCCTCATCGAGGTCCCCGGCTGTCATGGTGTACTCCAGCGCTTCCTCGGGCGAGCCGTTTCG
Organism: uncultured Actinomycetota bacterium; assembly: GCA_963709985.1. GTDB lineage: Bacteria > Actinomycetota > Actinomycetes > Mycobacteriales > Jatrophihabitantaceae > DASXRA01. The sequence goes on from CAVPYQ010000039.1 coordinate 104,225, forward strand.
CAGGTACCAGCTGGCGGCTCGGCGCCGCAGGACAGGGATCAGGTCGGGCTCCAGGCGGTGCAGTTCGGCCAGCAGCATGTCGCGGAACAGATGGTGGCAGCGGTACCACTCTCCCCGCCGGTCCAGCGGAACCAGCAGCAAGTTCGACCCGGCCAGGTCGGCCAGGATCGCGGCGGACCCGTCCACGTCGAGGACCGCCTCGCAAAGCGGCCCGCATGTGCGCTCCAAGACCGCGGTCCGGGTCAGGAACGCCCGTTGCTGGCGGGAGATCCGCGACAGGAACTCTGACTCCATGTACTCGCTCACCAGGCGGTCGTCGCCACCAAAGGACACCGCCGCAGTCGCGAACGTGCCTCCTTCCCTGAGGTAGAGAGCCGCCAGGTACAGCCCGACCGGCCACCCCTCGGTCCGCCGATGAAGCTCGGCCACATCTTCCTCGGCCAGGGTGAGGTCCATGTTGTGCAGCAGCGATGACGCCTCCTCCAGGGTCAGCGACAGGTCCTTCGGGCCGATCTCGATGATCTTGCCCTCGGCGCGCAGCCGCGCGATCCGCAGCGGCGGCTCGGCTCGGCCGGCGAATGCCAGTCGCGAGCCGCCCGGCACGTGATCGGCCAGCATCGACAGCGCGCTCCGGCATTCGGAGTTGTGGAGCAGGTGCACGTCGTCCAGGACCAGCACGACCGGTGAGGTCATCGACGAAAAAGCTGACCCCAGCCTGGGGACAACCGAGCCGGGCACCGAACTCACCGGGGAGGCAAGTGCGTCGAACACCCGCTCATCGATGGCCTCGACGGCATCGAGCGCTTCCGCGACGTAGCTGAGCAGGACCTTCGCGTCGTTATCTGCTTCGTCGACCGACACCCAAGCGAAGGCCTGGCCGCTACGCTCGGCCCACTGCGCGAGCAGCGTCGTTTTGCCGTAACCGGCCGGCGCGACGACTGAGACGATGGGACGGGCGTCCGCGTGCGTTAAACGATCGATCAGAGACGGCCGGCGCACGGTCCCGGGCCGTATTAGCGGACGACGGAGCTTGGACGCGACGAGGTCGAACGCCGACCCGCCCGCATGCTGTGACCGGCCGTCCCGCTGACGCGCGTCGCTCTCGCTCATGATCCGTCGGTCCCCCCGAACGGTCTGCCGGTCAATCGTCTGCCGAAGCCTCAGATCAGGTCAAGGCACGGCTTGACGGCCCGCCGTTCACTACTCCAAACACTGCATGACTGGCATGAGGCCGGCCGGCAAGCTGGGAAGCACCTCATTCAGGTAGACAGTCGCCCGTCTCGTGAGCTGGGACTCCTGGGGTGACAGGCGTCTTTCCCCCCATCAGGTGGATGGAACTCGCCGTGGCCCGAGGTGGAATGGTGGCCCGGCGGCGAGCGGACGTGTATGGGCCACACAGTGAGATTCCAGGAGACTTTGCGCAGGGTGGCGATGATCGACGAAGGCTTCGTCGAGGCCGAGCTCGGGCTCGGCTTGGTCAAGACATCGACACTGGATCCCAAGACTGCGGCGCTGCTGCAGGTGGCGGTGTCGGTGGCTATCGGGTCGCCCGCTGTGTGCCTGGAATGGAGCGCCGGCCGGGCGCTGGCGGCGGGCGCGAGTGAGGACGAGATCGCCGATGTGCTGGTGGTGATCGCCCCGGTAGCCGGGCTCGGTCGGGTCGTCTGCGCCGCTCCCGATTTGGCGATCGCGCTCGGGTATGACGTCGCGGCCGCGTTGGAGGAAACGGACGGTTATTGACAGCTCCGGCCTAGGCGAAAGGGAATGGCCATGACTGTGAAGACTAAGGGTGGCGTGTCGGCGAGCCCTGCCGCGCGGGCATCCGGTAAAGGTTCAGTGCAGGCACGGACGGTGGAGCAGCTGAGTCGTGCGGATCGAGTGGCGCAGGGCAAGGATGCCCGGGCGGTGGCGCCGTTGGAGTCGCATGCGGAGTTCGTGCCAGACGTGTCGCGTGATCCGGTCGGGTTGTTGCTGGCCCAGGCCAAGTCGCGGGTGCCGGAGTTGGTGCCGATCCGGCATGGGCGGATGCTGGTCTCGCCGTTCACGTTCTACCGCGGCGCCGCGCTACCGATGGCCGCGGATCTCGCGAATACGCCCACCTCGGGGCTGAGGGTGCAGTTGTGCGGCGACGCGCACTTGTCGAATTTCGGGGCGTTCGCCTCTCCGGAGCGGCGGCTGGTCTTTGACGTCAACGACTTCGACGAGACGCTTCCCGGCCCGTTCGAGTGGGATGTCAAGCGGCTGGCGGCGAGCCTGGCGGTGGCCGGGCGCGACAACGGGTTCGGGGCCAAGGACCGCCGCAAGATCGTCCTAGCCGCGGCCGAGGGCTACCGCACGGCGATGCGCGACTTCGCCCAGCAGTCCCTGCTGGAGGTCTGGTACGCCCACATGGACATCGAGCAGACCCTCAGCCAGTTCAGGTCTCAGATCAAGGCGAAAAGGCTCAAGGTCGGCGAGAAACTGCTGGCCAAGGCCCATAGCCGCGACAGCATGCAGGCGCTGGGCAAGCTCACCACCGTCGTCGACGGGCGCAGGCAGATCATCGCCGACCCGCCGATGATCGTCCCGATCGAGGACGTCTTCAGCGATGTGCAGGCCGATGCGCTGTTCGAAGAACTAAACGCGGTGCTGGGCAAGTACCGGCGCAGCCTGCAGTCTGACCGGCGCCATCTGCTCGAGCAGTTCGCGATGATCCAGGTGGCCCGCAAGGTCGTCGGGGTCGGCAGCGTCGGCACCCGCGCCTGGATCGTGCTGATGGAGACCGGCGACGGAATCGAACCACTGTTCCTGCAGGCCAAGGAGGCCCAGCCCTCGGTCCTGGCCGAGTACTGCGGGCGCAGCCAGTACAACAACGAAGGCGAGCGCGTCGTCGCCGGCCAGCACCTGATGCAGGCCCAAAGCGACATCTTCCTCGGCTGGACCCGCGCCACCGGCGCAGACGGGGTGGACCGCGACTTCTACGTACGCCAGCTACGGGACTGGAAATTCTCCGTGCCCATCGAGCAGATGATTCCCCCAGGAATGGCGATCTACGCCCGGCTGTGCGGCTGGACCCTCGCCCGAGGCCACGCCTGCTCCGGTGACCGCGTCGCACTCTCCGCCTACCTCGGCGGCTCTACCAAATTCGACCAGGCGATCGCCGAGTTCGCCGAAACCTACGCCGACCAGAACGAACGCGACTACGCAGCACTTCAAACCGCCGTGAAGGACGGTAAGGCCAAAGCCAGCAGCGAGATCTAAGACCAGACCCGATCCGTCCTCCGTAATGACAAGCACGGAAGACCCGCGCCACGGCTGCGGTCACCGAATTGGATGCCAAACACGCCGCATCGCTCGGGCGGCGCTACGTCATCCAGTTCAAAACATCCTCCGGCGGCGGCCCTTTGTGGATCTGGCTCATCATCGAGGTCCCCGGAAGGTTCGTGCTGATGACGATGGCGGGCCGGGTGGGGTGATCAAATCATTACCAGTGCGGCGGCCCGATCAGCCAGACGGTCGGTGATCGTGCCAGGGGCGGTCGTCGTGGCCATGATCTATGCCGGGCTACACCGTCTGCAACGACTGCCGAACCGGCCACATCGCCAGGATTTCCCTCGACCCCGAAGTCCAAGGCCTCGGACTAGGCAGGCTCGCCTTGACCCACCTACGGACGGTCGGCCGGTCTCGACCGCCGCGCAACGAGCTGGGCGCGTGGGCTGCCGATGGGCAGGGCGGACCGTGACATCAAATATGACGCGAAATCTGGTTCCACTGCAGTGATTACTGGCCTCGCACGGTTCAGGAATCGTCAGGCGAGTTCGCCCCTCGATGGCTCTGTTGTGATGGATCGAGGGTCTCATGATCCCTTGGTCCTGGGTTCGAGTCCCGGCCGCCCCACCAGTCCCATCGTTCAGTGCCGGTGTTCGAGATCCCTGCTGTGCAAGCGATTTCTCTGAGATGCCGTGATTTGTTGCGTCAGCACCATGACCGAATCAGACTGGCGCGATCCATGTTCGATGCGATCGTCGCCGGCGCGCGATCGGCCACGACGGTGCGCGGAGATCGAGGCCCGGGGACGTACTGCGGCCGGCCGAACAGGTAGCCCTGACCTTTGTCGCAGCCCAGCCGCCGCAGGATGTCCGCCTGCCGCCGGGTTTCGATCCCCTCGGCCACGGTCGTGAGATTCAGCCCGTGGGCAAGGCCGATCAGTGCCTGCATGATGGGCCCGCCGCCGTCGGGCATCGCCGCCACGAAGGTCCGGTCGATCTTGAGGATGTCCACCGGCAGCCGGTCGAGGCGACTCAGTGACGAGTACCCAGTGCCGAAGTCGTCGATCGCGATGAGCACGCCCATCTCGCGTAGTCGGTGCAGGGTGTCGATGACGGCCGGTTGGTCGGCGTCGAGCGTCGACTCGGTGACCTCGATGACGAGGTTGCCGGGTAGGACGCCGGATTGCCGGAGCGCTTCGCGTACCGCACCGACGTAGTCGGGGCTGCGCAGTTCGCTGCCCGAGGCATTGACGGACAGTGAGCGGCCTCCGGCGACGTCGCAGACATCCGCCGCCTGCAGACAGGCGTGGCGCAGTACAAACGCGCCTAGGTCGTGGATGGCTCCGGTGCGTTCGGCAAAAGGGATGAAGTCGGAAGGCGCGACGAGCCCGCGAACCGGGTGCGCCCAGCGGATCAGCGCTTCGGTGCCGACGACGGTTTCGGACTGCAGGTCGACGATCGGCTGGTGCCAGACCTGAAACTCGCCGGCGGACAGGGAGGCCAGCATCTCCGCTGAGTCGCCGTGGTAGTCGAGTCCGTGCTGCGCCGTCTGGTTGCGGCCTCGGCTCTTCGCCTCGTAAAGGGACGTGTCGGCGCGGGCAATCAACATCGATTGCGAGTCCTGCGGCTGCCACTCGGCGACCCCGGCCGAGCAGCTGGTGAGCCGGCTGACGGCGTTGCGCAGTTGATCGGCGACGGCGGCTCCGCGATTGGCCGGGCATCCCGGCATGATGACCGCGAACTCGTCACCGCCGACCCGCGCCAGCGTCTGTCCCGAACGCAGCTGTGTCGCCCACTCCCGCGCTGCCGCCTGCAGCAGGCGGTCGCCGTGAACGTGACCGCCTCGGTCGTTGACAAGCTTGAACTGATCGAAGTCGAGCACGGCGAGCGACAGGGGACCCCCGGTGCGTTCGGCATCGTCTACCGCCGTCCGCAGCGCCTTGTCGAACCCGCGCCGATTGACCAGGCCGGTGAGCACGTCCCGCTCAGCGGCCGACGCCGCGCGAGCCAGCCAGCCGACGACGAAACCCACGAGTGCGGCTGAGGCGAGTTGAATCACGATGTTGCCAAGCGGAAGGCCCACCACCTGGAACGCGATCAGCGAGCAGGCCGCGAGGAAGGCGAGGTGGGCGAGCGCGGCCGGCCAAGCAAAGAAGAAGAAGCAGTCGACGGCGACGAACGCGAACATTGGTCCGAACTGGAGCGAGGTGGACCCTCCACCGGACAGCGACGTGACCACCGCGATCAACACCGTGCCCAGGGCAATGAGGCCGTGGAACGCGGACTCGGGCAGCATGCGTCCGCGAACGAACAGGATCGCGCCTACGACAGCCGCGCCGGTGGCGATCGCGGCGATGATTCCCGTATGACCGTGATCGCGCGCGAGGCCGGGCATTGTCACGAAGACCAGGCAGCCCCCAGCCAGGTAGAACAGGCCGGTTGTCGTCGCCATCACCCGCGCCGTCGCGACCGCGGGCTTGGCGGTCAGCGTGCGTGAGCTGAACTGGCCCAGTAACAACCGGTTCAGGCGGGATGCCCAGCCCATCGCGTCGCCTCCTCACGGCAGCGGTCGCATTCACAATCGGCAGTGAATGGGCGGGCTGAAGTGCTGAGTTGTCAGTCATAGTCGGCGGATCGCTCAGTCGCTGGCGATCTCGTCGATTTGGACGATCTCGCGACCCAGTGGGAGAAGCGAGATCGGGACCATCTTGAAATTCGCCACGCCCAGCGGAATCCCAATGATCGTCAGGCAAAGCAGCGCCCCGGTGACGATGTGCCCGATCGCCAGCCAGATTCCCGCAATGATCAGCCAGATCACGTTGCCAATCGCAGACGGGACACCGGCGTCCGAACGCCGAACGATGGTGCGCCCGAATGGCCATAGGGCGTACTCGGCGATGCGGAACGACGCGAACCCGAACGGGATCGTGATGATGAATATGAAGCAGACGATGCCCGCCAGGACATAGCCGATCGCCATCCAGATCCCGCAGAGAACAAGCCAGATGACGTTCAGCAGCAACCTCATGCGAGGAACCTATCCGGCGCGGCAGCCACCCATCGAATTACGTTCGGCTCTGGGAGTTGCCGGTCTAGGCTGCGCGGAATGGCTGTCGAGACCGGTTACGTCCGGTGAACTCGGGGGAGTGCCGTGCAGGTCGCGCCGTTCTCGATCCGGCTCGATGACGATGTGTTGTCGGATCTTCGATCGCGCATCCGCGCAACGCGTTGGCCGGACGCTGCGCCGGGAGATGCGTGGAGCCAGGGCACCGATCTCGCGTACCTGAGCGACGTGCTCGGCTACTGGGCTGACGAGTTCGACTGGCGCGAGCAGGAGCGCCGGCTCAACGCGTTCCACCACTTCCGCGCCGACGTCGACGGCGCGCGCATTCATTTCGTTCACGAACGGGCGCGGCGCGGCGACGGCATCCCGCTGATCCTGACGCACGGCTGGCCGAGCACGTTCGCCGAGTACCTGCCGTTGGTGCCGCTGCTGACCGATCCGCACGAACACGGCATCGACGGCCCGGCCTTCGACGTCGTGATCGCGTCGCTGCCCGGTTACGGCTTCTCCGAACGCCCGGCGCGCACCGGGGTGACCACCCGGTACACCGCACGGCTGTGGCACGCCCTGATGCGCGGGCTGGGATATGAGAGGTACGGCGCGCACGGCGGCGACTTCGGGGCGGGCGTGACCACCTACATGGCGCTGGATGATCCAGCCCCGATGCTGGGGATTCACCTGAGCACGGCGGAAATCCCGCCGTACACCGGGCCGGGATCGCGACCGCTTTCTGCGGACGAGAGCGAGTACGTGGAGCACAACGATCAGTGGGCGGCCTCCGAACGCGGCTACAGCGCGATTCAATCGACCAAACCGCAGACCCTCGGCTACGGACTCAACGACTCGCCGGCCGGGCTCGCGGCCTGGATCGTCGAGAAATGGCGGTCCTGGACCGACAGTCACGGAGACCCCGACACGCACCTGTCCCGCGACTTCCTGCTCACCACCATCACGCTCTACTGGGCGACGCAGACCATCACGCCGTCCTTGCGCGACTACTACGACAACCGCTGGTTCGGCGGCGCCGATCGGCCCCGACGATCACGTCGAGGTGCCGACAGCCGTGGCGATGTTCGCCAATCACTTCGTCGACGAGGGCGATCCGCCGCGCGAGTGGTTCGAGCGCCTCTACAACGTGCGGCAGTGGACCCCGATGCCCAGTGGCGGGCATTTCGCCGCGGTCGAGGAACCCGAACTACTCGCCCGCGATATTGCGACGTTCTTCGCCGCGCTCTGATCAGCACGCGGGCTCGGCCGCGAAAGGCAGCGTCGAGATAGTTGCAATGATCCCCAGCCGTCGCTTTGGTTTCTGCACGCGCTGCCGATCATTGGGTGGTGAGCTTGACGAGGCCGAGCGTGACTGCGTGTCTGATCGTTCGCGACGAGGGTGCGCGGTTGGCTTCCTGCCTGCAGTCACTGCGTGAATTCGTCGACGCGACAGTCGTGTGCGACACGGGCTCGACCGATGACACGGTGGACATTGCCCGGCGGGCTGGCGCAATTGTGACGTCGGCGCGGTGGACAGACGACTTCGCAGCGGCACGCAACGCCGCTCTGAGCGTCTGCACCACCGATTGGGTCCTGAGCGTGGATGCTGATGAAACGGTGCAGGGCGTGGCGTCCTGGCTGGCGCCGATGCTGGCCGCTTGCGAGCCGGAAGTTGCGGCGCTGTCGGTGCAGATCGTCAACGCCGGCGGTCCGGATGCGCGCGGCCTGTTGGCGCATCGCGAGCTCAAGCTGTTTCGCCGTGGACCGGTCCGGTGGACGGGCCGGGTACACGAGCGGCTCGTCGGTGCCGATGGCGGTGAGCTGCTGGCCGATGCCCTGCCGAGCGAGGCGATGTCGTTGGTTCACCACGGTTACTGCGACCCGGCCGTGGTTGCCGCCAAGGCAGATCGAAACGCACGACTGTCCAGCCTGGAACTCGACGAGCTCGTCGGTGCCGGCGCGCGGGACTCCGACATCGCGCGCGTCGCACTCGACGTGGGCCGCAGCGCGTTTGCGTGTGGACGCGCGGCACGCCGCCGTTGCCGCCTTGCACCAGGCCCGTGACGCCGCCCGTGAGGGATCAGTGTGGGCGGTTTGGGCTTGGGCTACGGACTTCCTGATCCGCATCGCGTTGGCGCACGGCGAGGTGCGCGACGCCGACGCGCTGGTCGGTGAGCTGACGCGCTCGGGCGCCCCAGCGGCGTACTGCCGCTGGTTGCTCGCGCAGGTGCTACTTCAGCGTGGTGATGTCGCAGCGGCCCAGCCACTGCTGAACGGCATCTCGCGAATCGTCGATCTGAGCGGTAACGAGCTCGACCTCGAACAGGTGCACCGCGCCCAGGCTGAGTGCATCGCCCGGCTGCGGGCTCGCAGCCACGTAGCGAGTTGCCGATGCCGTCATCCGGGCGAGGCCTGCGCGAGTAGCGTCCGAAGACGTGGCGGCGACCTATCGCGTTCGGCAACAACCGTGTACGCGCTGCGGGGAGAAGGTCGTGATCGTCGAGACGGTCGCGAAGGGTTTCGGCGGGCTGTTGCGGCGAACGCCGGCCGTGCGCATCGAACACGCAGACTTCGAGCCGGGAAGCGAGCCCGTAGATCACGTCGACGAGGCTTGCCGCAGGCGCTTGCCGCCGAAGTGAGCTAGCACGCGCCGACCGGCAGGACGCAGCACGACATGAGGACGAGGCGGTATGAGACCTGAATCTGCGCTGCGAGCAAGCGCGATCGACTATCACACCGCAGGCGAGCCGTTTCGGATCGTGTCGTCAGGGTTGCCGCCCCTACCCGGACGCACCGTGCTCGATCGCCGCGACAGCGCGCGCACCGGCGCGTACGACACGCTCAGGCGGCTGATGGTCAACGAGCCACGTGGCCATGCCGATATGTACGGCGGATTCATCGTTCCCGCTGACGACGACGGCGCGGACTTCGGAGTTCTCTTCTGGCACAAGGACGGTTACTCCACGGCCTGCGGACACGGAACGATTGCCTTGGGGGCGTGGGCCGTCGACACCGGGCGCGTGATCGCTCCAGACGACGGTGACGTGCCCGTGGTGATCGATGTGCCCTCGGGCCGGGTTACCGCGCTGGTGCATCGCGTTGCCGGCAAGAACGCCTCGGTCAGCTTTCACAATGTGACCTCCTATTCGATCGCCACGGATCTGAACGTCCGACTGGGGGAGTCGACGATCGCCGTGGACATCGCGTACGGCGGCGCGATCTATGCGGCGGTTCGCGCTCGTGACGTCGGGTTGCGCGTCGTACCCGAAGACCTCGGCGCCCTCATCGAGGCGGGGCGCGTGATCAAGGCCGCTCTGGCCGGCCACCGGCTCACCGTTGTCGAATCGGAGTCGAGGCTGTCCGGCGTCTACGGCGTCATCTTCTACGAACAGCCGGACGCGCCGGCCGACGACCGGACGACCCTCCGGCAGCGCAATGTCACGATCTTCGCCGACGGCCAGGTCGATCGATCTCCTTGTGGCTCAGGCACATCTGCGCGGCTGAGCAGCCTGCTCGCCCGGGGCGAGATCGCGGTCGGGCAGGTGCTCGAGCACGAGTCGATCGTCGGCTCGCTCTTTCGTGCCTCGGTCACCTCGGCCGACGCCGACGGCAATGTCGGCACCGTCATTACCGGTAGCGCCTACCCGACCGGAACACACGAGTTCGTACTCGTTCCCGAGGACGAACTCGGGCTTGGCTTCATCCTGCGCTGACTGGGGATGCCCTGATGCCCGGTCGTAGGAAACACGGGGCTTAGGCGGACCAGGTGGGGACGATCGGCACTGACGCCGGAGATGCCGACCGGCGCAGCTTCAACCTCAGGGACCGGTACACGTGACGACCGTGGAGGTGTGGCTTATGTCGGGCCAGACTGAGCCAGGCCGGCCATTCGTCGAGCCGTCGGTCCCCGGCTTTTCCGATGCATTGTTCGGGGTGGCCGAGCGCGACCTCGTCCGTAAGCGACTGCAGAAGAAGAACAAACTGCGCGCTGACGTCGTCGCCTACCTCGTGGTCAACGCGTTCCTGATCGGCGCCTGGGCGGCCACCGGATTCGGGTACTTCTGGCCGGGCTGGGTTGCGGGCGCCTGGGGCCTGCTGTTGGTGCTGGACGCCTGGAGCATCTTCAACCGCCGGACGGTCACCGAGGAGGACGTCGACCGGGAACTGCGCCGCCACCGGCGGTGACGGCCAAACGCCGCCGCCCCGTTCGGACCCTCGCCCGATTCCTGCCGAGCTGTCCACTGTGGACGGTTGATGGGCACGCGCCGAGGTGGTTCTGGTGCGCACCGTGGTCCATACGCCCATCGCGACAGCCAACGCGAGCGATCGATGCTGAGTAGCGATATGTCCGTGGTGAATTGGGTAAAACGATGCTCATCACCCTATGTCAACGCGCAACGAGTCAACGGCGATTAACGGTCCGGGCGGCCGCGATCTGCAGCCGTCGCTCTGGGGTGCCCGCAGCACGGTCGATACCTGCACGTAACAGCGGGGTAGCGCGGCTCGCCGAGCATGGATCGACCCGGCTTTCGGGTTCGCACGAGTTGTTGGTCCGAGGGCCGCCCGCTTCGTCTGGTTGGGGGGTTGTCACCCGACGGCATGGGCGCCGTCCGACCGACCGATCAAGGAGCGAAGACCTCAATGCTTGGCGAACGACATTTGATGATCTGTACCGAAGGCGACGGTGCGCAGTCCTTCTTCGAATGCACCATCGAGGGGTGTGGGCGCCGGGTGGTCTATGACCACGTGGCCGTTCGTCTGGTCGTGCTGGACCGAGGCTCGGCATCCACGTTGCATCAGGGCTCGAACGTCTCGATGGGCTCGACCAGCTCGGTCGACTCAGGCCTCATCGCTCAGCCCTGACACTGGCGTTGACCCGCAGGCTGCGACGGCACGTTCCTCGGCGGTTTGGTGCAGCGGACCTACGACACCGGCGCCGGAACGTCACGGCGACACGAGCAGTTGCAGCAAGCGATCGAGTTCTGCCACCGGATCGGCGGTGAGCCCCGTGTGCACCGGGCCGGGTTGAACGACAGTGCTTCGCGGAGCGGTGAGCCAGCGGAACCGGCGGCCGATGTCCTCGCGTGCTGCCGGCCCTGCGTCCGGTCCACCTGTGCAGACGTCGTACACCGAGGCGAGCGCGCGCTCGATCAGCTCCGGATCCGCGGCCGGGTCGAGGGCGGCGAGCCGGTCGCGATCGAGTTCGATGCGTGATCCGAGGTAGTCCAGTGCCCGGCAGTAGACGACGACACCCGCGTTGATCGACTCACCCCGGTCGACCCGGGGCACGACGCGCAGCACGACGTACTCGAAGGGGTGCCGGGTGGCGGCGTCGTCGTTCACGGTGCATCACCCAACCATCCCGGCCGGCGGCGCTCGCGTGGGCGCCGGGGCGGCGGTCCGGCAGCCACGCTGCGCTGCAACGCGTCCACCCAATCCGGGCGTGCGGCCAGGCGCGCGGCGAACCACGCGAGATAGCCGGCGCGCACCGCGTCGGCGTCGTCGAAACCCGGTTCGCCGGCCAGCCAGTCGTCGGGAATGTCGGCGCAGGCCGCCCGCAGCACGTCGACCGTGAGGCGGGGCGCGAGCGCGGCATCGGCAGCTCGCACGTCCGGACCGGCACCGATCAGGACGTGGTCACCGGCGTCGTAAGGGCGCCCCGCCGAGGTCTCCGGCGACTTCCACGTGTGGTGGAACGTCAAGGCCGCACCATGGTCGATGAGATAGAGCTTGCCGTGCCAGAACAGCAGATTCGGATTCCGCCAGGAACGGTCGACATTGTTGATCAACGCGTCGAACCACAGCACCTGACCGGCAGCGCCGGCGTCGATGTCGAATGCCGCCGGGTCGAAATCGAGCGAGCCCGGCAGGAAGTCGACGCCGAGGTTGAGTCCGCCGCTGCCGCGCAGCAGCGCCTGGACCTCTTCGTCGGGTTCGCCGGCGGCAAGTGCGGTGTCGAGGTCGACGGTGACCAACTCGGGGACGCGCAGCCCGACTTCGGCAGCGAGACGAGCACAGATGACCTCAGCAACAAGCGCCTTTCGGCCCTGGCCGGCGCCGCGGAACTTGACGACGTAGGTACCCAGGTCGTCGGCCTCCATGAGTCCGGGCAGCGAACCGCCCTCGCGCAGCGGCGTGACGTAGCGGGTCGCGAGAACGGCGCGCAGCACGATCGCCGAGCCTACGGGGAGCCGCCGGCCGGCGGCCGGTGCCGCATCAACTTCAGCCACCCGGCTGCTCATATCAGTCACCTCGGCCTATTTCAGTGCGTACGCAGATGATCACGCCGTGTAGCATTTGACTATCGGCGTTTCCCGCGCCGACGTCTTACGTGTCTGGATCGCCTTCGCATCGACGGGCGCGAATCTGATCGCTGCAGGAGGTGACGTGGCCACATCCTTCGACGCCATTGCGTTTCCCGAGCGGCAGGCAACGGTCGCCGGCATCAGGAATGTTTCTGGTGCACGCATGCAATACCCGATCATCGGCAAGCGCCTGCTGACAGGTGCCCGCGCGGCGGTCGCCCTCGTGCGGCCGGGACGGTGATCTGTCTTGCCGGCCATGAGAGTTCTGATCGTCGAGGACGAACAGTCCGTGCAGATGACCATGGCGAGGCTTGTCAAGAGCGGCGGTTACGAGGTGATGCTCGCAGGCGACGCACTGGCTGCGGTCAGTTCAGCGGTGAAGGAACGGCCTGATCTCATCCTGCTGGACCTCGGCCTTCCGGCGGGCGGCGGCAAGGTCGTCATCGAGCGGTTGCACAACCTGGCCGCGACATCGCTCACCCCGATCATCGTGGTGACCGGTCAGTACGTGGATCGTGGCGCGATGCAGGACCTCGCAGACCTCGGTTGCCAGACGGTGCTCACCAAGCCCGTCCCGCCCGAGGAACTGCTCGCCGCCATCGGCCAGGCGCTCGGCGAGAATCGCGTGCTCGACGGACGCTTCGGCACATCCTGATGGCCATCGTCTTGGTGGTCGACAGCAACGCCGCCAACCGAAGCCACGTCGTCACCTTGCTCGGCTACAAAGGCCACGGCGTCATGCAGGCGCCCGACGGGGCGCAGGCGCTGCGCATCGCCCGTCGCGAGCGGCCGAGTCTCGTCGTCACCGAGGTGCTCATGCCGGTCATGGACGGCTTCGAACTGGTCCGCGAGTTGCGGGCCGATCCGTCTCTCGCCGCCACGCCGGTGATCTTCTCCACTGCCGACCTCGCTATCGACGATGTCGCGCCGATCGCCAACGCACTGGGCGTGCGTCACATCGTCGCCGCACCGGTCGATGCGCAGGAGTTGCTCCAGGCGACCGATGAAGTGCTGGCTCACCCCGCGACGGGTGCGACGGCGGCGGCACGAACCCTTCAGCGCGAGCACTTTCGCGCGCTGAGCGCGACCCTGGTCGCCAAGGTCCAGGAGCTCGAGCGGGTGAAGGGCGCGCTGGCCGAGGCCGAGGCCCGCAACAATTCCGTCGATGCCGGCGCGCCGTCCGGCATGATCTCGCTGGCCGCCGCCGACTCGGCGTCTCCCGATCCGGCCCGGTTGCGTGAGATCGGCGCGTTCTCCGGGCCGACCTCGGACGGCGCTCGCTGGGCGTCGCTCGTGCACACCTACGACCGCGACCGCATGCTGGTAGCCGGTCTGGCCCAGAAGATCCAGCGCGATGAGATGGATCGCCGGCTGCGCGTCGCCGAGCGGCTGGAGAGTCTGGGCCAGCTTGCGGCGGGTGTCGCGCACGACTTCAACAACCTGCTGTCGGTGATCATCAACTGCGCGCACTTCGTCGGCAACGGTCTCAAGGAGGCCGCGGCGAGCGATCCGCATCCGCGCTGGGATCAGCTGCGCGAGGACAACGACGGCATCCGCGACGCCGCCGACCGGGCCACTGACCTGACTCGCCGGCTGCTCCTGTTCGGACGCCGCCACGTCGCGAAAACCGAAATACTCGACGTGAACGCGGTGGTCGAGGACGGGCTGAAGTTGCTGACCCGCACGCTGGGCGAGCACGTGCTGCTCACCCACGACCTCGACCGGTCCGTGGGCCTGGTGATGGCCGACCACGGGCAACTCGAACAGGTGCTGATGAATCTGGCCGTCAACGCCCGGGACGCGGTCGGCGACGGCGGCTCGGTCGTCATCGCCACCAGGCCCGTCGAACTCGACGAGGACGCGGCGGCTATGCACGTCGGGCTACGACCTGGCGTCTACACCTGCCTCGCGGTCACCGACGACGGTCGCGGCATGGCTCCGGAGACGATCGCCCGGGCGTTCGAGCCGTTCTACACCACCAAGCGCACCGGCCAGAGCAGCGGACTCGGGCTCGCGACCGTGTACGGCATCGTCACCGGGCTCGGCGGAAACGTCAGCATCTACTCCGAGGTCGGCCACGGAACCTCGGTCCGGGCCTACCTGCCCGTGGCCGTGCACGCCGAGCTACCCGAGGCCCACGAGCCACAGACGACGGTGGCGGGAGGGTCCGGCCAGGTGGTGCTACTGAGTGAGGACGACAGCGAGATCCGGATGATCGCGAGCCGGCTGCTCCGTGAGAACGGCTACAGCGTCGTCGCCGTGGATCGGGGAACGGAAGCCTGGGCGCTTCTCAAGGACGAAACCACGCGGTTCGACCTCCTGCTCACCGACGTGATCATGCCGGAGATGTCCGGACGCGAACTCGCGCAGCGCGCTGCCCGATTGCGTCCTGAGTTGCCGGTCCTGTTCATGTCCGGGTACGCCGACGGGCTGCTCGCACCGGGGGGATTGCTCGACACGAGCCTGGCGTCCACGTCCGCGATCGATCTGCTGGAGAAGCCGTTCACCGAGCGCACGTTGTTGGAGGCGGTGAGTCGCGGCATCGAGCACGCCCGGCAGAATCCGCCGGCAGAGCGCGAAACCGCGCGGGGCAGGCCCGGCTGATCGAGCCGGCAGGCCCGGCTGATCGAGCCGGTCGGCCCGGCGCGGTCAGCCACGTCCAGGATGTGAGCCGTCGCCTGATTACGGTGAGGGTCCGGCCACTACGTGCGTGCATGTCGAGTCCGGCAGGGGGCATACTCGCCGCACTGAGGGCGACTCCGCGGCCGGGCCTCCGGTCGCCGTTCTTGGCGAAAGGCCAAGCAGTCCGTCTGCCCGGTTGGGTTGGACGGCGAACCAGAGGACCCCTCACATGTCGGATCCACACGGCGTCACGGACGCCGCTCTGACGGAGTTGGCCGGCTTGTTGCTGGCCACCGACTCTTTTGAAGATCTGATGCAGCAGACGGCCGAGTTGGCCGCCCGCACCGTTCCGGCGGCAACGACGTGCGGGATCACGCTGGCCGAGGGCGGGCGTGCGGTGACCGTGGGATCGGCCGACGCGCTGGCCCGGTTGCTCGATGAGAGGCAGTACGACCTGGACCAGGGCCCGTGCCTGGAGGCATTGGCCACCGAGCGGGTCGTCTATTCCGCGGACTTCGGCACCGAGACGCGGTGGAACGGCTATCCGACGCAGGCGGTGGTGCACGGTATCCGCTCGGTCTACTCGAGCCCGCTCATGGCCGACCGCACCGCGATCGGGGCGCTGAACCTGTACGGCCACGACCCGGACGCGTTCGACGAGGACTCTCAGCGCGCGGCCGCGCTCTTTTCCCGGCTGACCTCGACGATGATCACGGCGGCGCTTCGGCACTACGACGAGGTCACGCTCACCGATCACCTGCGCGCGGCTCTGTCGAGCCGATCGATCATCGACCAGGCGATGGGCATCGTCATGTCGATGCAGCGCTGCGGTCCGCAGGAGGCGTTCGAGGTACTGCGCACGGTGTCCCAGAACCGCAACATTCCGCTGCGGGAGATCGCCGCCGAACTGGTCGCGAACACCAGCAAGCCGCCGCCATCTGCCTGACGGGGTAAGGGAATCCGCCGCCCAGTGCGTGATCAGGCGGGTGGTCTATGCTCCGGGCTGGTTGGAAGTAGTTGCAGCCGTCCGGATTTCATCCGTGAGTGCGCGCTGCCCACAGCCCTCCTCCATGAGTCGGCAGGTCTCGGTTCGCGCTGCTCTCGGCGACCTTTGGGGGACCTGAATGCCACAGTTTTACGGGCGGCACCTGCACCGCGAAGGGTGCGAGCCATTGGCCGAGATCGACCACGCGCGCCGCACACCGGTCGAAAGGGCCTGGCAATGCACGCGAGCATGATCATTCGGGTCTTCTGCGTCGACGGGCCGTGTCCCGGCCTGCAGTACATGAATCTGGAAACGGGCCGCATCCTGTTCGATTCGCACCCGGACGGTCTCCACTACATCTACCGGGTCAGCGAAGACGGCACAGCCCACACCGATTTCGGACCGAGTCGCACCGCCTACTTCGACCATGCCGAGAAGGACGAGGGGTCCGAGGCCTACCCGGACCTCCCGATCGCTGACTGATCAGCACGCGGGTCGGCGTGACCGTCCACTGTTCCGGCAACGGTTTGGCCGTCAGCGCGGCTATCTGACGACTGACGGCCAAACCGAGCCAGCGCGCTCGGGCACGTCCAGTCCGTCGTTCGCCTAGAGGTCCGCGAGCACCCAGCGGGTGTCGGTAGGAACGCAGAAGTCGCAGGGGCCGGAGTGCCGTTCCGGGAGCAGGCACAGTCGCCCGCTCGCAAGGTGCGTCATGCCGCACAGGTGGCGCATCGCCGCTGCCGTGTTGACCTGGGCGTTATGGATGTCCAGCCGCGGTGTGTCGGTGTGACGGTGCAATTCACTCATCGCGTGCCTCCGGACAGTTACGGCTTCCTTGCACAGAGAGTGATCAACACCATACAGACGATAGCCACGAGCACAAGGGCCTGGCGCCGACGGGATTTCCGTGCTGAACAGTCAGTCAGCATCGCCTCACCCGGCACGTGCGGCGACTCCCGAATGTCTTGTCGCCTCTGCCTTTTCGCTACGGCCGCTGAGCGAGATATGCGTCGAGCACCCGATGATTGGCCACCCGGATCGGCATGATCTTCGGCAGGGCGTTCCGCGGGTAGGCCCGCGCCGGGCCCTCGGGACCGTCCTCGGTGAGCGAGCCTGCGGTGATGCGAGCGCGGTAGCCGTGCGCCAGCATGACGCCGGTGGGCGTTCCCTCCTGGATGAACGTGACGAACTCGCCGTCGATGGCGACGTCGAGCCCGGTCAGTTCGCGAACGATCCGCACGGCACCGTCCTGCGGCGACTCGTCCGGCGCACATGGGTTGCTCGGCAGGGAGGCCGGGGCGTCGGCCGGGCCGCCCGGCGGATGAATGAACACGATCTCGCCGGCGTCGGTCTCGACGACGACCAGCGCACCGTGATAGTCGAACGATTCGGCCGGTGAAGGCATTCGCATAACGTAGCCGGATTCGAGCGCTATCGGACGGGATTCGCGCTACTCCTTCACCGCGCCGGACAGCATGCCGCGGATGAAGTGGCGCTGGAAGAGCAGGCACAGCACAACGATCGGGGCCGACATCAGAATGGCCGCAGCCGAGAGCAGGTTCACGTGCACCAGGTACCTGCCCGAGAAGGCGCCAAGGCCCAGCGTCAGTGGCTGATGCGCGGGATCGGAAACCAGGATCAGCGCCAGGAAGTAGTCGTTCCACGTCCAGAGAAAGCTCAGCAGTATCAGGGTGATCACTGCCGGTCGGGCCAGCGGCAGGTAGATCCGCCACAGCTGTGACCACGAGTTCGCGCCGTCGATGGCGGCCGATTCCGCGACCGAGCGCGGCACGGCGCGGAAGGCCGTTCGCATCCAGAACGCGCCGAAGCTGGCGCCCATGCCGACGTGCGCCAGGATGATGCCCTGGTAGGTGTCGGTGATCCCGTAGGACTGGAAGTCGTAGTACAGCGGCACGATGAACGACTCCATCGGCAGCATCATGCCGAGCAGCACCAGGGGGAATAGCAACTTCTCGCCGAACACCCCGAGCACGCCGAACGCGTAACCGCTCAACACGGCCACCGAGGTGCCGATGACGACCACGCTGCCGGTGATGATCAGGCTGGACCGCAGGTATTTCGTGAATCCCGCCTGCTGCCAGGCGTCGGCGAAGTTCGCCCAATGCAGTTGCGACAGGTCGATCGACCCGCTCGCACTCGGGCTGAGCGCGCCGAGAAACACCCACCCGAGCGGGAACAGCACGCCGATGGAGACCAGCGTGAGCAGGGCGTAGTTGGAGAATCTCTCCTGGGCGGAGATCATCGGCTCTTGTCCTCCGACACCTTGACGATGACCAGGACGATCAGCAGCGAGACGAGGGTCAGCACGACGCCGATCGCCGCAGCCGATCCGACATCGGGATTGGCGAAGGCCCGGTCGTACAGGATCATCGACGGCGTAACGGTCGAGGTCCCCGGTCCGCCCCGCGTGGTCAGCCAGACGATGTCGAACACCCGTATTGCGCCGAGCAGCGTCAATGTCAGCACGACCGAGATGGGGCCGCGCAGGTTCGGCAGTGTGACGGTGAAGAACTCGCGGATCGCGCCGGCGCCGTCGACGCGGGCCGCGTCGTATAGCTCAGTGGGAATCGCCTGCATGCCCGCCAGGAACATCACCGTGCACAGGCCGAACGCGGCCCAGGTGCCGGCGACGCCGAGCGCGGGAAGCGCCCAGTTGTATTCACCGAGCCAGCCTCGGGTGAAGCGGCCGCAGGCCGAGCGCGCCCAGCACGTCGTTGATCGCGCCGTTCGGTGCGTAGATGCGCTTCCAGACAACGGCCGTCACCGCGGGCGTGAGCGTCTGGGGCAGGAACAGCACGGAACGGAACAGCCCGCCGCCGCGTACGTGCTTGTTCGAGGTGAGCGCCGCCGTGAGCAGGCCGAGCGCAATTGGCAGTAGCGAGAAGAAAACGATGAACACCAGCGTGTGCGTGATCGCGGCACGCAGCGTCGGATCATGCAGGAAGGCCGTGTAGTTCGACGCGCCCGCCCAGGTCGCCGCCGTGATCCCGTTCCAGTGGAACAGCGACAGCCAGATGCCTTGCCCCGCCGGCACGAGGACGACCAGCCCGTACAGCACGAGGCCGGGAGCCAGATACACCAGGCCGAGCCACGGGCGGCGCCGGCCGGCCACCGTGGACCGGCGCGTGCGTGCGTCCGCGGCTGACCGCCGATCTGCGTGATCGGCGGTCTTTCGCTTCGCTGGGCTGAGCGTCAGGCTCATGGCCGGCTGCCTTCCGCGGGATGTCGGGGACGGTGCGGCTTACTTCAGGGTCGTGTTCTTGAACTTGTCGTCGTCAGCCTTGGCGGCCGCGACGACTGCGGCGACGCTCGTCTTGCCGGCCAACAGGTTCTGCAGCTTGACGGTCACTGTGTTCAACAGCGTCGCCGTTGCCCAGTCGAGGTAGGGAACGGACGTGTCGTGCGCGGATACCGCCCCGGCGTTGGACACGTCGTCGGCGAACAGCGGATCGCCGGCCGGCGGCTTGATCGAGGGCGCGAGCATCGGGTCGGTGCCGAGGTCGACGGCGATCCGGGCCGCCGCCGGGCTCGCCGCGAAGTTGAGGAATGCCGCGGCCGCGTCGGCATGCTTCGACTTGGCCGACACCGACAAGTTGGCGGCCGAGGACATCGTCGCGACGGCCGGCTGCCCGTCGTTTCGCGGCAGCACGAACGAGCCGAAACCCTTGCTCTGCCCGGGCTTGAGCGGCAACGAGCCTGAGTAGTCGAAGTGGAACAGCGCCTTGCCGTCGACGAACGCCTGCGCCGCGTCGGCTACGGGGACCGCGCCGAAGTGATCGGTGAAGAATCCCTTGTCGGCCCAATCCTTCATCGCGGCGACGGCCTGTGGGAAGCCGGACTTGGCACTGTCGATGCTCGCATTGCCCTGCGAATAGACCAGGTCGGAGATCGTCTTCTGATCACCGAGTGCGTTCATCACGCTGTAGAGGGGCGTCGTGATGCCGACCTGCTCGACATTGCCCATCGCGATCGGCGTGACGCCCGCGCTCTTCGCCTTGCCGAGGTCGGCGACGAATTCGTTGTACGACTTGGGAACCTGCAGGCCGAGCCGGGTCATCAGCGCCCGGTTGTAGTACGCCTCGATCATGGACGATCTCGCTACCGGCATGCCGAACAGTGCGCCGGTACCCATCTGCTTGCCGTCCGGGGAGAACTCGTGCTCGCTGAGGATCGACGCGGGGACCTGCTTGCGCCAGCCGTAGGCGGATGCGTACGAGTCGAGGTTCAGTACCAAACCACCTTGTACGAGCGTGCCAAGCGACTGCCAGCCGTTGTTCGCGGGAACGATGTCGGGTGGGGTCTTCGACTTGAGCTTCAGCGGCAGGGCCTGCATCGCGTCCGACCAGGCCATCGTCGTGCGGCTGATCTTGATGTTCGGGTACTTGACCTCGAATGCTTTGACGACCTTGCTCATCCAGTCGTTGTCGACGCCTCCGCTGAAGGTGTCGAGAACATGCAGGTCGGCCGCCCCCATCTTCGCCGGGTCGGTGCTGACCGCCGCAGTAGGAGTGGGATTCGTGTTCTCGTGCGACGCGGCGCCGGGCGTGCAGGCGGACAGCACGAGGCAGGCAGCGACCGCGCCGCCGAGCAGGCTTGACATGACGGAAGTCCTGCGCTGAAACATGAATCTCTCCCTGTCTGCGGGAAGCCGCGTCGCGCGAAGGGTCGCAAGTCGAGACCTTTGCGGAGATATGACCGCGGCGAGTCTAAGCACAATCAGACCAGTTAGTCCAGACCGAACCAGATTGCCTAGCGGTAACTCGGCCGATTGCCGGACGAGCGCGGTGCCGCCGAGGCGAGGTCCGATCGGGTCAATCCGGTGGCGCCACGACGCGAAGTACCTTACGCCATCGGCCTTCGCTGATACGGTGCAGCTATGCCGGCACGTGATTCAGAGGCGGCCACGGCAGTGGGGGTCGCCTACCGCAGGCTCAGCGATTCGCTGCGCCGCCGCACCTTCCCGCCCGGTGCGCGCCTGCCCGGAGAACGAGAATTGGCCGTCAGCATAGGGGTAAGCCGGTCGACCCTTCGCCTGGCACTCGGCCAGCTCGCCGAAGAAGGCCAGTTGGACCGCTCGGCGCAACGTGGTTGGTTCGTCCCCCGGCAAGTTGTCGGCGAGCCGCCGAGCACGTTGCAGAGCTTTTCGGAGATGGCGCGGGCGCAGGGGCTCGCACCCGGCGCGCGCATCCTGGGCCAGAAGGTGCGCGGCGCGACGTTCGACGAGGCGCGCCGGCTGCGGATCGCCCCGGCAGCCAAGGTGGTCGAGATCCGACGCCTGCGCACGATGGATTCGGTGCCGGTGTGCGTCGATACAAGCGTTGTCGTGCTCGCACTCGTTCCGCGCCTGGCCGACACCGACATGACCGACCGCTCGCTCTACCAGACCATCGAGGAACTTTCCCCCGTCCGCATCGCACGAAGCTCGTACAGCGTCCGGGCCGACGGATGCGACGAGGCGACCGCCACGTTGCTGGAGATCGAGCCCGGCGCGCCCATCCTGATCGGTGAGGAGCTCACCTACGGCGTCGACGGCGCCGCCATCCTGGCCGGCGCGATGTCGTACCGCGCCGACGCCTACCGCTTCGAGGCCGACCTGTTCCGGCCGGCCTGAACTGCGTCAGGTCCTGAAGTACTCCGCGGGCGGCGCAGTGGCCGCCAGTCGGGCGACGGTCTCGGCGGTGATCGGGACGCCGCCCTCGGCGATGGCGTCGAGTGCGGCGCCCGCCACCGGATGAAGTACGGCGCGATGCGCCACCGCGCCCGGGACCATTTCACGCAGGTGGGCATCGAGGGCGTCGACAACGGGCGACGCGGGCGCCATCAGCACCGAACCGGTCAGCACAACCGAGATTGGCCTTGATCCATCGCGTAATCCGACCTTGCGGGCGGCGATCTCGGCGTAGAGCGCAAGCCGTCGCCCCTGCTCGTCGACGATCTCCTGGGCCACCGCATCACCCCGGCCGGCAACGGCGGTGACCGTGCGGGCGGCGCTGAGCCGGTCGGCCCGGGTCGCCGGCTGATGGCGGCGGGTGAACCACTCGAGCATCTCGGCGACGCTGGATTTGCCGTAGAACGCAAGGAGTTCTGCGCCGAGGGCGGTCTCTGGCGCCACTCCGAGCTCGGCCAGCGAGACCGCCTTGATCGCTTCGGAAACCAGGCCGTCGGCGCCCATTGCGTGTTGACCCCACCAGCTCATGTGCCACAGGTCGCCGCGCTCGCCCCGTGCGGCGACGGCGGCCCCGGTGCCGGCGATCACGGCCACTCCGATGCCCGAAGGCTCGCCGCACCGGATCGCGGCGTAGCCGTCGTTGGCCGCCGACCAGCAAGGCAGGTCAGGCCATTCGCGCCGCACGGTGTCTTCCCAGAATTCGTGATCTTCCGGCCAGTCGATGCCGGCCAGCCGGAACGCGGCCGAGGCGACGTCATCGCGCTTGATGCCGGCGTTCGCGAGCGCACCGTCGATCGCGGCCAGCACCGCGTCGACGGCCTGCGCTTCGGTGGCAGTTCCGTAGATGTCACCGCATCCGGACCGGCCCACACCGATCACCTCGCCCGTGGCGAGGCAGGCCATCGCGACGGTCTTGCTGTTGCCCGCATCAATTCCCAGGAAGGTGCTCGGCATGGCTCAGGCGAGCAGTCGCTCAGGCAGCCACCGGGCTTGTGCTGCGGCCATCTCGTCGTAGAGCGCCTCGGCGACGGTCAGCGAGGGCACGAGCGGGTGCGCGACCATCGCGCGGATGGCGTCGCGCCGGGTGCCGTTCCATCCGGCCTCGGCGGCGAGGATCTGGTATTCGGCCAGTTGCTGGGTGATGCCGAGCACCGAGTGCGGCAACGGCTTTTGCACCTCGGGGTGGAAACCCTTGGCGTCGACGGTGCCCCAGAGTTCGACCACGGTCGACTCGTCGAAGCCGGGCAGCACCTCGCCGTGGTTGGCGATGTTGAACGGCAGCCGGGCGCCGGTGTCGTTGTAGTAGGCGCTGATCGCCTCGATGGCCAACTCCAGTTCGTGGATCCCGCCGCGTGAACAGGCCGGATCGAGGCTCGGCGCCGGGCTCGCCGACTGCTCGGTGTAGTGCGCCCAGTACCGGGGCAGCGAGCTCATGATCACTTCCGCGCGCGTCTGCCGGGCGAGTTGTTGCTCGCGCAGAAGGTCGTCGCGGAAGTAGAAGTAGTTGAAGTAGTCGGACGGGATCGACTCCATCGTGACCGCCAGGTGCAGCGCGCGCCGGCCGTTGACGTCGTCGGTCGGCTGGTCGCGAAGCTCCTCCCACCGTTCCCGCAGGATGCGGGACGGCGTCCTGCCCGTCGTAGGTCGCCTCGTTGGACCAGCAGTTGTGGTTGACGCCCGCCAGGTTGGCGTGCAGCTTGTCCGGGTCCAGGCCCGCCGCTTTCGCCACCACCGGCGGGAAGACGATTGGCCCTTCGCAGAAGGAGATTATCGGGATCGCGGTGTTGTCAGAGACGGCCTGCGACACGATGTTGACCGGGTTGGTGTAGTTGAAGATCCGCGCATTCGGGGCCACGTCGGCGAGGTTCGCGCAGATCTCGCGCATGACCTGGGCCGAGCGCAGCGACATCATCAGCCCGCCAGGTCCCTGCGTCTCCTGGCCGATCACGCCGTACTTCAACGGGATGCGCTCGTCCATCGCCCGGGCCGCGAAGTTGCCCGGCCGGAAACTGGACAACACGGCGTCGACGTCGGCCAGTCCCGCGCGCAGGTCGGTCGTCGCGGTCACCGTGACGTCGATTCCCGCCGCTCGCGCCATCTGCTCGGAGATCCGGCGGGTGATCTCGAGGTGCTCGGGGTCCAGATCGATCAGCACGAACTCCGAACCGTCGAACTCCGCGCCATGATGCATGAACGACGCCATCGTGCCTGGCGCTCGCGACGAACCGCCGCCGACATAGGCGATCTTGATACGCGCCATCGTTCTCCTCAGAAGGTGATCGCCGTGACCGGCGAGGTCGTTTCGGGCTGGTCGGTTCGATGGTCGGTTCGGTGGTCGTCGTCGCGGCTGGCGGCCTCGTCGACGAACAACTGCGGGTTGGCGCATTCGGAGAGAATCGTTGCAGGCCAGTCGGGCTCGTAACGTTCCGCCTCGCGCAGGCGCCGAACTGCGGTCGCCTTCTGGGCGCCGTGGGCAACCATGACGACGCGTCTGGACCGGTCGCGAATGGTGCCGATGCCGACCGTGACGCCGAACTCCGGTACCTGATCGAGATCCTGGCCGAACGCCGGGAACGTGTGCAGGTTGTCGCGGCGGGTCTGCTCGGCCAGTGCGACGACCCGCGTGCGCGAGTCGGCGTCGGCGCCGGGCGGGTTGAACGCGATGTGCCCGTCGGTCGCGCCGCTGGCGAGGATGAACAGGTCGATGCCGCCGGCCGCGGCGATCCGCGTGTCGTAGCGATCAGGGTCCGACGGCTCGGGAACCCAGTACCGGTCGGGCGTGATGCCGCGGCCCCGGCCGCTCGCCGCGTTCAGCCGGTCGACTATCTCGACCTGGCCGAACCGCGCGCAACTGTGTGCCGCTCCGGGATCGACTCGCCGCATCGCACCAGTGTCGTCGTCGACCTCGACGTACTCGTCCATCATGACGACGACCAGGCCGCTGAGGTCGAGGTTGCGTGCGGCGACCTCGGCGGCGAGCGCGCGGTACGTGCTGTGCGGGCTTCGCCCGCTGGGGCAGCCCAACAGGAACTGTTCGCCCGGAGTCGCTGCCGCTACGCCGTCGGCGATCAGCCGGGCGAGCGCGCGCCCGATCGCCTCGGGCCCGGAGAAGACGGTTGGGACCACACGCACGGCACCACTCCCTGAAAATACCAATCAGTCCACAAAATCTATCGTGGTCTGATTGGTTCGGTCAACGCGTCAGTCGCGTCATCGCGTCGACGGGGGAGGGTTGTGCTTGATCAACTCAGCGAGCGGTCCATCCGCCGTCGACCGGGATCGTCGTACCGGTGATGAGAGACGCCGCCGGCGACGCGAGGAACACGACGGCGCCAGTGACGTCGCTGGGTTGGCCGATGCGGTGCAGGGCCGCGATGCGCTCGATCACATCGGCCCGGAAAGCAGGATCACCCAGTGCGGGTTGGGTTCCCGGCGTCTCGATGAAGGTCGGGGCCACGCAGTTCACGGTTATCCCGCGGCTTCCCCATTCGACCGCGAGGCACTTGGTGAGGTGCGAGATAGCTGCCTTTGTCATGCAGTAGACGGATTCCCCTGGTAGGGCAACGAGTCCGGCCTGGGAGCCGATGTTGATGATCCGTCCGAAGCCGCGCTCCATCATCGCGGGGGCAACCGCCTGGCTGGCGAAGAACGTGCCTTTGAGGTTCACGGCAAGCGTGGCGTCGAAGTCCTCGACCGGCACGGACACTGCATCACTCACGCGCGCGATGCCGGCGTTGTTGACGAGGATGTCGAGCCCGCCAAAGGTATTCGTCGCCTGCGCGACGGCATCGCGAATCTCCGAGAGGCTGGTCATGTTCATTTGCAGGCGGAGGGCTCGCCGGCCGAGCGCCTCGATGGCAGCAACGGTCTCGTCGGCCTCATCGGCGTGGACGTCTCGCAGACCCAGAGCCACATCGGCACCGGCGTGCGCGAGAGCGATCGCGATGGCCTGCCCGAGTCCGCGGCCGCTGGCGGTCACCAGTGCGCTCCGGCCGGCGATCGAGAAGTCGGGAGCCTCGTTCATGTCTCGTCCTCACGTTCGTTGGCGATTCGTCGAAGCCGGTCCAGTCAATCAGGATCGGGCTATCGTTGCGTGCGTCCGTGCCGACGCAAGCAACACAAGGAGCATCGCGGTGTCGACTGTGCAGCCGAACGACAATGCCGACGGTGCCAACGTTGCCGACGATGTCGCGGAAATGGCGTCGCTGCTGGCCGACTTCTTTTCGGCCGTGTCCTTCTTTCCCGGGGGCCGGCCGGACTACGCGGCATTGCCCGGCCTGTTCAGTGAGGGTGCCCGGCTGATCAAGAACACCGGTGACGTCCCGGAGATCTCGACGGTCGACGAGTTCGTCGCGCCCCGGCAACAGCAGGTCGACTCGGGCGCGCTGACGAGCTTCGAGGAGTTCGAGGTAGGCCACGCGACGGAGGTCTTCGGAAACGTCGGTCACCGCTTCAGCACCTACGGGAAGCGCGGTACGAGCGCCGGCGTCGAATTCGAGGCGCGAGGAATGATCTCCACGCAGTTCATCCGGACACCGTCCGGTTGGCGCATCAGCGCCATGGCCTGGGACGACGAGCGCCCCGGCCTGGTCGTTCCTGACCGTTATCGCTGAGCCGTCACCTGCCGCATATCACTCGCGCGCATCGCGAGCGGTCGGATCGTTCTTGCGCGACGCAGGCGCCGCTGTTGCTGTCCTGAGCGTCACTCGAGCGTGCCGTCACGTTCTCGCGGCGGGATTCGTCGTCTCGATGACAACCCCGCACGGGGTGACATCAGCGGCCTCGATCTGTGCGCCCGGCCAACAACCGGGTGACATCGGCCGCGCAACAAGGAGGTTTGCGGTGCTGAACGAAAGCCACGGCAGCGCGGAGTTCGTCGAATATCCGACGGGCAATCGCCTGTCCGCTCAACAACAACGCGATGCGAACGACGTCGGCGGCACGGTCGCCTCGTTCGCGAAGCGGTCCTTCCTCGCGACGGGCCGCGGCAAGCTGACATTGGCATTGCTGTGCGCCGTCGCGTTCCTCGATTTCGTCGACGCGTCGATCGTGAACATCGCGCTGCCCGACATCCGCAAGGATCTGCACTTCTCGGTGCAGGGCCTGCAGTGGGTGCTCAGTGGCTACCTGCTCACTTACGGCGGCCTGATGCTGCTGGGCGGTCGCGCCGGTGACCTGCTGGGACGTCGGCGAGTCCTCGTGACCGGCACGTCGGTGTTCGCGCTGTCCTCGCTCATCGGCGGATTCGCCGGGAGCGCGGGCGTCCTGGTCGGTGCCCGCCTCGCGCAGGGTGTCGGAGCCGCGATGATGCTGCCCGCGGCGTTGTCGCTGCTGACGACGAGCTTCGAGGACGGCCCTGATCGCCATAAGGCGCTGGGCGTCTGGGGCGGCGTGGCCGGGTTGGCGTCGGCCGCCGGGGTGTTCCTCGGCGGGATCCTGACCGAGGGCCCCGGCTGGCGTTGGGTGCTGTTCGTCAACCCGCCGATCGCCGTCGCGCCTGATCGTTGCGATCTTCATGCTGATCCCCGGCGAACGGCGCAGCGCGCGGGTCGCGAACTTCGACATCGTCGGCACGGTCCTGGTCACGGGCGGCATGCTGCTGCTCGTCTTCGCCCTCGTGAAGGCACCCGACCAGGGTTGGGGCTCGGGTCGCACGATTGGTGAGCTCGCCGGGGCGTTCGTGCTGCTGGCCGGCTTCGTCCTCAACGAGCAGCGCAGCAAGAACCCGCTCGTCCCGCTCTCGATCTTCCGCGTGCGTGGGCTGGCGGCCGCCGACGTCACGCAACTGATCGCCCTCGCCGGGTTCCTGTCGATGTTCTTCTTCCTCACGCTGTACATGCAGAACGTCCTCGGCTACTCGCCATTGCAGACCGGTGCGGCCTACCTCCCGTTGTGCTTCGGGGTCGGGCTGGCCGCGGGCATCTCCGCGCAGCTGCTGTCCCGCGTCGGGACGCGGCCGGTGATCGTGGTCGGCGCGCTGGTCGCGGCCGGTGGTCTGTACTACCTGTCGCGTGTCCCGGAGCACGGCTCGTACATCACCGACCTGTTCCCCGGCCTGATGGTCGTTTCATTCGGTCTGGGCGCGGTGTTCGTCGGCATTACCACTGCCGCGAACGCCGGCGTGTCCGCCGACCGGGCCGGGCTCGCTGCCGCGTTGCTCAATGCGTCACAGCAGGTCGGGGGCGCGCTCGGGCTCGCGATCTTCTCCGCGATCGCCACGTCCCGTACGAACCACCTGCTGGCCGCTCACGCGTCGGTTCCGCACGCGCTGACCGGGGGCTTTCACCGGGCTTTGCTGGCCAGCAGCATCTTCGTGCTCGCGACCGCGTTTCTGGCCCTGCGCACGAGCAATTCGCGCGGCGAGACGCAGGAGGTGTTCGAGGGAGCGGGGGACTCCGTGGACATCCGAGTCGGGCACTGACCGGAGTGCCGGGTGAGCGCCGTGGAGCCCGGATCGGCGGTCGTGTCGAGCGCCGATCCGGGCCACCTGGCGACGGTCTGAAAGCCGATTTCGCTCAGCCGGTCACATCGGCAGGCTTTCGTTCGTCAGTGCATTGACCGGATGCGACAGGAGAATGGCACCCATGAACGAGAAAGAGGTTCTGGCCGAGCAGTTCGAGGCCAACCGCGGTCAGTTGCGGGCTGTCGCCTACCGGATGCTCGGCTCGCTGGCCGAGGCGGATGACGCTGTCCAGGAGGCCTGGCTGCGGCTGAACCGCTCCGACACCGGCAGCGTCGAGAACCTGGGCGGATGGCTGACGACCGTGGTCGGGCGGGTGTGCCTGGACATGCTGCGTTCGCGCAAGTCGCGTCGCGAGGACCCCCTGGACTTCTACGTTCCCGACCCGATCCTGAGCCCCGGCGAGGGCAGCGACCCGGAACAACAGGCATTGCTTGCCGACTCGGTCGGCCTGGCGTTGCTCGTCGTGCTTCAGACGCTCGCCCCGGCCGAGCGGCTCGCGTTCGTGCTGCACGACATGTTCGCGGTTCCGTTCGAGGACATCGCGCAGATCGTTGACCGGTCGCCGACCACAGCCCGGCAACTGGCCAGCCGGGCGCGCCGCCGGGTGCAGGGCATGGCACCCGTTCCCGATCCCGACCTCGGCCTGCAGCGCGAAGTCGTCGACGCCTTCCTGGCGGCCGCGCGCGGCGGCGACTTCGATGCGCTGGTCGCCGTGCTCGACCCGAACGTCGTGCTGCGGGCCGACGGCGGCGCCTTGCGCGCGGACGCCTCGAAGGTGGTTCGCGGTGCGGCGACGGTTGCCGGTCAGGCGCTCACCTTCGCTCGGTTCGCTCCGTTCGCCCGCCGCGCAATCATCAACGGCGGCTGGGGATTCGTCGCGGCTCCCGGGGGAGACCTGCTCTCCGTACTGGCTTTCACCGTGTCCGGCGGCAAGATCGTCGAGATCGACATACTCACCGACCCCGAGCGTCTCGCCCGGCTCGACCTGGCGTTCCTCGACGACTGACCTCCCGGCCGGTTCGCAGATCCGGTTCTTGACACTGCTTGATCGCCAAATTTATGCTGCTACGGCACCACTGAGAAAACGATTACTCAGATCAGGCCGGGGGGCCGTTGGAGGTCGCCTCGTGCTGCGCATTGCCATGCTCGGCGGATTCCTGGGAGCCGGTAAGACGACGACGATGGTCGCAGTGGCGCGCCGGCTCGAGGCGGCCGGCGAGCGCGTTGCGATCATCACGAATGACCAGGGCGCCGACCTCGTCGACACCGATCTGGCCCGCAACACGACCTCGGCGGCCGTCGCCGAGGTGACCGGCGGCTGCTTCTGCTGCCGGTTCGACGACCTGGCGGCCACTATCGCGCGCGTCCGCGTCGAGACGGATCCGAGCATCGTCCTCGCCGAAGCCGTCGGAAGTTGTACCGATCTGCAATCGACCGTGGTTCGGCCGTTGCGGCATCTGCAGGGCGTGGACGTGACGGTGGCTCCGCTCGTGGTCGTCCTCGACCCGCTGCGCTATCAGGGGATGTGCCGGCAGTGGCTACCCCTGGCTGACGAGGCGGATCTCGCCTATCTGTACCGCCATCAACTCGACGAGGCTGACATCATCGCGGTCAACAAGACGGATCTGCTGGCCGATGCGGAAGTCACGCGACTGCGCGCCGAGATCAGCGAACGGTATCCGTCCGCGGCCGTGGTGCCGATCAGTGCAGTGACAGGTGCCGGGATCGACACGCTGATCGCCCTGTGGATGCGGGGAAACAGCCGTGCTCGGCGTGCGTTCGTGATCGACTACGACCGTTACGCCGAGGCAGAGGCGTCGCTGGCTTGGGCCAATCGCACGTTCACCCTGCGCGCGGGCGCGGATGCGCCGCTCTATCCGCCCGTGTGGGCCGATCGGATGCTCGACGAGTTCACGCGCGCCAGCGAGCGGCTCGGTCGCATCCATCGGACACGTCAAGGTGCTGGCGCAAACACGTGCCGGAATGACGAAGGCCAGCCTCACCGGCGCCGCCGCGCCGACATTCGACTGCCGTCAGTCGGACGCGGCGGCCGAGGTGACGGTCACCGTCAACGCCCGGGTGCAGACCGAACCGGAAGACCTCGATGCATTGCTGGATCACTCGATCGGGGCGGCGAATGCCGCCTGTTCGGCGGGGATCGAGGGCCACTCGGGAAGCGCATTCCGGCCCGGCTACCCGGTCCCCGTCCACCGCATGTAACGCAACAACCCGCCCCGCCAGCACGGCCGAGCGTGCCGGGCCGGCGACAACCGCAACCCGCCGAAGGATGGTGCCTCGAATGACCACCTGCTGTCCCGATGACGGCTGCTGCTCGACCGGACCGCAGCCGATCTCCTTGAGCAGGCGCAACTTCATGGCGCTGGGTGGTGCCGGCGTCGCCACGCTGATGATCGCCGGCCGGCGAAGTGCAGGAACGGCCGGAGCGGCTGCCACTCCGGCCGACGACGGCTGCGTGAGTCTGGTGCCGGCCGACAAGGGGCTGTCGGCCGAGTGGATCGCGTCGCTCTACCGGCGGGGCGAGCCCACGGTCAGTTCGGGTACTGCCCTGCAATACATCGGGATGCCCGTCGGTGGCGGATGCTGCGGCGAACTTTACCTCGGCGGCGACGGCACATTGTGGAAGTGGGACATCCTCAACGAGCCGGCGTCAGGCACCAGCGACACCGCATATGCCAATCCCGCCGCGCGCGTCGTCGCCGTTCCGGCAGGGGTTCGTGCTGCGTACGACCGTCTCCGGTGTCACGCGCACGTGGACGCTTGACGCTGCCGGATTCGACGACGTTCGCTTCACCGGGCAGTACCCGATCGGACGGGTGGAGTACCGCGCGCCGAACTGTCCGGTCGAGGTGACGCTGGAGGCGTTCTCGCCGTTCGTGCCGCTCGCCACCGAGGATTCGACGACCCCCGCGACGGTACTTGTGTACTCGTTGCGCAACACGACGACTCGCACGGTCCAGGCCGAAGTGCTCGGCTTCAGTGAGAACCCGGTGTGCCTGCGTGCGCGGACCGCCCGGCCGATCACCCTTTCCGCCGAGGCATTCGACGCACCGGCGCGCGGCGTCCAGTTCTCGGCAGCCGACGGCGGCGCATCCGGCGACGACGTCGTGTTCGAGGACTGGAGGCACGACGACTACACCGGCTGGAGCGTCGAGGGCACAGCATTCGGCAGCGGCCCGGTCGAGGTGCAAGCCCTGCCGCCGGAGTCCGGTCGATTCGGCAACCTCAATGTCCACAGTGGACGGCTGGTCACCTCGTACGCGTTTCGCCCGCCGGGAGCCGCCCTGGACGGCGCTACCGGGAAGCTCACCAGTGCGCCGTTCACGGTTTCCCACGACTACATCCAAACCCGGGTGGGCGGCGGCAACCATCCCGGCGAGACCTGCGTGAACGTGGTCGTAGACGGTTCGGTCGTGGCCACTGCGACCGGCACCGACTCCGAACCGCTCGCTCCGACAGCGTTCGACATGCGTCCCTACAAGGGGAAAGTCGCCACCATCGAGATCGTTGACACTGCCACCGGGGCTTGGGGTCACGTCAGCGTCGACCGGATCCTGTTCACCAACCGCCCGGACATCGTGTTCGAGGACTTCGAGCGGACGGACTACGCGGGCTGGACGGTGGAAGGCACGGCGTTCGGTTCCGGACCGGTCACCGTGGACGAGGTGCCGGTCGGCATGAAGCGCTTCGGCGGATTCAATGCCATTGGCCAACGATTCGTCACGTCCTACAACTACCGGGCCGGAGCGGGCGATCCTGACTCGTACAAGGGGACGCTCACGAGCCGGCCGTTCACCGTGGAGCGACGCTATGTTCTGGCTCGCGTCGGCGGCGGCAACCATCCCGGCGAGACCTGCCTGAACGTGGTCGTCGACGGCACCATTGTCGCCTCGCTCACCGGCACGGACATCGAGCCGATGACACCGCAGGGTGTCGACCTGCTTGGCCACCAAGGCAAACAGGCCACGATCCAAATCGTCGACAACCACACCGGCGCGTGGGGTCACGTCAACGTCGATGCCATCGTCTTCTCCGATCGGGGACTCGACGAGACGGATCTGGCCGAGTCCCCGGAGTTCGGCACGTTTGCCCTGGCCGCCACGGATCGGAACGCCAGGGTCCGTCCCGTCGATTGCCGACGCCTCGACCCCCGATGCACTGTTCGACTCGCCGGACGCGCCGCCCCAGACGCAGACCGGAACCATGACGGCAACGGTGACCGTTCCGATAACCCTGCAGCCAAAGGGTTTCGCGCAGGCGCGCTTCCTGGTCGGGTGGTATTTCCCCACGCCGGACCGGCAGTCGCTGTCCTTCCTGGACGACATCGACACGCTGCGGCGCCACTACGCCACGCGCTACGAATCGGCGGCCGCCGTAGTCGCCGACGTGGCGGACCGCCTGCCCGAACTGGAGGAGCAAACCCGGCTGTGGACGCGAACCTGGTATGAGGATTCGACGCTGCCGCACTGGTTCCTGGAGCGGACGTTCGCCACCGCGTCCACCGTGGCCACGTCGACGTGCTACCGGTTCGACTCAGGACGCTTCTACGGGTGGGAAGGCGTCTATTGCTGTGCCGGCACGTGCGAGCACGTGTGGAACTACGCCCAGTCGATCGCCCGACTTTTCCCTGATCTGGAAAGGGATACCCGCGAGCGGGTGGACTTCGGAGTCGGCTTCCACGCTGACACGGGCGAGATGGGATTCCGCGCCGAGGCCGACATGAGTTGGGCCACCGACGGTGAGTGCGGCACGATTCTGCGCACGTATCGTGAGCATCAGATGGCGCCGGATTCCGCCTTCCTGCAACGCAATTGGCCCAGGATCAAGCTGGCGCTGCAATTTCTCATCAACCACGACGCCGGTGCCGATGGGATCGTCGACGGCCCGCAGCCGAACACGCTCGATGCAGTCTGGTACGGCGAGATCGCCTGGATATCCGGCATGTACGTCGCGGCACTGTTGGCCGGTGCGCAGATGGCCGACGAGGTCGGCGATGCACCGTTCGCGCAAACCTGCCGGCAGTTGGCGGGCCGAGGAACGCAGATCCTCTCGACGACGCTGTGGACGGGCGAGTACTTCATCCAGAAGATTGATTCGGACCACGCGAACGTCATCAACTCCGGGGTCGGTTGCCATATCGACCAGATGTTCGGCCAGAGCCTGGCCGGGCAGCTGGGACTGCCTCGGGTGTTCGACCGGGACCAGAGCCGGACCGCGCTCGCGAACATCTACCGCTACAACTTCGCACCCGATCCGGCCGACTACCGGCGGCAGAACACCGACATCCCCGGAGCGCGCATCTACGCCGAGTCTCACGAGCCGGGCGTCATCATGACCACCTGGCCGCATTGCGGCGCGGACACGGCCGCGGGTGATCCGCCGTCATGGGCGGCCATCTACTTCAACGAGTGCTGGACCGGTCAGGAGTACCAGTTGGCCGCGCAGATGCTCTACGACGATGTCGTCGAGCAAGGGCTGATCGTCACCCGCGCGGTGCACGACCGCTACGCCGCCGAGAAACGCAATCCGTACAACGAGATCGAGTGCGGCGAGCACTACGCGCGGGCAATGGCCGGATACAGCGTGTTTCTCGGAGCGTGCGGCTTCGAACACCACGGACCGACCGGGCATATCGGCTTTGCCCCGAAGCTGAGTCCGGATCACTTCGCGGCCGCGTTCACCGCTGCCGAGGGCTGGGGGCGCTTCCAGCAGCGTCGCAGCGGCGCCGAACAGACCGGCGAACTCGAGGTGCGCTACGGCCGTCTGCGTGTGTCGACGCTGGCCTTCGAGACGGCGCGACCGCCGCGCCACGTCGTCGTACGTACCGGACCTCGCGAACATGATGTGACCATGCACAGCTCCGGTTCGCGCGTCGAACTATCGCTGACCGGTCCGGTTACCGTCACCGCCGGCGAGACGTTGTCGGTGCGCTTCGTGCTCTGACGACAGTGCTCTGACATCGACAGTTCGCCGACCCGCCCCGCTGCCGTGCGCGTGACGGGTCGACGATCCGCGTCGATCAGTTACGGCCGGACACGCCCGCCACGGTCGGGTGAATCTGCAGCCGGCAGACGCTGACCGAAATGGGGAAGTGCACGGTATGCGTGGTGTTCGGCGGTGTCGCCGCGACTGATGCGGAGAATGTGCAGTTGCCGGATGTCACCGGGTTGAAGTTCATCCACTCCACCGTGGCGGAGGCCCAGTGGGCCGGCGTGAGCGTGACTTTCGCCTCCACGTGGGCGCCTCCGGCGAATCCACGCATCGTGCGCTGCGCGTGCGCAAGCACGTGTCCTGCGCCGTTCAGCGCGTCGAGACCCGGGTAGCCGTAGACGTAGCACGTGCTGTGGCTGGTGTTCTTGAACTCCAGCACGAATGATCCGTGCCCGGTTGCGCCCTGGCTGCCCGTGTGTGTGACGGTCAGTGAACTGTTGCCGCAGGCCGGGACGGCGGCGCTCGCGCTGGGCGCGGCGGCGATGACACCGGCAGCGATGAGCGTTGCCGACGCGGCGAGCGCAACCGTACGGGTGCGTATAGCGGTCATGGTGTTTCCCCCAGACGACGATGGTGAACCTATGGCGAGAGGAGATCGCCACGAGGCTGCTGATACCGGTGCCTGGCCGGACCGGACTTCGCTTGCCGGACGGATCGGACGATCTGCTGCGTCGACAGCGTTGCTGCTATTGCCTGGCGGGCAGGTCGTGCCGACGATAGGTAGCTGCGACCAAGTTCGAATGGTGGCGTGAGCCTAGGGCCGGTAGCGTCAGCGCGCCGTCGCTGCGTTCCCGCCCGCGGCTCGGCTCGTTGACCAATAACAGCGGTGCTGAGTATCAGCGACCGGAGGACCGATGAAGGACGACGGACGCAAGGACGACACACAGATCTATCTGCACGTTATGCCGCACTATCCCGGCGGCCAAATCTGGAACGCCTTCCGGGTCTGCGACGACCCGCCGGCGGTGGCGCCTGATGAGACCGTTGCCTCCTACAAGGAGGCGAGTGAGCGGGCGGCGCGAAGTCATCAGCATTTGCGCTATGCGAAAGAGGCGTGGCGACAAATGGTGGCGGCGGGGGTGGCGCCGGAGAAGGTTCCCGACGACGTAATCCTCGTGTAGTTCGGGGACACGGCCGGGGCAGCGACCTGGCGCGGCCGCCTGCCCTTACCGGCTGCTCGGGCGACGGGGCGAGCCCGAGCTACGCCGCGGTTTCGCGGTGCTCTTCCGGACGATCAGCGAGGTCGGCAGGACAAGGTGGCGATTTCGTGCTGCTGGCAGCGATCCGTGCTTTTTGCGATCGATCGCCGCAGCGAGCGTCGCCGCGGCCTCTCGCCCTTTTCCGACGACGTCCTGGCGCACCGTGGTGAGTGGCGGATCCATGCGCGCGGCCAACGGGTTGTCGTCGAACCCGACCACGGAAATGTCCTCGGGCACCTGCAGGCCTCGGTCATGGATAGCCCGCACGACACCGCTGGCGATCGCGTCCGAGAAGCACAGGATCGCGGTGGGCCGCTCGTCGCGGTCGAGCAGGGCATTGCCCGCGTCGTAACCCATATCGGCGGACACCGCCGACGGCTGGCGGACGATCGTCGGATGTATGCCAGCGGCATGTAGTGCGTCATGCCACCCGAGCAACCGCTGTCGCTCGACGTATACACCAGTAGCCGCAGGCGCGTCGTCCGCGACCTGCTGCTCGTCGTCATGCCTGAGCGTGACGATGGCGACCTTTCGATGGCCGAGGTCGACGATGTGCTTCGCCGCCGCCTCAGCGCCGATGCGATCGTCGATGTTGACACTCGGAATGCCCGACGCGGGCGCCTGATCCACGAAGACGATGGGCAGGCGCCGCCGCATCAGCCAGCTGACGGCCGTCGAAGCGACCTTGCACGAATAGACGAGCGCGCCGTCAATGGCGACGTCTCGTGCTGGGACGATGCCCGCCTTCGGTGACGCCGACAGGAGTGTGAGCGCGAGCCCGGTCGGCGCGAGCTCTTCCGCGATGGCGCCCAGGAAGGTCATGGCGACCTCGTCGGTGAGCGCTTCCTGCAGGGTGTCGGTGAGCAGGATCCCTACGGTGCCTGCCATTCCGCTCGCCAGCGCTCGAGCGGCCGGATCCGGCCCGACGTATCCGAGTTCGTCAGCCACGGCGAGAATGCGTTCGCGAAGTCCGGCCGAGAGTTGGTCCGGATTGGAGAACGCGTTGGACACCGTCATCCGGCTTACGCCGACGCGCTCCGCGATGGTGTGCAACGTGACTCGTCCCATGCTGATACTCCGTTCGCCGACACTGCGCGCGCGGCAGGGCGGGAAGTTGCTCTCTTGGCCCTGCTCGGCGCCCCCACGACTGTAGCGATCCGCCGCAGGACCGCCGTGATGTCGCCGCGCGCCTTGTGCAGCCGGCGGGCGCGCTCGACGTACGGGATCACCGGCGCACCAGGAAGCGCGCTCTGGGCACCACTCATCGTCTCTGACCGCCGCATCAGCAAGCCCACTGCCAACATGTCCATTGCCGTCTCCGTTTCTTGTCGTAGGACGTTCTCTTGACCGGTACAGTAAGCCGTGGTTCTTTACCGGTCAAGAGAGTTTTTGCGCACCAGGCCGAGGATGCCGGCAGCGGCGGCCCGGCGGCCCTGATCCGCAACTAGCGGGGGAGCGTGCGCGGTGCGATCCGTCCCGATCGGAAGCCGCACGGCGGGCGTACCGGGCCGCGGCGCCGCCGGGCACTCGGGGTCGACGGCTCGTGATCCCCGGACGTCGCGCCTAGCGACGAATGCCGCGAGACGGGCTTGACAGGTCGAATGTTAACGAGAACACTCGCCCAACAAGCACTTCCGGTAAAACGTCCGAAATCGATCTGTCATACCACCGTATTGGGCCGACGAACGTCGAGGTGACTGAATGTGAACGATCACAAATCCGGTTAGCTTGTCGTCGACGCCGCGGTCCGGCCAGAGCGGTCCGGCGCCCGTTGCTCGCCGCGTCCGGCGCTACTTGGGGCGACCGGCCGACCCGGCGAAGCCCGGCGCTCTCGGATGTGCCGCATCTACGGATCTGGCGATCTACCGACCTACCAGAGGGGGCTTGCCCCTCGAGTTACGCCGGCGAAACTGCCGGGCCGCGCGTGCGCCGAAGGAGGAGATGGTGAATCAGAGTCAGCAGCGGATCGGGTGGAGAGGTCGCAGGCTCGCCGTGGCTTGCGCGACGCTCGCCGCCGTCGCGCTCGTGGCTGCGTGCTCAAGCGGCAGTTCAGGCGGAGGCGGCGGAGGCGGCGGGTCCGGCCCGGTACATATCAAGGTGTGGGCCTGGTACCCGGCGTTCAAGGGCGTGGTCGACCACTTCAACGCGACGCACAAGGACGTCAAGGTCGACTGGACGGTCGCGGGAACCGGCGGCGACGAGTACACGAAACTGCAGACTGCGCTGAAGGCGGGCAAGGGCGCTCCCGACGTGGCGATGATCGAGTTCCAGGAGCTGCCCACGATCGAGCTCACGAAGCACCTGGTCGACCTGGGAAAGTACGGCGCCGGCGATCTCAAGGCCAACTACGCCGACTGGGCGTGGAAGCAGGTGTCCGACGGCGACAAGGTGTATGCGGTTCCGGTCGACGCGGGCCCGATGGGCCTGCTCTACCGGCAGGATCTGTTCACCAAGTACCACCTGAAGGTGCCGACGACCTGGGATGAGTTCAAGCAGGACGCCCAGTCGTTGAAGGCGGCGAATCCGAAGGCGTTCATCACCGACTTCGGGACCAACGATGCGGGCTTCATGACGGGGCTGACCTGGCAGGCGGGAGCGCGGCCGTACACGTATTCGGCGTCCAACCTGCCGAATCTCGGCCTGAGCATCAACAATCCCGCCACGAAGCAGGTGATGTCCTACTGGCAGGAGATGGTCGGCAGCGGTCTGGCGGACACAAAGCCCTTTGGCACCACCGATTTCTACAACGGGCTGACCACCGGGAAGTACCTCACCTACCTGGCAGCGGGCTGGGGCCCGGGCTACCTGCAGAGCGTCGCGAAGACGACGTCGGGCAAGTGGCGGGCGGCACCGCTGCCGCAGTGGAGCGCCGGCGGCCACGCCCAGGGCGACTGGGGCGGCTCGACGTTCGCCGTCACCGATCAGACCAAGCATCCTGAGCAGGCAGCAGAGGTCGCCAAGGAGATCTTCGGCACCGACCAGCAGGCCTGGAAGATCGGCATCGACCAGGCCTACCTGTTCCCGACCGTCAAGCCGATCCTGGACTGGACGTACTTCCAGCAGAAGAAGTACGAGTTCTTCGGCGGCCAGCAGGTGAATCAGATCTTCGTCCCGGCCTACAACGGCGTCGGCACGTTCGACTGGAACCCGTTCAACGACTACGTCGCGGCGCAACTGCAGACGACGATCGGCCAGGCGGCCTCGAAGAAGACTTCCTGGGACGACGCGGTCGATGCCGTACAGAGCAGGTGTCCGACTATGCGTCGAAGCAAGGTTTCAAGGTCGCCCAATGAGTGGCCGGCCGTCTGCCTAGCTCGCCGATCGTGCAACTTTCTCCCTTGTGCAGCAGGAGAAAGTTGCACGATCGGCGGCGCAGCCGGCCCGAGGCCGTGGAGGCACGATGACCCAACACGCGCTCGCAGAGACACCGCTCGCCGAGCAGGAGCAGGCTGCGCCCCCGGCGCCGAGGCGTCGCAGACGACGGCGCAGTCCGGGGCGCAAGCGTCAGCGCAGCGCCGGTCTCGTGCTGGTCACGCCGTTCGTGCTGCTGCTGATCGCCTTCCTCATCCTTCCCCTGGCGTACGCGTTCCGGCTCAGCCTCTACCGGTCGACGCTGATCGCAGGCGACGTGTTCGCCGGATTCGGCAACTACCGGCAAGCCTTCAAGGACCACGAGTTCCTGGCCGGCGTGCGTCGCGTGATCGTCTTCGGGCTGATCCAGACACCGGTGATGATCAGCGTCGCGCTCTTCGCCGCATTGCTCATCGACGGCGTGATCTCCCGGCTGTCCAAGGTGTTCCGGATGGCGATGTTCGTGCCGTACGCCGTGCCGGTGGTCATCGGAACGCTGATGTGGGGCTTCTTGTACAGCCCGAACGTCGGCCCGCTCACCGGCTTCTTCCGAGCACTGGGCGTGGGCCACCACGACTTCCTGTCGTCTGGCAATGTGCTGACATCACTGGGCAATCTCGTGACCTGGCAATGGGCCGGTTACAACATGATCGTGCTGTATGCGGCGCTGCAAGGAGTGCCGCGTGAGCTCTACGAGGCCGCCACGATCGACGGCGCGAGCCAGGTGCAGGTGGCGCTCCGGATCAAGGTCCCGATGCTCAGCTCGGCCCTGGTGCTTGTCACGGTGTTCACGATCATCGGTACGTTGCAGTTCTTCACCGAGCTGCTGCTGTTGCAGCCGCTGAATCCCTCGACGATCACCAACAGCTACACGCCGAACATGTTCGCGTACCACCTTGCGTTCTCCTATCAGCAATACAACTACGCGGCCGCCATCTCGTTCGCGCTCGGTGCGGTCGTGTTCGTGGCCGCGTACGTCTTCCTGTTCCTCACCCGTCGAAGGAGCGCACTGCGGTGAGTGTCCTGACTACAAACCGCCAGACCGCGCGGCCGCCGGCGTGGGCGCGCCGCAAGGCTCGCTACTCCGCCGGCAGCCACCGTCGCGCGCGGTCATGGTGCTGATGGCCGTCTACTTCCTGCTGCCGTTCTGGTGGCTGGTCGTTGCGTCGACGAAGGACAACGACCGGCTCTTCAGCTCCTCGCCCCTGTGGTTCTCGTCGAAGATGTCTCTGGGGAGCAACATCTCCCAGTTGTTCAGTCAGGACGGCGGAATCTACCTGCGCTGGCTGGTCAACACGGTCGTTTACGCGGTGGTCAGCGGCGTCGGAGCGACAGCCGTGGCGGCTGCCGCGGGCTACGCGTTCGCCAAGCTCGACTTCCCGGGACGGAACTTCCTGTTCGCGGTGCTGCTCGGACTCATCATGGTGCCGGCTACGGCGCTGGTGCTGCCGACCTACCTGATCATGAGCAAGGTCGGGCTCACCGACACGATGTGGTCGGTGATCCTGCCGTCATTGCTCAATCCGTTCGGCGTCTACCTGCTTCGCATCTACGCCCACGATTCGGTGCCGGACGAGATGATCGAAGCGGCACGTGTCGACGGGGCCGGGGAGTTCCGGATCTTCGCGAGCGTCGCCCTGCCGGTCATGAAGCCGGCTCTGGTCACCGTGCTGCTCTTCACGATGGTGACTACCTGGAACAACTTCTTCCTGCCGCTGGTCATGCTCAGTAACGACAAGTTGTTCCCGCTGACCGTCGGACTGCGTGGCTGGTACCAGTCGGCAACGATCGGCAACGGTGGTTCGGCGTTGTTCAACATCGTCGTGATCGGCGCGCTGGTCGCAATCGTCCCACTGATCATCGCCTTCCTGCTGCTGCAGCGGTACTGGCGCAGTGGCCTGACCGTCGGAAGCATCCGGTGACCCCGCAACGAGAGGTCGGTGTTCGATGAGGTTTCGCCTGTCCTTGCTGGTAACTCTGCTGTTGGTGGCGTGCGGTAGCGGCGCCGTTCCCACCGCAGCATCGCCGGCCGAGCATCGCAGCGCGCAGATCATCCCGGTCGGCGGCGATATCGCGTCGCACGATCCGTCGCTCGTGCGGGCGGGCTCGAACTGGTACGTCTTCTCGACCGGCGACCCTTCCGTAGACGGGGGGAACATCGGGATCCGGCGCTCGACCGACGGAGAACATTTCCGCTTCCTCGGCACGGTGTTCCCGGAGATTCCCCAATGGGTGAAGGACGCCGTGCCTGGCGTGTCGAACCTGTGGGCGCCGGACGTGACCAAGCACAACGGCGTCTACTATCTGTACTACGCCGCATCGACGTTCGGCTCGAACCGGTCGCTGATCGGCCTGGCCACGAACAGGACGCTCGATCCGGGTGCGGCCGGCTACAAATGGGTCGACCGCGGCGAGGTGTTCGGGTCGGTACCGGACAACGACTACAACGCCATCGACCCTGGCGTCGTCGAAACCGGCAGCGGCAAGCCGTACCTGACGTTCGGATCGTTCTGGAGCGGCATCCGCGAGATCCCGATCAGTTGGCCGTCCGGCAAGCCGGTCGACGACACGATCGTGCCGGCGCGGTTGGTCGATCGACACCTGCCGCCCAATGCGGTCGAGGGGGCGTACATGATCCGGCACGAGGGCTGGTACTTCCTGTTCGCATCGTTCGATTTCTGCTGCCGCGGGGTCGACAGCACGTACAAGATCGTCGTCGGCCGTTCCCGCTCGGTCACCGGGCCGTTCGTCGACGAGTCCGGGCAGTCGCTGCTCAACGGTGGGGGCACCGTGCTGTTGCACACCACCGGAAACATGATCGGCCCCGGCGGCGAGTCCGTCTTCGCTGACGTGATCGCCTTTCACTACTACGACGGCGCGCGCAATGGTGCAGTCACCCTCGGCCTGCGGCGAATGGGCTGGGACAACGGCTGGCCGGTGCTGACCACGGCGTCCGGGCAGTAACGCCATGAAGTCCGCCGATCTGGTGCTGGATCCCGCCTTCACTGTTGCTCCGGTGCGTCGCCGGACGTTCGGATCGTTCGTCGAACACCTCGGAAGATGCGTCTACACCGGCATATTCGAGCCCGGGCACGCGAGCGCGGACGAGAACGGGTTCCGCGGCGACGTCCTGGAACTGGTTCGCGAACTGGGGGTGTCGACGGTTCGCTACCCGGGCGGGAACTTCGTATCGGGATACCGCTGGGAGGACGGCATCGGCCCGGTGGACGAACGGCCGGCCCGG
The DNA here is from genome assembly GCA_963709985.1 of uncultured Actinomycetota bacterium. GTDB lineage: Bacteria > Actinomycetota > Actinomycetes > Mycobacteriales > Jatrophihabitantaceae > DASXRA01. The sequence continues at coordinate 146,392 of CAVPYQ010000039.1, forward strand.
CTCGATCTCGCCTGGCACTCGACCGAGCCGAACACGTTCGGAGTCGACGAGTTCGCGGCCTGGGCATCGCGGGCGAACGTCGAGCCGATGATGGCGGTGAATCTGGGCACCCGCGGCATCCAGGAGGCGCTCGATCTTCTCGAGTACTGCAATGGCGATCGGGGCAGCTACTACGCCGATCTGCGGCGCAAGAACGGTAGCGCGGACCCGCACAACGTACGGATGTGGTGCCTCGGCAACGAGATGGACGGCCCGTGGCAGATCGGCCGCAAGACGGCTCGCGAGTACGGCCGCCTCGCCGCGCAGACGGCGCGGGCAATGCGCATGATCGATCCCGGCCTCGAACTCGTCGCGTGCGGCAGTTCGTCGCCGGCGATGGACACGTTCGGGACGTGGGAAGCGACGGTTCTCGACGAGGCGTACGACGAGGTCGACCTGATCTCGGCGCACAGCTACTACTGGGAGCACGACGGCGATCTGGCCAGCTTCCTCGCATCCGCCGTCGAGATGGATCAGTTCATCGAGTCGGTGATCGCCGCAGCCGACTACGTGCGCGCCGTCAAGAAGGCGACCAAGCGCATCAACATCTCCTTCGACGAATGGAATGTCTGGTACCAGCGGGGCGAGGCGTCCGAACCGCCCGCCGACGACTGGCCGTTCGCACCGGCACTGCTGGAGGATCGTTACAGCGTCGCCGACGCCGTGGTGGTCGGCAGCCTGCTGATCTCGCTGCTCAAGCACAGCGACCGCGTGGCCGCGGCGTGCCTGGCGCAGTTGGTCAACGTGATCGCACCGATCATGACCGAGCCGCGCGGCCGGTGCTGGCGGCAGACGAGCTTTCACCCGTTCGCACAGGCATCTGCGCTGGCCGCCGGGACGGTGCTTCGCGTACAGGCCACGGCGCCGATCCACCATACGGATAGGTACGGAGACGTGCCCGACATCGACGCCGTAGCCACCCACGATCCCGACAGTGGCGCGCTGACCGTGTTCGTCGTGAATCGCGGGCTGACCGACGAGGTCGCGGTCGGCATCGATACGCGCGCGTTCGGTCCGCTCCGGCTGGTCGGCGCCACCCAGTTGAGCAATCCCGATCCCTACCTGAAGGTCACTGCCGAGACCGCCGGGGCGGTGGCGCCGACGCCGAACGGCAACACGAGCTGGAACGGCTCCACGCTGGCCGTCGTCACGCCGGCAGTGTCGTGGAACGTGATCCGCTTCCAAGCCGGCTGAACAGGAGCTCCCTGGTGGGTAACACGATCGTTCCCGACCTGGCCCGCTACCGCGTCTGGTTCCTGACGGGAAGCCAGGCGCTGTACGGCGAAGACACGCTGCGCCAGGTGGCCGCGCAGTCCCAGCAGATCGCCGCGCAGTTGGCCGAGCCCCCGGACGTACCGGTCACCCTCGAGTGGAAGCCGGTCCTGGCCGATGCGGACGCCATCCGCCGCGTGATGCTCGAGGCGAATGCGGACGACGACGTGATCGGGCTGATCGCCTGGATGCACACGTTCTCGCCGGCGAAGATGTGGATCTCCGGACTGGGCGTCCTGCGCAAGCCGTTGCTGCACCTGCACACGCAGGCCAACGTCGCGCTGCCCTGGGGCGAAATCGACTTCGACTTCATGAACCTCAACCAGGCAGCACACGGTGACCGCGAGTTCGGCTACGTCCAGTCCCGTCTGGGGATCAGCCGAAAGACGGTGGTCGGCCACGTGTCGAATCCCGCGGTGGTGCGCAGCGTCGGGGTCTGGACTCGGGCCGCGGCCGGATGGGCGGCCGCCCGGACGTTGAAGCTGGCCCGCTTCGGCGACAACATGCGCTACGTCGCGGTCACCGAGGGCGACAAGACCGAGGCCGAGATCCGGTTCGGCGCCCAGGTCAACACCTGGGGCGTGAACGACCTTGCCGAAGCGGTGCATTCGGCAACCGCCGCGGACATCGACAAACTCGTCGACGAGTACGAGGACAGCTACGACATCGCCGCCGAGTTGCGGCGCGGGGGAGAGCGGCACGAGTCGCTGCGCTACGGTGCCGCGCTCGAAGTCGGCCTGAGTTCGTTCCTGGAGCAGGGCGGATTCGGCGCGTTCACCACCAACTTCGAAGATCTCGGGGCGTTGCGCCAACTGCCGGGTCTGGCCGTACAGCGGCTGATGGCCCGCGGCTACGGCTTCGGCGCGGAGGGCGACTGGAAGACCGCCATCCTGGTGCGGGTGGCCAACGTGATGGGGGCCGGGCTGCCCGGCGGGGCATCCCTGATGGAGGACTACACGTACCACCTCGTGCCGGGCGAGGAGAAGATCCTCGGCGCGCACATGCTCGAGGTCAGCGCAAGCCTCACCACGTCGCGGCCGTCGCTGGAGATCCACCCGCTTTCGATCGGTGGCCGCGACGATCCGGTCCGGCTCGTCTTCGACACCGACCCCGGCCCCGGGGTGGTCGTGGCGCTGACCGATATGCGAGACCGGTTCCGGCTCACCGCGAACGTCGTCGAGGTCGTGCCGCCGGATCAACCGCTGCCGAATCTGCCGGTGGCGCGGGCGGTTTGGCGGCCGGCTCCGGACTTTCCCACTGCCGCGGCGGCCTGGCTGATCGCCGGCGCCGCGCACCACACCGTGCTGAGCACCGCGGTCGGCCGGGAACACTTCGAGGATTTCGCCGACATCGCCGGCGTCGAGTTGCTGACCATCGACGACGCGACGACGTTGCGTGATTTCACGCAGCAGATCCGTTCGAACCAGGCGTACTACCGTCTGGCGCAGGGGCTCTAGCCCGCAAGGGGGTCGGAGCGGTTGCGGCCGTATTTCTCGTGCGCGCCGACCCATTCGCCGGCGACGATTGCGGAGCCGAGTGACACCTCGCCGCACAGAACCGTCGCCGCGGCGATCTCGGCCAGCTTGCGAACGCGGCCGGTTCCGTAGCAGCCGATCAGTTCGAGGCATTCGCGCTGGGTCGCCAGGCCGGTGCCGCCGCCGAACGTCGCGAGGATCAGCGACGGGAGGGTCACCGAGACGTAGTAGTCACCGTTGGGCAGCAACTCGCCATAGACCATTGCCGCGGAGGATTCCGCGACGTTGGCGACGTCCTGTCCGGTCGCGATGAAAAGCGCCGTGATCGCGTTGGCCGACTGGGCACCGTTGTTGTTCACCCCGGCCATGAATCCACCGAGGTTGGCGATGTGCCGCATCCGCAGCAACTCGCTACCGCTGACGCGCAATCGCCGCTCGAGTAGATCCCCCGGGATCGTCGCCTCGGCCACGACCCGCTTGCCCCTGGTGTGCAGGATGTTGACCTGCGAACTCTTCTTGTCCGTGGCGAAGTTCGACTCGAGTTGATAGTCGACGAGGTCGGGGTGGTGCGCGGCGATCCACGCGCAGGCCGCCGCCGTCGCCTTGTTGGCGAGGTTCTGCCCGGCGGCGTCGCCCGTCGTGTAGTTGAACCGGGTGAACACGATCCGGCTGGCGCTGTAGGTCTCGATGTCGCGCAACCGGCCCATGTGCGTGGTCGTTTCAGCTGCTTCCTTGATCGAGGCGAAGTGATCGACGAGCCAGCCGCGGAATGCTCGTGCCTCGCGCGCATCGTGGAACACGAACGCCGGGGCCCGCTGCATGATGTCGTCGATGACCGTGGCGGTGATTCCGCCGGCCTCGTAGAGCACCTTCATGCCCCGGTTGTAGCTGGCGACCAATGCTCCCTCGGTGGTGGCGAGTGGAACGTAGAACTCGCCCTGCGCGTGCTCCCCGTTGACCAGAAGCGGTCCCGCGACACCGATCGGTACCTGCGCTGCGCCGATGAATTGCTCGACATTGCCGCGTGCCGTCAAGGGATCGAACGTGTACCGCGAAACGTGGTCGAACGACGCGGTCGCGCGTTCGTGCAGAAAGCCGCGTCGCTCCTCGGCCGCGGCACCGGAATAGTCGTTCTCGGCGTGCCGTGGCACGGGCACGCGAACACGCTTGCTGTCTGCGGTAAGCATCGGACGTACCTTCCTGAGCAGGGCGGTCGCTCTCAGCCGGCGACGGTCATCGCCGCCGGGTGGCCTTGGCCGGAGGCTCTTCGTGGTGGGCGGCCTTCACCAATTCGGCAAGCGCGTCTTCGATGCCGTAGGCGAACACGTCGATGTCCGCTGTCGTATCGCGGTCTCCGGTGATGCCGAAGGACACGTGGTCGCAGAAGCTGAAGATCGATATGCCCAAACGAACGGTCGTGGCGATCGGGACATAGGGATGGATCTCCTTGATGCGCCGGCCGAGTGCGTACAACGGGAAGCGTGGCCCGGGGACGTTCGTCGTGACCGTGACGATGTTGTGCTGCGGAAGCCTGAACACGAACCGCTCCGGCCAGGACACGAACGGGAACGGTTCGTAGACGGCGATCGAGGTAAGCGATTCGCCGGCCTCGGCCTCCTTGCTGGCCTTCAGCCCGGCGAGTTCGTCATGCACGGCGATGAGCCGTTCCGTCGGATCGGCGATGTCGACCGGCAGATAGGCCAGCAGCAGCGACACCCGGTTCTCGCGAATGCCCTCCTGGCCGGGTGCGCGTACCGAGACCGGAACCAGCGAGCGGATCAAGTGGTGGCCGGGCTCCTCGCCGCGGCTCTGCAAGAGCGTCCGGAAGGCACCGCTGATCACGGCGAGGGCGACATCGTTCACCGTGACGTCGAACTTGCGCCCGACGTCGTGCAGGTCGTCAAACTCGGCGCGTACGAAGCGGTATCGACGTTGCTGGCCGATGTGCCCGCTGAGTGAGGAGGAATGGGCCGGAACGAATGCACTGGAGAGGGCGACCAGTCCGCGCGCCATGTCGACGCTCGTGCGCACGAGTTGGCGGGGCCTTCGGGCCGCGTGCCGCAACGCGCGGATCCCTGAGATGGGACTCAGAGCCAAGTGGCCGAGTGCGTCGGCGGTCAGGCGAACCGTGGACGGCTCGCCGGCCGGCGTCCAGTCATCGGCAACTGCGGGCATGGGCTCCGGCGTGGCGTCGAGAAGCACGCGGTACAGGTCGGTCGCCGACACCCCGTCCACCATGCAGTGATGCACCTTGGACAGCAGGGCCCACTTGCCGTCACTGAGTCCCTCGATGAGCCAGTACTCCCATAGCGGCCGGGCCCGTTGCATCCGCTCGGACATGACCCACTCGATCAGGGCGCACAGTTCCTCGTCGCCTCCCGGCGCGGGAAGTGCTGCTGCCCGGATGTGATTGGTGATGTCGAATTTCGGATCGTCGACCCATACCGGGCAGCCGAGATCGAGCGGGATGCGCCGGACCTTCTGGCGGTAGCGCGGGACCAGCGCCAGCCGTCCCTCGATGGCCTTCACGAACTGGTCATACGACGGTGCCGGGCCTTCGAGGACGGCCACAGAGGCGATCGCCAGTGACGCGTTGCTGTCCGCGTCCTCGAGTTCGAGAAAGCTTGCGTCCAACGGACTCATTCGGTCCACAATCGCCCCCAAATCGCCATGCGAACAAACCCAGCCTGTTCTGTGGGGCCCGAATCAGGAAGGACCGAACGTCCCGACTCGGGCAGTCACTCGACTCGAACGCGTTGTGCGACACACTGTTCTGCGTCGGCAACCGTGTCATGGCGGACGGAGTACGCGTATGACCCCGCACGAGATCCGGGCGGCCCTGGCGCTCGCCACGCGAGCCGTTGCCGGGACGACCACCCATGTCGAGCGCGTGCACAGCGCGATCGCCGTGCGGCCACTGCGCCTTGCCAGCCAGGCCGGGGTGCCCGTGCCGTTGATCCACAACACCGTTGCGCGAGGTGTGTACGCATCCGTCCGTGCCGGTCAGCGGTTAGCCGGCTTCGCAGTCGGCGAGGTACTGGCCGCGCGTGCGCGAGGCCGCGAGGCGGCGCCCGCCGGGGCCACTGCGCGGGGCAACTTTGTCCTGGCCGCGATCAATGCGGCCGTCGGCGACCGACTGGCCGAGCAACGCGACGCGCTGGCCATCCGCATGGCGCTGCGCGTCGGCGGCCGGGACGTCGACGCTGACCGCGACGGACTTGCCGCGGCGTTCCCCGGGGCGACGGGGCGGTTGGCCGTCTTCCTGCACGGCCTCGGCGAGACCGAGGACGCGTGGCGGCTCGATGCGCGACGGCACTACGACGATCCCGCGGTCTGCTACGGGTCGAGGCTGCGTGACGAGCTGGGGTACACCGCGCTGTATGTCCGGTACAACACCGGGCGGCACATATCCGAGAACGGGCGCCTGCTCAGCGATCTGCTCGATGCAGTCGTTGCGAACTGGCCCATGGCGGTGCGCGAGATCGCGCTGATCGGCCACTCGATGGGCGGGCTGGTCGCACGCAGTGGCTGCCATGCCGGCCAGGAAGCCGTGCGCCGACTGGATTCCGGCCGTGCGCCACGTCGTGTGCCTGGGCTCGCCGCATCTCGGCGCGCCACTGGAGAAAGGGGTTGCCGGGCTCAGCCGAGTCCTCGCCGGCGTTGCGGAAACCCGGCCCCTCGCGCTCCTCGTCAACGAGCGGAGCGCCGGCATCAAGGACCTTCGCCACGGCTACCTGACCGAGGACGAGTGGCGCGACTGCGATCCCGACACGTGCCGCCTCGACCACCGCCGGCCGGTCGACGTGCTGCCCGGGGCCGACCACTACGTCGTCGCGGCGACGGTCACCCGCGATCCCGCGCACCCGATCGGCCGCGTCGTCGGCGACGTACTGGTCCTACCGTCGAGCGCACACGGCACCAGCCGGGACGGGCGCCATGTCCCGTTCCCGGCCGGCAACCGCAGGCAGTTCGGCGGGCTGCACCACTTTCACCTGCTGAACCATCCGGACGTCTACGCGGCGTTGCGCGAATGGCTTGCCGCACAGCGGTAACCCGCAGGCTCACGTACCGGCGACGGTGAGTTCCCGCTCGATCTGCTGCAGGCTGTGGCCCTTCGTCTCCGGGACGCGAAGCGCGAAGTACACGAGCGCCACCAGGGTGAGCACGCCGAACATCAGGAACACGCCGAAACCGCCGATTGCGCTGAGCAGCGTCAGGAACGAGATGGTGACCACGAAGTTGGCCGACCAGTTCGCAATCGTCGCGACGCTCATCGCCTGGCCACGAATCTTGAGCGGGTAGATCTCCGCAATCAGCAGCCAGAACACCGGGCCGAGTCCGATCGCGAAGGAACCGGTGTAGATCAGCAGGCCGACGATCGCCACGATGGCCCGCCCGTGCGCCAGCTGGTCGTGACCGAGGAACGCACCCGCGGTGATCGCCAGGCCGATGGCCATGCCGAACGTGCCGACCAGCAGGAGCGGCCGGCGCCCGACTCGATCCAGCAACGCAATCGCGAGGATGGTCAGCAGCACGTTCACGCCGCCGACGAGGACGTTCGCGAGCAGGGACGCACTGTTGCCCAACCCGGCGCCGTGCAGCAACGACGGCGCGTAGTAGATGACCGTGTTGATACCGGTGATCTGCTGGAACACCGCGAGCATCACGCCGACGGTGAGCGCGGCGCGCACGCGGGGGGCGAGCAGATCCCGCGCCGTGGATGCCTTTTGCTGCTTGGCAACCTGCTGGATGTCGTCGATCTCGTCGTCGACCTCGTCCTTGCCGCGCAAGCGCGCGAGCACGTTGCGGGCCTCGTCGATGCGCCCGTGCTTGACGAGGTAGGCCGGGCTCTCCTGCTGGAACAAGATGCCCACGAACAGGATCGCCGCAGGTATTGCAGCGAGGCCGAACATCAGCCGCCAGTTACCACTCGACGCGAGCCCGTAGTCGACGAGGAACGAGACCAGGATGCCGATCGTGATGGCAAGTTGGTTGAGGCTCACGAGTGCGCCCCGCACGCGTGGTGGGGCGAGTTCGCCGATGTAGAGCGGAACGACCATGCTGGCCGAGCCGACGCCCAGGCCGATGATCACTCGCGCAGCGACCAGGATCAGGTACGCCGGCGCGAACGCCGCGAGGAGTACGCCGACGACGAAGATCACCGCTGTGATCATGATCGTGGGCCGCCGGCCGATGACGTCGGCCACGCGGCCGGCGAAGACAGCGCCGATGGCGGCGCCGACCAGCAGCAAGCTGGTGACGAGTTCCTGCTGCAGCGACGACAGGCCGCCGAAGTCGTTCTTCATGAACAGCAACGCGCCGGAGACGACACCCGTGTCGTAGCCGAAGAGCAGGCCGCCGAGTGCGGTCACCCCCGCCGCCCCGATGACATGCCGCCTCACCTGGGTACTCGTGGGGGACGGCAACCTCTCCGCCTGCATCACCATTGCTACGCACCGCCTTTCAGGCTCTTGCCTATCCCGTACCCGTGATCGCGAGCACCGAAACGGTGCGGGATTCCCTTGTGGCAACGGCATGTCTGGGTGCGACCGTGTTGATCACGGAATTCGGCGGGGCGACCCGGTTCAGGTTTGCCCTTGTCTGACAGGAGATTCTGCGGCTCAGCGCAGTAGCCGCGCGGCAGTCACCAACCGAGTTCGTGCAGTCGGGCGTCGTCGATGCCGAAGTGATGCCCGACCTCGTGGATCACGGTGCGGCGTACCTGCTCGACCACTTCCGCGTCGTCGCGGCAGATCGCGCAGATGGCCTGGCGGTAGATGGTGATCCGGTCGGGCAGCACGCCGACGTAGTGCGTCGTGCGCTCCGTCAACGGAATGCCCCGGTAGAGCCCGAGCAGGCCGGGCGGCCCGGCGTCGTGCTCGACGGTGACCGCGACGTTGCGCATCAGCCGTCCCAACTTCGGCGGCAGGCCGTCGAGGGCCTCACCGACCATCGCCTCGAACCGCGCAGGCTCAACGTCGACCACGCCTCATTGTCCGTCCGGGGCGAGATCGCGGTCGACCGGTCGGGTCGGCAACGTCACACGTTGCGCGTCGGTGGTTCGAAACTCGCCCGTTGTGGGTACGAGTCAGATAACGAACGGGTAACGAAGGCGATGGGCGAGGTCAGCGGAGACCTCGCTACTGCTGACTGCGCCCGATGCCGAAAAGGATGGTCTTCGGGTGACGGCGCAACTTGACTTGGCTGACTTCCGCAGCGAGGACGACGCGGGGATTGACGCGGCCGCGCGGGTCGCACTAGGAGCGCTCGGCGCGCGGTCGAGTTGCGACCGCGCGCCGCCGGGCCGTCTTCGCCGCCGTGTCGGGCGGACTCGGGGCGCTCGTCATCGTGCTGCTGCACGTCCTGCCGGCCGGCCGGGCGCTCAATCCGGTGTCCGAGCCGATCAGTAACTACGGGCTGACCCGCGTCCGCTGGCTGTTCGACGTCGGCGTCATCGGATTGATGCTGGGCCTCGCGTCACTGCTGTCGGCGCTCGTGCATAGCGGCTGCCTGCGGGCCCGGTCGCCGTCGTTCGCCGTGTTGAGCGCCTGCTGCGTCGGCCTGATCGGCGTCGTGATCTTTCCCGATCGCACCTCGAAGGGTTCGCTGACGACCGTTGCCCAGATGCACTGGGCGGCGGCCATGCTCACCTTCGGCGGCGTGGCCCTCGCGCCTGCGCTGCTCGGTCACGGCCGGGCGCCGGAGTGTTCGCGATTGCCACGTGTTGCCAGACGCCTGTCGGTCAGCGCCGCAAGCTGGTTCAGCGTGCTGCTCGTCGGCAGCATCCTGCAGTTGACGAAGTCGTTCCCGCTGCCGATACCGCACATCGGCGGACTGGTCGAGCGGGCGCTGGCCGGCACGGAGATCATCGTCGCCGCTGTGTTGACGGTCTGGGCGTGGCGCGGGTGCCCGTGCCGCGTGCGCCCCGCCGCTCTGTCGCCTGCTTTGTGATCGGCCGGTCTAGGCCGACCGCGCCTGGTCGTATGCGGATCGGAGCGCGGCGGCTGCACCTTTGGCGAGCGGTTCGCCGTGGCCGAAGCAGGCGATCTCCGTGTCGAGTTCGGCCAGCCGCCCGAACGAGTCGAGCGCCCGGGACGGATCGGCGTTGAACACGCCGAGCATGACCCGGCCGTCGGCCGCGCGCGCCACCGCGTCGCCCGCGAAGAGCACCCGCGGCTCAGCCAGATAGATCGCAAGACTGCCCGGGGTGTGACCGGGTGCCGCCACCGCTCTCGCGCCCCCGAAGTCGATGACGTCGCCGTCGCTGAGTTCGTGGTCGACCCGTACCGGATCGGCCGGTGGAACATCGGCGAGTTGGGCCTGCACCTGATCGAATATCGGGCGCTCCCAGTCGAGAAGATCGGGCGGCGGCCCGGGCCGATCGCCCCGGATGAACGGCGCATCGTCCCGGTGGGCGAACACGGAAACGCCTGCCCAGTCGGCGATCTCGGCCGCCGCACCGACGTGGTCGAAGTGAAAGTGCGTCAGGATCAGCCGTCGTAGCTCGCTTCGGTCCCGGCCCAAATCGCGGATCGCCTGATCGATCAGCGCGGCCGAGCCAGGTACACCGCAGTCGATGAGGGTGAGCCCGTCGTCGCCTTGCCACAGATACGCATGGCCCACCGGCAAGCGCAGGAAGTGCAGTTGCGAGGTCAGCGAAACGATCTCCATTTCTCGACCGTATGCGCGGATCGACTCGCTCGCTGGCCGTTACGCGATCGGCGAACTCGGCGGCGGGCGGTGTTGTCATGGGTCCACCCGCGCGGGCCACGCCTGGTTGGGTGACTGCTGCACGGTCTGGCACCCGATCGGGGTCTAGCGGCGCACCTTGAACCGCAGGTGCAGCACCCGCTCGCCCTGGATGACCACGTGGGGATCCTCGAGCAGGTGCTGATCTTTGATGCTGCCGAAGTAGCGCTTGCCCGACCCGAAAACCACCGGCACCACGTCCATCGCCACCTCGTCCACGAGTCCGGCGGCGAGGATCTGGCTGCCGACGTCGCCGGCGTTCACGGCTACGGTTCGGTCGCCGGCCAGGTCCTGGGCCTTGGCGATGGCAGCGGTCACGTCATCGACGAAATGGTAGGACGCCTCGGGGTGCCAGCCCGCAGGCTTGGGCCGGTGGGACACGACGACCACGTGGTCGCCGGCGGGCGGCTGGCCCTCCCAGCCGTTCACCAGGTCGAACAGGTGGCGGCCCATCACGATCGTGCCGATCGACTCCCACATCGACCGGACGTACTCCGCCGAGGCGCGCGAGACCTTGAAGCCGGCTCCTGCTCCGGAATGGTCGTACTCCTGGTCGCCGCCTCCGGTGATCGGGGTGTCCCCGCTGAAGTACCACTCGTGGAGTGGCCCGACGTCGTCGTTCTCGTCGGCGATGAAGCCGTCGACCGACACCACGTTGTGCATGATCACCGTGCCCACAGGTTCTCCTCTGGTCTCGTTGCGCATTCGCCCCCGATCTTGTCGCTCCCGAGACCATTGGGCTTGTAGAAATTCAATCGGCTGGCATCGGACCGTTGTCCGGCGGGAAAGCCTTCTCGGCGGGGAACCGGCGCCGAAGTCTCAGGTATGCAGTCGGGGTGTGGCCGGTGAAGTCCTTGAATTCCTTGCTGAAGTGGGCTTGGTCGAAGTAGCCCGCGGCCTGGGCGAGCTCCGACCAGTCGACCGGATGCCGGGCATCGACGGACAGGATCAGTCGCGCGAAGCGGTAGATCCGCGCCACTCGCTTCGGGGTGACTCCGAGGTGGGACTTGAACTGAGTGGCCAAATGGTTACCGCTGACTCCGGCGCCGTCGGTCAGCGCCCCGACCGAGACCGCGCCCCAGGCCGCCTCCAGGCGCCGGGCGGTGTGGTTGACGAGTTCGAGGCCGCGCGACGGTGCCGGGACAAGCCGAGATCGCATCTCATCCTCGAGAATCTGCAGGATCTCGCTGGTCGACGTGGCACCGGCGATCCGATCGCGTATCCGGTCCAAGGACCGTTCCCAAACCGCGTCGACCGGCACGCATCGGTTCCGCAGCTCGGTCGACGGCAGGTCGACGAACGGCGAAATCCCCCACGGCTTGAAGTGCACCCCGACAAGACGCACGGGCGTTTGGTACTCGATGACGTAGCGCCTGGTCCACACACCCATGAACCAGCCATCGGTGAACACCGCCGGTGGCACCGCGGGGTCGGAATCGTAGAGGCGGATGGGCCCGGCCAGATTGATCAGCAGGTGGGCCGAGGGCATCGGGGGAACGTTCAGCCGCCGGTGGCGGGGAATCCCGGTCAGGCAGTAGATGTCGTCGATGAACCGGTCGAGCGGCGCAGCCGGCGCGCGGCCGATGTATTCCACGCAGTCATGGTGGCCGACGAGGGTTCATTTCGCGATGGAGATTGAACGACGGGCTACGAGTCGTACGGGTCGCCGGTGCTCACCTTCAACGGCGAGAGCGTCATTGCCGCGTCCTGACGGTGGAGGTTCGCCTGACCGAATAAATATGTAAATAGTATTGACAGTCTATTTGGCGCAAAGCAGGATATGCCCGTCATGGGCGGGCCGGCCGGCCGCGGACCACGCGCCGGGCGCCGGGCCCGGGCCGGAGGCAGTCCGGAGGAGCGCAGATGGCACGTCGCAATTGGCTCGATCGGTTCGCGATGCGGGCGGCGGCCGTGGGCGTTCTGCTCGCCGCGGTAGCGATCGCGGCGGCTCCGGTGTCATCGGCAGAGTCGCCGGCCATTGCCGTGGACGGCACGTCGGCGGGGCGGACGTTCGACGGGGTTGGCGCATTGAGCGCCGGTGCGTCGTCACGGCTGCTGATCGACTACCCACCCGCGCAGCGCAGCCAGATCCTCGACTACCTGTTCAAGCCGGGCTACGGCGCGGCGCAGCAGATCCTCAAGGTGGAGATCGGTGGAGACACCAACTCGACGGACGGGGCCGAGCCGAGCCACATGCGCAGCGCGAGCGAGGTCGACTGCAATCGCGGCTACGAATGGTGGTTGATGGAGCAGGCCAAGCTGCGCAACCCCGCGATCAAGCTGTCGGCCCTCGAATGGGGGACGCCGGGTTGGGTCGGCGCGGGCGCGCGCACCGTGTGGACCAGCCAGAACATCGACTACCTGCTGAGCTGGCTCGGATGCGCCCGCGAGCACGGTCTGCAGATCGACTACCTGGGCGGGTGGAACGAGGCCGGCTACGACGCGAACTGGTACGTCGCATTGCGGCAGGCACTCGATCAGCACGGGTACACAGGCATCCAACTCGTCGCCGCGGACAGCTACGACTGGACCGACGTGGCCGCGAGCATGCAGAGCAACCCGGCGTTCAAGCAGGCGGTGGCGATCATCGGCGAGCACTACCCGTGCACGGCATCAGGCTGTGCCACACCGGATTCGGTGCTCGCCACCGGCAAACCCATATCGGCGAGCGAGCAGGGATCGAACCCGTACGACACCGGTGCCGCGACCGTCGCAAAGGAACTCAACCGCGAGTACACCGACGGGCAGATGACCTCGATGGTCAACTGGTCGCTGGAATGGTCGGCCTATCAAGGACTTCCGTTCGGCGGCAACGGGCTGTTGCTGGCGAACACGCCATGGTCGGGGCACTACCAGGTGGGCAAGAGCATCTGGGCGATGGCCCACACGGCCCAGTTCACCAAGCCGGGCTGGCGTTATCTCGACAGTGGCAGCACGCGCATCCCGGGTGGCAGCGTCGTCAGCCTGCGCGATCCCGCCAACGCGAACTGGAGCAGCATCGCCGAAACCCTCGACGCAACGGCACCGCAGTCGGTCGACTGGGCGGTGACCGGCGGACTGTCCACGGGTGCCGTCCACGTGTGGGCGACGAAGCTCGACTCGAACGACCCGGCCGACTGGTTCGTCCGCGAGCCTGATGTCCAGCCGAGTGGTGGACGTTTCACGATGACACTGCAACCGGGCTACGTGTACTCGTTCACGACGACGACCGGCCAGGGCAAGGGCACCGCGTCGGCTCCGCCGTCGCGTGCGTGGAAACTCCCGTACACCGAACAGTTCGATGCTGCGGCGACGAGTCCGCGCGAGTTCTCCGACCTGGAAGGCGCGTTCGAGACCGCCCCCTGCGCCGGCCGGCCGGGGCGTTGCCTGCAGCAGGTGGTCACCGAGCAGCCGGTCTACTGGGACTTCTGGTACGACCATCCGGCGACGGTGGTCGGCGATCCGGCGTCGTGGCGCAGCTATCGGGTCGACGTCGACGCCCGTCTGCAGCAACCCGGGTATCTCGAACTGGACGGGCGGGCGATCGGGTCCGGCGACGGGTTGGCCGGATACCACTTCCGTATCGGCGACGACGGCAAATGGTCGTTGTACCGCCGTGACGACACCGGCCTGAACAGCAACCCGGTCGACGAGACGCTCGCGACCGGCACCACCGCGTTCGGCGTCGACGTCTGGCACCGCCTCGGGCTCACACTGCAGGGCAACGAGATCACCCCGATGGTGGACGGCCGCGCGCTCACCACCGTGCTCGATGCGCACTATGCCGCCGGCCAGGTCGGGCTCGAGGTCGCACCGTGGGACCGGGCGCAGTTCGACAACATGCGCGTCACGGCGCTGCCGGCCGAGGGGGCCGGTCCGCAACTCGGGCCGATCACTCCCGCTCCGGTGCAGGTGGCCGCGCCCGGGTCGTCCGTGCCGATCGCGACAACGGTCGGCAACCCCGGCCGGTCCGCTGCCACCGAGGTCTCGGCGCAGCTTCAGGCACCGGCGGGGTGGAGCGCCACGAGCGTCACCGCGCCGCCCGCTCGACTCGGCGCCGGCCGGACCGCGCCGGTGGCGTGGCGACTGGCCAGCCCCGCGTCGGCTGCGCCGGGTACGTACCAGGCGACGCTCACGGTGACCTACCTCGAGGCCGGTCTGCGCTGGATCGCCACCGCGAATGTGCCGGTATACCTGGACGTTGTGCCGCGAGAGCAGATGACCGCAACGGCCACCAGTGCGCAATCGGGCTACCCGGCGAGCAACGCCATCGACGGCAAGCCCGGCACGCTGTGGCACACGTCGTGGAGCCCGCGCGTGTATCCGCCGCAGTCCATCACGCTCGACCTCGGTGGTGCGTACGACGTGCGCGGTTTGCAGTACCTACCGCGCCAGGACGGCAACCCCAACGGCGTCGTGACCGGGTACCAGGTCTTCGTCAGCACCGACGGCACGACGTTCACCAACGCGGGCAGTGGCACGTGGGCATTGGACGGCACCCTCAAGCGCGCCGACTTCAGTGCACCGGCGGCTCGTTTCGTCCGGCTCGAAGCCGATCAGGCCGGCAACGGGTACGTCGCCGCCGCGGAGATCAACGTCATCGGCACGCCGAGCGGCTGACGACGCGACGCGGGGGCATCCGCGGGCGCGCGCCCCGCAGCGGCGGCGCGAGGATCGGACAACTTTCTCCGGTCTGGCGCCGGATACCGTTGCCTGATCGACAAATGAGGCTGTCCAACTCCGGCCAAACCTCGCCATTGACGTAAGCGGCGACCGCTCCTACAGTGTCGTCGAAGCGTTTCGACAATACGTTTCGACAATGCGGTTCGACAGCCGGGCCCGCCGACCCAGAGAGGTGCCGGATGGCGACGATCCATGATGTTGCGCGCCTCGCGGGCGTCTCAGTGAGCACGGTTTCCTACGTCATCAACGGCACGAGGCGGATCTCGGACTCGACCTCCGCGCGCGTTCGAGCGGCGATGGAGGAGACCGGCTACCGGCCGAATGCGCTCGCCCGCGGACTGGCCAGCCGCCGCACCCGGATCATCGGCCTGCTCTTCCCGACGTCCGAACGTGGGCTGGGCGTGACCGAGTTGGAGTTCGTCACGTCCGTCGCGGAGGCCTGCCGGGCACTCGGCTATCAGATGATCTTGTGGACGGCCGAGGTGCACGAACGGGCCGAGCTCAAGGCATTGACCGGCGCTGGACTGGTCGACGGCGTGATCGTCATGGAGATCAGGCTGGATGACGACCGCATTGATCTGCTCCGCGAGGCGGGCCTGTCGTTCTCGATGATCGGGCAGACTGCCGACAACACCGGTCTGTCCTATGTGGACATCGACTTCGAGCGGACCGTTCGCGACGCTGTCGATTACCTCACCGGGCTCGGGCACACGACGATCGCGCTCGTGAACCACTCGGCATCGGAGTTCGCAACGAAGTACGGGCCGGCCGTGCGGGTGCGGAACGCGTTCGACGCGGTGATGCAGGAGCGGGGCCTGGTCGGGCTGTCGATGTTCTGCGCCGACACGCCGGACGCCGGTCGCGAGGTCGTGACCAAGCTTCTCGACGAGAACCCCGCTATTACCGCGATAGTCAGCATGAACGACCTCGCGACCGTAGGCGTCGTCGGCGAGATCGAGGCACGTGGCTGGTCGATCCCGGCCGACTTCTCGGTGATGTCGATCGTGTCGTCGACGTCGGTGGCCCGGATGAGCCGGCCGCATCTGACCACCTCGGCGCCGCCGGCGAAGCAACTCGGCCAACTCGCGGTCAAGCAACTGACCAGTCAGATCGAAGGGCGCGCGCGCACCGTCCGGCCCCGGCTGCTGCCCTGCACCTTGCACATCGGGGCGAGCACCGGCCCGGCGCCGAAGAGGAAACCGGTTCCCCGCACAAGAGCGTGACCGGGTGGACGCGCCTCGCGCGTGACCCACGCTGACAGGGCGCAAAAGCCCTGAAATCAAAGAGCTTTCGGCGGTGCCTGCCTTCAGCACGCCGCAACCCAATGGGAAAGGAAGAAGCGATGACCAGAAAGGGACGGCTCGTCGGTCTCCTGGCGGTTGCGGCCGCCGCGACGCTGACCCTCGCCGCCTGCTCGTCGAGCGGGGGAGGAACCGGTGGCGATTCGAAGACCGGCACTCTGACGCTCTGGCACTACGAAGGCGCGAACAGCGCTATGGGCATCGCCTGGAACGACGCGATCAAGAAGTTCGAGGCAACGCACCCGGGCGTGAAGGTGAAGTTCGAGGAGAAGGGCTTCGAGCAGATCCAGCAGACGGCGCAGATGATCCTGAACTCCGACCAGGCGCCCGGACATCATGGAGTACAACAAGGGCAACGCCACCGCCGGCCTGCTGTCGTCGCAGGGGCTGCTCACCGACCTGAGCTCCGAGGTCACCAAGCGCGGCTGGGACAAGATGCTGAGCCCGAGCCTGCAGACCACGGCACGTTACAACGACAAGGGCGTCATGGGCTCGGGCAACTGGTACGGCATCCCGAACTACGGCGAGTACGTCATGGTCTACTACAACAAGAAGATGTTCGCCGATCACGGCATCACGGTGCCGACGACGTTCGCGGAGTTCGACCGTCGGCGATGGACACGTTCGTCACCGCCGGCATCACGCCGCTGTCCGTCGGCGGGGCCGAGTACCCCGCGCAGCAGGTCATGTACCAACTCGCGCTGTCGAAGGCCGACCGGAGCTGGATCGACGATTACCAGCTGTACAAGGGCAAGGTCGACTTCCACGATCCGGCATTCACCTACGGTGCCAACACCTTCGTCCGACTGGGTGAAGAAGGGCTACATCGAGCAAGAGTCGCCTCGGGCATCAAGGCCGAGGACATGGGCGTCGCGTTCAGCAGCGGCAAGTACCCGATGATGATCTCGGGCAGCTGGTGGTACGGCCGGTTCAAGGACGAGATCAAGAACTTCGACTGGGGCACCTTCCTCTTTCCGGGCAACAAGTTGACCCCGGGATCGAGCGGCAACCTCTGGGTCGTGCCGAAGGGTTCCAAGCACAAGAGCCTCGCCTACGACTTCATCGACATCACGATGAGCCCGGAGATCCAGAACCTGCTCGGCAACTCCGGCGGCATCCCGGTCGCGGCCGACACCGTCGGAGATCACCGACCCGAAGAACAAGGAGCTGATCGACAACTTCAACACGCTGGTCAAGACCGACGGCCTGGCGTTCTACCCGGACTGGCCGGCCCCCGGCTACTACGACGTGCTCGTGGCCGGCGTGCAGGGGCTGATCACCGGCACCAAGTCGCCGGACGCGATGCTCGGCGAGATCGCCAAGCCGTACGACGAGAACCTCAAGACCGTCAAGTGACCGATGCTGGGTCCGGCCGAGCCGCGGATCGGCGGCTCGGCCGGCCGGTCGGCCTGCGCTGCTTGGAGGTAACGCCGGTCCATGACGCAATCGCTTGCGACACCGCGACGCCGGCGCTCGGTCAGCGCGGCACCGCGGTCGGGCACGTACTGGTTCTACCTGTTACCCGGCCTCGTCGGCTTCGTCCTGGTCATCGGCATCCCGCTGGGGCATGAACGTCTGCGTCAGCTTCACCCAGTGGCGGGGCACCGGTACCCCGAGCTGGATCGGCCTGCAGAACTACCGCGACCTGTTGCACGACGACGTGTTCTGGCAGTCGTTCCGCAACAACGTCGCCATGGTCGTTCGCGATGGCGATCGTGCCGACGCTGCTCGGCCTGGTCATCGCCGCGGTGCTCTTCGACTACGTGCAGGAGAAGCTCGGCCGCCGGACGGCCAGCACGTTCCGGGCGGTCTACTACCTGCCGCAGGTGCTGCCGGTCGCGGTCGCCGGCATCGTGTGGGGCTGGATCCTCAATCCGGACAGGCGCGCTGAACGGATGCTGCGCGACGTCGGTCTCAAGAGATTCACCCAGGACTGGCTGGGCAATCCGCACACCGCGCTGCCGTCGGTCATGCTCGTCATGGTCTGGTTGCAGATCGGCTACCCGGTCGTCATGTTCATGGCCGGCCTGCAGCGGGTCGACCCGGAACTGCACGAGGCGGCCGAGCTCGACGGCGCGAGTTGGTGGCAGCGGTTCTGCGCCACATCAGCGTGCCGCAGCATCCGGCCGGAGATCTTCGTCGTGCTGCTCACCCGCACCATCGCGGCGCTGAAGGTGTTCGGCCCGATCTTCGTGCTGACCCGGGGCGGTCCCGACAACGCCACGATGGTGCCGTCGTACTTCGCGTACCAGAACTTCTTCGAGAAGGCGCAACGTCGGTTACGGCGCGGCGATCGCCACCGTGCTGACGCTGATCATCCTGGTGCTCACCGCGGCGTTCATCCGGGTCCAGAACCGCGCCACCCGGGACGAGGCGTAGATGAACACCGACGTGAGCACACTGCCCGTACGACCCCCGGTGACGCTCTGCTGATCCGCCACCCCCGGTGCGACGGTCGTACCGGCGGCGCGGCCCCGCGCGGTGGATTGTCCTGCTGTGCCTGGTGATTGTCGGCATCCTGATACTCGCGCCGTTCGTCATCATCACGTTCAACGCGTTCAAGACGCCGGTCGAATATGCGGCCCGCGGCCCGATCTCGCTTCCGCACGGGTTCAACTTCGACGGCATAAGGAACTTCTGGAACCGCGTCAACTTCGGCCAGAAGCTCTGGAACTCGCTGCTGATCAGCGGTCTGGTCGCCGTGTTCGGCCGTGATCCTCTCGGTGCTCAACGCGTACGCGCTCGGCATCGGCCGGGTGCGCGGGCGTACCTGGATCCTCGTGCTGTTCCTGCGTCGCGAACATGCTTGCCGCAGGAGGCGCTGGTCTACCCGCTGTACTACCTGGCCAAACAGGTGCATCTCTACAACACGCAACTCTCGGTGATCATCGTGTTCACGGTCATCCAGAGCGCGTTCGGCACCTACCTGCTCAGCTCGGTGCTACCGGACGTTCCCGGTCGAGATCCTCGAGGCCGCGCGGATCGACGGCGCGTCCCGGCTGGCAGGTCCTGTGGCGAATCGTCGTGCCGATCACGCGGCCGACGCTGGCCGTGCTGTTCACTTCTTCTTCATCTGGACCTGGAACGAGTTCTTCCTGCCCCTGGTCCTGCTCGTCACCAACGACAACCAGACCGTGCCGGTCGCGCATCGGCGTGCTGCAGGGCGACCGGCTGATGGACGCGACCACGACCAGCGCTTCGGCGCTGCTCGGCATCATCCCCGCCCTGATCTTCTTCCTCATCTTCCAGCGAACCCTGTCTCGCGGCATGACCGCCGGCGCCCTGAAATAGGACGGCTCGATATATGAAGTTCACTGACGGTTACTGGATGGCCCGCGACGGCGTGCGCATGGCGTGGGCGGCCGAGGCCCGGCAGGTCACGCAGATCAACGGTGGCGTGCACCTGCTCGCGCCGGTGCGGCGCGTGCGCCAGCGCGGCGACACGCTCAACGGCTCCGTACTGACGGTCGAACTGTCCTCGCCGATGGACGACGTGATCGCAGTGCGCTCGACCCACTTCTCCGGCGGCGCTGGGCACGGACCGGTGTTCGGTGTAGCAGCCGATCCGGATGTCGAGCCGGTCGTCGTGCAGGACGGCGACCGAGTGACGCTCACGAGCGGGCTGCTCAATGCCTCGATCAGCAAAGGGGAATCTTGGGCTCTGGAGTTCCGTGGCCCGGACGACGCGGTTCTGACGCACGGCGACCACCACAGCCTGGGCATCGCCCGCACCGACGACGGCGAGTACCAGATCGGCCGCCTGTCGCTCGGCGTCGGCGAACATGTCTACGGCCTCGGCGAGCGCTTCGACGCCGTTCGTCAAGAACGGCCAGGTCGTCGACATCTGGAACGCCGACGGCGGCACGAGCAGCGAGCAGGCCTACAAGAACATCCCCTTCTACCTGACCAACCGCGGCTACGGCGTCTTCGTCAACCACCCGGCGCAGGTGTCGTTCGAGGTCGGCTCGGAGGTCGGTCGCGCAGGTGCAGTTCTGCGTGCCCGGGCGAGTCGCTGGAGTACTTCGTGATCTACGGCCCGACGCCGAAGGAGGTGCTGCGCAAGTACACCGCGCTGACCGGCCGCCCGGCGCTGCCGCCGGCCTGGTCGTTCGGGCTGTGGCTGTCGACGTCGTTCACCACCGTCCTACGACGAGGCGACCGTCACGGCTTCATCGACGGCATGGCCGAGCGCGAGATCCCGCTGCTCGTGTTCCACTTCGACTGCTTCTGGATGCGGAGTTCCACTGGTGCGACTTCGAGTGGGACTCGCGACGCGTTCCCGGACCCGGCCGGCATGCTCGCGCGGCTGAAGGCCCGCGGCCTGCGGATCTGCGTCTGGATCAACCCGTACATCGCGCAGCGCTCGCCGCTGTTCGACGAGGGCAAGGCAGCACGGCTACCTGCTCACGCCGGCCCGACGGCGACGTCTGGCAGTGGGACCTCTGGCAGGCCGGCATGGGCCTCGTCGACTTCACCAATCCGGCCGCGGCCGCCTGGTTCGCCGGCAAGCTGCGCGCGCTGCTCGACATGGGCGTCGACTGCTTCAAGACCGACTTCGGCGAGCGCATCCCGACCGCGACGTCGTCTGGCACGACGGCTCCGACCCGCAGCGGATGCACAACTACTACACGCTACCTCTACAACAAGGCCGTCTTCGACCTGCTGCGCGAGGAGCGCGGCGACGGCGAGGCGGTGCTGTTCGCCCGCTCGGCCACGGCCGGCGGCCAGCAGTTCCCGGTGCACTGGGGCGGCGACTGCGACGTCCACCTTCGAGTCGATGGCCGAGACGCTGCGCGGCGGGCTGTCGCTGGCGCTGTGCGGCTTCGGCTTCTGGAGCCACGACATCGGCGGCTTCGAGGGCACCCCGGATCCGGCGGTGTTCAAGCGCTGGCTGCCGTTCGGCCTGCTCTCCGTCGCACAGCCGCCTGCACGGCAGCGATCGTACCGCGTGCCGTGGGCGTTCGACGAGGAGGCGGTCGACGTCACGCGGTCCTTCACCCGGCTGAAGAACCGGCTGATGCCCTACCTGTACGCGGCGGCCGTGGCGCGCACGAGGAGGGCACGCCGATGATGCGGCCGATGGTGCTGGAGTTCCCGGACGACCCGCGGCCGCGCTATCCTCGACCGCCAGTACATGCTCGGGCCGGATCTGCTGGTCGCGCCGGTGTTCAGCGCCGACGGCACGGTCGACTACTACGTGCCGGACGGGACGTGGACGCACCTGCTGACCGGTGCCGAGGTGGTCGGGCCCGGATGGCGCCGGGAGGTCCACGGCTTCGACTCGCTGCCGTTGCTGGTGCGTCCCGGCTCGGTGATCCCGATCGGCGCTGACGACGACGCGACCGGATTACGCCTATGCCGACGGGGTGACGCTGCGGATCACAAGGCCGGCCGACGGCCGTCGCGTCGTCACGACCGTGCCGGCCCTGGACGGCTCGGCGGCGGCGGTGTTCACCACGATCCGTTCCGGTTCGCAGCTGCGCGTGTCCGCCGATCGCCCGGTCGCTGGGTGGTCGGTGCTGCTGGTCGGCGCCGATGCGGTCGCCGGCGTCGAGGGCGGAACGGCGTCGTCCACTGTGGACGGTCTGCACATCACCGCCGAAGCGGGGGAGATCACCGTGTCATTTCAAGGAGGTTCATCGTGAGGTTCAAGGCCTACCTTCGCCGCGGCGCCCCGCTCGTCGTCTTGATGTTGGTCGCTGCCCTGGCGACGCCGGTGCACGCCGCGCCGCCGCCGGCGTATCCGTTCCGGAATCCCCACCTATCGCTCGACACGCGGGTTGACGACCTGCTCGGGCGGCTGACCCTGGACGAGAAGATCTCGCTGCTGCACCAGTCGCAGGGGGCGATCCCGCGTCTGGGCATCCCGTACTTCAAGGCGGGCACCGAGGCACTGCACGGCGTCGCCTGGTCGAACAACCTCAACGACAACTGGAACGTGGTTGCCGCGAACGGCACGGTGTTCCCGCAGGCGGTCGGGCTGGCCAGCACCTGGGACACCTCGCTGATCAAGCAGGTCGGCTCCGCGGTCGGCGACGAAGCACGCGGCTTCAATGCGGAGAATCCCGTTGTGTGGGGCCTGAATCTCTGGGCGCCCGTCGTGAACCTGCTGCGTGATCCGCGGTGGGGCCGCAACGAGGAGGGCTACTCGGAGGACCCGATGCTCACGGGCGCCATCTCGACGGCGTACGGCTCGGGCATGGAGGGCAACGACCCGCGCTACCTGAAGGCCGCCCCGACGCTGAAGCACTACCTGGCCTACAACAACGAGGCCGGTCGCGACGTGACGTCGTCGAACGTCCCCGAGCGGGTGCTGAACGAGTACGACCGTGCGGCGTTCAAGCCGGCGATATCGGCGAATGCGGCAACCGGCGTGATGAGTTCCTACAACCTGGTGAACGGCCGGCCCGACACCGTTAGCCCTGATCTGAACGGCATCGAGCGAAGCTGGACCGACCAGACGCTGTTCAACGTCACGGATGCCTTTGCGCCGTACAACCTGACCGGGTCCGAGCACTACTTCGCTACGCAGCCCGAGGCTGATGCCGCGATCCTCAAGGCCGGGTTGAACAGCTTCACCATCGACAACTCGAACGCGCAGCCGATGATCGATGCCATCAAGTCTGCCTTGGCACAAGGGATGTTGACCGAAGCGGACATCGACAAGGCCGTCCGGCCGGTGCTGACCATCCGGTTCCGGCTCGGCCAGTTCGACCCGGACGGCGGGCCGTACGGGTCGATCACGCCGGCCGTCATCAACAGCCCGGCCCATCAGCAACTCGAACGGCGCACCGCCGACGAGGCAACGGTGCTGCTGAAGAACTCGGGCGGCGCGCTGCCGCTGAACGCAGCGACGACGAAGAACGTCGCTGTGGTCGGACCACTGGAGAACACGCTGTACTCGGACTGGTACGGCGGGAGCCTTGCCCTACAAGGTGACGCCGCTGCAAGGCATTCAGCAGCGACTCGGCGCCGGGGCGACCGTCACCGGCAGCGAGGGCGCCGACCGGATCGCGCTCAAGGACGTGGCCACCGGCAAGTACGTCACGGCCACCGGCACCACCGACAGCGACGCGGTGAACGAGAGCGCGACGACACCCACTGCCAGCACCCAGTTCGACGTCATGGACTGGGGGCAGAACGTTCTGACCCTGCGCAATGTCGCGAACGGCAAGTACCTCGGCTACAACTTCGGGCCGTTCCTGACGCGGGACGCCCAGCCGAACAACTGGTACGTCCAGCAGCAGTTCAAGCTCGAACCCCAGGCGGACGGCACGTACGTCATCCACTACGCGGGCTACGAGACGCAGGAGAGTTGGTGGAGCGGCACGAACTACGTGACCGTCGACGCCAATGGAAACCTCACGCTCGGCTCGAAGACAGCGGCGGGCGCAGCGCATTTCACCAAGGACGTCATCAGTAGCGGGGTCGACAGCGCGGTGGCGGCGGCCCGTGGCGCCGATGCGGCGGTGGTCGTCGTCGGCAGCATGCCGTTCATCAACGGTCGCGAGGCGCACGACCGTACGACCATGGCGTTGTCGTCCGGGCAGGAGGCACTGGTCAAGGCCGTTCAGGCGGTGAACCCGCACACGATCGTGGTACTCGAGACGAGCTACCCCGACACGATCACCTGGGAGCAGCAGCACGTCCCGGCGATCCTGTGGACCACCCATGCCGGTGCCGAGACCGGGCATGCCATCGCCGACGTGCTGTTCGGCGACTACAACCCCGCGGGGCGGCTGACCCAGACGTGGTACCGGTCCGACAGCGACCTGCCGTCGAACCTGAACGACTACGACATCATCTCCTCCGACCAGACCTACCTGTACTACAAGGGGAATCCGCTCTACCCGTTCGGCTACGGCTTGTCGTACACGTCGTTCCGGTACGGCAACCTTCGAGCTACTCCCGCGGTCGACGCGAACGGCACGGTGCACGTCAGCGTGGACGTGACCAACACCGGCACCCGCGCCGGTGACGAGGTCGTGCAGCTGTACACCCACCAGCGCACGTCACGCGACAAGGAACCGTTGCAGCAGTTGCATGCCTTCCAGCGCGTCACGTTGGCGCCCGGCCAGACGAAGACGGTGCGCTTCACGCTGCCGGCGGCTGACCTTGCGCACTGGGACGTGACCCGTTCGCGGTGGGTCGTCGAGTCGTCCGACTACGACGTGCTCGTCGGCGCATCGTCGGCCGACATCCGGCAGCGAGCCACCGTGCACGTACACGGCGAGACCATCCCGCCACGCGATCTGTCGAAGCCGACTCAGGCCGAGAACTTCGACGCCTACTCCGGGGTTCAGCTCGTCGACGAGACGAAGGCGGCCGGCACTGCGGTCGGTGCCGTGGCGGCCGGCAACTGGATCGAGTTCGCGCACTCGGCGCTCGGCTCCGCGACGACGTTCACCGCGTCGGCGGCGAAGGCTAGTGCCGGCGCCGGGTCGATCCAGATCCGGCTCGATTCGCCGACGGGGCGGCTGGTCGGCACGGCCACTGTCGCCAGCACGGGAGACGTCTACAGCTACGCCCCGACGAGCGCGGCGCTGTCCGGCGCCACCGGCACGCATGACGTCTACCTCGTGTTCGGGTCCGACCTGCGGCTGGCCACCTTCCGTATCGTCCGCTGAGTGGTGCGTTTCCCGTTGAGTGGTGCGTTATAACGCACCACTCAGGCGATAACGCACCACTCAACGGGAGTGGGGGAGCGGACAGCGCCCAGCGGCCGGTCCCCGATGGTTGACCTTCACCGGCATATGTGGACGGCATGGGTACCATCACCGACTGTGAGCAGCACGGCAGGGCAAGAGCTGATGGCCATCGAGAGTGCCATGATCGCGATCCGTCGGCGCGCAGTCCGCAAGACGGACACCGGCAACTCGAAGAACGGCGACGAGCGAATCCGCAGCAGCGTGCAGCCGCTTCTGGATGCGCTGCACGAGGCCGACGATCTCGGCATTCCCCCGACGGTCGGCGCCATCGCGCAGTTGCTCGGTCTCGATCAGTCTCGGGCCAGCAAGGTCGCCGCCATCGCCATCGAGAACGGGTTGGTGCGTCGCGCCGCCGATCAGTCCGACGGACGGCGGTCATTGCTACGCCTGACGCGTGCCGGCGAGAGGCAGCTCAACCAGGTCCACAAGGCCCGTCAGGCGGTATTCGAAACGGCCATGTCGGATTGGTCGCAACGGCAGCGGGCCGACTTCGCCCGCCTGCTCACCAAGTTCGTCGCCGACCTGGACGCCAGCCGGCAAAACGCCTAGACGGCGGCAGCTATAGGTGATTCGCATATACCTGCTAATCACCTATAGAGCGTTCTCCTCGACGGAACCGCTCGCCTGATTCCGGAACCAGGCATTCGTGTCGCTGCGTGACGTGACGGCGGCGATGACCCGGGTGGCCCCGGCCGCCAGTCGGCGGTGCCGGCTCGGCGACGCCCCGTCAACGAGGTCGTTCCAGTACAAGCCCCAGGCGCCGGCGGCCGCGGTCCGCACGAGCGGCGCGGTGAGTACCCGGCCCGCGACGCACACCGCCCGCGGATGGCGAACGATGCCGCGCTGCACCGGGGCATTGACCCGATGGTGCGCGCTGACCAGTCCGAGCAGTTCGCGGTAACGCGCGGCCACACCCGTCGACGCGCCGCCGAGGATCGCCGCGGCCGCAGCCTGGCCGCTGTGCATGGCCTGCGCGATGCCTTCGCCCTGCAGCGGATTGATCAGGCCGGCCGCGTCGCCGGCCAGCAGCACGTTGCCGCGAGCCGGCACCGTGCCGACCATGCCCATCTTCAGCCAGCCACCGAGGCGCGGTGCCTCTGCGAGGCGTGCGGAGGGCACCAGGCCGTACCGGGTCAACTGATCGCAGAACGCGCCGAGTTGCTCACCGGCCTGCCGGGCAAGGGACCGGTCCGCGGCGACCGCGAGGCCGAGGCCCACGTTGGCCCGGCCGTCTTCGGTCGGGAAGATCCAGCCGTAGCCGGGAAACAACTGCCAGGGCCGCGGTTCCCACAACAGGATGTGCGGCAGGTCGACCGTCACGTCCAGATAGCTGCGCAGCGCGAATCCCCACAGCACGCGCCGGGTGTCGACCAGGCCGGCCGCCGACGCGACCGGACTGGTCGCACCGTCGGCTCCGATCACCACGTCGGCCGTCAACTCGCCGGCGTCGGCCAACAGAACGCCCGTAGGCGCAGCCGCGTCGCCGGCCAAGCCGCGAAACACGTCGCGCACCGGACTCGCCCCGGCACTCACCGCCGCCTCGAACAATGCGTTGTCGAACGCGACCCGCGAGATCGCGAATGCATGATCGGGATACTCGATACCCGGCAACGCAGGCAGCAGTGCCCGCCGACCGGACGGCCCGACCAGGATCATGTCGCCGACGCGCATCGCTCCGGGCAGGTCGATGCCGAGTTCGCCGAGCAGTCGGACGCCGCGCGGCCCGACGAGGTCACCGCAGGCCTTGTCGCGCGGGAAGTTGCGCCGATCGACCAGCGCGACGCTGGCCCCGGCCCGGGCGAGGCAGAGCGCCGCCGTGCTGCCGGCCGGCCCGGCGCCTACGATGACGGCGTCGAACCGCGGCATGGCGTGATGCCTTCCAACGACCGGACGGAGACGGCGATGCGTGCCGCAGCACGAACAGAAGGCTCGCCCAATGCGTTCGCCCGCGGGCTGTTCGACGGCCTCGCCGGCCGGTACGACGCCCTGGCCGAGGTGCTGTCGTTCGGCCAGAACCGCCGTTGGCGCGCGGCGATGGTCCAGGCCGTCGCCGACATGGACCCGCCCCCGCAGCGAGTACTCGACGTGGCTACCGGTACGGCCGGCGTGGCCCTCATGCTCAGGCAGCGTACTGGCGCATCCGTGACGGGGGTCGATCTCACCGAGCAGATGCTGCGCCGCGGGCGGCAGCGGGTTCGGCAGCACGGCGCATCGGACCGTATCCGGCTGCTGATCGCGCGTGGTGAGCAATTGCCCTTTCCGGACGGCACATTCGACGCGCTGACGTTCACCTACCTGCTGCGCTACGTTGCCGACCCGGCGGCGACGCTGCGCGAACTGGCCCGGGTGGTCCGCCCGGGTGGGTGCGTGGCCAACCTCGAGTTCGCCGTCCCGAGCAATCGCCTGTTCCATCTGGGTTGGGTGGGCTACACGCGGGTCGTCCTGCCATTGGCCGGATTCGTCACGGGTGGGCGCGAGTGGTACGAGGTGGGCCGCTTTCTCGGGCCGTCCATCAGCGGGTTCTACGACCGGTATCCGGTGCACTGGTTGACCGACGCGTGGCGCGCCGCTGGGCTGGAGGCGGTGCAGACAAGGCCGATGAGCCTCGGCGGAGGGTTGGTGACCTGGGCCCGCAAGGTCGATGGCTGAAGGTCGTCTGCCCACCGGCGCGTTCTACGCCCGTCGCGGCGGCCGGCTCGCGGACTGGTGGACCATCCTGCATCCGCCCTACACGATCTGGCATCTGAGCTACGTGGTCATCGGCGCGGCCGTCGCACCGCAACTGTCGTGGGCGATGCTCGGCGCCACGGTCCTCGCGTTCTTCCTCGCGGTCGGCCTGTCGGCCCACGCACTTGACGAGTTGCGCGGCCGCCCGCTCCGCACGGCGATCCCCGCCCGCACGCTCTGGGTCGTCGCGGCGGCGAGCCTGGCCGCGGCGGTGCTCGTCGGCGCGCTGGCCGTCCGATACAGCAGCGTGCTCGTGGTGCCGTGCATCGCCGTCGGCGTCGTGCTCGTCCTCGGCTACAACCTCGAACTGTTCGGCGGTCGGCTGCACACCGATCTGGGTTTCGCCGTGGCCTGGGGTGGTTTCCCTGTTCTCGTCGGCTTTCTCGCGCAGGCGCCGCCATTGACCCGGCCGGTGACGGCGGGTGCGGTCGCGCTGGCGGTCGTCGCGACCGGATTGTCCTACGCGCAAAGGCAGTTGAGCACGCCGGCGCGGACGCTGCGTCGCCGGGTCTCCGGTGTCGAGGGCGTCATCACGCTGGAGAACGGCACGCAGTGTCCCCTCGATCGGGCCACGTTGCTGGCACCACTCGAGGCAGCACTCAAGACGCTGTCGGTCACGGTGCCGGTGCTCGCCATTGCGCTGCTGCTCGTGCACACGAATCACTGATCCGCTGCGCGATTGGGCAACTCTCGGCGTCCCCACGACGCCAAGGGTTGCCCGATCGGGTCAGACGAGCAGGCGGATCGCCAGGAACACGATGAGCGCGCTCGATCCGAGGGCGGTGGCCAACCGGCCGCGCGGACTGGTCAGCGTGCGCCCGAGCAGCGCCCCGCTGCCGGCAAGCAGCAGTTGCCAACTGGCCGAGGCGGCCGTCGTCGCGACGACGAACGCCGCGCTTTGCGGGGCCGATGCCGTGATGACCGCAGGATTGCCGAGGATGAGCGCGGCAAAGTAGACGATCGTGGTGGGGTTCAGCGCGGTGACGCCGACCATCGCGGCGTAGACGCGCGGGCCGCTCGGCGAGCGGGCGTCGGAGGGGCCCGGTTGCGCCGCCTGCCGTTGCCGCAGCGCACTCGTCGCCGTGTGCGCGGCGATGGCGATGAGCACCACGCCCGAAACGATCCGCAGCGGAAAGGCGATCGGCTCGAGGTCGGCGGCCAGGGCACTACCACCAAGGGTGGCCACCAGCGCGTAGAGGCCGTCGGCCGTGGCCACGCCGAGCGCGGCGGCGGCCCCGATGCGCAGCGAGGTTCGCGCGGTCAGCAGGACGAGATAGGTGCCGACTGCGCCCACCGGCAGCGCGACCCCGTATCCGGCGAGCAGACCCGCGACGAGCGCGGCGGTCACGACTGCGCCGTGCGGAACCTCCGGGTCCGGCCGCTCTGCTGCGTCGCGCTCGCCATGGCGGCGAAAGCGGTCAGCGGTCTGGTGGCACGGGTGCAGGACATGGCCGAATGGTGGCTGATTCCCGCCGATCGGGGAAACCGGTTTTCGGCCGTCGAGGTCAGGACCGGTAAGCCGGCGCGGCCGAACTCTGCCGGGTGACCAGCGACGCGGGCACTCGCCCGGGGCGGTCCGTGCCGTCACCGTCCATGATGTCGACGAGCAGTTGCAGGCCGCGCCGGCCCAGTTCGTCGAAGTCCTGGTGGACCGTGGTCAGCGACGGGATGAGGAACGCGGCTTCCGGGATGTTGTCGAATCCGACGACGCTGACGTCGGCCGGGATGCGCACACCCCGCTCGTAGAACGCGTGCATCAGGCCCAGCGCCATCTGATCGTTCGCCGCGAACACCGCGGTGACATCGTGCTTCTCGGCGAGTTCGAGTCCGGCCTGGTAGCCCGAGTCCGGGCTCCAGTCGCCCTGCAGGACGGGCGGTGCGGGGACGCCGGCCGCGGTGAGGCTCGCCTGCCAGCCCTCGCGACGCTCGCGGGCCTCGAGCCAGTCGGCCGGCCCGGCCACGTGCCACACGGTGCGATGCCCGAGCGAGAGCAGGTGGTTCGTCGCGAGTTGCGCGCCGGCGTACTGGTCGACCGAGACCACCGGGATCTCGCCGCCGTACCCGGCCTCGACGGCCACGACGGGCAGGCCGGGTCGCAGGTCGCGCAGCCCGCGGGCCGCGCTCTCGCGGGGGGCGATGACGATGACGCCGTCGACGGACTGGCCGGCGAGCGCCTCGACCGCGGAGCGCACCGACGCCGCGTCGAGGTCGGCGAGACTACTGATGGTGACGGCATATCCCGCGGTACGCGCGGCCCGCTCGATGGCCAGCAGCGTCGAGGCCGGGCCGAACAGCCTCGTGTCGAAGCTGATGACGCCGATCGTCCGCGACCGGCGGGTGACCAGGCCCCGGGCCAGCGCGTTGGGCCGGTAGTTGAGCTGGCGGATCGCCTCGAGTACGCGGTCGCGCGTCTCCGGGCGGACGTTCGGGTGCTGGTTGAGCACCCGCGAGACGGTCTGGTGCGAGACACCGGCGAGCCGGGCAACGTCGTGCATGACGGCAGGACGCCCGGCGGACTCACTGATACTCATCGCGCGATCTCCCTAACTTCGGCGTTAACGGTCACATGCAACGACCGCCCAGAGCAATCCGCCCGCATCCCAAGTTTGCGGCAAGCTCTTGACATATGCCTTTGTGAACGTAAACACTCTCATTCTCACGGCGAGCGATCTGTTTCGAAACCCCTGAGAAATCTTGTTGGTCCATGTGCCCATCGTGGTCCAGGGCGGTGATTGTGAACGGTAACAGGCCGCGCCACGCGGTAGTCGGCGTCGATTTCGGCACCCTCTCCGGGCGTGCCCTCGTCGTTCAGGTCGAGGACGGGGCCGAACTCGGCGCCGCCGTGCACCCGTACGCGCACGGTGTCGTCGATGCCGCCCTGCCCTCAACCGGCCGCTTGCCGCGGCAACCAGGTCATGCACCGGTTGCGCGAGATCCGGCGCGGGCGGTCACGTCGTGACGGCCGCGATCGACGAGGCGCGAGCGGCTGTCTGCGCGCTGCATGCCGAACTGACCCGGTACGGCCTGGACGGCCGGCAACGTCTCGGCCCGATCAGTCCGCTCGATCAGGCCGACATCGACGCGCTCTACCACCGCTACCAGAACGTCTACGGCCAGCGGTGACCGGAGACGAAAGTGACCGCCCCCGAACCGACTCCCGGACAGGAGAGTTCCCAATGCGCAACCGACCTACCTCAAGGCTGATCGGCGTCCTGTTGGCCATCTCGGCGCTGACCCTGGCCGCGTGCAGCACGAACAAGTCCGGATCGAAGCCGCCCGCCAACCCGCCGGCGGCGAATCCCGGTAGCGGCAGCGGCGCTCAGCAGGGCACGGCATTGCAAGGTTCGATCGCCTTCAACGACGACAACCTGGCGGCGCTGCGCGACAAGATCAAGGCCGCACTGGCCGGCAAGAACCTGTCGGCGGCGAAGGTCTCGGTCGTCGTCAACGTCACCGCCGCCTACTGGACCGCCGCGCAGGCGGGCGTGTCGAAGGCCAAGCAGGAACTCGGCGTGAACGCCGTCTTCCAGGAGCCGACCACGATGGACATCAGCCAGCAGCTCTCGATCGTGAACACCCTGCTCTCGCAAGGGCGAACCGGCTTCTCGATCTCCGCGATCCAGCCCTCGTCGCTGAGCGGCGCGATCAACACGGCGGCCAGCAAGAAGGTCGACGTGATCGCGATCGACTCGCCGCTGGACCAGTTCAAGTCGCAGGTGCCCCTGTATCTCGGCACGCCGAACTTCGAGGCGGGCCAGAACGCCGGCAACGCGATGAAGCAGTTGCTGCCGAACGGCGGCGACGTCGCGATCATCGTCGGTTCGCTTACCGCGCTGAACGCGGTCCAGCGCATCCAGGGATTCAAGGCCGCGCTGCAGGGCACGAACATCAAGGTCTTCCAGACCTACAACGACAACGGCGACGCGAACAAGGCGCTGCAGAACGCCTCGGCCGCGTTCCAGGCCGACCCGAACATCAAGGGCCTCTACGGCGTCTACTCCTACGACGGGCCGTCGGCCGGGCAGGCCGTGCAGTCGGCCGGCAAGACCGGCAAGGTGATGGTGGTCGCCGACGACGCCGAGCCGAAGACGCTGGACTTCCTCAAGAGCGGCGTCATCGAGGCAACCGTGCTGCAGCAGCCTTACCAGCAGGGCTACATGAGCGTCTACATCCTCACGGCGATGAAGATCCTCGGCGAGCAGGCCACCCTCGACCTGATCAAGCCGTACCTCGACAAGGACGCCTACACCCTGTCGTCCGGCGTCGGGCTCGTCACGTCGGCGAACCTCGACGCGTACAACGCGAAGCTGGCCAGTTTCGGCATCAGCTCCTCATGACCGAGGACGCCCCGGTCGCCCGCCTGATCGGCGTGCAGAAGATCTACGGCCCGGTGCGCGTGCTCCACGTGGACGATCTGGCGCTGCACCGGGGTGAGATCGTCGGCCTCGTCGGCGAGAACGGTGCAGGCAAGTCGACGATGATGGGCGTCCTGGCCGGCACGGTTGCCGCCGACACCGGCCAGATCGTGGTCGGCGGCCAGGACGTGCCGACGCGGCCATCCGGCTGCGGCCGCGGCGGCCGGGGTGGCCATGGTGTCGCAGGAGTTTCCCCTGGTCGGCCAGCTGTCGGTGGGCGAGAACCTGCTGCTCGGCCGGCGGCCGGCCGGGGCGCGGCGGGGCGTCGTCGACTGGCGCCGGCTGCACGCCCAGGCCCAGGCGGTACTCGACGAACTCGGGCTGCTGATCAGCAGCCGCCAGCGCCTTTCCGCCCTGTCGGTCGCGCAGCGCCAACTCGTCGAGATCGCCAAGGCGTGGGAGCGCAAACCGCTGGTGCTCATCCTCGACGAGCCGACCTCCGCGCTCGGCCCGGTCGAGGCGGATGTTGTGATCGGGCTGGCCCGCCGGCATGCGGCCAACGGCGGGGCGGTCCTGTTCGTGGGCCACCGGCTGGCCGAGGTGCTCGACGTGTCGCACCGGCTGGTCGTGCTGCGCAACGGCGAGGTCGTTGCCGACCTGCCGCGCGACGAGGCCAGCGAGGAACGGCTGGTGCGCGAGATGGTCGGCAGCGAGCTGGCCGACGAGGTGGTCGAGCATCCGCGGCCCGCGGCGCGCGTCGTCCTCGACGTTCGTGGCCTGACCGCCGAAGGGCTGGGCCCTGTCGATCTGCAGGTGTCCGCCGGCGAGATCGTCGGCGTCGCCGGGCTGATGGGGTCGGGACGCAGCCGGTTGCTGCACACGGTATTCGGTGCGCAGCCACGCACAGCGGGCGAGATCTCCTTGCACGGCAAGCCCTTCGCCCCACGCCAGCCGGCCGATGCCATCGCCCGCGGCGTCACCCTCGTCCCCGAGGACCGCAAGGTTCAGTCGCTTCTGCCGAATGCGCCGATCCGGTGGAACACCACGCTGACATCGCTTCCCTCGCTGGCGTCGCATGGTTACCTCAGCCCGGCGGTCGAACGGCGTGCCGCCGCCGACATCATCGCGGCCGCGCGGGTGCGGTGCCGTTCGGCCGAGCAGCCGATCCGCGCGCTGTCGGGCGGCAATCAGCAACGGGCCGTGTTCGGGCGGGCGATGGCCACCCGGCCGGCTCTGCTGCTGCTCGACGAGCCCACCCGCGGCGTCGACGTGGGCGCCAAGGCCGAGATCTACCACCTCATCGACGAGGCCGCCGAGGCCGGATGTGCCGTGCTGGTCGCATCATCCGAGCTCGAGGAGCTGATGCGGATCTGCCACCGCATCGTCGTCATGGCCGCGGGCCGGGCCCGCACGATCGTGAGCCGGGCCGAATTCAGCAAGGAACTGATCATGACCAGTGCCGCGGCCGCCAGCGCAACGCCGTGACACGAGAAGGGCGAGCGATGTCGTCAGCAACACGCACCACAGCCACGACGCAGGGCCCGGCCGAGCCCGCTACCGCCGAGGCGGGGGCGCGCTGGACCAGGCGCCTGGCCGAGACACCCGAGATCGGCGTCGTCCTCGCCTGCGTGGTCGTCTTCGTTGCGGTGTACATCGACAAACACAGCTTCGCCAACACCGGCAACCTGCAGGAGATGGGCCGCAACCTCTCCGAGTTCGGCATCCTCGCGATCGGCGAGAGCCTGGTGATCATCACCGGCGGCATCGACCTGTCCGTCGGCTCACTGGCGGCGCTGTCCGGAGTGTTCTCCGCGTGGTTGTTCGTGCAGGCCGGTTTCCCCTTGTTTCTATGCATAGTCGTCGCGCTTGCCATGTGCGCGTGCGTCGGATTCATGCACGGTTGGTTCGTCACGAGGCTGAACGTGCCGCCGTTCGTGATCACGCTCGTCACGTTCACCGCGGCGCGCGGCGTGGCGCAGGCGATCACCAAGAGCGTGCCGGTGCCCATCTCCGGTCAGGGCTTCATCGACCTCAACCGGCGCAACGTCTTCGCCATCCCGTTGCCGACGATCATCTTCGTCGCAGTGGTGATCGCCGCCTGGTTCTTCCTCGAACGCACGTACCTCGGCCGGCAGACCTACGCCGTCGGCGGCAACCAGGAGGCGGCGCGGCTGGCCGGCATCAACACCAGCCGACGGATTGTGTGGGCCTACGTCACGAGCGCAATGCTCGCCGGCATCGTCGGCATCCTGATCAGCGCCCGGCTCGGCCTCGGCGACCCGAGCGTCGCGTCCGGCTATGAACTCGACGCCATCGCGGCCGCGGTCATCGGCGGCGTCAGCCTGTTCGGCGGCCAGGGACGCATCGTCGGCATCGTGGCCGGCGGCGTGCTGCTCGTGCTGATCAACAACGGCCTCATCGTGCTGAACGTCAGCCCGTACTACCAGCAGATCGTGCTGGGCGCCGTGCTCGGCATCGCCATCACCGTCGATCGCGTGCGGGCCAAACGGCTCGGCCGGGCCAGGCGATTGCTGCGCCGGCAGCCCTCGGTCCGCCCGCAGCAGTCGAACTAATCCATAGCCGCCCTATCTCGCCGTGAGCCTCCATACCGCAGGGTATGGCTGGCCGTATCGGTGACGACAGCTGTCCGGCAAACAATGCGAGGAGTACGGAATGAACCCTGTCCCGGGCATCCGCCGGCGCGACTTCCTCCGGGCGACAGGCATCGCCGGCCTTGGCGGCGCGACGGTGGGCCTGCTGGCCTCCTCGCCGGCAGTCGCCTCGCCCGCAACGGCCGGGCCGGCTGATCCGCAGGGCGTCCCCTATCCGACCCTGCGGCGCCCGTTCGCGATGCCCGGCGTCAAGGACCAGGACTGGAGCGGGGCGCTGTTCGTCGGCGAGGGCGAGGCCCGCTTCGCCTTGCGTATCGGCCTGCTGACCGAGACGAACAAGTTGCTACGCGAGAAGATGACGAACAACCTGTGGCGCATCGGGCCGATGGCGCCGGACGGCAGCTACAAGCAGGTGCAGATCAGCACCGACGACCGCAAGATCATGCCGGCCCATCTCGACGCGTTGCGTGAGGTCATCGCGCATCCGGACTGGTGGTCGACCGCAGAGGTCGCGGATGCCACGGCGAAGCTGCCAGTGCTCGAGCAGCAGTACGCGCTGGTGCAGAACCAGCGACACCTCATCGAGGTTCGCTATGCGCGCACGGGCGACGGCGACAGCCTGGTCGGCACCGTCACCGCGTTCGACGACAACACGACGATCGTCCTAGAGGTCTCGGCCCCCTGGACCGAAACACCCGCGTTTGCACTGGCCGAAAACGGAGTGCTTGGCACCGAGCCGGGCCTGGTCGACCCGAACCGTACGGGGTATTTCCAGCTGTCGCCGAATGAATCTGCCGAAGCCGCCGAGCTGTTACGCATCGATCGCCGACCTGGTCGCGGCCATGACCGGCGGGTCCGGCGCATCGGGCAATGCAGCCGCCGCCTTGCGCTACACATTGGGCAATGGCCAGACGCTCACGTTCCGTGCGGCGGTTGCCGGACAGCCACTCGCCGTCGATCCGCCCGACGCGCACGAGGTGCAGGCGGTTCTGGCTGCCGCCGAGGCGCGGGTCAACCGCGACTACCTGACCGGCTCGGGAGCGGCGGGGCGGGCCGCGTCTGCTGTACGCGATGCCTTGTCGTTGAACACCAACTACGACCGGAACAACCTGCGCAACTTCGTCATGTGGGGATGGGGTGGCGGCGGAGGTCTGTTCACCGGGTGGGACTCCGCATTCGACGCGATCGATGCCGGGCTGGTGAGCCAGCCGCTCGCGACCCAGCACGTCGCCGACGTCTTCGAGGCGCCGGCACCACCGAACCAGGTGCCACTGAACGGCCCCCGTTACGACCAGGAGAACTCCGGGCCGATGCACGCCTACGCGGTATGGCGGTTGTACGCCAAGTTCGGTGATCGCTCGTTGCTGGAGAAGACGTACCCCACCCTCGTCACGTTCTACGACCTGTTGCCGGAGTGGGACGCCGACAAGGACGGCCTGCTGGAATCGCCCTACTTCGGCGACCGGATCGGTGGCCGCGGCAACCATCTCGGCCTGGACGACTGTCCCGTCTACGCGGCGTACCAGCGCATTCCCAAGCAGGGCGGCAGCGGTGACCATCGCGACAACACCAACCTGACCGACGTCGCGCTCAACTCCTACTACGCCCTGATGGCGGAGACACTCGCCAAGATGGCCACCGCGCTCGGCAACTCTGCCGACGCAGCCCGATTCGCGGCGAAGCACGAGACGATCAAGCAGTTGCTCAACGACAAGCTGTGGCATCCGGAGCGAGGGTTGTACCTGAGCCGGTATCTGGACGGCACATGGAACGAGATCGTTACCCCGACGGTGTTCTACCCGCTGTTCGGCGGGATCGCGACGCCCGAGCGGGCCGAGCAACTGGTGCAGCATCTGCTCGACCCGGACGAATTCTGGGGCGACTACGTGATCCCGAGCGTCGCGCGCAACGATCCGAACTACTGCGCGGGCGCACCGATACATCCGCAGTCGGAGCACTTCAAGTTCTTCGACCGTTACGGCGAGGGCACGTCTCCCGAGCAGTGGCAGGGCGCCGCCTGGCCGCCGATGAATTTCACCGTGTACGACGGCCTCAAGCGCTACGGGTTCGACGACGTGGCTGGCGAGTTCGCCGCGCGCAGCACCGCGATGTACCTCGATGCGTGGGACAAAGACAACTGGTTTCCCGAGTCATTCGACCCGATTCCCGGCCAGCCGATCATGGACTCCGCGGTCGACACGGCCTGGCGCACCTACTCATGGTCGAACGCCATGGCAGTACAGAGCCTGCACGAACTGATCTCCGACAACCCGTGGGGCGATCCGGCCAGCATCCTGTTCGGCACGCTTACCCTTCCCGGCACGAACACGATCGCGAATGTCCAGATGCGCGGGCACACCTACGCGGTTTCCTCCGGTCCGCACGCCACAACACTCGCCCGCGACGGCCGGGTCGTCTTCCGCGCGACCGGCGCACGGGTCGCGGTGCGCAACTTCCTGCTGACCGACACGGCTGCCTCGTTCGACGTCAACGCCGGCGCTTCCGCCCACATCGAGATCCACCCCGACCGTGGCCCGTCCCGACACGTCAACGTGCGTTCCGGGCGCACGCACGTCGAAGTCTGATCGTGGTCGGATCGCCGCGCACCGCGCCGTTCGCTCAGGCGGCGGCCGCGCGGCTTGCGACCTTGGCGATGAGCTGGGACTGCAGCTTTGCCGGTAGCGGCTGACCGACGTTCTGGAAGTCGACCTCGGCCTCGATCTTGGGGCCGCTGATCAGTGCTGTGTCGACGAACAACTGCACGGTCTGCCCGGACGCGGATACGGTCAGCTTCGCGACGATGGTGGCGGCGACATTGTCGGGGTGCTGGCTCGGCCCCGGGGTTACGTGGACCGACACGGCCTCGATCTTCGCGCCGGGCGGAAGCGCTGAGCCCGCCTCACTTCGGACGAGGCTCTCGTAGCACTTGTCGATCTTCGACCGCTTCAGCATGGCGATGTCGTTGTCGATGTCGCCCTGCGAGCGGTATGCGCTTGCCTGCGAGGAGATCGTGGCATCGCCCTGCGTGTAGTCCGGCGACTGAGCCAGTCCGGTCCGCTCCTTGAACGTGTTGCGCACGCCGAGGCAGGTCGCCATTTGCGCCTGCGCCTGTGCCTCGTTGGGGTCCGGTGTCGAGGGCGTCGCCTTCCATGCGGCGGGAAGATCCCCGGCCTGCACGGCAATCGCGGCGAGATGGGCCTTGTCTATCGGGGCGGACTCCGACGAGGCGGAACTCGATGGTGCCGAAGTCGATGATGCCGAACTGGCCGGTGCCGACGGCGGTGTGCTCGATGCCGTCTTCGTGGATGAACTGCATCCAGTCAGCGCGGCGGCCACCGCGGCGGCGACGCACAACGGGACGATCCGAGCAGATGTTGTGGGCATGGCGAGCAAGCCTAGGGCACGGCCGGTGCCCGGGACGGCCGGCCTCAATGGCGGGCGGGCGCGGCCGGGCGAGCGGTGACCAGCGGGGCGATCAGCGCGGCGGCACCGATCAGGGCGAGCCCCGCGACGGTGAGCGCATCGTGCAGTCCGGCGACGAACTGCGAGCGAGCAACCGCGTCGAGTCGTACGCCCGCGCCGCCGCCCGGGAGGTGGGCGTACACGAGCGCACCGAGAACGGCGACGCCGAACACCTGGCCGATCTGGCGGGCCGCGTTGAGCATCGCCGACGCCATGCCCGCGCGCGGCACGTCCACCGCCGACATCGCGAGCGTGCTCATCGGCGTACCGCAAAGCCCGATCCCGGCGCCGAGTACCGCGAAGTTCCACCAGATGGCGTCGAGGCCGGTGGCCGGTCCGAGCCGAAGCAGGCTGAGGGTTGCGAGTCCACTGACCACGAGGCCCACGAGCAGCGGTAGGCGTTCGCCGATCCGGCCGACGAGGCGGCCGCTGAGCGTGGCCGCCAGCGCGTACGCGACGCCGATCGCACACACGTCAACTCCCGTCACGACAGGCGAGTGGCCCTGCACCTGTTGGAAATACGCGCTGAAGTAGACGATCGCGCCGACGAAGGCGAAGAACACCACGAGCGCGGCGACGATCGAGGCGGCGAAGGCCGGCCGGGCGAACAGCGTCATGTCCACGAGTGGCGTTTCGCGAGACCGCTCGGCGAGAACGAAGGCAACCAGCACGGCAACGCCGGCGGCGAACGACGTCAGGACGAGCCCAGCCGTCCAGCCGCGATCCTGGCCCTCGATCACCGCGAACGCGAGCAACGCGATACCGGCCGTGGACAAGATCGCGCCGAGCCAGTCGAAGCGTGCTCGGCCTGCCGTACGGGGTAGCCGGGGCACGCATTGAGCTGCCAGCACAGCAAGCCCCGCTGCCAGCGGCACGTTCAGCAGGAACACCCACCGCCAGCCGAGGCCGTCGACGACGAGGCCGCCGAGCGCGGGGCCGACCGCCATCGCCACACCCGACGCAGTCGACCACAGGCCGATCGCCATTGCCCGCTGCCGCCCGTCGGTAAACGTGGCCCGGATGATCGTGAGACTTCCGGGTACGAGCAGCGCCGGGCCGGCCCCCTGCAGAACCCGTCCGCCCAGCAGGACGCCCACCGTCGGCGCAACGCCGGTGACCAGCGACCCAAG
This sequence comes from uncultured Actinomycetota bacterium, assembly GCA_963709985.1. Classification (GTDB taxonomy): domain Bacteria; phylum Actinomycetota; class Actinomycetes; order Mycobacteriales; family Jatrophihabitantaceae; genus DASXRA01. The sequence goes on from CAVPYQ010000039.1 coordinate 185,884, forward strand.
TCCGAACGCGACGACGCCCAGCACGAACATGCCTTTGTGGCCACGGTGATCGCCCACTACGCCACCGGTGATCAGCAGGCTCGCGTAGACGAGAACGTAGCTGTCCACGATCCATTCGAGATCTGTCGTGCTCGCGCCGAGGTCGCGGCCGATCGTGGGCAGCGCGACGCTGACCATCGTCGTGGACGCGACCGCCAGGAACAGTCCGGTCGCCCCGACGGCGGTCGTCAGCCACATCCGGGTTGTTGCCGGCTGCACGGGTGTTCTCGTCACGGTCGCCACTGATGTTCTCCTGATCGGACTGGCAAGCCTCCAGCGTCGGCGGTGATCGGTCAGAAGTCCAAGAGCTAGTTCGTTCACTAGCTAGAATCAACGCTTATGGAGTTGCGGCAGCTCGAATACTTCATCGCGGTCGCCGAGGAGGCGAACTTCACCCGGGCGGCGCAGCGGGTGCACGTCGCGCAACCCGGCGTGAGCGCCCAGATCCGCCGCCTGGAAAGGGAATTCGGCCACGATCTGCTGGATCGCTCCGGCCGGACGGTGCGGCTGACCGACGTCGGAGCCGCGGTGTTGCCGTACGCCCGGGCCGCGCTTGCTGCCGTCGCCGACGCCCGCCTTGTCGTCGACAAGCTCGCCGGTCTGACGCGCGGGCGGGTCACCGTCGGGATGGTGACGGCCTGCTCGACTCCGGCGCTCTTCGACCTGCTCGCCGATTTCCATCGCCGCTATCCGGCCGTCGAGATAAACCTGTCGGAGGCGAACTCGGATTCGCTGATCGAGGCGGTCCGGGACGGGCGACTTGACCTGGCCCTGATCGGCGTTGCCGCGAACAAGCCGCCCGACCTGCACACGCTCGAACTCCGCGACGAACCTCTCGTTGCGGCCGTTCGGCACGATGATCCGCTCGCCGCCAAGCGGACGATCACCTTGTCCGCCTTGGTCAAACGGCCTCTCGTCTGCCTGCCGAAAGGGACCGGGATGCGTACGAGCCTCGACGAGGCGTGCGCGCGGGCCTCCCTGCGGCCGCACATCGCCCTCGAAGCCAGCGATCCACATGTCCTGGCTTCGCTCGCCGCGCGCGGCCTGGGCGTCGCGATTCTCAGTACGTCACTGGCGGCCGCCCATCACGACGATCTGCACGCACTGGCCATAACCCGCCCGCAGGTGCGCGCCCGGCTCGCTCTTGCCTGGCGGGCGCGGGGATCGAGCGGTCCGGCGGCCCGGGCGCTCATCGAGCAGGCCCGCACGGTGCGGTCGTCATAACCGGGGTCCTCGGTTTCAGTCGAACAGCACCTGCTTCAGGTAGGCGGTGTCGAGGTATTCGGTGACAGCACCGATCCGGCCGTCCACGACATGGAAGACGACGGCGTAGTCGTTCTCGTAGGTTCGCCCGTCGCGAGAACGCGCGTGGCTGGTCCATTCCGCTACCGCGTACTCGCCGTCGGCGATGATGCGGTGGACGTCCTGGGTGATCGGAGCGTCCGGGTCGAGGCGCTCGACCATCTGCGCGAGGAATCCGTCGATGATGCCGTCCGCGCCGGTCCAGGTGCCGGAGACGGGCAGTCCGCCGCGCAGGGTCCAGGTGGCATCGGGGGTGAAGCTCTTGCGCAGGGCGTCGAGGTCACCGGCCTGCAACGCGCGCACATAGTCGGCGACGACCTGACGGGTCGCCTCAGTCGTCTGGTTGGACATGAGTTTCTCCTTTGTGGATAAGGGTCATCAGGTCAGAGTCAGGACGGCGTTGCCGCGCAGTCGCCGGTCGCGGATGTCGTCGATGACGTCCGCGGTGGCGTCCCACGGCCGAACCGCACCGATCTCGGGATGCAGCCGCCCGTGCTCGACGAGGCCGACAAGAGCCGCGAGGTCCTCGCCGTCGGCGCGGTCGCTTCGCGTGTAGTCGAACTGCCGGATCGGCGCGCCGACCGTCCCGTCGACCCAGTCGAAGAAGTCCAGCGTGACCGGCTGCCGGCTGGCCTGACCGAACCAGATGAACAGGCCGGTGGGCCGGACCTTGGCGCGCGCGGTGGCGAACGAGGGCCCGCCGACCGACTCCATCGCGACGTCGAACCACCCTTCGGCGTCGGCAACATCGGTGATGGTTCGTGCTCCGAACTCGCGCAACCGGGCTCCGCGTTCGGCCGTTGCGCTCACGGCGGTGACCTCGGCGCCGCCCGCCACGGCCAGTTCCGTGACGTAGTGCCCGACGCCGCCGCTGGCGCCGGTGAGCAGCAGTCGCCGTCCGACCAGCGAGCCCGCCTCGCGCAACAAGCGCAACGCGGTGAGCCCGGCCAGCGGCAGCGCGGCGGCAACCTCGGTGCCGACCTCGCCGGGCAGCACCGCGAGCGACGACGTCGCCACGGCGACCCGTTCGGCCCATCCATACGCCTCGGTATGGCCGACGACGCGAGTGCCGGCGGCCGGCCCGGTTCCGTCCGCGGCCGCTGCGATGACCGTGCCCGCAATGTCCTTGCCCGGGCGCCATCCCGCGCGTGGTTCGCTCAGCAGGAATGTCTCGCCGCGGTTGACCGAATAGGCCGCTACGGCGACGAGCGCCTCGTCATCGGCCGGAGCCGGTTCGGCCGTGTCGCCCAACCGGACGGAGCCCTCGCCGTCCGGGATCATCGCCTTCATCGTGCGTCCTCCTACGGATTGCTGCGTGGTTGTCACGACGAGTCTGAGATCCGTAGTCTCTTTTCGTAAGTAGGCAGTAATTAGTGCTATAGGCACCTCGAAGTGACGATTGGACGGGGCAACGATGTCGAGCGTTCACACGGCCTCGGCGGACGGGCGATTCGACGTCCTCGCCGCGGCCTGCCCGACCCGCCAGGTCATCAACCGGATCGGCGACCGATGGAGCCTGCTCGTGCTCTACGCCCTCGAGGGCGGGACGCTGCGCTTTCAGGAACTGCGCCGGGCGGTCGACGGCGTCAGCCAGAAGATGCTGACCCAGACGTTGCGGACGCTCGAGCGCGACGGCCTGGTGCAGCGAACCGTCTACGCCACCGTGCCGCCGAAGGTCGAGTATGCCCTTACTTCATTGGGACAAAGTCTGTCGGCCACCATCGCCGCGATCCGTACCTGGGCGTACGCGAACATGGACCAGATCGACAGCGCCCGAGTCAGCTTCGACACGCGATCGGCCGGCTAGACGATTCCGCGACAAGGTGGGGGACGGCGTCTTCAGGTTCGCGCAATGAGCGGATCCGGCGCTGCACCATCGGCAGGGCCGATAACCCGATGCCGAGCCCGCCACAGAGCACACCCGCCCGCGGGCCGGGCGTCGTGCCGATGACCCCGCCGAGGAGGCTTCCGATCGGGATGGCGCCGAAGATGACCAGCCGGTAGCCGCCGATGCTGCGGGCCAGGGAACCGGTCGGTACGACCACCTGGCGCAGCGTCACCGACAGGACGTTCGCGCTGCCGAGGCCGATGCCGCTGACGAACTCGATCGCGGCGACCATGATCGCGAACGCTGCGCCGTGCGCCGTCGGGACAGCCAGCAGCACCGGCACGCCGGTCGACAAGGCCAGCGAGCCGACGAAGGCACGGCCGAATCCGAAGCGGGAGGCGCCGGCCAGCGCGACGAGTGTGCCGACCAGGGCGCCCGCGCCGGCCGCCGACAGGGCCAGGCCGTACTGCGCCGTGGTCAGGCCGCGGTCGTCGATCGCATAGACGATCAGGTTCACCGTCAGGATCTGTTCGGCGGCGTTGAATGTCGCCGCGTGCGTGGCCAGCGCCCGGAGTACCGGATTGGCAGCCAGTTGGCGCAGTCCTTCGAAGACGCCGGCGCCGGTCTCGTCGGCTATTGGTGGTGGCTCGGGGCGTCGAATCCGCGCGATGCCCGTCGCGCTTGCCAGGTAGCTCACCGCGTCGACGAGAACGGTGACGGCGGGGCCGAGCGCGCCGACCAGCAATCCGGCCGCACCGGGCCCGGCGACCTGCGCCGCGGTGGCCGAGCCCTGCATCGCCCGGTTCGCCGCCGGCAGGTCGGCCGAGCGGACGAGGCTCGGAATGTGGGTGAAGCTGCCGACGTCGAAGACGACGCTCGCGCAGCCGACGACGAGGGCCACGACGACGAGCAACGGCAGTGATTCGCGCCCGATCAGATAGGCGATAGGCACTGTGGCCAGGGCAAGGGCTCGGATGATGTCGGCGGCGATCATCGCGGGCCGCCGCCGCCGCGACTGCAGCCAATGACCGGCCAGCAGCGGAATCACGACGTTGGGCAGGTAGGCAGCCGTCGCGACCGCGCTCACGCCGGCCGCACCAGCGTGCAGGGTGAGCGTTGCGACGAGCGGAAGCGCGACTGCACCGACCTGCGACCCGGCCACCGAGATCGATTGGCCGATCCACAATCGCCTGAAATCGCGGTCTCGCCTGAGGACGCCCACGCGCCAGCCCTTCGAAGCTCGTTACCAGCTAAAGCAATCTACCGGTAACGGACAACCGTAATAGAATGGCGGCCATGGAACAGCCCGGCGACCGGCGATCCGCGCCTGCGTCGCTGGGACTCGTGCAGGATCTCGCCAACACCATCGACATCGAGGGGGAGCTCGACACGCTGCGGCGCCCGGCCGACCTGCGCGCCTTCGCGGCCGAGCATGGGATGTCGAGCCGCCGGTTCACCCGCGACGACCTCGAGCGCGTCGTCGAATTCCGCGAACTGCTACGCGTCGCCTGCCAGGCGCACGCCGGAACGCCGATCGACCCCCGTGCGCTCGCCCGGCTCGACGCCATGCTCGGCCCGGCCGCATTGCGCGTCGTGATCGATCTCGACGGCGGGGCAGAGCTGCAGCCGGTGCGCGGTCTGTCCGGCGCGGACGAGGTCGTCGCACGCGTGGCGGCCGCGATCGCCGATGGCCGCGCCGACCGGAGCTGGCAGCGTCTGAAGGCGTGCTCCGCCGACGTGTGCCGCTGGGTGTACTACGACAGCAGCCCGGCTGGGCTGAGCAAGTGGTGCACGATGAGCATCTGCGGCAGCCGGGCCAAGATGCGGGCGTACCGGGAGCGTTCCGGGCAAGCGTAGCGAGTCCGCGCTGAGTCCGCCGTCAGTCCGCGTGCGTCCGCCTGGGGGCGCACCGGATTGCCGGAAACTTTCTGCGGTTTGCCGGCCGCATCCCCGATAGCCTGGACGCCTTCCGGGCCGAGCGGCCGACAAGCCAAGGGGGTGGCCACATGGGAATCGTGTCGCCGGGATTCACCGGACGCGCGCGCTCCGAGCGCGCCGAACTGCCACCCGGCCAATACCTGACGCGTGACTTCCCGGTGCTGTCGGCCGGCCCGACACCGCGGGTACGGCTCGACGACTGGGAGTTCAAGATCACCACCGAGACCGGGCAGGTGCACAGCCTCGACTGGGCGGCGTTCCGGGCGCTGCCCACGCAGGAGGTCACCGTCGACCTGCATTGCGTGACGCGCTGGTCGAAGCTCAAGACCACCTGGCAGGGCGTCTCCCTCGACACGCTCTTCGCCGACGTCGAGACGGCGGCCGACTACGTGGTCGCGCACTCCTACGGCGGTTACACGACGAACCTGCCGCTGGAGGATCTGCTCGACGGGCAGGCCTGGGTCGCGTTCTCCTACGACGGCGAGGATCTGGCCGCGGAGCACGGTGGCCCGGCCCGGCTGCTCGTTCCGCACCTGTACCTGTGGAAGAGCGCGAAGTGGGTCCGCGGCATCACGTTGACCCTCGACGAGGAGCCCGGATTCTGGGAGAGCCTCGGCTACCACAACTACGGGGACCCATGGCGCGAACAGCGCTACTGGGGCGACTGAGCTGGCGGGTGGCGACCGTGATCGCGCTGCGCGACGAGACGCCGAACGCCCGCTCGCTCGATCTGCAGATTCCCGGCTGGCCGGGGCACCTCGCCGGCCAGCACCTCGACGTGCGCCTAACCGCTCCCGACGGTTACCGGGCCGTGCGCTCGTACTCGATCGCCTCGGTGGCTGATGGCGATCGGGTCGAGCTGACCGTCGAGCAGGACCCGGACGGCGAGGTTTCGCCGTACCTGACGCGAGTCGTCGCGGTCGGCGACGAGATCGAGGTGCGCGGTCCCGTCGGCGGATGGTTCGTCTGGCGCCCGGAGCAATCCGAGCCCGTGCAACTCGTCGCGGGCGGCAGCGGGATCGTGCCGCTCATGGCGATCCTGCGCTGTCACGCGTCGGCGAACAGTGCCGCGCCGGTCCGGTTGCTGTACTCGGCCCGTGGGCCCGAGTCGGTGATCTACCGCGACGAGCTCGATCGCCTCGGCGATCGGGTGGAGATCACGTACGCCTACACCCGGGTGGTGCCGCCGGGCTGGCCCCGGCCGGCCGGTCGGGTCGACGCAGATCTGCTTACGGACGCGGCGTTCCCGCCCGCCGACGCCCCGACCTGCTACGTCTGCGGGCCGACCGGCTTCGTCGAGACGGTGGCCGACCTGCTCGTCCACGCCGACCATGACCCGGCCCGGATCAGAACCGAGCGCTTCGGACCAAGCGGAGGACCGCGATGAACCCTGACCCCGACTCGGTACTGGACGGCAACGCGGCCGCAGGCGATCTGCGCCAGGTGTTCGCCGTCGACATCACCGCGGCGACCGGGCGCTGCTCCGGGTGCGGCCAGACGGCGGTGCTCGCCCAGGCCCGGCTGTACTCGCGGGCACCCGGACTGGTCGTGCGGTGCGCCAACTGCGAGAACGTGCTGCTCCGGCTGGTCACCGCGCCGGATCGGACCTGGGTCGACCTGCGCGGGCTGGACTACCTGCAGTTCGCGACGCCTGAGTCTTGAGGGCGCCCGGCCCATGATCGGACGGCTGCATCACGTCGTGATCGACTGCCCCGAACCGGCGGCGCTGGCCGAGTTCTACTCGGAGTTGCTCGGCCTGCCGGTCACGTACCGCTCGGCCGACTTCGTGGTGGTCGCGCGCGATGACACCACCTCGGGCGTGGCGTTCCAGTTGGCGCCGGGCCACGTGGCGCCGCGCTGGCCCGATCCCGACCGGCCGCAGCAGATCCACCTCGACGTCATGGTCGACGACGTGGCGGCCGCCGAACCGCTCGTGCTGGCGCTCGGCGCGACTGTTCTGTCCGCTGATGGACACGTCTACGCCGACCCGGCCGGGCACCCGTTCTGCCTGATACCCCGGCCGGGCTGGGCCGACCCGATCGGTCCCGAGTCGACCTGACCGGCTCGGCCTCGCTCGCGCGGTGGGCGGATCAATGTGCAGATCCGGCTGCTCTGGCGGCTCGATCTGCACGCGATCGCCGCCCGGCCATATCGATCAGGCGCAATCGGCCACGTCGCGAAGCGGCCCACGCCGAGGCGGCCGCTGACCGGACTACGCGCCCTCGGTCCGGCGCGAAATGCCCAGCGGGTTGGCGCGCTGCAGTTCGGCGGGCAGCAGGTCATCGGGCCAGTCCTGGTACGCGACGGGGACCAGCCAGCGGCCGATCGACGTAGCGCCGACCGACGTGTAGCGCGCGTCGGTGGTGGCCGGCCACGGACCGCCGTGATGCATCGCCCAGCACACGGCGACGCCGGTGGGCCAGCCGTTCATGATCAGCCGCCCGGCGAGCCGGCGCAGCACCGGCGCGACCCGAGCGGCCGCCGGACCGTCAGCATCCGCGGCGTGGATCGAGGCGGTGAGGCTGCCGGGCAGCCGGCCCAGCACCGCGAGCAGATCGTCGAGCGACGAATACCGCACGACCAGCCCGGCCGGCCCGAAGCGCTCCTCGGTCAGCGCCTCGATGTCGGCGGCGAATCCGGCCAGGTCGATCTGGCGCACCTCGGGACGAGCGCTGAACGCGTCCGCCGACGCCGTGCCCTCGGCGAGCACATCGAGGCGATCCCAGCCCGAATGCGCCGCGTACGCCGAGCACATCCGGGCGGTCAGCATCGGCCCGCCCTGCGTGCGCCGACACAGCGCTCGCGAGACGGTCGAGCACCGGCGAGCCGTCGGGGACGAACAGCAGGCCCGGGTTCGTGCAGAACTGGCCGGTGCCCATCGTCAACGAGGCGGCGTAGCCACTCGCGACCCGATCCGCCGAGTCCGCAGCGGCGCCCGGCAGCACGACCACCGGGTTGATGCTGCCGAGTTCGCCGTAGAACGGGATCGGGTCGGGCCGCTGGACGGCGAGGTCGAACAGCGCCCGGCCACCGCGCAGCGATCCGGTGAAGCCGACGGCGGTAATCGCCGGATGCTGCACGAGCGGCCCGCCGATCGGCGGCCCGTAGACGATGCCGAACGTGCCGGGCGGCGCTCCGGCCGACGCCAGCGCGGCGGACACGATGTCGGCGACGGCGCGCGACGTGGCCGGATGACCCTCGTGGGCCTTGACGATCACCGGGCAGCCGGCCGCCAGGGCAGAAGCGGTGTCGCCGCCCGCCACGGAGAAGGCGAACGGGAAGTTGCTCGCCGCGAACACGGCGACCGGACCGCGCGCCACCAGCATCCGCCGGACGTCCGGTCGAACGTCCGACGCCGGGCTGATGATCGCCTCGACGTACGCACCGTCGCGCAGCACGTCGCCGAACAGCCGTAGCTGGTTGGACGTTCGGGTGACCTCGCCGGAGAGCCGGGCCGCGCCGAGGCCGGTTTCGGAGTCGGCGATCTCGACGAGCTTGTCGGCCGACTCGTCGAGCCGGTCGGCGACCAGGTCGAGGGCCGCCGCCCGGTCAGCCGCCGGCGTCGCGGCCCAGGCCTCGAACGCGGCAACCGCGGCGTCGGCGAGGGCGTCGAGTTCGGAGACGGTCGTGTACGGAATCGGCTCGCCCGTGGGCTCGCCGGTTCGTGGATCGATGCCCTGCACTTGATCTGGCACGCGGGCGGTCCTTCCTCGTTGACTGCTTCCCCCATCATGCCGATCGCGAGAAACGCCGCGTCGACCCGTCGGAAAAGGCGAGCCCGGGACGACGATAGGGACGTGAGCGGCCCGTACTCGATGCCGGCGTTGCCATCGCCCGACCATCCTCTGCGCGCCGCCGACCCCGATCGATCCCGACCCGGCGAAAGCTGCTCGAAACCGAATCCGAAGGAGCTGTCATGGCCGACACCGTCATCGACCCGTCCGAGCTGGCCTGGGGGCCGGCAGTCACGCCGTACCTGATGGTCAATGACGCGCGGGCCGTGGACTGGTACGTCGAGATCTTCGACGCCGAACGCCGCGGCGAGGCGCACTTCAACGCCGATGGCGTGCTCGAGCACGCCGAAGTCGGCATCGGCGACGCGGTCGTCATGCTGGCCGAGGACCGCAGCCTCGACCCGGCGGCCCCGCGCCCGTTGACACAGTTCCTGTTCGTCACCGTGCCCGACACCGACGCGACGATCGCCCGGGCGCAGGCGGGCGGCGCCACCCTCGAACGGGCCGCGGCCGACGAGCCGTACGGGCGGACCGGCGTCGTCGTCGACCCGTTCGGCCACCGCTGGATGATCAACACGCCACCGCTGCGGGCCACCCGCAACCGTCCGGGCGACATTGCGTACCTGACGATCTGGGTGCACGACCAGCACCGCGGGCAGCAGTTCTACGAGAGCGTCCTGGGCCCGCGCCTGCACGATCGCAAGACGACGCCGATCGTGTCGGTCGCCGGCATCGACCACCCGGCCGCGGCCGGGCATGCGCCGGCGACCGTGCCGGTGTTCCGGGTCGCCGACCTCGACGCTGCGCTCGACCGGGTGCGCGACGCCGGCGGTCGGGCCGAAGCCGCGCACGAGCAGGCCTACGGGCGGATCGCCGAGTGCCACGACCCGGAGGGCACCTGGTTCGAGCTGTGGGCGCCGTCGGATTAGAACGGATACGGCGGCGGCTCGCTGCGCACCGTGACCCATCGCGTCTCGGTGAACGCGTCGACATTGGCCGCGGCGCCGCCGAATCGCGATCCGGTGCCGGACGCGCCGATGCCGCCGAAGGGCACGTTCGCCTCGTCGCTGACCGTCTGGTCGTTGATGTGGACGATGCCGGTCGGGATGCGATCGGCCAGGGCGAGCCCGCGCATGACGTCGCGGGTGACGATGCCGAGCGACAGGCCGTACTCCGACGCGGTGGCCAGCTGCACCGCCTCGTCGACGGAGGAGAACCGGACCACCGGCGCGACCGGGCCGAACACCTCCTCGGCGAACGCGGGCGAGGTCGGCGGGACGTCGGCGAGCACGGTCGCCTGGTAGAAGAGCCGGTCGTACTCGCCGCCGGCGGCCACCTTGGCGCCGGCGTCGCGGCTGGCCGTGACGAGCCCGTGGATCTTGTCGCGCTGGCCCTCGTCGATCACCGGCCCGAGCGCGACCTCGTCGGTCGCCGGGTTGCCGACCGGCAGGTGCGCCGCCTTGCCGGCCAGGCGCTCGACGAAGTCGTCGTAGACGCTCTCGTGCACGATGTGCCGCCCGGCCGTCATGCAGATCTCGCCCTGGTGGAAGAACGAGCCGAACGCGGCGAGCGTCACCGCCTGGTCGACGTCGGCGTCGTCGAGCACGACCAGCGCGGAGTTGCCGCCGAGTTCGAGATGCACGCGCTTGAGGTGGCGCCCGGCGAGCTCGCCGACCCGGCGGCCGGCCGCGGTCGAGCCGGTGAACGAGATGACCCGGATGCGCGGGTGGGTCACCATCGCCTCGCCGACCTCGGTGCCGCCCGGCAGCATCTGCAACACCCCGGCGGGCAGCCCCGCCTCCTCGAAGATCCGCGCGAGGACCACGCCGCCGGTGACGCCGGTGCGCGGGTCGGGCTTGAGGATGACCGCGTTGCCCAGGGCCAGCGCCGGGGCGACCGAGCGGATGCCCAGGATGATCGGCACGTTGAACGGCGAGATCACGCCGACGACGCCCGCGGGCATCCGGCGGGCCATCGACAGGCGCGGCTCCTCGCTCGGGATCAGCTCGCCGTAGGCGCGACTGGGCAGGGCCGACGCCTCGAAGCATTCCTGCTCGGCCACGTGCAGGGCGAAGCCGGCCATCGGCGGGATCGCGCCGACTTCGCGGACGTTCCACCACGAGATCTCATCGGCGTACTGCGACCAGAGCGCCCCGGCCCGGCGCAGCACCGCCGCCCGTTGCGGATACGGCGTCGCCGCCCAGCGACTGCTGCGCGGCGGCCGCACTCTCGGCCGCGGTTGCGACGTCCTCGGCGGTGGGCGTGCCCAGCACGCCGAGCGTGGCGCCGGTGGCCGGTTCGACCACGTCGTGCCGGCCGCCGCTCGTCTCGGTCCACCGGCCGCCGACGAAGATCTTGCCGCTCCACTGCGCCTCATCGAGAAGGGTCATCGCAACTCCCGGGATCGACACGGTCGGCGGACGGCCACGACGCTAGACCATGTTCGGCTGGTCAGCACGGAGTTCGCATAGTTGGAACGATGCGTGGCTCTACCGGTGTCGATATCCCATCCGGACCGAGATCTCTTCCGCGGTGCGGCGCAGCGGCGGTTCGAGTCGCTGCATGATCGAGTCGACCGAGGCGTTCCAGATCGACAGGTGCACGGCGATGTTCATCGCCGCGACGACCGTGCCCGAACCATCGCGGATCGGCGCCGCGATGGAGCGAAGCCCGGGCGCGAGTTCCTCGTCGTTCACGGCGACGCCGACCTGACGAATCCGCACGAGCGCGGCATTGAGCGCCTCGCGGGCCGTTATGGTCTTCGGCCCGCGCCGGGCCAGGTCGACGCGGTCGAGCAGGGCGTGCAGTTCGTCGGGCGGTTGATGGGCGAGCAGGACCTTGCCCATGGACGTGCAGTACGCCGGCAGTCGCGAGCCGATGTGCAGGTTCAGGTCGATGCCGAATTGGCCCTCCCGGGCGCTGCGCCGGCGTTCGATGTAGACGATGTCGGTGCCGTCGAGCACCGCGAGGTTGACGGTGTAGCCGGTTTCGTCCGACAGCGCCTGCATGTGCCGCGCGGCGATCCGGGTGATCTCCATGGAGTTGATGGCCGCGAAGCCGAGGTCGACGACGCGCGGGCCGAGTCGGTACCGGCGGGTGTCCGGGTCCTGCTGCACGTAGCCGAGGCTGGCCAGCGTGGCGATGTAGCGGTGCGCCGTGCTCTTGTTCAGCCCGACCGCCCGGGCCAGTTCGGCCACCCCGAGCAGCGGGCGGTTCTCGCTGAACGACGACAGGATCATCAGGCCGCGTTCGAGTGATTGCGACCGCCCGGCCGCGCCGGTCGAGCGTCGAACCGGCGGAGCGGAGTCGCCGGCTGCCGCGTCCGGGCCTGCCGGTTTCGGGACGCGGCGGGCGGTCGGCGTCGGTTTCGCATCTCGACTTGGCGTCACGTTCCGAATATTAGAACTCGGCATTGACCGATGGGACGGCTCACTCCTACGGTTCGGCCTCACCATCCCGCGCGCCGGAGGTGACCCGTGGACGCCATGGACCGATCCACCCGGAAATCGTCGAACCCAGCGAGCCCGAATCGGCGGCAGTTCCTGCAGATCGCCGGGGTCAGCGTCGCCGGCGCCGCGGTCGCCGGGCCGGTGCTCGCAGCGTGCAAGAGCTCGTCGAGCGGCGGTGGTGGTGGTGGCGGCCAAGAGCCTCAAGATCGGATTCGTCAGCCCCCGCACCGGGCCGGCCGCGGGCTTCGGCGAGCCCGACGGCTACGTGCTCAGCCTTGCCCGCAAGGCATTCGCGAGCGGGCTGACCGTCGGCGGCACGAAATACGACGTCACCGTCGTCGACAAGGACAGCCAGTCGAACCCGCAGCGATCGGCCCAGGTCGCGAACGATCTGATCAACGGGTCGAACGTCGACCTGCTGCTCACGACGTCCACCCCCGAGACGGTCAACCCGGTGTCCGATGCGGCCGAAGCAGCCGGCGTTCCGTGCATCTCGACGGTTGTGCCGTGGGAGGCCTGGTACTTCGGTCGTGGCGCCAAGCCCGGCGAGCCCTCGCCGTTCAAGTTCACCTACCACTTCTGCTTCGGCGTGGAGCAGTTCAACAACGCCTACACGCACCTGTGGCCGCAGGTGAGCACCAACAAGAAGGTCGGCGTCATGTGGCCCAACGACGCTGACGGCAACGCCATTCGGCAGGCACTCGGGCCCCTGCTCGAGAAGGCCGGCTACACGATCGTCGACCCGGGCGCGTACACCGACGGTACGAACGACTACTCGTCGCAGATCGCGAAGTTCAAGGCGGAGGACTGCCAGATCTTCAATACCTTCCCGATCCCGCCGGACTTCGCGACGTTCTGGCCGCAGGCGGCCCAGCAGGGGTACAAGCCGAAGATCGCGCAGATCGCGAAGACCGGCCTGTTCCCGTCGCAGGTCGAGGCACTCGGCTCGATCGGCGAGGGCCTGGCCAGCGGCGTGTACTGGGCGCCGACGTGGCCGTACAAGTCCTCGCTCACGAGCACCGACAACAAGGCGCTCGGCGACGGCTACGAGAGCGCGACCGGCAAGCAGTGGAACCAGCAACTCGGACCGAGCCTCGCGCTGTTCGACGCCGCCGCCGCCGCGTTCAAGGCCAGCGCGGACCCGAAGGACAAGAAGGGCCTGGCCGACGCGATCGGCAAGCTCTCCGTCGATACGCCGATCGGCAAGCTGGACTGGACGAAGGGGCCGGTGTCAAGCGTGGTCGCGACGCCGATCATCGGCGGCCAGTGGAACGCCGCCCCGGCGGGCAGCAAGTACAAGCTCGCGTTCGTCATCTGCGAGAACTCCTCCGACCCGAACGTCCCGATCGCCGGCAAGCTGGCCCCGTACACGGCCTGAGGGACGTGCCTCTTGGTCTCGCTGATGCCGTCCACGTCGTCGCTACCGACGTCTACACCTGTGCTGCAGGGCGAAAGCCTGGTCAAGCGCTACGGCGAGCTGGTCGTCCTGAACGACGTCGATTTCGCCGTGGGGCAAGGCGAATCGGTCGGCATCGTGGGGCCGAACGGGGCCGGCAAGACGACGCTGCTCAATGTCCTGGCCGGATCGGTGTCTCCGGATCGGGGCCGGGTGCGCCTCGCCGGTGAGGACGTCACGAAGCTGCGCGCGCAGGTGCGCTGCCGGCGCGGAGTCGGCCGGGCGTTCCAGATACCCCGGCCGTTCGGCGGGATGACGGTGCTCGAGAACGTCCTCGTGGGCGCGTCCTACGGCGGCGCGCTGCGGCGAAGTGCCGCCTACCCCGCGGCCATCGACGCGCTGGAGCTGTGCGGCCTGGTCGATGTGGCCAATCGCCGCGCGGCGAGCCTGGGCCTGTTGCACCGCAAGCGGCTCGAGCTCGCCCGGGCGCTGGCCACCGACCCGAGGGTGCTGCTCCTGGACGAGATCGGCGGCGGCCTCACCGATGCGGAGTCCGAGCAACTCGTCACGACGATTCGCGAACTGCGCCAGCGCGACATCGTGATCGTGTGGATCGAGCACGTCGTCCACGTCCTGCTGCAGGTGGTGGACCGGCTCGTCTGCATGGACGCCGGATCCGTGATCGCCGACGGCGAGCCGGCCGCCGTGCTGCGTGACGCCGCCGTGGTGGACGCCTATCTCGGCAAGGCGGCGCCATGAGCTCGGCCGGTCGCGACACTCGCGCCGCATCGGGCGGCCTGCTGACCGTCGACGGCGTCGATGCGCGGCACGGGCTGCTCGCCGCCGTGCGCGGCGTGTCCATCACCGTCGAGGCGGGCGAGCGGCTCGCGCTGGTCGGGGCGAACGGTGCGGGCAAGACGACGCTGCTGCGCACCATCGCCGGAGCGCACCCGCTCGCGGCCGGGTCCGTGTGGTTCGACGGCGCCGACATCTCGCGGCTGCCCGCCCATCGCCGGGTGGCCCTCGGCATCGCGCTGGTACCCGAGGGCCGGCGGCTGTTCCCCGACCTCACCGTCCGCGAGAACCTGCTCGTCGCGGGACGGCACGGGCGGCGCGGCACCTGGACCGTCGACACCGTGCTCGACGCGTTCCCGATGCTTGCGCCCGTTGCGTGGCAAGAGGGCCTCGACGCTGTCCGGCGGCGAGCAGCAGATCACCGCGATCGGCCGCGCCCTGATGACCAATCCGCGGCTGCTGCTGCTCGACGAGGTCTCCTTGGGCCTCGCGCCGCGCGCCGTCGCCGCGGTGTACGAATCGCTCGAGGCGCTCGCCGCCGGCGGAGCGACGATGCTGCTCGTCGAGCAGGACGTCGGGCGCGCGCTGCGCTTCGCCGACCGCGTCGTCTGCCTGCTCGAGGGACGCGTGATGCTCGCGGCACCGGCGGCGTCGCTCACCCGCGAGCAGGTCACCGAGGCCTACTTCGGTCTGGTGACGCCATGACTCCGCTTCCCCGCCGACCCCGCCGACATAGCCACTTTGCCGGACGAATCGTGGCCGTCGCGGCGGGGAAGCGGCCTCCAGACGGTCGGCGGGGCGCGCCATGACCTGGGTCAACGCGATCGTCCAGGGGATCCTGCTCGGCGGGCTCTACGCGCTTCTCGCCTGCGGCCTGTCGCTCATGTTCGGGGTCATGCGCATCATCAACCTGGCGCACGGCGACATCGCCCTGGTCGGGGCGTTCGTCGTCTGGGAGATCGCCGTCAGCGCGCACATCTCGCCGTTCCTCGCGCTCCTGCTCGCCCTGCCGCTCATGCTGGTGGTCGGCTACCTGCTGCAGGTCACGTTGCTCGACCGCAGCCTGCGGGGCGGCGAACTCGTCCCGTTGCTGACGACGTTCGGGCTGGCCATCGTCATCCAGAACGCGCTGCTGCAGATCTTCTCGCCGGACGTGCGTTCGCTCGGCGGGCAGGTCGGCTTGATTCGCACCGCGAGCTGGCGCATCACCGAGCAGTTGTCCGTACCCGCACTCGGCGTGCTGGTGTTGGCCGTCGCCGTCGGGGTGCTCGGCGGCCTGCAACTACTCCTGCGGCGTACAGCCTTCGGTCGCGAGATGCGCGCGACCGCCCAGGATCCCGACACCGCCGCGCTCGTCGGCGTCAATGCGCGGGCGGTGTACGCCCGAGCCACGGCGATCGCGGTGGCGACGGCAACCATCGCCGGGGCGTTCCTCGCGATGCGCACGACGTTCGAGCCGTCGAGCGGCCCCACGCAGTTGATCTTCGCGTTCGAGGCGGTCGTCATCGGCGGGCTGGGCTCACTGTGGGGAACGCTCTGGGGAGGCATCCTGCTCGGGGTCGCGCAGGCGGTCGGCTCGCAGATCGATCCGCAGTACTCGATCCTCGCCGGGCACCTGGTGTTCCTCGCCGTGCTGGCCAGCCCGCGTGGTGGCCTGCTCGCCGCGCGGAGACGGGTGGCCCCGGCATGAACGGTATGACCGGCATGAACGGTCATGTCCGGCTGACGGTTCGACGCACCAATACCGCAGTGCGGGAGCGGGCCCGTGACCGCGGCCGCTGCAGGGCTGCACCCGCGCTACGTCGTGCGCCGCTGGACGCTGGCCTCGCGGGTCTCGGCCGGTGTCGTCGCGGTCGGCGTGGCGGCACTCGCCGTCGTGCCGCTCACCCTCAACGCCAACGTCGTCGAGCAACTCACGTCTCTGCTGATCTTCGTGATCCTGGCGACGATGTGGAACGCGCTCGCCGGATTCGGCGGCCTGGTCTCGATAGGCCAGCAGGCGTTCATCGGCATCGGTGCGTACGGCACGATCCTGTTCACCCAGCACGGCGTGACCCCCTATCTCGCCATGGTTCTGGCGGCGCTCGCCTGCGCGGTCGTGGCGGTGCCGGTGTCGTTCCTGGTCCTGCGCCTGCGAGGCGGGCAGTTCGCGATCGGCACGTGGGTCGTGGCCGAGGTGTTCGCGCTGCTCGTCACGCTCGACAAGACTCTCGGCGGCGGAACGGGAATCTCCCTGCGCGGCCTGAACGTCTATGCCCCCGACACCCGCCGCGAGTACACCTACTGGCTCACCCTGGCGTTCACGGCGGCGCTCGTCAGCCTGCTCTTCGCGCTGCTGCGCAGTCGCCATGGCGCGGCGCTGCAGGCAATCCGCGACGACGAGGACGCGGCGGCGGCGTCCGGCGTCCGCGTCGACGCGCTCAAGTTGCTGCTGTTCGTCCTCGGGAGTTTCGGCTGCGGCGCCGCCGGGGCGCTGATCCTGGCGAACACGCTGTTCATCCAGCCGCAGTCGATCTTCGGCGTGCAGTGGACGGCGTACATGATCTTCATGGTGCTGGTCGGCGGCCTCGGCACGGTTGAGGGCCCGATGATCGGTGCGCTCGTGTTCTTCGGCGTGCAGTACGAGTTCGCCGACCAGGGCGCCTGGTATCTCATCGGACTCGGCGCCACGGCCGTGGCATTCGCGCTGCTGCTGCCCCGCGGGCTGTGGAGCCTGGTCGAGGAGCGGCTGCACGTGCAGTTGCTGCCGGTCGGCTACCGGTTGCATCGCGCGACCGCCGTCGCGCCGGACGCCGTGGCACCCGACGCCGGCGCTCCACCGTAGGCGCGGCGATGTCAGAGTTGCGCATGCCCGCTGATCCGCCCGTCTTCGGCCAGTTCCTCGGCGGGCAATGGCGCGCGGCGGAGAGCGGCCGGCTCTTCGACGACCACGACCCGTGGAGCGGCGACGTCGTCGCGCGCATGGCGGCGGCCGGTCCGATCGACGCCCGCCTCGCCGTCGAGTTTGCGCACGAGGCGCTGCCGGCCTGGTCGCACTCCGCGCCCGCCGAACGACAGGCGATCTTCCTGACGGCGGCCGACGTGCTGGCCCGGCGCCGCGCGGAGGTCATGGACTGGCTGGCCGCCGAGACCGGATGCGGCCACGACTTCGGCGCGATCCAACTCGAGTTCTCGCTGTCGTTGCTGCGGCAGGCGGCCGGCGCGCCGTACAACGCGGTCGGGCAGGTCATCCCGTCCGACCTGCACGGGTCGCTCGCCATGGCGGTGCGGCGGCCGGTCGGGGTCGTGGCCGCGATCGCACCGTGGAACGCCGCTCTCGTGCTCTCCGGCCGCGCGATCGTGGCACCGCTCGCGCTCGGCAACACCGTTGTGCTCAAGCCGTCGGAGGAATCGCCGTGGTCGGGCGGGCTGCTGTGGGCGGAGATCTTCGCCGAGGCGGGCCTGCCCGACGGCGTCCTGAACGTCGTGACGCACGCGCCGGGCGAGGCCGGGGCGATCGGGGCGGAGTTCGTCGAGCACCCGTGGGTGCGGCGGATCAACTTCACCGGTTCGACGGCGACCGGGCGACGACTGGCCGAAGCAGCCGGCCGGCATCTCAAGCGGGTCGTGCTCGAACTCGGCGGGCAGAACCCGCTGATCGTCCTCGCCGACGCCGACCTTGAATACGCGGTCGACGCGTCCGCGTACGGGGCCTTCCTGCATCAGGGCCAGATCTGCATGTGTGCCAGGCGAATCCTCGTCGAACGGCCCATCGCCGAGGAGTTCCTCGCCCGCTTCGCGGAGAAGACGGCCGGTCTGACGACGGGCGATCCACGCGATCCGCGCACGATCGTCGGGCCGCTGATCAACGAGTACGCGCTGTCGATGGTGGCTCGACGGGTCGACGAAGCCGTGGCCGGCGGCGCTCGCCTGCTGGCCGGCGGCCACGCGATCGGCCCGTGCTACCCGGCAACGCTGCTGGCCGACGTGCCGCCCGACTGCGAACTCGCCCGCTACGAGACGTTCGGCCCGGTGGCCATCGCCGACGTGGTGGACTCCGCCGACGAGGCGGTCGAGCGCGCCAACGCCTCGCCGTACGGGCTCACGGCGGGCGTCCTGACCGGCGACTCCGAACGCGGCCTCGCCCTGGCCGAACGGCTCGAGGCCGGCATCGTGCACGTGAACGACCAGCCGATCCACGACGAGCCGCAGATGCCGTTCGGGGGAGTGAAGGACAGCGGTTGGGGCCGATTCGGCATCAGCTTCGCCGCCGAGGAGTTCACCGAACTGCACTGGGTCAGCGTCAAGCGCCGGCCCCGGGAGTTCCCGTTCTGATCACCTCGGCCGCGATGGCGAACGCGCGGTTGCTGCGCGGCAGTCCGGCGTAGACGGCGGTGTGCAGCAGCACCTCGCCGATGTCGCCCGCCGTCGCGCCGTTACGCAGGGCGGCGCGCACGTGCATCGCGAGTTCGTGCTCGGCACCGAGTGCGGTGAGCACCGCGACCGTGACGAGTGAGCGCTCGCGGCGGGTCAGGCCCGGCCGCGTCCAGATCTCGCCCCAGGCGTAGCGGGTCAGAAAGTCCTGGAACGGCGCGCTGAACTCGGTGGTGTTGGCCACCGCGCGATTGACGTGGTCGTCGCCCAGGACGGCCCGGCGGGTGGCGAACCCGGCACGCAGCACGTCACGGCCGGTGCCGAAGTGCTCGACGAGTCGCGCCGCGACCGCCCCGGACTGCTCGACCGTGGCCACGTGCGCGGCGTCGACGACGTGCATCTGCGCGCCGGCGATGCGGCTGACGATCGTCTCGGCATGAGTGAGCGGCGCGGCCAGGTCGCGCGAGCCGCCGACGACCAGGGTGGCGGCGGTGATTCGCGCCAGGTCGGCGCGCAGGTCCATGCCGGCGATCGCCTCGCAGCACTGGGCGTAGCTCTCCGGGTCGATGCTGCCCAGCATGGCGCGCAGTCGCGCGAGCAGTTGCGGGTCGCGCTCGGCGAGGCCCGGGGTGATCCAGCGGGCGACCACGGGATCCGCGATCGCAGTCATTCCGGCGGCGCGCACCGCCGCCGCCCGGTCGAGCCAGCCCTGCGCCGGTGGCAGGTACGCCGACGTGCACACCAACGCCAGCCGGCCCACCCGGGACGGATGATGGATCGCCAGCCACATCGCCGTCATCGCGCCGAGCGAGACGCCCGCGAAGTGGGCCCGCCCCACGCCGATCTCGTCGAGCACGTTGAGGACGTCCTGGCCGAGGTCGGCGAGCGTGCATGGCCGGCCGATGGCGTCGAGCGCGGGCGGCGAGGCACCGTGGCCGCGGGTGTCGACGCGGACGACGCGCAGCAGTTCGGTCAGCGGGCCGACCTGCGCGTCCCAGATCTCGGTCGTCGTGCCGACGGCGTTGAGTAGCACGACCACGGGCGCCGACTCCGGCCCCTCGACCTTCCAGCGCAGTGCGGCGCTCATCGCGAACGTCCTTGCAGATAGCGGTCGACGAGATCGCCGGCCTGGCCGAGATACATCGACGGATCGAGCAGTTCGGCGAGCCGCTCGGCGTCGAGGTGCCCGCTCACGACGGGGTCGGCCAGCAGCGCGTTGGCCATGTCGTCCTTGCGGGCGGCCCGCTCGACGGCATCCTGCGCGGCGCGCCGCCCCATCGACGGCGCCAGTTCCGTCACGACCCGCTCGGCCAGGATGAGTCCCGACGTCCGGTCGAGGTTGCGGCGCATCGCCTCCTGGTCGACGCGCAGGCCGTCGAGGCACTGGCGTAGCCGCGCGGCTGCGCCACCGGTGCAGCGCAGCAACGAGACGAGCGCCGGCCACTCGGAATGCCACGCACCGGCGGCCCGCTGATGCTCGCCGGCCATCGCCGCGAACAGTGTGGCCGCCAGCCCCGGCGCCTGCGCCGCGGCGGCTCGGGCCGTGACGGCGGCGACTGGATTCTGCTTGTGCGGCAAGGTGGACGAGCCTCCGCCGACGCCCTCGTGCACCTCGCCGACCTCGGTCTGGGCGAGCAGCACGACATCGGTGGCCACCTTGCCGATCGCGCCTGCCGCAGTGGCGAGCGCCCCGGCCAGCTCGCCGATCCGCGTTCGCTCGGCGTGC
Source organism: uncultured Actinomycetota bacterium (assembly GCA_963709985.1). Taxonomy (GTDB): domain Bacteria; phylum Actinomycetota; class Actinomycetes; order Mycobacteriales; family Jatrophihabitantaceae; genus DASXRA01. The sequence continues at coordinate 206,444 of CAVPYQ010000039.1, forward strand.
CAAACCTCGCCCGGATCGGCCAGCCCGAGCTCACGCGCGAACGCGGCGCGGACGGCGAGCCCGTGCGGATGCAGCGCGGCCAGCGTGCCGGCGGCCCCGCCGAGTTGTACGGCGGGACGTATCGCGCGAAGGCCGGCCGCCGCCCGGTCCAGGCCCGCGCCCCACCCGGCGGCGGTCGCGCCGAACGTCGTCGGAAGCGCCTGCTGCAGCAGGGTGCGCGCCACCATCAGCGTGTCCCGATGGGTGCCCGCCAGCCGGGCGGCCGAATCGGCGGCTGCGCCGAGGTCGTCGAGGATGACGTCGAGCGATCGCCGGATGACGAGCATGGCCGCGGTGTCGAGGATGTCCTGGCTGGTCGCGCCGAGATGGACGGCGTCCGCGGCGTCCGCGCCGACCCGATCGCGGAGCAAACGCACCAGCGGGATCACCGGGTTGCCACCGGCGGCCGCCTGTCTGCCGAGTTCGCCGATCGGCACCCAGTCGGCATCGGCGCAGGCAGCGGTCACGGCCTGCGCCGCGGCTGTCGTGACCAGGCCCACCGACGCGCACGCCCGGGCGAGCGCCGCCTCGGCTTCGAGCATCGCGCGCACCCACGCGGCATCGTCAACTTCGACCGCCACCCGTTCGGCCCCGAAGATCGGGTCCCAGATCGAACTCATGCACTCACGGTGTCACACGGTGAAGAACGGTGTCTCGGGCTCGCCCTGCAGCCTGATGTCGAAACGCAGCGAGCCGTCCGGCTCGGCCCGGGCGGTCAGCAACTCGCGTTCGCCGGCGTCGAGCGACGCGAGCACCGGGTCGGCCGCATTGGCCGCCGCCTCGTCCGGGAAGTAGATGCGGGTGACCAGCCGGTGCAGCAGCCCACGCGCGAACACCGACACGTCCAGGTGCGGGGCCTCGACGACGCCGTGCTCAGCAGGCAACGGCCCGGGCTTGACGGTGCGGAACCAGTAGCCGCCGTCCGCATCGGTGGCGCAGCGCCCGAAGCCGCGAAAGCCGTTCGAGCCGAACGTGCCGTCCGGATCGGCCTGCCACACCTCGACGAGCGCGTCCGGAACCGGGGCGCCGGCGCCGTCGGTCAGCCGCCCGGCGATGCGGACCGCCCCCGGCGTGTCCTCGGCGACGACGTCCGGGCCGTCGGGCCAGGGCAGCACGATGTGCAGGAACGGGCCGACGGTCTGCGATGGAGTGGACTCAAGCATCGTCGCCGTCCTCGAACGGGGTCTGGTCGCGCCCGCGCAGCACGACGTCGAAGCGGAAGCCGAGCGCCCATTCCGGCTTGGTCGCCTCGTGGTCGTACGCGCTGACCAGCCGCGCCCGCGCCTTCTCGTCCGGCACCGAGTTGAAGATCGGGTCCTGGTAGAAGAGCGGATCGTCGGGGAAGTACATCTGGGTCACCAGCCGCTGGGTGAACGCCTCGCCGAACACGGAGAGGTGGATGTGCGCGGGGCGCCAGGCGTTGTGGTGGTTCTTCCACGGGTACGCGCCGGGCCGGATCGTGGTGAAGCGATAGCCCCCGGACGAGTCGGTCATCACGCGGCCGAGGCCGGTGAAATGCGGATCGAGCGGAGCCGGCCACTGGTCGCCCGCGTGCGCGTACCGCCCGGCCGCGTTCGCCTGCCAGATCTCGATCAGGCTGTCGGGAATGCCACGCCCGTCGCCGTCGACCAGTCGGCCGTGCACGACGATCCGCTGCCCGACGGCCTCGCCGCCGTTGGCGAGAGTCAGGTCGTCATCGCCGTCGCGAACCCGCTCGTGGCCGAACACCGGGCCGGTCAGCTCGGTGAGCCGTTGGGGCAACAGGTGCAGCGGCCGCTTCGGATGTCGCAGCCGCGTGCTGCCGTATTCGGGGTAGTCGTAGGGCGGGTGGGTGCCCGGTGGGTCGGCTCGGTAACTGGACGTGCCGGTCATCGGTAGCTCCATCCTTCGGTGTAGGGCAGGCCGGTGTAGTTCTCGGCGAGCGAGGTCGCCATTGCCCGCGACGAGACGACGTAGGACAGCTGCGCCAGCGCCAACTGGTCGCCGAACGCGTCGTCGGGATTGCGGTGCAGCATCGAGGTCATCCACCAGGAGAAGTGGGTGGCCCGCCAGACGCGGGCGAGTGCCGTCTCGGTATAGGCGGCGAGCAGGTCCGTACGGCCGTCCGCGTAGTACGCGGCGAGCGCTCGGGCGAGCACGCGCACGTCGGCGATCGCGAGGTTCATGCCCTTCGCGCCGGTCGGCGGCACGATGTGCGCGGCGTCGCCGGCGAGGAACAGCCGCCCGTACTGCATCGGCGTCGCGACGAAGCTGCGCATCGGGGTAATCCCCTTGTCCAGCAAGGGTCCTTCGGTCAGGGCGAAGCCGGCGTCGTCGGCGAAACGCTCGTGCAACTCGGCCCAGATGCGGTCGTCGGGCCACTCGCGCAGGTCCTCGTCGGGCGGCACCTGCAGGTACATGCGGGTGATCGTCGGGCGAGCGCATCGAGTGCAGCGCGAATCCGCGGTCATGGCGCGCGTAGATCAGTTCCTGCGACGACGGGGGAGCCTGCGCCAGGATGCCGAGCCACGCGAACGGGTAGTCGCGCTCGTACGTCGTGAGCACGCCCTCGGGGACGGACGGGCGGCTGACGCCGTGGAATCCGTCGGCGCCGACGACGAAGTCGCACTCGATCGGGTCGCCGTCGGGCACGCTGATCCGCGGCCGCTCGCTGTCGAGGTCGTGCAGCGTCACGCCGTCCACCTCGAACCGCACGTCGCCGCCGGCGTCGAGGCGGGCGGCGATCAGGTCCTTCACGATCTCCTGCTGGCCGTAGACCGTGATCGTCCGTCCGGTCAGCCCGGCGAAGTCGATGCGATGCCCCTTGCGGGCAAAGCGAAGCTCGGTGCCGTCATGCCGTAGCCCCTCGGCGTCGAGGCGCTTGCCGACGCCGGCCTCGCGCAACGTCTCGGCGCTGCCGTGTTCGAGGACGCCCGCGCGTACCCGGTGCTCGACGTACTCGCGGTCGCGGCATTCGAGCACGACGCTGTCGACGCCCTGCAGATGCAGCAGGTGGGAGAGGAGCAGCCCGGCCGGGCCCGCGCCGACGATCCCTACCTGGGTACGCACGTCACCTCCGGCCGTCTCGAAGTGCCGTCCAGCGTGCTGTGCCGAGGCGCCGCGTCGCGCCTAGACTTCCGCTGAGCGGAAGGGGAGGTGGGCCGATGGGCGACACGGTCACCAGCCGGGTGCTCGGGATCCTCGACGCGTTCACCGCGGAGCGCCCGCAGTTGCCGCTCTCGCAGATCAGCCGCCGCACCGGCCTGCCGCTGACCACGACGCACCGCCTCGTCGGTGAGCTGACCCGGTGGGGCGCGCTCGAACGCGACGAGGCGGGCGACTACCGGATCGGCCTGCGGTTGTGGGAGGCGGCCAGCCTGGCGCCGCGCAGCGTCGGACTTCGCGAGGCCGCCCTGCCGTTCCTGGAAGATCTCTACGAGGCCACGCACCAGAACGTCCAGTTGGCCGTGCTCGACGGCACCGATGCCGTCTACATCGAGCGAATCTCCGGACGGGACGCGGTGCACGTCATCACCCGCCCGGGCGGCCGGTTGCCGCTGCATGCCACCGGCGTCGGTCTCGTCCTGCTGGCCTACGCGCCCGACGAGGTACTCGATCGCGTGCTCAGCGCGCCGCTTCGGCGATACACCCGGCGCACGATCACCGATCCGGGGCGGCTGCGCCGCGAACTCGCCGAGGTGCGGCGTACCGGCGTCGCGATCAGCCGCCGGCAGATCGAGCTGATCTCGATCTCGGTGGCGGCGCCGATCCGGGCGGCGGGCCAGGTCGTGGCCGCGCTGTCGGTGGTCGTGCCGTCGGAGAACGCCGATCCGCGCCGGTACACACCCGCGGTCGTGGCGGCGGCGCACGGCATCTCGCGCACGCTCGGCGCCGCCCGCGGCTAAACCCGTTCGAGCTTGTCCGGGTTGACGACGAGTCGCAGCTCGGCGATCCGGCCGTCGACGATGCCCACGCTGAGCACACCGGCCGGCGCGCCCGCCACCGTGAGCCGCAGCCCCGGCTCGCCGTTCACCAGCGCGTGCTCGGACTGCAAGCCGGCCAGGTGCGGTCTCGCCATCACGCCGAGCAGCCAGCGCGCCACGTTCGACTCGCCGTGCACCGGCCGGGTCGCCGCGGAGACCTTGCCGCCGCCGTCAGCCCAGGCCGTGACGCCGGGAGCGAGCAAGGCCATCACCTCATTGACGTCACCGCCCGCGCAGGCCTCGAGGAACCGGTCGAGCACTTCGCGTTGCCGCGCGGCGTCGGTGTCGAAGCGAGGCTGGCGGGCCGCGACGTGTTCGCGGGCGCGGTGCGAGGCCTGGCGCACCGTCGCCACGGAGCGGTCGAGCGACGTCGCGATCTCGCTGTAGGCGTAGCCGAACACCTCGCGCAGCAGGAACACTGCGCGCTCCAGGGGCGACAGCGTTTCGAGCACGATCATCATTGCCATCGAGACGGACTCGGCGAGTTCAGCGCTGTCGGCCACGTCGGGCGAGGTCAGCAGCGGCTCGGGCAGCCACGGGCCGACGTAGGACTCGCGTCGCGCCCGCGCCGAATTCAGCCGGTTCAGCGACAGGTTCGTGACCGTGCGCACGAGATACGCCTTCGGGTGCTCGACCCTGGTCTGGTCGGTTTCGGCCCAGCGCAGCCAAGCGTCCTGCACGGTGTCCTCGGCATCGGCAACGCTGCCCAGCATGCGGTACGCGGTGCTGAACAGCAGCCGCCGGTGCTCCTCGAAGACGTCCCCGTCCGCCGCCGGTCTCACGCAGCGAGCTTGCCACTCCCTGCCGCAAGTTCACGAAGGCCGTCGGTGCTGGTTGCCGAGACCGGCGTCCAGCCGAGTTCGCCCTTCGCCTTGGCGTTCGATACGTGCAGGTTGGTCAGCATCATCGCGTGCGCGAACGCCATCGGACGCATCGCCCATACCGGCATGGGCATCGGCCGGGGGGTGCCGAACGCCTCGGCCACTGCGCGCACGTGCGCACCGAAGCCGATCGGCCCGTCGTCGACGATGTTGTAGGCCTCGCCGCCCCGGCCCCGCTCGACCGCGGCGACCGTGGCCGATGCCGCGTCGCGAAGGTCGACCCAGGGCAGCACGTGCCCGTGGTCGTTGGGCGCGGGCATCGCGTGCTTGCGCAGCCCGGCGACGTACTGCTCGGTGGCGCCCGCCCCGTAGAGGAAGCCGAACCGGAGCGCTATGCCGTCGATGCCGTCGGCCTCGAACGCCAGCCGTTCCTTGACGCGCATGGCCTTCATGTGCCGCTCCATGGCGCGGCTCTGCCCGAGCGGGGCGAACCGGTCGGCCTCGGTGAACACCTTGGCGCCCCAGTCGCCGTAGCCGTAGCCGAGCGCGATCGTCTCGACGACGAAGCGCTTCGCGCCGACGACGCGGGCGGCGTCGAGCAGGTTTGCGGTGCCCTCGATGCGCAGCCGGTCGGTGAGCGCCATGTCGCGGTGCTTCGTCGGTGGCTTGCGCAGCGCGGTGGCGGCGTGGATGACGACGTCCGCCTGGACGCCGTCGACCGCGCGCAGCAGTGCGTCGCGATCGAGCAGATCCGCAGCTACGCCGTTGGCCTCGCTGCGGCTCAGTCCGATCACCGTGTGCCCGGCGGCGGTGAGCGCCCGGGTCATGTGTCCGCCGAGTACTCCATTCGCCCCGGCGAGCAGGATTGTCTTGAGTTCTGTCATGACCATGGGACAAGGCGCCGGGCGTCGACGTGACACGCGGTGGCGCGGGTCACGGGCCGCCCTATTCGGCGACTATTCGGCAGACGACAGCGACAAGCCGAACCGCCCTTCCGCATCGGTCCACCACTCGGTCAGCCCGAAGCCGGCCGCGGCCAGTTCGGCGGCAATGCCCTCGCGCCGGAACTTCGCCGAGACCTCGGTGCGCATCTGCTCGCCGGCCTCGAATGACACGTCGAGCCCGAGCAGTTCGACCCGTACCCGCTGGGCCTTCAGTGAGCGCAGGCGCATCTCGATCCACTCCGCCTCGGCGTCCCAGATGGCGACGTGCTCGAACGCGTCCGGATCGAAGTCGGCCTTCAGTTCCCGGTTGATGACGTGCAGGACGTTCTTGTTGAATTCGGCCGTGACGCCGGCCGCGTCGTCATAGGCCGGCACGAGCACGTCCGGGCTCTTCACCAGGTCCGTGCCGAGCAGCAGCATCTCGCCCGGACGCAGGGTGGCGCGCACGTCGCGCAGGAATCGCGCCCGCTCGTCCGGAACGAGGTTGCCGATCGTGCCGCCGAGGAACGCGACCAGCCGGGTGCCGCCGTTGGGCAGCCGGTCGAGGTGCTCCTCGAAGTCGGCGACGACGGCGTGCACCGTCAGGCCCGGGTACTCGGCCAGGACGCTGACCGCGGCCTGGCGCAAGGCCGCCTCGGACACGTCGACCGGAACGTAGCGGTGCAGGGTGCCCGCACCGCGCAGCGCGTCGAGCAGCAGGCGGGTCTTCTCCGCCGAGCCTGCGCCCAGTTCGACCAGCGAGTCGGCGCGCGTGACGGATGCGATCTCGCCCGCGCGGGCGTCGAGGATCGAGCGCTCGGCGCGGGTCGGGTAGTACTCGGGCAGCCGGGTGATCTGCTCGAACAGTTCGCTGCCGCGCTCGTCGTAGAACCACTTGGGTGGCAGCCACTTCGGCGTTGCGGTCAGCCCGCGCAACGCGTCGGTACGGAGCGCGGCGGTGAGGAAGTCCGGCGGCAGATGGTTGTCGACGATCAGGTTGTCCATGAGCGTTATCTCGCATTCAGTTCAGTTATGCGCACGCCGTCGGGCGTGGCGGTGAGCAGGCTGCGGTCGGGTACGTCGTGCCAGCCCGGCTCGTCGTCGGATGGTTCTGACGCGACGACGACCCCGCGGCGGTCGGCCCGCCAGCACAGGGTGTCGCCCCAGGTCGTGGCGGCGATCGTGTGGCCGTCCATCGCGAGCAGGTTCAGCCTCGCCGTCGGTGCCGCCTCGGCGGCGGCGGCGACGGTCGTTGCGAGCGCGTCGGCCAGTGGCGCGCCGGCGTCGACCCGTGCGTGGGTGAGCGCCCACAACAACGCCGAGTCGCTCGATGCATCCAGGTGCAGCAGCCGTTCGGGCGGCAGCGTGGCCGCCAGGCCGGCCGCGCAGGACGGCCAGCCCGGCATCGCGCCGTTATGGCTGAACAGCCAGCGCCCGTCGCGAAACGGGGCCGCCGCCGACTCGGCGTGGCCCATGCCGTCCGTGCCCGAGCGCACGGCCGCGAGGACCGCACCGGATCTGACCACCCGGGCCAGCTCCGGCAGATTCGCGTCTGTCCACATAGGACGGTCGCGCCGGTAGCGGGCGGGCACCGGATCGTCGGGGGCATACCAGCCGACGCCGAACCCGTCGGCGTTCAGCAAGCCGTTGCGCTGACGGCGCGGCGCCCACGACTGGCGCAGCAGCCCGAACGGCGGATCGAGCAGCAATCCGTGCAGCGCGACCGGCGGCCCCAGATACGCAAGGTGCCTACACATGGCGATCCCGTCCTGCCGGAACGCTGCGAGGCCTAGCCATCGGCGGCGTCCCGGGCGCAACGGAATCCGGCGAAGATCTGCCGCCGGATCGGGTAGTCCCAGTTGCGGAACGTGCCGCGCACGGCGGATCGATCCGCCGCCCACGAGCCGCCGCGCAGCACCTTGTACTCGTCGCCGAAGAAGACCTCGGAGTACTCCCGGTAGGGGAACGGCACGAATCCGGGATGGCGCGTGAAGTCGCTCGAGGTCCACTCCCACACGTCGCCGATCAACTGGTGGACGCCGAGCGGCGAAGCGCCGTCGGGGTAGGAGCCGACCGGGGCGGGCTGCAGGTGCGCGCCGCCCAGGTTGGCCAGCGCCGGCGTCGGGTCGTCGTCGCCCCACGGATAGCGTCGCGATCGCCCGCTCGCGGGATCCCACCGCGCCGCCTTCTCCCACTCGGCCTCGGTCGGCAGGCGCCGGCCGGCCCATCGGGCATAGGCATCTGCCTCGTACCAGGACACGTGCTGCACCGGCTCGTCGAGCGGTACCGGCTCGTCGACGCCGAAGCGCCGCCGCCACCAGTGGCCGCCCTCCCGGCGCCAGAACAGCGGCGCGCTCACGCCCGCGGAGTGCCGATGCGTCCACCCCTCGGCCGTCCACCACTGCGGGTCGTCGTAGCCGCCGGAGTCGACGAAGGCGATGTACGCACCGTTGGACACCGGCACCGTGTCGATCCAATACGCCGGCGTATGGACCTGGCGGGCCGGCCGTTCGTTGTCGAGCGCCCACGGTTCGACGTCGGTGCCCATCGTGAACGCGCCCGCGGGCACCAGCACCTCGGGCGGCAGGTCGGTGGCACGCGCCGGTCGCGGCGGCTCGGCCTGCAATGCGGGCGCGCCCGCCCGCAACTGGTGCGTGGCGAGCATCGTCTCGTCGTGCTGCTGCTCGTGCTGGACGATCATGCCGAACGCAAAGCCTTGATCGACGAGACGGCGGCCCTCGAGCGGTGAGCGTTCGAGCACGTCGAGCACCTTGTCGCGCACCGTGCCGACATACGTACGAGCCTCGGACGGACCGAGCAGCGGCAGCGCGGGCCGGTCGCTCCGCGGGTGCTGGAACGCGTCGTAGAGGTTGTCGATGTCGGCCCGTACCGGCTCGCGCCCGCCGACGTCACGCACGAGCCACAGTTCTTCCTGGTTGCCGATGTGCGCGTAGTCCCACACGAGCGGCGACATCAGCGGCGAATGCTGGCGCACCAGGTCGTCGGTGTCGACGGCGTCGGTGAGTGCCTTGCTGCGCAGCCTCGTTCTGGTCAACTCGTCGGCGATACGGGCGCGCAGTGCCTCGATCGTGTCGGGTGTACGGGTGACGGTCATGGCCTTGCCTCCCAATCGTCAGCAGGACTGCGCCTGCGCATCGTGTACCGCTCGGCGAATTCCGCGACCCGCGACGAGATGTGCCCGGGCTGATCGCGAAGACCGTCCATCGCCACCTCGATCAGACCTTCGGCGGCCCGCGCCAGTTCGGGGTCGGCCAGGCCGACCCGTGCGGCGTCGGCCCAGCGGCCGGCCACCGGCTCGGCCAGCGCGTCAGCCGCCATGCGGGCGCGCTGCGTGGCGGTCAGCGCCCACACGACGGCCGTCGGCACGATCCACCCGTCGCCGGGCTGCGCGTCCAGGTAGCGCACCTCGAAATGGCCGGACGCGCGCACCGGCGGGAACAGGGTCGACAGGTGGTAGACGAGATCGCCGTAGGTCGGCGGCACGTCAAGCGCACCGGCGATCCAGTCGCCGAACGTGACGCCGGGCGGCGCGCTCCACGGCCCGTCGTCGCGGCGGATGCACAGCAGCGGAGCGTCGAGCGCGAAGCGCACGTACGCCTCCCGCGGATCGCCACCGAGCCGCGGCGGCGACGTGCGGGACGGGTCGATGTCGAGCCACACCGCCTGCCGGGTGGACCGCCAGCCGGTCGGCCGGCCCGCGAGCATCGGGGAGTTCGCGAACATCGCGACGAGCGGCGGGCCGACGGCGTGCAAGGTCTGCCATCGGCTGACGAACGAGTCGGGACCGGCCGCGCGTCCGGCGTCCAGGCAGGGCTGCACCGCGGCGGTGGAGCCCATCATGATTCGCCCGGACGGACTGCGCTGATCGAAGTAGGCCTCCATCGCGGCGTAGCGGGGCAGGTCAAGCAGCCGGGACGGGTGGCGATACGGATCGGATCCGGCACCGAGCGCTGCGAGCCCGGCGTGCGCGAGCCGGGCGTGCAGCAGTCGCGCGTCAGCCGCGGCCGTGCCGACGCATTCGGCGAGACTGCTTGCGGGTGAGGTCGAGATCTCCAGCTGACCGCCCGGCTCGACCGTGACGGCTGCGCCGTTCGGCATGGTCGCTGCGGGGGAGGGAGAGGCACGCAACGCCGGCGGACACCAAGGTCCAAGCGCGGCGGCGATTCGGTTCGACGAGAGTGGCGCGGTGGGCGTTCTGCGGTCGTGAATGTGCCATTCCAGTTCGAGCCCGACCAGTTCTGGTGGGCCGATCTTGAAGCAGATCCGGGTGATGAACGCCGCGGCCGCCTCGCGGTGCGGGATGATCTCGATGGACTCGCTCAGTTGGCGCCGCTCCGTTGTCAGCGGACCGGCACCGGCTTGCGACGGTGCGATGTCAGGCATTCGCCCTCCTCAGGTCGTCGTTCCTGCTTACTTGGGTCTCGGCGATCACGTCCACCGTTTCGCGCGGATGTTCAGCTTGTCGTAAGCCACCGACAACGCCGCCCGTTCGCGATCCGTTCAGGGTTTGCCCTCGCGAGACCCGCTCGAAACCGCCAGGTCACAGACCCGCGGGACCGTCGGGGGCATGCTGCTCGATCAGGACGTCCTGGCCCGCGATGCGATGTTGCACCCGGAAGAAGAGCGACCGGAAAAAGAGGGGTATGTCACGATGGCCGGCTGGCGCGACAGCCCCGGCCGCCCCGATCTCGTCGACTGCGTCGCCGACGAGTTCGAACGCCGCGCCGGGCTGCGTCGCCCGCAGCGCAGCCCGCAGGCGACAGCCAACTACTCCTAGCCGTCCACTCCGGCCGCGGGTGATCGTGCGAGCATGGTCGCCCACAGACGAGCACCGGTCGCCCGTACAGCGGCGGCTGATCCGCGGAGGAGTCCGGTCGTATGGCGCACGAGGTCTCGGGAATCGTCAGTCTGGCCAAGGACGAGCCGGTCCAGATGCAGACGGTGCTCGTCCCCGATCCTGGGCCCGGCGAGGCGCTGGTCAAGGTGCAGGCCTGCGGCGTCTGCCATACCGACCTGCACTACCGCGAGGGCGGCATCAACGACGACTTCCCGTTCCTGCTCGGCCATGAGGCGTCCGGCGTCGTCGAGGCGGTCGGCGAGGGCGTCACGGCGATCGAGCCGGGCGACTTCGTCGTGCTGAACTGGCGGGCCGTGTGCGGGCAGTGCCGGGCGTGCCTGCGCGGCCAGCCCTGGTACTGCTTCAACACGCACAATGCCGCGCAGAAGATGACACTCGCGGACGGCACCGCGCTCAGCCCGGCGCTGGGTATCGGCGCCTTCGCCGAGAAGACGCTGGTTCATGCCGGTCAGTGCACCAAGGTCGATCCGGCCGTATCGCCCGCCGTGGCTGGTCTGCTCGGCTGCGGCGTCATGGCCGGACTCGGCGCCGCGATCAACACCGGCGGCGTCACCCGCGGCCAGAGCGTCGCCGTCATCGGCTGCGGCGGCGTGGGGTGCGCCGCGATCGCCGGCGCCCGGCTGGCCGGTGCCGCGAAGATCATCGGCGTCGACATCGACGACCGCAAGCTCGCAACCGCGATGAAACTGGGCGCCACCGACACGGTGAATTCGACCAATGCCGACCCGGTCGAGGCCATCCAGGCGCTGACCGGCGGATTCGGCGCCGACGTGGTGATCGACGCGGTGGGCCGGCCCGAGACCTACGAGCAGGCCTTCTATGCCCGCGACCTCGCCGGCACCGTGGTGCTCGTCGGGGTGCCGACCCCGCAGATGCGCATCGACCTGCCGCTGCTCGACTTCTTCGGCCGCGGCGGCGCGCTCAAGTCGTCCTGGTACGGCGACTGCCTGCCGTCGCGGGACTTCCCGTTGCTGGTCGACCTGCACCTGCAGGGCCGGCTGCCCCTGGACGCATTCGTCACCGAGACGATCGGCCTGGGCGACGTCGAGGCGGCGTTCGCGGCCATGCAGCGCGGCGACGTGCTGCGCTCGGTGGTGGTCTTCTGAGCCGGTCGCCGATGCTTTTGGCCGTGATTCGCGAAATAGCCGGATTGACGGCCAAAACCAGTGAGGCATCGCCGTGTCGCCTGGCGGAACACCGGCCTCATCGGTAACAATGTCCACGCCCACACCACGGGTGCCCGGCGCGTTGGGGAAGACGTCGCCGTCGAATCAGTGGAGGTGGGGGATGACGAACGCCCGGCGCACGGCACCGACTACCAGTGGTGTCGTGTTCGTGCATTGCTGCCCGTCGGCCATCGCCCCGCACGTCGAGTGGGCGCTGGCCGGCGTACTCGGGCGTCCGGTTCGCCTGTCCTGGACGGCGCAGCCCGTCGCTCCCACCCACCTTCGTTCCGAGGCAAGCTGGGGCGGCCCGATCGGCTCCGGCGCCCGCCTCGCCGCGGCGCTACGGGCCTGGCCGATGCTCGTCTTCGAGATCACCGAGGACGGCACGTCGGTCAGCGACGGTGAGCGCCTCGCGTACGTGCCCGGGCGCGGTTTCCATCGCAGCGCTGTCGCGGCAAACGGCGACATCGTCGTCGGCGAGGAACGGCTGCGCGGACTGCAGCGCCGCGCCCGCACCGCCGACGACTACGCCCACGGCCTGGCCGAACTGCTCGGCACCGCGTGGGACGCCGAACTCGAGCCCTACCGCCACGCCGGTGACGGCGCGCCGGTCACCCTGCTGCACCAGGTCGTCTGATCTGGACGTCTGCCCGGCGAGGCAACCCGAATCGTTCCTCCCCCAGGCGATCTTCCTGCGTATGGCGCTGAGCCACGTCATACGCAGGAAGGTCGCCGCCCAAACCCGAGCGGCACCGGCCTGCGCGCCGACGCTGGGTCGAGCGGTGCGCGCGTTCGACTAGAGCGGGATGTTGCCGTGCGCGCCACGCCCGCTGGGCATGGACGCGAGCGCCTCGGCCAGCGCAGCGCGCGTCCGGGCCGGCTCGACGATGGCATCGACGACGCCGATGTCCATCGCCCGGCTGACGCCGCCGGCGATGCGCTCGTGCTCGGCGGCCAGGGCGGCATGCAGCGCCTCGCGCTCGCCGGGCGGCGCCGCGGCCAGCTTCTTGCGGTGCAGGATGCCCACGGCGGCGGACGCGCCCATGACCGCCACCTCGGCGCCGGGCCACGCGTAGACGGCATTCGAGCCGAGCGAGCGGGCGTTCATCGCGATGTAGGCGCCGCCGTAGGCCTTGCGGGTAACCAGGGTCACCCGCGGCACGACCGCCTCGCCGAACGCGTGCAGCAGCTTGGCGCCCCGGCGCACGACGCCGTCCCACTCCTGGCCGACGCCGGGCAGGTAGCCCGGCACGTCGACGAGGACGACCAGCGGCACGCCGAACGCGTCGCAGGTGCGCACGAAGCGGGCGGCCTTCTCCGCGCTGGTCGAGTCGAGGCAGCCACCCAGGCGCAGCGGGTTGTTGGCGAGTACGCCGACCGTGCGCCCGGCCAGCCGGCCGAGGCCGGTGACGATGTTCGGCGCCCACTTCGCGTGCAGTTCGAGGAATGTCGCCTCGTCGAGGACGCCTTCGATCAGCGGGTGCACGTCGTAGGCGCGCTTGGGGTTGTCGGGCAGCAGGGCCGCGAGATCGCGGTCCGGGCCGACCGTGCGCAGGTCGAAGGTGCCCTGCAGGGCGAGCAGCGCCGTGGTGCGCCGGGCGGTGGCGAGGGCCTCGTCGTCGGTGTCGGTCACGATGTGCACGACGCCGCTGCGCCGGCCGTGTGTGTCGGCGCCGCCGAGGGATTCCATGTCGACGTTCTCGCCGGTGACGCTGCGCACGACGTCGGGGCCGGTGACGAACACCCGCCCGGACGCCGACATGATCACCAGGTCGGTGAGCGCCGGGCCGTAGGCCGCGCCACCCGCGGCCGGGCCGAGCACGATCGAGATCTGCGGTACCCGTCCGGACGCGCGGATCATCGCCGCGAAGACGAGCCCGACCGCATCCAGCGCCTCGACGCCGTCGGCCAGGCGCGCGCCGCCGCAATGCCACAGGCCCAGCACCGGGACCCGTTCGCGGACCGCCGTGTCGATTGCGTCGACGATGCGACGGCAGCCCACCGCTCCCATCGCGCCGCCCATCACGGTGGCGTCAGTGGCGAACGCGGTGACCGGCGCGCCGTCGATCGTGCCGTGCACGGCGTAGACGCCGCTGCGTCGCGCGGGTGCATCGGGCGGATGCTGCCCTCGTCGAGCAGTTTCGACAGGCGAAGTTCCGGGTCGCGTTGGATCTCGATCTGCGGCGAGCACACGGGCGGGTCGGCGGTCGAGTGGTCATGGCAGTTCGCTTGGCTCGGCCTCAGGCTTTGCAGAACAGCACTGCGACGTTGTGCCCGCCGAAGCCGAACGAGTCGTTCAGCGCCGCGGGAACAGTCATCTGCCGCGCCTCGTTGCGCGCGATGTCGACGGTGACCTCATCGTCGGGATCATCGAGGTTGATGGTCGGCGGTACGAGATCGTTGCCTATCGCGAGCACGGTGGCGATCGCCTCGATCGCTCCGGCCGCGCCGAGCAGGTGGCCCGTCATGGACTTGGTTGCCGTCACGACGGTCTGCTCGCCGAGCACTGACGAGATCCAGCGCGCCTCGCCGATGTCGCCCGCGGGCGTCGAGGTGGCGTGCGCGTTGACGTGGACGACGTCGCGATAGTCGAGCCCGGCCCGTTCGATGGCGAGCTTTGCCGGCACGCGGCCTGACCGGAGCCGGACGGGTCGGGCAGCACGATGTCGTGCGAGTCGGCGGTGACGCCGGCGCCGGCGAGCACGGCGTACGGGGTGCGCCCGCGGGCCTGCGCCGACGCAGCGGCGCTCCAGGACGAGGACGCCGGCGCCCTCGCCGAGCACGAAGCCGTCCCGTGCCTTGTCGAACGGGCGCGACGCGCGCTCGGGCTCGTCGTTGCGCGTGCTCATGGCCCGCATCTGGGCGAATCCGGAGATGGTCAGCGGATGGATGCACGCCTCGGTGCCACCGACGACGACGACATCGGCCCGGTCGAGCTGGAGCAGGTCGAGCCCGTAGGCGATCGCCTCGGCGCCGGACGCGCAGGCGCTGACCGGTGTGTGCACCCCGGCCCGCGCGCCGATCTCGAGCCCGACGTAGGCCGCCGGACCGTTGGGCATGTCCATCGGGATGAGCAGCGGGGAGACCCGGCTCGCGCCCTTCTCCAGCATGACGTCGTGCTGGCCGATCAGGCTCGTGACGCCGCCGATGCCGGTGCCGATCACGACCGCGACCCGTTCGGGCTCAGAGCCCGACCTCGTCGGAGCGGCCGGTGAATCCGGCATCGGCCCAGGCCTCGCGCCCGGCGATCAGGGCGGCCTGCTGGGAGCGGTCCAGCCGGCGGGCCTGGACGCGCGAGAGCTCGCCGGCGGGGTCGACCGCCATCGGGGCGGCGATGCGCACCGCGATGGACTCGGCCCAGTCCTCGGTGATCGGCGCGACTCCGGACCGGCCCTCGACCAGGCCGGCCCAGAACGTCGCCACATCACCGCCGAGCGGGGTCGTGGCGCCCAGCCCGGTTACGACGATCTCTTCGGTCATGAGCTGGCCACGCTCTTCCGGCAGGCGGGGTTACCGCTGACGGTGGTCATGATCGACTCCTTCTTCGGTTCAGGCGTTCGACTGGATGTACGACACCGCGTCGCCGACGGTCTTGAGCTTGGGCAACTCGTCGTCGGAGATCTTGACGCCGAACTTCTCCTCGGCGGCCATGGCCACCTCGACCATCGACAGCGAGTCGACATCAAGGTCGTCGGTGAAGGACTTGTCGTCCTGAACGTCCTCCGGAGCGACGTCGGCGACTTCTTGCAGGATCTCGGCGAGCCCGGCGCGGATCTCGTCGGGAGAGGCGGCCACTGGCATTCCCTTCCTGTTGGCGGATCATCAGCGTCTGTCCACTGTGGACGGAGCGGCGTTGTCATGGGGCGAGGATCAACCTGACCGGCGATAGGCGAGCCCGGAGCCGAAGCCGAGGAGCAGCACGGGCTGAGCCGGACGGGATCTCGCCCCGTTCGACCATCTTCGACAGTGCGAGCGGAATCGTCGCGGCAGAAGTGTTGCCGGAGACCGACGATGTCGCGCGCGACCACGGCGTTCGGACGCGCCCGAGCTTCTTGGCGATGCGAGTCGATGATGCGCATGTTCGCCTGGTGCGGCACGAACGCCGCGAGCTCAGCCGGGTCGACACCGGCGCGCCTGCAGGCCTCGAGGGCGACGGGCACCATCTTCGATGGTCGCCCACCGGTAGACGGCCTGGCCGTCCTGGCGCGAAGTAGCGGGATTCCTCGTCGATGACGACGGTGTCGACCTGGGCGCCGTCGCTGCCCCACACGACCGGGCCGATGGCGGCGCTCGTCGGACGCGCCGACGACGGCGGCACCGGCGCCATCGGCAAGGATGATGCACGTGGTGCGGTCGGCGAAGTCGATCCAGCCGGAGAACCGCTCGGACGCGACGACCAGGACGTTGCGGGCCTGGCCGGTCTGCACCGCGGCCGACGCCGCGTTCAGGGCGTAGACGAATCCCGAGCAGCCGGAGTTCACGTCGTAGGCGCCGGGCGCCACGATGCCGAGCCGGTCGGCGAGTTGCGGAGCGGCAGCCGGAACGGGCGTCGGCATCGTGCACGTCGCGGTGATGACGAGGTCGACGTCGGCGGCGTCGATGCCGGCGGCGGCCAGCGCCTTGCTGCTGGCGTTCTCGGCCATGTCGATGATCGTCTCGTCGGGGTCGGCGTAGCGCCGCTCGGCGATGCCCACCCGGCTCTTGATCCACTCGTCGTCGGTGTCGACGCCGCGCGCGATGAGGTCGTGCGTTGGTGACCACGTTGGACGGCTGGTAGTGGCCGAGTCCGAGGATCCGCGTGTTCCGGGAGCGAAAATGCTGGCACGGCGAACGGCATGATGCCTAGATCTCCGATCCGTTGGAGAGGCGGGCGATCGGCAGGCCGGCGGCGACGATGTCGCCGTCCTGACGCAACCACTCCGCCAGCACGCCACCGGTGGTCGTGACGATCACGTGCTCGTCACGGTTGGTGCGCACGATGCCCAGGCGCGTCCCGCGCTCGAGGTGCTGCCCTTCGGCGAGCGCCTCGGTGCGGGTGAAGATGCCCTTGGCGGGGGTGACCACGATCTGGAAGTCGGGCGTGTACTCGCCCTGCCCGTACTGCGGGCGGCTGTTGATGAGCCGGCGCGCGGCCTCGAGGTCGGCCGGTGTCTTGACGGCGAGCAACTCGACGCCGGGCAACTCGCGCTTGGCGATGCCGGTGAGCGTGCCCGCAGGCGGCAACTCGATTGCGGCGCTGACCCCGAGATCGCGCATCGTCTGCAGGCAGAGGTCCCAGCGGACCGGCCGGGTGACCTGGCGCGACGAGGCGGCGGACGAGATCGTCGCCTCGGGTAACCGACGTCCCGTCGGCGTTGGACAGCAGGATGTGGCCCGGGTCGGCTACCTCGAGGTCGCGCGGCGTAGGCGTCGAGCGCGTCTTGCGCCGGGGCCATGAAGTGGGTGTGGAAGGCGCCGGCCACGGCGAGCGGGCGCACGCGCGCGCCGCTGGGCGGCGACTCGGCGAGTTTGGCGAGATCCGACAATGCCCCGGCCGCGACGATCTGCCCGGCGCCGTTGCGGTTGGCGGCCGTGAGACCGGCCGCCTCGATGCTCGCCACGACCTCGTCCGGATCGCCGCCGAGTACGGCCGACATCCCGGTCGGGGCGAGCGAGCAGGCCGCGGCCATCTCGGCGCCGCGGCGTGCGGCGAAGGCAACTGCTGTGGCCGGCGTGAACGCGCCGACGACTGCGGCGGCGGTGAGTTCGCCGACGCTGTGCCCGGCCGCGACCGAGCCGCCGCCGCAAGCCGAGCGCGGACGCGGCGATCGTGCCCGATCGCGACGATCAGCGGCTGGGTGACGGCGGTGTCCTTGATCTCGTCGGCGCCCGGCCGTGGTGCCCAGCCGGATCAGGTCGAGACCGGCGACTTCGCCGCAGTTCGCCGAGCGTGTCCTCGACGCCGGGTAGTTCGAGCCAGGCAGCGAGCATGCCGGGACTCTGGGAGCCCTGACCGGGCGCGAGTACGGCAATCACTCCATGACCATGCCCCGAGGTGCGTCATGCAGGCGATGACGGCGCGCACAGGGTTGATCGGCGCGCCGTTGTAGCTAATTCACAAAGATCGCGATCGCCTTGTCCACTTGTGAAGGCTATTCGGCGTGCAGGATTGCGCAGGGGTTACGCGCGCGCGGTGTCAGATCGTGCAACATCTGGCGTCGCCAGGACGCCGACAGTTGCATGATCGACAGGGGTGCTCAGGACGCGGCGTCGTCGAGGCGCCCGAGCGCCAGCGCCACCTGGATCGTGAACGCGCCGCGCGGATCGGTGGGCGGTTCACCGCATACCTCGCCAACCCGGCGTAGCCGGTACCGGACGGTGTTCGCGTGGACGAACAGCGCGCGGGCGGTGGTCTCCAGCCCGCCGCCCGAGGCGAGGAACGCGGTGACCGTGTCGAGCAGGACGTCGCCCGCCTTGGTCAGCGGGCGATACACGTGCGCCACCAGGGCCTCGCGCGCGTCGGCGTCGCCGGCCAGTGCCCGCTCGGGCAGCAGCGCGTCGGCGCTGACCGGCCTGGGCGCTCCGGGCCAGCCGGGCGCCGCGCGCAGCCCGGACAGCGCGGTGCGGGTGACGATGCTCGCGGCGCTCACGTCGCTGGCTCGCGGCCCGACGACGACCGGCCCGTCGCCGAAGGACGGCAGCAGACGCGGTCGCGGCGACGACGGGGTCGTCGATGTTGCCGAGGACGACGACGAGGCGCCCGCCGTGGGCGCCGGCCAGGGCGTCGAACCCGAGACGGCGCGCGGCACGGTGCACGCCCGACAGCGTCTCCTCGCGCTCGCGATCCGGCGCCACGCCGACGACGGCGGTCACCGGTCCGGTCGAGCGCCAGCCGAGCGCGGCAAGCTGGCTCTGCGGCTCGTCGGCGATCGCGACCCCGCGGACCAGTCCGTCGATGACGAGCGCCTCCAGCCGGGCGTCCCACGAGCCCCGGCTCTCCGCGGCGCTGGCGTAGACGCGCGCGGACGCGAATGCGATCTCGCGGCTGAAGCGGAGCAACTCCTCGCGCACGGCGTCCTCGGTGCCCGGCGCGGCGAGGGTCGGCAACTGCTCCTCCGCGACCTTGATCGTGGTTCGCACGAGTTCGACGGTCTGCTGGAGGGTGACCGTGCGGGCCATCGCCCGGGGCGCCGCCGCGAACACCTCGCCGGTCAGGCGGAGCACGTCATCCGGCGAGCGCAGCCACTCGACGAACGACGCGATGCCCGCCTGCGCCACGAGCGACACCCAAGATCGCTGGTCGGCCGGCAGCGACCGGAACCACGGCAGCTCGTCGTCCATCCGGGCGACCGCCTGCGTGGCCAGACGACCGGCCGCCTGCTCGATGCGGCGGATCGTCTTCTCGTCGTGGGCGGGCTTCACGACAGCAGCCTGCCACGCGGGTCGGCACCTGACGAAGGTTGACACGGCAGGCACCGGCTAGCGTTCGGCCATGAGTTCGCGTGACCCGGTGGCCGATCTTCGCCGTATCGCGTTCCTGCTCGAACGGGCGCACGAGCCGACGTTCCGGGTCAGGGCGTTCCGCTCGGCCGCGGCGCGCGTCGCCGAACTTCCGCGCCGACGAGCTCGCCGAGCGGGCGTCGGCCGGCACGCTGCGCGAGCTCCCCGGCATCGGCGACGTGACCGCACGCTGCATCACCGAGTCGCTGCAGGGCGAGGTGCCGGTGTACCTGCGCCGCCTCGAGGCGACGTCGGACCGCCCGGTGGCCGACGCCGGGGCGGCGCTGCGGGCGGCCCTGCGCGGCGACTGCCACATGCATTCGGACTGGTCCGACGGCGGATCGCCCATCCCGGAGATGGCGCAGACGGCCCGCGACCTCGGCCACGAGTACATCGTGCTCACCGATCACTCGCCGCGGCTGAAGGTCGCGAGCGGGCTGTCGGCCGAGCGGCTCGAACAGCAACTCGACGTCGTCGCCGCGCTGAACGAGGAGATGGCCCCGTTTCGCATCCTCACCGGCATCGAGGTCGACATCCTCGACGACGGTGCCCTCGACCAGACATCCGATCTGCTCGGCCGCCTCGATCTCGTGGTCGCGAGCGTCCACAGTGGACTGCGCATGCCGTCCAAGGAGATGACTCCGCGCATGGTCGGGGCGATCGCCAACCCGCACACCGACGTGCTCGGGCACTGCACCGGCCGGCTCATCGCGGGCGGGCGTGGCAAGCGCCCCGAGTCGGAGTTCGACGCCGAGATCGTGTTCGCCGCCTGCGAGCAGTTCGGAGTAGCCGTCGAGGTGAACTCGAGACCGGAACGGCTCGATCCGCCGAAGCGGTTGCTGCGACTGGCGGTCGAGGCGGGCTGCCTCGTGTCGATCGACACCGACGCGCACGCGCCCGGCCAACTCGACTGGCAGCCGTACGGGTGCGATCGGGCGGCGGCGTGCGGCGTTCCGGTCGAGACGGTCGTCAACACCTGGACAGTCGACGAGTTGCTTGCCTGGACGGCCGATCACGAGGTGCGTCCTTGATCGAGGTCCGTCGCGCGGCCGATCGGGCGGTGAGTGAGGCGCCTGGCATCACGACCTCGCACAGCTTCTCGGCCGGAGCCCATTACGAGCCGGCCAACACGCACTTCGGCTTGCTCGTCGCGCAATGACGAGCACGTGCTGCAGCCGGGAGCCGGATTCGACACACACGTCCACCGGGGGCTGGAGATCGTCACCTGGGTTCTCGCCGGCACGCTGCAGCACGAGGACTCCACCGGGCGCCGAACGACCGTACGCCCAGGTATGGTTCAGCACCTGTCGGCCGGATCCGGCGTCAGCCACGCCGAGCGCAACGGCGGCGACGACGAGTTGCGCTTCATCCAGATGTGGCTGCTCGACGACCGGCGAGGCGAGCCGGCCTATCGCGTCGAAGCCTCCGATTCGCTTCGGCTGCACCGGCTCCATAGAGCGAATCTGCACGTCGCCCGCCTGGCCGGCCAGCCGATCACGTTGCCCGACGCGCCGTTCGTCCATGTATTCGTGGCGCGTGGCTCCGCCGAGGTCACCGCCGCCGGCGCTGCTCGCAACCGGCGACGCCGTGCGCATCTTCGGGTGCGACGGGCATCGGGTCAGCGGCGACGCCGAGTTGCTCATCCTGGAGATGCACGCCGACGCGACGGGTTGATCACCGTCCACAGACCGGCCAGCGCCAGGATGTTCGCGACGACGATCAGCGTGACGGCAAGGGAGACGCTCTGGTCGTAGGCTACGCCCAGCACCGCACCGGCAATGAGCAGTCCCACGCCGCGGACGAACGCCAGCCAGCCGAACGCCGAGGCTCGGGCGTCGCCGGGGACGAGTTCGGCGACCACCGCTTTGACCGTCGAGTCGAGCACGCCGTTGACGAGGCCCCAGACGGCCACGCCGATCCACACCAGCGTCGCGTTGCCACTGAACGCGATCGCGGCCGCACACGCCGCCACGGGCACGACGAGCAGCACGTGGGCGCCGCGACGGTCGTAGACCCGTCCCATCACCAGGCCGCTGAGGCCGTCGACGAACATCGCCAGGGCGAACAGCACCGGAATCTGCGCCGCCGACACCAGGCCGCTCGTCTGGGCGTGGAACGCCAGCAGCGGGAACGACGCGATACCGCAGGACAGGACGGCGACGGCGGCGACATAGCGCCACAACGCCGGAGGCAGCCGGACCCGGCCATGAGCGGCCGCGGACTCGGGTTCGTCGGGTCGCTGCTCGTACGCCGAAGGGTCTGGCACCCGGCGGCATACCCAGGCCAGCACGCCGAGCGCCAGCAGTCCGGGAATCACGAGGACGCCGAACGCGAGGCGATAGTCACCGTCGCGCCAGGCCAGGACGACGGCAAGCAGCAACGGCCCGACGACGGCGCCGACCTGGTCCAACGCCTGGTGCACGCCGAACGCCTTGCCCCGACCGGTCTGGACCGACGCGTGGGACAGCAGCGTGTCCTTCGCCGGTGACCGGACGGCCTTGCCCAGGCGTTCCGTTCCGTACAGCACGAGCGCCGGAGCGAGGACGTGGGTCGACCCGATCAGCGGCACCGACAGGATGGTCAGTGCGTAGCCGGTGATCGTCCACGCCCAGTAGTGCCTGGTGCGCTGGACCAGGTATCCGGACACGACCCGCAGGCCGTAGCCGATGAATTCCCCGGCGCCGGCGGCTATTCCGACGACGGCGGCTGACGCGCCGAGAGTCGCGAGGTACGGCCCGATGATGCTGCGGGCTCCCTCGTAGACCATGTCGGCCAGCAGGCTGACCACGCCGAGCGACAGCACGAAGTGCCACGGCCGTAGCGCGGGAGGCCGCGCGGTGCGGCTCGCATCGCCGTGCGTCGCCCGAGTCACGACGATCATCGAACCACGGCGATACGCGATGTCCGATTCCCGCCAGAACTCGGGCCGCGCACCACGCACGATCAAGGGATGAGCGAACTACACATCAATGCGATCGACCCTCGTCGCCTCGAACTCATCCGCAGCGCCGGCAAGGACGAGCACGGCAACGACTTCGTCGTGCGGCCGGCCGAGGGGTGGGAGCCGCTGCGCTGCTGCCTGCGGGATGCCCGCGCCGGCGAGTCCATCGCGCTCGTCTCGTACTCGCCGTTCACCGTGCAGTCGCCGTGGACCGAGGTCGGCCCGGTGTTCGTCCACGGGGAGGCCTGCGACCGTGACCAGCCGCCGACCGAACTGCCCGCCGACATGCGTACCGGCCCGCGAGTCCTGCGCACCTATTTCGACGACGAGTCCCTGGACTACGACGACATCACGTTCGTGCCCGAGGGGGAGGATGTCGAACCGGCTCTGCGCGATCTGCTGGCCCGTCCGCAGGTGGCCGCGGTTCACGTCCGCGCGTCGCTGTCGCAGTGCTTCCTCTACGAGGTTCGCCGCGCGAGCTGACTCCTTGCGTTAGAGCGCGCTCTAACACCTACTGTCGACATGTGACGCTGTTTCCCGCCTCGTCCCTCCACTCCGCTCCGGCCCATCCAGCGCCCGGCGGCGCTGACGCTGCGATGCTCGTGAAGGACCTCGTCTCGTGACGACATGGACGACGCGAGAGGCCGCCGACAAGTGCGGCCTCTCGCAGTACACGTTGCGGTGGTACGAGCGGATCGGGTTGCTCGAGCGAGTCGAACGCGGCCCGGACGGACGGCGCCGGTTCAGCGACGGCGATGTGAACTGGCTGCTGCTGTTGAGCAAGCTGCGTGCCACCGGAATGCCGGTGCGCGACATGCAGCGTTACGCCGAACTCGTTCGGTCCGGCGCCGGGGAGGCGCACCGCCTCGAACTCCTCGAACGGCACCGCGAGTTCGTCCGGCAGGCCATCACCGAACGCGAGGAATGCCTGCAACTGCTCGACAGCAAGATTCGCGTTTACCGCCGCGAGGTTCGCGCGGCCGACAAGGAGGACTGACGTGCGTACGACAGCCATGGGAGATCTCACGGTCTCGGCGCAGGGACTCGGATGCATGGGCATGAGCGAGTTCTACGGAAATACCGACTGGGACGAGTCGATCGCCACCATCCACCGCGCGCTCGATCTCGGTGTGACGTTCCTGGACACCGCCGATATCTACGGTGCCGGGCACAACGAGGTGCTGGTCGGCCGGGCCATCGTGGGCCGGCGCGACGAGGTCACGCTGGCCACGAAGTTCGGCATCGACCGCTCCGGTGGTGACGGCAGTCGCGTCGTCCGTGGCGAGGCGAACTACGTCAAGCGGGCCTGCGAGGCATCGTTGCTGCGTCTCGGCGTGGACGTCATCGACCTGTACTACCTGCATCGCCCGCCGCAGACGGCCGAGATCGAGGAAACCGTCGGGGCGATGGCCGAACTCGTGCAAGCGGGCAAGGTGCGGTACCTGGGACTGTCCGAAGTGGACAACGATCTACTCAGCCGTGCGTACGCCGTGCACCCGATCACCGCGGTGCAGAGCGAGTATTCGCTGTGGACGCGCGATGTGGAGTCGGTGGCGCTGGACGCGCTGCGCGAGCTCGGCGTCGGGCTGGTGCCGTACTCGCCACTGGGTCGCGGATTCCTGACCGCAACGCTTGATCTGTCGGCGCTGGGCAGTGGCGATTTCCGCACCCGGAACCCGCGCTTCGCGGGTGAGGCGGGGGCGGCGAATCTCGTGATCGCTGAGGCCGTCAGCAAGGTCGCTGAGAGCAAGGGCGTCGCCCCCGCGCAGGTGGCGCTCGCCTGGGTGTACGCACAGGCCGATCGGCTGGGAATTCCCGTCGTCCCCATCCCGGGCACGAGGCGCGTCAAGTGGCTCGAGCAGAACGTCGGGGCGCTCGACGTCGAACTGACGGCGGACGATCTGGCGCTGCTCGACCCCCTGGCCAGTCAGGTCGTCGGCAACCGCTACTGAGCCGTCCAGTCGGCCGGCTCGCCGGATCGAGGTCGATTCCCCGGCCCAGCCGCGGAATCGACCTCGATCTCGGAAGTGCGCTAAGCCAGCGTGTCGCAGAGGTTTTCCTGCGTCCCGTTCAGAGTGAACGTACGCACTCCGTCGGCGCCCAGCACGAAGTCGAACTTCCCGGTCAGCACCCACTCACCGGGTGGTGAGGTCGGGTTGCCGACGTGCACGCCGAGGCCGAAGTGCCCGCGCCCGTTCCCGGAGATCGTGCCGTCCGGGTCGGTGAAGAAGAACCCGGTGCCGGTCAGGTTGCGATCCACCGAAGCCCCGGTGCTCATATTGGTGAACCTGAACACCAGTTGACCGACGAACTCCTGCTCGCGCGGCGTGCCGTCCGGGTTGGTCTGCAGCGTCCGCACCTGCTCCTTGTCCTCGATGGGGTCGCCGTGCAACGCGAACGGACACACCACGCCCGCCGCGTCTGTGAACGGATCCGACCGGAACTGCTGCCACGGATGGGGGGAATCTGCCGCGGCGGACGGTGCCACGGCGGCGACGGCGGCGACGGTTGCCGCCGCGGCCAGCACGCGTCTAACTCTCATCGGATGACCCTCCTTGGTAGCTGATGAATTCGAAGAATTGCCTGCACGGCGGTACCGACCCGCGAGGTCGGGGACGTACAGGACGCCGTCCCCGACCTCGCGGGCAGCCAACGCGGCGATGCGCGCTAGGCGAGTGTCTTGCAGAGGTCCTCTGCGGTGCCCCCCTGCATCGTGAAGTCGCGGGTGCCATCCGCGTGCAGGACGAAATCGAACGTGCCGGTCAGCACCCATTCACCGGGCGGCGAGGTCGGGTTTCCGATGTGCACCCCGAGGCCGAAGTGCCCGACACCGTGGCCGCGCGTCGTGCCATCCGGGTCGTAGAACCACCAGCCGGTGCCGGTCAGGTTGCGTTCCACCGACGCTCCCGTGCTCACGTTGCTGAAGCGAATGACGAGTGGGCCGACGAACTCCTGCTCCTTGGGCGACCCGTCCGGATAGGTCTGCAGATTGCGGAACAGTTCGTGGTCACTCACGATGTCGCCGTGCAGCGCGAACGGACACACGACGCCGGCCGCGTCGGTGAACGGCTGTGAGTAGTAGCGCTGCCACGGACTGGGGGAATCCGCGGCAGCGGACGGTGCTACGGCGGCGACGGCGGCGACGGTCGCCGCAGCAGCCAGGACACGTCTGAGTCTCACTCTCGAACCTCCTCGATAACGGTTACCGAGTCAGCTTCATCCCGGCTTACCGTTGATGCGATGGTTTCGGCGGAGACCAAAACGAACTGATTGGGGAACGCGTGCTGCGCGTGCAGTTCACAGCTGAGGACCTGCTGCATACCCGGTTCGCCGCGTCGCCGGCGCCGCTGATGGAGCTTGGCCTTGCCTTCGCGGCACTGCAACGGCGTGAGCCGCTCTTCGACGGATGGCGCGCCGAGGTCAACGCCACGCTTCCGCGCGCTGCGCGGAGGTTGTTCGATCTGCTGCCACCGGGCGGTGCCGGTCCGTTGTTTCTCGACCCGATCAGCGACGGGCTAGAGGATGGCCTCGATGCCGTGTTGTCGGCCCGGATCGGCTTCGTGCGCCACGAATTGCGCCGCATCTGCGCGGGCGGCCAACCCATCACGCCGTGGATCAGAGCGCTGGACGAGGGCAATCGGGCGGCGTGGCAGGCGCTCGGCGAGGCGGTTCGCGGCGGCTACGAGGCGGTGATCGGCCCGGCCTGGCCGAGGGTCTGGCGCAGTTTTCGCGGTGAGATCGCCTGGCGCGGCCGGCTGATGGCCGAGCGCGGGGTGCGTGGCATGTTGGAGACGATCCACCCGGCCGCACGGTGGCAGGACACCACGTTGCACTTCGACATCGACCGGCGGCTGACGGTTCGCCCCGGCGGGCATGGCGTCACGCTCATGCCATCGGCGTTCTGGACCGGCCGGCCCTTGATCGACACCTATCCCGACGGCTCGACGCTCATCGTCTATCCGGCGCTGACCGCGTTGCCCCTCGTGGACGAGTCGGTCGTCGGGGATCCGCTGGCCGACCTGCTCGGGCGGACCAGGGCGGCCGTCCTGGCGCTGACCACGGAGGGGCGCACGACGAGTGACCTCGCCCGCGACCTCGGAATCAGCGCGGCCTCGGTGTCCGAGCACACCAGGACGTTGCGCTGCGCCGGCCTACTCGTCACCGAGCGCGCCGGCAAGGCGGTGCTGCACTCGCGAACCGCCCTCGGCGACCACCTACTGCTCGCCGAGGGGCACGCGTACGAGCCGGCCCGGCCGCGCCGCCACGAAATTCCCCCGGCATCGGCGGTGGGCACCTCCGCAGCGGGTGGGCACCGCTAACTGCCCACCCGCGCGCCAACTGCCCACCCGCGCGGTCGGATCAGGCGTCGCCGCCGACGGTGCCGACCTCGGCCGCGGCGACGTCGAGCAGGTGGTAGCGCTCGATCGCCTCACGCGGTGCCTCGGGCTTGACCTCGCCGGAGCGGGCGAGTTGCGAGAGCACGGCCAGCACGATCGACTCGGCGTCGACGTGGAAGAAGCGCCGCGCCGCACCCCGGGTGTCGGCGAAACCGAATCCGTCCGTGCCGAGCGAGGTGAAATCAGCTCGGGCACCCACGCGACGATCTGATCCGGCACGGCCCGCATGAAGTCCGACACGGCGACGACCGGCCCGGCCGCGTCGGCCAGCTTGGTCGTGACGTAAGGCACCCGGGGCTCGTCGGCCGGCGCGAGCAGGTTGGCGTGCTCGCACTCGACGGCGTCGCGGCGAAGCTCGTTCCACGACGTCACCGACCACACGTCCACGTCGACGTTCCACTCATCGCCCAGCAGCTGCTGGGCCTTGAGCGCCCACGGCATCGCGACGCCGGACGCGAGCACCTGAGCGCGGGGCCGGCCGTCGATGCCGAGTGCGGGGGAGTAGCGGTAGATGCCGCGCAGCACGCCCTCGATGTCGAGGTCGTCGGGTTCCTTCGGCTGGGTGATCGGCTCGTTGTAGACGGTCAGGTAGTAGAAGACGTCGCGATCCGATGCCGCCGAGCCGTCCTGCTGCTGGCCGTACATGCGCCACAGCCCGTCGCGGACGATGTGCGCGATCTCGAAGGCGAATGCCGGGTCGTAGGCCACCACGGCCGGGATTCGTCGAGGCGAGCAGCAGCGAGTGCCCGTCGGCGTGCTGCAGCCCCTCGCCGGTGAGCGTGGTGCGACCGGCCGTGGCGCCGAGGACGAAGCCGCGCCCGAGCTGGTCGGCCAGCTGCCAGAACTGATCGCCCGTGCGCTGGAAGCCGAACATCGAATAGAAGATGTAGAACGGGATCATCGGCTGGCCGTGCGTGGCATACGAGGTGGCGGCCGCGATCAGCGACGCGGTCGAGCCCGCCTCGCTGATGCCCTCGTGCAGGATCTGCCCGGTGGTCGACTCCTTGTAGGACAGCAACAGTTCGCGGTCGACCGCCTCGTACTCCTGCCCGTGCGGCGAGTAGATCTTCGCCGTGGGGAAGATCGCGTCCAGGCCGAACGTGCGGGCCTCGTCCGGGATGATCGGCACGAACCGCGGGCCGATCTCCTTGTCCTTCATGAGGTCCTTGAACAGCCGCACGATCGCCATGGTCGTGGCGACCTGCTGCTTGCCCGATCCGGACCGCAGTTCGGCGTAGGCGTTGTCGCCCGGCAGCTTGAGCGGCTTGGACCGCACGACCCGCTTGGGCAGGTAACCCGCCGAGCGCCGCGCGGCGCTCCTTCATGTAGGAGATCTCGTCGGACTTCTCGCCCGGGTGGTAGTACGGCGGCAGGTCGGCCTCGAGCGCGGCGTCGGAGATCGGGAGGTAGAGCCGGTCGCGGAACGCCTTCAGATCCGCGGTGGTCAGCTTCTTCATCTGGTGCGTGGCGTTGCGTCCCTCGAAGCTGCTCGAGGGTCCAGCCCTTGATCGTCTTGGCGAGGATCACCGTCGGCTGGCCGACGTGCTCGCGGGCCGCCTGGAACGCCGCGTACACCTTGCGGTAGTCGTGCCCGCCCCGGCTCAGGCGGCGCAGGTCGTCATCGGAGAGGTCCTCGACCATCTTGCGCAGGCGCGGGTCGCCGCCGAAGAAGTGCTCGCGGATGTACGCGCCGGACTCGACGGTGTATGTCTGGAACTGCCCGTCGGGCGTGGTGTTCATCTGGTTGACCAGCACGCCGTCGCCGTCCTTGGCGAGCAGCGGGTCCCAGTCGCGTCCCCAGATGACCTTGATGACGTTCCACCCGGCGCCGCGGAAGTACGTCTCGAGTTCCTGGATGATCTTGCCGTTGCCGCGGACCGGGCCGTCGAGTCGCTGCAGGTTGCAGTTGATGACGAACGTGAGGTTGTCGAGTTCCTCGCGGGCCGCGACGCCGATCGCGCCGAGCGACTCGACCTCGTCCATCTCACCGTCGCCGAGGAACGCCCATACATGCGAGTTGGACGTGTCGGCGATGCCACGCGCGTGCAGGTAGCGGTTGAAGCGCGCCTGGTAGATGGCCGAGATCGGCCCGAGCCCCATCGAGACGGTGGGGAACTCCCAGAACTCGGGCATCAGCCGCGGGTGCGGGTAGGACGAGAGCCCGAACGGTGCGCGTGACTTCTCCTGGCGGAAGCCGTCGAGGTGCGTTCTCGGTCAGCCGGCCCTCGAGGAACGCGCGGGCGTAGATGCCGGGCGCCGCGTGGCCCTGGAAGTAGATCTGGTCGCCGGTCCCGGTGGCGAGGTCCTTGCCGCGAAAGAAGTGGTTGTAGCCCACCTCGTAGAGCGACGCGGCGCTCGCGTACGTGGCGATGTGGCCGCCCACGCCGACCGATCTTGTTCGCGCGCGAAACCATGATGGCGGCGTTCCACCGGATGTAGGCGCGGATGCGCCGCTCGATGTCCTCGTCGCCGGGGAACCACGGTTCGCGCTCGGGCGGGATGCTGTTGATGTAGTCGGTGCTGCGCAGCGCCGGCACGCCGACGTGACGTTCGCGGGCGCGCTCGAGCAGTTTGAGCATGAGGAAACGGGCGCGTTGCCGGCCGTCACTGTCGATGGCGGCGTCGAGCGACTCGATCCATTCGCGGGTCTCGCTGGGATCGATGTCGGGTAGTTGGCTGGGTAGGCCGTCAGTGATGATGCTGAAACGATCTCGGGTCACCGGTCCAGTGTCCCCTCTCACAGGCGCCGGCCGGTAGCCAGGTCTCTGAAGTTGGGGCGCGAGGGGCTACGGTCTGTGATGCACTTGCGCCCTGACCAGGAGTCGCCTGGTAGGTGGATCGTCTGAGGAGGACTCGTCGTGAGCACGACCCCCGTCTCTGGGGACGGCGGTGCTGACGCCGGGTATCGCTGAACGGATGGGCTTTGCGCCGGGCATGGTCGTGCAGGAGATCGGCTGGGACTCCGACGCCGACGACGCCCTGCGTGCGGCGATCGAGGCCGTGACCGGCGAGGAAATGGTCGACGAGGAATCCGACGAGATCGTCGACGTCGTCCTGCTCTGGTACCGCGAAGACGACGGCGATCTTGTCGACGTCCTGGTCGACGCGATCGCGCCACTCGCCGACACCGGGTTCATCTGGCTGCTGACCCCCAAGCGCGGCCGAGACGGGCTACGTCGAGCCGTCCGACATCGCTGAGGCCGCACCCACAGCGGGCCTGTCGCAGACCTCGCTCGCGACGGTCGGCTGGCGAGTGGGCCGCTGCACGGCTCGTGGCCCGCAAGGCACGTAGCGACAAGCGCTGAGCAGAGGAGTTCGTTCGTCATGCCGATCGAGGTCGGGGCGCTCGCCCCGGATTTCACCCTCCGCGACCAGAACAACGAAGAGGTCACGCTGTCGTCCTTCCGTGGCCAGAAGGCCGTCCTGCTCGTCTTCTACCCGCTGGCGTTCACCGGAATCTGCACCGGCGAGCTGTGCGTCGTGCGCGACGACCTGGTCACCTTCCAGAACGACGACGTGCAGATCATCACGGTCAGTGTCGACTCGCCGTACTCCCACAAGATCTTCTCCGAGCGGGAGGGTTACGAGTTCCCGCTGCTGTCGGATTTCTGGCCGCACGGCGCGGTGGCCCAGGCATACGGCGTCTTCAACGAGCAGGTCGGCTACGCCAACCGCGGCACGTTCCTGATCGACCGCGACGGCGTCGTGCGCTTCGCCGAGATGAACGAGCCCGGCCAGGGACGTGACGCCGAGAAGTGGCGTCAGGCGATCAAGGAACTCGCCGGCCCCTGAGCCGGGTCGTCTCGCGCGAACCGCCCGCTGACGGCCCGCAGCGCGGCTCAGCGAACCGGTTTGCGCGCCGCCCGCCCGTAGCGGTCGGCAAGCCTCGCAGCGCGCGCCTCGTCGGCTGACAGCGCCGGCGCCGGGGCGTCGTCGTCGAGTTGGCGCGTCGAATGGCCGGCCTCGGCGCGGACCATCACGACGGGTGCGGCGAGCGCGAGCGCGGCGAACAGGAACCACTGGATGACGTAGGCGAGGTGCTGCAGTTCCGGCGCACCGCCTGCCGGGTTGGACAGGTCCGGCGGCGGGATGGCAACGAGCCCGGCGCCACCCGGCTGCGTGCCGACCAGTTGCGCGTACCCGCCGAGCACCGTCGTGCCGAGACGTTGCTCCTGCTCGGCAGCGTTGATCGACTCGACCTGGCCGCGGGCCAGTTTTGCGGCGTCGTCCGGCCGACTGTTCGACGGCCATACCCGCGCCGTGATGGTCACGGGTCCAGCCGGTGGCGCGGGCGCGGTGACGCTGCTCGACGCGCCGGTGACGAAGCCGCGGACCACGAGCAGGCTCGCCCCGTCCGTCCGCAGTGGCGTCACCACGAGGTAGCCGGTGTCGCCGTTGATGGTCTGGTTGCGCAGCAGCGACTGATGCGCGCCGTCGTAGCTGCCGCTGGCGGTGACCTGGCGGAACTGGACGTCGACGCGGTGCGGTGTGCCGGTGCTCGCGGAATGCAGCAGCGACGCCACCGGCACGGGCGCCGCATGGGCGTTACGCCGAAGTTCGATGTTGGTCTGGTGCTTCTCGCTCAACCGGGCCAACTGCCACAGGCCGAGCAGCACGCAGACCGTGCAGATCACGAGCATGAGCGCCGACAGCGCCGCATACCGCGGCTGGCGCAGGGCACTCAGCACGGTCATCACGGTACGGCGCGTGGCCGACGGCTGCCGGGTACCCTGACCCGGGCCCGTCACGGCCTGCAGGCTGTGGGTCTGTGGGGCGCTTAGCTCAGCGGGAGAGCACTCGGCTTACACCCGAGCGGTCACTGGTTCGATCCCAGTAGCGCCCACCCATCAGCAACCCCCGGAATCCCGGGGCTACAAGCACCTAGACGTCACGCCGGACACCGGCCGTGCGATCTACGTGCGATACGGCGGGCGTACACAAAGCGGCCCGGCCGGTGCGCCAGCGACCAAGACCGGGCCTTGACCGGGAAGCGAGTCCCAGCCCATGCCTACTGCACCACGACAGCCCAGCCCAATACCACTACGAAGCGGCGGAGGCCGGTATCGCCGACCTCGGGAAACTCGGCCTCGACGACGCAGCCGCCCACCGGGAGATCTTGGTCGCGATCTGCCACGCGATCTTGTCGCTCGGCGGCAACGACGACCGCGGCCGGCACGAAACGCACGCCGGCTAGCCAGCAGCGCGAATGCAGCGCCCCGCTGACCCCGGGAGGGGGGTGGCGGGGCGCTCGTGCGTCGACGGCGTTTAGGCCGAGTACGCACGGGGTAACGGTTGTAGCAGTCGCCCGGCCCGCCCAGTACAGGACGGGAACGTCGGGGGGTCGGGTGGCCCCGTCACCCGCGCTGTTGAACCTAGCGCTTCCAGTGCCCGGACGACTTCGATTTATCCAGGCATTGCGGGGGCGCTGCATGACCGTCGTCCTCGTCATCCTGGCCGTCGCAGACCAAATGAGCGGCCATCGGATCACGCTGGACTCGTCGGCCGAGTTGCTGTCTATGCTCAGCGACGTGGAGCAGGGGGCCACTGCGCGGCGGCTACGTGTCGAACTCGCGGAGCGCGAGGCGAGCTGGCGGCAGCTCGCGGCGTGCCGCGGGATGGACATCAACATCTTCTATACGTCGGAGCAGACCCGCTCCACGGCGCTGCGGCAGCGCCAGGTGAAGGCCGCGCAGGGGATCTGCCAGCGGTGCCCGGTCATCGTTCAGTGCCTGCTGTGGGCGTTGACCAAGCCAGAGCTGTACGGCATCTGGGGAGGGATGACCGCGACGGAACGAGCGCGCCGCCGCTGACGCTAATCGAACGGAACGACAGCGCCCCGCACACCGTGATGGTGGCGGGGCGCTGCCATGTCCGGCGCAGGTGCGGCTACGGGGATGGGCCGATCATGACCGTCCTTCGCGGGAAACGGACCGCGTTGACGCCGACGCGTCTACGGCAAGTATGCGGCCACAGCCCCGGGACACAAGAGGTCGCCTCCGACCCCGGTGCCGCAGGTGTGACACATCCGATTCCTCGGACGCTTGGGGGGTGGTGGGCCGCTGTCGCGGGCTGGGCGGCGGATTACAGTCGGCCTCAGCCGAAGGAGCAACGCGCATGGCCGACCGCGATCCGATCATCGCCGCACAGGATGCCTGGCTCGCCGCCGAGAAGGCGTACTCCGACGAAGACGCCGACTACGTCGCCGCGTGGTGGATGGAAGGCGGACCTCCACCCACCATGCCGGAACCAGTGAGCCTCGAAGCGCTGGACAAGCTGAATCGGCTGCGCAAGGCCGCCGACGACGCGCTGGCGGCGTACCGCGACGTTCTCGCGTGACGGAACGCCCGCCCCAGCAGGTTTGGGGCGGGCGTTCCGCTGTTCGGCGCAGGTACGGCTACTCAGAGGCGATCATGACAGTCCTTTCGCGGACCTTCACCGGCACCAACGGTCCCGCCGCACCCCCGAGGGCAGCGGGACCGTTCTACAAGCGGGGCGGCTGTTCTCCCGCCGATGGCGGCCGGCACGCGGCCGGTCCGGCACACGGTTGTCATCGATGTGCTCGCCATCGTCGAGCGGGGCCTCGGTGCGCCCGTGCGGGGCCTCTTCGGCCTCGAACGCCTCGAAGGCCGCTCGCCAATCCTCACTCATACGGGCGGACTGTACGCGGACAGTACCGACCTCGCCATTTGAATTGCACTCAATAAGGCTTCCGATGCCCAGCCGACTTCGACAAGCGGCCCGCCCTGACCGAAGGGGCGGGCCGTTGCCATGTTCGGCGCAGGTACGGCTACTCAGAGGCGATCATGACCGTCCTTCGCGGCAGCTGTGACCGCGTTGACGCCGAACAAGTTCACTAGTCCGCCTCGTCCTCGTGCCAGACGAACAGTTGCGGCCCGAGGTCGCCGGCGGCCAGTCCGTACACGGCAAGTTCGGCCGCGACCACCGGCGCCGCGTCCCGGGCGGCGCGCCGGTCCACGTGCTGCGCCCCGGCCGCGGTCCTGCGTCCGACAGCGAGCCGGACCGCCTCGGTGAGGTCCCGATGTCCGCGGTGCCGCAGCGTTCCGGCGACGGTGCGGTCATGGAATAGTCCCCCACGCCTTCACCATCCCCGAACTGTCCGGCAGCAGCAGCGGCGACGCCGCGTGCCTGCAGCGGGTCGACCAGGGTCGCGCCGTTGCCGTGCGGGTTGACCGCCACGACCGTGACCGGGTGCTGTGCGGTCAGCGCGATGACGGTCTCGACGGCGTCGACCTTGAACGGGTCGACCGGGTCGAGCAGCTCGACCACGGCGCCGCGGTCACCTTCGCCGGCGAGCGCGATCCAGACCGCGTAGCGGTCCGCGGAAACCTCCACCCCGAGCGCCGTGTACGGCGGCGGCTTAGTCATCTCGGGCCCTCTCCCAGACGTCTTGCGGGATCAGCTTCCAGCCCTCCCCGGCCGGGTTCGGCCAGATGTTCAGGTAGGCCCGGGAGAACTCGACCAGGGCCATGTTCTGCATGTCGAGACGTACCGTCTCGACGTCGCTCAGTCGGCCCAGCGCGGGCATCGTCTGCCACCAGACGGCCTCGTCGGCCGGGTTGCAGTCGTCCGGCGCGGACCAGTCGAAGCACGCCAGCCCATCGGCGACGCTCATCTCTGCGGCGGCCCGGCCGGCGTCCAGCTTGCCTGCGCCACCACACCGACTTCGACGTGCCCGCCGTGGACATGGCCCACAACTGCGCATGCCGGCGGGTCGCCATCGTCGGCCGCACGCTCTGCTCGACCCGAGCGTCCTGGTGCACCCACGCCTCATCGACGATGCACCAGGTCGACGGTCTCACCGTGGCCGCTGACTTTCCGTCGCGCTGAGCAACTGCAGCGTGCTGCCGTTGTCGCAGGTGATCGTCTCGGCGCCGAACCCACGGAACAACCGGAACCGATCCGCCAGCGGCGAGCGGGACAGCCGCGGCCACCAGGACGAGAGCAGCTTCTCCCGCGCCGCGGACCGGGTCTGCGCGCTGTACAAGATCCGCACGTCCGGCTCGGACAGCATCCGCCACACCATCAGCGACAGCGCGAGCGACGACTTGCCCGACTGCCGCGGCACGCTGACGATCACGTCGCGGTAGGCCGGGCGGCCCCGGCGACTGCTCCAGCGCCGTCGCGCAGCACCATCCGCTGCCACGGCAGCAGATCCAGCCCCAGCTGCTTCGCCACGGCCGCGACAGCCGGCCCGGACGTGCGCCGACGCGACCGCGGCGACGCCCACCGCGGTGTGTGTGTACGAGACGGTGACTGCGGGGTCATGGCCGTGTCCTGTCAGAACTCGCGGCCGTGTTCACCAGTGGCGCGGCGGCGGTTGCTGGTGAACAGCTCGCGGTTGGTGCCGGCGGCGGTGCCCGCGTGCCTGGTTGCCCCATCGGGCGCCCTCGGCTCTGTTGCACTTCGGTGCGCCGGGCCCCGGTACCCGCCGGTGACACGGTCGTGCGCGAGGTCCCATGGTGTGCCTGGTCGGATCCACCGTGACTCGTGCAGGCAGATGATCTCGTGGCAGTTGGCTTGCCCGGCGGCGACGGCTGGCGTCCACCTTCGGCGTAGCTTGACGTGCTCGCCGGTGTAGCCGCGTTCGGCGGTGCTGCCGCTGGTGCTCATGCCAGCCGCAGTCGGGCGATCAGTTGCAGCGGGTCGGTGCGGGGTTGTGCGCCACGCAGCCGGGCGTTCGGGTAGGCGCCGCGGCGTACGAGCGCGGCGTGGTCGAGGGTGGCGGTCACGCGGGTTACGTGGTCGCGGGTGTGCCATTGGTTGCGGCCTTCGGCGAACCCGGCGGACAGCGAGCGCAGCGCCTTGTCGCGGACCAGGGTGAGCACGTCGTTGCCGAACTCTGTTTCGCTGATCCTGAACTCGGCGTCGAGCCCGGTCGGCGTGTCGGTCAGCGACAGGGTTACCCCGATGGGGAGCACGTCACCGGAGCGCGGGTGCAGCGCGGTCAGCTCGATCTCGCTGGCCCGACCCACGTCGGCGGCGAACGCGTGCGGGGCGAAGTCTTCGGTGTAGGTGCGGCCGTATTCGGTGACTTGGGTCGGCGCGCCGTAGGGCACGAGGGTGCCGGCGATGATCCGGTCGTCCTCGCGGACGTGCAGGTCGGTGGTGAACGTGCGGTGCAGGATCGTCATGCGACCACCCCGAGCGCGGACGGCGGACTGTCCACTGTGGACAGTTGCGGGTCGATCGGTTCGCGGTCCTCGAGTTCGCGGACCTCGTCGACGGTCAGCCACGGCTGCGGGCCGGCGAGGGCGAGCGCGTAGGACTCGTATCTGGTTTTGAGGTCGGTGCGCAGCAGCGCGCCGGTGTTGAACTTGACGTATTGGCCGCGGGGCAGCAGCCCGTTGAGCGCGGACTCCAGTCGGGCGAGCTTCGGGCCGACGCCGTACTTGAGGAAGTCCAGGTCACGCTGCTCGACGTTGGCGTAGGTCAGCGAGCCGCCGGATTCGCTGCCGATCATCTCCGGTGGCACCCCGAAGTAGCGGCACGCTTCCTGAACGCTGAACTTGCGGGTTTCGAGGTTCTGTGATTCCTCGGGGCTGACGGTGATCGCCTGGAACTTCAGCCCGCCACCGAGCACGGCGGTATCGCGCCTGCCGCTGCGCGTCGCATCCCAACGCTCTTTCATCGCGGCGGCCGAGTCCGGGCGAAGCTGCTGGTCGCTGGTGAGGATGCCGGACGGGATCGCGGAGTCGGCGAAGAATTGCGCACCGAAGCGTTGCGCGGCCAGCCCGGCGCCGATGGCCTCCGCGGCGTAGGCGACCGGGTCGAGCCCGACCACGCTGCCGGCGGCCGGGTAGAGCCGGAACCGGAACAGGTCGGCCGGGTCGAGTTCGCGGCCGTCGAGGCGGTACACGGTGGCGGCCCGGTCGCTGTAGCGCAGCGTCGATGCGGTGACCCGCCCGCGGCACAGCGGCTCGATCTGCGAGGGGCGCAGCCCCGGCCCGGCGCGGTCCACGATCAGCCCCCACGCGGCGGGGCTGGTCAACGCCTCCCACAGCATGATCCACACCCATTCGTCGAAGGGCATGTCGGCGGCCGGGCGGGTGAACAGTTGCGGTGTCGGGTCGACCGGTACCCGGCTGCCCGAGCGGTACACGTCGATCGGGCAGCGTGGAGATCACGTCGCACAGCAGCACGAGGCAGCGCCACACCGCGGACAGCCGGCCCGCGGTGTCGGCGGTGACCACGGTGCGGTTGTAGCTGGTGTATCTGCCCGCGTACGGCGAGATGTCGCCGACGTTGAACAGCACCCGTTCATGCTCGGGCGGCTCGACGGCGCGGCGCCGGAATGGCCACATCGGCGATCAGGTGGTGTTGACGAACGTGCGGACGGCGCCGAGGTCGATCAGCGCGCCGTCGAGGCGGACGATGCACCGGAACGCGACCAGGTCGTTCTGGAACCGGAACTCATCGGAGCGTTCGAATCGCACGCCGTTGACGATGCGGATCAGGTACCGGGACATGTCGCCGAACGCGATCGACTCCGCGGTGTTGGCCATCGCCGGCATGAACGCGTCCAGGTAGGACGGGTAGCCGAGGATCTGGCCTCGGGTGGTCAGCCCGCTGACCGGTTGTCCGGTGGTGTCGCGCAGCTTGCGGATGATGATGTCGGAGGCGTTGCGGAGCAGGAACCCGGCCCGCGGCGCCGCCGCGTACGGCTCGGCGACCGAGCCGACCAGGTTCCACAGCGCGTCGGTGCCCTGGTTCGCGGTGCCCTGCGCGCCGAGGGTGGTGCCGGTGCCGGCCGGTCCGGTGACACCGGTCGCGGCGTCGAGCAGCAGACCACGCGGCGCGGTCGTGCCCACCCCGTTGATCAGGTCGTTGCCGAACCCGGTGGTGCCCAGCGACAGCGCGGTCGCCGCGGCCCGGGACAGGTAGTCCAGCAGGTTCGTCGGGGTGTCGTTCGCCAGCTCCTGGGAGATCTCGAAGTAGTTCGCATACTTGAAGCTCTTGAGCGTGACCGTCGACAGCGTCGGGTCCGACTCGGTGATCGACGCGCCTTCACCGATGATCGCGGTGGTGACGTAGCCGGTCGACTTCGGCACGATCAAGTCTTCGCCGGTGCCGGTGGTGACCACCGTCGCGCCGGCCGACATGATCGCCGACGCGTCCACCATGTGCTCGACCAGGCGGTCATACACGGTGACGCCCATCGCCTGCGTGGCCGTGGACTTCAGCGTGTCCCGGGTGTGGATCTTCACGTTGCCGGTGCGGCCGTGCACCACCTCGGGCATGTCGTCGGGCCACTCGTCGGCCAGGTCGGTGCCGAACTCGATCGGCGCCGCCGATTCTTCGCGAAGATCGCCGACTTGAACGCCCGGGCGATATCCGCCTCAGCGCGGGTGAGCACCGGCCGCCCACCAGCCCGGGCGGTACCGGCGCGCAGTTCGGCGATCTGCTCATCGCGCAGCCGGTCCAGCTCGTCTGCGGCCTCGCGTTCGGCGTCGACGTGGCGTTGATGCTCGGCGAGGTCATCCGGGGTCAGGTCGCGGCCGTCGTCGGCGGCGCGGGTGAGGATCTCTGCGGCGGCCTGGCGGGCGCTGTCGCGGCGCTCACGGACTCGCTCGGGAAGGGTGACGGACAAGGCGGTGCCTCTCGTGAGGTTGCCCGCCTCGTGATCAAGGATAACAGCGGCACCGGCCCGCGAGGCGGGCAACCATGCGCGCCGGTGCCGCGTCACGCCTCGGTGGGAGGCGAGCCCTTCAGTTCGCTGACGGATCGACGTGACCCGCCAGCCAGCCCCGAGTCGAATGCACAAGCGGCTTGCCGCACGCCAGCAGCCACACATTGCGGTCATCGCCGCGCAGCCGAACCTCGCCACGGCCGGCCAGCTCGTCGAGCGCCTCCGCGGCGGTCTCCTCGGTGCAGCCGATCTGATCGACCAACACCCGGATCGCGAGCCAGCACAGCAGCGACCGCTGCCGCTCCGTCAGCCAAGGGATAGGTATCACGCGGACTCCTTCTTACGGCGTTGCGCGATGCGGTCGGCGAAGCAGCCGACGCAGACGTCATGCCCCGCGGCAACGTCCGCGGTGCCGCATTCGCAGCGGCGGACAGTTCCAGCGGGGCTGAGTTCTAGAGCAGGACGCTTGCCGTTAGGTGAGACGTCGACGTCAAGTTCCGCGGCTGGCACTCCCTCGTCGCTGCGCTCTTCGTTCTTCGTTGCGTTAGTCACGCGCACGCGATGGGTAACCGCTGAGCCGGTACCTCTTGGCCCTGAGAGGTAACCGCTCAGAGGTAACCGCTCACCCGCTACCTCTCGCCTCAGAGGTAACCGCCCAGCCGGTACCTCTGAGGGTGTCGGGATGACGAGCACATACTCCGAAGTCCGTCCCTCGTATCCGCCTCCGACGTGGTCGAGCAGTCGCGCAGCCTTCGCTTCGGCGATGCGCTCGGTCACCCGTTGCGGATAGATGCGCAGCTCCTTCGCGACGGTCTCACGGTGGAAGGTCATGCGTCCGTGTTCAGTGACTCGCCCTGTGGCAACGAGGTAGAACAGCAGCACCTTGCACGCGTTGCCGACCGACGATGCAGCAACGGACGCGGCCCACCGGTCGCGGATTCCGTCTCGTCGATGTCGACGCCCGCTCATTCGTCATCACGGCGGCCACGCCACACACGAACGACGCCGCTCGCCCTGCTCGCCCGTCTCGCTTTGGTGTAGCCGACTGGAACGATCACGCCCTCTTTGGCGAGTGCGACCGTGAGCGCACCGACACGGTTCGGATGGTCAACCGGTACACCGGTGTCTTCTAGGACGTCCTCGATCGTGAACGGCCGCGGGCGTTTCGCCCAGTCGACGACGGCGGCCCGGAAGTTCGCCGCGTCCCAGGACGACGCGTTGGCGATGGCCCTGTCCAGACCGGTAATCGTGGGCTGAGCGGTTACGCTGTCAGGGACTGCTGTGGTGGTGGTCTGCTGGGTGTTCGTCGTCGGGCCGGTGCCGTGGGGGCGCCGGCCGTCGACATTTCCCGGCGGGCTCATGCGGCATCACCGCTGCCGGTTTGCAGATCTTCGGCACTGAGCCGGCCGCGTTCGATCGCGACACGGACGATGCGTGCGGCTCGCGCGAGTTGAGCAGGGTCGTCGACAGCGCGGTGCGCGGCTCGGCGTTTGTGCTCTGCGGTGGCCGCGGCGGTGCTGTTGGTACGCCTGCGGTCGGGCATGGTTGCTCCCTGGCCGTCACGCCAGGCGTGCGGCAGGTTCCGGGAGCGCACCAGAGCCGGAGTGATGTCACGCGCCTGCGTGTCGGTGCAGGCGGGGGATATTCAGATTGCGCGATAATCGTAGCCGTGGAACGGCACGAACGTCCCGGCGACACGTACTACCGCGAGAACATCGTCAACCCCGACGCCTACGGACGCGGTACCCGGACGACGCGGGACCTGCGCGCTGCAGCGAAAGCGCAGGCCGTCCGCCTCGTCTGTACGCCGTGTGGCAAACGCATCGACGCCCTCGGCGGTGACGATCACATCAAGTTGGCCTACCGGCCCGATCCTCACCGCTCCACGTTCGACGAGAACGGCGCGATGGTGCTCGCGCCGTCGAAGACGTGGCGGTGCAAGTGCGGCCGGCCCTACCCGATCACCTTGGAACGGATGCGCATCGAGTATCGAGCCGCCCTCGACCGAGATCGCGTGATTGCGTTGCCGTTGCCGAAGCTCTAAATCTGGCGCCAGTCGATCGCGACACGGCCGGGGTCGAATCCTCGGGTGCCGGGCTTGGCCCGCTTGATCGTCACTCGGGTGATGAACAGTCGGATGAACTCGCGCTGCTCGTCCAAGGTCATGGCCGGCCACGCGCCGCGGGCGGTGGCGATGTCCACGTGGATGAGCGGCGGCGGGACAGCGGCCAGCTCGGCGTGTAGCTGCTGCTCGTGCTCGGCGAGAGCACGACGAGCGGTCTGCCACTCGGCCATCGTCAACTCGCCCGGCGTCGCCCACAGCGCGGCCAGGTCGTTGCGCTGGACCTCGACAGCGCGCAGCGCCTTCCCGATCTCGTCGCGGCGATCAGCGTGGTCGTCAGCGGCGACCGCGGCGAGGAACTCGGGCTTGTCCAGCTCGGCGAACAGTTCCTTGACGACGTGCGCCTCGACCTCGTCGAGCAGGATCCCGACGCAGGCTTTACCGCCTCGGGTTGGATGGCACAGCAGGTAGGGCTTGCGCTTGCCGTTCTTCAGTTGCTTCAGCGCGCCGACCAGAGGCGCGCGGCAGACACCGCAGACGGCGAGCCCGCCGGTCAGGGTGTACTTCCGGCCCGGTGGCACGCGATCGGTGCCGACCGTGTAAGCGCCCCCGCCGGTGCGTTGCACAGTGCGACCGGCCGCGAGTTTCGCCCGGCATTGATTCCACGTGTCCTCATCGAGAATTTCTGGCCATAAACCCTTGCGGACGATCTCGCCGCGGTGCACACGCAATCCTGCAATGGTGGGAGCGGTGACCATGGACCGTATTGACTGCTGCGTCAGTTTGCCACCGTGCGCACCGCGAAAGCCGCGAGCGGTTAGCTCAGCGGCAATGTGCGTCAAGCTCCACCCGGCAAGCACTCGATCGGCGGCCCATAGGATCGCCCCAGCCTGCTGGGGCACGATCTCCAAGGTCTTCTCGCCGCTGGCATCCAGCGTGTGCCTGTAGCCGAATGGCGTTGCGCCACTCGGACGGCCTTCGCTGGCAATATCGTCGAGCCGATCGTTGACACGCCTTGTCAATTTGCGTACCTCACTGGCGGCCAGAACCGCTTTGATGCCGGACACCTCATCACGGACGCGCACGATGCCGTCGCGCGTCGTGTGCAACTCGGTGATGCCGGCCGCGTCGAGCAGGGCGGCGAGTTGGAACCATTCGACCTCGCGGCGCTCGAGCCGGGACTGCTCGACGGCCCACATGTGCGCGACCTCGCCTCGGTCGATCGCCTCGAGCAGTTGCTCGTACCCAGGTCGGTGGTCTCCATTGGCCGCCGAGATGCCGGCGTCAGCGTAGACGCGCACCGGTACGCCCGGCCAGGCGGACGCGGCGTAGTCGCGGCCCCAGCGTTCCTGGGCGTCGACGCCTTCGTAGCTACCGTCCGGGCGTGGCGAGAGCCGGCAGTAGAGCGCTGCGTATCGGGTCACGCGAGCAGGTTACTACTTGACAGCGTGTCCCGTCC
>CAVPYQ010000040.1:0-115159 GCA_963709985.1 uncultured Actinomycetota bacterium
GGCATGGGTTTCGCGCCCAGCCGGGCCCTGCGCCTTGGAGTACACATGAGACCTGCGAATCCGTGGAGCATTCGCCCGCTGCTGCCGGGCGTTGCCCTCGTCCTGTCCGCGCTCATCGTCGGATGTAGCAGTAATGGCAGCAGCAGCAAGCCGGCCTACTGCAGCGATGCCGACCAGCTCAAGACCTCTGTGCAGAACCTCGGCAATGTCGACGTCTCCGCGAACGGCCTCGACTCCCTGAAGACCGCGCTGAGCAGCGTCCAAACCAACGCGAAAGCGTTCGCCACCGATGCGAAGTCGGAGTTCGCCCCGCAGACCACGGCGCTGCAAAACTCGCTGACCAGCCTGGACGCCGCGATCAAATCTGCGCAGGCCCAGCCTTCCGCAGCCGCGATCGCGGCGATCGGCTCATCGGTCACCCAAGTGAAGAACTCGGCCGGCGACTTGGAGAACGCCGCATCAGGAAAATGCAAGTAAGACCCATTCCGGAACGTTCAACTCTCCAACGCACGACTGCAGAAGGGACGAGAACATGATCACTGCGATGCCTCTGGCTTCACAGGACTACCCGTTGCTGAACCTGTTCTGGACGATGCTCGAGATCTTCTTGTGGGTGCTGTGGTTCTTCCTCCTTTTCCGGGTCATCTTCGACATCTTCCGCAGTCACGATCTCGGTGGCTGGGGCAAGACTTTGTGGCTGATCTTCGTAATCGTCCTGCCATTCCTCGGGGTATTCATCTACCTGATCGCACGCGGAGGATCGATGGCAGACCGCGATGCGCGCCAAGCCCAAGCAGCCGACGCGGCCAGCACGCAGCTACATCCAATCGGCGGCCGGCACACCTACCAGCACGGCAGAGGAACTGACCAAGCTGGCCGCTCTGCGCGATCAGGGCGTGCTCACCGACGCTGAGTTCGCGGCACAGAAAGCGAAAGTGCTCAGCTGATCCATGGACGGGGTTCGCGTCCCAGGCTGTCGGGTAACTCGATCGCGTGGTCGGCGCTGGGTTCTGGTTGGCTCTGCCCGGCTTCGCAATGATCGCTGTCGACTCCGCAGTTGGGCCGGGTCGGTTCAGCGATCACGGCGCCGAATCGGCGCATGCTGACCCTGCCTGAGTCGCCGCCATTCTGCCCGCAGACTCCGCCCTGGCCTTCGTAGCTGCCGCTGTGGACGATCCGGGCTGTGAAGGGCAGGCACTCGCAACTGTCG
Source organism: uncultured Actinomycetota bacterium (assembly GCA_963709985.1). Taxonomy (GTDB): domain Bacteria; phylum Actinomycetota; class Actinomycetes; order Mycobacteriales; family Jatrophihabitantaceae; genus DASXRA01. The sequence continues at coordinate 1,211 of CAVPYQ010000040.1, forward strand.
TGGATCTGTCGGGTGAGGCGGCTCCGAGCGTACGGAGTAGCCGCGATCCGCGTGGACACGAACACCGGCGCGGCAGAGGACTTGAGGACGGTCCGTCCTCGATGATCCGTCAACTCGCAATGAGAAATCCATCCTGGTGATGTCTTGATCTCGGTGGCGCGGTGCCTGGCCGTGGTCGACCGCTGCTGACAGCGCAACGCTGCTCGGCACTCGTCGTTCGCCACTTGCCAGCGTTCACCCTTACGACATCGGCAAAACCAGAAGCGTCAACCAACAACAACCAGCGCCATTGACCGGCCCCGCTCCTTCAGGAATGGCACAAAGGGGGACGCGGAGCTGGATCGACTGAAGTGCTCGGCTGGGCTACCGTGACGTGCTATGACTACCACGGTCCGTTTCGTCGATCCTCACGGCGGCACAACGCAGACCTTGACGACCAGTCATATTCCCGCGCACTTCGATTGGGTGAGTGCCCCCGGCCTTGGCCGCGAGGGCTGCGCGTATCAGGTCCAATCTATCGCCTTGAAGTACGCCGCCAATGGGGACGTTGAGGCCGCCGTGTATCTCAGCGATGACAGCCGTCAGGTCTAGCCTTCGGTCAACAGCGTGCACCCCCCGAAGTTCGACCATTGGTGCGCACCGTTCACGGACCACGGTCCTGCGGTGTTCTTGCAGGAGAGCCGCTCCGCGCAACGCCCTCCATATTGCTCCCGGCGTGCACGACGCCCAGAAATTCCAACCCCACGAACGCGCCCAACCGCGAACGCGTACCCGATCGCGATCCAGAAATCGCGGCGCTCGGTGGACTGTGACGGCGAACCTTCCACCGGTGCCTCGCCACTCATGTCGACATCCACCACAGCCCGGCTACCCGCAGCCGTGTTCAGGCGAACGGCGGCGCGGCATCGGCCCGGAAACCTCGCCGGCTGCGCGCGACTGCAGCAACGTTCAGGCGGCGGGGCGTGCCTTGGGCCGCAGCATCACGCGATCGACCGCGACGTTGACAGCTGCAACCCCCGCGGCCGTTACGGCCGCCCAGAGCACGATTCTGCGGGGCAAAATGTTGAGGTCACTCGCAGTTGGAGCCGGGCGTCCGGTCGCGAGGCGGAAACCAGAGTCCAGGGCCTTGCGCACAGCCCATGCGCCGACCCCGGCGACGAGAGGAGCGGCCACCTTCGCACCCCGGCTGACCTCGCCGGTCTGTGGCTCGTCCTCGCCCGCGCGGCGTGTGCTGATCTCGGCCACGAAGCCCCCCAGAGTGCGTCCGCCGTGCGTGACGCGCCAGTATATGGCGAGCCGCGCCTCGCTCGGTATATCGCGGCTGTCACCGGCAACGTCGATATCGCCTCGGCCCAGGACCTCGCAACATCGGTACGGACTTACCCAGGTCGGGCCAACCCATGTGGTCGGGGTCGACCTCGCGCCAGTGCAGACCAGCCCTCGGGAGCCGCAGGCCGCTCGGTGTGTTACCAGCGCGGGACGAACGATGCTTCTGGACTTCGTCGATTTTGCCAACTCGGCGGACGCCGACGGCGTCTTTCGCGTCTTGTAACGAACATACGAATCTGCCTGCGGATGGTGCGCACACTCAGGGGGATGCTCGTGCCTATTACTTTGATCTTGGTCGGTTCGCGTGGCGTCTTTCGGTACCACGGTTGAGATTCGCAGCCAGAGCGCCCTTGGGGCACCGCCGCCTCGCTGGACCGTGCGCCGTTAGGGTCGCGGTTGTCGACGGCGTCTGAGCAACCCGAACGGCGACAGGAGGCTGAGCGAGATCGCGAGATAGCCGAGCACGGCAACGACCGGCAGGAATAGGCCGACGATGATCAGCGCAACATAGCCAGCCAGACTGGGCGTCAGACGTTTGGTGATCATCTGTAGTTCCGTGTCGGCGGCATCGGGGTGGACGAGCCGGCGGCGGACCGCGTAACGCCACAACACCGAGATCATGGTCGCGGCCACCAATAGCGTGATGCCGTAGATGGTGGCCGCGACCCGTTCTGGCCGCTTCTCGCGGGTGTACTCGGCGAGCAGGCGGGTCGGGAATGGGAGGAACGACACCACCATGAGTAGCAGCAAGTTCAGACGGACGAGGACGGCGTCGGCCCGATCGAGGTACTCAGTGATGACACTGTGCGCCAGCCAGGCGGCGCCGATGGTCGCGAAGCTCACCACATATGCCAGATACGAAGGCCACTGCTCGGCGAACGCTCGCAGAAGATGATCCCCCGACCCGGGCGGAACGGAGATCTCAAGGACGAGCAGCGTGATCGCGATGGCGAAAACCCCATCGCTGAATGCCTCCATCCGATCGGTGCGCAGACCCGCTGGACGCTGCGGCACGATCGGCGCATTGGCCATTTGCAGAGTCTGCCCCGGACCTGTCGCCGTCAGGTGCAGGCGCGCGGCGCTGCGACTAAGCGACCGCCCGGACGTCACATAGAACCTCGCCGTTCAGGCCAGGCAGACTCGACCCGAACCATTGACGGGAGCCGTACGGGGTGACTGCGGCCCGGCCGGTGGCGTTCTCGGCAGATGATGCCGGCGGTCACCTGCGACATGGGTGAGTCGGGCGGGCGGCCGTCGGATTGACGGGCGATGTCGACCTCATATTTGTCGATTGGCCGGGCGGGTTTCACGAGTTTGCCGTGCGGCGTGTCGTGCGTCGTCGTCTACATCCTCCTGGCCGGCACGGTAGTCGCGCACCCTTAGCACGGCCGCCGGGTCGCCGTGAAGTGTCGAATGCTGCAGAAGAGGCGCGACCATGAGTACCGCCCTGCCTCTAGCGTCACAGGACTACTCCTGCTGAACTTGTTCTCGACGATGCTCGAGTTCTTCGTGTGGGTCCTGTGGTTCTTCCTCCTTTTCCGCATCGTCCTGGACATCTTCCGACTCGGCCCGATGTGAATCGGGAAATTCCATGCGAGTTAAGGGATTGAGCTATCGAGCGGTTCAAGCGAAACGTGACGATCGCGATCGTTGCTGGGGCGGCCGCAGTTATGGTGTTTGTCGTCCTTAGACTGCGCGACCCGCACAGTCTCGCGAATAGGACCGTCGATGACATCGAGACAGAGATCAATGCGTTGGACCCGATCACGAGAGCTGCCGTCGTGGCCAGGTTGTCAGCCGATTTGGCCAAGGACGTCAAGTCCAAGAAACCCTGATCGGGTCAGGCAAACCACGAGTCCGCGGATACGTTTCTGAGTCGCCTTAGGTGCGCCGCCCGTGAACGTTGTGTGCGCACTCGGAGGTGCGGCAGGTCACGGCCCAACCCTCGAGGACAACCTTCTGAGTCCCGATGCTGCAGCCAATGAGAACCGATGAAGGGGCGCTGATCCGGTGAGCTAGGCGCGCCCGGGCGATCACTTCATCACTGACGCAAGTGAGGACCGCGGCGACCGATCTGCAGAGCGTCATATCTGGCAAATGCAATGACGAATGTTCGGCCGGCAAACCCCCAAGCGTACCCACTTTCGTCAGGTAGAAGGGCGCGCCGTATGCGGATGCTCGACGTGCCGTTGGCGTGTTGCAGGGTTTAGGTCCGGCCTGGAGCAGCGTTGATCGGCGATAGCCTATGAACGCTTGAACAGCAGCTGTCTGACCTCTCGGAAGGGGACGACCAGATACACGGCGATGCTGAAGTACAGCGCCACCGCGAGCAGCGGTAGGCCGATCCCGATCAGGATCGCGATTACATATGCGATGACGGAGGGCAGCAGTTTTCGTGGCACGTTCCGTGAGTCCTCACCGTCTGAGTGTGGGGTGTTGAGGTGTTCACGTCGCGCATATGCGCTCAGGCCCGTCCCGAGCAGGCGGATCGCCACGAGTGTCAGCCCGTAGACCGTGACCGCCACTCGTTCGGCGTTGGTGCGGTGCAGGCTGTCTGCGATGAGGCGGGTCGGGAACGGCAGGAACACCACGACGAGCAGAACAAGTAGATTCAGTCGAACGAGGATCGGGTCTGCCCGGGCGAGCCGCTCAGTTAACACGGTGTGGAGCAGCCACGTAGCCCCGATCGTCAGGAAGCTCACCGACGTAGGCCACGTACGCCGGCCACGCGTGCAGGAACTGCTCCAACGGTGTGCCCGGCGGGCGTACCGCGATATCGACCACGAGCAGCGTCATCGCGAAACCGAACACGCCATCGCTCAACGCCACCATCCGGTCAGTACTCAGCGAGAGGTGTCTGCGCGGGTCTGGATCACCTGGCATAGCAAGGCCTCCTACACATCGCTCGACAGGCCGCGCTAACCCAGCGCTAACCCACCAAGCCAGCGCGATCAGATCGACGCTGAGGTCGGCTGACGCGCTGTTCTCGTGGTCGCACCGGCTGGCCAGGCTCAGCCCGCCGGTTCGGCGCGGCAGCGCGTGTGCCTGTTCCTAGATGCCGGAGGTGGCTTGAGCCTTGCCGTCCTTGACGGCGGTTTGCAGTGCGGCGTAGTCGCGTTCGTTCTGGTCGGCGTAGGTTTCGGCGAACTCGGCGATGGCTTGGTCGAATTTGGTGGAACCGCCGAGGTAGGCCGCCAGTGCGACGCGGTCACCGGAGCGAGCGTGGGCGCGGGCGAGCGTCCAGCCGCACAGTCGGGCGTAGGCCGTCAGCCCTGCGGGAAGCATCTGCTCGATCGGCACCGAGAATTTCCAGTCCCGCAGTTGGCGCACGTAGTAGTCGCGATCTACCCCGTCGGGGCCGGTCACGCGGGTCCAGCCGAGGAAGATGTCACTCTGGGCCTGCATCAGGTGCTGCCCGGCCACGACGCGTTCTCCCTGGTTGGCGTACTGACTGTGTCCGCAGTAGTCGGCCAGCACCGACGGCTGGGCCTCTTTGGCCTGCAGGAACAGCGGTTCGACGCCGTCACCGGTCTCCATCAGGACGATCCAGGCGCGGGTGCCGACGCTGCCGACCCCGACGACCTTGCGGGCCACCTGGACCATCGCGAACTGTTCGAGCAAGTGTCGGCGGTCAGATTGCAGGGTGCGCCGGTACTTGCTCAGCACCGTGCGCAGCTGCTGGTAGAGCGCGTCGGCCTGCACATCGGCGAAGACTTCCTCGACCGGGACGATCGTCGGGGGGGTGCTGATGATCTTCCGCTGTCCGTCGACCACCGTGGTGAGCTTGCCCAGCGCCTGCATGCTGTCGCGGGTGTGCGCCTTAGCCAGCATCGCCTGGCCCGCCTTGAATCTTTTCGCTTTGACCTGGGACCGGAACTGGCCGATGGCCTGCTCAATGTCCAGGTGCGCGTACCAGACCTCCATCAACGACTGCTCGGCGAAGCCGCGCATCGCGGTGCGGTATCCCTCGGCCGCGGCGAGCGCGAGCGCGCGGCAGTCCTTCGCCGGGTAGCCGTTGTCGCGCCCGGCCACGGAACAGCTCGCGGCCAGCCGCTTGACATCCCACTCGAACGGCCCGGGCAGGGTCTCGTCGAAGTCGTTGACGTCAAAGACCAGGTTCCGCTCCGGAGAGGCGAACGCCCCGAAGTTGGACAGGTGCGCGTCCCCGCACAACTGCACCCGCAGCCCCGAGGTGGGCGTGCCGGACAGATCGGCCGCCATCGGCAGCGCAGCGCCCCGGTAGAACGTGAACGGCGAGACGAGCATCCGCCCATGCCGGATCGGCACCAACTCCGGCACCCGCGACGCTTCTTGATCCAGCAACAAGCCCACCGGATCCCGCGACCCGCCCGCCACGAACTCCGCGTGCGAGGCGAGCGGCGCCAACACGCGCGCGTCCTTGCCTCGCGCTACCCGATCCGCCCGGCTGAGGTGCTCCACCGTCCCGGCCCGTGCACCAGACCGCTTTGCCGTGCCACCAGCCTTCTCCATCATGCCACCCTCCGAGCCGCAGCAGCCTGACGACGCCGCCGTCACGCACCACGGTTAACCCACCCCGGTGCTGACCCCAGACAAGACCGCTACCGGCCGCCGGACATCCCCCCGCCGGGGTGAGAGACGCCCACGCGCCGGCGCCACGTGACAGGACCGCCACCAACGCGCCCGCGTTGCAATCGCAGGCGCTGCGCCTGGACTTCGGCGGACTCCCGCCGACGAGCACACCGGTTCGTCTAACGGTCCCGAGGGCTGACCTGCACAACTCTCCACAGTCCTGCTGGGTCCGAACGTCCGGATCTCACCGCTGATGTTGCGCACACTCGTGCCGAATGTAGTGCGTTCGGTCGCGCATGTTCGTGTGCATCACTGCATCCACTCAGGTGAGCTGAGCCTTTCGCCGGGGATCGCCGAAAGCGGCTCGGGCAGCGGGCGCCTAGACAGGTCGATGCCATCGCCGTTCGGCGCGGTGATGGATCGTCCGGGGTGCCGGTTATGAGGGTTGCTGATCCCTCGCGGGCGCGTAGCTGCCTGGCTCGCGGGTTCGCACGTGCGGGCGATTACTCATGGCGTACCTGGGTTCGGGTAGGGATTGACCGCGGTCCCGGTTACGGATTCACTGCGAGTCGAGTGGGGGGTGGTTGTGGTGTCGACGGTGGTCATTGGGGCTGGCCAGGCCGGCCTTGCTGTGAGCCGGGGACTGACCGAACTTGAGGTTGAGCACGTTGTCTTGGAGCGGGCGCGGGTGGGGCAGGCGTGGCGAGATCGCTGGGACAGCTTCACGTTGGTGACGCCGAACTGGACGATGGACCTGTCGGGCAGTCCGTATGCAGGTGACGATCCGGAAGGGCACGTCCCGCGCGATGAGATCGTGGCCTACCTGGAGGATTACGCAGCAGGCGCACCAATTCGCGAAGGGGTGCGCGTGGATGCGCTGCATGCAGGTGCCGCAGCCCGGTTTCAGGTGAGTACCTCAGAGGGAGACCTCGACGCGTCCACGGTCGTGGTGTGCACCGGGGCGTATCAGCGCCAGTTCCGTCCCGCTGCCGTGTCCGGGTTTCCGCCGGGTGTGCTGGTCTTGGATGCGCACGACTACCGCAACCCGGGCGCACTGCCGGATGGGCAGGTGCTGATCGTCGGCAGCGGGCAGACCGGCTGCCAGCTCGCGGAGGAATTGCACCTTGCCGGTCGGGACGTATTCCTGGCGTGTGGCCGCGCGCCGTGGGCGCCGCGCCGGCTGGACGGGCTCGACATCATCACCTGGCTGACCCGGACCAGCTTCTACGATCAGACCCTGGCCGAGCTGCCGTCGCCTTCGGCACGGTTCGTTGCGAACGTCCAGACAACGGGCGCCGGCGGTGGTCACGATTTGCACTACCGCACCCTGCAGTCCCTCGGCGTGTGCTTGCTCGGTCGCCTCGCCGGCGTGGACGGTAACCGCGCGAGCTTCGCGGACGATCTAGGTGCGTCCGTCGCCTTCGGCGACGCCCGGTGGGCCGATACCTGCCGGCTGATGAAAGCCGAGCTGCCCGCACGCGGGTACGCGGTACCGGAGCTGCCGACCCCGGCGCCGTTCACCTACGACCCGGTGTGTGAGCTCGACCTGCGCGCGGTCGGCGCGGTGATCGTGACCTCGGGCTTCCGGCCGGACTACCGCTGGATCGACTTCCCGATCGCCGACGAGATGGGCTTCCCGCTCACAGAAGACGGCGCTAGCACTACCGTGCCAGGTCTCTACTTCTGCGGAGTGCATTTCCTTCGCACCCGCCGTTCCTCGCTGCTCTTCGGCGTCAGCCAGGACGCCGCCATCGTCGCCCGACTCGTGGCCGACGCCGAGGCCACCCGCCGGACAGTCGCCCCGATCTCACGGCTCCACGGATAGGTGGCGCAATGACATTCGGCACCCGGCGATGATGCCCGATCGGAACGCACTCATCTAGCCGCGGACAGGGTGCTTCGCCGCCTCCGGGTCAGTCATCAAGGCGCTGCGCCGCAACACTGCCCCTGCCGACATATACGAGCCCGCGACGGTCGAGACTGCGCAGCCCGGAGATGTCGGCCCGATCGCGGCGAGGGCGTCCTTCGCCAGCTGCACCTGAGCGCGCAGACCCTCGAACAGGCAGTCGGCACCGACGTGCGCACACCAGGCGTCCGCGACCGCCACGACGTGCGCGGCGAGCCCGGCTTGCAGGCAACGCACCGCAAGCCAGACTCAACGTTCCAACGCCCCAACTTGGAGGGCAACTGAGCCCCAAACTGAGACCCTCGACCGAAACGACGGGCGTCCGCACAAGCGGCGCCCGGCGCGAAGGCCCGGATTTGCTGGCGGAGGATAGGGGATTTGAACCCCTGAGGGATCTCTCCCAACACGATTTCCAATCGTGCGCCCTAGGCCACTAGGCGAATCCTCCGTCGGCGAGGATACCGGGCACCCGAACGCCGGCGATCCGGGCCAGGCTCGGTCTCCCCCAGCCTCCCGTAGACTCGGCCGTCGGCCCCCCGTGCGGCGCCCATCCTGCGAACCTCCCCAGGGCCGGAAGGCAGCAAGGATAAGCAGGCTCTGGCGGGTGCGCGGGGGGTCCTTTGCTGCCCGGGTCCGCTTGATCCGGGCCCCAGTCGCTCGACTCGAGTTGTCCCGGTCTGCCACGCCGTCGCACAAGATCGCCCTGTTAAGCTCCCCATCGTCACGAGCGCCAGCGCTAAGCCCCGGCTTGCTGGCCGGCAACCCTCCTCCGCGGTGGGGTGCCCCGGGTGATGACACGGCCCGCACCGATCGGTGCCGGCAAGCGCGGATCCGTGCCCGGGTCCCGAGCATGGAGGAGTGTCGTGCCCGTCCCGTTGAGCCGATCCACGGTGTTGCCGCTGCTGCCGGTGGCCGGTGCCGATCTGCACGTTCCGCTGATTCAGGGTGGTTCGGCGCGTTACGTGAATCTCGATTACGCGGCGAGCACGCCCGCGTTGGAGGCGGTGGCCGCGCATGTCGCTCGACTGCAGTCGTCCCATGCGGGCACGCGTCGCTACACATCGCACGTGTACGACTCCGCTCGCGACGATGTGGCGCGTTTCGTCGGCGCCCGTCCGGACGATGTCGTCGTATTCACTGACGACGCGTTGGACCTGCTGGCCAGTGCCGTACCCGGCGAGGTCGTCCACGTCGAGCATCACGCGAATCTCCTTGCCTGGCGGCGGTTGCCATCGAGTGGTGGTGGCCGCCGAGACCGCGGCGTCCACAGTGGACAGACTCGCCGCCGCACTCGCCGAGCGGCCGGCGGCGCTCGTCGTGGTAACCGGGGCGTCCGACGTCACGGGCGAATGCACGCCGATCCGCGAGATGGCGGCCGTCGCCCACAGGCACGGCGCGCGACTTGCCGTCGACGCCGGGCGACTCGCCGCGCGCGGCAACATGGCCGCACTCGGTGCCGACTACGTCGCGCTGTCCGGGCACAAGCTGTACGCCCCGGTCGGAACGGGCGCACTGATCGGGCCACGCGACTGGCTCGACGCGGCGTCGCCCGAGCGCCACGAGGGGCGGTCCCGACCCGGTCGGCGTCGCCGCGCTGGCCGCCGCGTGCCGAGCGCTCGAGGCACTTCCGGCCGGGACGGTCGAGGCGCACGAGCGGGCGTTGCTGGCTCTGCTGATCGATGGCCTCGACGAGATGCCGGACATCACGGTGCATCGCAGTTGGCCCGACGTCGATCCGGTGGGTCTGGTGAGCTTCAGCGTTCATGGCTACGACTGCGCGCAGGTTGCTGCGTACCTGTCCGCCGAGCACGGCATCGGAGTCGGAGCGCATCCGCGCGGTGTCGTGCGCGCGAGTATCGGGGTGGGCAGTTCGTTGGGTGACATCGACCGTCTGCTCGACGCTCTGTGGCTGCTGGTCGCATCCGGACCGTCGTCGACCTACCCACTCGCGGACGGGTCGTTAGCTGCCGTCGCACCCGTGCGAGGAGGCGGTGGCCTAGGCGGGCGCTGAAGGCGGCGCGGGATGTCAGGCGCGTGCCTTAGGGTCTAACCCGTGGCTCTGGCGCTGTATCGGAAGTATCGCTCAGCGACGTTCGCCGAGGTCATCGGTCAGGATCATGTGACGGGTCCGCTGAGCCAGGCGCTCGCGGCGGGTCGCATCAACCACGCCTACCTGTTCAGCGGCCCGCGCGGCTGCGGCAAGACGTCCAGCGCGCGCATCCTGGCCCGCTCGCTGAACTGCGAGAAGGGGCCGACTCCCACGCCGTGCGGCGTATGTGACTCGTGCGTCGAGTTGGCCCCGAACGGCACCGGCTCCATCGACGTCATCGAGATCGACGCGGCCAGCCACGGTGGTGTCGACGATGCCCGCGAGCTTCGCGAGCGCGCGTTCTACGCACCCGTCCGCGACCGGTACAAGGTCTACATCATCGACGAGGCGCACATGGTCACCACGCAGGGCTTCAATGCCCTGCTGAAGCTGATCGAGGAGCCGCCCGAGTTCCTGGTCTTCGTCTTCGCCACCACCGAGCCCGACAAGGTGCTGCAGACGATCCGCTCGCGCACCCATCACTACCCGTTCCGGCTCATCCCGCCGGGCGTCATGCGCGCGCATCTCGAACGCATCTGCGCCACCGAAGGCGTCAAGGTCGCTCCGGCGGTGCTGCCCGTCGTCGTGCGAGCAGGCGGCGGCTCGGCCCGGGACTCCCTGTCGGTTCTCGATCAGCTGCTCGCCGGTGCCGGTCCGGAGGGCGTCACGTATGCCGACGCGGTCGGCCTGCTCGGGGTCACCGACTCGACGCTGCTCGACGACATGGTCGACGCCCTCGCCGCGGGCGATGCCGCTTCGGTGTACGGCACGGTCGACCGCGTCGTCGAGGCCGGGCATGATCCGCGACGGTTCGCCGCCGACCTGCTCGACCGCTTCCGCGACCTGATCGTCCTCGACGCTGTTCCCGACGCCGCCGAACGCGGCCTGATCGACGACGCGGCCGACACCCTGCAGCGCATGTCCGACCAGGCGACCCGCATCGGCGGGGCAACCCTCGTACGCAACGCCGAGATCGTGCACACCGCGCTCGTCGAGATGCGCGGGACGACCTCGCCGCGACTCGTCCTCGAACTGCTCTGCGCGCGGATGCAGTTGCCGGACGCGGCCGCGGATTCCGCCGCCCTGCTCCAGCGCATCGAGCGGCTCGAACGGCGCAATGCCGTCATCCAGAGCGTTTCGCCGCCGCCCGAGCCCGCGCCGAGCACCGAGAAGCCCAGCGAGGCGGCGCCACGCAAGCGGGCGGCCGCGCCGCGTGCGGCGTCCACGAAGGCAGCGGAGCGCCCGCCGAGCAAGCCCGAGCCGACTCCGGCTGCTCCGATTGAAGCCGCGCCGGCCAGCGCCGCGCCGGTTGAGCGCAGCGCCGGTTGCGGCCGCGCCGGCGTCCACCACCGGGCCGGTCGACGCCGCTGCGCTGCGCAGGCTGTGGCCGGATGTGCTCGACGTCGTCAAGCAGTCCAGCCGCCGTACCCGTGCGCTGCTCGACAATGCCCAGGTCGCCACCCTCGACGTCGACCGCGTGACCCTCAGTGCGCCGACCGCTCCGCTGGCCAAGATGATCGGTGACGACGCCAACATCGAGTTGCTGCGGACGGCTCTCGCGCGCGTCATCGGCGGCACCTGGCGGGTGGTCGTCGAGGTCGCCGGCGGCGCCCCGGCGCCGGCAACCGCGGGCACGTCGGGCACCGACCCGGGCACTCCGAGGTCGGCACCGTCGCGGCACGAACCGGACCCCCGCGACGATTCCGATCCGGAACCGGCCGCGCAGCCGCCGGCGGCCGATGCCGAGGCAGACGCGCTCAGCCTGCTGCAGTCGACGCTCGGCGCCCGCCCGCTCGACGACCAGCCCTGAGCAAGCGGCCCTCAGTAAGCAGATGAGAACTGCGGGGGCAAACCGTCGCACATGACGCACGTCGAACACTGGCACTTCGTCCGCGCGGCTACGCTTACCCCCGACGAGAGCGCGCCGCGAGTTTTCGCGAGCGAGCATCAGTAAGCCCGACGCAGAACGAGAAGTGATGCGCGTGCGCGACGAGCAAGGTGCGGAGGTCCAGAGTTGAGTTCGCGTGGCAGTGGCTTCGGCGGCCAGCCGAACATGCAGCAGCTGATGAAGCAGGCCCAGAAGATGCAGCAGCAGATGGCTGATGCGCAGGCCGAGCTTGCCGAGGCTGAGCTCACCGGCAGCGCCGGCGGAGGTCTGGTTACCGCGACCGTCTCCGGCACGGGCGAGCTCAGGGCCGTCGCGATCGATCCCAAGGCGATCGATCCGGACGACGTGGAGACCCTGCAGGATCTGATCGTGGCCGCGGTCCGCGACGCGAATCGGGCGGTCGGCGAACTGGCCGCCGAGAAGATGGGCCCGGTTACCGGTGCTCTCGGGGGTGGCCTGGGCGGCCTCGGCATCCCCGGCCTTTAACGCATGTACGAGGGCGCCGTCCAGGATCTGATCGACGAGCTCGGCAGGCTGCCCGGCGTCGGTCCGAAAAGCGCCCAGCGCATCGCGTTTCACCTGTTGGCCGCGGAACCGGCAGACGTCGAGCGGCTGGCGAGCACCTTGACGCGGGTCAAGAACGAGGTTCGGTTCTGCCGAATATGCGGCAACGTCTCCGAGGCGGACGAGTGCCGAATCTGCCGTGACACGCGACGCGATCTGTCCGTCATCTGCGTCGTCGAGGAACCCAAGGACGTCATCGCCGTAGAGCGCACGCGCGAGTTCCGCGGGCGCTACCACGTCCTCGGCGGGGCGATCAGCCCGATCGACGGCGTGGGCCCGGACGATCTGCGCGTGCGCGAGCTGATGACCCGTCTCGCCGACGGCGTCGTCACCGAACTCATCCTGGCCACCGACCCCAACCTGGAGGGCGAGGCGACGGCGACCTACCTCGCGCGCCTGGTCAAGCCGATGGGCATCGCGGTGTCCAGGCTGGCCAGCGGCCTGCCGGTCGGCGGCGATCTCGAGTACGCCGACGAGGTGACGCTCGGGCGGGCGCTGTCGGGACGGCGGCGCGTCGAATGAGCAGCCAGCCGCCTGACTCCGGCCTACCCGGTGGGGCGTGGCCCCCGCCGCCGCCTCCCTCGATGCCGCAGGTCGGCGCCGTGCAATCCTCGGCGTTCGGCACGGGAAACCCGCCGGTGCCGGGCCATCCGTTGTTCCCGCTGCACGTCGATTCCTCGCAACTGCCGCCGCCGGCTCCGCCGCCACCTCGCCGGCATCGTGGGATGTTCTGGGTCGCCGTTCTCGCCGCGCTCGCTGCCCTGATCGGCGGAACGGTCGTTGCTGTCACGGCATATACCGGGGCGTCCACGCCGGGTGCTGTTGTCCGGACGTACTTTCACGCGCTCGGTCGCGGCGACGCGCCGGCCGCTCTCGCGCTCGGTGATCTGCCCGAGGGGTCGCGCACGTTCCTGACCAGCGACGTACTGCGAGCCGGCCTCAAGATCGCCAAGCTCACCAGCGTCTCCGTGCTGTCGACGTCCGAGCAGGGCGATACCGCCAAGGTCACCGTCCAGTACCAACTGCGGTTTCGGGGCAAGACAGTCGTCGTGAACGACACGGTCAGCCTGGCGAAACACAGCGACGGGTGGCGGCTGGCCGCGACGGCCGTGCCGACCAAGCTCGATCCAGTGGTCGCCGGCGAGCGACTCGTCCTGGCCGGCGCGGCCGTCCCGTCCGGCACGGTGCTGCTGTTCCCCGGTGCGTTGCCGATCGCAGCCGATACGCCCAACCTCGATGTCGGTCAGCTGGTCGTGCATCTGCACGGCGTCGTGCCGCACAACCTCCGTCCCACGGTGAGCGCGGCCGGGCAGAAGGCAGTTACCGACGCCGTCGGCGCCGCGGTGCAGGCCTGCCTCGACGGGAAGGTGATTCAACCGTGCCCGACGATCAACGATGACCGGGCCGTACCCGGCAGCATTCGCGGAACGCTGCCCAGCGATGTCGGTTCCCACCTCGACATCACCCTCGCGCCCGGGCCGGCCGGGCTGATCGACATCAGCGGCACCATCGACGTGCACGGCCGGTATCAACGCCTCGACTTCAACAACCTGCCGTTCTCACATTCGGGCACGCTTGCGCTGAACGTCCGGGCCCAGTGCTACGCGACTGACCCGACCAAGCTGCAGTGGACCACGCCGTCATGACGCGCCGACCGATCGCGTACCTCGTAGCGGCCTTGGCCCTCGTGATCGCCCAGCCGGCATTTGCCGCGCCCGGCCCGCCCGACGCTCCCGAGTGGTGGTTCGACAGTTGGCAGGTGCAGTCGTTGTGGAACGGCGGCGCCCGCGGGCAGGGCATCACCATCGCCGAGATCGACACCGGCGTGAACGCGAATCTGCCGGAGCTGTCGGGCCAGATCCTGCAAGGCAAGGACTTCGGCACCGGCGGCGGCGACGGGCGAACCGACCACGCCGTCGACCCGTTCGGCCACGGCACCGCGATGGCGTCGATCATGGTGGCGAAGCCGGGCCTGCTCGGCATCACCGGTCTCGCTCCGCGCGCCAAGGTGCTGCCGGTCGCGGTTCCCCTTCGCGGGACGAACGACGGGCCGACGAACCGCGGCGATCATCTCGCCAACGCCATCCGCTGGTCGGCCGATCACGGCGCCAAGATCCTGAGCATGTCACTCGGCGGCACGCGCAGTCCGTCCCAGAACTCGGTGCCCTGCCCGGCTGACGAGCAGGCCGCGATCACGTACGCGATCGGCAAGGGCGCGATCGTCGTCGCGGCGGCCGGCAACGACGGACTTGAAGGGCAGCCCGGTCGAGGAGCCGGGCGTGTGCCTCGGCGTTGTCTCGGTCGGTGCGGTCGACTCGAAGGGACGAGTGGCCGGGTTCTCGTCGCGGCACAAGTACCTGACGGTCACCGCGCCCGGCGTGAACGTGCCGACGCTCGGCCGGGTCCCGGGTAACGCCTTCGCCGGCGACGGCACGAGCCAGGCGACCGCGGTCACGTCTGCGGCCATCGCGCTGATCTGGTCGAGATTCCCGACGCTCAGCGGTCGCCACATCGTCGCGCGCATGCTGGCCACGCTCGATCACCGCACCGACACCCGCGATCCCGCCTACGGCTACGGCATGGTCAATCCGCTGCGGGCCATCCGCGCCACCGTCCCGTCCAACGCGCCCAATCCGGTGTACGAAGCGCTCGACCCGTTCGTCGCCGCGAGCGCCTATCGCCCGAAGCGGTTGGCCGTGCCGGCTGCTGCGGCGACCACCGCGCCGCCCGGTGCGTTCGCCGTCGGCGGGATGGCCTCAAGCTGGTCGTCACGGGTCTGGGCCGGCATCGCCGTCGGCGTTCTCGGTGCGCTCGCCCTCACGATTCTGACCGTTCTCGGCACGCGTCGGTCGCGTCGCTTTGCCGCCATGCCGCCCGATGTCTGGCGCTCGCGGCCGGTTCCGCGCGACGGTGCCCCGGCCGCCGCATTGACCTATCGCGATGAGGCCGGCTTGATCTGGCACGACCTGAGCCCGCCCGGCGAGCCTGACGCCTGACGTGCCTTGCGTGCGCTCCGCCGCGTGCCTTTCATGCGTGGCGCCGTGCTGCTTCCCCGCTGTGTTGACCAGAGGGGTCGCCGAAATTGTGCTGATCTCAGCGGGCAAGCGGGAAGGCGCGGCGGGCTTCATGGCCTGATCGGCAGGTTATGGGCAACGGCCACCCGGGACCACCGCTCTGGCGAGACCCGGCGTTGGGCACGTTTGCCGGATACATGACGTCTATGTGGCGGACCAGCTGTTTGGCCGATTTATCGGATACGCCATGATGTCGGCAATTGGCCGCAGCGCATCTGCGTCTCATGGCCGTTGACGGAGCGTAGAGGAACAAGAAATGAACGAGCCACCCGAGAACACGCCAGGCCAATTCGCACCGCAGGGCCACTTTCCGCCGCCGGGCCAGCTCCCGCCGCAGGGCCAGTTCCCGCCGCCACAAGGCGTGCACCCACAGCAGGCGGAACTCCCCGCGCAGGGTCAGTTCCTGCCGCCGCAAGGTCCGCCGCCGCAGGGTGCGCCGCCGCAGTGCGGCCAGTTCCCGCCGCCGCAAGGTCCGCCCCAGGACCAGTTCCCGCCGCAGTTCCCGGCGCAGGGCGAGTTCCCGGCGCAGGTCCGCTGCCGGGACAGTTTCCGCCGCAAGGTCCGCCGCAGGACCAGTTCCCGCCGCAGTACCCGCCACCGCCAAGGCGAGTTCTCGGCCCAATTCCCGCCGCAAGATCAATTCCACCCGCAGGGCCAGTACGCGCCGGGTTACCCACAGCAGGGCGGGCCGATGTGGGGTGCGCCGCCGCAGCGTCGTTCCCGGGCCAAGATGTGGACGATCGTCGGCGTGGTGGCCGCACTCGTCGTCGGTGGCGGCGTGACGGCGGGCGTGCTGATCGCCGGCTCAAGCGATTCCGGCGCCGGGCCCGACAAGGTGGTCAGCGCCTACCTGAACGCTCTGGCCAACGGCGACGCCGCGGGAGCGCTCAAGGCCGGCCCGACTCCCGGGTCGGCAACCTTTCTCACCAACGAGATTCTCGCTAAGCAGCAGGCGAAGGCGAAGATCACAAATATCAAGGTCGGCCAGGTCGAGAAGCGGGGCAACGAGGCCCGCGTACCCGTCGCGTACCAATTCGGCTCGAAGAATGTCGATGACGATTTCTTTCTACGCAAGACGACCGGCAAGTGGCAGTTGCAAGCGACCGTGACCGGCTTCGATGTCTCGGAGGTGCACGACATCCCTGGCCTGACATTGTTCGGAAAGCCGGTGCAGGGCACGAAGATCTTCGTCTTTCCGGGTCCGCTCGAGTTCGGCTCGTCCGATCCTGACATCACCGTCATCGACAAGAGCAGCAATGACTTCGCGACGTCTCCGACCGATTCGGTCTCGCCTTTTCTCGACACCGGACTCAGTCCGGCTGGACGCAAGAAGGTGGTCACCGCCGTCAGCGCAAAACTGGCGGCGTGCACGAAGGTCAAATCCACCGAGCCCGTGCAGTGCCCGCAAAAGGTGTTCGACTTCGAGGCCGTCGCCGGCACGGCGAAGTGGCGGCTGGCCAGCAATGTGTCCCGAGTGCTGCAGGCGAATCTCGACAACGGCCTCACCGTGCAGGTGACCGGCGACCTCAAGTGGTCGGTCACCTACAAGGCGAAGGACTTCGACAACAAAGTGTCGACGAGGCACGACACCGATGAGACCTACATCAGCGCGCAGGTCAACCTGAGCGAGTCACCGCCGACCTGCAAGCTGACCCGGCTACTGACGCTGTCTCAGCCGGCGGCGCGCTCCCACGTCGCACGGTTGAGGGCGCTGATGACGCCGAGCAGCGACGCCTGCACGATCGACTCGCTGATACCGACGCCCCACAGCACGCGGTCGCCTACCTCGATCTCGAGGTAGGCGGCCGCCTCAGCGTCGCGCCCCGACGTGAGCGCGTGCTCGGCGTAGTCGAGCACGCGGACGCTCACGCCGCCCAGGCCCATGTCCACAATGGACAGTGCCGAGCAGAACGCGGCGATCGGCCCGTTGCCGACGCCAGTCAGCTCGTGCTGCTTGCCGAATGCCCTTACCGTGGCGGTGATTTGCTCGATGCCGTCGTCGCTCGTCGACGTGAAGTTGACCAGCTCGAAGTCGTGCTTGGTCAGGTACTCGTCGGAGAAGATCTGCCACATCTGCGCGGCGCTGACCTCGCCGCCTTCGCCGTCGGTGTGCCGCTGGATGACGTGGCTGAACTCGATCTGCAGCCGGCGCGGCAGGTCGAGGTGGTGGTCGGTCTTCATGATGTACGCGACGCCGCCCTTGCCGGACTGCGAGTTCACCCGGATCACGGCCTCGTACGAACGGCCGACATCCTTCGGGTCGATCGGCAGATACGGCATGTGCCACGGCATCTCGCGCATGGACTTGCCGGCCGCGGCGGCGTCCGCCTCGGCCGCGTCGAATGCCTTCTTGATCGCGTCCTGGTGCGAGCCGGAGAACGACGTGTAGACCAGATCGCCGGCGTAGGGATGGCGTTCGTGCACGCCGATGCGGTTGCAGTACTCGACAGTGCGGCGGATCTCGTCGATGTCGCTGAAGTCGATCTGCGGATCGATGCCCTGGCTGAACAGGTTCAGGCCGAGTGTCACGAGGTCGACGTTGCCGGTGCGCTCACCGTTGCCGAACAGGCATCCCTCGACGCGTTGGGCGCCGGCCAGGACGGCGAGTTCCGCATCGGCGACGGCGGTTCCGCGATCGTTGTGCGTGTGCACCGACAGGGCGACGTGCTCGCGCCGGGAGAGGTTGCGGCTCATCCACTCGATCTGGTCGGCGTAGACGTTCGGCGTCGACCGCTCGACCGTGCACGGCAGGTTGAGGACGATCTCGCGATCCCGGCCTGGCTGCCACACGTCCATGACCGCCTCGCAAATCTCGAGCGAGAAGTCGAGTTCGGTGTCCATGAATATCTCGGGCGAGTATTCGTACCCGAAGTCGGTGTCGGGCAGGTATGACTCGGCGTATTTCATGACGGCGCGCGTGCCGTCGGCGGCGACGGCTTTGCATTCCTCGCGGCCGTCGCCCGCAAAGCCGAAGACGACCTTACGGAATATGGGCGCCGCTGCGTTGTAAAGGTGCACGGTGGCGCTCCGGGCGCCGACCAGCGATTGGACGGTGCGCTCGATGAGTTCGTCGCGCGCCTGGGTCAGTACCGAGATCCGGACGTCGTCGGGGATCTTGCCGCTGCTGATCAGGTTGCGGATGAAGTCGAATTCGGTCTGGCTGGCCGCCGGGAAGCCGACCTCGATCTCCTTGTAGCCCAGGCGGACCAGCAGGTCGAACATGGCGTTCTTGCGGGCGGCGTTCATCGGATCGATCAGGGCCTGGTTGCCGTCGCGCAGATCGGTGGACAGCCAGCGCGGGGCAGCGGTGATGCTGCGCGCCGGCCACTGGCGGTCCGGCAGGTCAACGGCTGGGAATGGGCGGTACCGATAGCACGGCATGCCCGACGAAATCTGGCGATTCGGGTTACTCATGACTGCTGCTCCTAGTTCGGGAAAACCGGATTCGGTCGGCAGCAGAACGGCCCGCGACGAGGGGCCGACCGGTGTGAGTTACCGGGCCTCGTCGCGGCCGCGAAGAAGCAGCACGCAAATCATGATCTGCACAAGGTACTCGGTAGCCGCGAGCAAGCCAACCCGGTACCTGGCTCGGGCCGCTGCGCCGGCCTGGGCGTGGCGGTTGCCGCCGGGACCTGGGCCCCTGCCGTTGCCGGGCTTGTTGGTGAGCAGCGAGCACTCGGGGTCGGCGGAGGGGGTGCGCGGCGATCATGTGCAGATCGAGCCGCCAGAGCAGCGCGATTTGCACTGGATCAGGGCGCCGCGCCCGCGGCCGACGTTCCGGTCCGCTGCCTCCTAGTTGATCACCCGCGGGTTTTGTACCGCAGGCGGTGCGGGATCCGCAGGTGATCAGCTGGTGTCTTCTCCGGGTGGGTGATCATCTCTGCTGGACTCGCCAGCGTTCGCCGGCTACAGCAGAGACGATCTCGGCGGCGTTTGCCGCTGAGCGAGACGATCCCGGGGCCGTTTGCCCTCAGCCGTCGCTGCCCACCGTTGACCGCCGCTGCGCTTCCGCGCGGCGCGGGCGCGCCGCTACAGCTCCACCCGACGTCGTCGCCGCGCGCCCCGCTGCCTCGCACCCGCCAGCGCGCCGCTTGCTGCGGCCGACCGTCGTCATGCATGCGTCGGTCGTCACAACTCTCTTGCACGTCATTAAATGTCGTGTAATCTAATGATACGACATACGACTAGAAGGAGTTCCGATGTCAGATCCGATCAGGCAGGTGTCCGTGGTCAGTACCGGCACGGTGTCGATCCGCCCGCAGCACGTGGAGTCGAACGGCACCCCCATGCTGTGGTGGCTGATGACCTCGCGCAGATGGACGAAACCGTTGCCGATCAACAGCTATGTCATCGAGCATCGCGAGGGATTGGTGCTCTTCGATACCGGTCAGGACCGTGCGTCGGTCCTCGATCCTGACTACTTCCCGAAGGGATTCACCGGCCACATCTACCGGCGGCTCGCGCGGTTCGAGATCGAATCGGACGAGACGCTGACCGCGCGCCTGGCGGGCATCGGCTACGACATCGCCCATGTCCGGACGGCGATTCTGTCCCACCTGCATCAAGACCATATCGGCGGGCTTCCCGAGTTGGGGCACGCCGAGATCGTCGTGAGCCAGCCCGAATGGGATGCCCTCGATGAAGCCTCGTCCGGAGATGAATGGCCTTCTGCGCAAGCGCATCGACCTGCCGAACCTGCGCTGGCAGCGCATCACCTTCGACGGACCGGGCCAGCACGGCCTGGACCCGTTCACAAAATCGCACGACGTGTTCGGCGACGGCTCTCTGACGTTGCTGCCCACTCCGGGGCACACGCCGGGGTCGATGTCGTTGCTGGTGCGGCGGCCCGGGCGTTCGCCGCTGCTCATGGTCGGCGACCTGACCTATGACGCGCACCTGCTCGAGCGCGGGCGCGTTCCGGGCGTGGGTCGGCGCAAGCACCTGCAGAAGACCACGCAGATGATCGAGACGCTGCGCGCCCGCCTGCCCGGCCTGGTCGTGCTCGCCGCGCACGACCCGGGCTCGGCCGCCCGACTGGCGGCGGCGAACCGCGCGGCCGGCGACGAAGGCGAGCAACGAGGCACGATGAGCGCCATGCGTCCCGCCGAAGAGATCCGCTACCTCATTCTTGCCGCGCAGCGCGACGGCAATCGTCAGCTGGCCCAGCAGTTGCGGCCGCTGGGCCTGACGCCGTCGCAGGCCGAGGTGCTGCGACTGCTGGCTGATCAGCAGCCGCTCACCCTTACCAGCCTGGGCGAATTGCTCGTCTGCGAGAGCGGCACCAATCCCAGCCGGCTGGTCGACCGTCTCGTCGAAGCCGGCATGGTCAGCCGCGATACCGCGAGCCACGACCGCCGATCCGTCGAGATCAGGCTGACGGCTACGGGAAAGCGTCTGGCAAGACGAGTCCTCGCGATCGAGGAGAAGCTCTACAGCGCAATCGACGACGCGAGCGGCGGCCATGACGTGTCTGCGTTGCTCGGCTTCCTGCGCTCGTTCGTCGCCGGCCAGCCCGCGGGCCTCGCGGTCGAGCGGCGCGCCAACCTGGAGAAGAGCACAGAAATGAACGAGCAGAGCGCCAAGAGATACGTCCACGCCTCTCCCGAACGGGTGCGCACGATCTTGCTGCAACCGTTGTCCTATCCGGACTGGAATCCGGCGTTCCTGTCGGTGCGGGGGCCGGCGCCCGCGATCGTTGGGCAGGCCTACGAAATCCGCACTCGGGGCAGCCTCGCCGGAACGTTCACCTACACCAAGATCGAGGACGACCTGATCGAGGCGACGTGGCAGGTGCCCGGCCTGCGGGAGATCGGGCACCTGGCACATGCAAGCCACGAGTACCGGCACGATCGTCGTCCACGAGTTCAGCCAGCACGGGGTATTGGCCCGCGCGCTGAGTGCGGCTTTCCGCGGAGTCGCCGAACTGCGCGTCGGCCGCCTGGCCGAACGAGCGGAGTCGCTCAGCGAACGGGCTTGAGCCACACCGTGATCGACAGCTCGTGCAGGCCGATCTGGCTCAGCTTGTCGTAGAGCCGGCTCATCGCCGCCAGGTGCGGACGGACCCAGTCGGCGAACTCCTCGGGCGTGGCCGGCGTGCGTTCGGTCATCGGAACGTCCCGCCTCTGCTCGGCAACGCTCATTGACTTACCTGCTCTTCGCGCAAGCGCTCATCGCCGACTTCGCTGCGCTCGCTGTGGCGATCAGCTCGCTGGCGCTCGCTGCGATGCTCGCCCATCGGGTCACCACGCTGGACTGGTGGCCGAGGCACTGGATCACACCCTGTCTACCCCGGCAACCGCCGTTCGGTTGGGTCCGCTGTGCGGAATTGCCCCACAAGATTGGAGAAAGACGACGGAATCCGTCGTTGAGTCGATGGAACAGCGCCGGTAGCGTTCGCCTGATGACGGCCTCACGAGTGATTCAGAACTTCGTCGACGGCAAACTGGTCGATTCGGCAGATGGCCGACGGGCCGATCTGATCGACCCGTCCACCGGCGAGGTGTTCGGTTCGACGCCGGTGTCCGGCGCCGAGGACGTCGACCGCGCGTTCGCGGCCGCGGCGACCGCGTTCGAGACCTGGCGCGACACGACGCCGAGCGAACGGCAGCGGGCGCTGCTCCGATTCGCCGACGCCCTCGAGGAACGCGCCGATGACCTCGTGGCCGCCGAGAGCCAGAACACCGGCAAGCCGATCGAGCTCACCAAGAGCGAAGAGATCCCGCCGATGATCGACCAGGTGCGGTTCTTCGCCGGCGCGGCCCGACTGCTGGAAGGACGCAGCGCCGGGGAGTACATGAGCGGTTTCACGTCATACGTCCGGCGCGAGCCGGTCGGTGTCGTCGGGCAGGTCGCGCCGTGGAACTACCCGATGATGATGGCGATCTGGAAGCTCGCGCCGGCCATCGCGGCGGGCAATACGGTCGTGCTCAAGCCGAGCGACACCACGCCCGTCTCGACGGTCATGATGGCCGAGATCGCCGCCGAGTTCCTGCCGCCCGGCGTGCTCAACGTGATCTGCGGCGACCGCGACACCGGCCGGGCGCTCATCTCGCACAAGACGCCCGCAATGGTGTCGATCACCGGCTCGACGCGGGCGGGCCTGGAGGTGGCGGCGACGGCGGCGCAGGATCTCAAGCGCGTCCACCTCGAACTCGGCGGCAAGGCGCCGGTGATCGTGTTCGACGACGCCGACATCGCGAACGCGGCCGAGAACATCGCCATCGCCGGCTACTTCAACGCCGGGCAGGACTGCACGGCCGCCACCCGCGTCCTCGTCGCGCCGGGCGTGGCCGACGACTTCGCCGACGCGCTCGCCGAGCAGGCCCGGGGTACGCGCACCGGCCCGCCGTCCGACACCGATGCGCTGTACGGCCCGCTCAACAACGCGAACCAACTCGATCGCGTCGGCGGCATGCTCGGCCGGTTGCCCGACCACGCACGCGTCCTCGCCGGCGGTGCCCGTGAGGGCGATCGTGGCTACTTCTGGCAGCCCACCGTCGTCGCCGGATTGCAGCAGGACGACGAGGCCTCGCAGCAGGAGATCTTCGGGCCGGTCATCACGATGCAGCAGTTCAGCGACGAGGACGAGGCGGTGCGCTGGGCGAACAGCGTCGAGTACGGCCTGGCGTCGAGCGTCTGGACGAAGGACCACGGCCGGGCGATGCGCGTCTCGCGCCGGCTCGACTTCGGCTGCGTGTGGGTGAACTGCCACATCCCGCTCGTGGCCGAGATGCCGCACGGCGGATTCAAGCATTCCGGCTACGGCAAGGACTTGTCGGTGTACGGACTGGAGGATTACACGCGGATCAAGCACGTCATGCACAACATTGACTTCTGATTTCTGGCGGTATCGGCAGGCGGATCGCACATAGCATCACGGCATGAGACATACGGTCGCCGCGGAGCTTGTGGGCAATGTCGCTCAGGTCCACGTGAAAGTCGGTGATCAGGTGGGCCCGACCGAACCGCTCGTGATTCTGGAATCGATGAAGATGGAGATCCCGGTGCTCGCCGAGGTCTCCGGAGAGGTCACCGAGGTGGCCGTCGCCCAAGGGGACGTGGTCACCGAAGGCGACACGATCGCGGTTATCGAGACGGGCCTACATTCGTAGCCCGCCCAGGCACATCGTGATACCGGGGGACGGATGACGGTCGCGAGCCAGCACGAGCAGACCGGCGAGCAGCGTGCCGATCCCGCCGGTGCCGCGCCCGGAATCCAACTGCGCGGCGTGCGCAAGACGTTCGGCTCCGTCGTCGCCGTCGACAATCTCGATCTGGACGTCGCCGACGGCGAATTCTTCGCGATGCTCGGCCCGTCCGGTTCGGGAAAGACAACCGTCTTGCGGATGATCGCGGGCTTCGAGAAGCCGACCGCGGGCACGATCCGGTTGGGCGGCGTGGACGCCACCAACCAGCCGCCGTTCCGGCGCGACGTCAACACCGTCTTCCAGGACTACGCGCTGTTCCCGCACATGAACGTCGAGCAGAACGTCGCGTACGGGCTGCGGGTTCGACGCGTCGCGAAGTCCGCGCGCGCTGCTCGGGTCGCCGAGGCGCTCGATCTCGTCCGGCTGGGCGACTTCGGGTCGCGCCGCCCGAGCGAACTGTCCGGCGGCCAGCGCCAGCGCGTTGCCCTGGCTCGGGCGCTGATCAACCGGCCGCGCGTCCTGCTCCTCGACGAGCCCCTCGGTGCCCTCGACCTCAAGCTGCGCGAGCAGATGCAGTTGGAACTCAAGGCGATTCAGCGCGAGGTCGGCATTACGTTCGTATTCGTCACGCACGACCAGGACGAGGCGCTGACGCTCTGCGACCGCCTGGCGGTCTTCAACAACGGCCGCGTCGAGCAGGTCGGGCGCGCGATGGACGTGTACGAGGCGCCGGCGTCGGAGTTCGTGGCGAGCTTCGTCGGCACGTCCAACCTGATCAGTGGCGACGCGGCGCGCGAAGTACTCGGCCGGGACGGGACATTCGCGATCCGGCCGGAGCGGGTGCGGGTGTCGGCGGGCGACGCGGCCGGGTCCGAGTCGGGGCTGATCACGATGCCCGGAGTCGTCAGCGAGATCGTCTATGCCGGAGCGCTGACCCGCGCCGTCGTCGACGCCAACGTCAGGCGTCACGTTCAGCGCCACCCTGCTGAACGCGGGCGCCGATTCCGTTCCGCTGCGACGCGGCGATCGAGTCACCCTGTCCTGGGAATCGTCGCGCCGTACGCGAGATCGCGGGCTGAGCGCCCGTTCAGTCATCGCACAACAAGGGGGAACCAAGAATATGAAGCGCAGAGTCGTCAGCGTCGCTCGCGGTGCTGGCCGTGGGCGCCCTCGTGGCCGCCTGCAGCAGTTCGAAATCCGACAGCGGCACGCAAGGCCGCAAGGCGCCGAACGTGCCGATGGCCACCGCGGTCGGCAACGGCGAGGGCGCCCTGAACATCATCGCCTGGGCCGGATACGCCGAGAGCGGGCAGAACGATCCGAAGGTCGACTGGGTGCACCCGTTCGAGCAGCAGACCGGCTGCAAGGTCAACGTCAAGATCGGCAACACGTCCGACGAGATGGTGCAGCTGATGAAGACCGGCCAGTACGACGGCGTCTCCGCCTCGGGTGACGCCACGTTGCGGCTGATCTACGGCGGCGACGTCGCGCCGGTCAACACCGATCTCGTGCCGAACTACAAGACGATCTCGCCGTTCCTCAAGAACGGGAACTGGAACTCGGTCGACGGCAAGATGTACGGCATCCCGCACGGCTGGGGCGCGAACCTGCTGATGTGGGATCCGAGCAAGGTGACGACGGCGCCGGACTCGTGGTCGGCCGTGTTCGACAAGAGCACGCCCTACAAGGGGAAGGTCACCGCCTACGACTCGCCGATCTACATCGCCGACGCCGCGCTGTACCTGATGGCGACCCAGCCCTCGCTCGGCATCAAGGACCCGTACTCGCTCACGTCGAAGCAGCTCGACGCCGCGGCAGCCCTGCTCAAGGAGCAGAACGCGAACATCGGCGAGTACTGGGCGGACTACACCAAGGAGGTGCAGGCGTTCGAGTCCGGCACCTCGGTGGTCGGCACGACCTGGCAGGTCATCGCCAACACGATCAACGGCGGCGGCAAGACCAAGGTCGACACCGTCCTGCCGAAGGAGGGCTCCACCGGCTGGTCGGACACCTGGATGATCTCGTCGAAGGCGAAGCACCCGAACTGCATGTACAAGTGGATGGACTACATCGTCTCGCCATCGGTGAACGCCCAGGTTGCCGAGTACTTCGGTGAGGCGCCGGCCCAGACGCTGGCCTGCCAGCACACCAGTGACAAGACCTTCTGCGACACCTACCACGCACTCGACGCCGCGTACTCGGCCAAGCTCCACTACTGGACGACGCCGCAGACCCAGTGCGTGGACGGCAGGGCAACGACTGCACCGATTACTCGCAGTGGGTTGACAAGTGGCAGCAGATCAAGGGCTGAGCCTTCGACCGCGCCGGTCGCGCCAGAGTCGCGCGACCGGCGCGGTGCGGTCTCGGCGTTCTTCGCGCCCAAGCGCCGCACCCGGCTGGCCCTGCTGTTGAGCGCGCCGATGCTCTGGCTGGTCGTCGCCTACCTCGGCTCGATCGCGGTGTTGCTCGCCTCGGCGTTGTGGACGACGGATTCCTTTACCGGCAACGTGATTCGCAGCTACACGACCGACAATCTGCGCACCGTCTTCACCGAGTCGCTGTACCGGACCGTGGCATTTCGCACGATCGGCGTCGCGCTTGCTCGTCACGGTGATCGACGCATTGATCGCGTTTCCGATGGCGTTCTACATGAGCAAGGTCGCCAGCCGGCGAGCCCGGCGGCTGCTCGTCGTCGCCGTCCTTACGCCGCTGTGGGCGAGCTACCTCGTCAAGGCCTACGCATGGCGCAGCCTGCTGGCGCCCAACGGCGCCGCTGACCTGGGTGACCGGCGGCCATACGCCGGGGTACGGATTGACGGCAACCGTGATCACCTTGTCCTACCTGTGGTTGCCGTACATGGTGATTCCGGTCTATGCCGGATTCGAGCGGGTGCCCAACTCGTTGTTCGAGGCCAGCGCTGATCTTGGTGCGGGCGCCGGGCGCACCACCCGATCGGTCGTGATCCCGCTGGTGTTTCCCGGCCATCGCCGCGGGCTCGATCTTCACGTTCTCGCTGACGCTCGGCGACTACATCGCGGTGGGCATCGTCGGCGGAAAAACGCAAATGCTTGCCAATGTCATCTATGGGCAGCTCGTCACGGCGAACAACCAGCCGCTGGCGGCGGCGTTGTCGACGATTCCGTTGATCGCGATCGTGCTGTATCTGCTGCTGATGCGCCGCACCGGCGCGCTGGAGAACGTGTGATGGAACTGTCGCCCCGGCTGCGCTGGACGCTGCGGATCCTGATGGCGCTCGGCCTGGCGTTCCTCTACATCCCGCTGGCGCTCGTCGTGCTCAACGCGTTCAACAAGTCGCGGACATTCTCCTTCCCGCCGACCGGGTTCACACTGACGTGGTGGCACGCCGCGGCAAACAGCGAGGGCGCGCTGGCTGCGCTGCGCACCTCGATCAAGGCCGCGCTCGGCGCTACGGTCATCGCGTTGGTGCTGGGCTCGATGGCCGCGTTCGCGGTGCAACGCTTCCGGTTCTTCGGCCGCTCGACGGTGAGCTTCCTGGTGATCCTGCCCATCGCGCTGCCGGGCATCGTCACGGGCATCGCGCTGAACGCCGCGTTCAGCAACGTGCTTGGCCCGCTCGGCATCGGATTCGGCCTGACGACGGTGATCATCGGGCACGCCACGTTCTGCATCGTGATCATCTTCAACAACGTCCAGGCCCGCCTTCGCCGGATGGGCGGATCGCTGGAGGAGGCGTCGGCCGATCTCGGCGCGACCGGTTGGCAGACGTTCCGGCTGGTGACCATGCCGGCTCTGCGCGGCGCACTCGTTGCCGGTGCGCTGCTGGCGTTCGGGCTGAGCTTCGACGAGATCGTCGTCACGACGTTCACCTCGAGCCCGAGCGTGCAGACCTTGCCGTTGTGGATATTCGGCAACCTGTTCCGTCCCAACCAGGCCCCCGTCGTCAACGTCGCGGCCGCCGTGCTGATCGTCGTCGCGGTGCTGCCGGTGTGGGCGGCCCAGCGACTCGCCGACGACGCTGCCGGTAGCCGTTTCTAGAGAAAGTGGTGCTGATCATGAGCGTTCCCCAACAACGGTTGCTGCGTACGGCGATTCCCGGACCGCGCTCGAACGAGTTGCACAATCGCAAGACGGCCGCCGTCGCCACGGGCATCGGCACGACGCTGCCCGTCTACGTCGAACGCGCCGGCGGCGGCATCGTCGTCGACGTCGACGGCAACCAGTTGATCGATTTCGGATCAGGCATCGCCGTGACCTCGGTGGGCAACTCGGCGCCGCGCGTGGTCGAGGCCGTGCAGGCCCAGGTGGCCGACTTCACCCATACCTGCTTCATGATCACGCCGTACGAGGAGTACGTCGAAGTCTGCGAGCAGCTCAATGCGCTGACGCCGGGGTCGTTCGCGAAACGGTCGGCGCTGTTCAACTCCGGCGCGGAGGCCGTCGAGAACGCGGTGAAGATCGCCCGGTCGTACACGGGACGCGCCGCGATCGTCGCGTTCGACCACGCCTACCACGGCCGCACGAACCTCACGATGTCGCTGACCGCCAAGAACATGCCGTACAAGCACCGCTTCGGGCCGTTCGCCGGCGAGATCTACCGCGTGCCGATGGCGTACCCGTTCCGCTGGCCGACGGAGAACTGCGCCACCGAGGCGTTTGCGACGTTCACCGATCTGGTGCACACGCAGGTCGGCGAGGCCAACACGGCCGCGGTGATCATCGAGCCGATCCAGGGCGAGGGCGGCTTCGTCGTGCCGGCGCCGGGCTTCATGCGGCAGGTCGCTGAGTGGTGCCGGGCCAACGAGATCCTGCTGATCGCCGACGAGATCCAGACCGGTTTCTGCCGTACCGGCGACTGGTTCGCGTGCTCGTACGAGCGGGTGGAGCCCGACCTGATCACCACCGCCAAGGGCATTGCGGGCGGGATGCCGCTGGCCGGCGTGACCGGCCGCGCCGAGATCATGGACGCGGTGCACGTCGGCGGCCTGGGCGGCACCTACGGCGGCAACCCGGTGGCCTGCGCGGCGGCTCTCGCCGCGATCGAGACGATGCGCGCGGACGACCTGTGCTCGGCGGCGCGT
Organism: uncultured Actinomycetota bacterium; assembly: GCA_963709985.1. GTDB lineage: Bacteria > Actinomycetota > Actinomycetes > Mycobacteriales > Jatrophihabitantaceae > DASXRA01. The sequence goes on from CAVPYQ010000040.1 coordinate 29,820, forward strand.
CGCATCGAGTCGGTCATGATGCCGCGACTGCACGCGCTCGCGGACAAGTACGACGAGATCGGTGACGTGCGCGGGCGCGGCGCGATGCTCGCCGTCGAGTTGGTGGCCAGCGCCGGGGACAAGCGGCCGAACCCGGTGCTGACCGCGGCGATCTCGTCGGCCTGCCACCGCGAGGGGCTGATCACGCTGACCGCGGGCACGTACGGCAACGTGCTGCGGTTCCTGCCGCCCCTGGTCATCGGCGACGCCCTGCTGACCGAGGGGCTGGACATCCTCGAGGCCGCCTTCGCCGCCAACGCCTGACCCCCGCTGTCGGGTCCCGGTTTTGGCCGCCCAGCATCAAATAGCTGCCTGGGCGGCCAAAACCGAGCCGAGCGGTCAGCGGTCAGCGGTCAGCCTTGCCGGGTCGGCAACACGATCAGCTCGGCGACATTGACGTCCGCCGGGGCGCCGACCGCGTAGGCGATCGCATCGGCAATGGCCTCGGGGGCGATCGGCGCGATGGCCTCCCGCATGCCGGCCAACTGCTCGCGGGCCGACGCGTCGAGCATCCCGTCGCCGAGTTCGGTACCGGTCAGGCCCGGCTCCACGTTCTTCACGCGCACGCCGCGCGGGCCGAGTTCGGCGCGCAGGTTGCGGGTCAGGTGCGCCACGGCGGCCTTCGTCGCCGTGTACACGGCGTACGTCGGGAAGACCAGGTGCCCACCGATCGAGCCGACGTGCACGAGGTCGGCGCGGCCGCCGTCCGCCGCGGTCGCGAGAAGGTCGTCGGCGAATGCCCGGCCGGTCCAGAGCAACCCGGCGATGTTGGTGTCGAGCATCTGCGTCCACTCGGCCGTTTGCGCCGACTCGAACGGCGCGGCGAGCATGACGCCGGCGTTCGCGACGACGAGATCGACGCGCCCGAACTCGGCCCGGATCGCGGCGGCCGCGTGCTGCATCTCAGCCTGATCGGCGACGTCGGCGACCGCCGCGAAACCGCCGATCTCCGCGGCGAGCGCCTTGAGGCGATCCTCGCGGCGTCCGATCAGAGCGACGCGGGCGCCGTCTGCGGCAAGGCGTCGTGCGGTGGCGGCGCCGATGCCGCTGGTTGCTCCGGTGACGACTGCTCGAACTAGTGGATGTAGAACGCCTCGTTCTGCTTGACGGTGAATCGCAGGCTGCCGAGCTGGGCCATGCGCGACCAGTACGTCGTGCCGTAGATCGCCTCGCCGTTGACGCGCAGCCACGCCCCCGTCTCGCGCAGCCGCTGTTGCATGATCGCCGGTATCGTCCCGTCGAAATTGGGCCCGATGTCGAGCAGGAAGTTGCCGTTCTTGCTGGTGATGTCGACCAGCGACTGCACGACCTCCTCGGCGGTCATGTACTGATCGTCGGGCGTCGCGCGGTTGATGCCGTACGAGAACGGGTCGAGTCCGCGGCTGGACTCCCACTTCGCCACGACCGTGTCGGGATATGTCGTGTACTCGGGCGTGGAGAAGTCCGCCGCCGCTATGCCGCCGCGGTTGTTGAAGGTGACGTCCTTGGGCCGCGCCCGGTTCTTCGCGTGATTGAGGTAGTGGGCCACCACGTGGTTGTCGTCGTTGACGCCGCCGATGTCGAACCAGATCACGTCCGGGTCGTAGCCGTCGATCAGTTCGTCGATCTGCGGCGCCTGGTAGTCGGCCACATAATCGCGTCCGGACTGGTAGCCGGTGTAGGGCACGGGCTGCAGCGTGTACGGGTTGCGCGGCGCGTGGCCCATCCACGGGTTGTCCGGTAACGCCCTTGCGGGATCGTGATCTGCTGGCCCACCGCGACGACGTTGTTCTGCTGGCCGGCCGCCGAACTGCCGAGCAGGAACGGCACGCCGCTGACCGTCGTCGAGCCGCTCGGCAGCGCCTCGCCCGGGAACGTGTAGCCCGATCCGTCGAAGTTGCCGTCATGGGCGCTCGCGGCGTCGATGCCGTCGTTGTTGAACAGGCTGTCGATTGGGACGGGTACCGGTGTGGGCGCGGGGACCCATCCGGGGGGTTGTTGCGCCCGCCGTGGGCACCCGAGCGGCGGTCGCGGCGGTCGCGACCAGGGCGACGCCGCCGGCCATGCCGAGAACCTGCCGGCGCGAGTAGGTGGCCATGTCTGCCTCCGAATCTTCGGCAATCATCGGATGTGTAGAGCGATCATGCTGATTGAATGCGCGAATTATCAGGGATTCTTCGGGACTCATCGGATGAATTAGTGGCCTCATCGTGAGGCTGCTCGCGGATCGTGTCAAGGGTGCACTCCGTGCAGAACCGGCTAAGTCGGTGCGCTCGGCGCTGGCGGGCGCGGCAAAACCGGTGCCGGGCGCCAAAGCCGGGGCCGGTATCCTTGGCGCGTTTCGTTGATCGCTCGAAGGGATCGTCGTGGCGCTCGTCGTGCAGAAGTACGGCGGCTCGTCAGTCGCCGACGCCGAGCGGCATCAAGCGGGTCGCCGAGCGCATCGTCGACGCCCGCAAGGCCGGCCACGACGTCGTCGTCGTGGTCTCCGCGATGGGCGACACCACCGACGAGCTGCTCGACCTCGCCGAACAGGTCGTGCCCGCTGCCGCCGGGCGCGAGCTCGACATGCTGCTCACCGCCGGCGAGCGCATCTCGATGGCGCTGCTGGCGATGGCCATCCACAACCTCGGCGTACGAGGCCCGCTCGTTCACCGGCTCGCAGGCCGGCGTGATCACCACGTCCGTCGCACGGCCGGGCGCGCATCATCGACGTCACGCCCGGGCGGATCGCGGCGCGCTCGACGAGGGCGCGATCGCGATCGTCGCCGGCTTCCAGGGCGTGTCGCCAGGACACCAAGGACATCACCACGCTCGGCCGCGGCGGCTCCGACACCACCGCGGTGGCGCTGGCCGCCGCGCTCGAGCGCCGACGTCTGCGAGATCTACACCGACGTCGACGGCGTCTTCACCGCCGACCCGCGCATCGTGCCGGCACGCCCGGCGCATCGAGCACGATCACCTACGAGGAGATGCTGGAGCTGGCCGCGTGCGGGGCGAAGGTGCTGCACGCTGCGCTGCGTGGAGTACGCCCGCCGGTTCGACGTGCCGATCCACGTCCGCTCGTCGTTACTCGACCAAGCCCGGCACCGATGGTCGACCGGCATCGATGGAGGATCTTCCCGTGGAGCAAGCCCTCATCACCGGCGTCGCGCACGACCGCAGCGAGGCGAAGATCACCATCGTCGGCGTGCCCGACGAGCCCGGCGAGGCGGCGCGCATCTTCGAGACCGTGGCCGCCGCCGAGATCAACATCGACATGATCGTGCAGAACGTCTCGACCGGGGGCACCGGCCGCACCGACATCTCGTTCACGCTGCCGCAAGACCGACGGCCCGACCGCGATGGCGGCGCTGGACAAGGTCCAGGAAGGCCGTCGGCTTCAAGACGCCTGCTCTACGACGACCACATCGGCAAGGTGTCGCTGATCGGCGCCGGCATGCGCTCGCACCCCGGCGTGGCGGCGAAGTTCTTCGCCGCGCTCGCCGAGGCCGGCGTCAACATCGAGATGATCTCCACGTCGGAGATCCGGGTCTCGGTGGTCTGCCGCGACACCGACCTCGACGCCGCGGTCCGCGCCGTGCACGACGCGTTCGAGCTCGGCGGCGACCGAGGAGCGAGGCCGTGGTGTACGGCGGGACCGGCCGGTGAGCGACCGCGCCGCATGCCCACGCTCGCCGTGGTCGGGGCCACCGGCGCGGTCGGCACGGTGATGTTCGAGATGCTCACGTCGTGCCGCCACGCGGCGAACGTCGTGGGGCGAGATCCGGCTGGTCGCCTCGGCCCGCTCGGCCGGACGACGTGCTGTCGGTCCGGGGCGAGACGGTCGACCGTGCAGGAGCTGTCGCGCCGAGGTCTTCGACGGCGTCGACGTGGCGATGTTCGACGTGCCCGACGAGGTCTCGGCCGAGTGGGCGCCGATCGCGGCCGCCCGCGGCGCCGTGGCGGTCGACAACTCCGGCGCGTTCCGGATGGACCCCGACGTGCCGCTGGTCGTTCCCGAGATCAACCCGGAGCAGGTCCGCAACCGGCCGCAAGGGCATCATCGCCAACCCCAACTGCACGACGCTGCGATGATCGTCGCGGTCGGCGCGCTGCACCGCGAGTACGGCCTGCGCGAGCTGGTCCTCGCCTCGTACCAGGCGGCCTCCGGCGCCGGGCAGGCCGGCGTCGACACGCTGCTCGACCAGATCGCCAAGGTCGCCGGCGACCGCGACGCTCGGCTCGCGCTCCGGCAACGTGCGCCAGGCGGTCGGCGACGACCTCGGGCCCGTTCCCGGCGCCGCTCGCGCTCAACGTGGTGCCGTGGGCCGGCTCGCTGCGCGACGGCGGCTGGTCGTCCGAGGAGCTGAAGATGCGCAACGAGTCGCGCAAGATTCTCGGCCTGCCCGACCTCAAGGTGTCCGCGACCTGCGTCCGGGTGCCGGTGGTGACCGGCGCACTCGGTCGCGCGTGCACGCCGTGTTCGGCTCCGAGGTGGACGCGGCGAGGCGCGCGCGAGGTGCTGCGCGACGCGCCCGGCGTGATCCTCGTCGACGACCCGGCGGCCGGCGAGTTCCCGATGCCGATCGACGCGGTCGGCACCGACCCGACCTGGGTCGGCCGGATCCGCCGGGCGATCGACGACCCGCGCGCGCTCGACTTCTTCGTCACCGGCGACAACCTGCGCAAGGGCGCGGCCCTCAACACCGCCCAGATCGCCGAGCTGGTCGCCCACGAGTTCTGAGCGGCCGCCGTGGACGCGGTGCTGCGTGCCCACGCCGTGGCACGTGGCCCTGCCCGCTGTCCCCCGGATCGTGCAACTTCTCCGGTCCTAGACGCCGAAGGTTGCACAATCGAGAGGTCTGTGGATGACGGCCGCGGGAGCGTGCCGATCGGCCACACTGCGCCGATGGATTGGCAAGAGCGGGCCCGTCGACAGGACGGCACAATCGCCGCGCGCAGCTCTGCGGTGCGGCCTGGGCGACACGTACAAAGCCTGCTCGTCGAGCGAGTCTGCGAATTGCTCCCCGGCGTTTACCCACCACGGCCGGTGCCGGTGTCGATACCAGCGATTGTGGGCAGCCGTCCTCTGGTCGGAGGGCGGAGTGATCAGCCACCGGTCCGCGGCGCGGCTGTGGCAGTTGCCCGTGCCGTCGACAACGACAGTGCACGTCACAGTGCGGATCGGCGATATCGCAAGCCGGTCGCAGGCATCCGCCTGCATCGGGTGCCGCTCGGGCGCCTGGACTGCATTCCATATGACGGGCTGGCCACCACCGACGGGCGCGGACGATCGTCGACCTGTTACGCACGGAACGGTCCGCGCGGCGAGCGATCTGCGGGATCGGGCGTTGCAGCAGGGATGGCTCATCGACGACCCTCGCCAGGCCCGCGACGCGAGCCGGGCCGTACCGGCAACGTCCAAATGCGTCGGCTGCTCGCCGCGCTCGAACCCGGCGCACAAGCCGAGTCCGAGCGCAAGCTGCACGGATGCTAGCGGCGCGCGAACGTGCAGATGGGTGGCGCAGTATCCGATCAAGTGGCCGAGGCCAGATCGCGTACGCCGACGTCGCATTCCCGGACCAGAAGGTCGCGATTGAGATCGATGGTCGGCGCCATCACGACGAGTTCTCGGGTCGCTTCGAGGGCGACCGGCCGCCAGAACGAACTCGTCGCCATGGGGTGGAGGGTGCTGCGCTTCACCTGGCGCCGAGCTGACGAGTCGCCGAACGCGTCCTCGCCGAGATCGTGCAACTTCTTGCGGCCTAGGACGGAGAAAGTTGCACGATCGGAGAAGTACTAACTACGTGGCGTTCCATTCGAAGGGGGCCATCTCGCGCAGGATGCGCCGGCGGCGGTTTCGCGGCAGGTGGTCGATGTAGAGGATGCCGCGCAGGTGCTCGGTCTCGTGGATCAGGCAGCGGGCGAAGAACCCGGTGCCGGTGACCTCGACGGGCGCACCGGTCTTGTCGACGCCCCGGACCGTCACCGACGACGGGCGGGCCAGTTCGTGATAGGGCCCCGGCACGGACAGGCAGCCCTCCTCGCCTTCGTCGAGTTGCGCGGACGTCGAGACGATCTGCGGGTTGACCACGTGCCCGACGTGCTCCACCCCTTCGGCATCCGGGCAGTCGTAGACGAAGACGGCGAGGTCGACGCCGACCTGCGGTGCGGCCAGGCCGACGCCTGACGCGACCGCCATCGTGGCGAACATGTCGTCGATCAACGTCGCGAGCGACTCGTCGAAGGACGTCACCGGACGGCTGACGCGATGCAGCACGGGATCACCGGCGACGGTGACCAAGCGCGGAGTTCCTGCCACGAAGCGCGAGCTTAATCGGTGGCCGGAACCCGGCGGTCGACGAGTAATGCCCCACCGGCGAGGACGAGGAAGACGACGGCGACGACAACGCAGTTCACCAACACCCGGCCGTAACCGTGCTCGCCGACATTGACGAACGGGTACGGGTACCAGGACGTCAGTTCGCCGTGCACGAGCGTGTAGCCGAGCCAGGCCACGGGCCAGATCAGTGCGAGCCAGATCGTCGTGACGTCAATGCGCGGGCGCGGCCCGAACACCAGCCAGCCCAGCACGGCAGCGACCGGCGAGATGTAGTGCAGCGCGACATCGGTGGCCTTGTCCCAGCCGGTCAGATTGTGCAGCCCGGCGAGCACGGAGCTGTAGGTGACGGCGATGCCGATCAGGCCGTGCGAGACGCATGACCCGCCACCAGCGCCCGTCCCGGGACGCGTCGGCCGCGAGGGTCGCCGCGCCGACCATGACGAGGATGTTGCTTTCGACCGTGAAGTAGCTGAAGAACCGGATGACCCGGGTGGAATGTGGCACGACTCCGTTGCGCAGTACGAGCACGAGTTGAACGACCAGCGCCACGGCGAGGAAGACAGCCAGAACGCCGTGATACGTACGGCTCAGCCGGCCGATACGCCGCGTGCCGATCGCTACCATGCGCTCCGCCAAGGGGGGCCGATAAGGCGCTAAGTATGGCGTCGCACAGCCTCCGCGACCAGGAACGTCGCCGATCGGCGTTCATGCTAGATTTCTACAGAAATCAGAACACCTCGGTCCATCAAGGAGGAATTGATGACACGACATCCCGCGCTCAGCCGCTTGGATGTGCTCGTGGGTGAGTGGGAGATGCAGGCATCAGTCGGCGGGCAGGTCGTGGGAGTCGGCCACACGTCCTTCCAGTGGCAGGAAGGCGGGGCGTTCTGATGCAGCACGCGGACGGCTAGGCCGCGGACGCGGCGCCGGCGGAGTGGAGCGCCAACTCGCCGTTCCCGGTCACCGCGATCTTCGGACTCGACGACACGAGCGAGACGTTCTCGATGCTCTACGCGGATGCCCGCGGCGTGTTTCGCGTCTACCAGATGAGTTTTGCCGACGGCGTATGGAAGATCTGGCGGTAGGCGCCGGGCTTCTACCAGCGGTTCACGGGCAATCTGAGTACGGACGGCAACACCATCACCGCCCAGTGGGAAGGTTCGAGCGATGGTTCGACGTGGGGGCGGATTCGACGTGACGTACCGCAGGTGGTCGGTGCGGCGGATGTCGAGACCGGCCCGCCCGCTCCGTCCTACCCGTGCATGCGCCACGATGGGCGCAGCGAGTGATGGAGAGCCAGACATGACGAAGTTCATGCTGCTGCCGAAGTACGGCGAGATCGAGGGCGTCGAGCCCATGACCGACTGGGCACCCGGCGGACATCACCGCGCACCTCGACTTTCTCAGTGCCTTCAACCGCGAGCTGATCGACAAGGGCGAATTGGTCGACGGACAGGCGCTGGCCGGGCCGGAGCTGGCCAAGAACGTGAGCTTCGACGGCGTCGGCGCCCCGGTGGTCACCGACGGCCCGTTCCCGGAGTCCAAGGAGCTGCTCGCCGGCTACCGGATGATCGACGTCGAGTCGGAGGAGCGCGCCATCGAGATCGCGGCGCAAGGCGTCGGCCGCGCCGGGCCCGGGCGGCGTGCCGATCCAGCAGCCGATCGAGGTGCGCCAGGTGATGGGCGCGCCCGCGCGACCTGTGACCGTGAGCGCCGGCGCGGGCCATCGAGGACCTGCTGCGCGAACTGGCGCCGCAGGTCCTCGGCGTGGTCGTCCGGCGCTTCGGCGACTTCGACGCCGCCGAGGACGCCGTGCAGGAGGCGCTGCTCGCGGCGGCGCTGCACTGGCCGGCCGAGGGCATGCCGGACAACCCGCGCGGCTGGCTGATCCAGACCGCCGTCGCGGCGGATGACCGACCAGCTCCGCAGCGAGCACGGCCCGGCGCCGCCGCGAGGACGCTCGCGGCGCTGGCACGAGCCGCCGGCCGTGGACGTCACCGGCACGCGACGACACGCTGATCCTGCTGTTCATGTGCTGCCATCCGGCGCTGACCCGGCGTCGGCGATCGCGCTGACGCTGCGCGCCGTCGGCGGCCTGACCACGGCCGAGATCGCCAAGGCGTTCCTGGTGCCGGAGGCGACCATGGCGCAGCGGATCAGCCGGGCCAAGCAGAGCATCAAGGCGTCGGGCGTGCCGTTCCAGCATGCCGACGCGCCGAGGAGCGGGCGCGAGCGGCTGCGCTCGGTGCTGCACGTGCTGTACCTGATCTTCAACGAGGGCTACGCCAGCAGCATCGGCGCCGACCTGCACCGCACCGAGCTGTCCGGCGAGGCGATCCGGCTGACCCGGATGCTGCACGCGCATGCTGCCCGACGACGGCGAGGTCGACCGGGCTGCTGGCGCTGATGCTGCTCACCGACGCGCGCCGCCCGGCCCGGACCGGCCCGGCGGCGAGCTGATCCCGCTGGCCGAGCAGGACCGGGCGCGGTGGGACCGCGAGCTGATCGCCGAAGGGGTCGCGCTGATCACCGAGCGCGCTGCCGCGCGGGCGCGGTCGGCGAGTACCAGCTGCAGGCGCGATCGCCGCCGTGCACGACGAGGCGGCCCGCGTCGAGGACACCGACTGGCCGCAGATCCTCGCGCTGTACGGGCTGCTGGAGCGGATGACCGACAACCCGATGGTGGCGCTCAACCGGGCGATCGCGGCGGCCATGGTCCACGGGCCCGCCGCCGGCCTTGACGCTGCTCGACGCCGCTCGACGAGCGGCTGGCCGGCCACTACCGGCTCGACGCCGTGCGCGCCCACCTGCTCGAGATGGCCGGCGACACCGAGGCGGCGATCGCGCACTACCGGGCCGCGGCGGCCCGCACGACGAGCATGCCGGAGCAGCACTACCTGACCACCCAGGCCGCCCGGCTCGGAAACTCGACCCATCGCAGTACGTGAGACGGCCGGCTGGCGCTCGGCCCGAAAATCACGAATCCACCGCGAAATGCATTCGAGAACATCACGATTTAATTGCGATACACGGTGCTCCGGAAGATCGATCGCCGGCCTCGCGCAGACCATTTCGGTGGAGCGTCCCCGGGCGTAGACTGCGCGCGCGCGGGGTTCTTAGCCGCCTGGCAAAGCGGGCCAGAACATTTGCCTGGATGTCTGTACCGCCCAGGTCGGATTTCAGATTCTCCGCGTCGACCCTCATCGGTCGCGTCGGACGTCGGTGTGCTCGGCTGAAGGGAGGGAATTCGTACGGCGGTGTTTTCTCCAAATTTGGGCTGGAATTGTTGTCGCAAACCGACGGGACCAGCCCTCCGCGAGTACTCGCTCAATCACATCGAGACCTCGCGGGTGGACGAAAGGACAGGCTCTTGAAGAGATCCGCACTGGTCACGATCGGTGTGTCCAGCGTCCTGGCGGTCGCGGCCTTCATGCTTCCTCCCGGCGCCGCGGGCCGCGGCACAGCATCAGCCGGTGGCGGGACTTCCGCATCGCCGGCCTACCACGAACCGCTCTGCGAGAGCCGGTCTTCGTTGTGCACCGACATGTACCAGAACCCGGGCGACGAGTATGTCGGCCACGATGAGCCCTCGGTTCTGTTCAAGTCGGGTGCCAAGGGTTCGGGCAACGACATCACCTACACGATCACCCTTCCCAAGGACCCAGCCGAACAGCCGACCGCGTCCGGGGCTACCGGCACCACTTGGAACTTCCAACTTCGGCCGACGTTCTGGTTCGGCCTCACGTTGTGCGATACGGAGTCGGCGCCGAACTTCACCAAGATCTGCAAGCCGGACTCGGACTCCAACGACCTGGTCGGCACCGATCCGACAAAGAAGAACTACATCGGCAAACACCCCGGAAATGCGTACATGGAATTGCAGTTCTACGGTCCGGGTTACGTGCCCAGGAGCGTAGGCCGCTGCGCGCCCGCCGGGGTGCGGGGAAAATGTGGTGGTCGCCCTGGTCGACGCCGATTCAACTGTGGTGTGGTCGAACCCGTGTCTCAGGATGGCGCTGGGAACCTCACGCGAGTCGTGAATTGTTGCTTCGAGCACGCGGGTCAGACTGATCTTGATCTCCTGGTTCCCCGGGGTGGCGTGGCGGGTGTTGCCATGGGGCTGAGGGGAGCTGGTCGGAATGGATGTTCTGCACGAGCGGTGCGCTGGGTTGGACATCAGCAAGAAGGACGTGAAGGCGTGCGTGCGCACCCGGGCACGCGGCGCAACCAGCGTCACAGCGAGGTGCGCACGTTCGGGTCGACGATGAGCGCGCTGCTGGCGTTGCGGGACTGGCTGGTCGGTGAGCGGGTCACGCTGGTGGTGATGGAGGCGACCAGCGATTACTGGAAGCCGGTGTTCTATCTGCTTGAAGAGGCGTTGAACGTGGAGTTGGTCAACGCCGCGCACGCCAAGGGTCTGCCTGGCCGCAAGAGCGATGTCGCTGACTCGGTGTGGTTGTGTCAGATGGCCGAGTGCGGGCTACTGCGGGCGATCGTTCGTGCCGCCGCCACCGATCCGGCGCTGCGCGACCTGACCCGCTACCGGGCCGTGTTGACCGCTGAACGCGACCCGCGAGGCGCAACGCCTGGAGAAGGACCTGGAGGACCCGGGATCAAGTTGTCCGCGGTCGCGACCGACATTCTGGGCGTCTCGGCGCGGGCCATGCTAGCCGCGTTAATCGACGGGCAGCGTGACCCTGCGGTGCTGGCGGAGCTGGCCCGCGGCCGGATGCGGTCCAAGCTGCCCGAGCTCAACGACGCACTGCTGGGCCGTTTCAGCGAGCACCACGCGTTCCTGTGCCGGATGCACCTGCGCCGCGGTCGATGAACTCGACGCCGACATCGCCGAGATCGACACGCGCATCGAGCACGCTGATGCAGCCGATGCAGGCCAAGATCGACGTGCTGCTCACCATCCCGGGCGTGTTCCGCTCGTCGCGTGGGTGATCATCGCCGAGACCGGTGCAGACATGTCCCGGTTCCCCAGTGCCGCCGCATCTCGCCTCCTGGGCCGGGGTCTGCCCCGGCAACCACGAGTCCGGCGGCAAACGCATCTCCGGCCACACCCGACACGGTGACCACTGGCTGGCCGCCGCCCTCGGCCAGGCCGCGATGGCCGCCGCCCGCAGCAAGGACACCTACCTCGGCGCGCAGTACCGACGCCTGGCGCCTCGACTCGGCCGGCTCAGAGGCACTCGTCGCCGATCGAACACTCCATCCTCGTCGCGATCTGGCACATGCTCACCGGCGACGTCGACTACCACGACCTCGGCAGCGACTACCTCGCAAGGCGCGATCCCGAACGCGCCGCCCGACGGGCGATCCGCCAACTCAACCAGCTCGGCTACACCGTCACCCTCAACCCGACGCAGGCCGCCTGAACCGAGTCCAGCACGGCGCCACGTCTATTACGGTCAGTTCGAGGGATTCGGCTGCACCGCCACGCAGTACTGCGCCGCGATGACCATCGACAGCTTGTCGCAGAATTCGAACACCGGCCAGAACAACAACGGCGACTGCAACAACTACATTCTCGGCGGGGTCGAGCCGATCAACTGGGCGTACATCACCAAGAACGGTCACTCGCAGGCTCCAGCGAACCCGCTGTTTACCGGGACATTCGACAACCCGAACTTCAGTGCGGTGAACCCGGATGTCAACAAGGACCTGCTGATGAACCCCGGCGACCGCGTCAAGATCCACATGCAGGACACGCGTGACGGGCTCCGGATCGACCTGTCGGACCTCACCACGCGTACCCACGGCTCGATGACGGCATCGCCACAAAATGGCTTCGCCCACATCCTGTTCCAGCCTGACTCGGCCACCTGCCAGGCGGCGCCGTATGCGTTCCACCCGGAGTACTCGACCGGAAACCCGCGCGGTAACACCTGGTCAGCGCACACGTACAACGTCGCGATGTCCGACGAGATCGGCCATTTCGAAAACTGCCTGCAGCTCGACGCGAATTTCAATTGCGCCGTTCCGGGTAGTCAGGATTCCGGCGGGCTGGACGAGGACGACGGCAACAGTTTCTGCGTGCCGGCCGAGGACTCGTTGCTCGTGAAGATCAACGGGTGCTTCAGCGATGACGAGGACTTCGACGGGCAGTCCTACCGCAAGGACTGGCCGGGTACCGACCCGAACGTCAAGCGGGACAGGGCATTGCATCCCACAGCGGTGCAGTTCACCAGCCCGTTGAGCAACGGCCGGACCAACTACTCGACCGTTGCCTTCGAGGCCGACCTGCCGAGGATCGAGGCATCGGACTCTCAGGACAACCCGCCATTCTGTGATCGGATCACCGGCGAGAACTGCGTCAACCCGCCCCTGGGTGCGGAGTTCTACCCGATCTTCACGACCCGCAGTGACCATGGAAATTGCTCGTGGCAGGAAGGTGGCCCATACATCCCGGGCACGACGAACACGTTCGGCGGGAGTTCGACCACCGAGTACGGCCCGCTGCTGAAGACGGTGTACCCCGCCGCTGGATTCACCACCATCGAGCGGTTCAACAACTTCAACAGTGGCGACATGCGCAACCCGTGCAAGGTCAGCACCCACGACCACCGGTAAACGCAGCTAGCTGATCGACGACGGAGCGGCCCCCGAAACCCGGGGGCCGCTTCGCCGTCCCCGCAGGCCTTGCTCGCGGACCTTTCCTCGTTGAGTGGCGCGTTTCGCGTTGAGTGGTGCGTTGTAACGCACCACTCAGGCCGTAACGCACCACTCAACGGGGTAGCGCGTCGGCCAAAACCGTCCGGGGGACTCAGGTCGGGCGGTTTCGCGCCGATCGTTTCGCCGAGGGCAGACACGCGGCGCAATCCCGTACACGTCGCCCGTGGTCTTCCACACGACGGTAGGGAGCGGTACGCAGATGCCTTCGACGAGTGTCCTCGTTGGGCGGCAACCTATCTTTGACCGAGACTTGGGCGTCGTCGGCTACGAACTGCTGTTCCGCCCGGCACCGGCTGCGGTCATACCCAACGTCAACATCGACGGCGACGCGATGACGGCCGATGTCATCTTCAGCGCGATGAGCCTGGGTGTGAACCGACTGGTGGGCGGCAAGGCGATGTTCTGCAATGCCGACCGCGGTCTGCTCACCGGGCACATTCCCTTGACCATGCCGCCGGACCAGACGGTCATCGAAATCCTCGAAACCGTCTCGCCGGACGACGAGGTTCTCGACGGCTGCCGCCGACTGGCCGCGGCCGGCTTCCGGTTGGCCCTCGACGACTTCCTGTGGTTCGACGGTGCTGAACGGTTCCTCGAGTTGGCGTCCATCGTGAAGATCGACATTCAGCTGGTCCCGCCGGACGAACTCGAGGCGCTGTGTCGTAGATGCCGGCCCTACGGGTGCGAACTGCTCGCCGAGAAGGTGGAAACCGAAGAGGAGTTGGAGCGCTGCATGGCGCTCGGCTTCGACCTGTTCCAGGGGTTCGCGCTCGGCTACCCGCGAAGCGTCGTCGGTCGTGTGCTCGACGCCTCGGCGCTGAGCCGGGTGCGGCTGGCCGCCATGCTGCTGACCAAGCGGCTCGAGTACGACGAGATCGAGCGCACGGTGCGTGCCGACCCCGGACTGACTTACCAACTGCTGCAGGTCGCAGGTGTCGGTCGGCTCGGTGAATCACGCCGCAAGGTACACAGCATCCGCGAGGGTCTGGTGCTGCTCGGTGAGCAGAAACTGCAGAACTGGCTCGCATTCCTGATGCTCCGCCGCTCCGCGAAGCGCGCGGAGGAGCAGATGGCGACCGCGCTCATCCGGGCCCGGATGTGTGAACTGCTTGCCGCTGAACGCGATCCCGCACTGGCCGGATTCGGCTTCACCGCCGGGATGTTGTCGGCGTTCGACCTGCTGATGGGCATGTCGCCGGACGAGGTGATCGACGCGCTGAACCTGGATGCTCAGCTCAGCGCCGCGGCATTCGGTGACACAACGCCGATGGGCCGGCTCGTCCGCGAGGTCATCGCCCATGAGTCGGGGCTGACCGACTACGCACCGGGATCCTGCGACCGGGACCGTCTCGACTCGGCCTCAGCACGGGCCTACGCCTGGACCATCGATACGACGCATCACCTGGCCGCGGTCTGATCCCGCGGCGGGTCCGCGCATCACGCTTCGCGCGCAGACAGCCCGGAATGTGCTGCTGCCCGTTGGCCTCGCGGTCGCACAACCTAGACCTTCGTTGTAGGTAGCGGCGATACGTCGACGGCCCGATCGCGCGTCAACCGCCGGGGTGACACGGCTATGAACAATTCACGGTGACGTGTCGGTGCGCGTCCGCTTTCGTCGCCACCGTATCGGGCATACGATCGCCCGGTGATTACTCACGGCAATCGGTTTGTGGACTTTCCGTCGCCGCGGTGTGTATGACGGGTCCGCCGCGTGATGTCACGCAGTTGCCCGATCTGGCGCATGGACTTTCTCGCGCTGGCCCGGTGCGGCAACGCCGGCCCTTCTATCTCGATCTGTTACCGCCATGCAATTCCGGCTGCCCGGCCGGGGAGAACATCCAGGCGTGGTTGTCCTTTGTCCAGGCGGGTGATCCCGAGGGCGCGTGGCGGCAACTCGTCAGCCGACAACCCGCTGGCATCCATCCACGGACGGGTCTGCTACCACCCGTGCGAGGGCGTCTGCAATCGCGCCGAACTCGACAGTGCGGTGTCGATCCACTCGGTAGAGCGTTACCTCGGCGATCTTGCGATGAATCGCGGCTGGACGTTCGAGCCGCCCCCGGCCGGCCACCGGCAAGCGCGTCCTCGTTGTCGGCTCCGGACCGAGTGGGCTGTCGGCGGCGTACCACCTCGCCCGGCTCGGCCACCAGGTCGAGGTCCGCGACGCCGGCGCCGAGCCCGGCGGGATGATGCGTTACGGAATCCCGGCCTATCGCTTGCCGCGCGATGTTCTCGACGCCGAGATCGGCCGGATCGCCGCCATGGGCGTTCGCTTCGTCACCGATCATCGCGTCGAGGATCTGCTCGCCGAGCAGCGCGAGGGCGACTTCGACGCCTCATTCGTCGCGGTCGGCGCGCACCTGTCCAAGCGCGTCGACATCCCGGCCATGGACACCGCGCGCGTCATCGACGCGGTGACGTTCCTGCGCGGCGTCGCGTCCGGCGAGCGACCGGTGATCGGTCGGCGAGTCGCCGTCTACGGCGGCGGCAACACGGCGATGGACGCCGCCCGGGTGGCCCGGCGGCTCGGCGCCGAGGAGCCGATGATCGTCTACCGGCGTACCCGCGCGCAGATGCCGGCGCACGAGGACGAGGCCGCCGACGCCGAACGCGAAGGCGTCCGGATCAACTGGCTGCGCACGATCACCGCGTTCGACGGGCCGGAGTTCACCGTCGAGGTCATGGAGCTGGACGAGTCCGGACGCCCCCGCGGCACCGGCCGGTTCGAGACGCTCGCCGCCGACACGGTCATCCTCGCCCTGGGCCAGGTGACCGACACCGACTTCCTGCGCAGCGTCCCCGGCGTGGAGATGGCCTCGGACGGGGTCGTCGACGTCTCGCCGTCGCTGATGACCGGCTGCCCGGGCGTCTTCGCCGGAGGCGACATGGTTCCGGCCGAGCGCACCGTCACGGTCGGCGTCGGGCACGGCAAGAAGGCCGCGCGCCACATTGACGCCTACCTGCGCGAGACCACGTTCGAGCGGCCGCCCAAGCACGACGTAGCGACGTTCGATTCGCTGCACCTGTGGTACTTCGGCGACACGCCGCGCCGCACCCAGCCCGAGATCGAACTCGACGAGCGCGTGGTCGCCTTCGGCGAGGTCGTCGGCGGGCTGACGGAGGAGCAGGCGAACTACGAGGCGCATCGCTGCCTGTCGTGCGGCAACTGCTTCGAGTGCGACGGCTGCCTGGGCGCCTGCCCGGAGAATGCCGTTATAAAGCTGGGCGTCGGGCACCGCTACCGCTTCGACTACGACCGCTGTACCGGTTGTGGAACCTGCTACGAGCAGTGTCCGGTGCACGCGATCGAGATGGAGGCGGAGCCCGAGTGACACGCACGACGATCGACGGCAACGAGGCGGCGGCATCGGTTGCGTATCGGCTCAACGAGGTCTGCTGCATCTACCCCATCACGCCGTCCTCGCCGATGGCCGAACTCTGCGACGAGTGGGCCAGCAAGCACCGTACGAACGTATGGGGCAGCGTGCCGATGGTCGTCGAGATGCAGAGCGAAGGCGGCGCGGCC
The DNA here is from genome assembly GCA_963709985.1 of uncultured Actinomycetota bacterium. Classification (GTDB taxonomy): domain Bacteria; phylum Actinomycetota; class Actinomycetes; order Mycobacteriales; family Jatrophihabitantaceae; genus DASXRA01. Next base: position 46,367 of record CAVPYQ010000040.1, read on the forward strand.
GGCGCCCTGCACGGTGCGTTGCAGGGTGGCGCGCTGAGCACGACGTTCACCGCGTCGCAGGGGCTGCTGCTGATGGTCCCGAACATGTACAAGATCGCCGGCGAGCTGACGTCGGCCGTCATGCACGTCGCCGCCCGGTCGCTCGCGGCGCAAGGGCTGTCGATCTTCGGTGATCACTCGGACGTGATGGCGGTTCGGCAGACGGGATTCGCCCTGCTCGCGTCGGCATCCGTGCAGGAGGCGCACGATCTCGCGCTCGTGGCGCAGGCGGCCACGTTGCAGACCCGCATTCCGTTCCTGCATTTCTTCGACGGGTTCCGCACGTCGCACGAGCTCAACACGATCGAAATGCTTGAGGACGACGACCTGCGCGCGCTGGTCCCCGAGACACTGGTCCGCGAGCACCGGGCCCGGGCGATGTCGCCGGATCATCCTTTCGTCCGCGGCACAGCGCAGAACCCCGACGTGTACTTCCAGGCTCGCGAGACGGTCAATCCGTTCTACGCGCGCACGCCCGGCGTGGTCGAGGACATCATGGCCCGCCTCGGCGAGCGCACCGGCCGCCGGTACAACCTGGTCGAGTACGCGGGCGATCCGGAGGCCGAGCGGGTCGTCGTCATCATGGGATCCGGCGCGGAGACGGCCCACGAGACGGCGGCTTACCTCAACGCGCGAGGCGAACGGGTCGGCGTCGCTGCAGATACGGCTCTACCGCCCGTTCCCGGTGCGGGCACTGCTCGATGCGCTGCCGGCCAGCGTCCGCAAGATCGCCGTGCTCGACCGGACGAAGGAGCCCGGATCGAGCGGCGAACCGCTGTTCCTCGACGTGGTCGCGGCGTTGACCGAGGCGCACCTCGACGGCGAGATCGCGGTGCTGCCGCGAGTGATCGGCGGCCGTTACGGCCTTTCGTCGAAGGAGTTCACGCCCGGCATGGTCGCGGGCATCTTCGCCGAACTGGCGCTTGACCGGCCGCGCAGCCGATTCACCATCGGCATCAACGACGACGTCAGCGGCACCAGCCTGCCCTACGATCCGGCGCTCGACATCGAGGCACCCGGCACCGTCCGGGCAGTGTTCTTCGGGCTGGGCTCGGACGGCACGGTCGGCGCGAACAAGAACACCATCAAGATCCTCGGCTCCGATCCGGCCATTCACGCGCAGGGCTATTTCGTCTACGACTCGAAGAAGTCCGGCTCGCAGACGGTGTCACACCTGCGGTTCGGGCCCAATTCGATCCGGGCGCCGTACCTCGTCAGTCAGGCGAGCTTCGTCGGCTGCCACCAGTTCGGCTTGCTGGATCGTGTCGACGTGCTGGGCCTCGCGGCGCCGGGCGCCACGCTGCTGCTCGATGCCCCCCACGAGGCGGACCGCGTGTGGGACTCGCTGCCACGTCCGGTCCAAGAGCAGATACTTGCCAAAGGCATCGACCTGTACGCGATCGACGCGGGTCGCGTCGCGCGGGACGCCGGCCTGCCGGGGCGTACGAATACCGTGCTGCAGACCTGTTTCTTCGCCATCTCCGGCGTGCTGTCGCGCGACGAGGCGATATTGCGGGTGAAGGCGTCGATCGAGAAGACCTACGGGCGGCGCGGAGCGGACGTCGTCGCTCGCAACAACGCCGCGGTCGATGCGTCGCTGGCATCGCTGCATCACATCACGGTGCCCGAGCGCGCGACGGCCACCCGCGAACTGCCGCTGACAGTGCCGACTCACGCGCCGCAGTTCGTCCAGAAGGTCACCGCGATGATGATGGCCGGGCGGGGCGACGAACTGCCGGTCAGCGCGTTGCCGGTCGACGGAACCTATCCGAGCGGCACGACCGCCTACGAGAAGCGCAATGTGTCGGAGTCGGTCGCAGCGTGGGACGCCGACCTGTGCATCCAGTGCGGCAACTGCAGTTTCGTCTGCCCGCACAGCGTGATCCGCTCGAAGTACTACGACAAGTCGCGGCTCGAGGGCGCGCCGGCAGGGTTCGCGTCGGCGCCGCTCGATGCCGTCGGCGTACCCGATGCCCGCTACACCCTGCAGGTCTACGTCGAGGACTGCACGGGTTGCGGCCTGTGCGTCGAGGCCTGCCCGGCGTCGGCGCCGCTCGACCCGACGATCAAGGCGATCAACCTCGCCGATCGCGCGCCACTGGTTGAGCAGGAACGCGAGAGCATCGATTTCTTCGAGACATTGCCGGTCAACGAGCGCTCGCGCGTCGACTTCGGCACGGTGCGCGGCGCGCAGTTCCTCGAGCCGCTGTTCGAGTTCTCCGGGGCATGCGCCGGTTGCGGCGAAACCCCTTACGTCAAGCTGCTCTCGCAGTTGTTCGGCGACCGGTTGACGGTCGCCAACGCCAACGGTTGCTCGTCGATCTACGGCGGCAACCTGCCGACGACGCCGTGGACCACGAACGCCGCCGGACGCGGACCCGCCTGGTCGAACTCGCTGTTCGAGGACAACGCCGAGTTCGGTCTGGGCCTGCGCATTGCCGCCGACATGCACACCGAGCTCGCGCGCAACCGGCTGACCGAACTGCGCGACACGGTGGGCGCCGAACTGGCCGACGAGATCCTCGCGGCGATTCAGCTGCGCGAATCGGAGTTCAGCGAGCAGCGGCAACGCGTCGCGGAGCTGGAGCAGCGGCTCGCCGACGTGACCGGGCCGATCGCCGACGATCTGCGCAGCGTGCTCGATCACCTGACCCGGCGCAGCGTATGGATCGTCGGCGGCGACGGCTGGGCCTACGACATCGGATCAGGCGGCCTCGACCACGTCCTGGCCAGCGGGCGAAACGTGAACGTGCTCGTCCTCGACACCGAGGTCTACTCCAACACCGGCGGGCAGATGTCGAAGGCTACGCCGCTCGGCGCAGTCGCCAAGTTCGCCGCCGCAGGCAAGACCGTTGCGAAGAAAGACCTTGCGCTGCAGGCGATTGCGTACGGCAGCGTGTACGTCGCCCGCGTGGCGATGGGCGCCGATCCGCAGCAGACGTTGCGGGCGTTCCGCGAGGCCGAGGCATACGACGGGCCGTCACTGGTCATCGCCTACAGCCACTGCATCGCGCACGGCATCGACATGCGCGCGGGCCTCGATCAGCAGTACCGGGCCACGGCCAGCGGGCACTGGCCACTGATCCGCTTCGACCCGATCGCCCGCGCGGCCGGCCGCAACCCGTTCCTGCTCGACTCGCCCCGCCCGCGCCTGTCGCTCGGCGACTACGTGTATCGCGAACTGCGTTACAAGATGCTCGCAAACTCCGATCCGGCCGAGGCGGAACGACTGCTCGCACTGGCGCAGGAGGCGGTCGACCAGCGCTGGGCAGTGTATGAGGAGATGGCCACCCGTGGACCGGAACGGTTCACGGCTGACGCGCGAAGAGGCCGCTGATGGATCTCAGTACGGACTACATGGGGCTTGAGCTGCGCAACCCGCTTGTCGCATCGGCATCGCCGATGTCGCGCACGCTCGACGGCGTGCGGCGACTGGCCGATGCCGGCGTCGGCGCGGTCGTGTTGTTCTCGCTGTTCGAGGAACAACTGCGTCGAGAGGCACTGGAGTACGCGCGGCTCGTCGACGCCGGAACCGAGAGCTTTGCCGAGTCGCTGTCCTACCTGCCGGCCGCGGCCGACGAGGGCGTCGGCCCGCATCACTACCTGAACCTGCTCGAACGCGCCGCCGCCGCGGTTGAGGTCCCGGTCATCGGCAGCCTCAATGGCGTCACGTCCGGCGGCTGGGTCGAGTACGCCCGCTCGATGCAGGACGCCGGTGCTGCCGCGATCGAACTGAACATCTACTACGTGCCGGGTGATCCGCGCCTGGTCGGCCGCGACGTCGAGCAGCGGCACGTCGACATCCTCACCCGCGTAAAGACGAATGTCTCGATCCCGGTCGCGGTCAAGCTCAGCCCCTACTTCAGTTCGACCGGCGAGGTCGCCCTGCGCCTCGATCAGGCCGGGGCGGACGGCCTGGTGCTGTTCAACCGCTTCATGCAGCCGGACATCGACCCGGAGACGCTGGCGGTCCTGCCGACCATCGGCCTGTCCAGCCCGGTCGAAGCACGGCTGCCGCGCACCTGGATCGCCATCCTGCATGGACGGGTGCACGCCGCCCTGGCGGCGACGACCGGCGTCGAGGCGGCCGAGGATGTCGCCAAATACCTGCTCGCCGGAGCGGACGTCGTGATGACCGCCTCGGCATTGCTGCGCCACGGCCCCGGTCACGTCGGCGTCCTGCTCGACGGCCTGACCGAATGGATGGGGCGCAAGGGCTTCGCGACCGTCGACGAACTGCGCGGACTGCTTGCCGTCCCGGTCGGCGTGGACGAAGTGGCCTACGAACGCGCCGGATACGTCACCGCATTGCAGACGGCCGGGCGGTCCTACAGCGCCGGTTAGGCGCCATAGGCGCTATAGCGTCTTAGGCGGCAATGGTTTCTGGCATGGCCAGGCCGGCCAGGCTCGGACGTTCCTCGATCAGGCGGCGCGCTTGGGCGTAGGCGAGAGGGTAGGTGTCCAGGGCACGTGCCTTGTCGAACAGCTGCAGTGGATGGCGGGCCAATTTGGCGATCTGCGCGTTCGGCCGCACCAGATGGGCCTTTCCGCCGGTCTTTCGCTGCCAGCGGCGCAGCTCGTCGCGCAGCATCAGTTCCATCGCCCGGCCGGCCGGTCCGAACATCGGCCCGGCGATCGGGGCAACGACCAGCAGGTGGCGAGCCGGTCCGGCTCGGTCGGCTGAGACCAGCGAGCGAACGCCGCCGTCGACGTACCACGTACGGCCGAGCCGGACCGGCCGGAACAGCGCCGGCACCGCGGACGACGCGGCGACGATGTCGGCAAGGTTATGGTCCGCGCCGGACAGAAGCACCCGTCGAGGAAGGTGCAGCGGCATCGCGCAGGTAGTCACCCGCGAACTTCTGGCGTCGCCCAACAGGTCGGTGGCGATGCCGCGCAACAGCCCGCCTGACGGGTTCGGCACCCGGATCTGCGGAACGTCGCGCAGCTCGGCGATCCCGAGGCCGGTCGCCTGGCAGGCCGCCACCCATGCCCCGGCCGACGTGCCCAGCAGGTCCGCGTTGGCCAGCGGCACGCCCGCGTGTGCCAGGGCGTCGGCAACGCCGAGGGCGTAGGCGATGCCGACCGGCCCACCGCCGCCGAATGCCGCGGACAGCCAGGGCAGGTCCTTTCCGGCGTCTGTAGCCACTGCGGTCATCGGCAGACCTCGCTTCGCTCGAACAGAGCCATTCCTGCCGAGAGACTCGCGAAAGCTGCCCCGATGCAGGTCTACGGCCTAGACACATCAAAGATTTGCCAGGCCAGCTCGGACGATACCCGTCGGTAACCCAAGGAGCGAGCAATTGCTTGCGCGTTACGGACGGACGCGACTTCGACTAGCAAATGCGCGTCGGCGCCGACCCGGACGCCGGCCCGGACGCGTGGCATATGTCGGCGACCTTGCACCATCCGTGCCACTTCAGTTGGGTTCCTCGAACGATGCGGCAATGCGCGCAACGTCGTCCGGATTGCGGACAAGCTCGCGCTCCACGGCTGATCTGCGGCGCGCCGTGCTGGCGCGTGTGCTCTGATCAGCGAGGTGTGGCGATATCCGCGGCCCCGGATCGGGGCAGCGCCAAGGCCACGTCGCGTGAAATGAAGTGTCACCGCCGCGGACAAAGCGTCCCGGCGGACAGGAGGACCGCATGACCGCTACGCCGACCTCAGCCCGCTCCGCTCGGCCGCGAATGGAACGAGACGTCAGCGTCGGCGGCAACGCCTTGGGCACCGTGTCGCCGAGCGCCCCGGTCCTTCGCTACTCCGCGAACCCGATCCTCACCGCTGCGCAGGTCAACCGCGTCTGGCGCGATCCGGCGCTGCAGGTTGTCACCGTGCACAATGCCGGCGCCGCGATCCTAGGCGGCGAGACCGCACTGCTGTTCCGCTCCCATCTGCGGTGCGGGCGCAGTGTCCTCGGAGTTGCCCGCAGCAGCGACGGCGTCAGCAACTGGCAGGTCGATCCGCGCCCGGCGCTGGTCCCGGCAATCGCAGCGGACAGCTACGGGGCTGGCGTCGACATCGACGCCGTCATCAGCATGGAGTCCGGCGGTGTCGAGGACGGCCGCCTCAACCCGTGCGATGCGACGATCGCGGTCACCTACAGCGCGTATGACGACACGGTGCCCAACCGGGTGCGCGTCGCGCTCGCGACGACGACCGACCTGCGCGACTTCCGCCGGCACGGCCCGATGCTCGAGCGCGACATGCGCAACGTCGTCCTGTTCCCGCAGCGCATCGACGGCCGTTGGATGGGCCTGTTCCGCCCGAACGACACCCGGCCCGGTGACGTCGGCGGCTCGTACACGCAGATCCGGGTCGGCTCAACCGACGACATCCGGACCGGGCCGTGGGACATCGACCCCGAACCGATCATGCGTACCGGCGCCGGCCCGAGCGCGTTCTCCGACAAGATCGGTCCCGGCGCTCCGCCGGTACTCACCCGCCACGGCTGGCTGAACCTGTTCCACGGTGTGCGCACCACCATGGACGGCAACCCGTACGTGCTCGGTATCGCGCTGCACGACTGCGACGACCCACGCCAGGTCCGCGTGTCGAGCATCCCGGTGCTGTTCCCGACGGCGGCGGACTGCCGGGTCACCGAGGACGCCTACGTCCACGTGCCCAATGTGGTCTTCTCCTGCGGAATGCTGCGTCGCCCGGACGGCACCCTCGTCATCTATTACGCCGGCAACGACACGGTCATGAACATCGGCTTCAGCCATGAAGATGTCCTCGCCGAACTATGCGTGAACTACGGCCAGGACCCACTCACCGGCCGGCTGCTGTATCGGCTGTAACCGGATCCGCAGAGGTCACGTCGGCGGACCGCAAGTCTCGCTACTACCGCGGTTCGACGGCGAGACGCTTGAACAGCGCGATCGGGAAATGCCCTGTGCGGACTGGGGATTGCTCGACGTTGAGGCCGCGCGCCGATGCGGCGAACTGCAGCTTGCCGGATGAAACCCAGCGCATGTCGTAGATCCACATCTGGCCGCCCGGCCGCAGCACACGGGTGAGCGAACGGACGACGCCGCTGACGTCCGTCCAGTGGTGCATGCTCGCCGTCGACACGATCAGGTCCACCGAGTCATCGGGTAGCGGCAGGTCGGCGAGATCGGCGACGGTGAACTCCACGCGTTCGGCGACGTTCTCGCGCTCGGCGTTCGCCGTCGCGACGTCCACCATGCCTTGCTCCAGATCGACGCCGCGTACGCGCAGGTCGAGACGCTGCTGGGCGATCTGCGTGGCCAGCCTCCCGCTGCCGCATCCGGCGTCCAGCACAACGCCGCCATCTGTCGCTGCCGCCGCCACGTCGGCGGCGACCCGGGCGTAGATGCCCCGAAACACTCGGCCCGCGTGCCGGTCATAGGAATGCCCGTCTGCGAAATGTGCTCGTTGAGTGAGGCCGTGCAGGCCGTTGCGCATGGTCGCTCCTAGAATGGTTGACATCAGCAACTGTGATCGATGCTACTAGCAACAGTTGCTGCTATCAACTTGGAGGCGATCCGTGCCTACATCGCACGCCGAGCAACTGGAAACGCTGCTCGCCAAGGTGATGCGCATGCTCGCGATGCATGGCGATGCGTCGTCGGGTGGCCCGGCCCGCGCGAAGGCGCTGACCACCGCGGAGGGCGTCCTGCTCCTGGAGATGCTCACAACGGGCGAAGCGACCCAGCAAGAACTGGCGCAGCACCTCGGTCTCGACAAGAGCCGGGTGAGCAGGCTGTGCTCAGCACTGGAACGAAAGGGCATGCTCGCGCGACAACGCGACGAGAGCAACCGCCGCAGCCTGCGCCTCGTGGTCACCCCGTCGGGCCGGGCCGCGGCGGCCCGCCTGCGGAAATCCTGGCGTGAGCGGCATGAAGGCCTGCTTGCCGCAATGTCGGCAGATGAGCGGCGTGCCCTGCTGCTCGGGCTCAATGCGCTGTCCCGCGAACTCGCCGCGTTCCATCAGGGCGAGCGGCACTAGCGCCTCGACGTCAGAGGCTGCCGTCGTCGAACCCCACCAGCGCTATGTGTTCTGGCGGAGGGATTCCGCTGCGCGGATTTCGCCGGACGCGGGTCGCACGTGGTAGGCACCGCGCCCGTTACTAGGCGTCACCACGGGCGATCAGCCGGCCCGTTCTATATCCGGGACCCGCTAGTCGGTGCCATCATGGCGCTATGCGGCAGATCGAGGTCCAAGCCGCGCCCCTGGAGACTCTCGCCGCGTTACTGACCCGAGATCGGTCTGACCGGTTGATGGCGACCGCCGCTCGGGCTCGCGCCCTCCTCGCGGGGCGGGTCGTGTGGAACGTCAATGCCACTGCCCACGGCGGCGGCGTCGCCGAGATGTTGCAGACCTTGCTCGCATACGCCCGCGGCGCGGGTGTCGACGCTCGGTGGCTGGTGCTCGACGCCGACGCGGCGTTCTTCGCGATCACCAAGCGGGTTCACAACGCATTGCACGGCGCTCCGCACGCCGGGTCCGACCTCGGCGCCGCCGAGCACGAGCATTACGCGCGGGCGCTTGAACAGAACCAGGCCAACCTCCGCAAGCAGGTACGGCCGGGTGACATCGTGCTGTTGCACGATCCGCAGACCGCCGGCCTCGTCGAGGGCGTCCGCGAATCCGGCGCACACGTCATATGGCGTAGCCACATCGGCCGGGACGAGCCCAATGCCGAGTCCGACCGGGGCTGGGAGTTCTTGCGCGGCTACCTCGACACTGCCGATGCGTTCGTCTTCTCCCGGGAACGGTATGTCCCGCCATGGCTGCCGGCCGAGCGGGTGCGAGTGATCGCACCGTCCATCGACCCGTTCTCGTCCAAGAACCGCGACCTGGACGACGCCCAGGTCGGGCGGGTGCTCCGCCGGGTCGGGCTCGTCGCCGGAATCGACAGCGAGGATGTCGGGTTCACCCGGCGCGACGGCACGGCCGGGACGGTGCGTTCGCGCGGGAATCTGTTGTCGGGGTTGGAGCCACCTCCGGCCGACGCGCCACTGGTTGTGCAGGTCAGCCGCTGGGACCGGCTCAAGGACATGGCCGGCGTACTGGCCGCTTTCGGCGCCTACGTAGGCGAAGTGAGGCCAGATGCGCATCTGATGCTCGTGGGCCCGGACGTGTCGGGAGTTACCGACGATCCCGAGGGCGCCGAGATCCTCGCCGCCTGCCGCGCCGAGTGGGAGCGACTGCCCGACCCGATACGCGCACGGTGCCACCTGGCCAGCATCCCGATGGACGACGTCGACGAGAACGCGATCATCGTCAACGCAATACAGCGGCACGCGGCGGTGGTGGTCCAGAAGAGTCTCGTAGAAGGGTTCGGCCTTACCGTCACCGAAGCGATGTGGAAGGGCCGACCCGTGCTCGCCAGCGCGGTGGGCGGCATCCAGGACCAGATTCTCGACGGCCGGGACGGCTTGTTGGTTCCCGACCCGTACGACCTAGCCGACTTCGCGCAGAGGTTGCTGCAACTGCTCGATGACCCCTTGCTGGCTGCGACATTAGGGCAGCAGGGCCAAGCACGGATCCGTCAGGACTTTATCGGCGACCGACATTTGATCCAGTATGTCGACCTGTTCGATGAGCTGATCGCGCCGTGACCCGTCGGTAGTGGCGTTATCGGCGGTCCGGAACGTGATCTGCCAGGCAGTACTCGCGCACATCGGCACTGTCGATCCTCCTTCGGGAGAATGAGCAGCATGCACATCCAGCGGGTACCGGTCGGGAATATCGAGATTGCCTACGAGACCTTCGGCGACCGATCTGATCCGGCGGTTGTGCTGATCATGGGCCTGGGCACGCAGATGCTCGCCTGGCCGGATGAGTTCTGCGGCCGTCTTGCCGACTCCGGCCGTTTCGTCGTTCGCTTCGACAACCGTGACTGCGGCTTGTCCACCCATCTGGACTCGCTGGTTGCCCCAGACCCGGCCCGTGTCCTGCTCCGCCGGCAGACGGCGCCGTACTCGATCGAGGAGATGGCGGCAGACACACTCGGATTGCTGGACGCTCTCGGGCTGGACCGGGTCGACCTGGTGGGCGCTTCGATGGGCGGCTTCATCGCGCAGGCCGCCGCCCTGGCCCGCCCGGACCGTCTGCGCAGCCTCACGTTGCTGATGACGTCGACCGGCTCGCGGCGCGTTGGCTACCCCTCGCCGAAGGTCGCACGTCAACTGCTGCGCCGGCGGTCGGTCGGTGATCGCGACGGCGCGATAGCTATGGCCGTGTCGGTGTTCCGGTTGATCGGTTCGCCGGGGTATGTCTTCGATGAGGAGTATCTCCAGCGTCTGGCCGGGCGCAGCTACGACCGGGCCTACGACCCGAAGGGCTACCTGCGCCAGCTCGCCGCCTGCCTGGTCCAGCGGGACCGCACGCCGCGCCTGCGCGAGCTTCGGGTGCCCACACTCGTCATGCACGGTCTGCACGATCCGCTGGTGTCGCCCAGCGGCGGACTAGCTCTGGCGCGCACCATTCCCGGTGCACGATTCGTCGGCTACTCCGGCATGGGCCACGACCTGCCGCGGGAACTGCTGTGCGGAGATTGCGAGCGAGATCGTCGGTCTGAGCGACGGCGTGGCCCACGTCTCGCCCGAATGACAAGCTCACCCTGGCCTTCGAACTGATATATCGGGAGCCGGGTCTGCCCGCCTCGGTGCCAGGATGGCCGCGATGGAGTCTTACGTTGAACGTCCGCCGTGGCCGGGATTGGTCGGTGTGGTGCGGACGGTCTGGATCCAGCGCACCGGTGAGGCGGCGTACGTACAACGGCATCTGCCTACGGGCGGGGTCGAGATCCACTTTCCGATCGGCGGCCCGCCACAGCTGGTTGGTCCGCTGACCGGTCCAGAGGTCGAGGTCATTCCGGCGCGCACCACCATCGTGGGCGTGCGGTTTCACCCGGGACCGCGCCGCCTTTTCCAACGGTGCTCGACGACCTGGTGGATCAGCGGATTGGCCTGGTCGAGCTCTGGGGAAGTTTGGTTGACCGCCTCGTCGAGGCGATGGCTCAGGCGCGGACGCCCGAGCGGGCGCTCACCTTCTTGCAGGCCCACCTCCTGCAGGAGTTCCGACGCGCGGCGCACCTCGATCCGCTGGTGCGCGAAGCCGTGCAGGTGCTGATGCCCTGGCACCCGGTCGACGTCGGCACCCTCGCCAGCCACCTGGCGCTCTCCGCGAGCCAATTGCGCCGCCGCTGCCTGCACGCAGTTGGCGTGAGTCCCAAGGTCCTCCAGCGGACGTTGCGATTTCAGGGATTTCTCGCGCTGGCTCAGGCCGGTGCCACGGCCACGGGTCGGCGTGGTGCGGACGGCATGGCTGGGCTGGCGGTAGACGCGGGGTACGCCGACCAGGCGCACCTCAGCCGAGAGTGCCTCCGCCTGACTGGCCTCACCCCACGCGGCCTATTCGGCGGCACCATCGACCGGTGCACCTGCGGTCATGAGCACTCCGCGTCGTATGAGCCCTTCCTCGCCACCCGCAGCAGGCCGCCACTACGCGTCTGACCCTGCGCGATTCGTTCAAGACCCGTCGTCAGGCCACTCATAGTTTCGAACTCGTGCCCGAGCCGAGTTCCGAAGCTCACTCGACGGCGAGCTGTCGCGCCCTGACTCGTCGGGCAGAGGCGATCTGCCCCAAGCCATCTGATCAACAGCGAAGGAGAGACATGAGCAAGGTCTTCTGCGCCCACGCCGTCTCGGTCGACGGCTATATCAGTGGTCGCACTCCCGACGGCGACGACGAGTTCGACCGCGGTCTCGGTGACGCGCCCATGCTCTTCGACTGGTACATGGACGGAGACACACCGAGCGAGGTGTTCGACGGATTCAAGCTGAGTGAGCCGAGCGCTCGGTTCTTCGACCTCATCGCGGCACGAGTGGGCGCGGCGGTCTCGGGGCGCACCACCTACGAGCACTCCGGCCATTGGGGCGGCGGTGGCCCTCACCCGACGGCGCGGCTCTTCGTCCTCAGCCACCGGCCCGCGCCCGAGATCAGCGAGACGCAGACGCTCGTCACCACCGGCATCGAGGACGCGATCGCGGCGGCCCGCGAGGCCGCCGGAGACAAGGACGTCGCCCTCATGGGCGGCGGCGTCGCTGACGTCCGCGCTGGCCGCGGACCTGGTCGACGAGGTGATCCTGCACCAGGTGCCGGTCCTGCTGGGCGGCGGGCGCAGCTTCTTCCAGGAGGTCCCGAAGCACGTGCAGCTGCGTCTGCTGGAGGCCATCCCGGCGCCCGGCGTGACGCACCTCCACTACGAGGTGGTCCGATGATCCTCGTCACCGGAGGGCTGGGCATGATCGGCGCCCACACCGCCCGCGCGCTCGTCGACCTCGGACACGAGGTCGTGGTCACCTCCCACCGCCGGGCCGAGGTCCCGTCGTTCCTCGCCGGCAAGGTCACCGTGGAATCCCTCGACGTCACCGACCGGGATGCCTTTCTCGCCCTCGGCGATCGCCACGACATCAGCGACATCGTCCACCTCGCCGGCTCCATCCCCGACGAGGACCCGGTCCGCTACTTCCGCACGGACACGACCGGTCTGCTCAACGCGCTGGACGCCGCCCGCACCTGGGGCGTCCGCCGGTTCGCCGTCGCCAGCAGCCTCGGCGTGTATGTCGGCCGGACCGAGATCCCCTGGCACGAGGACCTCGCGCTGCCCACCGCGGATCTGCCGCACCTGATCGTCGCCTTCAAGAAGGCCGTCGAACCACTCACCACGCACAGCCTCCAGGGCAGCGGTGTTCAGCCGGTCGTGCTCCGGATCGGAACCATCTGGGGACCGCTCGTCGACCCGGAATCGCCGTTCTTCTACATCCCGCCGTACATCAGCGCGGTGCTCCGCGGTGAGCAGCCGCAGCCGCTGTACGCCGACGACGGCGGGGACTGCTGCTACGCACCCGACGCCGGGCGCGCGATCGCCCTGCTTATGAACACGGAGACCCTGCGGCACGCCACCTACAACGTGTCCAGCGGCCGGCCGTTCACCAACCGCGAGTTCGCGGATGCCCTGCAGGCGATCACCCCCGGCCGGCAACTCGATCTCCGGCCCGGACGGCAGGCCGGTCCCGGCGACAACCCGTACCTCGACATCACCCGGCTCAGCCACGACACCGGCTTCAAGCCGGACTTCGACGTCGCCGCGGCGGTCGCCGACTACGTGGCGTGGCGCGCCGACAACCCCCGCTGAAGAGCAAGCACACGCGTGACGCCGACGTGCGCCGTTTCGCAGGGGATTCACCCGCCGCGTCCCAGCTGTTGCGCCATGTCTCAGTGCGTCTCGTTAGCAGTTCCGTAAGCAGCGGGGGCACCAGTCTGTCCGCATGGAGCGACCGGTATTAGTGGGGACCGCCGGGCGTGATGAGGCCGTTCTCGTAGGCGATGGCGACGAGAGCGGCGCGGTCGTGGCAGTCGAGCTTGCGCAGGACGTTGCGGACATGGCTTTTCGCGGTCAGCGGGCTGATGACGAGTTGCCCCGCGATCTCGGCGTTGCTCAGCCCACGGGCGACAAGGACGAGGATGTCGCGTTCCCGGTCGGTGAGTTCAGCGAGGCGTGGTGCCGGCTGCTGCGGGTCGGGTCGCGCGGCGAACTCGGCGATGAGCCGTCGGGTGACGCTCGGTGCGAGCAGCGCTTCACCGGCCGCGACGACCTCGATGCCGCGCAACAGCTCGGCCCGTGGGGTGTCCTTCAGCAGGAATCCCGACGCGCCAGAACGCAGCGCACCGTAGACGTACTCGTCGAGGTCGAATGTCGTGAGGACGAGTACGCGGGTGCGCCGCAAGGTCGGATCGGCGCAGATGATGCGGGTCGCTTCGAGTCCGTCCATCTTGGGCATACGAATGTCCATCAACACCACGTCCGGGGACGTGGTACGGGCGAGGTCGACGGCGGCGCGCCCCGTGTCTGCGCGGCCGACAACGCTCATGCCCGGCTGGGCCTCGACGATCGCGGCGAAGCCGTCCCGCACGGCGGCCTGGTCGTCGGCGACGAGTACGCGGATCATCGCGCCGGCTCGTAGGGCAGATCAGCGCAGACGCGAAAGCCCGAGGCGTGCGGCCCGGCCCAGAGCCGTCCGCCGACCACCTTCGCACGCTCACGCATCCCGGTGATGCCGACGCCGGGGCTAGTGGGTTCGGTTGCCGTGTCGCCGGCCCCGTCGCCGGGACCGTTCTCGACGGTGAGCGTCAGCTGCGCCGCATCGAACTGGAGCGTGACGGCGGCTTGGGCCCCGGCGGCATGCCGGCGAACGTTGGTGAGTGATTCCTGCACAATGCGGTACGCCGCGAGCGCGGTTGCGTCCGATATGCGCGACGGTGGTGAGCCGTGGAAGTCGAGGCTGACTTCGAGACCGGCGTTGCGTGCGCGGCAGACCATCTCGGAGATGTCGTCAATACCGGGAGTGGGCGCGCGCGGCGACTCGGCGGAATCGGGTCCGCGTAGCACCCCGAGAATGCCGCGCAGCTCGCCGATTGCGCCGTGGCTGCGGCCTTCGATCTGCTCGAGTGCCTCGCGTGACTCGCCCGGGGCAGCCCGTTCGGCGGCGGCAGCGGCGGTTACGTTGATCTCCGTCAGGGTGTGCGCGACGACGTCGTGCAGCTCGCGGGCGATCCGCATCCGCTCCTGCTCGACGCGGCGCTCAGCGTCTTGCTCGCGGGCCTGTTCGGCGAGCTCAAGGCGTTCCACCAGCAGCCGCATATTCGCCTGGTGGGTGCGGATGACCTCCGCGGCGAGCAGCGGGACCGCGACCAGCAGCACGTGGGCGATGGTCTGCCCAACGGTGGGCCGCCCCGCGTGGCTGACATCGGCGGCGATTACCGCAGTGATCGCCAGAACTCCCGCCGCCAGTTGCTGGAAGCCGGCCACGGCGCAGCGCGACCGAGTACAGCGCTACGGCCGGCGCCAGCACGGCGACGGATGCGGCCGAGCGGTCGACGTGAAACAGGACCATGACGAGCGCACCCGAGGCGAGGAGGGTCCAGCCCGGCCAGCGCCGCCGCCCGATCAGCACGAGAGCCGCGCAGATCCCGAGCACGATCGGCGCGGGGCGCGCGCTGGCGCCTCCGTGCAGCGTCTCGCCGACCACGATCACCGCAGCGACGAGTGCCGGCACAGCCGTGTCGACGAGGATCAGATGACGTTCATGCATGGCGTAGGCGACGGTAGCGCTGCGCGACACCCGCGCCGTACCCCAGCGGGAGTAAGACGAACACCCCCCGGGGACGTTGTGCGGGGCGAACCGTGACGCGACGGTTGTCGTGTGGACCAAACGACAACTTCTCCCCGTGACAATCGGATGATCCGCGCTGATGGGCAGACTCAGCCCGTAGTCGCGGTGCGCGACCTCACGAAGCGCTTCGGCGCCGTAGTGGCCATCGACGCGCTGAGCTTCACTCTCGAGGCGGGATCGATCACCGGCTTCCTCGGCCCGAACGGTGCCGGCAAAACCACGACCCTGCGGCTGCTGCTCGGCCTGGCTCGCCCCACTTCGGGCGAGGCGTTGGTGTTCGGCCGCCCCTACCGCGCGCTGCCCAACCCCACCCGCCGCGTCGGCGCGCTGCTCGAGTCAGGCGACTTCGACCCTGGACGGACAGGTCGCAACCACCTGCGCGCGCTCGCCATAGCCTCGGGCATCGATACGGGTCGGGTCGACGAGATGCTCGAGCTCGTCGAACTCGACCGGGCCGCCCAACGTCCGGCCGGCGGCTACTCGCTCGGGATGCGGCAGCGGCTCGGACTAGCCGCCGCACTGCTGGGCGACCCCGAGCTTCTGGTGCTCGATGAGCCGGCGAACGGCCTCGACGCGGCCGGTGTGCACTGGCTGCGCGGATTCCTGCGTCAGTTCGCCGCCACCGGCGGCACCGTGCTCGTCTCCAGCCATCTGCTTGCCGAGGTCGCGCAGAGCGTCGACCACGCGTTGATCATCGATCGCGGCCGGCTGGTGGCCACCGTGGCGGTGGATCAGCTACCAGACACCGGCGCACTCGAACGGCTCTATCTGGAACTCACCGGCAAGGACGAATCATGATCGCCCAGCTGCGCTCCGAACTGTTCAAGCAGCGCACCACCCGTACCGCCCGTGTTCTGCTCGCGTCGATGGTCGGGGTGACCGTGCTGATCGTCTGCCTGCACGTGTTCACGCTGAAGACCGCCGACCTCAGCCAGGCGGCGAACCAGCCGAAGGTCTTTGGCTGGGGCACCACCATCGGCGCGCTGTTCGCCGCGCTGGCCGGCGCGATCGGCATCACCGCCGAGTTCCGGCACGGCACCATCCGTCCCACGCTCCTGACCAACCCCGACCGCGCGCGTGTCGTCGTCGCCAAGGCCATGGCAGGCGCAATCGTCGGGCTCGTTATCGGCCTGCTCGCCGCCGGTCTCGTCGCGGCGGTCGGCAGCGCCGGGCTCGCCCTGCGGGGCATCCCCATAGCGCTGAACGTGGGCGACTTCGCGCAGATGCTCGCCGGCGGCGCCGTTGGCGCGGCCTTGTGGGCGATCCTCGGCACCGGCCTCGGGGCGATCCTGCGCGGCCAGGTCGGAGCCGTCATCGGACTGTGCGTGTGGCTACTACTGATCGAGAACATCCTCATCGGCAACGTGCCATCCGCCGGCAAGTACACACCCGGAGCCAGCGATGGCGCGTTCGCCGGGCTCATGCCCAACGCGGGATCGGCGATCCTGCTGGCCCCGATCGTCGGCGCGCTCCTGCTCGCCGGGTACGCCGTGGTCTGCGCCGGAGTCGGGCTCGTGGCGATCGAACGACGCGACATCGACTGATCAGGAGTAGACATGCCGACACCCAATGACGCCACTCCGTCACGCAGGACGCGTGTGATGATCGCCGTCATCGTCACCGTCGTGGTGATCGTGTTCGTCGTCGTGCACGTCACCGGGGTCATCGGCCCCGGCTCACACTGACTCGGGGAGGCGAGCAACTCGTGCCGACCGCAGAGACACGCATCCCGACCGATCGAGCCGCTCGCTACCTCGCCCAGCTGTGTCAGCACCTGAACCAGATCAGCCGCCACACACGACACGGCGGCGGAACCCATGGCATCGCGCCGCCACAGGTGCGGCGCGTCGAATGGAACGGCAGTCACGGCGTCATCGAGTTCGCGTCCGGAACCTGTGCAATGGACGTCGCCAGCGACGAGCTGACCATTAAGCTCGCGGCCGTCGACACCGACGAGCTGCAACAGCTACAAGAGCTGCTCTCCGCGAGGCTCGAAACGATCGGCAGGCGCGACAACCTCGTCGTTACCTGGTGAGCACTTCGGACGGTCACCAGCACCGTCTCCGATGAACAAGTGCTACAGCACCTTGGAGAGGAACGCCTTCGTCCGCTCCCGCTGGGGATTCGACAGAACGTCCCGCGGTGGGCCGGACTCGACGACGACGCCGCCGTCCATGAAGACCATCTGGTCGGCGACTTCGCGAGCGAAGCCCATCTCGTGCGTCACGACGATCATCGTCATGCCGTCAAAGGCGAGCTGCCTGATCACGTCGAGCACTTCGCCGACCAGTTCGGGATCGAGCGCGGAGGTCGGCTCGTCGAAAAGCATCAGCTTGGGGTCCATGGCCAGCGCCCGCGCGATCGCGACCCGCTGTTGCTGCCCGCCGGAGAGCTGCGCCGGGTAGGTCTTCTCCTTGTCCGCGAGGCCAACCCGGTCGAGCAGCTTGCGCGCCGACTCGATCACCTCGTTCTTGCGGCGCTTCTTGACCCGGATCGGCGCCTCTATGACATTCTCCAATGCGGTCATGTGCGGGAAGAGGTTGAAGTGCTGGAAGACCATGCCGATGTCGCGTCGCTGCTTGGCCGCGTCTTTCGCAGGCAACTCGTGTAGCTTGGCGCCCTTCTCGGCATAGCCGACCAGGACGCCGTCGACGTACAGCCGTCCGGCATTGACCTGCTCAAGGTGGTTGATACAACGCAGAAATGTCGACTTGCCTGACCCCGACGGGCCGACCATGCATAGCACCTCTCGGGGCTGCACCAGGAGGGTAATGCCCTTGAGTACCTGGAGCGGCCCAAAGTTCTTGCAGACCGACTCGGCGCGCACCATCGGAGTCTGTGTCATCGCGATCCCGATGCGCCCTGCGCCTGGGTTTGCGCCTTCGCCAACGCCCGTAGCTGCCTCGCCGTAAGGACACGTGACGACCCGCGCGCGAAGCGGCGCTCCAGGAAATACTGGCCAATCATGAGCACGCTGGTGATCGCGAGGTACCACGTGGACGCGACGAGAAGGAGCGGAACGGGCTGGTACAACACACCGGCGATGCCGCGCTGTGTTGTATACAGATCCAGCGTGTAGGGCACTGCGGTGACGAGCGAGGTGGTCTTCAGCATGCTGATCACCTCGTTGCCGGTTGGCGGGATGATCACACGCATCGCCTGCGGTAGCACGATTCGTCGCATCGTCATAGCCCAGGTCATGCCGAGCGCCGTCGCGGCTTCGGTCTGCCCTTCGCTCACCGAGGTGATGCCTGCACGCACGATCTCTGCCATATAGGCGGCCTCGTTCAAGCCCAGGCCCAGCGCGGCAAAAAAGAATCCCGCGTTGACCGTCTGAATGTTCAAGTGCGCGAACTGATGAATGAACGGGAGGCCGAAGTCCAGATGGGGATACAGAGACGTGAACAATCCCCAGAACACGAGCTGGACGTAGACCGGCGTGCCGCGGAAGATCCACAGGAATCCCCAGGCCGCCCACGTCAGCACCGGGTTTGGCGAAAGTCGCATGATCGCGAGCACGATGCCCAGCCCGATACCGAGCACCATGGCCCAGAAGGTCAACTGCAGCGTATTCCACGCAGCCGTCGAGATCCGCTGGTCGAACAAGTAGGCCCGGTAGGTGTCCCAGTGGTAGTTGGGGTTGGTTGCCGCGCCATAGACGAACAGTCCGATCAGCACCAGGACGACGGTCGCGCTGATCCAACGCCAGGGATGTCGCAGGGGCACGGCTTCGATTGCCTCAGCCGGCGCCGCATCCGGTTCGACTGTCTTCTCCAGCGACGTCATGGTGAGCGCCTAGCTGATCGCGGCGTTGACTGTGGCGGACTTGATTTCGCCGGCCTGCAAGCCCCACTTCGCGCAGATCTGGTCGTAAGTGCCGTTGTCCATCAACGTCTGCAGGGCCTTCTGCATAGCCTGGATGAGGGTTGACCCCTTGGCAATGGGCCATCCGTACGGTGCTGCCTCCGCGATCTGCCCGGCCTGCTGGAGCTTGCCGCCACTCTGCTTGACGGCGTACGCGGTAATCGGAGAGTCGGCCGACATTGCATTCGACTTGCCCAGAACGACGGCATTGGTGGCATCGTCCTGGTTCTCGTAGGCGAGGATCTTGATCGGCTTCTTGCCGGCCTTGGTGCACGCCTTGCTCTTGGCCGGCAGTTCGTCCTGCTGTTCGGTCGTCGTCGACTGGACGGACACGATGAGACCGCACGCGTTGTTCGGATCGACGGTCTTGCCCTTCGGCGAGGCCCACAGGATGCCGGCGCTGAAGTAGTTGACGAAGTCGATGGTCTTCTCCCGCTCCTTGGTGTCGGTGAACGACGACATGCCGATGTCGTACGTGCCTGCCGTGACGGCGGGGATGATCTTGGAGAAGTCCGCCTGGCGGTAATCGGTGGTCAGACCGAGGACCTTGGCCGTGGCGTCTAGCACATCGACGTCGAAACCGACGACCTTCCCGCCGGAGCCGAGGTACTCGTTCGGCGTGTACGGCACGTTGACGCCGACTATCAGCTTGCCGGCCGACTTGATCTTGGCCGGGACAGCGTCGCAAGGGACGTGTTCTGGGTGACCGTCGGCGTGACGGTCCCGGTCGGCCCGGCGCCTTTCTCCTTGTTACTGGCGCAGCCGGTGAGCACGATCGCGACCACCGCAGCAGCGGCTGCGAATCTCTGCAGGGGATGGATTGCCTTGAGCATGAAGGCCTCCAGGGTGATAGGCCAATCTCCAACGATAGGCCGCCCGACATTGCTCGGAGCGTGGTGCGACGAAACCGTTACGCCCTCTGGCTGTCGTGAGGGCAGATCCGGTTCAGTAGCCGGCGCCGACGCCACTGCGCGGCACCGTGGCCAGCACCTGTTGCTGGTAGTAGATCGGGCCGCCTTCGTCGGCGGTCACGGTCGAGGGGTAATGGGTCGAGACCATCAGCGCGTAGATGTTTCCCGCAGAGATCGCGAGCCCGAAGTAGTCGCCGATGAACCCATCGCCGCTTGTACAAGGATCCGTCGCTCCCGCGCATGGATACTGGGACAGGCCGCCGAGGTGCTGCGCCGGCTGCTCCGGATCCCAGGTGAACTGCGAGATCCGCACGTTCGCTCCGACCGGCATCGCCCCGCTACCGGTGTCCTTGTACGCCTGCAGCGAGGTGTCGATGCAGAAGTTGGTGCGCCCGACATCGCTGGGCAGCGTGCTCGGGTCGTTCGGGCAGGCCCGACGCCGATCGTAGAAAGCGATGGCGACCGCGCCGTTAGGTCCGGCCGCAATCGAAGGCTGGAACTGATCGGTGGGCGAGCCCGGCGCGTCGACGTTGTCGTTGACCACGGCTGGCGTCGACCAGGTCGCGCCGCCGTCGGTGGACTGGGTGAACTTCACGTCCATCTGCCCAGCGACCGCGTCCCAGTCCTCGTAGGTGAGGTAGAGGTGGTTGGGATAAGTGGGGCTGGCCGCGAAGCTCTCGGTGATGCCGTCGCGGAATCGGGTGTTCGGCAAAACCCCGCCCGGGACCATGTCCACCGTCGTGATCGGGACGAACGCGCTGAACGTCTGCGCGTCGTCGGTCGAGCGGGCGACATAGATCGTCGACGCCGTCCCGTTCGGCGGGAACGACACGACCGAGACGTAGACGGTCCCGGCGGCGTCGACCACCGGATACACGTAGGTCGCGCCCGCGCCGACCTGAGACGGCGGGGTGATCGTGACCGCTTTGGCGAAGGTTTGGCCGCGATCGCGAGAGACCGCCATCCGCACCTTGATTCCCTGGCCGGCCGAGGAGCCGTTGAAGACCGCCCACGCCGCGTAGACGTGGTCCTGGAACCTGTTGCCGACGATGTGGTTGACCGCGACCCACTGCTTGTCCTCGACGTGTCCGGCCTGCTTGGCGGACGCGTTGTTCGGCGGTTCGAGTGGCACGCCGCCGTTGCCTTTCACCCAATGACGGCCCAGGTCGTCGCTGTAGGACAGGTCGATCTCGCCGTCCGGATGAAGCTTCGTCGCGTCGAAGAACGAGTTGTACGGCAGCATCGTCTGATAGACGCGGCCGTGGGTGTCGAAGTCCGAGTTGGGGTCTGTCGTGTTCGTCCAGCTCGGCGGCATGGCCTGGGTGCCGGTCGAGGTGCAGTCGTAGCCCTGGACCTGGTTGTTGCTCGTCGGCGTCCCGCCCGAGATCTGGTACGCGCCGTTGTAGAACATGTAGAAGGTCGAGTACTTGTCGAAGAAGAATTTCGACGTCCCGACGAGATTCTCGGTACCTGGCTTGACGGCAAGCCACGACTCGGAGTGGTTCGCATTGAACGGCCCCGCGCCGCAGGTCCCCGCCACCGGGACCCGCGAGCCCGACGGCACCGGGTAGCCGCCACCCGTCGTCGGGGAACTGGCCACGACGTTCGTGAACGACACGGCCGAATGCCATGCGGACCCAGGTGGGCTCGCACCCGCCCCACCCGTCGTCAACGACAGCGGAGCGGCAATCAGCACTGCCATGGTCGCCGCGTGGAGTCGCTTCATGTGCCCTCCAGCCCCCGAGTGGCGGTCCCGGCACAGCAGGTCGGGACACCCGACATCTTGAGGGTGGACTTCTCGCAGGGGCAGCACAATAGCTGTCCGCCACGTGTTCGCAGGTCATGCGCTAGTGCACTTATTCGGCGCGGAGGGCGAACGCGGTGCGGGTGCGGGCCGCCCAGGTGGCCGGGCCGAGCGCGCCGGCGATCGCGATGGCCAGGCCGGCTAGCGCGAGTAGCACGACCTCCCATGGGGTGTACACGGACTGCAGAGACGGCGGGATACCGGAGTTCGCCGCGTGCGCCATCGTCGGCAGCACGCCGTGGTGCAGGTATATCCCGGCGGGGACGGCAACGATTCCGGCGACCAGGCCGACGAGGCCGACCGAGCAGACGATCATCGCCAGGGTCTGCCGCGGGGTCATGCCGATCGCTTTGAACACCCCGATGTCGTGCGCCCGCTCGCGGATCTGCAGCGCGACCGTGTTCAGCACGCCGAGGCCGGCGACGACGATGATCAGGATGGTCAGCATGGCGACCAGCGTGACCACCGCGATGCAGGTCCTGTCGCCGCCGTCGTTCGC
This sequence comes from uncultured Actinomycetota bacterium, assembly GCA_963709985.1. Lineage (GTDB taxonomy): Bacteria > Actinomycetota > Actinomycetes > Mycobacteriales > Jatrophihabitantaceae > DASXRA01. Next base: position 68,691 of record CAVPYQ010000040.1, read on the forward strand.
CCGGACCCAGTAGCCGTCGCCGAGCGCCGCGGACAGCGCGTTGGCGTAGGCCTGCGCGTCGGCGCCGGGCTGCAGCGAGACGGCGTACTGCTGCGGCCTGCGCGCCGGGTCCACCGCGGCCAGCGTGGCCGGGCTCATGTACATGTCGACGTCATTGCCGGGCTGGAACACCTCGCCGACGATCCGCACAGTCGATCCGGCGGCCGCCGGACGCGAGCGTGTAGGTCGAGCCGACCGAGGTTCCGGTGTCAGTCAGGAACAGCGTGTTCACGTCGACCTCGGCGGCGCCGGACGAATCGGCGTACCACCGGCCGGAGATCAGCGCGTAGCCGGTCCAAGCCGGGTCGCCGCCGTAGGCGGTGACTGCCACGTTGATCGGTCAGCCCGGGCAGGTTGAGATCGTCGCTGGTCACGGAGAGGTAGTGCCGGGTGCCCGGCTGGGCGGCCAGCGCCGAGGTCGACGGCCCGCTGCTGCGCGGCGGTAATCGCCGCCGGTCCGACTGGTCCTCGGGCCGGCGCTGTCTGGGACGGCCGGCCAGGGCTGGCCCACGGCCGGTTGGGATGCCGACACCTGCACCGGCAGCGCAGCGACGCCTGCGAGATGTCGGTGAAGGCCCGGTTCAGCGAGGCGCGCAGGCCCGGCGCCGAACGTCACCGCCGCCGCGCCGAACACGATCGCCACCACGGTCACCAGCGTCCGGGCCGGACGGGCGGACGGGGTCGCCAGCCCGAGCGTGACCGCCCGCGGCAGCGCCGGTGAGCCTGGCGAGCGCCCGGTGCGCGAGGTAGCCGTGCGCGGGCCGCGGCGCCCGGCCGGTGGCGATCGCCTGCACCGCGCTCATCCGGCCGGCCCGCGACGCGGGCGGTACCGCGCCGGCCACGGTCAGCGCCAGGACGGCCAGCGGCACGGTCGACGTCGACCCAGAACGGGACGCCGAGCACGCCCACCTCGTAGACCTGAGCGTTCTGGCGCGAGCAGCGGGATCGCCAGCAGGTTCCCGCAGACCACCCCGGCGATGCAGCCGAGCAGCGCGGGCACCGGCGACCAGCAGCACGTAAGAGGCCACCACCTGGGCCGGGGTGAAGCCGATCGACTTCAGCACGCCGATCCGGGTGGTCCCGGCGATCACCGCGCCGCTGACCACGTTGACCACGATGAGCACCGAGATCGACCAGCGCGATCACGCCGAACGCGATGATGAACGGCACCCACGGCGCGATGCTGGCTCTGCTCGGTCTGCCGCACGCTGCAGGTAGGAGACGGTGCTCAGCAGCGCCCCGTGCGGCAGGGCGGCGCGCACCGCGCGCGATGTCGGCGGCGATCGCGGCGGCCGTGCCAGCGTCGGCGAACCGGTAGAGCATCTGCGCCTGGCTCGGAGCCGGAACCGGCCGAGCCGCCGAGCAGGGCGATCTCGGCCGGCAGCACCCAGGCCTGCGCGGTGTTGGTGACCGAGTCCGCGACGCCGACGACGGTCAGCTTCTGCGAGCCGACCGTGAACGTCGACCCGATGTCGCCAGGACCGTTCCGAGACACCACGATCTGCCCGTCGTCTCGGCGGCCAGTGGCCGCTGTCCAGGGTGAGGTCGTCCACCGGGCCGCCGGGGGAGGACCGGCCGACGATCTGCAGTGGTGCCAGATTGCGAGCCGGGACGCCGGGCACTGTCGATCTGCGCGGTCACCGAGACCGTCGCGAACGGCCCGGCCGCGGCGGTCACGCCGGGCAGCCGGGTCGTGGCCGCGAGCTGCGCCGGCGTCGCCGCGGAGGTGTCCACGGTCGCGGTGACGTCGCGCCGCGCTGCGCCGCGAACGCGTGGTCGAAGGGGCTGTGCGCGTCGGCGAGCATGCCGACGGCGAGCGTCGAGGCGGCGGTGGCGGCCAGCGCCACCAGGCCGATGATCACCGCCTGCAGTCGGCGCCCGCCCAGGCCGCCGCGGGCCGCGCGGATCACGGCGGTCATCGCTGCTGCCCCGCCGCATGGTGGCAGTGTCCAAGGCGATCCGCCCGTCGGCGAGCTCGACGACCCGGTGCGCGTACCGGGCCGCCAGTTCCGGGTTGTGGGTGACCAGGATCAGCGTCTGGCCGGCCGCGTTCAGCTCCAGCAGCAGCGCGCCGATCTCGTCCCCGGTGGCGCTGTCCACCGCCCCGGTCGGCTCGTCGGCCAGCAGCACCGCGGGCCGGTTCACCAGCGCCCGGGCGATCGCCACCCGCTGCCGCTCGCCGCCGGACAGCCGCGGCCGGGTAGGCGTCGCGCCGGTGCGCGATCCGCAGCGTGACCAGCAGCTCCTCGGCGCGCTGTCGCGCGGCCGCTGCGCCCGCGCCCCGGCGAGCTGGGCCGGCAGCAGCACGTTGTCCAGGACGGTCATGTCGTCGAGCAGGTTGAAGAACTGGAAGATCATGCCGACCTGCCGCCGCCGGAACCGGGCCACCGCGGTCTCGCTGAGCTTGTCCACCTGCTCGTCGCCGACCCGAACCGTTCCGCTGGTCGGCCGGTCCATCCCGGCGATGAGGTTGAGCAGCGTCGACTTGCCGCTGCCGGACGGCCCCATGATCGCGACCGCCTCCCCGGCCGCGACCGTCAGGCTGACGTCCGCGACCGCCGGCGCAGCGGCCGTTGTCGTAGCGTTTCGTCACGTTCTCCAGGTGCAACGAGTGCATCCATGCCGGGACCGTAGGTCGGCATCGCCGCCCGCCGCGTCGCCCGCAATGACGAAATCGGCTACCGTAACCGGCTGATCCGGGCGCGGCCGTCATCCTGTGGATGTAGGCGAGGTAGTTACTCGCGAGCGATGCCGTCCGGCTCGGGGACGACGACAATGAGCCTATGGCTGGACGTGCTCGCGCAGGCTGCTCGCCTTCCTCGGGCGGGCCGGACCGCGCAGCGCGCCGTCCGGCTGGGCGCTCGCGCTGGACGCCGCGATCGCCGTGGGCGCCGCGGCCGCCGCGGTCCTCGAGTGCCGCAGGGCCCTCGGCCGGACCGCGTCGTCAAGCTCCGGTGGCGTCATCGTCGGCCAGACGGTCGTGACTCACCCCGGCGCGGCGACGCTCGTCGCCGCGGCCCTGACCGCGCTGCCGCTGGCGGTCCGGCGGCTGTACCCGATCACCGCCTGGCTCGTCGATCGTCGCCGCCATCTTCGCCCTGCGCCACGACCATCGTGCCGCCGGTCGCGCTTCGCCACCGCCGTATTCGCCGCCTACAGCGCGGTCGTGCACAGCCGGTACCGCAACCTCGCCATCGGCGCGGTGCTGGTCGTCACGCTGGCCGTGACCGCGACGTTCGCCGACACGCTGCCGCGGTTCCCCGGCCGGCTCACCGCGCTGTTCGCGATCATCCCGGCAGTGGCCGCCGGGCTCGGCATCCGGGAACTGCGACGGCGGCTGCAACGACTCCGCGGCGCGGCTACGCCGCGCCACCGCAGGAGCACGAGGCCGCGACCCGGCGCGCCATCGAAGCCGAGCGGGCCCGCATCGCCGGCGAACTGCACGACGTGGTGACGCACAACGTGAGCGTGATGGTGGTGCAGGCCGGCGCGGCGCGCACGGTGCTGGCCAGCTCGCCCGGCGAAGCCGAGGAGGCGTTGCTCGCCGTGGAGGCCGGCGGCCGGACCGCGATGGCCGAGCTGCGGAACCTGCTCGGCCTGCTCAGCCCGTCCGGACGACGACGGTCGGCGCTGCGCCCGCAGCCCGGGCCTGGACGAGCTCGACACGCTGATCGGCCGGGTGTCCGCCGCCGGGCTGCCCGTGCAGCTGCGGGTCAGCGGCGACGCCGCGGCGCGCTGCCGCCCGGCGCCGACCTGGCCGCCTACCGTGTCGTGCAGGAAGCCCTGACGAACGTGCTGCGGCATGCCGGCCGGGCCGCTGACGTCCGTCATCATCCGATGGGAGGAGCAGCTGGTGATCACGGTCAGCGACAACGGCTGCGGTGCCAACGGTGGCGTGCCGGGGCGTGGGCTGCTCGGGCTGCGGGAACGGCTGTCGCTCTATGGCGGGCAACTCGACGCCGGGCCACGTCCGGGCGGCGGATGGCAGGTGCGCGCAATCATGCCCACCGGGCTCACGGTATGAGCGGCACGAGGGTGGTGATCGCCGACGACCAGGCGCTGGTGCGCGGCGGATTCCGGCTGATCCTCAAATCAGCAGGGATCGACGTCGTCGAACAGGCAGCCGACGGCGCGCAAGCGGTCGCGGCCGTGCTCAAGCATCGGCCCGACGTCGTGCTCATGGACATCCGGATGCCGGAGCTGGACGGGATCGAGGCCACCCGCCGCATCCTGGCCGCCGGCCCCGCTCTGGCCGGCGTGCGGATCATCATCCTGACCACGTTCGACCTGGATCAGTACGTGTACGCGGCGCTGGCCGCTGGGGCCAGCGGCTTCCTGCTCAAGGACGTCACGCCCGAGCACCTGGTCGCCGCCGTCCAACTCGTGCGGACCGGCGACGCCCTGCTCGCCCCGACCATCACCCGCCGCCTGGTCGAACGCTTCGCGCCGAGCAGCGATCGAGCGCCCGCCGCCTTGCCAGGATCGCCAGGGTGCGACCAGTCCACCCTGACACCGCGCGAGCGGGAGGTGCTGGCCCTCGTTGCGCGCGGACTGAGCAACGCGGAGATCGCCGCCACGCTCACGCTCAGCGACGCGACCGTCAAGACCCACGTTGCCAGGATCCTGACCAAACTCGGGTTGCGCGATCGCGTGCAGGCCGTCGTCCTGGCCTACGAGACCGGCCTGGTGTCAGCCGGCTCGCCTCACCCGCGCAGTTAACCCGACCGCCGTCTAACCGCCGCAGACCTGGCAGCCTGCTCCAGCACCGGCGGTCTACTTCGCATCCCCGGTTTGCGGTATCCACGAATGTTGCGACGGGCGAAGAGGCCTACCGCCGTCTGTTTGCAAAAGCTGTTAGCGATGCAACCAGCCGATCAGAGGTCCCTGAATCACATAGGCCCCAGAAATTGGAGCCTGCAGGCTGGTCGGGGTGGCGGGATTCGAACCCACGGCCTCTTCGTCCCGAAGATCACGGCACGGGTCTCAGGTGTTGTCCTCAGCCTCACGACGCCCGGGATCGCTTATCGGTATTGGCTCATCTGCTGCCCCGAGTCGCTCCCGGCATGCCGTGTCTCAGCGCGTCTCGTTTGCAACTCCGTTTGCGACCGGGCCCGAAGCCGAACCGGATATGCCGGATATGCGCGGGCGCTTGGTCTGTCCGCGACTGTCGTAGCGCACGGAATGCATTGACCGGGCTCGAAGGGGCTGGTGGGCTTGTCAGGTGGGGGGTTCGGCGGTTTTCGTCGGCCGCGTCTGGGATCTGTCCCGCCTGCGTGCAATTGTGGGTGGGGAGGCGCGGCTGCTCCTTGTGATGGGCGATGCCGGGGTTGGCAAGACCGGGTTCGTGACTGAGGGCATGCGGCGTGTCGCGGTGGATGGCGGGGTCGCGGTGTGGGGCGGGTGCCTGCCCATGCGCGAGACGCTGCCGCTGTTCCCGATCGCGGATGCGCTGGGTGAGCTGAGCCGGGTCGATGGCGGCGAGGTGTTGGATGCCGCGCTGGCGGTGAGTCCGCGTTACGTTCGGGGTGAGGTGGAGCGGCTGCTGCCGCAGCTCGGGTCCGGTGTGGCGGAGCCGAGCTGGCGGGTGGAGAGTGGGCAGCGTGATCGACTGTTCGCGGCGATCTCGGAGCTGCTGGCCGCGGCGGCGCGGCGGCGCCGCTTGGTCCTGGTCGTGGAGGACGTGCACTGGGCCGATACCACGACCTTGGACTGCTTGACATTTCTCACCCGGGCGCGCGGGGACGCGGCGCTACCGGTGGTGGTGGTGACGTGCCGGTCGGACGAGGCGCCGTTGGAGCCGCAGGTGGTTGAGTGGCTGGCGCAGGTGCGCGGCCGTGGCGGTGTGGCAGAGGTTTCGCTGGGCCCGCTGTCGCGCGAGGAGACAGCCGAGCAGGTGGCCGGGTTGGCCGGCTCGCCGGCGTCGGCGCTGGTGGTCGACGAGCTGTATTCGCGGGCCGAGGGGAATCCGTTTTTCACTGAGCAGCTCGTGGCGGCAATGGTGGGCTCCTCGCATGGTGTGCTGCGTCCCGGCGTCGCGCTGCCGGCGCGGCTTGCCGAGCTATTGGTGGCGCGGGCGGGTCGCTGTGGCGGTTCGGCCGCAGCGGTGCTGTCGGCGCTGGCGGTGGCGGGACGGCCGCTGGGTGAGGACCTGCTCGGGGCCGTGAGCGGGCTGGACGTCGACGCCGTTCGCAACGGGCTGCACGAGCTGAGCGCTGCGCGGTTGCTCGCCGACGGCGGCGTCCGCGGCGAGCAGCGGCCGCGGCATGCCCTGCTGGCCGAGGCGGTGACCGCCGAGTTGCTGCCCGGTGAGCAGGCCGCGCTGCATGAGGCCATGGCGGAGGCGTTGCAGGCAGCCGGCGATGACACGCTCGCCGCTGAGGCTGCCGGGCACTGGGCAGCCGCCGGGCGTGCGGCTGATGAGCTGACGGCTCGGGTGCGCGCGGCCGAGGCCGCTGAGCGCGTGTTCGGCTACGCCGATGCCGCGCGGCACTGGCAGCGCGCCGTCGAGCTCTTTGCGCGGGTACCCGGCCCGGAGCAACTCGCCGATATCGACCTGCCCCACCTATACCTGCGGGGCCTCGACGCGCTCGAGGCATCGGGCGAGGGCGAGCGCTTCGGCGTGCTCGCCGAGGAGGCGTACCGCCGCTTCGCCGACGATCTTGACCCGGCCGTCGCCGCGTCGGTACACCTGCGCGCCGCGTGGTCTCGATCGGAGAGGTCTCCGGCCGACGCGCGCCCGATGCTCGAGCAGGCACTGCGTCTGTTCGAGCAGGTGCCACCGTCGGTCGACCATGCCAAGGCCTGGTTCTCCTACGCCGGGTTCCGCTTCCACGTTGAGGGCCAGGAGGGCGCCCGGCGGGCGGCCCTCAGCCGCGGACTGGAGGTCGCCGAGGCGGCCGGCGCCTCCGGGATTGCCTCCGTGATCCAGCTGCACCTTGCGCACGACGCGTGCCTGCGCGGCCAGGTCGCTGAGGGCTTCGCCATCGTCGAGCGGGCGCGGGCGCTGGCCGAGGCGTCCGGGGACAGCGCGGCGGTCCTGGGGGTCGCGTGGGCCGAGAGCGACCTCCTGCTCAAGACCGGCCGGTTCGACGAGGCAGCCCAGGCGGGGCTGCGCGGCGTGCAGGCCGCCCGCGAGACTGGCCGCCAGACGAGCCCCGGTGCCAGCACCGCCGCCGCCAACGCGGCCGAGGGGATCCTCGCCCGTGGGCGCACGGCCGACGCCGCGGCGCTGATCGACCCGCTGACAGATGAGCCGGTCAACCGGGACCGACTCCCGGCGCACTGGATCCGTGTCGAGGTCGACCTGCTCCGCGGTGACGTCGCGGCCGCCGCCGATCGGCTGCGGCAGATCAGGTCCGTCGTGGGCCGGATCAGCAGCATCGACAACACACGCGATTGCGCGCAGCGCGTGGCCGAGGTGGCGCTGTGGGCGGGCCGGCCCGCGGACAGCCTGGCCGAGGTACGCAATGTACTGGCTCGATACGCGGTGCCGGATCTGACGATCCTCTGCGGGTGGCTGCTGATCCTGGGCATGCGCGCGTGCGCCGACCTGGCAGAACGCGGCCGGGCGCGCCGCGACGAGCCCGCGACCCGGGCCGCCCTCGACGCCGCCGACGACCTGATCGCGTGGGTCGACCGGATGGGCGGTACCCCGTTCACCGACCACCCATACGTAGCTGCGATTCCGGCCGAGCGAGCGACGTGGTACGCCGAACGCACCCGCCTTACAGGGCCCAGCGATCCTGCAGCGTGGCACGCGGCGGCCAAGACCTGGGACGATCTTGGTTGCCCGCACCGCGCCGGCTACGCGTGGTGGCGCACCGCCGAGGCCCGGCTGCTCGCCGGCCAACCCCCTACCGCTGCCGCTGTTTCCCTTCGTGCCGCGGCCGCCGCCGCCGACGGGCACGCACCCCTGCTTTCGGCGATCCGCGCGCTCGCTGAGCGCGCCCACCTGTCCCTAGCTCGCCACCCCCCACCGCCGACGCCGCCCCGCAGCCGCATGCGGACGCTGCCCCGTACGGGCTGACTGCGCGCGAGCTGCTGGTGCTGCGCCTGCTGGCAGCCGGTCGTACCAATCCGCAGATCGGCGCGGAGCTGTTCATCAGCCCGAAGACGGTCAGCGTCCACGTGACCAAAATCTTGCGCAAGCTCGGCGTCTCCACCCGGGTGCAGGCCGCCGCTCTCGCCGAACGCGCCGGCTTGCTCGGTCCCTCCTAAGACGCATCCGCCGACATCTAAGAACCTGACAGGCCTAAGACGACGCGACTGCCAGATGCGCGCCGCGCGTCTTAGCCACATCCTCGGGGCACAGACCACACCGAAGTCACCGAGGGAGACCGCCATGCGCGCTGATGTCCCAGTTCGAAGGCCACGGTCGCTATTTCGATCAATAGTTATGGCCAGTTTCGCAGTGATGGTATCGCTGGTTGGTGTAGTTCCGGCCGGGGCGAGTTCGGATCGCGTGAGTAAGGGTCAGGCCGAGGCTGTCTTGCAGGCTTTTGGCGGTGCTGGCTGGGTGATCTTGAACCACCAGAAGACGATGGTAGGGCCACCGGCAGATAGCGATCTCCAGTCCTCTATCCGCCCGTTCTCGGGAGATCTCTGGGATGGGCGGCATTTCTGCGTACAAGATTGGCACACGATTCTGATATCGGGGATTTCGTCTTCGGGTAGCAGTGATCCGTGGAGCCTGCAGCAAGCCCGAGCTGATCTAGACCCGGCAGTCGTAACATTTACGCTTGACGGTGGGCCTTTGGCAACTAACCGCACGCCCATTAAGCGGTATTTGAAGGATCCAAGCGTAGAGGCCTACTACTTTCAGCAGGGGACTGTCTTACCGCCAAGCGCCCTTGCGGTCGGCACCCACACTGCTTCCTTCTTGGTGACCTTCCCGAATGGGGACGCATTCGGGGACGGAATTACGTTCTACATTGACCCATCTGGCACCGGAGCATGCCTTTGAGTTAAGGCCCCAGTTACCGCGGGACCCCCCTGAATACCTCGGCGATGGCGGTCCGTCGAAGGTCAATACCTAAGCGGGCCGGGTAGTAGTCGTTCGTCAGATAGGGCCGCAGCAGATTGAGGTAGTACGGACTCGTCGGCACTGCGCTGGTGCCTCCGGGTAGGGCCGATTCGGCTCGTGTCCCACCAGGACCATGTCCTGGCTCCGCGATGAATCGGCGTGCAGGCCCGCTGTCGAAGCCGAAGCTGTCACTGCTGGCGGCACGGACGTCATGACTGGCCGCGTCCACGGTCTCGAAGCCGCCGTCCACCCGGATCCCCGACAGACCCTGCAGCGGCTGTGGGAATTGCCCGAACGCGGTCGGCACGCTGAACGGGCCACCGAGCGGATGTTGCAAGACGATCCGGTGCAGCAAACCCCATCGGCAATCCGACAGGTTTGTCGAGCCGTGGAATGCGACATTGACGTCGTCTCCCAGGACGCAGCCGCGGGGGCCGGCTGATCCGAACGGCTACCACTCTGTCGGGTCTTCCGGCCCGCTGGAACTCATGCTGATGCTGCCGCGTGGTGCAGCCGAGACGCGACCTCTTCGTGCCTGCGATGTTTGCAAAAGATGTTTGCAGTTCCACTTGAAGCGACGGTCTCGCCTCTGGCTGAACTGCCCGAAAATCGGGCCCTGTAGTTGGTCGGGGTGGCGGGATTCGAACCCACGGCCTCTTCGTCCCGAAATTTCGGGTGGGAGGGCATAGCAGCGCATTTCCGTCGTGTAGTGGCGCGGTTTCGTCCTATCCGATCGGGTCTCGTCGCGGCGGCTGCTGCGTTTCCCTGCGCTGTACTGCGCGATCCCGCTGTCGATGTGCTCCCCCCCTCCCCGTCGAGCGGTCCATCGGGTGATGCCGAGGGTGGTTGGCGATGATCCGCCGGGGGAGTATCCGGCGGGTCGGGCGTGCGACAGCGGTCCGTGTGGCGTGGTCAATGTGTGCCAGCTGCACCGCCACCGTTGCTTGTCGCCGTGGGGAACCGGCTCTATAGTGCGTTGCTTAGGAACGCGCTGTGAGTTTTCGGGTCCGCCTCGCTATAGAGGGGATGTGAGCGACACGCGTACGATCCCGCCGCCCTGTGATCGGCCGACGCTTGTTCGGTCGATGTCTGAGGGCGCGCTCGTTGCTCTCGTTGCGGATGGTGTCGCTACACCTGGCCGGCAGCCCGTGCCAGCGACGCAGTTCGACGTCTACGGGCGCCGCCAAGTGCGACGGTTGCCGTGCACTCATGTGGTAACGCGCCACGGTTCCTCCGCGGCTCGGTGTCAAACTCTCGGAAAGGGAGTGGTCTCATGCCACAACGTCTAAGGCGGCGGCGGTATATGTCGTTGCTGCTGGCCTGCGTCACCGTATTTGGGCTCGCGGCGGCTGTCGGACCTGTCGCGTCGAGCGGCGCTGCTCCAGCTGACTGCGACACCCAGGTAAACGACACCCCGAGCAAGCTCGTGCCGTGCATCACGACAGGACGATCTCTGGACGCACATGCGGGCGTTCCAGGCGATCGCCGACGCCAATCCAGCCTGGACGGCCACGCCGTCGCGCAACTCCGGTGAGCCGGGTTACAAGGCGTCGGCGGACTATGTCGCCAGGCTGATGACGGAAGCCGGATACAACGTCACGATCCAGACGTACAAGTTCTTCTACTTCGCTTACAGCGGTATCCCGTCGTTCAGCGAGATCTCGCCGACCGCCCACGATTACGCGCTCGCCGACTGAATGGAATCCCGGGCAGAGCCTGGGGACCGCGACGGCCGATCTGCAACCGGCCGGGGGCATCATCATCCCGCCGACGCCGACCCCGAGCTCGTCAAGCGGCTGTACCGCGGCTGACTTCAGCGGCTTCGTCCCGGGCCGGATCGCGCTGATCCAACGCGGTGACCTGCAACTTCGGGGTGAAGGTCCTGAACGCCCAAGCCGCGGGCGCCTCGGGCGTGATCATCTTCAACGAGGGCAACCCTGGCCGCACCGGTGTGCTGTCAGGCAGCTTGGTGGACGCCGCGGGGAACCCGATTGTCCCGACGATTCCGGTGGCATTCACGTCCTTCGCTATCGGCGCAGACCTCCTCACCGAGTACCAGAACGCGGTGCGCAGGAACGGCGCTGCCGGTCATGAACATCAGCATTCATGGGATCGTCAATCCGAACCCGACGACTACAACGTCATCGCGGAATCCAAGGGCGGCGACAAGAACCACGTCCTGGTCGTCGACGCGCACCTGGACGCGATCTTCGGGGCGGGGATGCTCGACAACGCGTCCGGTTCCGCGACGATCCTGGATATCGCCCAGCAGATGAAGAACGTCAATCCGCTGAACAAGCTGCGGTTCATCTGGTTCGGCGGCGAGGAACTGGGCCTGCTTGGGTCGTCTACTACGTCAACAATCTGAGCTCGACCGAGCTCAGTCATATCGGCTACGACCTCGATGCCGACGTCACGGCGACGCCGAACTACATCGTCGGAGTCCTCGATCCGGCCGGGCCGGACTTGTTCGGTCGGCACCGTCACGCAGACGTTCCCGAACCGGGTCTACAAGGCGTCCACGGTCGCGCGGGATCAGGCGATCGACTACTTCGACTCCATCGGGCAGAACCACGAGCTGTTCTCACCGGTCGGGACAGACGCGATCAGCTTCAACCACGTCGGGATTCCCGCCAGCGGTCTGCTGACCGGGCAGGACTGCTGCAAGACGCCAGCAGGAAGTCGACCTGTTCGGCGGCTTCATCGGCAACTTCGAAGGCAACATTCCGAGCTTCGACGGAGGATGTGTCGACAACCCGTTCCTGTGGTGCGACAACCTCGACCAACAACGATCCAGAGGTGCTCACGTTCATGTCGAAGGCGTTTGCCAACATGACGGTCCAGATGGCCTTCGACAACAAGGTGATGTCCGCGAGCAACAACATCGTCAACAAGCCAAGCTGCCGATCGACGTCGGGGGACAGTAAGCGGTACCCGACACAATGAGCGCTGGTCCGGGGCCAAGTGTCACGCAACAGCTGGCCTGAAACGTGAGGGATCAGCTGGCACGTGGCTCCGTGGGTGTGCGGGGCAGGCCGTCGTGTGGCCTGCCCGCACGCGGAGGTACCGCCGCCGCGGGGTGCCCCGTGTCCAGGAGCCGCCCGCAGGGCGGACCGCGCAGCGGCGCGCAGCGTCCTTGATGTGGGGCTGCGGCGGTGGTACCGGAACGCAAGGTCGCGGCACCCGGGTGATCCAGGCGCGGCGAACGTCAACGCGGCAGGGCTCGGTGGCGCCGCGCCTGGTGGTTGGTGCGATCGGTGAGCGCGCCGCGGGCGCTCGGTCGGCTGTTCCGCCGTAGGCGTCGCCGAGCTGGCCGACGACGTCGGGCCGTTGGTGCTGGTGAGAGTTCGACCGGCTACCGGCGGCCCTTCACTCTTGTCCGCGCCCAGCCGGGCCGGCCGCCGGAGGCCGTCAGGCCGGAGGGCGAGCCGGCCACATGCGGCGGGCGCGGCGGCCCGCTTTCGGGCCGCCCTTGAAGACGTACAGAAACTCATCACCGGGCAAGATGGGCAACACAAGATGGGCAAGATGGGCAGACAAGATGGGCAGACGCAGGTCGGTCAGGTCGGGCACCCAGGTCGGGGACTGTCCGGCGACGATGGTGGTCGGCAGGTAGGCGAGAGCGCAACGCTGATCGCCGCCGTCGCCGACGCAATGGCCGACATCGTTGCGCTCTCGTCTACGCTGTACGCCACCACGGCGTCCGCGATTGGCAGCGACGAATCACCAGCCTGCTCGGACTCGTCCCCGTCATCGTGCCCTGACTGACCACACCGCTCGTCTACGACTTGGCACAAGTGCGGCTGCTGATCGGGCGAAACTTCGAGGTCACGCCGTCCACAGAATACGGCCCGGCATTCAAGAACGACAGCGTGGCGCTGCGCATCTCGGGTCGCTTGGCCGTCGCGGTGCCACGCCGAGCAAGGCGATCCGCAAGTTGACGATCACGCCGTAGTCCACCCCGAAGCGAAGGCCCCGGCTCCCTGCTGCCCTGCGGGTCGAGCCGGGGGCTTCCTCTTGCACGGCGTGTCTGGCCTCGCGCACACATTCGAGGTCGGATGATGCCCGCTGTGGAGTGGGTTGGGTTCGTGAGCGGACTGGTCCTTGGGCTCGCGGGCATCATCACGGCGTACAAGAGCACCAACCGGCAACAGGACACCGCCTTGAAGGTGGCCCAGCAACAGATAGACGGCCAGCTCACGATGGCGCGCGAAGAACGTCATGAGCGGCGCCTAGAAGAGTCCTACAAGCAGCTCGTGGCTACGCTGGCCAGCGACTGGGCCTGGATCATCAAGGTGTATCCCTCCAATCCCAGCAGCCCCGCTGATTTCACCATGCCGCCACCGCCCGAGCCGCTGGACAAGGCACAGGCCGAAGCCTTCACGGCTTACATGTCGCCGCGAGTCCGGCAGCTCTGGGACGACTGGCGCAAGGCGTGGATGAGCGTGTACGTCGCGGGGGACGGGATTCGGCAAGCTCTGGCGGACGAGGTAGGCGACAGTGACGTCGCTTTAGCTCGCGAAAGGCTCGGCGAGCGGATGACATCCGCCTGGGATGCTGCCGAACGTGTCCGCGAACAGGTTCGGCTCGAACTCTTTGGCCAAGACGACGGTTCAGCCGTACCTACTAAGTAGGAGCGTCATCGCACGGGTCGTCCCGACCGACGCCTCGCCGTGTCATTGTTGCTGTGTGGACGACGACGGAATGGTGCGCGTCGAGATCGAGTTACCCGAACTGACTGCCTGGGCGCTGTCCGAGGTAGCGTCGGCGAACGGCGTCACTCAAGGCGCGTTGGTGGCCAGGGTGTTGGCCAGCGTGACCCGTCGTGACATTCGGCCGGCAGCTGATCGTACCCGCGACCGTCGCCCACCGATGGGCTTCGTTGACGATCTCGACCGCATAATCATGGGCTACTGACGCGAGCGACATACTCCGTGACGGCAGCAGTGCAGTCGCCAGCGAGTTCCGCAGGAACGGATCCGAGACAGGCCCTTGCAACGCTAGCTTCTGGTCGTGGCCGTCTCGACGTTGGTTGTGGCGCTTGCTGGAGGGGCGGGAGCTGTCGTCGGTTCTGCGCTCGCATAGAGCGCACAGTGGCTGCGCGATCGGTGGATGGTGGGAGTGCAGGATCGTCAGCGTCGCGAAGACGCTGAGCGGGAGGACAACAAGCGCGAAGAAGATGCGCGCCGGGAAGCAGCAAAGGAAGCGCGTGAAGCCCGTCGGTCGGACTACGTAGAAATCTTGCGCTTCGTGGCGCGAGTTCGCCAAAAGGCTGATTCCTTTAGCTCCCGGATTCGCTCCCTCGCTTGAGTCTATCGAACGGTTGTTCGACTCAACGATGAGACGTGATCGGCCATCGTCGTCCATTCGTTCGGTGATAGGGCTTGCCTCCAGCCGCAGTTTGTTCGACGTATCGGGCTGGCGCCATGCATCAGTACGGCGCACAAGAAGCCTGACCGTGTGGGCGCCCCTCGCCGCACGTCGTAACCGTCACCCGCACCCCATAACCGCCCTCCGCAGCACCCCGATGCATCCGCTACGGTCGCCCTGCGCCGGAGGGAGGGCGACGTGGCGAGCCAGTCAGTGTGGAGCGCGCTCCTCGCGGGCGGCCTTATCGGTGTCGCGGTGACGACCGCGTTCAACTCCCTGACGACCTGGACGTCACGCCGCCGCGAGGACCGTTACCGACAGACGACATCGAAGCGCGAGCTGTACGGACGGTTCTTGGCAGTGCTGACCGAGGTACGGCTTGCGCGCAGCACGTGCGATTCGGCTATCGCAGACGAGCAGAGGAACCGCACGGAGGCGACCGCTGCGGCGAGAAGGGACGCAATCGAGGCCTTCCTGGCTTGTCGCAAGGACCAACTGGATGTGATGAGCCAGATCGACTCTCCATCGGAGGAAAGGGCATGCCGGAGGAGGCTCTGCATCCTGGCGAACACCACTGAGGGCTGGCGGCGCAGGCGCAAGCGGCCATGACCACCTTCGTGAACGCTGCCCGCAAGGATCTCGGCGTCAAGGGCGACCTGGAACTGCTTCCACCGATAGAACCGGCCGCGAGGCCATAACGCTCGCGCGGAAACATCCCGGCCAACACTTATTGTCTTCATGCCGTCTTTGGGAGCTCGAAGACCCCCTCGACGGTGATGACCCACTCCCGCAGACGAATTGCGGCGCACCGCCCATTGAGCAGCGTGGTCTTAATCACCCGGCAATAACTGCCGTGTCCAGCTGCGGCCGGCGGAGTCGACGACGCCTCGGCGGCCAGGCGGCGCCAGGACGCCAGCGTTCTGGTCAGCCGCTCGATATCCGCCGTTCCGATCGGGTCGTTCGGGCGAGTGCGACGATCACCGGGCCGCTCGGATCGATCATTTTGGGTCCGACAGAGGGAGTGGTCGGGCTCGCGATGTCAATAAGACGGACGTTCTCAATGTCGATCCGTCGCTGGAAACTCTGCGTCGCGCCACCCCAGGATCCTCGCGTAGTGCAGGATCATGCCGGGTCGACGGGACGGAAATTGACCTGTGGTGCTCGGGAATTGTCGGAGTCAACGGAGGACGTCATGCGCATCGATCCTGCATTGCTCGCCCGCGACTTGCTCTCGAGGGCCGTGACCGAGGAATCAACTCACCATCGCAGCCTGATGCCGCCGTCATCCTTGATGCCGGTCCTGCTCGGCCGGACCGAAGACGTCACCACCTGGGGCGTCACGCCGGCTGTCAGGTCTCTTCTACCCAGTACCACAGGAAATCGTGACGGTCCGCAAGACTCGGCACGGCGTTCGCCCGGTCGCCGAACTGTTCCTTCGCGACCAGTTGCTCTATCGCGCACTCGTCCTCGCTTGGGATGACCAACTTCCAACACCGGCACGATCTAATGCGGCTTACGAAGCGTTCGAACAGGGTCCGCTCGCATATCCGTGGAACGCCTACATCGTCTCCTCAGATATCAGCGCCTTCTATCAATACATTGACTACGAGCTATTGGCACGAGAACTCCTGGCCCGGACGGTGACCCGGACCGGGTGGACGCCCTGGTCGCGCTTCTCAGCAGCATCACTGGCCAGCGCTTCGGCATTCCGCAACAATCGCAGCCGTCCGACGTTCTCGCCGAGACCGTACATCTACGTCCTTGAACGGACGCCTTATCCGGCAGGGACACGAAGTGTGGCGGTACAACGACGATTTCCGTATTCCAGCCGCAAGCTGGGCGGATGCCCTTGCCACGGTCGACAACTTGGAACGCGAGGCCAGAGCGCTCGGGCTCACACTGAACGACGTCAAGACTGTTATTCGAAGCGCGACACGTACGAGGAGACCGTCCGGAGTAGAGATCAGGTACTTCAACGGATCGCGGCAGACGCCGAGCTGGATCTGGCCAACGCCAGCTTCTCGCTATACGGCGATCCGATGGCAAGCATCCCCGACCCGCAAGACGTCCAGATAGCAGCAGCCGTTCGAATACTCGAACGGTGGCGCTCGACAAACGCCGTAGGGACAGGCGAACATGCACTGCTGCAACTCGTCCCCCTCCTAGCCCTTTCGCTTCTAGGAGGGCTGCCCGCGGAAGACGACGTGTTGGCGATCTGCGGCGAGCTACTGGCGACGGAGCAAAGCCTCACTCCTGCCGTGGCAACGTTCCTTACGCGGGTGCCCACTGACAACGAATCCGCCGACCTTGCGCGCGATGGACAACCTCCTCGATGCGAGCCCGTATCTCACGCCTTGGCAAGCCTCCTGGCTAGCGCCGGCGCTCGGACGGCTGCCCGGCCTAACCGCCGGGCTCGGTGGGGACGTCTCGAGGGGCGTGGCTGAGATCGGTCTGGGACGACAATCGGGCCCCTGAGCATGTGCGCGCTTCTGTTGCTGAGACCCTGGCTCGCCACAAACTGCTCACCACGGACGAGATCTTGAATTCCTTCGATCACATGTCGGAGACGAACAGAGCGATTCTAGCTGGCGCGCTCGGGACATCTGGCCTGGCACCAGGCTCACGCCAGGCACGCGCTGTGACCGCAGACGATGATTAGTGGCGTGGATGTTTGCTTGGGGCGCGACGTACGCATGATCAAACGAACCGTTCCCACCAACATCGCTGAGCAAGCGCAGGCGGACATTCGGCAGTCGCCGCCGATTACCGTCGAGCTAGACGTAGATCGGCGGCCTGCCCGGGCGCATCTTCGGCAGCGGACCAACGCCTGCCGAACGGGGCCTGCAGCTCGTGGTTGCCCACTCTCGTAGCCGTTACGGAGAACTTCAGCAGCAAGCGGCTTCAGGCACAGCCCGGAATCACCTCAAATGACATTCGCAATTGGCAGAACCAAGAAGCCGCGTGGCTTCGCCAAGCGAATGTCGTCCTCAACGATTGTGCTCATTACCAACCGTTTCGCGGTTGGAACGAAGCCCGCAACGCCACCGTCGGCACGGGCAAGGGCAGCTCACGAAGATGCAGTTGGCACGACAGCGGGCAAGCCGATGCTCGCGGTCTAGCCGCGGCCGGTATTGGGCTGGAACGCGGGCGTGTGTTACTTGACGGCGCCGCGTTGGATCGGTGCACGGGACACGCTGGTCATTCGTAGGAGAACTCGACGCAGCGGCGCCAGCGCCGTGACCACCGCCTAGCAGTGAACTGCCGGGCGTCGACGTCAGCCTCGGCAACTCCAGGCCATCTACCCCGGAGCCGTCAATACTCCGCTCGTGCTGTAATCGGCCAGCGCGCGCACCGGGACCGCTTCCGCGCCGGGGCGATGCCACGAGATCGGCCTAGATCCCGTCGAGTCCCCATCCACGCGGGCTTGCTAAGGCGATGGCCGACACACGTCTGGGCCTTCAACAACTCGACCCAGTAACTGCAGGCAACCTAAGCTCGGGCTGGATCGTCCAGCTCAGGCACGTTGATCGGCGAGCTCGCGTTGCGGTCCGCTCGCCGAACACCGCAACCCCGGCGGGGCACATATCTTCGGACGAATCTTATGGGCGAGTGCGAGCCGTGCGCGCACCTAGTCGGCGATAGCGCGCACTCCGCGTCCGACGCACCGCCCCTGTCGGTCTTAACGCTGGCCAATTGCCGCTTGCCTGACAGCAGAGGTCCTGTCGCTTCACTAGGAGTCGATTACTTCAATATCGATATGGTCCCGGCTACCGGAATGCCTGGCAACAGCCTTTCGAGCGCGAGCTTTCCCAGCAATTTTCGCAGCTTGCCTAAACGTCAGCCTTTCGAACGAGACTACTTCGCGAATTTCTTTGATCTTGTCAATTCGAGACCCAAGCTGAATCTCTGGGTTACCATCGACGATAAATCTAAGGCTAAGTGACTCGCCTGGCTTTAGCAGGTCGGTGCTGACGGCGTAGTAGCGTTGCTGTTCGCCATCGGTATCTATTGTCAGAGTCATGCCTTCAGCGGACGGCGTTAGGACCGACGACAGGAAGCTCAATCCACCGAAATGTATTCGTATCGGCTGCTTAAAGTCTCCGCCGTTTAGGCTCACCTTGCCTGTGTTCATGATTCGTATCCTGACAAAGTATGGGTCGCTGACCTCCTCGTCGGCGTACATGACACGAAAGTTGCTGAAGCCAGTCGCACTGGCAACGCCCGCGACCGATGGGTTCAGGACCGGAGTCTTCTCTTCAATGCACCAGTCCAGCCGCGCGGGCTTCTCGGTGAGCTTCCAGAAAATGAAGCCGACAAGCACTGTTATGGCAGCACCAACAACTGCACCCCAGAACGCGTCGCCGTGTTGAGTCCACCGATGACCCGGCTAGCACCATCGCGGCAGCATATCCGCCGCTGGAGACACAAGATCGGCAGGCTCGGCGCCGCATCCGACCACTGAGTTGGCCGGGGCTTCGACGCTTGCTGGCGGCGTGAAGGGGACGGCGCGATCCGGCACCTGGCGGGCGCCGACAGCCGCAGCCCTCCACCGAGGGTCCCACAGAACACTGGGCGCCGATGCAATTGCGACCGGCATCGAGAGCGCCATACTCGGCGATCTGACGTCATCCCCGCAGGAGCCGTGCCGAGTGTTCGACCTGCGTGGTCATGCGAGCGACCGGATCATCATGTGGACTAGCAACCCACTACTTTAGGCTGTCCGCGCGATTTGGATGCCGAGATGATGCCGCAGGTGTCACGGCGAAGGGGTCTACCGGTAGGTGTGCTAGAACAGTCGGCATGGAGCTCGTGCATCGGGGCAAGGTTCGGGACGTGTACTCGGACCGTCCGGACGAGCTCATCTTGGTGGCATCCGATCGGGTCTCGGTCTATGACGTCGTGCTGCCGACACCGATCCCGGACAAAGGCCGGCTGCTGACGGCGTTGTCGTTGTGGTGGTTCGGTCAGTTCGCAGACGTGCCTAATCACGTGATCTCCGCGGACGATGTGCCAGCCGAGTGGGCCGGTCGCGCGGTGCGTTGTCGGCGGGTCGAGATCGTGCAAGTTGAGTGCATCGCTCGGGGATATCTTGCGGGTCTGGGTTGGGACGCGTACTCGGAGACTGGCCGTATCTCGGGTGTCGGACTGCCGGACGGGCCTGGTCGAGGGTGATCGACTGCCTGTGCCGGTGTTCACGCCGACGACCAAGACGCCGCCCGAACTGGGTCACGACGAGCCGATGACATTCGAGGAAGTCGCGGCCCAGGTGGGCGATGATCTCGCCGAACGGTTGAAGGCGACCACGTTGAGCTTGTACGAACGCGCGGCGAAGATCGCTGAGGCGCGTGGCGTCATCCTCGCGGACACCAAGTTCGAGTTTGGCCTCACTGCCGCCGGCGACTTGTTGCTCGCAGACGAAGTGCTGACGTCGGACTCATCTCGGTATTGGCGCGTCGAGGACTGGCGGCCTGGTGGACGCCAAGTCGCATACGACAAGCAGTTTGTTCGCGACTGGGCGCGCGACCTCGGCTCGTGGGACAAGACACCGCCTGGACCAGAAGTGCCGGCGGACGTCGTGGCCGAGACGCGGCGGCGATACATCGCGATGTACGAACGGATCACTGGACTGACTTGGAGCGCATCATGACCACGTGGGACGAGGCGGAAGCCCAACGCTGTCTCGCGGAAGCTCAGGCGAAGCAGGCGGTGCATCGTCGACTTCTTCGAGCTCGGGACGCGGGCGTTGACCCGGACCCGGCCGATGTAGCTGCGGCAGCTGAGTGGAACGCGTCGCCATACCGCGACTTCGACCGGGTGAATGCGTCTGATCGTGATTGATGTGTTAGGCAGAGTGGCGACTGGAGGTTAGAGTCCACCGGTGTACTAGAACACCGTAGGAGGCTCAGTCGTCGTCATGTCGCCAAAGTTGGACCGTCCGGCTCCGCCGTACCTCCAGATCGCGGAGGACATCAGGCGGCGCATCGTTGACGGCGTTTTGCAGCCTGGCGACCAGGTTCCATCCGTCCGTACGATCCTGCGCGACTACGGAGTCGCGATGGCCACGGCGCAGCGGGCACTTGGCACGCTGCGTGCTGAGGGGTACATCCGCTCGGATCGCGGCGTCGGGAGCGTTGTCACTACGGAGGAGGAACGGGGCCGCGCGGCGAAGGACTGGGTTGAGAATGCCAGCCGGACAGGTCGGATCTACCCGCCGAACCAGCACGCGCGAATCCTCAGCGCCAAGATCGTCAAGGCATCCCGTCAGGTCGCGGACGCGCTCGGCCTTGATCGTGGGTCAAAGGTGATCCGCCGCAATCGAGTGACGTACGTGGAGGACAGGCCAACGTCATTCTCGACATCGTGGTTCCCCGAGACGTTCGCTCGTCGTGCGCCCAAGTTGCTTGTCACTGACCGCATCCTCGAAGGAACGTTCGCCTACGTCGCTGCGTCGCTCGGTCGCAAAGTCGCCGCATGGCAAGACCAGTACGACCCTGCGATCGCCACGGAGGACGATGCGGCACGGCTTGAGATTGCGCCAGGTACTCCTGTGTCGTACGGGCGCAATTGGATCTACGACGAGAATGGCGGCGTGCTGGAGTTCGGCGAGACCGTCTCCGCATCCCGGATCACGTATCGCGGTGAGGTAACCAACTGACCTGACACGCCCGGCCGGGCGTGCCGTGGACGGGTTCGCGCAAGGTGTACTAGTCTCCGAACTAGAGCACTTGCTCTACGTGGCCGTCCGGTCACGATCTCTAGTCCCTGGAAGGGGCCTGTTATGAGGCTGTTGGTCGATATCGCGCGGGTGAGTTCACGGTGACGAAGGCCGTGGAGGAGAAGCGTGATCAGAACGGGGTGCAGAAGAAGGACCGCACGACGGGTGAGCCGTTGTGGACGACTCAGGTGATGGCGCTCGATGAGACCGGTGGCGACATGCTCACGGTCACCACGGCGGGGCAACCGCCCAAGGTGGCTGTGGGGCAGCAGGTCAAGCCGGGCGAGCTGGAGGCCATTCCCTGGGCCACCAACGGGCGTAACGGTGTGGCGTATCGGGCTTCTGCGCTGACTGTGGTTGGCGCGTCGTCGTCTGCGCAAGACTGCTGCCTAGTCACTGCTTGCTGGGTCACAGTTCGCGCACGGCACGTCCAACCTGTTCTACCTGTACGAGGCCACCCGCTGATCGGGTGAGCAGTTAGGTCGAGAACCCGCACGAGCCCCGCTTGGTCGGGGTCGGGTGTCTCCCTTCGCAAGACGACGCAGGGCCAGTCCTGAGCGCTGCACGCCGGCTGGCTCTGCGTCATCCATCTCTTTCGCATCCCCTGGAAGGGGCATGTCTGATGATGTCCGAAAACCATCTCGGATGCTCGACCACGGCCGCAGGACGAGTCGGCGCAGCCGACCACTGCGCGGCCTGTACGTGCACGTCGACACGGCGTCGGTGTTCGATGTGCGGGCGATCCCGGCTGAGGGCCGGGTGGTGCTGGAGATCGGTGCCGAGTCACCGGCCGCGCTGTATCTGTTCGCTCGAACGTCGCGGATCTGGATCGGTCTGCACGCGATCGTGGATGAGGCGTTCCTCGATCTGGGCCGCCCGGCCCCGTGCGCGGCGCACGCGGCACCGGAGGCCTACGCCGTCCGGGCTGGGACGCGGCACTCGCCTTCTGCGACGCCGTCTACTGATGAGCCGGCTCCTGCCGCTGCGCGGGGTGGTCTGGATGCCTAGCCCGGCCCCGACCACTCCGACCGCCCCGGCCGTCGATTCTGTCGAGGCGGGGCCTGCTCGCTGGGAGCAGATGCACCGCGCGCTCAACCGCGCGCTGACCGGCGCCACCGTTGAACACCGCCGCGCCACGCTGCGCGTGCACGAGGCACACCACGACGCAGCCGCCACGGGCGCTGCCGGTGCGCGGCTGGATGTGGAGATCGCGGTCGATCACCTCAACGAGGTCCAGCAGGTGCGTAACGACCTGCTCGCGGTGATCCGCCAGGTCCGCTCCCTCGCTATTGCGGCTCGCCAGCAGGCCTCCGCGGACGCGAACCGGGTCCGTCATGGCTAGCCCGCGTCACCGGCACGGTCTACCTGCTGCATTTCGACCGTCCGTATCGGCACGCCCGCCACTACTGCGGGTGGACCACCGACCTCGACAGCCCGGCTGGCCGAGCACCGGTCCGGGCACGGTGCCCGGCTGATCGCGGTGATCAACCGCGGCGGGGATCGGGTTCAGCTGGCCCGCACCTGGGCCGGGACCCGCTCCCGGGAGCGGCAGATCAAACGCCAGGGCGGCCTGTCGCGCTGCTGCCCCGACTGCGGCGTACGCCCCGCGTCACGGGCGGTGGTCCTGATGACCACCCGCACGCGGGAACAGATCGCCGCGGCCTGGGCCGTGCTCGACGCGATCGACGACCTCGTGCGGGTGCAGTTGGCCAGCCGGGGTCTGACCGGCCCGGCCGCCAAGGCCAACGTGGCCGAGTACTGGTCGGTGCTGTCGGTCTATGACCGGGCCGCATCGCAGCTGCGCGATGTGGTCGGCGGCGATGAGGTCGACGACTGCGACACCGCCGGCCTCGCCGAGTCTGCGAACGGCTCATCGCGGCGGGTGGTCGGTGATGGCCAAGAACACGATGCGCCTGAGCGGTGGTCGTGGGTGGGGCCGGTCCAACCGGCTCGGCGCGGTCGAGGTGATCGGCCCGCAGCTGCACCGCTCCTGGTGGGTGCAGGCACTGCTGGCGGTGTGGCGGTGGTCGATCGAGATCACCCTCGCCGTGCTGCTGCTGATCGCCTGGTTCCACCTCGTCGGCGGTGATGCCGAACTACGCGGTCGCGTGCGTGCTGGCCTTCCCGCTGGTCGCCGCTGTGCAATTTCCGGTTGCCGCGTCGGCTGGATCGTGGGCTGGTTCTACGTGCTCGTGCGTGCGGCACCGGCTGCGCACCGCCCTGGTCCAACTCGGCTCGCGGAACCGGTCGGGGAAGTTGCCGTGGCTGATCTGGTGGCACCCCACCCCGGTCGGGGAACGGGTCTGGCTGTGTCTGGTCGCGGGCATGTCCGCCGCCCAGATCGAGGAAGCCGCCGACGCGTTGGCCGCGGCGTGTTTCGCCCGGCAGGTCCGGGTCGAGACCAACCGGCGCATGACCGCCTTCGTGCGGGTGGACATCATCCGCCGCGACCCGCTCGAGTCGCCCACGCCGATCACGTCGCGGCTGATGGCCAAACTCGGCCGCACCCAACAACAGCCGCCCGTCGTCCTCGACGGCGACACGCAACCCCACTGCGGGATATCCCGGGTCCGGTTACGGCCCGGGGGCCTACGGCGCGGCCAGCCTCTACCGCGCCACCGGAACGCCGCCGGCCTACCCGCCGGCCGACACCACCACCAACGGAAACCGAAGCGGCCGCCGCGTGAGGACGGCCCGGATGACGGAGGCCTGTCCGAATATGTCTAACCGACACCGAATCAACTGGAAGGGGTTCCCCGGCCGCAGGGCCGGGGACACCCCCCACCCTGACCACCGGGTATGTGCCGGAGTGGGCGCTGTCGATCCATCAGCCGATCTTTCTCGGCCTGGACGAGAACGGCGTCCCGGTCCACATCGAACTGGCCTACCGCAACCTGCTCGTCGCCGGGCGAACCCGGCGGCGGCAAGTCCGTGCTGTTGAACAACATCGTCGGGCACGCCGCCCTCTGCCCCGACGTGCGCCTGGTGCTGATCGACGGCAAGCGGGTCGAGCTCGGGCATGTGGCGCGAGATCGCCGACGTGTTCGTCGGCAACGCCGTCGACCAAGGCCTGACCGTGCTCGCGGATCTGCAGGCCGAGATGGACCGCCGCTACGACTGGCTCGACGCCCAAGGCCGCCGCAAGATCGTCGCCGCCGACGGGATCCCGTTCCTGCTCGTCGTGATCGACGAGCTGGCCTACTTCTCGGCCACCGTCGGGACGAAGAAGTCCCAGGACGAGTTCATCAACCTCACCCGCGACCTCGTCGCCCGAGGCCGCGCCGCCGGCGTGATCATGGTCCTGGCCACGCAACGCCCAGTCCGCGGACATCGTGCCCACGTCGCTGCGGGATATCTGCGCCTACCGGTGCGCGTTCCGCTGCACCACCGACGCCAGCCAGCGACATCATCCTGGGCACCGGGTGGGCCAAACAGGGCTACAACGCCACCGACATCACCCCCGAACAACGCGGCGTCGGCTGGCTGCTCGCCGAAGGCGGCATACCCCGCCGGTTCAAAGCCGCCTACCTGACCGACGGCGAGATCCGCCGCCTCGTCGCCCGGGCGAAGATCATCCGCGGGCTCGGCGGACCGGGACGGCGGTGCCGCGTGAGGCCGCCCCGCCATTGACACCTAGGGATCAACTGGTGATCCCGGAACTGGATCGCGGCCTGTGCTGACCGGCGCTGTGACGGCCGCCCGGTGCTGCGCCCGATGCGCCAGACGCATCTGTACGCAGTCGCCGGTGGCCATGCCGGACCGCGACTACCCCTGCACCGTGTGCGGGCGGCTGCGGGTCGACTGGCCCCACTGGTACCACCCCCCGGTCGGCGCGACGCACATCGTGCAGTGCGGCGACTGCCAACTGATCCTGGGCAGCATCGCGATCCCGGTGCGCTCATGACACCGGCGAGATGCTCGTCCCGCGATCGAGCTGCTGGTCATCCTGATCGACGTCCCGACTCGCCGAATCCACCGCACGAGGCACACGAGATCGGCGCGATCCTCACCCACACCGGCCGGGCCGGCCTGCCTCGACAAGGTCACCTCATGACCGGTCGACGCGACTCTGCCCCCGAACCGCAAGGGCTGGGGGCGGGGCCAACACCGAACCGTCTC
Source organism: uncultured Actinomycetota bacterium (assembly GCA_963709985.1). Lineage (GTDB taxonomy): Bacteria > Actinomycetota > Actinomycetes > Mycobacteriales > Jatrophihabitantaceae > DASXRA01. The sequence continues at coordinate 93,956 of CAVPYQ010000040.1, forward strand.
GACACGATCGCGAGCGGCGATGCAGCGCGGCGCGCGCTCCGGACTACGCCGCGTGGCTGCCCACGTCGCGCCGGCCGCCGGCTGTGCGCAACCGGTCCGGCTGCGCGGGCAGATCACCACTCGTCGACCCGCGCACCGGGAGCTCGACTCGCCGCGGTCGACGGATCGCCATGCCCGACGGGGTGATCTACAAAGCCTGCGGCAACCGCCGCGCCACCGTGTGCCCGTCCTGCGCGGAGCTCTACCGCGCCGATGCCTACCAGCTCGTGCTCGCCGGTCTGCAAGGGCGGCAAGGACGTCCCGGACACCGTCGTCGTGCATCCGGCCGTGTTCGCCACCGCCACCGCGCCCGGCTTCGGCATCGTGCACACGCAGCAGCAAGACCAAGGCCGGCCGGGTGGTGCCGTGTCGGGCCCGGCGCGTCGCGAGAACTGTGCCCGCACGGCGTGGTGATGCGCTGCAGTCGCCGCCACAAGCGACGGCGACCCGCTGCTGGGCCAGCCGCTGTGCCGCGCTGCTACGACTACCGCCACCACGTCGTGTGGAACAGCCAGCGCCGGTGAACTGTGGCGGCGCACCACGGCATCACCGCCAGCCGGCTGCTCGCCGAAGGAGGCCAAGCAGCACGGCGACAACGGCCGCGTCCGCCTGTCCTTCGGCAAGGTCGCCGAATACCAACGCCGCGGCGTGGTCCACTTCCACGCCCTGATCCGCCTCGACGGCATCGACCCCGACCACCCCGAACAGCGTCATCGCCCCGCCGGCAGTGGGCCACCGTCTTCGTGCTCGCCCACCTGCTGCGCGAGGCCGTCGAGGCGACCTGGTTCCGGACCAAGCCGCACCCCGCCAACCGCGACGGGTGGCCCATCGGCTGGGGTGAACAACTCGACCTGCGCCCGCTGCGGATGCGCGGCGACGAGGCGATCACCGACACCGCCGTCGCCGGCTACCTGGCCAAGTACGCCACCAAGAGCACCGACGCCACCGGGCACGTGTCCGCGCGGATCACCCGCGACACCATCAAGATCTACGCCGACACAGTCCCACCCCGGCCGGATCATCCACACCGCCTGGCAGCTCGGCCAGGCCGACGACTACGACCGGCTGCGCCGGTGGGCGCACATGCTCGGCTTCGGCGGGCACTTCTTCTCCAAGATCCAAGCGCTACTCCACCACGTTCAAGGTCCTGCGCAACGCACGGACCGCGTTCCGCCGCCGGCCTCGCGGCGAACGCCCCGACGTCCAGCTGGCCGACGAGCACGACGAGGACACCACCCTCGTCATCAACAACCTCGCCTTCGCCGGCATCGGCTGGCACACCACCGGCGACGCCCTGCTCGCCAACACCTCCGCGGCCATGGCCCGCGAGCGACGACGCGCCGCGAACGACGCCTGGCAACGAAACCCAAGTCAGCTGATCGGAAAGGCACCATGGATACCCGAACAGACATAGTGATCAGACCGAAATGGCACACCGTGGCCGAGGTCGCGCAGATGCTCGGCTACGGCGTGTCCAAGACCAAGATGCTCGTCGCCACCGGGCAGCTGCGCTCACTCAAGGACGGCGGCAGCCGGCGCATCCTGCCCGAGTGGGTCGATGAGTACATCGCCCGCCGCGCTCAGGACGTTGCATGACCAAGGTCCGCGCTCGCGCGAACGGCGAGGGCTCGATCTTCCCGTACCGCAACGGGTTCGCCGCCTACGCCTGGGTGACGACACCGTCTGGGCTGCGGCAACGCAAGTACGTCTACGGCCGCACCCGCGAGGCCGTGCACGAGAAGTGGATCAAGCTGCAGAAGGAAGCCAGGGAGCGGCCGATCGCGACGAACACGCCGACGCTCGCGCAGTATCTCGACTACTGGATGCGGGAAGTGGTCGAGCCGAACCTCGCGCCGTTGTCGGCATCCACCTACGAAACGCTGGTTCGGCTGTACCTCAAGCCGGGGCTCGGCGCTAAGCGGCTGGATCGGCTCAGCGTGCGCGAGGTCCAACGGTGGTTCACCGCCGTTCGTCAGTCCTGTCAGTGCTGCGCGCAGGGCAAGGACGCTCGCCGCGCTCAGCCGAGATGCTGCGCCAAAGGTCGATGCTGTCGACAGGTTCCCTCCCCGCGAACAGTGCGGGACGTGCGGACCGTTCTGCGATCGGCGCTCTCCCACGCGATGCGCGAGGAACTGATCGCGAACAACGTGGCCGCACTGGTCAAGGTGCCGACCGGCCGCACGCGAAAGGCCAAAGCCTGGTCGAGCGAGGAGGCACGCAGATTCCTCGAGTCGGCCCGCTCGGACGGCGATCCGCTCTACGCGCTGTACGTGCTCGTCCTGGTGCTCGGGCTCCGCAAGGGCGAGGCGCTCGGCCTGCGCTGGTCAGACGTCGAACTCGACGCCGCGAGCGTGACCATCAACTACCAACTGCAACGGGTACGGCGGCAACTGCTGCTGCGCGAGACGAAGACCGAGGCGTCCGATGCGACGCTGCCGTTGCCGGTGATCTGCGTGACCGCTCTGAAGCTGCGCGCCGAGGAACAGAAGACGCATCGGGATGCGGCCGGGATCGCTTGGCAGGGTCCGGGGCTGGTCTTCACCGGCCGGTACGGGATGCCGATCGACCCTCGCACGGTCGGCCGGGCCTGGACGGACCGGTGCGCCAAGGCCGGAGTGCGGCAGATCACCGTTCACGACGCTCGCCGGACGTGCGGGACACTGCTCGCCGACCTCGACGTGCATCCTCGGGTGGCGATGCAGATCCTGCGCCACGCCGACTTCGCCGTGACGATGGAGATCTACACGCAGGTCTCGTCCAAGCAGACGCAAGAGGCGCTCAAGCGCCTGGGGGAGAGCCTCGACCGATGAGCTACTGCTGTACTTCGCTGCTGTACTCGGCCTCTCAGCGGCCGGTCGGAGCCCTGGAGGGCCCGGATTTGCTGGTCGGGGTGGCGGGATTCGAACCCACGGCCTCTTCGTCCCGAAGATCACGGCGCGGGTCTCAGGTGTTGCGGGCTACCTCAAGAGTCCCGGCTTGACTCGGCAGGCGTGGTTCACGCGCCCTTGGACGTCGCGCCGGTTGCGCCGCGTCTCAGCGCGTCTCGTTTGCAGTTGTGTTTGCACCGAGCGGCGCCAAGGCCACCGTGTTCCGCTCTGCACGCGTCGAGCACGCGCCCCGTCAGGCAGCGGCGCCCGGTATTCGTGGTGCGCGGCATACCCAGCGATGCTTCCCGACTCGTAGATCAGGGCTACGACGCAGGCGCCGCGAGCGATCGCTACCGTGTTCGCCGCCAGCGGTGTATCAACCAGCGACAGGTCCCTGATGACGCCTCCGCTCAGGGCGGTGGCAAAGGCGACGACGAGCGCGGAACAGGTCAAGTCCGCCGCGACGCATGCGGCCTCGATCGCGATGAGCAACGTTGCCGTGAGATCGGCCTAGTACAAGAGCCGGTCGAGCTGGTGCCCAGGCGCGAAGGTAACGGGATCGCACCGGTCAGATCGACGAAGAGCGCTGCTGCGGGTCGCCCGTCGGTGCGGTGCCCGATACGGCGGTCAGCAACAGGTCCCACAGCCGCTCGCTGACCTGATCGCCGGTTAGGTCCTGTGCGAGGGCGAGTTGCACCGCGCGCGCCGAGGGAAGATCAAGACCCGATCGTGCGGCGAGCTGTAGCGCGGCGGCCGTGCTCGTCACGCCTTCCACGGTGCTGCCGATCGAGCGGATCGCCCCGTCGAGTGTGGATCCCGAGCCGAGCAGCCGGCCGAAGCGACCGTTGCGCCCGTGCTGGCAGGTGACGTAGAGGTCTCCTGCGCCGGCCAGTCCGAGCACTGTCGGCGCCCGGCCGCCCTGTGCCGTGGCGAGAGCCAGCATGTCGAGCATGCCGCGCGCGAATACCGCGGCCCGGGCGTTGCCGAAGCTGGCGATCAGTGCGCTCTCACCGAGCCGATCGGACAGACCCTCGGCGAGACCGACGGCGACCGCGACCACGTTCTTGAAGGCGGCCGAGGTCTCAGCGCCGGCAACGTCGCTGGTGGTGAACACGGCCGTGGTCGGCGAGGCAAGCGCGGCTGCCGCGCACCTGCGGGCATCCTGATCGTGGGACGCGCACAGCAGGCCGGACGGTGAGCCGGTGAAGATCTCCGCGGCGAGCGCGGGCCCGGCCAACGCGACGACCGGCACGTTCCCGAGCGCCGAGGTGGCGACCTCGCTGGGTGTCTGCAGCGTGGTCTCGTTCCAGCCCTTGGTGGCCAGCACCCATACCGCGCCGGGCGCCCCGATGCGCGCGGCCTGCGACAGCACAGGCTGCAGCCCGCCGCTGGACACGGCGACGAACACGACCTCGGCGCTCGGCAGCTCTTCGGCCCATTCGCCCACTGGGCGGCACCGGACGTAGTCGTGGAACGGCAATCGCAGCGAAGGATGTGGCAGACCCCGGCGCCAACGGTCAACGACCGCCTCATCCCGATCGGTGGCGAGCAGCGCGCTGTCCGCGCCGTTGCGGGCGCTATGCACGGCCAGCGCGGTTCCCATTGCGCCCGCCCCGATAACCGCAATGCGGCTGGCCCCCATCACAGCAATCATCCACGCCGCGACGCGCCGCACCAGTACCGAAAGACCTACACCTGGGTTCGTCCACGCATTGCGGCCGAACCGTGATCGCGGCGGCAGGTCACCAGGCTGAATCCCGCACCGGAGATCACGGCAAGCGGTTGGCTGACCCGTGCTCAGCCGTTCACCGCGGGACCACCCTGACTACCTCGGCAATAGCGGTCCGTCGAAGGTCAATACCTAAGCGGGCCGGGTAGTAGTCGTTCGTCAGGTAGGGCCGCAGCAGGTTGAGGTAGTACGGACTCGTCGGCACTGCGCTGGTGCCTCCGGGCAGGGCCGATTCGGCTCGGTCCCACGCGGACCACGTCCCGGCTCGGCGATGAATCGGCGTGCGGGCCCGCTGTCGAAGCCGAAGCTGTCACTGCTGGCGGCACGGACGTCATGACTGGCCGCGTCCACGGTCTCGAAGCCGCCGTCCACCGGGATCCCGGACAGACCCGGCAGCGGCTGTGGGAATTGCCCGAACGCGGTCGGCACGCTGAACGGACCGCCGAGCGGATGCTGCAAGACGATCCGGTGCAGCAAACCCCATCGGTAATCCGACAGGTTTGTCGAGCCGTGGAATGCAGCGTCGAAGGCCGGCCCGGAAAGCAGCGACAGGCCGGCGGAGAGACTGTGCAGCAGGAGATAGTCGCGAGCCGCGGCCGGGTCGCCGATTCCAGGCACTGCGAAGAAGTCCACGCCGGACGCCCCGACGCCGTGCGCACTCGCGAAGTCGTCGAGCAGATGGCGCAGTGCGGTGACCGCTTCGGATCCGTCCGGTTTCGGCAACGCTCCGAGCGGCGCGTCGATGATGCTGACGACCGCCTGCGAGCGCCACACCGCGTACAGCGTCGCCGCCACGCTATTAGCGATCTCGTCGTGGGACGGGGCGGAGAGCACGCCCTTGCGATCAGTGGCGTCGTAGCCCTGCGGGATGCCGGTCGGGGTGGTGAAGTTCCAATGCGCCAGCCTGTGCACGGCCTCGGCCAGGTGGTTGTGGTTGTCCGTGGCCAGCGCGCGTAGCTGCGGCAGGCTGCTGGCCTTCGCGTCGGCGAAGGCGTGAGTCAGCCACGGGACGAAGTACTCGGCATCGAGCAGGGTCGTGTCGGCCTGCATGCCCTCGACGTCGGCCATCGAGATCTTGTGACCGCTGTGCAGGCGCGTGCGCACCATCTCGGTGATCCGGCCTGCGCGGAAGCCGTCGTAGCCGGGGTTGAGGTAGTAGATCCCGCCACCCGGACGCAGTTGGTTCAGCGGGTCGTTGTCGAGCACCGTCCCGGCCGGGTCGTTGTTGGCGTTGACGAACCAGCCCGCGGGCGGATTCACCACGTGCGGCATCTCGTCCGCCGGGTAGATCTCGTACGGAATGGCCTGCTGCGGCTGGGGATGCTGCACCGGCAGCCACTCGTTGCCGCCTTGCCCGTTGCGGATGAACCACGGCGGCAGCCCCGACACGGTGCCAGCCTGCAGATCCTCGCGAACCGGCATCTCCGCACTGGTGAAGTAGGCGATGTTTCCGGCGGTGTCGGCGTACGCCCAGTTCTGTGAGCCGACATCGAAGAACGTCAAGCCGCGGCGGAAGTCGGCCAATCCGCGGGCACGGTCCCATGTCAGGAACGTCTCGAGTTCGAACGTGGCGCTGAACCCGGTGTATTGAATGCTGAGCGCCGAGCCATGCGCCAGGTCCAGTTGCACGATCGGGCCCTGATTGCGACGCGGCACGATCAGTGTCGCCGGTGGCACCCCGTCCGATGCCGTTGCAGTTTCCAACCTTCCGCCGCTGTTGTAGCGGAAGGTCTCCGGGATCGGAACGACATGCTCGAGGGCACCTTTGTACACAGTGGACAGTCCGCTTGGAGACGTCGGGTCCTGAACGACCGCTTCGTTGTACGTGTCCGTGACATCCATCGGATTCACCGTGGCGCCCCAGGCGATATACCGGTTGTGCCCGATGATGACGCCGGGCGTGCCGGCGAATCCCTCACCCTCCACGTCCATTCCTGGTGCACGCAAACCGATCGGATAGAACGTGGACGGCGCACCCAGGGCCAAGTGCGGGTCATTGGCGACGATCGGCCGGCCGTCCACGGTGTTACTGCCGGCAACCGCCCACTCGTTCGACCCCTGACTGCCGCCGGAGCGGGCATCCTGCGTGAACAACGGGTTTCCGGCGATCTTTGCCGCGTACGCCCTTCCGAGCCGGGCCGACTCGGCAAGGCGGCTCACGTCCGAGGGCGAGAGCCGCAAGTGGTGTGCCGTGGTCGATGCGTGCGCCGCCGTCGCGTCAGGAACGGTGGAGGCGTCGCTGAACGGCTGTGACCGCATCACGTCCTGGCTGAACAGAGCGGTGCCCCGCACCGGGCCATAGGCGTTGACGTAAGCCTGCAACTGCAGCGTCGGGCCGATGTCCAGATCGAAGGACAATTCGAACGTGATGGCCTTGCCCACGGTCAGAGAGTCCAGTGGAGTCCAGGGCGCCACCGCGGCCAGATGCAGCGCCGCGTACTCAGGCGGCAGTGCGTGACTCGACGTGTAGGCGTTGACGCCGTCGGCGTAGGCCTGCAGGGTCGCGGTGAGATCAGCCGGGGCTGCGGCCAAGGTCCGCTCGGCCGCCCGGCGCAGGCCGATCGTTCGCGCTTGTACGTCAGATGGCAGCGCGGCATTGCCGAGCAGTTCGGCGAGTGTGCCGCTAGGTGCGCGGCGGTTGACGTCCATCTGGAACAGCCGGTCGCGGGCATGAACCCAGCCGTTGAGGAAGAACACATCGTGCAATGACGACGCGCTGATGTGGGTGACGCCATCGCTGTCAACAGTGAGGCTCGCCGGATGAGTGAGACCGCCGATGCGAAGCGATGGCGGTGCTGAGCCTGCTTGTCGCCCGGTGGCTGCGATGCAGGCGACCGCCAAGACACCGGCGGCGATGAGCATGGACAACCGACGCATCGCGGCCTCCCCCGATCCGAGCCAACCACGGCCTCGACCCCGAAAGCGACCAGCGCGAACGAGAGGCAAAGGCCGTCCTGGCAACGGCTTATCGCATCTTTCCCTGCCGCACCAGGGTGAACCCTCTCAGTAGACGAGCGGACGCGGAACGCTGCCATCTGACGTCCTCGCCAGGGGTCATGGCGGAGGCGGCGGCCATAGTGCAATCGGCGTTTGAAGTTCCACCGACGCTGGGCGCCCCACTTACGCTGACGTGTCTGGAACTTGGGCCGTCGTTGGTCAGGGTGGCGGGATGTGAACCCACGCCCCTCTTCTTGCTTTGGATCGAGATGCCAGCGCGCCGATCTCGTGGCTCGTTAGCGGCGCGAGCGTTCTGAGATCAGATCTGCCCGCCGCGATCGCTAACCGAAGCGACAGATGACGGGGTGGCTGTCTGTCGTGTTGCTCGGTGTGCCTAGGCGGCGATGGGTTGCGGAGCGGCCAGGCCGGCAAGACCCGGACGTTCCACGATCAGGCGGCGAGCTTGCGCGAAGGCGAGCGGGTAGGCGTCCAGGGCACGGGCCTTGTCGAACAGATGCAGTGGATGGCGCGCCAATTTGGCGATCTGCGCGTTCGGTCGCACCAGATGGGCCTTTCCGCCGGTGTTCTGCTGCCAGCGGCGCAGCTCGTCGCGCAGCATCAGTTCCATCGCCCGCCCGGCCGGGCCGAACATCGGCCCGGCGATCGGCGCAACGACCAGCAGGTGGCGAGCGGGTCCGAGCTCGGTCGGCCGAGACCAGCGAGCGAACGCCGCCATCGACGTACCAGCTGCGGCCGAGCCGGACCGGTCGGAACAGCGCCGGCACCGCAGATGAAGCGGCAACGATGTCAGCAAGGCTGTGGTCCGCACCCGACAGAAACACCCGCCGGACAAGCGGCAGCCGCACCGCGCAGGCGGTCACCCGCGAGCTGCTCGCGTCGCCGAAAAGGTCGGTGGCGATGCCGTGCAGCAGCCCCGACTTCGGGTTCGGCACCCGGACCTGCGGTACGTCGCACAGCCGGTCGAACCCCAGCCCGGTCGCCATGCACGCGGCTACCCAAGCCCCAGCCGACGTGCCCAGCATGTCTGCGTGGGCCAGCGGCACCCCGGCCTGCACCAGCGCGTCGGTGACGCCGAGGGCGTAGGCAATTCCGAACGGGCCACCGCCACCGAACGCCACCGACAGCCAGGGCATGTCCTCCGGCGCCCATCGCTACTGTGGTCATCCGCAGACCTCGCTTCGCTCGAACCGAGCCTCTCCTGTCGAGAGTCTCGCGAGGGCTGCCTGATACAAGTCCACGGTCCCGACATGACGGGATCAAAGACTCGCCCGGCCGCATCGAGTAGTACCGGCCAGTAACCCAAGGGACCAGCGATGTCGGACCAGACCTTGCAGCAGGAACGCCGGGGCGTGACTGGGACGCATCGTTGGCCTGCCCGGTAGCGACGCGACGACAACAAGCCGCGCTGCTTGTCGGATTGATCGCTGGTCGCGCTAAATGGGGTTCCCCCAGAAGCCGCATTGGTGCTCGGTCGACACCGTGTGGTCGTGGATCACTGTGGTGGCGTCGCCGGCTCGTAGGGACAGCACGTCATGATCGGGGTTGTACGCCGGCCAGGTCGGTTGCCCCGCGACGACCGGCTCGGCACGGCTGACGAAAGATCCCCAGTAGGCGACCATCTCGTGCGCTAGTTGACGCTCGGCCGCGTTAAAGGTCGGCGCGATTGGCGTCCCGTTGTCGAAGCTGGGCCATAGATAGGCCAGCTCGGCCGCGTGCCCGGCACCCCAGACGTATCCGACCGGGTCCGGTCGAAGCCCCGGGCCGGTGCGGTGGTCGAACTCGTACACCCATACTCGTGTGTACGCAGCGAGGGTGTTGGCCACCTCGCGGTTGAGGCAGCCGCCGAGGCCGAACGCGCCGCTGTCGGTGATGACGGCACCGGTCAAATACGCACCCGTGAACTGGTCCCCATCAGCCGGCCACGGGTATTGGGCCTGAACCTGGCCCGCGGAACTGCCGAAGAAGTCGCGCAGCCATGTCGCGTACCCGGATGCGGTCATCCCGATGTTGTCGATGGTGAAGGTGCGACCTTCGTCGCGGTTGGCGCCGACGACAAGCGGAACGTGCGCGAACTGACCCTGCTGGACGGCCGCCCACGGGTCCAGTGGCAGTGTCGGCGTGCCGCTGACGTACCAGCCGGAGTTGTTGTCTGCTGCGTCGAGCAGAGCCTGCGCGTCCAGTCCGCGCAGGCAGGACAGGGCGGCGGTGCCGGTGCATCCGACCTGTCCGGCGATGGAGTCGCCGAAGGCCTCGGCGTCGGCCTGGCTCTCGCTGATGGGGCAGGCGCCGCTTTGCATCATCGCGGCGGCGAATAGGCCCCGGACATCTGGGGCGGTCAGCAAAGCACAGACCGAGAACGCACCGGAACTTTCGCCGCCGATCGTGACGCGTCCCGGGTCACCGCCGAACGCGGCAATGTTGCGGTGTACCCAATGCAAGGAGGCCTCGATGTCCTGGAGGCCGTAGTTGCCTGACTCGCCCTGCTCCTGGGTGAGAGCCGGATGTCCGAACCAACCGAACACACCGAGGCGGTAGTTCATCGTTACTACGATGATCCCCGTCCGCTGGACGATGTTGGTGCCGTCGTGCTGGCTCGCGCTGCCGTTGACGTTCCCCCCGCCGTGGATGAACACATACACCGGAAGCTTGTCACCCCGGTGCGTGCCGGCTGGGCGCTGCACGTTCAGAAATAGGCAGTCCTCGGTCAGGGAGAGTGGTCCGTTTGTGCTCGGCAGGGCGGGGCAGCGGTTGCCGTAGGCAATGGTCGGCGCGACGCCCGGCCAAGCGTCCGCCGGCTTCGGTGGGCGCCAGCGGAGCTCGCCGATCGGTGGCCGCGCGTAGCGCACGCCGAGATAGCTATCTACCCCGTCCTGGCTTAGACCTTGGACGTTGCCCTTATCGGTATGGACGACCGGCGTCTTGCCGACAGGCGACACGGACGGCGCAGCCACCGCCCGCGATGGCGCAAGCACCGCGACAGTCAGCACTGCCGACATTGCGACGGTTAGGATCCTCACGCCTTTCGTGCCGATCTTCGTCATTGGACACTCCCGAGTCGCTTGAGATGCAGTGCGTGTGCGGTCGTCCAGCGGCTGCGCCGCACGAGTTCCTGATCGACTAGCGTTTCGGGCGCTCGCGCTGTCGTCGATACGAATTTCCTCGTACAGCGGACCGCCGGCGGAGATACCATCAGTGCGCACCTGGCGGGTCCCCCGGGGGAGCCATGCATTCGTCAGTAACGCTGCCGACTGCCGACGTCGCGGCCATCATGGATGCCGTAGCAAACGTCGACCGCGCGATGCCCGCCGACCTTCAGACCGCCGACATTCTCGCCGCCGTGGCCTCGATCGTGCCGTGCGACTTGGTGTTCTGGACCCGGTTCGACGTGACCGCCCCGCGCCTAATCTCCGAGATCGGCCACCCACACGGACCGATCAACGCCCCCCTCGTCGAGTGGATCGCGCGCCGCCACGAGCATCCGATCTGCTCAGGGCTACACGGGCCGGTTGTCGCGCTGAGCGATGTCCTCAGCCCGGAGCAGTTGCACGACAGCTGGCTGTTTCAAGAGTGCCTGAGCAAGTCAGGCTGGGAGTACGAAATCGGACTCAATCTCAGCCACCCGGCCGGCGAGATCCACGACATCGTGATCTCACGGGGGCGGGGCGCGACTTCGACGAGCGTGATCACCTCGTCCTTCGCTTGCTCCACCCGCATCTCGACGCCGCGATGCGCCGCGTCGCCTTCCCTACGCCACGGCTGACACCGCGCGAGACCGAGGTCCTCCGCTATGTCCGCGACGGTCTGGGCAATCAGCAGATCGCCCGCCAACTCGGCGTCGCCGAGGCCACGGTCGTCAAGCACCTCGAACATGCCTACGCTCGGCTAGGCGCCCACAGCCGCACGCAGGCTGTCCAGCTCTGCGCGAGCGCACTGGATTCTCGTTAACCGTCACCACCGGGGCGGTCCGGGATCATCGGCCGCCCCGGTCTGTTCTGGCACCTCCAAACCCAGGATGCGGCTGCGTCCCGCCGCTCCGCGCGTAACTCCGAGATCTGCACTGGGAGGGCCGGTCTTGTTGGTCGGGGTGGCGGGATTCGAACTCACGGCCTCCTCGTCCTGAAGATCACGGCCCGGGTCTCCGGCGTCGCCTGCCGTCTCATGATTCCCCGGATCGCTTGCTGCCCTCGGCCCGCCTGCTCCATCGAGTCGCATGCGACACACCGCGTCTCAGCGCGTCTCGTTTGCAGCCGGACTCGGAGCCGCGGCCAGTCTCTCGGCCATGGCGGAACGGTGCTAACTGGAGGGCGACGACACACCCCCGAACCCGACCACGTCTGGTCCTGGTCCCACTGGCGACGACGACGCCAACACCAAGCCCGCATCAGCCACTACCGACGACGCGGCTACCCACCCTAAGTGCCGTTGCAGTACTAGGGCTCACATAGCCCACGCGCCACAAGCTTCTCCGCAAGTTGCACCATGAGATGCGTAGCGGTCCCCTGTCTCATTCCTGTCACTCGCACAAGTCGCTCTACCATCGCGTCCGCGTCAGCAGGCTCGTAGGACAGATACACCAGCGACGCCGTGCGCTCATCGCGGACGATCACCTGTACCGGATTAGATGGATCAAGGTCCATAGTCCAGCCGTCGGAATGGGCTGGCTCGTTGATCTTCGTGAAGGACCTACTCATGGCGTGACGCTACGCCAGCGAGGGAGGCAACGTTCGGTAGGGTGACCAACGATCGCCCTCCAGGCGCGCTAACCCCTACCGGGCGCCTTTCCACTCTCGCGATTCTGGCCATCGCCGGACACGTGGCAGTCACTGCCGAGATCTCAGAGCGACCTTGACCAATTGAATGTAGCAATGGTTACAGACCAAGGAAGGCCCCGAGCGGGAGGGTGCCCGGAGCCTTCCTGTCTAGACCTTACCGGTCACGCTTCAGGGGATGCAGACGTAGGGCACTCGCTGGAGCCAGGGCACCAGGTCAAGATCGAGGCACTCGCAGAGGTCCGACCTGTGCACGGGAGTCGCGAGCGTACCGACGTTCTGGAACGCCGTTCCCGGTTACGCGGCCTGGAATCCGTACCGGCCTCAGGATGGGGCCATTCGGGGTATGGACCACAGCGTCCGGGTACTGCGCGAACAGTGCCGCGAGGACGTCACGGTAGACGTGCCAGCAGGCCGCACGGGTTCGCCGGCCAGTCCAGGATCTCCGGGCCCCGGGGCCGTGTGACGACTCGACAGCGAGACCTCCGACGAACCGATGCGGCCCTAGCTCTCGTGCATCTGCGCGAACGATCACGTTGCCATCATATTGATCTTCTGAAACCCGCTTTACGATGTCGCGGTAGGCATCCAACGGGAGTCCCGACACGTACATCATGATCACTCCCTATCAGCCTACCGCTGTGACTGCCTCTTGGAATACCAGATCCGCCGCCTGGCCCTCAAGCCCATGGAGAGTGGCTTCTAAACGCTTCAGTTCGGCCAGAAGCGCGACCTTTCTCTGATCAAATTTGGCGTCGTATAGGGTGCCGCAATAGCACATAAGAATTACTCGGGTATCCGCGAGCTCGCGGAGGTCTCGCTCGACCCACACAATTCTGTCCTTGATTCGGTCAACTTTCCCACACACACTGACTGGACTACCCTGTTTCATCGTCCTACCTTTCCGTCCTGCTACTCCAATTATAGACCCGTGTCGATATGGAAAAAGCATTCAAATAGAAATCGGGATGCCGTTGCAGAGTGTGGTAGGCGCACCGGACGTAGTGAATCACCGAGGTAACGCAATGATCTTGCTAGGGGCTGCCATAGGGCGAGCGGAGGGTAGGACTAAGGTCCCCAGTGACCGTGACCAACGACCTAACCGATCACGACCAACGCCCCTAGGCAATAATTCTGCGCCAAGATCTTTAAGTGCTCATGCAAAGCGCTACGCCATGCCTTCGAAGTCCTCAGGTCCCGGTAGGGCCTCCCATTGCCACGCGAACAGAAGTCGCCCCATGTCAACCTTTCGCCCGTCGCGACGGTCAGCGGGGAGGATGACCAGGGCCTTGAGCGTGTCCCGGATTACCTGCCTCTTCCGTTCAAGCGTCAATCCAGTCCACTGCCGTTCAACGTCTGTGGGGTCAAGCTCGATTCTCTTTACTGAAGCTTGAGCAGCACTGAGCTTCGCTTCGGTGGCGTCTAGTCGCGCTCGGAAGTCTCGGAGCATGTCGCGGAGATCGGTCGCGGTAACCGTGTCATCGTTCGTGAAGTCGTGCTTTGTTGCGACCATCAGGCTCGCCGTGGATACGAGACCGTCGTTCGCACCCAGCACCCGCGGCGCGCAGTCAACCGGCGTGCTCGGCCCGGTGGGTTTCAGGACGGATTGAGCATTTCGAACAGGATCACGACTCAAGCCCGATGATCGCCGGCGTCGAAGGAGAGGGCCGAAAGACCAGGGTCCTCGAAACCTATATCGGACGACGTGTGCCCAGCGCTCGCCGCGATCGGCCACCATTGCGTCGTTGACAGCGCCGTGCCATCGGCCGCTGTGTTTGGCCAACCAAGTCGGTTCATGGCGCTCGTCGTGTCGAGTGGCGATATGGCAGGCCACTGCTGGGTCTGCGCGATCGGCTTAATCACCCGCAGATCCGTGCCGGGGTCTTGGGCTCGATGCCCTGTTCGGATAGGCACTCGATAGCGAGGGCAGCACCGAAACGCGCGGTGCTCGCTCGGGTCGAAGTGCTCTGGTGGGCGAGGCGTTGGTGGGTCAGTTTTGGGGGATGGGCATGGCGGGTCTGACTGTGGCCCAAGCTGAGAAGCGGTTGTCCGAGGATGGCCGCAATGAGGTGACGCAGCGGGGCCGGGTCACGATCTTGTCCGGGCTGCTTGCCCAACTGCGCGACCCGCTGATCGTCGTGCTGCTCGCCGCCTGCGTGCTGACCGTGGTCACCGGTGACCTGACCGACGCGGTCGTGATCGCGCTGGTGGTGGTGGTCAACACCGCGTCGGGGTCACCCAGGAGATCCGGGCCGACCGGGCGATCACCGCGCTCGGCGCAGCTGAGCGCACCGTCGGTGCGGGTCCGACGCGACGGGGTGGAGACGTCGGTGCCGTCGGCGGACCTGGTGCCGCGGCGACGTCGTGGTGCTCGGCGAGGGCGACGTCGTCCCGGCCGACGGCGAGGTGCTCGAGGCGTCGTCGCTGCTGGTGGACGAGTCGGCGCTGACCGGCGAGTCGGTCGCCGGTCGGCAAGCAGGCCCGCTGCGGCGAGGCGGCCGGCGACGATGCTCTCGGCGGGCACCGTCGTCGTCAAGGGCCGGGCGGTCGCCGAGGTGACCGGGACCGGGCGCGCCCAGCGCGCTCGGACGGATCGCCGCGCTGATGGACACCCGGTCCAGCCCACGCCGCTGCAGCGGCGCCTGGCCGGGCTGGGCCGGGTGCTCGCCGCTGGTGGCCGTCGGCCTGTGCGCGGTGGTGCTCGGTGCTGGGTCTGGCTCCGCGGCGAGCCGCTGGAGCTGATGGTGGTCACGGCGATCAGCCTGGCCGTGGCCGCCGTGCCGGAGTCGCTGCCGGCGGTCGTGACGCTCAGCCTGGCGCTGGGCGCGCGCCGGATGGCCGCGCGCAACGCGATCGTCCGCCGGCTGCCGGCGGTCGAGACGCTCGGCTCGGTGACCGTCCTGGCCACCGACAAGACCGGCACGCTCACCGAGGCCCGGATGGTGGTCGAGGAGCTCTGGACGCCCGAGCGACTCGGTCGCCGTCATCCGGGGACGGGCTACGAGCCGAGCGGTGCGCTGATCAGCGCGGCACCGGCTCGACCCGACGCACGGCGCCCGACGTCGTCGAGCTGCTGCGCGCCGGCGTGCTGTGCAACGACGCCACGCTCGTCGCCCCGACGGCCGGGCGACCGTGGTCCGGCCTCGGCGACCCGACCGAGGTCGCCCTGCTCGCGGCGGCCGGCAAGGTCGGCCTGTCACGCGAGGCGCTCGAGCGCGACTACCCGCGGCTGGGCGAGGTGCCGTTCGACAGCGCCACGCCAGCGGATGACCACCGTGCACCGGCTGCCGGTGGCCGCGCGGACAGGCGCTCGTGGTCGTCAAGGGCTCGCCGGAGGCGCTGCACGCGCCGGCACGCCGACCGGCAGCAGGCCGGCCTGGCGCGAGGCGCTGCTCCGGCAGCCGCAGCAGCTCGCCGACCGAGGGCTTCCGGGTGCTCGCGGTCGCCGCGGCCGTCGGCGACGAACGACGAGCCTGGCCGAGCCGGTCCGAGCAGCAGCTGCTCGGCCTGGTCGCGATGAACGACCCGGCCAAGCCAGCGGCGCGCGGCCACCATCGACGCGTGCCGCGCGGCGGGCATCACGCCGGTCCTGATCACCGGCGACCACCCGGCCACCGCGCGCGCCAGTGGCGCCGCGGGTCGGCATCCTCGGCGCGAGCGACGCCGAGCGCGGGCTCGTCGTCACGGGCCAGCAGATCGACCGCCGGGACGTCGCCGACCTGACCGCGCCGCGGGTCTTCGCACGGACCAGCCCGAACAGAAGCTCGACATCATCCAGGCCTGGGGGACCGCGGCGCGGTGGTCGCCATGACCGGCGACGGGGTCAACGACGGCCCGGCCCTGCGCCGCGCCGACATCGGCGTCGCGATGGGGCACCGCGGCACCGAGGTCGCCCGGCAGGCCGCCGACCTCGTGCTCGCCGACGACGACCTGGCGACCGTCGTCGCCGCCGTCGAGGAGGGCCGCCGCGTCTACGCCAACATCCGGCGGTTCCTGCGTCTTCGGGCTCTCCGGCGGCGCCGCCGAGATCCTCGTCATGCTGCTCGGCCCGTTCGCTCGGGCTCGCCGTGCCCCTGCTCGCCGCCCAGATCCTGTGGATCAACCTGCTCACCCACGGCCTTACTCGATCGAGTGAATAGCAGTGAACATGGGAACCGTCCCGGTCGCTCCCGCTGCCGCGCATCCAGCCGGGCCGGGTCGGGATAGGCGCGTCGTCAGTTGAACGGCGCGGGGTGGGGCGGAGCCGCCGTAGTAGTCCGAGGTCGGGAAAGCCGATCACATGGCGAAGGGCGGCAGCAAGTTCGCAGTGGAAGGAGGCTGCAATGCCAGGAGGTCGCCGGTGAATACCGACGCACCGAGCCTGAGCCTCGTCGAGGCGAAGGGGCGGGTACTGGGGATCCAGACGAAGCTGCACCGTTGGGCGGCTGGCCGATGCTGGTCGCCGGTTCGATGATCTGTTCGTGCGCCGCGAGGCGCCGCGTGACCGTGCGGTGGTGAGAGACCGTCGCCGTGGCCTTGTCGCAGCAGGGCCGCGAAGTTGAGGACAGCCTGACCGGGGAGACGCTGGGGAGGGTGGAAAGCAGTCCTGACAACGCCGGGGCGTCCCGGAACTACCAGACGGGGCGGGTTCGGCAAGCAAGACGAGAAGGTGCACGAGAGGAACCAGCGTGTGAAGCTCCGTAAGCGTCGAGCCGGCTCCAATCTGGTGGATATGGGCCGGTCTGCAGCGCACACCCGTCGTGATCTTGGGGCGGGTGACTCCGAAGCCGGAATGGATAGGCCGGTGGGGAGGCCACGAGGAAAGCCTGCGGCGTACTCGTGGCGAGGCTGCCGGGGTATAGCTGGGCACCTCCCTCGTCGAACGGTTCGTGGTGAACGCGGGAACCATCTGCGGTTGCCCTCGCGATGTTCCAGCCAGGACGTCGAAGGGCAGGCCCGTCGTCGGCTGTCGGCCGCAGCGTGGGGCGGAGGCTCCGTAGTAGTCCGAGCGCGCGAAAGGCGCGTACATGGCGAAGGGGGCCAGCAAGTTCGCGGGGAGGAAGCTGGAATGCTCGGAGGACGCCGGTGAATACCGACGCGCCAGTGCTCACGCCGTTTGGCGCGCAGCACCGGGTACGGGAGATCCAGGCCAAGCTGCACCGTTGGGCGACCGACGATTCAGATAGGCAGTTTCATGATGTGTTCAATCTCGTCTGTGATCCCGCGTTTCTCCTGGTCGCTTGGGAGCGGGTGCGGGGTAACAGGGGTGCCCGGTCGGCAGGGGTGGATGGGAAGAGTGTCTTCTGCGTCGAGCAGCAAGGTGTGGGCGAATTCCTCACCGAGATTCGCGACGATCTGAAGGCGCAGCAGTTTCATCCGCTGCCAGTCCGCGAGCGGATGATTCCGAAAGCGGGTGGCAAGAAACTGCGACGTCTAGGTATTCCCACCGTGCGTGATCGCGTTGTCCAGGCTGCGCTGAAACTGGTGCTGGAGCCTATTTTCGAGGCGGACTTTGAGCCGTGCTCGTATGGCTTCCGGCCCAATCGGCGAGCCCACGACGCGATCGCTGAGATCCGCACCTTCGCTAGCCCACCCCACCGATACGAGTGGGCCGTGGAAGGCGATATTGCGGCGTGCTTTGACGAAATCTCGCATACGGCGCTCATGGGCCGGCTGCGGCGACGGATCTCGGACAAGCGCGTCTTGGCGCTGATCAAGGCGTTCCTGAAAGCCGGAATCCTCAACAAGGATGGGCTTTTCACGGACTCGCATATGGGGACGCCACAGGGCGGGATTCTCTCACCTTTGCTCGCTAACGTTGCACTATCGGTGCTCGATGAGCATTTCGCTCGACGCCACCGCGACCAGAAACAGATGACCCGGCAAGAGCGGCGCGGCCAGCCATCATTTCGGCTCATCCGTTACGCCGACGATTGGGTCACGCTGGTCCGGGGGAACAGAGCTGATGCCGAGGCGATACGCGACGAGGCGGCGGAGGTTCTCTGCACCATGGGTCTGCGTCTTTCGGTGGAGAAAACCACACTGGTGCACATCGATGAGGGCCTTGACTTTCTCGGCTGGCGCATCCAGCGCCACCGAAAGCGAGGCACGGCCAAACATTACGTCTACACCTATCCGAGCAAGAACGCGGTCAAGTCCGTGACAGGGAAGGTGCGGACCGTCAGTCGATTGAACAAGAACCTGCCGCTCGAAGTCTTGCTGCACAATCTCAATCCTGTGCTGCGGGGCTGGTGTGTCTACTTTCAGCCCGGGGTCTCGAGTGCAACCTTCCACCACCTGCGCGCGTTTGCTTGGCGCAGGGTCATGGGTTGGCTGCACCGAAAACACCCCCGAGCGACTTGGAAGCAGCTGCGCCGCCGTCATTGCCAGGGCCGCTGGTGGCCGACAGACGGCGATACGGTGCTGTTCGACCCGGCGCGGATGCGGACTACCCGCTACCGCTATCGGGGGACCGCGATTCCCACTCCGTGGGCGAGCACGATCTGAACCACCGGGACCCTGAGGGGACTTGTGGAGCGCCCGGTGCCCGGAGACGGGCACGCCGGGTGCGGGAGGCGGCCCGGGAAAACCCACTGGTAGCAATACCAGCAGGGCGTCCTGGGCCGACCTCACAACCTCGTGCACGACCCGGCGACGCTGTTCGTGGCGTTCGACCGGGTCGCGGGTAACCAGGGTGCCCGCACCGCCGGCGTCGACGGCCTGACGGTCGCCGACGTCGAGGAGAGCCGCGGGGGTGCCCGGGTTCCTGGACGATCTGCGTGCCGATCTGAAGGCGGGCACGTTTTCTCCGTTGCCGGTGCGGGAGCGTGTGATCCCCAAACCGGGTGGGTCGGGGAAGGTCCGCAGGCTCGGGATTCCGACGATCGCGGACCGGGTCGTCCAGGCGGCGCTCAAGCTCGTGCTGGAGCCGATCTTCGAGGCGGACTTCATGCCCGTCTCCTATGGTTTCCGGCCGAGGCGGCGCGCGCACGACGCGGTCGCTGAGATCCAGCGTTTCGGCACCAAGGGTTACCGGTGGGTGCTCGACGCTGACATCGAGGCGTGCTTCGACACCATCGCGCACCCGGCCCTCATGGACCGGGTGCGCGACCGGGTCAAGGACAAGCGCGTGCTCGCGCTGGTGAAGGCGTTCCTCAAGGCCGGGGTGCTCACCGAGTCCCGCAACTACGAGGACAGCTTCACCGGCACGCCGCAGGGCGGCATCTTGTCTCCGCTACTGGCCAACATCGCCTTGGCCGTGCTCGATGAGCGCGTCCATCGGCCGTGGCTGCCCGGCGGGGTCATGAGCACGCCGCGCCGGCGTCAGCGACGTCGCGAGAAAAGCCTGCCGAACTGGCGGATCGTCCGCTACGCAGACGACTTCGTCATCCTCGTGCACGGCGAACTCGACGACGTCCAGACCCTGCACGACGACATCGCCACCGTGCTCGAACCGATAGGCCTGCGACTTTCGCAGCCAAGACCCGGATCGTGCACATGAGCGAGGGGTTCGACTTCCTGGGGTTCCACATCCAGTGGCGCCGCAAGCGAGGCACGAACAAGTGGTACGTCTACACCTTCATCGCCGACCGGCCCATCCGGTCGCTCAAACAGAAGGTGCACGACCTCACCCACAGGACATCGCAGCACAAACCCAGGGACGTGCTGATCCGGCTCAACCAGATCATGCGCGGCTGGGCCAACTACTTCCGGCACGCCGTCTGCAAACACACCCTCGGCTCCCTGGAGAACATCGTGTGGCACAGGGTAGTTCGTTGGTGGATGCGACTGCGGCGCTGGAACTGGAAGGACGTTCGCCGCCACCTCACCGGGTCACAAGGCCGGTGGCGCAGGCCGGCGGTGGACGGGATCGAGCTGTTCAACATCGCATCGGTATCGGTCACCCGATACCGCTATCGCGGCAGCAAGATCCCCAATCCCTGGATCACGCCCAACCACGCCTAACGGCAGACATCGTGGAGAGCCCGTTGCCGAGAGATCGGCACGGCGGGTTCGGCGAGCGGCCTGGGGAAACGGACCGGGAGCAATCCCGACACCGCGCCCCAGGTCGACTCGACCAGCTGCATCGGACGTTGAATTCCGGGGCTCGCCCTGCTGTTGTCAGCGAGTCCACAGTGCACAGCCAGTTCGCACGCGGGGAATGTTCGTTCTTGGCGGCACTGGACGTCGGTGAGCGTTAGGTGCTGCTGCCCCAGGCGGAAATGTCGGCCTTTGCCACCGCGCTGATCGCCGCCGCGCGGACTCGTCTCCGCGCTGGGACGGAGATAGTCAACCGGATAGATCCTGAGCTCCACGGGTCCGGGTATCACGGGCTTGCCGTGTCATCGACGAGTTCGGCGACCTGGTCGGCGTGCTCGTCGAGCAGCCGGTACCGACGTCCGCAGCCACCGCTACGACTCCTTACTCGACCGACCCGTCGCAGCGGCCGCGATCGCAGATGGGCCGCCATGGCACGACTGCAAACCGTGCTCGGTGACCTGCACGACGCGGTCGTCGCTGCGCAATGGCTGCGTACGACCGCCGCCGCCTACCCGGCCTGCGGGGTGACCGCCGGCCAGCTCTCCGCTATCGAACGTGCCGAGGCGGCCCAACTGCGAGAGAACTGGCGGCCCACCTGGCGCGCCGCCACCACCAAGAAACGCCGAGCCTGGCTATGACAACCCAAAGCGAGCACATCTGCGTCGACGCGCTGTGCGTGTCATCATCACTGCACGCTCACGCGGCTTCGTGAATCACCAGGGCTGGGCTGCGGGGATTGTGTCGGGGTGCGCGTATGTCACAGCTTGTAGCGGTCACACCAGGCTCTCCGGCGGCCCTGATCAACCGGGAGTTGAGCTGGCTG
>CAVPYQ010000041.1:0-145718 GCA_963709985.1 uncultured Actinomycetota bacterium
ACCATCTCGGTGGAATCGCCTTGGTCCGATAAACTATGTCGCACGTGGGGCCTGACTACGAGTAGGCGTTTGAGTCTCGATCGTTCGCGGGATGGGCCGTTTGTCATGATTCCAGCTGCCTCATCGAGATGTTGATGGAGTTGGTGGTGAGCATGGCGGGCCCGGCTGTGGGCTGAATGGGCGGAGGATTGCCGTCCGTCGATCCG
Organism: uncultured Actinomycetota bacterium; assembly: GCA_963709985.1. GTDB lineage: Bacteria > Actinomycetota > Actinomycetes > Mycobacteriales > Jatrophihabitantaceae > DASXRA01. The sequence goes on from CAVPYQ010000041.1 coordinate 207, forward strand.
CTGAAAGGTCTCAGCAGTCCTACTATGTCAGGTAGCGAAGACGATTGGCCAAGCAGGCGAGCGCTCCGACGAATCGGTGTCCGAGCGGCCACTGACCTCGAGCGCAGAAACTTACCGGCAACCCGATTCGGCCGCTGTTGTGGGTCCTGCACAGCATTGAACGCGAGCCAAACCTAACGCATATCCCTCATGGCGGTATGCCAGTGTCGCGTGATGAAATGAGCTCAACCTCGCGGTGCGATCGTGCATGCCGTTGACTATTGGGGTACAGATGCCCGCCGAGGACCGCGCGGAGCTGACGGGCTGGAACGCGGATGCCGTCGTTACGGGGGCGTTGGCGCAACGGGGCCGCGAATGGCGTCGGGGTGAACGAGATCGTTACGCGGGCAGGTGTCCCGAAGCCGACGGTGATCGAGTCTCGACACGTGTCAATGGCAGCGCTCGCGGACCCGCTAGATCAGGATCGGTAATCTACATCGCGAAGCACCACGTCATCATCGTGTGCGAGGCGCGATTGCGAACGCGCTCATCTGGTGGCGCCAGGACGTGCCTGCCATGTCGTCCCGAGATTCCCGCGCAGTCCGTCAGGGATTCTATTTCGAGGTCGGCGGCGTCGCGCCGGTGAGCGATGTAGCCCCATGGGCCGCGCTTGATCCAGATGGTGAACAGGCCGGCGTCGGCTGCCGGGTCGGATGTCGTTGTCGAGGCGGTCGCCGACGTAGGCGATCTCGTTGGCCTGGTGGCCGCTGACCTCGATGAGCTTGGCGAAGAAGTCGGGCGACGGCTTGGTGACGCCCCAGTCGTCGGAGGTGGCCAGGACGTCGCAGGGCAGGTTCAGCTCGCGGAGGAACTGGCCGGCGCGGGCGGTCTGGTTGCCGGCGATGCCGACGAAGTAGCCGGCGTCCTTGAGCGCTTGCAGGCAGGGCCGCGCGTCGGGGTAGAGGTCGTCGGCGTTGAGGTACTCGCCGAGGCCGGCGTCAAGGCGGGCCTGGCGCTCGGCTTCGAGGTCGAAGCCCGGGCGGAAGACCTGGAAGACGTCGCGGTAGTCCTGGCCGCGGGCGATGACGGCGCCGAACACGGCGGAGAACGTGTGTCGGGGGACGCCGAGCCAGTCGGCCCAGGCGTGGTACTCGCGGGTCTCGTTGATGAGGACTTCGCCCACGTCGAACCAGACGGCGCGGATCTCGGGCATGAGCGCGGCGATCTCCTCGGGCGACGGCAGGGCGCGCTCAGCGTAGGACAGCGAGCTGCTCGTCCAGCGCTCGTACCGGTGCCGAGGTGTTCCAGTTGTCGACGGCGGCGCGGAACTCGTGCAGGCGGCCGGCGCCGGTGGCGTAGCCGGCCTGGTGGAGCTGATCGGCGGCGTCGCCGGCCAGGGCGCACGCTCGGTCGAGGTCGCCGCCTTGCAGCTCGACGGTGGCGAGGTCGGCCAGGAGGACGGCGCGCTGCTTGATGGCCGTCCGAGGCATCTTCGCCACGGCTCCGGTCAGCGCGTCGCGGGCGTCGTCGAGGCTGGCCGGCGCGCAACGTGGCGTAGCCGGCGAATCCCGCCAGCCGCGTCGCGTCGTAGTAGTCGAACCAGGGCAGCTCGCCTCCGAGCGCGGCCGGGCGGTTGAGAGCCTCGCGGGCGCGGTCGACGGCGATCAGCGCGGCCTTCGACGATCCGGCGTTGGTCTGCATCTCCGACTCGATCGCGTGCAGCCACGAGGCGACGCCGTTGTGCGGGTGCTTCTCGACGTGCCGGGCTGCGCCGCTGCAGGTAGTCGAGCGAGGCGCCGAAGCTGTGTTCGGCGGCCGGGATGAACGCGACGTGCCCGAGTGCTGCGGCGGCCTGGAGATGGTCGCCGGCCTCGCGGGCGGCTTCGAGCGCGAGGTTGTAGTACGCGCGTGCGGCCATGGTGTCGCGCAGATCGAAGAAGGCGAGCCGGCCGGCGAGCGTGGCGACGCGGGCGCGGTTGCCGAGCAGCCGCAGCCGCTGGGCGCGCTCCGGGCCCTGCCGTAGCAGGTCGCCGAGGGTGTGCAGGTGCGCGACGACGGGCGTCATCAGGGCGGCCGGCGCGGTCGAGTGGTACAGGGCCTGGTAGCGGTCGGCCAGGTGCTCAAGATCGCGAACGTTCTCCGGCGTCGGCTTGCCCGATGCGGGCTGCCGGTCGTAGTCGGCGCTCGCCGGAAACGCAGCTGCAACCGGCGTCAGGCCGAGCAGCTTGAGTAGGGCACGGCGTTGCATCACGTCGTCCTTCCAAGTGTCAAACATTCGAGGTTGCAGGATTCCGCCGGCAGGGCCGAGCTGGTCGAGTACGGCGGCGGCACCGCCGAGCGCGTCGACGAGCGAACTGTCCACAGTGGACAGTGCCAATCACCCTTGCTGGCCGACGTCTTCGTGGGCATTGGACCGAGGCCGAGGTACTCGGCCGTCACTCCGAACAGCAGGCAGAGCAGGTCGCGGTAGAGGCTGCTGACGCCCTTGGCGCCGCGTTCCCACTTGGCCACCATGTCGGCGTTGACGCCGACCCGCTTGCTGTTGCGGAGCCACGCGAGGCGGGCGAGCTGGTCGGCCGTGTCCTGCTGCGTCCAGCCGCGCTCTTCGCGAAGTTCCCGCAGCCGTAGGGGCCTGGCCTGCTGATCCGTCATCGGGTGCTCCCATCCCGTAGCGCGCGCTGAATCTAGGTAACCAGCGAACCCGACATCCGCGCCAGAGGGACTAGCAAGCGGACTAGTCCGGGACTACCGCGCGGACCCCCTCGAACCGTGCATTCCGCCGTTCTATTAAGCGTGCCAGCCGCCACCGGGGCGGCGGACAGAGAGGAACAGCGCAATGCAGTTGGAACTCAAGACCGAGGGCGTCGACTTCGTCGTTTCTCGCGAGCCGCTGCCGAAGAACGACAACGACGGCCGGCAGAAGGCGGACCGGGACACCGGCGAGCTGCTCTTCACGACCGAGCTGGTCGCGATGGACGACACCGGCGCCGAGGTCATCAAGGTCACCACGGCCGGCGAGCCGAAGGTCACGAAGCGGCAGATGGTCGCCGTGAGAAGCTCGTCGCCACGCCGTGGACGGTCGACGGCCGAAGCGGTGTGGCGTTCAAGGCCGACTCGATCAGTCCTCGTCAAGGCGGCGGCTGCGACTCCGGCGCGTGCGTCATGAGCGCGGCCGTCATCGACGAGGCCATCGACCTGGCCCAGCTCGAGAACGCATGTGCGCGGACTGAGCAGCTGCGCGAGGAAGCCGCCGACGCTGAGCGGTCGGCGTACCTCCGCTGGCAAGAGGCGTTCGCCGCGTACGAGATCGCACGCGACGAAGCGTCCGACGCCTGGACCGCCTGGGCTGAGGCGATCGGCCCATGACGCGGGGCGCCCGGTCGGGGAAGGGCCTGCAAACCACCACCCGGCCGGGCGCCATGCCCAACCCATCTGTGATGACAGGAGAGCAAGTCATGAGCGTACGCACGCGACGCGAGGAGTTCGCCGAGCTCCAAGCGGCCGGCTGGACGATCGTGTCTGATCCGTTTCTGCCGCGACTGCTGGCGGCGCTTCGGGTCCGCTTGTTGCGGAGGTCGCGATGAGCCGCGAGTACCGCAGCCTCGCCCGGGCGCTGCAACCGCAGCAGACTCACACCAAGCGATCGCTGCTCTTCCGGCTGATCGCATTCGTCATCCGGCACCTACCCGAGATCATCGTTGTCTGGTTGCTGATCCGCGCCTGGCATGCAGTCGCACAGCAGATCGGTCCGGTCTGGACCGAGATTGCGGCCGGCGCCTTGACGCTGGCGCTGATGAGCTGGCGCCGATCCAGACGGTTCGTCGTCGGTGTGTTCACGTCCATGCTTACGCGCGCTCGGCTCCGCGCCGCGTTCAAGGAACTGCGGCTGACCCGGCGGTCGGGGCGGCTGCCGTTCACAGTGGCGGTTGTGCCGACAGCGGTCGGCGAGCGGGTGTGGCTGTGCTGCCCGGTCGGCGTCTCGGCCGAGGACATCGCCGACGAGACCGACCGGCTGCGGTCGGCCTGCTTCGCGCGCGAGGTGCGGGTGACCCGCAGTCAGCGGTTCTCGGCGTTCGTCACGGTCGACGTGATCCGCCGCGACCCGCTCGGCGCCACAGCGAAGGTTCCATCGAGCCTCGGACGGAGGGGCTATGTTCGCCAGCCGCACGAAGGCTGGTAAGCCGCTGCCCGGCCCGCTGTCGATCTGGGATCCCGTTCATCTGGGCATCGACGAACACGGCAAGGACGTGTGTGTCGGCCTGGCCGAGCGGAACCTGCGATCGCCGGCGAGCCGGGCTCCGGCAAGTCGGTCGCGCTGAACCTGATCGCCGGGCACGCCGCGTTGTCCCTGGATTGTCGACTCGTCCTCGTCGACGGCAAGCGGGTCGAGCTGGGCGCTATGGCGAGCCTGCGCCGACGCGTTCGTCGGCCCGAGCATCGACTGAGGCCATCGAGGCGCTGCGGCACCTGCAGTCCACAGATGGACGGCCGGTATGACGAGCTGCTCGCCGCCGGCAGGCGCAAGATCACGCGCGGACAGCGGCGTTCGGGATCATCGTTGTCATCATCGACGAGCTGGCCTACTTCTCGGCCACGGTCGGGGACAGCAAGCAGCAGAAGGAGTTCGTCGCGCTCGTCCGCGATCTCGTCGCGCGCGGACGGGCGGCCGGCGTGATCGTCGTCGCCGCCACACAGCGGCCCTCGGCCGACATCGTCGCCGACCTCACTGCGGGACCTGTTCGGCTACCGGCTGGGCGTTCCGCTGCTCGACCAACGCCAGCTCGGACGTGATCCTCGGCCACGGCTGGGCATCCGAGGGCTACACCGCGACGGACATCGACCCGGCCGCACGCGGCGTCGGCTGGCTCATCGCCGAGGGCGGCATCCCGCGGCGGATCAAGACGGCCTTCCTCTCCGACGAGGACGTCGCCGCCCTCGCCCGGTACGCGGCCCGCCTGCGCAACGAGGGGGCAGCGTGACGGCGCCCGTCGAGCTGGCACCGCGCGTCGTCGACGAGATCGTTCGCCGTGCCGGCCGGCCGGACTTCGACCGCTGGGCCGAGCAGCTCGCTCGCTGCGGGTACTGCTCGCGCCCGGTTCGGTTGCGCGGCCAGGTCGTGCATCGAGTCGACCAATGGCCGGCGGTCGACGTACTCGACCAACGACGAGCCGGATCGGGTCTTGATGATCCGGTGCGGCAACCGGCGTGCGGCGGTCTGCCCGTCGTGCTCGTGGGAGTACGCGGGCGACATGTGGCAACTGCTGTACGCGGGCGCGACGGGTGGCCGCAAGGACGTTCCCGAGTCGGTGCGGTCTCACCCGCTCGTGTTCGCGACCCTGACCGCACCCGGCTTCGGCGCGGTGCACACGACCCGCGACGAGAAGCACGGCAAGCGGCCCCGGTGCCGGCCGCCGCGCGGCAAGCCGGCGCTCTGCCAGCACGGCCGGCCGAGCTGGTGCAACGCCATCCACGCGGACGACGATCCGCAGCTCGGGCAGCCGCTGTGCTTCGACTGCTACGACTACCCGGCGCACGCGGCGTTCAACTGGTACGCGCCCGAGCTGTGGCGCCGCTTCACGATCACGCTGCGGCGAGTCCTCGCCCGGAAGGCCGGCCTGACCTCGAAGGCGTTCGCCGCGCGATGCCGCGTTTCGTTCGTCAAGGTCGCCGAGTTCCAACGCCGTGCGGTCGTCCACTTCCACGGCCTGATCCGGCTCGACGCGCCCGGCGACGGGTTCGCCCCGCCGTTGGTCGACCTGGACGCCGACGACCTGGCCGACGCGATCGAACGGGCGGCACGGATCGTCCGGCTCGTCGTCGAGATGCCCGACGCGCTGCCCGTGGCGCTCGGGTTCGGCGATCAGACGGATACGCAGCCGATCAACGGCGGCACGGCAGGCGAGCTGACGCCCGAGCGCGCGGCCGCCTACATCGCCAAGTACGCGACCAAGGCGGCCGACGACTTCGGCCTGACCGAGCGGCAGATCACCCTGGACGCGCTGCCTCGACTCGGCGTCAACGAGCATGTCGCTCGTCTCCTGGGGACGTGCTGGCGACTCGGCGAGCACGAGGCCTACGAAGGCCTGCGGCGCTGGCTGCACATGCTCGGATTCCGCGGTCACTTCGCCTCCAAGAGCCGGCGCTACTCGACAACGCTCGGCGCACTCCGCAATGAGCGCCGCGAATACCGCCGGCGCCAGGCGGCAGAGAACGTCCGCGAGCTGCTCGACGACCAGGAGACGACGCTCGTCATCTCGCGCTGGGACTTCGCCGGCATCGGCTACCTGACGAGCGGTGACGTGGCGCTCGCCTTGTCGGCGGCCGCTCGTGCACGCGAGCGACGCCAAGCCGCGCGTGACGCAGCCAGAGATGCCGACTACTAAAGGGGATTCGCCACAGTGGGCAACCTGATCGCCCTGGCTCCCAGGGCACATAACGAGGACCCGGCGCCGGACCGTCCGCTCACCGAGCGAGCCGTCTACACGGTCGTCGAGGTCGCCAAACTTCTCTCGCTGTCGCGTGGTTCGGCGTACGCGCTGGTCCGCGACGGCACCATTCCGGCGCTGCGGCTCGGTGGTCGATGGGTCGTGCCGCGGGCCCGGTTCCACGCCTGGCTCGACAGCCTCGACGGACGGAGGCGACTGATGGGCCACATCGTCCAGACACACGGCCGGCAGCTACCGCGCCAACTGGCGGGATGCTGCCGGCCGGCAGCGGGCCAAGACGTTTCGCACGAAGCGCGAGGCGGCCGCCTACCTCGCCGAGGTCGAGACCTCGCTCAATCGCGGCAGCTACGTCGACCCGCACGCCGGCCGGCGTCCGCTTCGGCGACTACGCCGTCCGGTGGCTCGCTGCCCGGAACGACGAGATCACCACGGCGGCGCGGGACGCCTCGATCATGCGCAACCACGTCGTGCCGCGATGGGGCAGCACGCCGCTGGCCAAGATCGACCACCTGGCCGTCCAGCAATGGGTGACCGAGCTGGGCGAGACGCTGTCGCCGGCCACCGTGACCGAGTGCTTCCGGCTCACGTCGGCGGTCCTGCGAGACGGCCGTGCGGGACCGGCTCATCGGGCACAACCCGTGCGAAGGTGTCCGGCTGACCCGGCGCCGCCGTACGGACACCGACGATCGGGTCATCGGCCGGCACGAGCTGGTCACGCAGCTGCTGCCCGCGGTGCCGTCGACGGTACCGGGCGCTCGTCGCGTTGGCCGGCGGGACGGGCCTGCGGTGGGGCGAGTGCGCCGGCCTGCGCTGGGATGCCGTCGACCTGGCCGAGGGCACCGTGCGCGTCGTCCGGGTCGCGGTCGAGGTGTCCGGACACGTGACGGACAAGCCGTACCCGAAGTCGCGAGCTGGCCGGCGGGTCGTGCCGCTGCCGGCGTTCGTCGCCGAGCTGCTCGTCGCGCATCGGCGGCTCTACGCGGACGGCTCGGGACTGGTGTTCACATCGCGGACCGGCCAGGCTCTCCGGCGCGGGACGTTCCGCGCTCGCATCTGGCGGCCGTCGCTGGTCCGGGCCGGCCTGCTCGGCAAGGTCGTCGAGGTCGGCCCGGACAGGTACTTGGCCCGTTGGCAGGACCGCGGACGGCAACGAGCGGACGCGCTGAGTTCACGACCAGGCCGGCGGCGATCGCGCACATCGTCAAGCACGCGCACGGCGGGCTGCGGTTCCACGACCTGCGGCACTCGTACGCGACCTGGCTCGTCTCGGACGGCGTCCCGATCAACGACGTGTCAGCGGTCATGGGGCACGAGCAGACCTCGACGACGCTCGACCGGTACACGCACCCGTCGCAGGACCGGGACCGGCGGGTCCGGTCGGTGTTTGCTGACTTTCTGCTGACTCCGGCGCCGGATGACGACCCGGAGACCGACGAATGAGGGGCTACAGCCCCGGAATTTCAAGGGTCGGGGTGGCGGGATTCGAACCCACGGCCTCTTCGTCCCGAACGAAGCGCGCTACCAAGCTGCGCCACACCCCGGTGCGCCCGGACGCCGCCGAGCGCAACCGCGCCAGCATAGCCGAGCTAGTTGCGGCCGCTGAAACGGGTTCGGGGCACCAGCGTGAGCAGCGACGCCTCGGGGCGGCAGGCGATGCGTACCGGCGCGAAGGGGCTCGTGCCGAGGCCGGCGCAGACGTGGAACCACATGCGGTCGTCCCACGGATGCAGCCACCGGGCGCGTCGGGCGTCGATGCCGCAGTTGGTGACGATCGCCGGGCCGAACGGGATGCGGATCTGGCCGCCGTGCGTGTGGCCGGCGAGCACCAGGTCGTAGCCGTCAGCGGCGAACGACGCCAGCAGCGACGGCTCGGGCGAATGGGTGACGCCGATGCGAACGGCCGCCTCCGAGTCGGCCGCCCCGGCGATGAGCGGGTACTTCGCGCGGCCCAGGTGCGGATCGTCGGTGCCGGCGAGGGCGATCGCGACGTCGCCCACCTTCAGGGTCGCGCGGGCGTGGGTGAGGTCGAGCCAGCCGGCATTCGCCATGGCGGCGGCGAGTTGCGGCCACGGGAGCCTCGGCCCGAACTTCCGCTTGCGCTCAGGGACGAAGTAGCGCACCGGGTTCTTCAACTTGGGCGCGTAGTAGTCGTTGTTGCCCGGCACGAACGCCCCCGGGATGTCGAGCAGCGGGTCGAGCGCATCCATGATCGCGGGGATCGCGCGCGGGTCCGAGATCGTGTCGCCGGTATTGATCACGACGTCGGGCGAGAGTCGGGCCAGGTCGCGGATCCAGTTCTGCTTGCGCCGTTGCCGCGCGGTGATGTGCAGGTCCGAGATGTGCAGTACGCGCAGCGGCGTTGCGCCTTCCTCGAGAACCGGCACGTCGAAGCGACGCAGCGTGAACGCGTTGCACTCGATCAGGCTGCCGTAGGCGAAGGCGGCACTCCCCAGGCCGAGGGAGGCCGCGGCGAAACGTCCGAGGCGAGACATGCGGTCGAGGGTACGGTGACGACCGTGCCCGAGCTCAAAGCGCGCCTGCGAACCGACCTGAATACCGCGATGAAGGCCCGTGACGAGTTGACCACCGCGACGCTGCGGATGACGCTCGCCGCCGATCACCACCGACGAGGTCGCCGGCAAGTCACCGCGAGAACTGTCCGACGACGAGGTGCGACGCGTCATCACGCGCGAGGCGAAGAAGCGCCGAGAGGCCGCCGAGGCGTACGACACGGCGGGACGGGCCGAGCTGGCCGCCCGCGAGCGAGCCGAGGGCGAGGTGCTCGACCGCTACCTGCCGGCACAGCTCAGCGACGCGGAGCTGACCAGCCTCGTGCAGGCCGCCATCGCCGAAGCCGGCGCGACGAGCCCACGCGACATGGGTGCGGTCATGAAGATCGCCCAGCCTCAGGTGGCTGGTCGCGCGGACGGCAAGCGGGTCAGCGACGAGGTTCGCCGCCAACTGAACACCTGACGGACGCCTCGGCGGGCACCGGCAGGCAGCCGCCGAAGGTCAGCGCGGTGGTGGGCTGGTCCGGCCGCCTCCGCGACCCGGCCCGCCACGGGTACGGCTCGGCGGCGCCGGAACCGAGTGCCCAGGCTGGGTCTTCTTCGGCGGCTTGGGCTTCGGCGGTGGCGGCGGCGAGTACGGGGCCGTGCCGTTGCTGACGCACACGGTGATCGTCGAGCCCGGCGCCGCGACATTGGACGGGCTCTGGAACGCCACCGCGCCGTAGTTCGTGGCGCTGCCGCAGTCGACCGGCGAGCGCACGACCTTGAATCCGTTCTGCGTCAGCGCCTTGCGTGCCTGGTCATAGGGCTGGTTGACGATATTGGGCACCGGGACGCCGTTCGGAATCGCGTTCGGATCCGGCCACGTCCACTGCTGGCCCTGCAACGGCTGGGTGAGCGCGTTTGCCCATACGCGGGCGGCGAATTCGCCGTCCAGATGGCCGGCCTGGTCGTCAGTCATGCCCGCCAGCCCGGATATCGGTTTGCGGGAGTTGGTGATGTTGAACATCGCCGTCGTAGCGGCCAGGTTCGGCGTTACGCCCGACGAACCAGAGGCCGGCGTTCTTGGTGACCTGGCGGCCGTGCACGTCCGTGGCGTTGACGGTTCCGGTCTTCCCGGCGATCGAGAGTGCCGGGGTCGGCGCTGTACAGGTTCTGGAACTGTGGCGCTGACGTGCCCTGATGCGTGTCTGCGTTGAGCACCTGCAGCGCGTACCGAGCCACCTGCGGGTTGAGCACCGGCCGGCACGGCGACCGCTTGAAGTCGACGTCCTTGCCGTCCGGCCCCTTGATCGAGGTGACCGGCGCGGGCGGGCAGTAGCTTCCGTCGTTCGCGACTGTCGCGTACGCGCTGGTCAGCTGCAGCGGACTGGTGGCCGCGGGGCCGAGGGTGAAGGTCGCCTGGTTCTCACTCGTGTACACCTGGGCCACGGTCTTCTTCGGCTCCGAGGCGCTCGGTACGTTCAGCGCGTTCATGCCGAGCTTCAAGGCGGTGTCGACGATCGGCGACAGGTCGCAGGAGAACAGTTCGTCCTCGAGCGCGACGTAGTAAGTGTTCGACGACTTCGCCGTGGCCGAGGTCATCGTCTCGGTCCGAGTGAATCCGGTGCCCTCGGAGTCGTTGACAGCGGTGAACGCCGGGTCGCCGCAGTGCTGCGTGCTGTATTTGTCGTTGTTGTTGTTGGTGAGCTGGTAGTTGGTCGGCACGCCGACCTTGAGCGCCGCGAGCATCGAGAAGAACTTGTAGGTCGACCCCGCTCCGGCGGTGGCCTGGTTGAACAGCGGAAGCACAGTGTGCTGGCCGTCGTTGGCCAGCCCGTAGCGCTTGCTGGTCGCCATCGCCAGCACGTTGCCGGTATGCGGATCGACGACGGGCATGATCGCGTACGGTCGGCGACTTCGGCGTCACCTGATTCCACAAGGATTCCTGCACGGTGTTCTGCAGATGCGGGTCGATCGTCGTCACGATCTTGAGTCCGCCGGTCGTGATCTGCTTGCTGCTGATGCCGCCCTGGTTCTCGAGCCAGTCGGTGACGTAGTCGCAGTAGAACCCGGCGTTCAGGATTGCCGTGTTGGCACCGGCACATCCTTGCCGAACGGCGTGCTGCGAGGTGGTCGCCAGCGAAAGGGCGGTGTGCTTGTACTTGTCGGCGGCGGCCTGGCTTATGTCGCCGACATCGGCAAGGTTCTGGATCACCTGGTCGCGCCGCGGCGACCGCGGCCGCGCGATTGGCTGGTACGAACGGGTCGTACTCCGTCGGCGCCTTCACCACGCCGACGAGCAGCGCGGCCTCGGGCAGGGTGAGCTGGCTGACCTTCTTGTTGAAGAAGTTCTTCGCCGCGACGCCGAATGCCGTAGGAGTTCTCGCCGAAGAACGCGATGTTGAGGTAGTTCTCGAGGATCTTGGCCTTCGTGTCCTTCTTCTCGATCTCCAGCGCGCACTGGGCGTCTTCCATCTTGCGGCTGAGCGTCTGGCTGATCGCCGCCTCACGCTGGGCGTCGGTGTCGGCCTGGTAGTAGCGGACCTGCTTGACGTACTGCATCGTCAGCGTCGAGCCGCCCTGGGTATCGCCCCCGGACGAGCTGACCGCCGAACGGAGCAGGCCGCGCATGTCGACGCCGTGGTGGCTGTAGAAGCGACGGTCCTCAGTGGCGATCAGCGCCTGCTGCAGGTACTTCGGCACGTCGGCCAACTTGACCAGTTCACGGTCGAACGTGAACAGGGTGGCGAGCTGGGTCTGGCCGTCCTTGGCGTAAATGACCGTCTTCTGCGGCGGTGGCGTCTCGATCAGATTGCACTTGGTGTTGAGGAACTTGTTGGCCTGTTTGCCGGCGATCAGGCCCAGGCCTCCGACGTACGGAAGGGCCAGACCCGCGGCGAGCAGTGCGCAAAGAACAATTACGCCGAAAAGCTTGAGGACGGTCTCTGCCGGGTTCGGACGAGCTGCCACGAGGCATCAGGGTACGGGAGTCACCCAGGTGGACCCTATTTGCGTCGATCGGCGGCGCTGTCGGAGCGGCCGCCGAGCAGCGTGCCGATCCGCCGCAGGCCCGCCATGTCGTGGACGTCGGTCGGCAGGGCAGGCACCGAGATCGTCGCCACGTCCGGGTGGGCGGCGGCGAATCGACGCGCCATTCGTTCGTCGTGGTCGGCGGTTGTCGCCATCTCGGCGTGTACCCGCAGCGCCGTCTCGGCGAGTGCGAGATCCGGTTCGCTCTTCTCGGCGAGCGCATCCGCGGCCGCTTCGGCCCGGCGGGCGGTGAGCCCGTCGACACTTCGGTGGATGCGGTTGACGATCAGCCCGGCAAGCGGCATCCCTTCGACGGACAGGCGCTCGACGAAATAGGACGCCTCGCGCAGCGCGTCGGGCTCGGGTGCCGCGACCACCACGAAGGCGGTGCCTGGCGCCTTGAGCAGCCGGTAGGTGTGCTCGGCCCGCTGACGGAATCCGCCGAACATCGTCTCGAGGGCCGCGACGAACGAGGAGACGTCCTCGAGCAGTTCGCCGCCGAGGATCCTGGACAGGATCTTGGCGAAGACGGTGAAGCCCGCGGTGACCACCTTGAGGTAGGCCCGCCCACCCGCGCGGGCCGGCATGGTCAGCAGCCGGATCATCCGGCCGTCGAGGAAGCGCCCGAGTCGTTGCGGGGCATCGAGGAAATCCAGTGCGGACCGCGACGGCGGTGTGTCGACGACGATCAGGTCCCAGGTGCCGGCCTCGGCCAACTGCGAGAGCTTCTCCATCGCCATGTATTCCTGCGTGCCGGCAAATGACGAGGAAAGCGCTTGGTAGAAGGGGTTTGCGAAGATCTGTTCGGCGCGGTCGGGCGTCGAGTGCGCGGACACGACCTCGTCGAAGGTCCGCTTCATGTCGAGCATCATCGCGAAGAGCTCGCCGTCGACGCCCTCGACCGGACGGGGTGTGTTGTCGAGCTCGGACAGCCCCATCGACTGCGCCAGACGCCGCGCCGGATCGATGGTGAGCACCACCGTGCGCCGCCCGGCCGCGGCCGCGAGCAGCGCCATCGCCGCCGCTGTGGTCGTCTTGCCGACCCCGCCGCTGCCGCACGTGACGACAATGCGCGTCTTCGGGTCAGTGAGCAGCGCATTCAGATCGAGCGGCTGGATGGCCCGGCGGTTCATGACGACTCATCGCTGTCGTGAGCCAGGAACCATCCGGCGAGTTCGTTGAGCACACCGAGATCGAGCGGCGGTGTCAGCTCGGGCAGCTCGATCTGGGGGGCATCGACCACGTCGAGCCGGGCCAGGTTCTCGACCTGGATCGCCTGCCGGTCCGCGTACTCGACCAGCTGGGCCGCCAGCGGACGCGACAGCGAGGCGTCGATTCCGGCGGCGGCCAGGCCGCGGCCGAGCATTGCGAGGTCGACGCGTCCGCGCTTGCCGACCTGCCCCTCGTGGACCAGCGTCGGGCGGGCGCGGTTGACGATCACGGTGCCAAGGCGAAAGCCCGCTCCGGTCAGCTCGGCCGCGGCGTCGATCGTCTCCTGCACCGGCATCTCCTCCAGCAAGGTGACGATGTGGACGGCGGTGCGCGGGCCATGCAGCAACTCGATGACGCCGGTGCTCTGCCGGTTGATCGGTCCGGCTTTGGTCAGGTTGGCGACCTCGCGGGTGGCGTCGAGGAATTGCCTTATCCGCCCGGTTGGTGGCGCGTCGAGAATCACGGCGTCGTAGACGAACTTGCCGCCCTTGTCGGTGCGGGTGGCGGCCTCCTTGACCTTGCCCGTCAGCAGGACGTCGCGAAGCCCGGGCGCGAGCGTGGTGACGAAGTCGATGGCGCCCATCCGCCGGAGTGCCCGGCCGGCGCGCTTGAGGTTGTAGAACATCTCGAGGTACTCGAGCAGTGCGAGTTCCGGGTCGATCGCCAGCCCGACGATCTCACCGCCGCCTTCGGCCATTGCGAGGTGCCGCTCCTCGTAGGGCAGCGCGGCGACGTCGAAGAGTTGGGCCAGCGCCTGGCGTCCCTCGACCTCGACGACGAGCACGCGATGCCCGCCTTCGGCCAGCGCGATCGCTAGCGCCGTGGCGACCGTCGTCTTGCCCACTCCGCCCTTGCCGGTGACGACGTGCAGACGGACCTCGGGCGAGATTCCGGCCACCAGTCGGTGGGCATTGCGTGCGGAGGCGAGCACGCCGTCAGCGTAGAGCGCGGTGTACGGGGCTGCCGGATCGATCGCCCGATGTGTGGCGGTCGCCGCTGCGCAACGCGGGTTGCCGGCGACACTTTAGGGTGGCGGACATGACCTCTCCGCTGGCCCGGCTGGCCGATCTCGGCATCGCGCTACCGCCCGTCGCGGCCCCGTTGGCGGCGTACGTCCCGGCGGTACGCACGGGATCGCTCGTCTACACCTCGGGTCAATTGCCTTTCATCGACGGGCAATTGCCGGCCACGGGCAAGGTCGGCGGCGAGGTCACCGCGGACGAGGCCGCGCACCTCGCCCGGACTTGCGCGCTCAACGGCTTGGCCGCCGTGCACGCGCTGGTGGGGCTCGACTCGGTGGTCCGCGTGGTGAAGGTGCTCGGCTTCGTCGCGTCCACTCCGGACTTCACCGGGCAGCCCGCGGTGATCAACGGCGCGAGTGAGTTTCTGCGCGACGTGTTCGGCGACGCAGGCGCGCACGCGCGCTCGGCCGTCGGCGTCGCCGTCTTGCCGATGGATGCGCCCGTCGAGGTCGAACTGATCGTCGAGGTGCAATGAGCAGCGATGAGCGCTCGCGCGAAGAGCCCGCCGCCGCGACGCGGCCCGCGCCGGAGGCGCGGAGCGGAGAGGCGGGTCCGCCCGAGCGCAGCGAGCGGCGGGGACGCGGATCCGCCCAGGGCGGAGTAAGGGATGCGCACTCACGCGGATCCGCCCAAGGCGGAGTAAGGGATGCGTCGACGGTCGCACTGCTGCGCGACGGCGCCGCGGGTGTCGAGGCCTGGCTGCTCACGCGCGTCACGCAGATGGCGTTCGCGGCGGGAATGACGGTGTTTCCCGGCGGCCGAGTCGACGCCGCTGATCGCGATGTGCCCTGGGACGGAACGCCGGCGAGCGAATTCGCGGCTCGCCTCGACTGCGCCGACGACCTGGCGCGCGCACTCGTCGGCGCCGCCGTGCGCGAGACGTTCGAGGAGACCGGCGTCCTGCTCACCGTCCCGGCGGCCGACCTGCGGGCAATGCGCGCAGACGTCGAGGCCGGCCGGGTGCAGTTCGGCGACCTGCTGCGCAGCCGGGGGCTCAGCGTCGACGCTGCGGCGTTGCAGCCGCTCGCCCGCTGGGTCACTCCGGAAGGCGAACCGCGGCGCTACGACACGAGATTCTTCGTGGTCGCCCTGCCTTCCGGAGCGGTGCCCGAGGACGTCACGAGCGAGTCGTCGGTCGCGGAATGGGTGCCGGTTGCCGAGGCCGTTGCCCAGTTCGAGCGCGGCGAACGGCTGATGTTGCCGCCAACCCTCGTGACGCTGCGATCGATCGCCGGACTGCCCACCGTTGCCGATGTGCTGGCGGCTGCGCGCACCCGATCGATGGAACCGGTGCGTCCGGTGCTCGGCCGCGACGAGAACGGCCCTTACGTGCAGCTACCCGACGGCACCGTCTTCCGGTTCGCGCGATGACATCCCTTGCCTACGAGCAGTTGCGGCAGGTGACGTCACATGCGGGCGTTGTGCTCGCTGACAATCCAGACCCGATGACCCTCGACGGCACGAACACCTGGCTGCTGCGCGAGCCTGGCCGGACGGACGCCATCGTCGTCGACCCCGGGCCGGACGACGAGAATCACCTGGCGGCCGTCGTGGCGGCAGCCGGTCATGTCACGAGCATCCTGCTCACGCACGGGCACGCCGATCACAGTGCCGGTGCCGCCCGGCTGCGCGAACTGACCGGAGCGCCGGTGCGCGCGCTCGATCCGGCCCATCGGCTGGGCTCGGAAGGCTTGGCCGAGGGCGACGTGGTCGCGGCGGCGGGCGTCGAGGTGCGCGTGTGGGCCACCCCGGGGCACTCCTCGGATTCGCTGTCGTTCCTGCTGGATCCGGCCGACGGTACGGCCGCGGCAGTGCTCACCGGCGACACGATCCTGGGCCGGGGCACCACCGTCGTCGCCTATCCGGACGGCGACCTCGGCGCCTACGTCGCATCGTTGCTGCGCCTGAGCGAACTCGGTCCGATCACCGTGCTGCCGGGGCACGGTCCTGAGCTGGCATCGGCGGTCGAGGTGGCCGCCGCCTATCTCGAGCACCGCAAGGAACGGCTCGAGCAGGTGCGAGCCGCGCTGGACACGTTGGGTCGGGACGCGGCGCCCCGAGCCGTCGTCGAGTTGGTGTACGCCGACGTCGATCGGGTGCTGTGGCCTGCGGCGGAGCTCTCCGTTCGCGCGCAGCTTGCGTTCCTACGCCGCGATCGCGGCCACTAATGCCTTGGTGAACCGGGCGATCGTCTCGCCGTCCTCGCTGCCGTGGTGCGGGTTGAGCTCCGTCACCGTCAACGCCTTCAGGTTGGGGGCTCGGACGAGTTCGCCGACCGCGGACATCGCTGTGCGCAAAGGCAATCCCTGACCGCGGCCGGCGTTCTCGGACAGCGGCAGGTCGTTGAAGTCGACCAGATCGATGTCGAAGTGGACGAGCAGGTGGTCGAAGCCCGCCATCTGCTCCCGCGCCGCCCGGGCTGTGGCGATCGGGTCGCGGGCGACCTGCTTGGACGTGGTGAACGCGATGTCGAGGTCGGCGAGCAGGTCGCGCTCGCCGGGCGTCATCCGGTTCTGGTCGATGCCGAAGTAACGGATCTGGTCGGGGGTGAGCAGGCGGTCGGTCACGTCCGGCAGCGTGCCGTCGGCGGCGACGAGGTGCGAGACCACCATCCAGTCCAGCGCGCCCTCGTTCGTCGTCGCGGGAGTGTTCAGGTCGGTGTGCAGGTCGACGTAGATCAACCCGACGCGTGCCGGGCTGCTTCGACGTGTCCGGCCACGACGCCGAGTTCGATCGAGCAGTCGCCGCCGAGCACGAGCAGCGGCCGATCGGGGTCGAACGCGGCTGCTACCCGGTCGGCGACGGCGCGCGTGACCTCGGCGACGGCTGCGACATTCTGCGCCGTGGGGCTGGCTTGATCGGGGGTCCATCGGCGGCGGGGGAGGTCGCCGAGATCGTCCACCGTGACGCCGGCGCGTGTGCAGGTCGTCGATCAGGCCGGCGGCTCGAAGGGCAGCGGGCGCATCCTCCTGGCCCGGTGCGAACGCTCCGACGCTGGACGGGACTCCGAGCAGCCTGATTCTCGAGTGCGCGCACCATCGTTCGAGTTTGGCTGGTTGAATGCCAACCGGTCAACGACATTTGCTGGTCGCGCGGGCTACCCTCTGCGCATGGCCGAACTCGTCAGCCGCGACGCCCCTGGCCGCCTCGAAGCCGTTCGCGCGTTCGTGAATACCGTCGACCTCGAGGCCGGGACCGATGCGCTGGCCGATCCATCCGATCTGGCCGAACATCTCGCCGCCTGGCAATTGCTGCCGCGCGGTCGCAGCCTCAGCGCCGCAGATCTGCGGATGGCGATCGAGTTGCGCGAAGCGTTGCGCACGCTGCTGCGTTCGCACAACGCGCAGGCGGTCGACACGGCGCCCGCCGTCGACGTCCTCAACCGGATCACCGCTCAGGCTGGGCTCCGTCCAGCGATGACCTACGGCGGGACCGTCGGCTACCACGTCCTGCGCGGCGGAGGCATCGGCGCACTCGGCGCGCTCGTCGCCATCGTCTACGCCAGCGAAGCGCAGGGCGTGTGGACGCGGCTCAAGGCCTGCGCGGCCGACGAGTGCCATTGGGCGTACTACGACGCGTCGCGCAACCGAGCATCGCGCTGGTGCCACATGCAGTTGTGCGGCAACCGGGCGAAGGGGCAGGCCTTCCGCGACCGGCACGGCAGTACGCGTAGCGCCGCCGGCTCGCAGGCGTCGCGGCGCGTGTGAATGGCCCACCCGCCCGGCCGATAGCGGCGCGCGGGTGAGCGTGCTCGAACCTTGTCACCGCGGAGTTGCTGATCAGCCGCGGCGCCGCGCCTGATGTGATCGCGCTAGCCGGCGTGGGAGCTAGCGCGCTCGACGCGCCAGGCGCTCGCGATCGAGAATGACCACACTCTTGCCCTCCAGGCGCAGCCAGCCCCGCGATGCGAAGTCGGCCAGCGCCTTGTTGACCGTCTCGCGCGACGCGCCGACCAGCTGGGCGAGCTCCTCCTGGGTGAGATCGTGTGTGACGCGCAGCTGCCCGCCGTCGACCGATCCGAACTTCTGCGCCAGCAGCAGCAGTTGCTTGGCGACGCGACCCGGAACGTCGACAAAGATCAGATCGGCCAGCATCGTGTTCGTGCGCCGCAGCCGCCGGGCGATGACGTGCAGCAGTTGCATCGCGATCTGCGGGCGGTCCTGCACCCACTGCTGCAGCGCCGCCTTGGGCAGGCGAGCCAGCCGGGCGTCGGTGACGATGACGGCCGTGGCGGTGCGAGGTCCGGGGTCGAACAGCGACAATTCGCCGAACTGGTCGGCCGGGCCCATCACGGCAACGAGGTTTTCGCGTCCGTCCGAGGAACGCCGACCGAGCTTCACCTTGCCCTCGAGCACGATGTAGAGGCTGTCGCCCGGCTCGCCCTCCTGGAACAGCGTCGTGCCGCGCGCTGCGTCGAAGACCTCGAACTGGTTGCCCAGCGCCTCGACGTCTTCGGGCGCGACGCCCTGGAACAGTCCGGCTCTTCGCAGAACCTCGTCCACGTCAGCTCCTTCAGTGCTCGCCGTCAAAGGGTGCGAGCCTCGTCACAGTCGAGCGAATTCTACGGGCACGGTCATCTCGCGTGCGCAGGCTCGGTTCGTAGGTGTTCGGGCGTCGATGCGAGGTGGCGGCCGCCTCGGTGATCATGCTGTGTATGCAGGCTTCAGGCGCATCTTCGTGCGGGCAGATCGCCGGCAGTTTGGGTTGCGATTCGCGCCGGCGAGGCCGAGTCGCGCCAGCGGCGAGGAAGGGATCGCGCCTTCCGGCGCGTCAGGGGCGGTCAGCGTGGGCGGGCACCTGGTGAGTACCGCGAGGCCGCAGCCGGGCCAGCGGTACTAAAAACGATCGAGCCTTCCGGCGCTCGGCGATCAGGTGGGCGGGCAGCGTGAGCGCCGGCGAGGCCGCAGGCCCAGCGGCGAGGAAGGAGATCGCGCACGAGCGCGTCAGGGGCGATCAGTGTGGGCGGGCCCTGGTGAGTACCGCGAGGCCGCAGCCACGCCAGCGGCGAGGAAGGACGCCTACCGGCGCGTCAGGGGCGGTCAGCGTGGGCGGGCACCTGGTGAGTACCGCGAGGCCGCAGCCGCGCCAGCGGTACTAAAACGATCGAGCCTTCCGGCGCGATCAGCTCGCTTTACTGCGGGCGGCGGCGTGATCCGGTGGGGAGCAGTCGGTGCAGCGAGAGTCGCTGCCGGAACCGGCGCATCGCCGAGTCGGTGCCCTCGCGGACGAAGGTGTCGAGTTCGTCGGGGTTCGCCTCGTCGAGGAATTCCTCGATCTGACGTTCCGGTGCGGCCTTGTTGAGCGGCTCCTCGACGCGGCCCATGAACAGCATGAAACCGAGCAGGAGAGCCGGAAACAGCAACACGAGTAGGCCAGCCATGATCTGTCGATTGTGCAACATCGCGCCTCCGAACGTTGCCTCGCTCGACTCGTCCTACCGTCCGTGCGCGGCCGAACGCTGAGGGTACGGGAACGCAGCATATGACGCGATCGTGCAACCCTCGGCGTCGCCACGACGCCGAAAGTTGCACGATCGGTCTCGGCGTGCTCCGGCGCCGCCGCCCGCCGCGCCGCCCCGCCGGCAGTCCATGGCAGCGCGGGCAGCCGACCTGTCGGCGGGGGCTCGTAGGCTTGGGCGCTGTGCCGCCCGCATCCGCCGTCTCTGCCACGGCCTCCGCAGAATCTCCGTTGGCCCTCACCCGCCGCGCGCGGCGCATCAACCGCGAACTCGGCAAGCTCTATCCCGACGCGCACACCGAACTGGATTTCACCACGCCGCTCGAGCTTGCCGTGGCGACGATCCTGTCCGCGCAGTGCACGGACAAGCGCGTCAACGAGGTGACGCCGGCGCTGTTTCGCCGCTATCCGAACGCCGAGGCCTACGCCGGCGCCGACCGTGCCGAGTTGGAGGAGATGATCCGGACCACCGGCTTCTTCCGGAACAAGACCAACTCGATCATGAAGCTCGGCCAGCAGCTCGTCGATCGGTTCGACGGCGAGGTGCCGGCCACGATGGCCGAACTGGTCACCCTGCCCGGGCTTCGGCCGCAAGACGGCGAACGTCGTCCTCGGCAATGCGTTCGGCATCCCGGGCATCACCGTCGACACGCACTTCGGCCGCCTCGCCCGCCGCTGGCGTTGGACCGATCAGACCGACCCGGTAAAGGTCGAGGCCGACGTTGCCGCGCTGATCCCCAAGAAGGACTGGACGATCCTGTCGCATCGCGTGATCTGGCACGGGCGGCGCGTATGCCACGCGCGCAAACCCGCGTGCGGCGCGTGCGCGATCGCGGCGCTCTGCCCGTCGTACGGCGAGGGGCCGACCGATCCGGAGACGGCCGCCAAGCTGGTCAAGACGCCGGAGCAGGTGGCGGCGACTGTATGAGCGGGCGGCGAGTGCCCGATGAGCCGGCAGCGACTGCCCAGGCAGTCGAGCACGATCTCGGCCTGACCTCGATAGACGAGGTGCCCGGGTGGCTCGTCCCACTCGTCACGTCCTTGGACGGCATAACGTTCGCCGACCTGTCCCGATTCGGGCCGCCCGAGGACGGCAGTGGCCGCGAGTCTGCGGTGCTGATCGCGTTCACCGCACCCGCGCCGGACACCGCGGACGGCGCCGGCAGCCGCAACGGCCCGGGCGTGCTGCTGATCGAACGCGCGGCGACCATGCGCACCCACGCCGGCCAGGCCGCGTTTCCCGGCGGCGCCGCGGATCCCGGTGAAGATCCGCCGGCGACGGCCCTGCGCGAGGCCAACGAGGAGGTCGGCCTCGACCCCGCGAGCGTGCGCGTCATCGCCACCTTGCCGGCGCTGTTCCTTCCACCGTCGGGCTTCGTCGTCACGCCGGTGCTGGCGTGGTGGCGCCATCCCCATCCGGTGCATGCAGTGGCTGTGGACGAGGTCGCCAACGTCGCCGTGGTTCCGGTGGCCGAACTCGCCGATCCGGCCAACCGCTTCCGGGTGGCGCACTCGTCGGGCTTCTTCGGACCGGGGTTCGACGCGGGTGGGTTGTTCATCTGGGGATTCACTGCCGGGCTGCTCGATCGCCTGCTCTCGCTCGGCGGCTGGGCCCAAGCCTGGGACAAGACCCGCGTGCGCCCGCTGCCTTAAAGCGCATTCAGGCGCCACCGGTACCGTGCCCCCCATGGTGATCCGCAGGGCGGCCGCGCTCGTGACTGCCCTCGGCCTCATCGGCACACTCGCCGCGTGCTCCAACCGGCAGGCCTCGCCGAACCGCGAGGGCCATCCGGGCGCGGCGACGGCGTCCACCGTCAACGGCGTCCAGCAGATCACGGTGACCGTCGACTCCAGCTTCCGCTTCGACCCGTCCAAGATCACCGTCCATCCCGGGACGGTTAAGGTCATCCTGGTGCATAAGGGAGGCGGCGCGCCGCACGATCTCGCGGTATCCGGATTCCCGGCCGACAACGTCCCGCTCGCCCGCGC
This sequence comes from uncultured Actinomycetota bacterium, assembly GCA_963709985.1. Taxonomy (GTDB): domain Bacteria; phylum Actinomycetota; class Actinomycetes; order Mycobacteriales; family Jatrophihabitantaceae; genus DASXRA01. The sequence goes on from CAVPYQ010000041.1 coordinate 21,834, forward strand.
CGGCGCCACGACCTCGACGACGTTCACCGCGCCGTCGCCCGGCTCGTACAAGTTCATCTGCACGATCCACAAGGCGCAGGGGATGGTCGGGACGCTCGTCGTCCTGGCGAACTGATCCTGTGAGCGTCGTGGACTGGATCATCATCGTCGCCGCGATCGGCTATGCGATCGGCGGATTTCGCAACGGCGCGGTCGTCGGGCTGTTCTCCCTGGTGGGCTTCTTCGGCGGTGCCGCGCTAGGTGCGCAACTGGCCCGGCCGCTCGGCTCGCACCTGGCCGGCGGGCAGGCCCAGGTGCCGGTCGCAATCGTGTGCGTGCTGATGGTCTCGATGGCCGGGCAGTTGCTTGCCGTGTGGGGGGCCGGGCATCTGCGCCAACGCATCACGTGGCGGCAGGCGCAGGCGTTCGACTCCGGCGTCGGTGCCGCGCTTGGCATCGTCTCGGTGCTGCTCGTCGCCTGGATGGTGGCGGTGCCGCTGGCGTCCTCGCCGTATCCGTCGCTGTCGTCGGCCGTGCGCCGGTCGGCGATCGTGCGCAACGTCGACGGCGTGATGCCGACGCCGGTGCGTGACGTGTACGCGTCGCTGCGGCGCTTCATCGACCGCAGTGGATTCCCGCCCGTGTTCGGCGATCTGCAGAGCACCCGCATCGTCGACGTCGGCCCGCCCGACCCGGAGTTGCTGCATTCGCCCGCGGTCAGCGCAGTTCGCGGTTCGGTGCTCAAGGTCTACGGCCAGGCCCCGTCCTGCGCCCGTGGCATCGAGGGATCGGGATTCGTCTACTCGCCCCAGCACGTCTTGACGAACGCGCACGTCGTGGCCGGTACCGATCAGGTCAGCGTCGTCACGTCCGCCGGGCAACTTGCCGCCCACGTCGTCGTGTACGACCCGCGAAGCGATGTCGCCGTGCTCTACGTCCCGGGACTCACGGCAACCCCGCTGCGCTTCACCCGCGCACCGTCGGACACGAACGCGAGCGCGATCGTGCTCGGCTATCCCGAGGACGGCCCGTTCGACGTCCGCCCGGCGCGTATCCGCGATCGGGAGAACATCGACGGGCACGACATCTACGGCAAGGGCTCGGTCGAGCGCGAGATCTACTCGATCCGCTCGATCGTGCGCAGCGGCAACTCCGGCGGCCCGCTGATCTCTCCGGACGGCACGGTGCTCGGCATGGTTTTCGCCACGGCCCTCGACTCGTCCGACACCGGATTCGCCCTCACCGACAGTGAGATCGGCGGCGACGCGTCGGCGGGGCGGTCGGCGACGAGCGCGGTCGACACCGGTCGCTGCACGCCCGGCGCGTAGTCGCCGCCGCGCCCGCCGGCGACCAACAGCAGCGGCAACAGCGAGACGACGGCCGCACCCGCCGACAGCATCGGGTAGCCACCGTGCACGAACATCAGGGTCGACGCCGTCGTCGCGATCGTCGACGTTCCCCAACTCAACGCCTCGACCGCACCCTGTGCGCGGTTGGCGTCGCTGCCGGACAGCCGCCGGGCGAGCAGCCCACTGCCGCCGACGATGCCGAGGTTCCAGCCGTAGCCGAGCATGAACAGGGTCGCCGTGAGCCCGAATCCGCTCGGCGAGGTTGCCGTGACGGCTGACGATCCGGCCAGGGTGGCGAGCCCCGCCACCATCACCGGACGCGCGCCGAGTCGGTCGACCAGCCAGCCGGACACCGGCGCGAGCGCGAACATCCCCAGGGTGTGCGCCGACAGCATCGTCCCGATCGCGTCGAGGTGCGCACCGTGCATGTGCATCGACAGCGGCGCGGCGGTCATGACCGCGACCATCACGACCTGGGCCACGACCATGGTGGCCGCCGCTGATCGGACGGCGTTGCTGCGAAACACGCTTGGCCGCCCGGCGCGTCGTGTCGCGGCGCGGGCGCAACCGGGGCGCGCCGATCGCCGCGACGAAGGCACCCAGCACGGCGAAGGCGGCCAGCAGGAACGGCCCGGTCATGGGCGAGAGTCCGGCGGCCGTCGCCGCATTCTGGGCGGGCATCATCAGCAACGGTCCGCTGACGGCGCCGGTCGTTCCGGCCCAGATCACCGAGCCGATCGCCACGCCGCGTCGCTCGGGCGGGTAAAGGTCGGCGGCCGCATACCGCGAAAGCTGCGCGCCGGAATTGCCGATGCCGAGCAAGGCCATCCCGGCCACCAGCAGCGCGATGTTGCCGCCCGGCACGGCGGCGGCCGCGAGCAGCGCCCCTTCAAGCGCCGCGGCATATCCGACCAGCAGCCCGCACCGTCGTCCGAACCGCGACATGAGCCGGGACAGCACGACCGCGCCCGCGCCGGTGCCCGCGACACCGGCGGTGTTCGGCAGTCCGGCCCATGCCGTCCCCATCGCATCGGCGGCGACGAGCGTGCTGACCGCGCTCGCCGCCGCCATTGCCGCGTTCATCAATGCGGCGGAGGTGAACAAGGCGGCCAGATTGCCGTTGCGTGCATTCATGCCGTGAAACGCTAGGAAGATCGATGCACCGTTTGAACGGCCATGGAAAGGCGTTAGACCCGATCGGCCTGTTGAGCGTGAACCTTTCGCCGAGGATGCTTTGCGGATGGACAAGGCGATCGATGCGACCGACTGGCGCATCCTCGACGAACTGCAACGCGACGGCCGGCTCTCCTACAACCAGTTGGCCCGCAAGGTGAATCTCTCCGCGCCGGCGGTGGCCGAACGAGTGCGCCGCCTGGAGGAGCGCGGCGTCATCGCCGGTTACCAGGCCCGGATCGACCCGGCCCGGGCCGGGCTGCCGTTCACGGCGTTCATCCAGCTGCGGTGCGCGATCGGCAAATGCCTGCTCAAGACGACGGAAGCTGATGACCTGCCCGAGGTCGTCGAGATCCACAAGCTCTCGGGCCGGTCGTGCACGATGCTCAAGGTTCGGGTGGCCTCCATGCGGCATTTCGAGGGACTCGTCGAACGGGTCGGCGAGCACGGCGAACTCGATACGTACGTCGTGCTCTCGACCCAGTACGAGGGCCGCCCGGTGGGGCCGCCCGCGGAGGAGGCCCGACCGGTCACGCCCTCGCCGGGATGGCACCGCGCCTGAGGGCCCTGAGGGCCCTGAGGGCCCTGACGGCATCGTCCCGGTCCGGTTTGGCCGTCAGTCGCGAAATAGCCGCACTCACGGCCAAAACCGCGCCCGGCAGGTACGACGCGCGCCATTCATTCGGTCATATGCCTGATCTCAACCGAGTCCGGAAAACCCGATACTCCGTGCACCGAGGGTGACAGGAGTAGGGCGAACGACGTCGGCAGGACCAGCGGACTCGTCTGACTCACGGCATTCCGCCGACCATGAAGGAGCGCAGATGAGACGACCGCATCGACGGTTCCGGCTAGCGACGGCCATCGCCGCCGCTGCAGCAATGTTTGTATCGACGAGCGCGACAGCTGTTGCACCTGCTGCTCCTGCTACCCCTCCATCGCCCGTCGCGGGCAGTGCCGCCCCTCGGCTGCCGGCCGGTGCATTGCCGGCGAAGAAGATCACGCTGATCACGGGCGATCAGGTGAGTGTCGGCCTCGGCCGTGATGGCAAGCCGATGGTGCAGAGCGTGAAGCCGGCTGCGCGCCCGGGCCAGGCGCAGGTCGCGTTCCAGACGATCGGCAACGGTAAGAGCCTCTACGTTGTGCCATCGGATGCGACCGCGCTGATCGCCGACCACCGGCTGGACCTCGGCTTGTTCGACGTCGACTACCTGGCCGCCAACGGCTACACCGACGACGCCACCAAGCAGCTTCCGGTCATCGTCCAATACCCGGCCGCTACCAAACCCGCGGCGCTGGCCGCGCGGGCCGAGGCGTTGCCGGCCAGCACGCCGACGCACACCCTCGGCAGCATTCACGCCGCCGCGGTGGCAATCGACAAGGCCCGGGTCAACGCATTCTGGGCCGCGATCGTCGGCCAGTCGGCCCGTTCGACATCGACGCAGCCGAAGATCTGGCTCGATCGTAAGGTGCATGCCGACCTCGATCAGAGCGTCAAGCAGATCGGCGCGCCGATCGCGTGGGCCGCCGGGCTCGACGGCACCGGCATCACTGTCGCGATCCTCGACACGGGCATCGACCCCACCCACCCGGACTTCGCCGGCAAGATCACCGATCAGCAGAACTTCAGCGACGATGCCGACACGGTCGACCACTACGGCCACGGCACGCACGTGGCGTCGATCATCGCCGGCACGGGCGCCGCATCGAACGGCAAGTACACGGGAGTCGCACCCGGCGCGAAGCTGATGATCGGCAAGGTGATCAACCAGCACAACGCCGGCGCGGAGTCCTGGATCATCGCCGGGATGGAGTGGGCCGCCGAGCATCACGCCCGGATCGTCAATATGAGTCTCGGCGGCAGCCCGACCGATGGCACCGACCCGATGAGCGAGGCGCTCGATGAGCTCAGCGCGCAATACGGGACGCTGTTCGTGGTTGCGGCCGGCAACAATGGCGCCGATGCTCAGAACATCACGACGCCCGGCGCGGCCAGCGACGCATTGACCGTGTCTGCGGTGGACAAGTCCGATGCAATGGCGTCGTTCTCCAGCCGCGGCCCGCGCTCCGGTGACCGCGCGCTGAAGCCGGATATCGCCGCGCCCGGCGTCGACATCACCGCCGCCCGGGCCGCCGGCACGTCGGTCGGCACTCCGGTGAACGACTACTACACAACGCTGTCCGGGACGTCGATGGCTACGCCACACGTGGCCGGTGCCGCCGCGATCCTCGCCGAGCAGCACCCGGATTGGACCGGATCGCAACTCAAGGCAGCGTTGATGAGCACCGCGAAGGACGACGGCTTCACCGCCTTCGAGCAGGGCAGCGGACGCGTCGACGTGGCCCGAGCGTTCAGCCAGGGCGTCTATGCCGACGGCAGCGTCGACTTCGGCCAGGTGGCCTACCCGCAGAACACCCTTATCAGCAAGGCGATTACGTATACCAACGGCACCGACCAGGCCGTCACGCTCACCCTGACGCCGAGCCTGCGCGCCTTTACCGGCGAGACAGCGCCACCGGGCATGCTCACCGTCGACCACAGCTCGGTCGTCGTCCCGGCGCACGGCACGGCGTCGGTCACGGCCACGCTCGATCCGGCCAAGGGAGTCGGCAACGGCTCGTATGAGGGCGCGATATGCGCCGCCGATGCCAGCGGTTCGATCCGGGTCACCACCGCGATCGGCGCCTACAACGAACCCGCGACCGCGACGCTGTCTCTCGACACGAAGCTGCCCGCCGGCGCCACCCACGTGAGTATCGGCCAGCCGCTCATCGTCCGGACCGACGGGCGTGAGGATCTCGATGACGGCCCCGCCTACATCGTCCGCGGTTCGAACGGCGTGACCCTGGCCGACGGGTCGTACATGATCACGACCACCGTGAGTTGGAAGGACGCGTCCGGCGAGCGGAACTACGCCCTGCCGATTTCGCCGCAGGTGGATCTGACCAAGGACACCACCGTCACGTTCGACCTGGCCCAGGCGAAGAAGATCACCGTCGAGACGCCGAAGCCGACGCAAACCTACGACTCCTGGTTCGGATACCAACGTCTGGCCGTCAAGCTCTGGCAGATCAACGAGTCGGTGCACGCCCCGTACGGTGCGCAGAACTACTGGGTTCTACCCACCGACAAGGTCACGCAAGGCACGTTCCGGTCCTACGACCAGTTTCTGATGGGCGCCCCGCCCGTGCGCATGTCGACGACCGGCAGCGCAGGCGTCGCACTACACCCGCAATATCAGAGCCTCGACCCGCAGGTCCCGAAGCTTTCCGGGCGCCGTCAGCTTCCGCTCGTGTACGCGGGGCACGGGCTGCCAGCCGACTTCACGGGCAAAGACGTTCACGGCAAGCTCGTCCTGCTCTCGCTGGACGACATCTGCTCAGACTCGTGCTCCGGGACCGCCCTCGACCGCGTGCAGAACGCGGCGGACGCCGGCGCCGCGGGCATCCTTGCCTTCAGCGCAACGGGACGAGCGTTCCTCGATCCGGCTGGATTCTGGCCGGCCTACCCCGTTCCGACGATGAGCATTCCGGCCGCAGAAGGCACGATGCTCATCAGCGAACTCGAACGCCAGAGGGTCACGATCAAGGTCGACGGCGCGTCATCCAGTCCTTACTCCTATGCGTTGAAGTTCTACGACGACGACCAGATCGCGAGCAACCAGAACCATGTGGTCGGACCACACGACGTCTACCAGGTCGACAACCAGATCCACGCCGACCAGCCCGCTCTGGCCACGGAGGTGTGGACGGCGTACCGGGCTGGCGACCTGACGAACAACGACGACAGGGTCACGCTGACCTCGTCCGTTCCGCAGACACGCACCGAGTACGACGGGCCGCTGAACTCGACATTGATCTGGCAGCGCCAAATCGCCTACAGCTACGGCCCGGGCGTCGAATCGATCGACATCTTCGACAAGGCGGGCAAGCGATCCGAGCCGTGGGGGCAACAGCCTCTCGTTCCCGGTACTGGCCGGTTGTCGAGCAAGGTTCGGACGCTCGGCAATGAGGTGCCCGCCTTCGGTCTGGACGCGACCCTGTGCCAGGCGTGCCGCACGGTCGACACATTCACCCCGATGTCCGTTCTCACCGACGGCCAGCCGAATCATGAGAGCAGTGAATCGTGGTATCCGGTGCAGGACGCCAATGGAAACATCAGCAGCCCGGACGAGGTGCACCTCTACCGGGCCGACGGTCAGGAACTCCCACTGGTAGTTGACAAGCGCGAACTCGGGTGCGTGCTCATCATTTGCCTTTATTTCGTGGCACCGACCTACACCTTGACTGCCGACTCGTCGACGTACCGGCTCGTCGAACACCATCCCACGCAGTTCCCCGGCCAACGCTATGCCGGCGCGGTCGATACGGCGTGGACCTTCGCCTCGCAGCGGGCGACCGGAGCGGCGCCAGCCGATTACAACTGCTGGGGCCAACTGTTGGCCCTCGACACGACCCTGCCCTGCCGGGCCGAGCACCTGCTCTTCCTTGGTTACGACTTCGACCTCGGTATGGACAACACCGTTGCGGCCGGTACTCCGCACACGATCACGATCACCGGCTATCACAACGTCGAGGTGACACCGGAGCCCGCGGTCACCGCAGTGAAGTTGTCGGTGACGTTCGACAACGGCGGCCATTGGCACAACGTCTTGACCTCGCCGATCGGCGGCAACAAGTACACGGCCACCATCGATACGCCGGCGTATGGGAAGACCGACGGCACGGTGGGCATCCGGACGCAGGGCAAGGACGCCGAGGGCAACGCGATCGACCAGACCGTCTATCACGCCTTCGGGGTGAGCGCCGGCTGAGCCGATTCGGTTTGGCCGCCCAGGCATCTATTTGATGCTGGGCGGCCACACCAAGCGCCCGACGTGACTAGGTGAGCTTCGCCGAGTGGATCAGCTCGCCGCTGATCAGCTCCGGCACCTCGTTCTGTGGGAAGTGGCCGACCCCGTCGAGCACCCGCCACTCGTAGTCGCCGGTGACGTAGCGGCCTGAGCCCTGGGCGGTACGCGGCAGAATGCATCCGTCGAAGTCGCCGTGCAGGTGCAGCACCGGTGCGGTGACCGGCTGTTGCAGCGCGCGGGCGTAGCGGCGGCCGTCGCTACGGGGCACTGAGCGCACCAGCCACCGGAAGTACTCCAGCGCGCAATGCGCAACCGGATGGATCCGCAACGCCATGGCGTACCGCTCGACGTCGGCCACGTACTCGGGGGTGCCCCGCCAGCGCGGTCCCGTCCAGGTGTCGAACAACTCGCGCACGTAGGCCGAATCGCGGGTGAGCCGAGCCTCTGGCCGCCGCGGGACCTGGAAGCTGCGCAGCGCATACGCCGAGGCGTGCGCCTGGCCCCGCGGGTCGGCGAGGATCGCTGCGCGAAGGCGAAGCGGATGGGCCGCGCCGAGAACGACCAGGCGCCGCACCACGCGCGGATGCAACGCGGCAACCGTCCAGCCGAGCAGGCCGCCGACGTCGTTGCCGACGATCATGGCGTCGCGCTCACCAAGTGCGCGCACCAGTTGCGCGATATCGGCGGTCAGGTTCGGGGCGTCGTAGCCGCGCGGCGGTTTGTCGCTGGCGCCGTACCCGCGCAGGTCGACGGCGACGGCCCGGTATCCGGCATCGGCCAGATCGACCATCTGCTGGCGCCACGTCCACCAGAACTGCGGAAAACCGTGCAGCATCAGGACCAGCGGCCCGGCGCCCATCTCCGCTACGTGCAGTGCAATGCCGTTTGCGCGGACCATCCGGTGTGTCCACGGTCCGTCGATGAGTACGACGGAGTCGTCCGGTGAGCTGGCCACCGGGTCTTTTGCCATCGGTTGATTATGCGTGCTCGCCGGGCCGTTTGAGCGCAGCGATGGTCTCCTTGCCGGTCGTGATCGTGCGCTGTGGGGCCTTTACCCGCTTGACGCTCCTGATGCCGAGGAATACCAGCACGCCAACCAGCACCAGCAAGAGCCCGAAGACGATGAGGAACGCCGCCCATGGGTAGATGCCCAACGCGATGAGACCTTCGGCGAGCGCGATCAGTCCGAACGTCAGGGAGAAGACGAGCAGCACGACGGCACCGACGAAGAATCCGACACCGGCGCCGGCGTTCTTGACCGAAGAGGTGAGCTCGAGTTTGGCCAGCTCGATCTCGCCGTGCAGCACGGTCGAGAAGCTCTTCGACGCTTCCTGGACGAGCGTTCCGATCGACGGCTGGGTGTCCTCGTTCGTCGTGGTGGCCACGGTTGCGCTCCTACTCCTCGGTTATGGCGTGACGGGACTTGACCACGCCGGGCCGCAAGCTGCCGCGAATCATTCCAGCCGCGAGGCCTGCGGCGCATCAGGCTCATCAGGCGCGTTCAGCGCTTCAGGTACGTCGAACATTCGGGCCACGGGGACGTCGGTCGAACTATGCACCGCGATCGACAGGGCGATGCAGACGGCGACGAGGTCGAATACCGGCTGGGAGACGTCGAGTCCGGCATCAAGGGCAAGCAGTCCGTAGACGACGCTCGCGAACCCTTTCGGGCCGAACCACGCCACCGCCGCGATCTCGCGACGGCTGAGCTTGGCCCGCCACAGGCTGAGCACCAGGGCGGTCGGGCGGACCAGGACGAGGGCCAGGATCGCCACCGCCCAGGCGCCGACCGGCAGCCGATGCAGCAGTTGCGGCGTGAGCAACGCGCCGAATACGAGCAGTGCGGCCAGCTTGAGCAACTCGGCAATCAGGTCGCCGAACTCCTCGAACGCCTCGTGCGCGGTTGGCGCGATGGTCGCCAGGGTCGAGCCGGCGGCGAACGCGGCGAGGTAGGCGTTCGCGTGCGTCAGGTGGCAGGTGGCGTAGAGGATGACCGCCACGCTGAACGCCCCGAGCGGCGCCAGCCTCGCCTCGCTTCCGGCGCCGGGCAGCCGGGCCAGGGCGTTCGCGACCAGTGGCATGGCCACGCCGATCGCGATGCCGCCGGCGAGTTCGCCCACCACCGTCCAAATATGGGTCTGCCCCCGCGAGGCGGCGGCGATGAGCACGACAACGACCGGCAGGGCCAGGCCGTCGTTCAGCCCGGACTCGACATTCAGCAGCCGGCGCAGGCGAACCGGGACGTCGGTCCGCCCGATGATCGCGGAAGCGAACACCGGATCGGTCGGGGAGAGGATCGCGCCCACCAGGAAGCTCGCCGTCCAGTCCAAGGGGGTGCACGCCTTGGTGAGCAGGGCGATGCCGACGAACGTGAGCGGCATGCCGAGGCCGAGCGCGCGCCCGGCGGTGCGGCCGGTGGCCTTCAGTTCCGGCAGGGCGGCGCGCATGCCGTCGGTGTAGAGCACGCTGAACAGCGCGAGGTCGGCGAGGGTGACGACGACCGGATCATGCGGCCCCACGTTGATCCAGTTCAGCCCACCATTGCCGGTGACTGCGCCCGCCACCAGGAAGAGCAGTGCGGTGGAGAGCACGGTTCGCGCCGCGAATCCCGAGACGAGCACGACGACGAACAGCGTCACGCCGAACGTGAGGATGAGGGCCACGGCGCACGCTTTCGGGGTCGTCAGACGTCAGTCGCCGACCAGTCTTCCCGGCACGCCGGGGCTGAGCCTACCGACGGGCCGGGCCGATCGTGGGTGCTGCGGGCAATTGCCGTTGCGGGACGGCGGTGCTGTCTGTTCTGCTCGCCCGCGTGGATCTCAGCAGCGAGCGGCTCGTCCTGCGCCCGATAACTGCCGAACACGTCGCGGCGGTCATGGCCGGTCGGCGGCTGCCCGGCTGGGCCGACGACTTCCCGGACGAGGGCGACCGGGTGATCGCCGGCTTGCTCACCCGGCGTGGCATTCCGTCCGGTCGGGGCGCGGACTTCGGCCAGCGCCTGATCATCGAGCGGGCCACCGACCTGGTCGTCGGCGGCGTCGGATTCTTCGGGCGCCCCGACGACGACGGGCGCACCGAATTCGGTTACGGCGTCGTGCCCTCACGGCGGGGCCGCGGCTACGCCACCGAGGCGGTGCGTGAACTGCTGCGGTTCGGCATCGGCGACCCCGAGGCCGTCGAGCTGTTCGCCGGCGTCGAACTGGCCAACGTCGCGTCCATCCGGGTGCTCGAGAAGGCGGGACTGCAACGCATCGAGACGACCAAGACCGAGGCGACCTACGCAATGCGCCGCTTAACGTAGAGATGAGCCCGCAGTCACTACGGTCCGGGGCATGAAACTTCTCGTGCCGCTTTTCGCCGCGGCTGCCGTGCTTGTCGCGGCAGCGCCGGCCGATGCCCATCCCCACCACGCCGCGCCGTCGTGGCGCCTGGTTTCGACCGGCAGCACGGCGCAGTTCCGCGGCCTGGCTGCGGTCGACCGGCGCGTCGCGTGGGTGGCCGGACAGAAGGGCACCGTGCTGCGGACCTCCGACGGTGGCCGGCACTGGCTCGACGTCTCACCTGCAGGTGCGAGTGCGCTGGAGTTTCGTGACATCGAGGCGTGGGACTCGCGCCGCGCGGTGGCACTGACGATTGGTACCGGCTCGGACTCGAGCGTCTTCCGCACCTCGGACGGTGGCGCGACGTGGCAGCAGACGTTCGTCAACGACGACCCGAACGCGTTCTACGACTGCATGGCCTTCTTCTCCCCGCGCGACGGGCTGGCGGTGAGCGATCCGGTCGGCGGCAAGTTCCGGCTGATCGCCACCCATGACGGCGGACGGTCGTGGGCGGTGGTCGACCCGGCCGGCATGCCGCCTGCGCTCGACGGCGAGTTCGGCTTCGCGGCGTCGGGCACCTGCCTGGTGACGTCCGGCCACGACGCCTGGATCGCAAGCGGCGGCGGCGCGACCTCGCGGGTTTACCACTCGCGCGACGGCGGCGTGCACTGGACCGTCACGTCCACCCCGGTGGCCTCGGGCGCCGCGGCGGGCATCTTCTCGCTGGCCGTTTCGGGACCCCACGATGTGGTTGCGGTCGGCGGCGACTTCACCGTGCCGAACGGCAACGTCGACATCGCCGCGCGATCGCGTGATGCCGGGCGTTCCTGGGCGTTGTCGTCGACAATGCCGGGTGGTTACCGCTCGGGAGCCGCATGGGTCGGCCACGATTCGCTGGTGGCGGTCGGGCCTACCGGCAGCGACGTCTCCTTCGACGGCGGCCGCAACTGGGCGACATTCGACACCGGCTACTTCGACACCGTGCAGCGCGGCCGCGACGGCGCAGTGTGGGCGTCCGGCAAGGACGGCCGGGTGGCCGTGCTCGAACACTGATCCCCGATCGGGCAACATTCGGATGTTGCCCCGATTGAGGAGTTGCAGTGGCCCGATATCTGATCACCGGTGCGACCCGGGGCATTGGCCGCGCGCTGGTCGACGTGCTTGCGCCTTCGCATGAGCTGATCGCCCTGGGCCGGTCGGCCGCGGCGCTGGAGTCGCTGCCGGTGGCCTCGCGGGTCGTCGCCGACCTGGCCGATCCGGGCGGCCTTTCCGCGGCGGTGCCTGCGCTGGATGCGCTGGACGGCGTCGTCCATTGCGCAGGCGTGATCCGGCCCGGGCGCGTCGAGGAGTTGGACGTCGCGGCCTGGCGTGAGCAGTTCACCGTGAACGTTGTGGCGGCGGCGGAGCTCACCCGTCTGCTGCTGCCGGCGCTGCGGGTGGCCGGGGGCAGCGTCGTGTTCATCAATTCCGGGGCGGGACGTCGGGCCCGGGCCGGCATGACCGGGTACAGCGCGAGCAAGTTCGCGATGCGCGCGCTCGCCGACGGCCTGCGCGAGGAGGAGCCCTCGCTGCGCGTCAGCACCGTGTATCCCGGGCCGACGGCCACGGACATGCAACGGACCGTGCAGTTGTACGACGGCGGCACGTTCGTCGCGAGTGACTACACCCGGCCGGAGACGGTGGCCGGCGTGATCGCGCAGGTGCTGGCCACGCCCGCGGACGCCGTGCAGACCGAAGTGGTCCTGCGTCCTCACTGAGGCGGCCCGGGCTTTGGTCGTCGGCGTTGGGTTCGGTCTTGGCCGCCCCGGCATCTATGTGATGCCGGGCGGCCGAAAACCGTCGCCGGGTCAGTCTCGCGGCGGTGGGGAGTTTTTCGCTGATGAGGTCCATGACGGTGGAGTCGGTCAGGGTGGTGACGTCGCCGAGTTGGCGGTTTTCGGCGACGTCGCGCAGCAGCCGGCGCATGATCTTGCCGGAGCGGGTCTTGGGCAGTTCGGGCACGATCATGATCTGGCGGGGTTTGGCGATCGGGCCGATCTCATGGCTGACGTGCTCGCGCAGGGCTTTGGCCAGCGCGGCGCCGTCATCCGACGGCGTCCCCGCGCAGGATCACGAACGCGACGATGCCTTGCCCGGTGGTCGGATCCGAGGCGCCGACCACGGCCGCCTCGGCGACCGCGGGGTGGGAGACGAGCGCGGACTCGACTTCGGTGGTGGAGATGTTGTGCCCGGACACGAGCATCACGTCATCCACGCGGCCCGAGCAGCCACAGGTCGCCGTCGTCGTCCTTCTTCGCGCCGTCGCCGGCGAAGTAGAAGCCCTGCTCGGCGAAGCGGGCCCAGTAGGTCTGCCGGTAGCGCTCGTCATCGCCCCAGATCCCGCGCAGCATCGAGGGCCACGGCTCGGTCAGCACCAGGAACCCGCCCCCGCCGTTGGGGACCGGCACCCCGTCGTTGCCGACCACGTCCGCGCTGATGCCGGGCAGCGGGCGGGTCGCCGAGCCCGGCTTGGTCGAGGTCACCCCGGGCAGCGGGCTGATCATGATCGCGCCGGTCTCGGTCTGCCACCAGGTATCGACGACCGGGGTGCGGTCGCCGCCGATATCGCGCCGGTACCAGATCCAGGCCTCCGGATTGATCGGCTCACCCACCGACCCGAGCAGCCGCAACGAGGACAGGTCGAACTTCGCCGGAATATCCGCACCCCACTTCATGAACGTGCGGATCGCGGTCGGGGCGGTGTAGAGGATCGTCACGGCGTACTTCTGGACGATCTCCCAGAACCGGCCCTGATGCGGGGTGTCGGGCGTTCCCTCGTAGAGCACGATCGTGGACCGGTTCGAGAGCGGCCCGTAGACGATGTAGCAGTGGCCGGTCACCCAGCCGATGTCGGCGGTGCACCAGAACACGTCGGTGTCGGGCTTGAGGTCGAACACCGCATGATGCGTGTAGGACACCTGGGTCAGATAGCCACCCGTCGTATGCAGAATCCCCTTGGGTTTCCCGGTGGTTCCCGACGTGTAGAGGATGAACAAGCGGGTGCTCGGCGTCGAACGCCTCCGGCGTGTGCTCGGTCGACTGGCGGCCCACCACCTCGTGCCACCACACGTCGCGGCCGTCGGTCCAGGCGACCTCGTTCTTGCCGCGCTGGACGACGAGCACGTGCGCGACGTTCGTCTCGCCCTTGCCGAGGGCCTCGTCGACGGCCGGCTTCAGCGCCGACACCGCGCCGCGGCGGTAGCCGCCGTCGGCGGTGATGACCAGCTTCGCGTCGGCGTCGGCGATCCGGTCGATGAGCGCCTGCGCCGAGAACCCGCCGAACACGACGCTGTGCGGCGCGCCGATCCGGGCGCAGGCCAGCATCGCCACTACCGCCTCGGGGATCATCGGCAGGTAGATCGCGACCCGGTCGCCCTTGTGCACGCCGAGTTCGGTCAGCGCGTTGGCCGCCTGGCACACCTCGTCGAGCAGCTGGGCGTAGGTGATCGTGCGGGTGTCGCCCGGCTCGCCCTCGAAGTGGATCGCCACCTGATCGCCGTGCCCGTCGGCCACATGCCGGTCCAGGCAGTTCACCGCTGCGTTGAGCGTCCCGCCGACGAACCACTTCGCGAACGGCGCGTCCCACTCCAACGTCTTCGCCCAGCGCGAGTCCCACTGCAGCCGGTCCGCCTGACTCTCCCAGAAGGCCAGCCGGTCGGCCGCTGCCGGTTCGTACGCGTCCGCGCCGACGTTCGCGGCCGAGGCGAATTCGGGACTCGGCTCGAAACGCCGCTCCTCGTGCAGCAGATTCGACAGGGCTTCGTCAGACACGGTGTTGACCTCACAGTCGTCGATGGGCATCTGTTCGCACCGTAGTAGGCCCCGGCGGAGGACGGAACCGCCCGGCTAGCCTGCGGTGGTGAGTGATCCGCTGGCGCCGCTGCTCGATCTGCCGGGCGTGTCCGAGGGCGTCGACCGCGCGAGATCCGCGGTGGACTCCCTGCTCGGCAACCGGGTGCTCCGGCGCCGTTCGGCCGATGTGTCCGCCGAATCGTCGCTGCGCGGAGCGTGGGCGTCGGCCGGGCTCGCTGGTGCGGACGTGACGCTCGACGACATGCGCTCGGGAGCCGCGCTCGGCCAGCCCGTCGTGCAGGGAGCGCTACGGGCGCAGTCGGCGATCGGGGCGCTTGCTGACACCTGGACGCGCGCGCCGCGTCAGGCGCTCGCCCGCCTGCACGCCCTGGCCGCCGCCGATCTGGTCGACGAGTCGCGGCTCGGGCGGCCGAGCGCCGGCACGGCACGCATCGACACGCTGGTGGAGGTACTCGCCGCGACCTCGGCGCCGGCGGTCGTCGTGGCCGCCGTCGTGCACGGTGAGCTGCTGTCGCTCGACGCGTTCGCGCCTGTGTCGGGCGTGGTCGCTCGGGTGGCCGTCCGGTTGACGCTCATCGAGCGGGGGCTCGACCCGAAGTCGCTCGTCGTGGTTCGAGGCCGGGCACCGGGAACTGCGTGCGGAGTACGAATCGGCGCTGATCGCCTATCGCGAGGGCACTCCTTCAGGCGTGGCCGCGTGGCTGCGGCACTGCGCCGAGGCGGTCGTCCTCGGAGCGCAGGAGGCAACGGCGATCTGCGAGGCGATGATTCGCGGCTGAATTTTGTCCGGACGTGGACGGCGGCGCCGCTTCCGCGACGCCGCCTGAGCACTGCCCGTCGGGTTACCAAAGCGTGCACCTGTCCGCATGTCAGACGCGGGCCGGTGGCCGGTCCGCGTCGACTCACCTATGGCGTGGTGGGTTCGCCGCGTGGGTGCCCGGTGGACTGTGTCGGGGGAGGGCCGCTGGGGGCTGGACCGCCATAGACGACCCTCTTCCGTATAGCCATTTGACGCCGTGATCGGGTTCGGCACAAGACCTTCAGGCGGTGTAATTCAATTGAAGATGCCCTGAGCTGAGGACGGCTCCGGCTTGGCCGGCGTGCGGTCAGGGGCTCGGCGGCGCGCGGTCAGGTTGTGCCGCTACGTGCGCCACGCCGGCGCGACGTGTACCAGACGAGGCCCGCGAACGCGATGCCCGCGCCTGCCACGGAGAGCGACGCGGCCGGTTTCGGGGGCCGGAGTCCGGATATGCGATCACGCAAGGGCACCGCGTTGCTGAACGTGAGCATCGGCCACCCGCGCTCGAGTGCCGCTTTGCGCAAGGCTCGGTCGGCGTTGACGACCGCGGGGTGGCCGACCACTTCGAGCATCGGCAGATCGGTGGACGAGTCCGAGTAGCCGTAGCACTGGTCGAGGTCGTAGCCGTGCACTGCCGCGAGTTCGCGGATCGCCTGCGCCTTCTCCGGACCGTAGAGGTAGCGCTCGATCTCTCCGGTGTACTTGCCGTCGCTGACGACCATCTGCGTCGCGAGGATCACGTCGGCGCCAACCATCGCGCCGATGGGCGCCACCACCTCCTCGCCGGACGACGACACGATGACGACGTCACGGCCGATCGCCTTGTGTTGCTGGATCAGTTCGACGGCTTCGTCATAGACGAGGGGGTCGATGATGTCGTGCAGAGTCTCGGCGACCACGTCGCGTACCTGCGCCACATCCCAGCCGGTGCACATCGCCGTGATGAAGTCGCGCATGCGGTCCATCTGATCTTCGTCGGCACCGGCCAGCGCGAACACGAACTGGGCATATGCACTTCTCAGGACGGTGCGCCGGTTGATGAGCCCGCTCTGATAGAACGGCTTGCCGAACGCCAGGGTGCTCGACTTGGCGATGATCGTCTTGTCAAGGTCGAAGAACGCTGCGGTCTTTGCCACGTTAATCGAGGATACGGACGAGGGTCCGGAAGGGCGCGGTCTTTCCGGAACCTTGGTGCGTGTCGGGCGATTGCGTCTGCATGTTCATGCGCGGACGTCGGTTCTGTCAATTCGGTTGTCCACAGGCCGGGTTGTTGTCCACAGATCGTGCGCGGCCGTGGCGGCCCGGGGTTTTGGACCGCTTGGCTTGATCCGTGGACGGAAATACTGCGCAGAACTTGCCGGTCATCGGTGTCGTCGGCGGCTGTGGCGGCACCGGCGCCAGCACCTTCGCCTGCGTGCTGGCCGCAACGGCATCTATGGATGGGCCCGCCGTGCTGGTCGATCTCGATCCGGTGGCCGGCGGCATCGACGTGCTGCTCGGCATCGAGGCGGTACCTGGCGCGCGATGGTCCGGCCTCCGGCTTGGGGGCGGGCGGCTCGATCCGCGCGTCCTTGCTGAGGGGTTGCCGCACTGGGCGTCCGTCGCGGTGCTGTCGGCGGACGCCATGCCTGACCGCGAGGTCGTTGCACAGACCCTCGAGGTGGCCTCCAGCGCTGCGGCGGTTGTCATCGATCTCGGCCGCTGGCGCTCCCCGGCGCGCGCGGCGGCGTTGCGGCGGTGCGACCTGATCGTCTTGTTGTGCGGCGCCGACGTGCGATCGGTGACGGGAGCGCGGGCCGTACGGGTCGGGTTGGACTCCCGCGCTCTGGGCGTCGTCGTCACGCGGGCGGGCCGCGACCTGGCACCGGCCTCGCGCGTGGCCGAGTTGGTCGGGGCGCCGCTGGTCGGCGTCGTTCCGGCGACGACCCAGGCGCGACGACACCCCGCTCGATCCACGATCACTGCCGCGGACGATGGCTCGGATTGCCCGAGGCGTCCTCGATGCGGTCCGTGAGCGGGACGTTGCGGCATGAACGCGGAGATCGAGTTCGTCGATCGCGTGCGCCAACGCCTCGCCGCGTCGTCGTCGGCGTCGTCCGATCTCGGCCTGGTCGTGCGGGCCGAGCAGTCCAACGCCTCGGTGATCGCCGACGACGCATCCTTGGCAGCGTTGGAGCGCGATGTTGCCGCTGAGCTCTCCGGCGCCGGCCCACTCGAGCCGCTGCTCGGCTTGGCGGGCATCACCGACGTGCTCGTCAACGCGCCGAGCGAGGTGTGGCTCGATCGCGGGCGTGGGCTCGAACGCGCCGACGTCGCCTTCGCCGACGACATGGCCGTGCGCCGACTGGCCCAGCGGTTGGCGGCCGTGGCCGGTCGCCGGCTCGACGACGGCTCGCCGTTCGTCGACGCGGCAATGCCCGACGGCACGCGCCTGCATGCGGTACTGCCGCCGATCACCCCGCACACCACGTTGTCGCTGCGGGTCCTCGCCCGGCGGCGGTTCGAGTTACGTGATCTCGTCGAGTATCGCGTCGCCGCAGTGCTGCGGGCGATCGTCGCCGCCCGGCTGACCCTCGTGATCAGTGGCAGCACGGGCACCGGCAAAGACGACACTGCTAGGTGCGCTGCTCGGCTGCGTGTCGCCCGACGAGCGCCTCGTGGTCATCGAGGATGCCGCCGAACTGGTCACCTCCCACCCGCACGCCGTGCGTCTGGTCACTCGCACGGCGAACGTCGAGGGGTCCGGCGCGATCGGCCTGCGTGAATTGGTGCGTCAGGCGTTGCGGATGCGGCCGGACCGGCTGGTCGTCGGCGAATTCCGCGGTGCCGAGATGGCCGAGCTGCTCGTCGCTCTCAACACCGGCCATGAGGGCGGCGCGGCCACCCTGCACGCCAATACCGCGGCTGACGTGCCGGCGCGGCTCGCCGCGCTAGGCGCGCTCGGCGGTCTCACGCTCTCCGCGGTAGCCAGCCAGGTCGCCAGTGCCCTCGACGTCGTCGTCCATCTGCGGCATGGCCGATTCGGTTCGCGCGGCGTCGCCGAAATCGGCGTGATCGAGCGTGTCGGCGACGACATTCGCGTGGTGCCGGTCTGGTCGTGCGAGCGAGGCGTCAGCCTCGCGTGCGGAGGTGCTGGTCGAGCGGCTCGCTCAGCGCGGCGTCGATGCGGCAGGACTGCTGACATGACATGGTTGCGTTGCTGGCCCTTGGCTATCCGTGCTCGCGTGGCCCACGCCTCGTCGCGGCGAGCTGCGCCTGCGTGGCCTCATTGACGCGAACCGCCTCGCCGGCCCGGTTGCCTCGTTGCGGCGCCGACGGATCTTCGCCGTTCCATCGCGCGCGGCCGCCATCACCGGTGGTGGCGTTGCGGGCCTGGCGGCGTCGGCTGTGGCGTGGTCCCGTCGTCGGTCTGGCTGCGATGGCGGCTACGGCTCTCGTGGCGGTGTGCGTGGCCCGCGCAGCGACGCGCCGGATTGCCGCAATGCAAGATCGCGATCTGTCCATTGCGCTGCGTCTGCTGCGCGCAGAGCTGGACGTGGGCAGTTCCGGCGCGTCGGCGCTAACGGCGGCGGCCTCGGTCGCCGGTGATCACCGGCCCGCGTTCGACGCCTGCGCGCAGGCGGCACGCGACGGAGAGGAGCCTCTCGCGGCGATGTCGCAGTGGGCGGCCATATCGCGCCGGAGTTGATCCGGGTCGATGCAGGCCTGGTCGCTGGCAGACGCGCTCGGTGTCCCGCTCGCGGACGTGCTGGCCCGTGTCGACGAGGACGTGCAGGCACGCCGATCGCAGGCGCGGGTTGTCGCATCCGCCCTCGCCGGACCCAGATCGTCCGCCGCGTTGCTGGCGGGCTTGCCGGTACTGGGGATTTTGCTCGGTACGGCGATGCAAGCTCATCCACTCGGCATCCTCTTCGACACTCCTGGCGGTCGGCTGCTGCTGTGCGCCGGCGTCCTGCTCGACGTCGCGGGTGTCGTGTGGACCGGCCGGCTCATCGTCTCGGCGGAGCGCTCGTGAACGCGTGGCAGAGGCGGCGGGTCATGAGCATCGCGTTGTGCTGGCTGGCTGCCGGCATCTGGTTCTCGGCACGGCACCCACGGCGTCCGCGCTCTCGATGGCAAGGCATGCCATCGCGGGCGTTGCAGTGGATCGCAGTCGGCGCGGTCGCTGTCGGAGCGGCGCCATCCTCGGCCCCGCTCGCGGCGCTGCCCTTGCCGTGGTCGTCACGCCGCTCGTCGTCGTGGGCGTCCGCCGCCTTGGTGCCCGGGTGCGTCCGCGCGATGCGCAGGCGGCATCCGCACGGGTGCCGCTCGTGTTGGACGTACTTGCCGCGGCGCTGCGCGCAGGACACCCCGTCGCGTCGGCCCTCGTCGCAGTTGCGCCGCTCGGCGGTGAACAGCTCGACACGGAGTTGCGTCGAGTCGCCGGGCTGCTCCGTTACGGCGCCGAGCCGGCGACCGCATGGGGATCGCTCACCATCGCGTCACTGGCGCCGGTGGGCCGAACTGCGTGCCGCAGCGCCGAGAGCGGCATTCGCCTGGCCCATGGCTTCGAGTTGCTGGCGGCGGAGTTGCGCGACGAGGCCCGGGCGGCGGCCGTGGCCCGAGCGCACCGTGCGGGTGTGTGGGCGATGGCGCCGCTTGGCCTGTGCTTCCTTCCGGCGTTCGCGTGCCTGGGCATCCTGCCGGTCATCGCCGGCATTGCGCACGGGGTTCTCAACGGGACGGCGGGCCAGTGAACGCGCGCGGCTCACTCGGCCGGTGGCAACAGCGCGCTGATCGGGTGTTCGAGCAACGCGATCGCCGCAGACATCGCGATCGGGCGCGAGAACAGGAAGCCCTGCGCGAACAGGCAACCCAGTTCACGCAACGCAGCTTGCTGTTCCACGTTCTCCACGCCTTCGGCCACGGTCCGCAGGCCGAGCGATTGGCTCATCCGGATGATGCTGCGGGCCAGCGCAGGCGTCGGCTCGTTGATCGCCAGGCGGTCGACGAAGCTGCGATCGATCTTGATCGTGTCGATCGGGAGTCGCTGCAGGTGGCCGTAGGACGAGAAGCCGGTACCGAAGTCGTCGATTGCGAGATGCAGGCCTATGTCGCGCAGGGCGCGAAGTCGGTCGATCAGTGCGACGTCGTCTGCCAGAACGCTCTCGGTGATCTCGAGCGACAGGGACGCGGGAGGCAGGCCAGATTCGTCAAGGGCATCCCGCACGATGTCGACGATGTCGTCGTGGTGGAGTTGGCGAGGCGAGACGTTGACGCTCATTGCGATCTCGCGTCCGGCCGCCTTGCGCATGGTCATGGCGGCGGCACATGCCTGACGCACCACCCACGCGCCGATCGGGATGATCAGGCCGGTCTGCTCGGCTTGCGGGATGAACTTGTCCGGCGAGGTGAGGCCGTGAGTGGGGTGCTGCCAGCGAATGAGTGCTTCAAAGCCCACGACCTGCTCGGTGTCCACCCGGACGATGGGTTGATACAGGAGGACGAACTCGTTGCGCTCGACAGCCCGGCGCAACTCAGTTCGGGTGGTCAGTTCCTGCTGCACCTGCTCATGCATGTCCGGGTGGAACCGTCGCCAAGTGGCCTTGCCGGACGCCTTCGCCGCGTACATCGCAAGGTCCGCGTCGCGAAGCAACTGGTCGACGTCGCAGGCGTCAGCATCTGCCACCCGGATGCCGATGCTGGCGTGCGCGTGCACTTCCACTCCGGGCAGTGCCACCGGCGGATCGAGCGCGTCGTGAATCCGCTCGGCCAGCGATTCGGCAACTGCCTCGTCGTCGACGACCACGACGAACTCGTCGCCGCCGAGGCGGGCCAGAGTGTCGCTGGCGCGGGTGCAGTTGCGCAGTCGTTCAGCGACGACGATCAGCAACCGATCGCCCTCCTGGTGGCCGAGGCTGTCGTTGACCGCCTTGAAGTCGTCAAGGTCGACGAGGAGCACAGCCGGTCGCGTCCCGGTCCGGTCAGCGCGTTCGAGCGCCCCGGTGATCCGCTCCCGCAGGCCGGCACGGTTGGTCAGATTAGTCAGGGGATCGTGGAACGCCCAATGCGAGAGCTCCGCCTCAAGCGTCTTACGCTCTCGAACGTCGCGCAGGTTCACGACCACGCCTCGGACGTCGGGCACCTCCAGCATTGCGGTTGCGGTGGCCTCGAGGTCGACCCAACCTCCACCGGCATACCGGCAACGGATGTCGAGCGCGTGTGCCCGCCCGTCGGTTGCCGCGCGAGTCAGCCACATCAGCAGTGCCTCGGCGTCGCTGGGGTGGACCAGGTCCACGATCGGAACGCCGGCAAGGGCCTCGGTGTCGAGCCCGAGGATTCGCTGCACAGCAGCATTGGCCGTCCGGATGGCGCCGTCGGCTTCCAGCACGAGGACGATGTCCTGCGATCCTTCGATGACGGCATCGGCCCACCCTCGCTGATCCGCGTCGAGGGCAAAGCCGACGATGTCGGCCACAACGGCGATTGCGTAGGAGGCATCCCCGACCGAGGTGCCGGCCGCAGCGAGCACGTGCCGCGGACGTCCGCGGCGCGCGATGGGTGCGAGCAACAGTTGGTCGCTGTGTGCGGGACGCGGGCGAATGCAGGCCGAAAATCGCGTGGCCGCCGGACTGGCTCACCGGTTGGCCCGCCTCAAGGGCGGCGCGTGTCAGTTCGGGCAGTGCATCGAAGCGCGAGGCAGGCCGATCCGCACTGGGCCAGCACGCCCTCGGCCCTGACAACCGAGAGTCCGTCCGTCGACCAGGCCAGGACCGCCACGCCCGCATGGCGGTCAGGCGCAAGCAAGGCGAGAGTCGCGTCGCAGGCCGCTGCGTAGATCTCGTCGCGATCACGGGCCGCGCCGAGTCGGCGGCTGGCTTCGGCGAGCACCTCGACGAGTGCGCCCTTCGGTCGCCACCCACGCCTGGGTGTCACTCGCCATCAGGCGACGCTCCGAGCGACTGATGAGACGGCACGAATACCTGGATCGGTTCCCGTACTCCGGACGCCATGCCGGAGTAGTTCGCCAATCGCTCGAGCATGCTGAAGGTCAGCTCATGACCCCCTGCGATCAGCTTCAGGCCGGTTCGGTCACAACGTCCTCGACGAGGACCATGCCCGGCCGCAGTTCCGCGGTGCTGAGCTTGTGCGGCACCCGACGAGCCCGGTCAGCGAGCACGGATTCCAGGGCTTCGAGCAGGGCGGGGTCGTACACGCCCAAGCGCCTGCGCATGACTGCGAGCGCGTCCCCAGGATCTCGGCCGGCCGATTCCAGGATGTCGAAGTCGGCCGCGACGCGCAGCACCCGGCCTCCGAACGGAATCGCCGCCCCTGCGCGCTTGTCGTTCGGAGCCAGGCCGTCAAACCGCGCGCCCTGGCTCAGGATGGCCGCCCGAACCTCCTCGATGCGGGGGATTCCGGCCAGGACGCGATCAGTGATTTGCGGCAGCCGGGCAAGCAGATCGCGCTCCTCAACAGTGAGCACCAGGCCGCCCTCGGCCCGCTCGAGCACATCAGCGGGCACCGCCACGGCGCCGAGTTGGCCGCTGGCGTTCGCACTGCGGATCGCCGCGTTGTCGATGCGGCTTCGCATCGCGCCGGCGTTGAGCAGGGCTACGTCGCTTTGCAGCTTGCCCATCTGCGTGCTGTAGATCAACTGGCCCTGGGGATCGCTCGCGACGATCTCGTCCGACCCTGCTTTCTCCAGTTCCGGATCGAGCATGACGGCAAGGCGCTCCGGCCTCAGATTGTCGGCGGCCGTGACCGCGAGGACGGACATGCCTTCGCGACGTTCGAGCAGCCAGTCCTCGACGCGCAGTGTCACGGCGCGAGCCAGGCTCACGCCTTTGTCCGCGGCGGCGGCATTGAGACTTGCGGAGGACCGCGCCGTGAGCAGCACCGTGAGCGCCACGGCAAGTGGCAGCGAGACGATCAGCATGGAGGCGACGAGTCGGACGCCGAATCGGCGCGGGATCCGGCGCAGGCGCCCGGGGAGAGTCCCGGAGTGCGTGGCCATATCAGGTCCCGCTGGCTGTGCGTTCGAGGACGGCCACCTGCACGCCCAGGGCCGCGTTGATGACCGCCGCACGCGCCTGCCGGGTGCCGAGGTCGAGCCAGCCGCTCGCCGCGGGATGCAGGATCGCGCCGACGGCGGCCGTCGCCCGGGCCCTGTCGATGGCCGAGGCTCCGGTGCCGGTGAGCAGGGTGGTCAGGCGGTGGATGCGCGCGGTCCAGGCATCGTGGCGGCTAGGTGGCGCCGCCCACGTGTCGGACGAGCCCAGCGCATCCCGAGCGCCGACGTCGCTCGAGAGCAGTTCGACCGTCGCGCGGTGATCGAGGGCGAGATCGGCGAATCGGCGCAGCAGGCGTTGCTGGTCGGCGGGTGTCGGCGGATCGCTCACCCGGGCATCGGTGAGCGCGTGGTCGAGAGCGGCCAGCCACGGGTTGACGACCGCGGCCAGCAGGTCGGCCTTGGAGTTGAAGTGGTGCAGCACAGCGCCGCGGGTCAGGCCGACCTCGTCGCCGATGTCCTGCAGCGTCGTGCCCGAGTATCCGTGCTGACTGAACTTCGCCAGCGCGGCGTCGCGGATGGCCCCGCGGGTTACCAGCGTCGCTTTTCGCACTTGGGGTCCCATTTCTTCGCGCCCGACAATCGGTGGACGCGCTTAGCCGCGTCACGCCGTGGTGCCTTTATCGGCAGCGAGGCGGCCTAGTTGACCCACTGGTCAGAAGATCTCGACGGACGCCCGGCGAAATGTGGCAATAGCGAGATTGACCTACGCCGAGCCGAGATGCGCCGCGGCGACCCGTTTCGGGACGACCATCCGCCAGGCATCGGTGACGAGTTCGGTCATCTCGGCCTCGTCGATGGCGGCCAGTCGGACCCGTACCCAGTTGTAACGTTCGTCGGACCGAATGGGCATCAGGAACTTCTCCGGATCGCTGGCGATCAGCGCCACTCGTTCCTCGCGCGGGAAGGCGAAGCCCATGAGCGTCTCGTCGGCGGAGATCGACGCGTAGACCAGGCGACCGACGCGGAACTTCACCCGATCGCCGACCAGCCCCTCCGTGGTGCGGGGCAGCGACAACGCCAGCCGGCGCACCTCGTCAACCGTCGCCATGACCGCCATCGTCCCCCTTTCTGTTCGCCTCTTCTCCGCTGAGTGGTGCGTTGTGCGCTGAGTGGTGCGTTATAACGAACCACTCAGGCCGCAACGCACCACTCAACTGAAAATCAACTGATAGCGGGGGCGGCCGGTAGTCTGCGGACGGTGACCTCATGAGCAACCCTCAGCCTGTCGAAACGCCACTTCTGCGGCGCATCCGCGAGTCGGTGATCGGCGACGACCAGGTGATGCCCGGACCGTACGGGCCCCGGCGGGTCACCTATGCCGACTACACCGCCTCGGGTCGCGCGCTCGGGTTCCTCGAGGACTTCATCCGCGACGAGGTGCTGCCGCGCTACGCGAACACCCATACCGAATCGAGTGGAACCGGCCTGCAGACGACCCGGCTGCGCGAGGACGCCCGGCGCATCATCCGCGACAGCGTCGGCGGCGACGACGACACGGTGGTCATCTTCTGCGGCTCGGGATCCACCGGCGCGATCGACAAGCTGATCGGCATCCTCGGGCTGCGCATCCCGGCCGAACTCGACGACCAGCTACCACCTGACCGACCAGATACCGCCCGAGCAGCGGCCGGTCGTGTTCATCGGGCCCTACGAGCACCACTCCAACGAACTGCCGTGGCGCGAGTCGATCGCCGATGTCGTGCTCATCCCGCAGGACGCCGACGGCCACATCGACATCCCGCAGCTCGAGCGGCAACTGATCGCGTACGCCGAGCCGTCCGCTCAAGATCGGCTCGTTCTCCGCGGCCAGCAACGTCACCGGCATCGTCAGCAACACCGCTCGCGTGTCGACGCTGCTGCACAAGTACGGCGCGCTGTCGTTCTGGGACTTCGCGGCGGCCGCTCCATACGTCGAGGTCGACATGAAGGGGTCGTCGCCGACGGCCTACAAGGACGCCATCTTCCTCAGCCCGCACAAGTTCATCGGCGGACCCGGCACGCCCGGCGTACTCGTCGTGCGCCGCGAACTGCTGCACAACCGGGTGCCCGACGTTCCCGGCGGCGGCACCGTCGCGTACGTGAACCCGACCGAGCACCGTTACCTCGACGATCCGGTGCAGCGCGAGGAGGGCGGTACGCCGGCGATCATCGAGTCGATCCGGGCCGGCCTGGTCTTCCAGCTCAAGCAGGCGGTCGGCGTCGACGTCATCCGCGAGCACGAGGCCTACTACCTGCGCCGTGCCGTCGACGCATGGAGGTGCGAGCCGCGGATCGAGATTCTCGGCAACCTCGACGCCGACCGGCTCTCGATCGTCTCGTTCGTCGTGCGCGCGCCGAGCGGGCGCTACCTGCACCACAACTTCGTCGTGGCCCTGCTCAACGACCTGTTCGGCATCCAGTCGCGCGGCGGGTGTTCCTGCGCCGGGCCGTACGGGCACCGGCTGCTCGGCATCGACATCGACCGATCGCACGCGTTCGCCAAGGAGATCGAGCACGGATGCGAGGGCATAAAGCCCGGCTGGGTAAGGGTGAACTTCAACTACTTCATCGCCGAGGCGGTGCTCGACTACATCGTCGACGCCGTGCGCCTGGTCGCCGAGGACGGCTGGCGCCTACTGCCGGACTACTGCTTCGACCCGGCGACCGGGTTGTGGCGGCACCGCGCCGGCCCGGTCGAGCCGCCGCTTCGGCTCTCGCAGGTCGGCTATGACGAGGACGGCGCGATGAGCTACCCGCGCTTCGACGACCGGGCGCCGGAGTCGGCGCTCGCCGGATACCTCGACGAGGCAAGGGCGATCTTCGCCGCCTGCGCTGCGCCGTCGGCGGCCGACGAGGCAGCCACGTCCATGTCGGCGGAGTTCGAGCACCTGCGGTGGTTCGAGTTGCCGCCCGAGTGCCTGGTGGCGGCAGTCGCGGCGACCTGAGCTACCAGCGGTCGTGCACCAACGGGCGGATCCGACGGTCGTAGAGATCGCCGATCGCGCGAACCGTCTCGTCGGGCAGCGCATCGAGGTCGGCGGTTGCGGCATTGTCGCGAGCCTGCCGGGCGTTGCGCGCGCCGGGAATCACCGTCGTCAGACCCGGTTGCTGGATGATCCAGCGCAGCGCCGCGGCGGCCGGAGCCAATCCGCTCGGCAGCAACTCGCTGAACTCGTGCGCCGCGTCCACGCCGGTGTCGAAGTCGATGCCCGAGAACGTCTCGCCGACGTCGAAGGCTTCGCCATGGCGGTTGTAGGTGCGGTGATCGTCAGCGCCGAACGTGGTGTCGTGGCGGTAGCGCCCGGACAGCAGGCCCGACGCGAGTGGCACCCGGGCGATGATGCCCACGCCGGCTGCCTGCGCGGCCGGCAGCACCTGGTCGAGGGGCTTCTGTCGGAAGGCGTTGAAGATGATCTGCACGCTGGCGACGCCCGGCCGGGCGATGGCGGTAAGGGCCTCGTCGCAGGTCTCGACGCTCACGCCGTAGGCGGCGATCCGCTGCTCGTCGACGAGGGTGTCGAGCGCGTCGTACACCGCATCGGTCGAGTACACGGGCGTCGGCGGGCAGTGCAGTTGGACCAGATCGAGCACGTCGACACCGAGATTGGTCCGCGACCGGTCCGTCCACTGGCGGAAGTTGTCCAAGACGTATGCCTCGGGCTGCTGGGCCACCCGGCGACCCATCTTGGTGGCGACGGTGATCGCCGCGTCGGGGCGGCGTTGCAGGAAGGCGCCGATCGCCTGCTCGCTTCGCCCGTCGCCGTACACGTCGGCGGTGTCGAAGAACGTGACACCGGCGTCGACGGCCGCGTCGAGGACGGCACCGGCGGCTGCGTCGTCCACCGAACCCCAGTCACTGCCCAGTTGCCAGGTGCCGAGGCCTATGACCGATACCTGCCGTTTCGTGCGGCCGAGTACGCGCTGTTCCATGGCGACACTCTTACCGCATCGCGGATGGGTCGTGTCGCGCGGCTGCACAGTCCAGGTGCGTCGATGCTTCCCATATGGTCGCGGCGGAGTCATCCTGTCGATGCGTACGGTCGCGCGGCCCGAAAGGCGGGCAGCACGGCGACCGGCGCCTTACAGGGGGTTCCTCGAAATGGGCATGCTCGACAAGGCCAAGTCGATGTTGATGAAGAACAGCGACAAGGCGAAGGGCGCCGTCGACAAGGCCGGCGACCTGATCGACAAGAAGACCGGTGGCAAGTACGCGAGCCAGGTCGACTCCGTGCAGGAGCAAGGCCAAGGACATGCTCGACAAGGAGGCGACAGGCTCGCCCACGCCTCTGCCGCTGCCACGCCTCCGGCCGAGGGCGAAGGCAAGGACATCGCCTGACCGGACGTCCGCGGTGGTCGGCCCGGATCGCAAGCCGCGTCGACCACCGTTCGCTCGTGCGGCGCTGACCGGTCGGCGCTCGGCGGGTCGGCTGTTCCCGCTGGTCAGGCGGTCGGCAGCTTTCCGGTCAGCAGGCGCTGAATCGTCGGCGCCATCAGCACGATCACCTCGTCCGTCGACACACTGGCGAGTGGCTCGATCTGCAGGATGTGCCGCACCAGCACCGCGCCGAGCAGGTGGGACGCCATCAGGCACGCGCGCAGATCGCCGTCGGATTGGCCCAGCGTCTTGATGATCGGCGCGAACAACTCGTTGACGAGAAACTCCCGCAGCAGTGCCGCCGATTTCGGGTCGGTCGCCGCCGAGCGCAGCAATTCGATCAGGGTTCCCCCTTCGGGGTGGTCGTCCCAGGTCTCGGCGAACAGGCGAGCCATGCGCTCGCCGACGCCCCGGCGGTCGCCGCCGATCACCTGCGGTAGGACGGTCGCGGGATCGAAGGGCCACTGCACCGCCTCGACGAACAGGTTCGCCTTCGAGCCGAAGAAATGCATGATCAGCGGTGGCGTGACCCCCGCTTCAGCGGCGATGGCCCGCAGGCTCGCCTCGGCATAGCCGACCTCAGTGAACTGGCGGCGCGCCGCTTGCAGGATCGCGGCCCGTGTGCCTGAGTCGCCGTGCCCGCGCCCACCCTTGCGGCGCCCTGTCCTGCTGCTGTTGCGAGTCGCGTCTGCCATGCCTGCCATGTTGACACAAAATGTTGAACGCGTACAGTTGACCGCGTTCAATTGAACGCGGTCAACAACTTGAGAGGAACCGAGCATGGCCGAGGAAACCCTGGTAGAGACGAGCCGGCAACCGAGCCAGAGCACCCGTCCACCCGACCCGCGCCGTCGTGTGGCCGCCGTGCTCGCGGGCGCCTTGGTGCTCATGTTCACGTTCGTCGCGCTGTTCCTCGCCGCGTTCCACGATCCCGAACCCGACCGGGTGCCGGTTGCCGTCGTCGGCTCGCTGGATGCCGCCCATCAGGTGGAGGTTCAGGTCAGTGACACGGGCCCGGGGTCGATCCACGCCATCGCTGTGGCTACGCCGGCCGATGCACGGCGAGCCGTGTTGCACCAGCGGGTTCAGGCCGCGCTGGTGATGGATCCCCAGCAGCCGCGCCTGATTGTGGCCAGTTCGGCCAGCATGCTCGAGACGGCGGCCCTGAAAGAACTCGTCGGGCGAGCGGTCGGCGCAAACGCGAATGCGCTCGCCGTCGAGGATCTGCGCCCGCTGCCTCGCGGTGACTCGAAGGGTCTGTCGCCGGTGTTCGTGACGTTCGGCGTCACGGTCGCCAGCCTGGCCGCCGGTTTCGCGCTGACCGTATTCGGGCGCAAGTTGCCCGCCCGCGCCATTATCGGGGCACTGCTCGGACTCGGCGTGCTCGGCGGCCTGATCATCGCGCTGGTCGCCGACCCCATGATCGGCGCGCTGTCCGGGGCGTTCTGGCCGCTGGCCGGGCTGGTCGCGCTGCTCGTCGTCGCCGTGTCGGCATCGATGTGCGGGCTGGGCCGCCTGGTCGGGCCGCCCGGACTGGCCGTCGGCTTGCTGGTGATTCTGCTTCTGGCCGTATCTGCGGGCGGCGGTCCGCTCGGCTTCTACATGCTTCCCGAGTTCTTCCGGGCGATAAGCCAGTGGCTGCCGGCCGGCGCCGCCATGACCGCGATCCGGCACGCCGTCTACTTCGACGGCCAGCGCACCCTGCACCCCGTGATCGTCCTCGCGATCTGGGCCGCCGGCGGGCTGCTCGCCATTGCGGTGGGCCGCCTGCGGGTGTCGCGACGTGCCGGTCGCACCGAACTAGCGTTCGTCCGGCCATAGCGCGCCCGACGCGCTTCCTCGCCGAGGTGCTGCTCTCGGCGGGGAAGCGCATGTTCGAAGCCGCCGGACGGTGCGCACTAGCATCGGTACGTGGCTGATCAGACGTCGACTGACATGGCGTCCGCGGTACTGGTCGGGGGCATCATCTTGCTGCTCATCGTCCTGCGCGTCGGTCTGCGCGTGCTGCACGGCCGGATGCGTTGGCTGACCCTCACCGCGGCCGTCATCTTCTTCATCTGCGCGATCGCGTACTTCATCGGCGCGGGCCAGAAGGCCCGCTAATCACCCGGCTGGGGCAGCAGTCCGTGCCGGTAGGCGTAGGTCACGGCACGCGCCCGGTCGCGAGCACCGATCTTGGCGAACAGGTGGTTGATGTGGCTCTTCACCGTCGCCTCGGCGACGACGAGCCGCGCCGCGATCTCCGAATTCGACAACCCGTCGGCGATCAGCGCGAGCACTTCGGCCTCGCGCGCCGTAAGCCCGTCCGGCAGCGCCTGCGCCGGATGCCCTGGCGCCGGCTCCTCGGTAGCTGCATTGCCCGCAATAGCGTCGACGAGATGGTGCTGCACCGCCGGGTCAATCACCGCTTGATCGGCCAGAACCTGCTGCAGCGCATGGTGAATCTCGGCAGCGCCCGCGTCCTTGGTCAGATAGCCGCGAGCGCCCGCCCGCAGCGCGGCAATCACGGACTGATCGTCGGCATACGTGGTGAGCACGATGACCTTGACGTCCGGGTGCGACTCCCGCAGCCGGCGCGTCGCCTGCACGCCGTCGCATCGCGGCATTCGCAGATCCATCAGGACGACGTCGGGATGCAGTTCGCCCGCCAGGGCAACGGCTTCGTCGCCGTCTGCGGCCGTGCCGACCACGTCGACGCCGGGCAGCAGGCCGAGCACGAGCACCAGGCCTTCGCGCACGACGCGCTGATCGTCCGCGGTGAGGACCCGGATCGGACTGCTCATGCCGGCATCTCGAGTTCCACCCGGAAGCCGGTTTGCGTGGGAGCAGCCGTGAGGCTCCCGCCGACGAGTTCGGCGCGTTCGCCCATCCCGGTAAGGCCGTAGCCCACCGGCTCGGCATCCGGCTCGGCATCGGGCTCGGCATCGGGCCGGCATCGGGCTTGGCATCGGGCTCGGCATCGGGCTCGGCCGCGCCGAGGCACTTCGCGCCCGTCCGACGCGTAGTCCTCGACGGTCAGCCGGGCCCGGTCGGGCTCATACGCAAGGTGCACGATCACCCTTTCCGGACGGGCATGTTTGGCCACGTTGGTCAGCGACTCCTGCGTGACGCGGTACAACGCGAGGCGTGCCTCGGCGCTGAGCGCACGTTCCTCGCCGACGACGGTGAGCTCGCAGGCGATGCCCGTGTCGTGCTCGAACTGCGCGGTGAGCGTGGGCAGTTCGCCCGGCCCCGGCAGGGCTTCGTCGCGCAGCATCCCGATCGCGCGGCGGGCCTCGTCGAGCCCGGACTTGGCCAGATGGTGCGCCCGGTCGATCGTCGCCGCCAGGATTTCGTCGTCTCCGCCTTTGCTCGCCAGCATGCGGGCGCCCTCGAGTTGGAGCATCAGCCCGGACAGCGAGTGGGCCAGGACGTCGTGCATATCGCGGGCCAGTCGTTGCCGTTCCGCCAAGGCGGCGGCCCGGGCCTGAGCCTCGCGGGTCTCTTCCAGTTCGACAAGCAGCGCGATGGCCTGCTCGTTGGTCTCGCGCAGTCGGTGCGCCATGAGCGTCACGGCGTAGAAGCTCGCCATGGCGATCGCGCTGAGCAGCCCGGCGATCGCCGGCCGGCCATTGCCGGCACCCGCTGTCATGACAACGAGGAACACCAGCACCGACCCGGCGACCGCAGTGCCGGCCCGCGCAGGCATCCGCCGGGCAACCAGGGCGACGGCGACGAACAACCCGAGCACGCCGGGTCCGCCCGGCTGAAGGCGTACGAGCACAACGCTGCCCGCGAACAGAACGGCAATGAACGCCGGCCGGAGCAATATCCGTCCAGTCGATGCGCTATGGGCGATCAGCGCGCCGAAGGCACCGACAGCGAAGGCAGTGATCGCTATCGTGATGCCGAGGCCGGTGCCGTGCAGTCCCGGACGGGGCCTCGACTCGATGGCGCTCAGCACCGTCAACGCAACGATGACCGGCCCGACCAGACGCAGCCACTGCCACGCCGCGTCCTGCTGCGTGCGCGCACGGCGCAGTGCCTCCAGCGTCGGCACGGCGGTTTGCCCCGTTCTCACCAGAAAACCATAAGCCGAAGATCGCCGATCGGTCATCGGCCCGACGTACGGCCGAGTAACCAACCCTGGGTGGAGACGTGTCAACCCAGGGGCCGATGCGGCCGTGTGTGCAGGATCGTCCGCTGCGCCGATGCGGCCGGACCGCGACGCGAACGACGCTGTGTGGCAACCACGTCGACACCAACCAGCAAGGATCTGTGATGTTGCGTCTGCTCGGAATCCCGCCCGCTGCGCGGGTACTGCTCGGCGTCGTCCTTCTCGGGGTCGGGATCGCGGTACACGCGCATCCCGCTGATGGTGATCGGCGGCGGCGTCACTCTCATCAGCGTCGTCAGCCTGGCCGGGCCGCGCGGCCGCGATCGCGACGAGACCGGCCAGCGCCGTCCATGAGCGTGGTTGCCGTCGAACACCTTACGAAGCGCTATGGGGAGTTCGCCGCGGTCGAGGACGTCAGTTTTGCCGTTGCTGCAGGTGAAATCGTCGCCGTGCTCGGGCCGAACGGGGCCGGCAAGACGACGACGATCGAGTCGCTCGAAGGGTTCGTCGAGCCGACGACGGGGACGGTGCGCGTACTCGACGCCGACCCGTGCCGCGGCGGGCGGGCCTGGCGTTCCCGCGTCGGGCTGGTCATGCAGTCGACGAGCCTGGAGGGCGAGGTGACGGTGCGCGATCTGCTCGCACTGTTCGGCCGCCTCTACCCGAATGCGCGGCCCGTTCCCGAAGTGCTCGAACTGATCGACCTCGCCGACGAAGCCAACGCCCGCGTCGGAACCCTCTCCGGTGGGCAGCAACGCCGCGTCGACCTCGGCCTTGCGATCATCGGCAATCCCGAGATTCTGTTCCTCGATGAGCCGACCGCCGGGCTCGACCCCGAGGCGCGGCGAAGCTGCTGGGCCACCGTCGACAACCTGCGCCGGGCCGGCACCACCGTGCTGCTGACCACCCACTACCTGGACGAGGCCGACCACCTGGCCGACCGGGTAGTCATCCTGTCGGCCGGTCGAATCGTCGCGGACACGAGCCCGGCCGACCTGCGCGCACGAAGCGGCCCGACCAGTGTCCGATTTCCGCTACCCGTCGGTGCTCCGATTGGCGACCTGCCGTTTCGCCTGGCCGCGCATATCGATCCAGCCGACCGACTGTTGGCTATCCGGACGACGGATGTCGCCGCGCACCTCGGCGAACTGGTGGCCTGGGCCCAGCGCAACAACGTCGACCTGTCCGGCTTGGCAGTCGGGCCGCCGAGTCTCGAAGACGCCTACCTCGCAATCGTCGGTAGCACGCCGTCGACGCAAGCACTTTCCCTCAGCCATGTCTGAACATCTTCCGCCGGTCACGCCGCTGCTCGCCGGTCAACTGCGCCATCAACTGCGCCTGCTGCTGAGGACGCCGCGCGCGCTCAGTACCGGGATCGTCCTACCGGTACTGCTCCTTGTGCTGTCCGAGAGCAGGCGCGGTCATCTGCCGTCCGCCGACTTGGCGGGGTACGCGGTCCTGGGCCTCAGCATGACGGCGTGGACGACGCACGGCATCGGGCTTGTCGCGTCTCGCGAGGCCGGCGTGCTCAGACGGTGGCGGGCCACGCCGTTGCCCGCCTGGTGCTACTTCCTCGGACGGATCGCGGCCACGGTGCTCGTCGCTGCGGCCGCCGGGTTGGTCACGGTGCTTGCCGCCGTCCTCATGTACGGGACCCATCTCGATGCGCGCAAGGGGATCGAGTTGATCGCGGCATTGCTGGCCGGAGCAATCGCCTGTGCCGCACCGGCGACTGCGCTGACCGGATTCGTGCCCACCGTGGCAAGCGCATTCCCCGTGCTCGGCCTGACCTATCTGCCCGTAGTGGTCGCGTCGGGCGTCTTCGGCCCGGTCGCGACCGAACCGGATTGGATGCTCAGGACGGCCACCTACTTCCCGGTCGAGCCGGCCGTCGACGCCGTGCGCCATACGCTGGTGTACGGATCGCTGCCCGCCCGTGACCTGGCCGTTCTCGCAGCCTGGGCGATCGGTGGAATCCTGGTCGCACTGGCCACATTCCGCTGGGCACCAACGCGGCCGCGTCAACGGCGTTCGGCTCGTCGCAGGTAGAAGTGCTTACCGCACAGGGGATTGTGAAGCGCCGCGGCCGGCGTCGCATTCTGGATGGTCTCGATCTCGACCTTCCGGCCGGCTCGTGCACCATCGTCACGGGCGTGAACGGCTCGGGAAAGTCCACGCTGCTGAAGGTTGTTGCCGGGCTTACCCGTATTGACGCGGGGAAGGTGCTCGGCCGCCCACGGCGGGTCGGTTACGTGCCGGAGCGTTACCGGCCCCCGAGTGCGATGACGGCAGCGTCCTACCTTGCGCACCTGGGCCGCATGAAGGGGATGCCGGCGTCGAAGATTCGCTTGCGCATTCAGGAATTGGCGGATGTCCTCGCCGTTTCGCCGGGAATTGCGGTTCACATGAGCGCCTTGTCGAAGGGCAATCTTCAGAAGATCGGGCTGATCCAGGCGTTCCTTTCGGCCGAATCCCTTGTGGTGCTCGACGAGCCGAGCACCGGACTCGACGAGCAGAGCGTCGCTGTACTCGATCAGCTGATCCGCGAAACATGCAGCCGCGGAGCCGCGGTCTTGATGAGCGATCACCTGCCCAGCGTGGAGGATTCCGCCGAGCGTAGGTGCGAGTTGCGCGACGGTGTCCTGCACTGGCGGAGCCGTCAGGCTGATGCGCGCGCGGTTGTGATCACCCTGCGGGCGGTCCACGGCACTGCGTTACACGTCGAAGTAGAGCACTGCTTGACTTCGCTTGACGATTTCACCGTCGTGGTTCGGGTAGCGGCGCCGGACTGCGATCGCACGCTGGTTTCTGCCATTGAACAAGGCTGGTCCGTGGTCGAGGTCCGCAACGTCCGCGCGGAGATTGCCGAGGCGGAGTCGTGCTGAGCGCGATTCGCTATGTCGGCGCGGGATGCATCGCGTCGCATCGATGGTTTCCGCCGGCGGTCACGTACGGGCTTGCCCTTGTCGCCACCGATGCAGCCGGCGGACCGATGCTGCCGACGCTTGCTACGTCCGCGGCGATTCTCCTGCCCGTGTCGGCCTGGATGACGGTGACGACGGTGAACTTCGAGGAACCCGCGCACTCGGCGCTGACTGCGGCTTGTCTGGGCGGCGTCGTGCGGGCAAGGGTGGGCGCGCTCTTGGCCGCGCTGGTCGGATCGCTCTTGCTGGTCGGCCCTTCGATGCTGCTGGCCTATGCGAGCAACCATTCCGATTTCGAGATCCGGGCAATGGGCGTCGGGATCGTCATGCATTTCCTGACGGCATTCGCCGGGGTGAGCGTCGCGAGCCTCTGCGTCCAACCCGTGATCCGAAGCCGGGGATGGACTGCCGCTCTATTGCTTGCCGCGACCACTGCGTTTCTCGTCGTTCCTGGCCTGCCGCCTATCAGGGCGTTGCTGCAATTAGTCGACTCCGACCACCCACCGCATCTTGGGGGTGGGCTGGCCGGAGTCGGGTTGGAAACGGTTGGAGCCTCAGTGCTGTGCGTCGTCGTCGCGATGAGATTGACGCGACGAGCGACCTGATCAGTGCCGTCCGCGCAGCATCAGCGCCCGGACGAGACAACCGATGGCCGCGGTCGAGGCGAGCAGTCGGACGATGTTGCCCGCCACCCACGCCCCGTCGAACTGGCTGACCACGTGGGCGATGTTGGCGATGTGGTCGGGGTTGCCCGCGTCGGCCAGGTCATTGTTGAGCGGCACGTTGATCGCGCCGGTGACCAGGATGGTGACGACCGACAGTACGAAAGCGGCGGCCGTCCACCGCATGGCGTCCCGTTGTCCGCGCCGGCGCTGGCCGAATGCCGCGATGCCCGCGAGCACCGGCGCTCCGAGGAACGCGGCGAAGAACACGGGGTTCTGGATCACGACGTTGATGTTTTGCATAACCTCGACGTACGAGTGGTCACTTGACCGTGCGAGCGCCGGCATCACTGAACAGGCGTAGGCGAACCAGACGCCGGCGCTGAGGCCGGTGGTGACGACGGCTGCTCCGAGAACCACTCCGGAGTCGCGACGCCGACCGGTCCCGGTCGCTGCGTCAACCGGGCGCTCACGAAGGTCGAATGAGCTTGCTGGCATGGACATTGTGATCTCCTCGATTGAAGTGAATTGGCTTTGTGATAGTCAGATCAGGCGGCGTACAACGCGCCGGCCAGGGTTGCGGCGGCGGCGAGAGCGGCGATGGCACGCACGTGGTTCATCGCCGTCCAGCCGGGGACGAATTCGGCCCAGAGTTTCGACGCACCGGCCGCTTGCGGGTCGACAGCGTCGAGGGCATTGTTACGCGGCACGTGGTAGGCCATGGTCTCCACGAACGCACCGATGAAATAGAGGGAACCACCAACGATCAGGAACGGCGTGAAGTCCTCGCCGCCGCGTATGGGCGCCCAGATCGCGAGCGCGGCCGACGCGAGTCCTGTGCCGAGGAATGCCAGCAGAAAGGTCGGTTTCTCGGCTGCTCGGTTGATCGCCTGCATGACTGGGATCGCCTCGGCAGCGGGCCGCCCGGCCAGTGGCTTCATAACCAGTACCGAGAAGGCGAAGAACGTACCGGCCATCAGGCCACAGCCGAGCAAGGTCACCAGGGTGAGCCAGAAGAGGATCCCGTTCATGGCTGACTACCTCGTCCACTCGTTCGCGGCTGCTGCGCTGGCGAAATCGCGGAAGTCTCGTGGCTCGCGGCCGAGTGCTCGCTGAATGCCGTCGGTCAGGACGGCGTTGCGACCATCCATCACCTCGGCGAACAGGTAGGTGATTAGCCATATGGCCTCGGGTGAAAGTCCGTACTCGGTCAGCGCGACGGCATAATCCGCCATAGTGATGGGCACGAAGTGGATCTCTCGGCCAGTGGCCGCGGAGATTTCTGCGACGGCATCGGCGAATGTCATCAGCCTGGGGCCGGTCATCTCGTAGAGCTGCCCCGCGTGCCCGTCCTCGGTCAGTGCGGCCACGGCGGCATCCGCGAGATCGTCGATATCGACGAATGGTTCGGGAATGTCGCCGACCGGCAGCGCGACCTCGCCGGAGAGCACCGGTTCGAGCAGGTAACCCTCGCTGAAGTTCTGGCTGAACCAGCTCGAGCGCAGGATCGTCCACTCCAGCCCGGATTTCTGAACCGCCTGCTCGCTGAGTTCGGCGCCGGTCTCGCCACGTCCCGACAGGAGCACAAGCCGCTGCACACCGTTCGCGACTGCCATGTCCGCGAACGTGGCGATCGCGGTGTCCGCGCCGGGGACGGCGACGTCCGGGTAGTAGGAGACGTATGCCGCGCGTACGCCGCGCAGTGCCGGCTCCCAGGTTGCCTGGTTCTCCCAGTCGAACGGCGTCTGGCCGGAACCTTGCGCGGAGCGTGAGCCGACTCGCGTCGGAATCGCACGCTGCGCCAGTCGCTCGGCGATCCGGCGTCCTGTCTTGCCTGTGCCGCCGACGACCAGGGTCGGCTTCGTCTCGGTCATGTTTGTCATGCCGATAAGTCCAGCCGATGGGCGGGCCAGACTCCATGCTCGAAACGATCGTCTGCATGTGTCTGCGTCTACGGGCGCCCGTACCAGGATCGGCAGCTTGTCAAGTTCGTCATCCACAGGATGGCTCGTTGTCCACAGACTCGACCTGGCTGCTGCGTGCCGGCTGATGAGCTACTTGGCTTGCTGGCATGAGCCTTTTCAAGCAAGTCGCCCAACGAGCCAATGCCGTTCGTCGCACGATCGATGCCGGCATGACCACGGCCGAGTACGCAGTCGGCACGGTAGCTCCGGTAGCCCCGTGTTATCCGCAGTCCAGGCCCGTGATTGCGGGGCTGCACTGAGGTCTCCTGCCTGGATCTGGTCGTTGCTGGCCGCGGTGGGCGGCTGGATCTGATCGTAGCCGGGCCGGTGGCGCCAACCGCGGTGGTTGTGGCGTGCTGCGTGTCGGCGCGGGCTATGAGGCGAGCGGTCAGCGGCAGTAGGGCTCCAGTTTGCCGACGGTCGCGCATGCGGTTTTCCACAGTCGACGCATGTGGTGGGGGACCTTGCGTGTGATCAGGCGACTGCCGGGGCCGAACTACTTGACGAAACGCAGGACCTCGAGGTTGGACCACTGTCGGTCCACCTCGACGACGACCACGATCCTCGCAGACGATGGCGCAAGCGCCAGCCTTGACACGACCGACCTGCCGAGCGAGGCGGCAGCTACGAAGGGCACGCGGGAACCGTGCGCCTACAGGTCAAGTTTTCGGTGCCGCACCCGGCGCGGATCGCCAGATCCGTACGTTCGGCTGATCGAGCCGCCAAGGCCTAAACGCCGCGCGCATGTCAGCTGTCTGGTCAGCCGAGACCCAGGGGTCTGAGGGCCCTCCAAGGTCACATGATTGGAGGGTTTTAGCTACATTCCGGGCTGCAGGCCTAGGAGCACCGGCCCGACGTGGTGGCCCGGCGGGCGCCAGCCTGAGCGACCCACGCCGTGACGGAACTGATCGGCGAGCGTCGAGCCGCAGCGAACGCTTCGGTCGCGATGTTCCTGTCGAGGCCTGCGTCCTGACCACGACGCAGGCAGAAGACCCCTTAATCGACCTGGATCCCCAGACGGGGTCAGGCCAAAAGATGCTCGGGCCGTCTCGGCCCCACCCACAAAGGAGCGAGGTCACCAGGCCGACCACCCGCATTTTGTTGTCCGGAGGGCACCCAAGTGGCCGCCTACGCTTAAGAGGCCAGCGCGGTGCTATCTGCCGGGCCGGTTCAGCGGCTGGTTATGAGCGGCTCGGCAGTCGCAACGGGAGCACGGTCCGCGCGACGCACAATCTCGAAGTGGACCGTTTCCGCGGCGGAACCGGATCGACGGGCGGGAGCGCACTCGACCGGCGAGGCTCCCGCCCGGCCTTGGATCAGCTGAGCACTTTTGCCTTCTGTGCCGCGAACTCCGCGTCGGTGATCACGCCCTGATCGCGCAGACTGGCCAGCTTCGTGAGTTCATCTGCCGTGCTGGTCGACGTGCCGGCCGCAGATTGGATGTAGGCGCGTGCCGCCGCGTCCGCCTCTTGGGCTTGGCGCGCGTCCCGTTCTCCCATCGAACTGCCGCGCGCGATCAGGTAGACGAACACGCCGAGGAACGGCAGGACGATGACGAAGATCAGCCACAGGGTCTTGCCCCAGCCGCCGAGATCGTGGCTGCGGAAGATGTCCACGATGATGCGGAAAAGCAGGAAGAACCACAGCACCCACAAGAACAGTTCGAGCATCGTCCAGAACAAGTTCAGCAGCGGGTAGTCCTGTGACGCTAGAGGCATGGCGGTGCTCATGGTCGCGTCCCTTCTGCAGCATTCGACACTTCACGGCAACCCGGCGGCCGTGCTGAGGGTGAGCTGAGCAGACGCTACTACCGCGCTGGCCGGGAGAATGTCCACCACACCGCACGACACGCCGCGCGGCAAACTCGTGAGACCAGCCCGGCCAATCGAGAAAGCGGTCGGCATCCACTTACGGCGTCAGCGCGGCGCCGGTCTTTTCGTGGGGTTCTCGCACCGTCGTCCGCGACCGTGTCGAGACAGCCGCTGGTATCCGCGGCACGCGACCTCACCCGCGCTGCGTCGGGGGCCGGGTATTGCCGCTGGCCGGTCCGTCGTCGGCTTCATCTCTGCCCTGCTCGCGTCGGATCAGCCCGTTCGCGGGTGTCGCGGCGGAGGTGGGGGTGACTCATCCGCAGTGAATGAAAGCAGCGTGCGGCGCGCGATTCACGCACGATGGATGATGCTCGGCTGACCGGGCGTGACGCAGTCTGATGGTTCGCACAGCAGGGGAGGGTGGACCATGTCGTGCGCGATCCGATGGCGTATCGGCGTGCTGAGCGTCGCGGCGGTTGCCGCCGTGCTCAGCGCGTGCTCGTCGTCCACCAAGTCCGCGAACACACCCACGCCCAGTGCCGCGCCGACGAGCAGCGCATCGGCTTCGGGGTCGCCGACCGTCTCGTGCGGCGCGATCAAGCAGGCGGCGGACGAGCTGCAATCGACGCTCGTGAAGTGGAAGGCCGGCGACGCGACCCGCAACGAGGTGTCGGCCGCGGTCCAGGCTCTGGCCCAGGCCGTAGCGAGCCAGGCCGGTGCGGCCAGCCAGCAGGCCAGTGCAGGCCTGAGCGCGCTGAGCAGTGCGGTCAGGAAGCTGGTCGATACCGTGACGAAATCCGGCGCCACCGACGGCCAGATCGAAGCGGCGGCCGCCGCTGTGGCGTCCGCGGCGTCCGCGATCTCGATCCCGTGTCAGAGTTGAGCGGGCGCCTCAGCGCGATCAGAACATCGCGGCGAGGACATCGCGAGCAGCGCCGGGCACACGGACGGTCATCGCGGCCGTGGCGACGAGTCTGTCCCCAGCGATGACGGCAGCCGTTGCCGCTGCGCTTCGCTGGCGCCGAATGGCCACCGGAGGAATTGGTGAGCAGGAGTTAGCGGGCCAAATGGATGGCCAGCGAGCGGCGACCGGCACACCCCTGCTGTAGGAGATTCGTGCAAACGCAATGCTGCGTGGGATTCTCGCCAGCAAATATGGGCGTCGGCCCCTGGCTCTGCGCGACCGACTTCGACGTAGCCATCGAATCGAGCCGTCAGGCGTCCGTTCCATTCGATCCCGACCCGGATAGACAGTTTTCTAGCGGATTCGTAGCGGTGGCCGTGAGCAGCGACGTGCCGGCATCCGTGCACGTCGGGGTCGCGTTGGGGTCTGCCGTTGGGTCCGCCGTGTCAGACAGCTTGGGATTCGTTCCGCCGTCTGCCCGCCCGCGTGCAGTGCGAACACTCACCCGCCGGGGGTGATTGGCACGGCAGCGGCGGTGCGCTTGTTATGCGCGGGCCTACCGTGGGAGTACGCCAGAGCAAACCCGGAGCGACGCTCGATGGCTTCTGCCCTGGCGAAGAGGTGGTCAGTGCCGATGGCGACTGGCGGCATCGAGCCGGAGCAGCCGACGCGGATCCGGCCGGAGGTCGTTGCCGACATCGTCTGGGTGCTGCAGCACGGCTCCGGTGATGTCGACGTGACCGCGACGGTGCTTCGACTGTTTGACGCATCCGAAGCCGAGTTTGAGTCAGCGGTCGCTGTCACAGGAGAACGGCCTCGTCTGTCGGGTGATGCGGACATCGAGGCGCTCCGGGCGAAGATCGCGCGGCTGCTCGTCGGCGAGGTGCCCGGCGACGCGCGTGAGCTCGATGACCCGCCGCAGACCCGATAGCGGCCGCGTGGCACTGATCCCGGCCGGTCAAGTACCTAATGGGCCGCCGGGCATGTGTGGCCAGTCGTAGCGGTCGAAGTAGGCGGCGGGATAGCGGCCGGCGATGGTGTCGACGGTTTCGCCGCTGATCTTGTAGATGCACCA
The DNA here is from genome assembly GCA_963709985.1 of uncultured Actinomycetota bacterium. Taxonomy (GTDB): domain Bacteria; phylum Actinomycetota; class Actinomycetes; order Mycobacteriales; family Jatrophihabitantaceae; genus DASXRA01. The sequence goes on from CAVPYQ010000041.1 coordinate 63,002, forward strand.
GTCGCCGTCGGCGACGTCGCTGAACAACACGTGTCCGCTGTCGTAGTTGACGTACCTGAGCCCTTGGCACGGCCCGTCGACGCAGAATGCCCGAATGATCGCCCCCGATTGCATGGCTCGATGGTCGGATCGTGACCGGACTGCGAGGTAGAGGCGAACGTCCTTGAACGGGGACGCACCAGCTCTGGCTTGATACGGCTCCGCCCAGTGCGATCAAGAACCGCGCCTGGTGTGGCCCGAGGATCAGGCCTGGTGCCTGGCCGGCGCGGTCGACGCGGACATCGAGTTCACCGTGGGATGCTCCGTCGACAGGTCTCAAGCTCTGGCCAGAGCCCCGCTCGGTGCCGTCCGACGGGTGCGCGACGGGCGAGCGGCGCCGCTGTACCGCGACGCCGCCTCGCGCCAACATCCGCTCATCGGCTCTGTCCGTGCATGTCGGCAGATGGTCCGCTGCATCGACAGCGCCCACAACGATGACCGCGGACCTGATCAACACCAAATGGCGCCGGAGCTTAATGCGGCGATCATGTTGCCTGCCGTGATTGCCACCCCGTGAAGTCGGTAGGGCGGCGTTCACCCGTCAGGAGCGTCAGGGTCGCCAGACGCGTGCGCGCGCCGTCGCTGCTCAACGGACCTCCAGTAGTCCTGTCGATGCCATCGTTGCGTGGACCTGGTGTGCGCCCTGCGCGTGTGAGCACACCTCGGGCACCGCGGCCGCACGCCCCGCCACAGCAACCAAAGGCCCGAGGTGTACAAGAGCAGAAGCCGATCCAGATCCCCGCCGCCACCGAACACGTCCTTGCACCGCAGGCAGTCCCGGCATCGACGGGCCATCGGTTCCTCCCTTCCTGGACCGTCCGCCCTGCAGCCTCTGCTCAGCGGCTCCGCCGCGTTGAACCGACTCCGGCGAACCAATGGGGACGACGGTTAGCCCTCCGCGCCCGGCTCTGCGCCCAGCTCAGCATCGAGTGCGCTTCCACCACAGCAATCTCGAAGCCGAGCGCCCTGGTGGTGTTGCCGGCCGCCGAAACGATCCGCGCCGTCCCAACGATCGGCACAACAGCAACCACCATCCCTTGGACACCTTCAAGTGTCACCCCGACCTCAACCGCCGTCCCGCGTTGAGCAGACACGAACCGGCAGGCGCCCCGACCGCCGCCAAGGCGACACACCGATCCACCGACGATGAAGCAATCGCCAAACGCGTGGGCCCATAACGACAACTCGATCATCGACGGCGAGCGGACCACCCACTCGGGGTACTGCCGCCAAGACAGGCCTACGGGCACGGCGGTGCCAACGTGATTGGTGCTCGACGGTGACCGTGTCCAACAGCTGCACGACCCTGCCAAGAAACCCCTAAATTGCTTGCCTCTGCTGGGGAGAACAGTCGTTTACGACCACCTTGGTGGTGCCGTACGTTCTTGGTCTCGGCGGAGTGGCGCTCTCGGCCATCGGTTCCGGTGACATGACGTTGATCTTGAGTCCTCGGTTGGGGTTCGGCAGCGTCGGCATCAGCCTCTTCACAGGGCCATCGTGCTTCAACCCTTGATGCGTGAGGCGCCGCCACCTACTGCCGCCGGAGCGCAGGTGGCGAACCCGTTAGCAACCCGCGATAGTTCTCAACGCACAGGGGCGGCTCGAATTACGCCATCAGCCGGGCACGGCGTAGGGGGTGGGACGTATGAAGGAGCTAATTGCTGCGGCAAGTCTTGTTGTCACGGTCGTCGGTCTCTGGCTCGCGTACAACTACAGCCGGCAGATGGGTCTGAAGTTGTCTGAGACGCGCCTGAAGGCTTATTCCCGTCTGTGGGAGATCAGCGGCGTCGCCGCCCCTACGCGCCTGGATGGATGGGGCGATGATGGATACCTGCAGCTCGATGAGAGGCGCGACCTGTGGGCAGCGATGACGGATTGGTATTACGCGAACGGCGCCGGGATGCTTCTGACAGCGACCACCAAGGATGTGTATCTCAGCGTCAAGCACAACTTGATCTGCGAATCGTCTGAGGTGCGCCCTGCCGGTCTTGCAGGCCGGATCCAGGCGCAGCTTGGCCTTCCGACCGGTCAGGAGCTGGATGAAACGGTTAGGGGGACCTTGGCGATCAGGCTGATCTCGCTGCTGCGTACTCAGCTGAAAAGCGATCTGGCCATCTACGGCGCAACCTACTCAGGCAAGCTGAACGACTACGAACGCTATTTCCTCGAGCGCTCGGGGGTCAATCTTGCGTCCAAGGCGTGGGCAAGAGCGGCCGGGCTCGATAAGCCGTGGCGGCGACTGCGGCGACGGCTAGCGCTCCCGGATAGATCACCGAAGGTGGCGCCTCAAATCTCGCCCGCAGGAGGGCTGCCGCAACCGAGTCCGTTGCGCGGAATGTCGCCGATCCTGAGTGTGGGAGGAATAGGCCGGACGCCACGATCCTCACGCACGGCGGTGAGTCACGTGCTCAAGGATTCCGGTGGCTCAGCAAGCGAGGCTCAGGAGTCTGAGGCCGGTACGGGACAGCGGCCGAATGGTGTCGACGGCATGTGAAAACTGACCAGGGCGCCGTGCCGACAACTGGTCAATTTCGCGTGCCGTTGACATGGTCTACGAGCGAGCGACGAAGGCCCCGGAACGTTGGCCGACTCGGCTATGTGCGGGCGCTTGAGACTGTGTATTCACTGGCTCGGTGACGGTCAACTGCCGTCAATATGTGGGCGGCCATTAGCAAAGGTGTCGATGGCTTGTAGGCACAACGCGGCTATGAGACGTTCGGACAGCGACTCACGTGCGGAAGCGCGGCGCTTCGCCGGTCCACCGCCGAGCGTCGATTGCGGGGTGGGGCGCCGGGGAATCCACAATGCGGGCACGGACCTGACATCGACGGTGCACCGCGAGGTTTGTGTCTGGCGTTCACGCGACGGGGGGGGCGGGATGGCAGCGGAGATCATCGGTAGGCGGGACGAGCTGCGGGCGCTCGATGCGTTTCTGGAGACCGGTGCCTGGCGGCGGGCAGGTGCTGCTGCTTGAGGGCGATGCCGGGATCGGGAAGACCATTCTCTGAGAGAAGGCGCTGCGCGGCGCCGGCAGGCGCGAGTTCCGTGTGCTGCGTTCCCGCCCGACTCAGTCGGAGGCGCAGGTCGCTTTCGCGGCGGTTGGCGATCTACTTGCCCCGGCTCTGAGCAGCGGCCTAGTGCAGCGGCTGGGGTCCGTGCAGCGGCGTGCTCTTGAGACTGCGTTGCTGATTCGGGAGCCGGATGACGTGTTTCCCGACACGCGCGTTCTCGCGCTCGCGCTGCTTTCGACGGTGCGAGCCCTGAGCGAGGAGCGTGCCTGTGCTCATCGCGTTGGACGATGCCCAGTGGCTCGACGCCAGCTCGGCGGAGGCGCTCCACTTTGACGTCGCGATGCCGGACGCCGAGCCGGTCGCAGTCCTCGGCGACGGTGCGAGGTCAGCCCGTCAATGTGCCGCTCGAGCTCGACCGCACCTTCGGCGCGTTCGGGCGGCTTCCGATCGAGCCGCCTCGGTGGGAGCGATTCATCGGCTGCTGTGGGGGCGATTCGGCATTGCTGTGCCGCGGCCGGTGATCATGCGCGTTCACGGGATCAGCGGAGGGAATCCGTTCTTCGCGCTCGAGCTGGGGCGTGCCCTTGTCGACGGCTCGATCCGCCCCGTAGGACGCCGACGTCGAGCTGCCCGAGAGCCTGCGAGGGCACTGTTGCGTTGGTGGTTCGCTCGGGTCGGGACACTGATCCGGTGATCAGTTCGACGTCTGGCTTCCTCGTCGCTCCGGCCGGCTATCGGTTCCCGCGTGAGGTGATCGCGGTCGCGGTGCGCTGGTACCTGCGCTACGGGCTGTCCTACCGCGATGTCGAGGAGCTGATGGCCGAACGTGGTATCGAGGTCGACCACGTCACGGTCTACCGGTGGGTGCAGACGTTCACCGCGGAGTTCATCGACTCCGCCCGCCCGGCCCGCCACGCAGCCGGTGATCGGTGGTTTGTCGACGAAACCTACGTCAAGGTCGCCGGCCGCTGGACCTACCTGTACCGCGCGGTCGACCAGCACGGGCAGGTGATCGACGTGCTGGTCTCGACGCGCCGCGATGCGGCCGGCTGCGCGGGCGTTCTTCACCCGCGCCTGCGCCTCGGCCCGTCTCCGGTGGAGGTCACCACCGACCGGGCGCCGGTCTACCCGCGCGTGATCGACGAGCTCGTGCCGGCCGCGCGGCACGTCACCGAGCAGTACGCGAACAACGCCGTCGAGGCCGACCACGGTCGGCTCAAGGCCAGGCTGCGGCCGATGCGCGGACTCAAACGATGGCCTCCGCACGGACCGTCGCGGCCGGGCACGCGTTCGTGCAGAACCTGCGCCGCGGACACTACGCGATCACCACCGACCTGACCATGCACGATCGCGTCCGCGTCGCATTCGCAGAACTCGCTCCTGTCCCTCTGACCCCGGACGGCAACGGCTTCGGCCCCTTCCGATGCACCGACTCCGATCAACGCAACAGCGCCGCGCGACGCGGTACTCCGGCTCAGGCACCCTCACGTTCTGACGCACCTGTCACCGCCAAGCCTCGTAGCGGCGCGGTGTCACGCACGAAGGGCCGGCCTGGCCCGCGACGTCAGCGGCGATCATGTGACGTCTACCGCTGGGTGCAGACCTTCCGGCTGAGTTCATCGACCCGGCCCGCCCGCCCGGCACACGACGGGTGATCGCTGTCGTCGGTGAAACGGCCGTCAAGACCGCGGGGCGCTGGTGGCCTGGGTTGAGTATTCGCTTGCGTAGCAGGTCGAACCTTGCCGGCCGAACATCTGCCGTTTGATCATCTTCGTGCGGTCCGCCCGGGCCGGAGCGTCGAGGGTGGACACTGTGCGGGACTCCAGTACCGCTTCGGCGGTGCACGGCGTAGGAGGATTCGAGGCCTATGGAGTACGACGAATCATCGTGGGTGGCGGTTCTGCTGGTGCGGTCCTCGCCGCGCGGCTATCGGAGGAGCCGGCCCGACAGGTGCATGTTGCTGGAGGCTGGGCCGGACTATGCGACCGTCGAGTTGACCCCGGCGATCTGCGAGATGCCTGGCGGATGTCTTTGCACGAGCATGACTGGGGGTTTACCGCGCAAGCTATCCCGGGCCGGGCGATTCCGTATCCGCGCGGACGGGTGGTCGGCGGCTCCTCTGCGGTCAACGCTGCGATTGCCCTCGCGGTGTGCCGGCTGATTACGACGAGTGGGCGATGCTGGGCAACGACGCTTGGAGTTGGACGAGGGTGTTGCCGCACTTTCGTCGTCTGGAAGATGACCCGCAAGGCCCGGGTGAGCTGCATGGACGTGGCGGACCGATCGCGATCCGCCGCTGGCACAGCGACGAGCTGATCCCGACCCAGCGGGCTTTCTTTGAGGTCTGCCGTCGCCTCGGCTACGCCGAGGTCGCTGACCATAACCACCCGGCGGTGAGCGGCGTCGGCCCGTTTCCCGCAGAACCGGCGCGACCGCCTGCGTGTCTCCACCGCGATCGGCTATCTAGGGCCGGCCCGGCATCGAAGCAACCTCGCCATCAGATCGGACTGTCTGGTCAACCGGGTGCTCATCGACGACCAGCGCGCGGTCGGCGTGGAGGTCGAATCCGATGGGCAGCTAGAGCGTGTCGAGGGGCGGCGCATCACGCTGGCAGCCGGCGCGGTCGGCTCGCCCGCGATCCTGCTGCGCTCGGGTGTCGGGCCCAAACAGTCCTTGCTCGAGCTAGGCATCGAACCACTCGTCGACGTGCCCGGCGTCGGGGCCGGCCTGATGGACCACCCGGTCACCCGCGTGCTGCTGGTACCGAAGCCCGGCAGTTGCGACATCGAGACCCCGCTGGTGCAGGTGGTCCTGCGCTACACCGCCCCGGGGTCGGACGAGTTCAACGACATGCAGCAGGTCATGTTCAGCCACCTCGACGTCGCCCGCCTGGGCGGCGAAGCGGCCGTCGCGATGGTCGGCACGCCGCTCGCCATCGCGCTTCCCGTCGCGCTCGAACGCCCGCTGTCGCGAGGCTGCCTGTCGCTGGTCAGCGCCGACCCCCACGTCGGGCCGCGGATCGAGCTCAACTTCGCTGCCCACGAGCAGGACATACGCCGGCTCGTTGCTGGCGTCCGGCTGGCCTGGCAGCTCGCGCACCAGCCCGAGATCACCCGCCACGTGGAGCGCGTCGCCCTGCTCACCGAGCAGACGATGAGCTCGGATGAGGCGCTTGCGACTTACGTCCGCGCCACCGTGGCCACGCAGTTTCATCCCTGTGGCACAGCGCGGATGGGGCCAGCCGACGATGCGATGGCCGTGGTCGACCAGCATTGCCGGCTGCGCGCCGTCTCGAACCTGCGCGTGGTCGATGCATCGGTCATGCCGACCATCCCCCGGGCGAACATCAACCTCACCTGCATCATGATCGGTGAGCATGTCTCGGACTGGATGCGCGACGAGGCCTAGCCAGGCGCCAGACAGCCCAGCCACCTGACAAACCATGCCTCCACGCGCGGCGACTCGGGGAAGCGCCTCCCGGTCGTACGTCTCCTCAGCCTTCACCCACGCCGCTCCAACTGGACGCCCTTCAGTATGTGTGTGTGCGCGTTTGGCGAAGGTCCAGTGGCGCCAACGTCTGAATTGCAGATGTCGGCCTGTGTATGTGTTGTCCGACACCACCGCTGGCGGGCACCGCTACGTTGTCCAGGTGGACGGCCGGGCCGTGATTGTCACGCTGTCGGTCCCGCTGCGGTTGGTCGTCAAGTAGCCGACCCGCCTCCAACGTGAGCGGCCGAGTCTCGACGTACCGTTCCGGGCGGTGGCATCGATCGATCACCCGTCATGGACGGCGGCGCCATACCGCCGCGACCGCCACGCGGAAAGCTTCGGCCAGGCCAGAACCGGATAGGTAGCTTGGTTCTGCTGCGGGGCGGGGAGCATCAGGACGACCCGCCCCCCAGACCGACCGGGGTTCGGGGGGCCTCAACACCGATGTGTGCAGCATCTACCCGCGCCCTCGTGCGTGCAAGCGGCTAGGCCGTCGCGGCGCCGGACGTACGCCAACTGTCCACTGTGGACGAAGCTGTCGCAATGAATGAGTTCTACGTGGGACCGTTCGGAGCCGGCGGCTGGCGAGGGAGCGATGCGGACGTCAAGCCAGGGCCGCCCAGCTCATACCGCGCACGTCAGCGGTTGACCAGCTGTGCGGATGGCGCGGGGTCGGGTCAACGGTTCGCGATTCGGTGGGCGAGATGGCTCGTTGTCGGGTCAGGTGATGGTATTCGGGGAGTCGTGCGGCTGGTGTGGGCAGCCACCAGTTCCAGCGGCCGAGTAGTGCCATGAGGGCGGACACGAGGAGGGCGCAGTCGATGGTGGCCTCGAGCAGGATGCTGGCGCCGAGGGCGGTGGCCATGACTTTGAGGTCGGTTTCGGGCCGATGGATAGTGCGGCTGACAGTAGGCGTTCGACGACACGGCCGATGACAGACCGTCCACAGTGGACAGTCCGACGCTTCGGCCGGTTCGTGCTCACGACCGGTCGCAATCGACATCAGCAGGTGTCCTTCACCGAACCAGCCGACCGCCTGAGCACTCTAGATCATCAAGGACCTGCCGGATGTGGCCGGTACCTCGCCGGGACGGCGACCTCCGGCGCTCCACCCGGCGGGTCTTCGGGTGCTGGACTGTTCAGTGCAGTTATGTCAGGTGGACCGACAATCGGCCTGATGTTCCACAATCGCGTCCGGCCCCGGGCAGATCAGCGTCTGTCGGCCATCGTCATATCGGACTGTGAAGATCGGCTGCTCGGGCGGCCGCTCATGGATCTCGATGATTTGCGCGCTGTGTTCCGCGTGTCCGACCGATCGTCCGTGGATGCGCAGGCGGTCTCCGACGTGTGCATGCATTGCTACCTCCAACAAACCCCTTTCAGTGTCTCGTAGCGATGGCCGGCGCAACAGATCCGAGTCGGCGGCACGCACCGTCGATGCCATTGACCTGGCTGACGCGCTCGCGGGCGGTGCACACCGCCGGGCTTGTCTTCACAGCGCTCGCGACCCTGCTCGACCAGACCGCCGGTGTGGTCGGAGATCGACCGCAGCCACACCTGGACGGCGGCTGGACGTCGGCGATCGCTTCGCCCGCGGCGGCTTGAGGGACATGCATTTGCGCAGGACGGCCCACCCGCATGGGTGGGGCCGTTGTTACTGTCGCGCGGCAGTCGCCCGGGCGCCGATAGCAGCGTATGGACCGCACATTCATCACATTGCGGCTTGCAGTTCCGCGCGTTCGGCCGGTCGGGGGATAGGGTCCGTCAGGTCTTGGGTTGGGTGGCGATCTCGACCAACGGTGATGTTGTCGGGGCACCTGCCGGGATGCTGGCATTCCACGGCTCGAAGGCCGCATTGCCGCCGGCCCTACGAATGTTTGAACGAGGCAGCCGAGAACCGCTTCACGGGGAGCGGGGTCGCACGGCGTGTGTTAACACCGGACCGGTGCTAGGCCTCGTCCGGGTTAGGGGCGAGGAGGGTGCGCCGCGAGCGGGGTCGACACTGCCCGCAATCTCGACAAACAGCGCCCTCTCGCTGTCGAATAATAGGCTCCGTGTGGGCGCGCGGAGGTTGGGTGACAAGTGTCTACTGCGAAGCGGGGCATCATCGGCGGCCGCTTACCCCAGATCCGCCCGAGCGTCGACCTTGACATTTGACTGGCTCCGGCCGCGGCCGCTGCGGCCCGTGAGGTGATCGCCCGGTTGCTGGCGTGGGCCGACGCCGCTCAGCGCAGGCACGGCGTGCTTGGCTTTCCCTACGCCGTCATGAAGAAGTACAGCGATGATGACGGCGGCCGCCAGGCCGCGCTGATCACCTACTACGGCTTCCTCAGTATCTTCCCGCTGTTGCTGGTGGCTGTGTCGGTGCTGTCCAAGATTCTCATCGACCATCCGTCCTTGCGCGCCCGGCTCATCGATGCCCTAGTGCCCCCGGAACTGCAGCCCACCATCGACCACGCCGTCACCACGATGCCCTCGTCAGGCCTTCCGTTCGTCCTCGGACTCATAGGTTTGCTGTCCGCAGGCACCGGTGTGGTCTTTTCGGCGTACGAGACGCTCAACCATCTCGCGGGTGTACCGAGGCGATCGAGGTTCGGTTTCGTGCCGCGCTATGCGAGAGTGCTGCTGATGCTGGTCGTCGTAGTGGTCGGAGGCGTGGCGGCGGCCACGTTGACGGTCGCGTCGGGGGCCCTGCCCAATGTCAACGGATTGCAGCAGTTGGCCGCGGCGGTCGGGACGGCAGTCGTCGTTTTCGTGGTCCTGGCGCTCGCCGCGAAGGTGCTGATCGCACGACCGGTCTCGCTGCGGGCGTCGTGGCCGGCGGCCGCGATAGGGGCAGTCACGGTCGCGGCGGTGCTCGCAATTGGAACCCGGCTGCTGGCCGTCCTGGTGACCCGGTCCGGCGCGGTCTACGGCAGCTTCGCCACGGTCGTCGGCAGCTTCACACTGCTGTACCTGGTAAGCCAGGTGCTGCTGTACTCCGCGGAGGCGGCGGTCGTGTGGCGCGCCAAGTTGTGGCCCCGGGCACTCGACATCTCACGCCCGACCCCTGCCGACGTTCGGGTACTGACCCGCCTGGCCACCGAGCAGGAACGGCGTCCCACCGAGCGCATCGAAGTGCGGATGGAGGCCGGCAGCCGGCCCACGGACGAGCCCCACCGAGTCGGCCGATGCAAGCCACGAGACCGAGCGGCGTTGACCAGGCGCGCCGGTCGCCAAGCGTTCATCAGCTGCAGAACAGCCCTCTGTTGGTCACGGCCGGCCTATCGGTCGCACTCCGGTGCGGCCAGGTCAGCTGCCCCCTGACCGAGGCGTTAGGTCGCGGAGATCGTCGACTGCGGTCGCCAGCCTCCTGCGCCGACCGCGGCACCGTGCTGAACAGAGCCACAGCGCATCGGCCCGGGCCGTCGGCCACGACCACTGCCGTACGCAATCGTCCGGTGATCGCGGGCAGCACAGCCTTGGAGGGCCACGGACGCGACGATCGTCCACAGCGACCGTCAGCGTTCCCCGTTCCCTGTTCACGAGGGCATGTTGCCGCGTGCAGGGGTGCGAGCAGTGACAACCCGCGGTTCCCCGGACGTCGACAGCATCGGCCCGCGAAGCGCATCTCTCCGGTCCGCGGGCCCGGGGATACAGTGGGGAGCTGCCTCGGCCAACGGTCGGATTGCTCAGGTGACGGGATGTGCGCGTGACGGAGGATGGCACGCCAGTTGCGTATTCGGCGCTGGGTAAGGGTGTACCAATGGTTTCGCGGTCGGGGCGCGCGTTTGGCACCGTGGAGCACGTCCTCGAGATCCCTGAGGAGGACCTCTTCGACGGGATCGTGGTATCGACCGCCGCGGGTCTGCGCTTCGTCGATCGTGATCAGATTGACCAGATCACCACGGCCCGAGTGCGCTGTGCGTTGACCGACGAGCAGGCTGCCGCGCTGCCGGCGCCGGCGGCGGCCGCGCCCGTGTTCGGCGTCGACCCGGTGGCTGATGCCGGCACGTCGTTGCACGATCGGTTCGGCCGCATGTTCGGCCGACCGCATTGGACGCGCACGGACTAGCAGCGAATGCGGCGCCGCCTCGAATGCGCGCACGCTGTCTACGCAAACAGCCCGGCCTCAGGACGTCGGCGCAGTGCACCGTGGATCGGAGATGCCGCCGACGACGGCCGACTAATACAGCGCCGCGTATCGCAGCACGTACGGGACATGCACCCGTGCCGAAGAGACCGCCACGCTGTAGCACCGCCAAGGCAGCCGCCAGCGCCTGCCTCGTGCCGGGCGTCGAGTTGGCCGGCACCACCAGGCAGGCCCATCAGCGACAGCACGCGCCACGCCCGCGAGGCATGATCGACCGCCGGGGAGGCGGCGCGCGGCCCGAGTGGTCACCAGCCCGTTCCAGTTCAAGCTCCGCTGCCTTTACAGCTTCAACGCTCCGCTCCACGAAGCGCTGGGCTACGGGAGGCGCTCCACGACGCGCTGGCCGAAGTCCACAAGCGCGCCTTGGCCGGAGATCTCGCTACGCGTGACGCCGCCGAAGAGGTGGTGGGCCGCCACTTGCACACCCCGTTCGTCTCCACGTCTAGGCACTGGGGAACCGCGAGCTGACGGGCGAGAACGCCGATCTGATCGAGGTGCTGAATCTCGACCCTGACGAGAGGAGCAAGCGGGAGGTCGTCTTATGAGTCCCTCCTCGAGGGCGTGCAGGACCGGATTCGCGAGGCTGGGATTTCGCTTCGGGGAAAGCCGGTTACCGAAGCACGCGACTGGTGCGGCGCATGCCAGAGATGCGATCGGGTGGCCCTGTGGCGGTCGCGGGGCCGCGCCCACCGTCGCAACGCGATCGTCGCTGAGAGCCTCGTCGGATTACGCGCACGGTGGCAGGGAAGGAGCAAGTCTGCCACGGTGCATAGCTCAATCCTCTGCTTGACAGCGTCAAGACTTGCAGGGTGGATGAGGGCGGGCTGGTTCAGGTGCCGCTGGCGGGAGAAGGCTGGCTGGGCGAGCAGGCCGCGGACGCTGGCAGTGATCGCGCCACGGCGGGGTATGGTCCGTGGCCGCCCAGCCTCGCGTCCCGCGGTGCGGTGGGACTTGCGTTCGCCCAGTCACCAGTCTCCACAGCCGCAGTGGCATCTCTGGTCCCTTTGGGAAGCAAAAGGATTCGAGCCACGATCCCGCGTGCAATGAAACGTCAATGAAAGCGCCACTAATCGGGCAAATCAACCGACGACACGGTCAGGCCGATGTCAAATTCCCCGAATTTCTGGGTGCCCCCGGCAGGATTCGAACCTGCGACGCCCGGCTTAGGAGTCCGGCGCTCTATCCCCTGAGCTACGAGGGCTTGGCGGTACGAGACTACCGTCAGCCATGATGGCCGCCCGCTTGGACGGATGCCGAAGGGTATGGCAGGCCAGGGGCGAAGGCTTGGTGCAGTCCACCGAGATGATCGGTTCGCGCCGGCGCGAACGGTCGTGCCACGACACGGGCGGCGGGGGCTTGAACCGCGAGCCTTGTTGCGCTCGTACTCGAGCGGCATCGCAGCGAGCGCTGAGCGAGGCCACGCAGACGCTGCCGAGGAAACGGTGACGCGTGAGGTAATCGACTCGCGCCGCCGGGGCTGGTTGCCTGGTTTCATGAGCGAGAGCAAAAGGACGCACATGGTCCGCTATGACCGCACGCTGCGTGCGGTCATGTGGATGGACGCATTCTTGTCCGCTGCGCTGATGGTCATCGGGGTGATCGCGAGTCCGATTGTCGCGGTGTTGGGCGTGCCGCGGAGCATGAAGTTCGCCCTCGGCGTGGCAACGATCGCCTGCGCCGTGGTGTTGGCCGCGTTCGGAGCAATAACTGGGGTTCTGCTGATGGTGCGACTGCGCGCTGGCGAATACCTGCTGCCGGCGACGCTACGGCTGCCGCTGCCGGAGCCCATGAGTCCCGAACTGGTCTCGGCGCGGGACCTCGCACAACGGATCGTGAGTTCGGGCGGTGGCACGCTAGACAAGGGACGCATGCGGCAACGCACGTGCCTCGTAGCCGGACGGGCCGTCCACTGTGGACGGATGCGAGAGGCTCAACGACGGCGGTCACCCGCGCTTCCCGTTCAGCGGCAGGCACGACCGCGTCACTTGCAGCAATCCGGTGGCGGTTCAGTGCCAGTCGGTGCCGAACTGGATCGCGGACGACCAGATGATCTCGATCTTGACCCGCTGACCGGGGGCGGGCGCCGCGTACTGCCGCCCACTACCTACGTAGATGGCGACGTGATAGGCCGAGCCACCCGACATGTAGAAGATCAGATCGCCGGGACGGGCGGCGGTGTGGGAGATGATGCCGTACCTTGTGGCGCTGCGCCTCGGCGTTGTGCGGGAGGCTCGCGACTCGGGCGTGGCTGTAGACCCACATGACGTAGCCGGAGCAGTCAAAGCCCGACGGCGATGCGCCGCCGTAGACGTACGGCACGCCGAGGTATTTGCGTGCCTCGGCGATGATGCGCGATCCGGCCGTCGGCGTCGTGAACAGGCGGGCAGCCCCGGACAGCGGTCCAGGCGTTCGCCCGATGGCATATGCGCGAACCAGGTTGGCGTTCGCAGGACGCGTGATCGTCAATAGGAATCCGTGGTTGCCGGTGGTCGCGAACTTGCGGTTCACGTCCGGCCGAGGCCTGGTCGTGGGGTAGCGGCCCAACCGCTTGCCGTCCACATAGACATCGACCGGCACGGAACGGGACGGCGCGGACGGGTCCAGGGCCCAGCCGCTCAGCGTGAGCTTGCCTCCCCGGACGGCGGCGACGTGCTCCAGGTGGCCGGTCGAGGCGGGCGAAACCGCGCCCGCAACGGACACGCCGAGCGGCAGGATGCCGGCAACCATCAGCGAGCGAGAGCCCGATCAAGCGCAAGTGTCCGGGTGACATGGAAACCTCCACACCGAAGACGACCTTCACCACTCAGTTCGGCAGGCGACGGCTCTTACGAAGCTGTTCTTGGCCGGTCGGGACGGACGTCCCGAATTACATGACACGGGTCGGACCGGAACGCAGCGGAACCTTGCGATCGTGCGAGAACGCAGAATTCCCCGTCGTACACGGGATGCTGGCTGGCCACCCCGGGCCTCGAACCGGAGCTACGGACTATACGGCCATTCAAACGCCAACAACGGTGGCCAGCCGTGCGCGCCGTGAGGCGGCCCGTTGCCTGCGTGCTGCCTGCCAACAGTGGTTCGTGCACGAACTTAGGAGCGTGAAATCGTGCGCGCACGGCACCTCGATGTTCCTCAGCCCGAAACTCGTCGGATCACGGATGTCCGCCGTCCTTTACGGCCAAATCTCACGGGTGATAGATTGCGCGCGAACAATCTGGACCGGATGGGCGAGGCCGAGCCGGCATGAGCAACCAGGAGAGCGTGCATGAGCCCCACCACTCGGACAATCGAGGAGGAGGCCCGCGATGCCCGGGTCGCAATCGTCATGGGCCACGGGGGCGGAAGCGACTGCCTTGTGGCCACGCTGGTCGGCGACTGGTTGCAGCGGCTCGGCGTCGAGAAGGTCGTCGTCGGAGGCGTCGGATGCCAGTGGTGGCCGCCGAAGGGTGAGCAGAAGCATGCCGGGCTGAAGACCGTCCTGGGGCCGCTGTTCTACGACCCCGCCTCGCTCACCGACGCCATCGAACTCGACGAGTACGCCTACCTCGTCGGTCCGGACGCGCAATTCGGTGAGAGCGCACCGCACGAAGCGACCGCTGCGCGCAATTTCGGGGGTCAGTCATTCGTCATCTCGCTGCTCGGGGGAGGAGCCGGTGTCGCGGCGGGGATGCGTGCCGTCGTCGACCACTTCGGCGCTGACCTGCTGGTCAGCGTCGATGTCGGCTCCGACACCTTGTCGACCGGCGAGGAGATCCGGCCCACCCAGACTTCGCTGGCCGACCACCTCACCCTTGCCGGCCTCATCCAGCAGAAAGTCACCAGCTTCTTTGCCCTGGCCGGCTACGGGCTCGATGCCGAAATGGAGCTGGACGAACTCGACCACAACCTCAGCAGCGCGATCCGAGGCGGCGCGCTGCGGGGGGTGATCGGCGCCAGCTACGCAGCACTCCACCGGGTCCGTGAACTGCACGCGCAGGCGCACGACCCGATCGGCAGCCTGGTGATCAAGGCGGGCCTCGGCGAGTTCGGCCTGGCACGCGTCATCAAGAGCAACCCGTTCGGCGAGGTCGCCCACATCGGTCCCGCCGCCGTTCCGATTTGGGTGTTCGATCCGAAGCTGGTGACCGAAACGGTGGCGCGGCACGCCGCCGAGCTCGCGCCGACCACGTCGCTGGCCGAGGCCGAGAAGGTTTACCAGGCGCTCGGCCGCATCCCGGAGACGAGCCTGGCTCGCTTCGTCGACTACTCGCGCTGACTCGTTTTCATCAACGGAGGTAACCATGTTCGTCAGCGAGATCCCCGCGCTGCGCGACTACTGGTATCCGGTCGCGTATTCGGATGACGTCACTGATCAGCCCGTCGCGGTCCGAGTCTTTGGTGAGCCCTATGTCGTATGGCGCCCGACCGCCGACTCTCCGGCCTCGATCGCGATCGACGAGTGCCCGCACCGGAACGCACGGCTGTCCCAGGGCTGGCTGGCCGACGGGTGCCTGGTCTGCCCGTACCACGGCTGGAGCTTCGCACCGGACGGCCTCGCCACCCGGATCCCGAGCAACGACGAGGGTCTCCCGATTCCGCCTCGAGCCCGCCTGGAAGCCGTGCTCGCGCAAGAGAAGTACGGTCTGGTCTGGATCTGCGTCGGCATGCCCCGTGCACCCGTACCGGAGCTCGCCGATCTCGACAGCGGCCAATTCACCCTCGTCCACGAACTCATGGAGGTGTGGCACGCCTCTGCGCCGCGTGTGATCGACAACGGGCTCGACGTCAGCCATGTCTCGTGGGTACACCGCAACAGTGTCGGGACGTCGTCGGCGCCGGTCATGAACGACGTCACCGTCAACCGGGAGGGAATGGCGCTCCGATTCTCGGCCACCTACACGGTCAACATCGACGAGAAGCAGCACGCCAACACCGGCATTCCGGAGGGCCTGACGATGCGCACCACACGCGGCGAACTCATCAATCCCCTCATGTTCCGAGGTGCGCTCGAGTACCACGCGAACGGACTCGTGCATGTTCTCTACAAGACGGCGACGCCCATCGACGACGAGACGACCCTGTTCTGCCAGTTCGTCGCGCGCAATGACGCACCGGACGAGCACAAGATGGGCGGGATCATCGGCACGGACCGCCTGGTGCAGAGCGAGGACAAGGTGCTGCTCGAACGGATCCGTCCCGAGTTTCCGCTCGAAGCGGCAACGGAGATCCATACCGCCGCCGACAAGATGACGATCCAGTACCGGCGCATCCTCGCCGACCTGGCGGCCGAGCACGCCCTGGTCAAGCCCGACAGCACGTGGGCCCGACCGCTTTTCGGCGCTCGCGAGTCACGAGAGCGACGCCTGGCTCGGCGAACCGGTTAACGTGCCGCGCGGCCCGGCCTGGCTACGATGTTTGCGTGACCTCCCGAGCTCCGCGGCCGCCAGGTAATTCGCGCGCGAAGTCAACACGCGGCTCGCTATCGCTCGTTGAACAGCACTCGGCTGGGCGCAGCGCCGGGTTCCTGCTCTGGCACGCGTCGCTTCGCTGGCAACGGCGCATGAGCGAGGTCCTGTCGCCGATGGGCATCACGCACGTCCAGTTCGCCGTCGTGTCGACGGTGTGGTGGCTCGGCAAGGACGGATACCCTCCGCGCCAGCGTGAGGTCGCCGAACACGCGGGCATCGACCCGGCAATGACCTCACAAGTCATGACGGTGCTTATCCAGCGTGGCTGGGTCATCCGCGGCGTGGACCCGACCGACGGCCGCGCCTCACGCCTGTACGTCACCGACGCGGGCCGTGAGATTGCCGAGCGCGCCGTGATCGAGCTG
The DNA here is from genome assembly GCA_963709985.1 of uncultured Actinomycetota bacterium. Lineage (GTDB taxonomy): Bacteria > Actinomycetota > Actinomycetes > Mycobacteriales > Jatrophihabitantaceae > DASXRA01. Next base: position 79,482 of record CAVPYQ010000041.1, read on the forward strand.
GACCGGGCGGAGCGCAAGTTCTTCTCCCCGGCCGGCAAGCGGGACGTCGTCCTGGACATGCTGCGCAAGCTCGCCGGCCGCGACGAGCACGGTGACCGCACCTCCGCGTCGCCCTGACTCGCCAGGCACGACAGAGATCATTTCGACAACACAAAACGATCGCACAACTCTTGCAGTATCTAGATTGCGCACAAACTATCGTCTGTGGCGACCAGACTCGACACCGAGGAGCAGTTGAGTGGCGGCGACCGCGCGCACCAAGCTGGTTATCGACAGCGACGGTGGCATCGACGACGCTGCCGCGCTGTGGTTCTCGACGGTCTCGCCGAGCGCCGAACTGCTCGCTGTCTCGGCCGGCTGGGGCAACGTCAGCCGGGAACAAGCCGCCAACAACCTGCGTGCCGTCCTCGAAGCCGCGGATCGGACTGACGTACCCATCGCGCTCGGCGCCGAGGCTGCCTGGTCGTCGGCGCCCGACCTTCCTCGCGCCACGTTCATCCACGGCGAACACGGCCTCGGCGCTGTCGAGATAGCCGCGGCTGACCGTCCCTACAGCAACGAGCCGGCGACGAAACTCCTTGCCCGCAAGTGCTTCGACCAACCTGGCGAGGTCACCGTCCTCGCCCTGGGACCGTTGTCCACGATCGCCGCGCTCATCGAGGAGGAACCCGACTGGCCGTCAGCTGTCGGGCGCCTCGTGATCATGGGCGGCGCGATCGGGGTGCCCGGGAACGCACTGCCCGCGAGTGAGGCGAACTTCGCGCACGATCCGGGTGCGGCCCAGGCCGTGGTCACGGCTCGATGGGGGCGTCCGCCATTGCTTGTTCCGCTCGATGCGACGCATCAGGCGACCCTCGGCGACGAGCATTTCGAGTTGTTGCACCGCCGAGCCTCGGCCGCCGCCGCGTTCCTCGACGAACCGCTGCAGTTCTATCGCGTCGCCGGATCCCGGCTCGTCCCCGGACACCGGTGCCCCTGCCATGACTTGGTGGCGGCGATGGCGGCGCTGACTCCCGGCTTGGTGAGTGGGCCGGTCGTCGAACTCTCCGTCGACACGGGCGGCGGCGCGGCATGGGGTAGCTCGGTCGCCGACCTACGGCCCCAACTGGCCGGCCCGGGGAGCGAGAACATCCCGTTCCGGCGGATCACAGCGAGCGGTCCCGTCGAGATCGGTGTTCAGGTCGATCTCCCACTGTTCGATCGGCTGCTGAAGGCATTCCTGCTCGACCGCCTCGATTCCCTCGAGTGACCGCAGGCGGAGGACGCGGCACGCGACGGTCGGCTCGAGAGCGATCCGTTCGCGCGAGTTCGGCCCAACAGGGACGACCGAGTTCGGCCCAAAGGACGACGAGGCCTTGACCGCAAGATCTGTGAACGTTCACAATGGTCGGATTCCGGCCGTTGCGTCAGCTTTCGACCGGCCGTAATTCACCCCGTACGCCGCAATAGCACTACTCGCGGGTGATACGAGGTTTCCTCTTGGAGGTGCGGCTTGAAGCCCGTCACGCGACGTCATTTCCTGGAGATCTCCGCGGCGGGGATCACCGCGGCTGCGACGACCAGGATGCTGCCGGGCGCACCCGCGCACGCGGACGCCGTCGGCGCGCCGACTCTGCCGCGCTACGTCGGCGCTGGCAGTACGGCACCGGTCCGGCCGTTCCTGCTGTCGGACGTGCGGCTGGGCAGCGGACTGTTCCAGGAGAAGCGCGACCGGATGAAGAACTTCATCCGCGAGTTCGACGAGCGCCGTTTCCTGGTGCTGTTCAACCGGAACGCCGGCCGGCCCAACCCGCCGGGCGTGCCGGTGGTCGGTGGCTGGGAGGACGGCGGCCAGCTCAGCGGTCACTGGACCGGTTACTACCTGAGCGCACTGGCCCAGTGCTACGCAGACCAGGGTGAGCAGGTGTACCAGGACAAGATCGATTGGATGGTCAACGAGCTGGCCGCGGTACAGACCGCCATCACTGCCAAGTTCGAGAATCCGCCCGAACCCGAGCCGGTACAGATCGGCCGGGTCGCAGGGCAATTCGGCAACGCGCTACAGCTCAACGGGACGAGCAGCGCCCAGTACGTCGCCCTGCCGCCGGCGATCATCACGCAGCTCACCGACTTCACGATCGCAACGTGGGTGCGTCTGAACTCGACTGATACCTGGACGCGGGTGTTCGACTTCGGGCAGAACACCGGCGTGTACATGTTCCTGACGCCCCGAGCCGGGGTCACCGGAACGCCGCCGAGATTCGCGATCACGGTTGGCGGCGCTGGCGGGGAGCAGCAGGTCAATGGCGGCGTAGCGCTGCCGACCGGCCAGTGGGTCCACCTCGCCGTCACGCTTTCGGGCAGCACCGCATCGCTGTACGTGAACGGCCAGGTGGCCGGCACGAACGCGAACATGATGCTCAACCCCACGAGCCTGGGGAGCGCGGGCAATATCTGGATCGGCCGGTCGGCGTACTCCGACCCGTACCTGAACGCGACCGTCGACGAGTTCCAGGTATTCGACCGGGCGTTGAGCCAGGCGGAGGTTGCCTCGCTGATGGATGCGCCGGGCGGAACCACCGGGGGCGGCAACGTCGCCTGGTACCGGTTCGACGAGCAGTCCGGAACGGACGCGGTCGACTCCTCGCCGAACGGCCGAACCGCCACGATCGTCGCGGCGCCGGACCCTGCCGCCTGGGTGCCGACCTTCCCCGGCTACCTCGGTGCATTGCCGGACGACCTCGTGCTGCGCCTCGGGCCGCCGCGGTTCGCGACCTACGGCGGCGACAGCGGAACCTGGGCGCCCTGGTACACCCAGCACAAACTCATGCGCGGCCTGCTCGACGTGTACGAGCTCACTGGCAACGAGCAGGCGCTGCAGGTCGTTACGACGATGGCGGACTGGGCGCACCTCGCGCTGACGATCGGCGACAAGAATCACCCCGGCTATCCCGGACCGCTCACCCGGGCGAATCTGAACTACATGTGGGACACCTATATCGCCGGCGAGTTCGGCGCCGCGAACGAGCCCATCGCGGAGATCTACGCCCTTACCGGCGACCCCAAGCACCTGGAGACCGCGAAGCTGTTCGACAATCGGCAGTCGCTGTTCGGCGCCTGCCTCCGCGACGACGACATCCTGGTCGTCACCTCCGCGAACAATCCCGGTCCACGGCGGCCCAATCGGCTGCACGCCAACCAGCACGTCCCGAACAACCTCGGCTACCTGCGAATCGCCGAGCAGACCGGAGACGACGATTACCTTCAGGTAGCGAAGCACTTCTTCGGCATGGTGATCCCGCACCGCATGTACGCCATCGGCGGCACGGGCGGGAACTACCCGGGCTCCAACAACAACATCGAGCAGTTCCAGAACCGCGACAACGTCGGAAATGCCCTGGTGCCGAGTGGCTCGGAGACCGAGGCCACGCACAGCCTGATCCAGGTCGCCCGCAACCTGTTCTTCCACGAGCCCGTCGCGGCTTACATGGACTACTACGAGCGCGCCGTAGTCAACCAGATCCTCGGCTCGCGGGCAGACACCGACAGCACTGCCGACCCGCTGATCACCTATTTCCAGCCGCAGTCTCCGGGTGCGACCAGGGACTATGGCAACCTCGGTACCGGTGACGGCGGCGCCGGTCTGCAGGACCAGACCAAGTACCAGGAATCCATCTACGCACGCTCGGCCGACGGCTCGACGCTGTGGGTGAACCTCTACATCTCGTCCACCCTGAACTGGGCCGAGCGGGGCGTCACCGTCACGCAGGAGACCGACTTTCCGCGCGGTGACCGAACACGGCTCACCGTCGACGGCGGCGGTCGATTCGACGTCAACCTGCGCGTCCCCCACTGGGCGCAGCGGGGTTTCACTGTGGCGATCAACGGGGCGGTCCACCCCGTCGACGCCGTACCCGGCAGCTATCTGACGCTGCGCCGAGCTTGGGCGCGCGGCGACACGATCGACATATCGATGCCGTTCAGCATCCGCATCGAGCGGGCGATCGACCGTCCGGACACTCAGTCGATCTTCTGGGGTCCGGTCCTGATGCCGATTCTCGGTGACCCAGGAGGCGGCGCGTTCCGCGAGCTGACGCTCTACCGGTACCTCAGGCGCGACGGCGACTACTCGCGCGAGGCGATCACCCCCGCAGGAACGACCGCGGCGGGCGACCCGCTGTTCGCGACGCAGGGCCTGACGCTGCGACCGTGGTACGTCGGCGATACCCAGCAGCATTCCGCGTACTACCGGCGGGTGGAGCCGCAGATCGTGTTCGGCTCGATCGACAGCGGAGTGGCCAACCTCAAGCGAGACGACGACCTGCCGAACTACAACGTCCCCGTCCAGGGCATCTCGTCACCCGGCGACGACGGTCTGACCTTCCTCGACATCGTCTGGGACCAGGCGCCGTTCGGCAGCCATGGGCATTTCGTCTCGACCGTTGCGCATACTGCCGACCTCTTCGTTGCGAAGGGCGTGTTCACCCCCGAGGAGAAGGATCGCGTCGTCTCGGCGGCTGCTCGCGCACGCGATGCGCTCGCGCCGTAGGGGAGAACGCAACCGGTCGAGCGCAAGATCAACGTGGCTTCGCGCGAAGTCTCGCGCGCGATCGGGCCTAGGGACCTTAGAACCCGGCATTTCCCGGGTGCGCGACGCATCTGAGGTGTCCGGGACCCGGATCTAAGGTCGCTTCCCGATGCGGCACCACCGGCCTTACCCGGAGTCTGGTTGCTATCAGGCCCTACCGGGGAGAAAAGATGAACAGCTACCTGAACGCCGCAGCCGCCACCGAGCGCCACCACGAGCAGATCGTCGACGCCGCAGAGTTCCGGCGCAGCAGCACCACCCGCAAGGTCAAGGCAATCCGGCGGCGAGCGCGCAACCATCGCGTCTCGGCATTCCTGAAGGACCTCGCTGCGGCGTCGCTGTAACGCAGGCGTCGCTGAACGTGACAACGCAAAGTGTCTGTCGAAATCAGATCCGCGGTTTCGACTTCTAGGTAAAGGTCAACCGCAGGGAACACGTCCGAGGAGGCCGTCATGCAGAACGTCATCACAGTTCCAGGAAAGTTGCTCGACGGCATGTCGGGCTCGCACGAAACGCGGCCGCGCACGACGGGCAAGGCCGGACCGGGCCGCAGCGCACGCGAACGACATTCGGCCGGGATGGCACGTGAGGGCCAGTGACCTACACCCTGGCGACGTCGTGCAGCAGTGCGATTGGCCGTTGCATGTCCGCGAGGTCATGCTCAGCCAGGCCGCTGTGGTCGTCGCGGTCACCGAGTTCGAGTTCCCACTGCACTACGCGGCCGACGAGCAGGTTCAGTTGGCGGCTTGAGGGTGCGCCGCGGACGGCCGATGTCGAACCGAGCCGTTCTACGCGGTGACCTGTCCCGACATGGCCGCGCTCGGCGATGGGATCGTGACGTCCTGATCATCGCGAGCAGTGTGGCGCGGCCGCTCTGGCGTCTTGCAGTCGTCGATCGCCCCCACCAGCAGGTCATGCAAAAGCGAGTCAGCGTCGTTCGTGCAGGCGTACGCGATCCCTTGCGCCGCACAGCGGGCGACGGTCGGCGCTGTCTGGCGACGGAATACCCGTTCGGAAATCGAGGGATTGCGCGCGTAGCGGACCGCCCACGCGGCGGCCGTTGGGCCGAGCGGCTTCACCGCCGAGTGGGCCGCCGTTGCGCGGCGAGTTGCCTGGAGTCGTTCTCCCGCTAGTTGCGGGCGATGCCGATACCGTCGATCAGGAGCTGGCGTCCGGGCGAAGCGCTCTTCAATGCGATCCTCGCGATATGCAGGCCGAAGGTTCCGGGCAGTAAGAGCACCCGGTAGTGCGTTGTGGACGCGTGGGTGCTGACCGTCCGCCGCAGGCCGCCGTTGACATAGATCGCGACGCTGCCGCAGGTCGAGCAGGTCGTCACCATCAGCGCTATGCGGTCCACGTGCGCGCCGCTCAGGAGCAACTGCGCGCCGGCTGTGGTCGTCTTGGTCACGGTCGCCGCGAACGCGCGGGCGGCCGCGATGTGACTCCAACCGCCGGTTGTCGCTTGCAGGCTCCGGTCGTCGAGTGGGACGACGGTGCATTTGTCCGGGCTGTAGGCGGAGATGTTGCCCGCGTGGTCGCGGGCCCGAACGCGGAAGCAGTACTCGTGCCCGAGCAGGCCGGTGATCGTCTTCGACTTGGCCGTCGTCCCGGCCGCGAGGGTTCTGTACGCGCCGAACGCGCCGTTCCATGCGGCGACGCGGTACTGCACGTCATAGTTGACGACGCCCGAAACCGCGTCGCTGCCCGGTACGCAACGGTGAGTGCGGTCGACGTGGCGAACAACGCACCCGGGCGGGTGACCTTCACAGTCGGCGGCGTCTTGTCGAGCGCGTCGAGCACTGCATCGATTGTGGTGGTTACTTTCCCCGCGGTTGTCACGACCGGGGTCGGAGTGCCGGTGGCCGGGACGTTGTCGTAGCACTCGTCGGCATAGCCGTTGGGGGCTCCGGCCACTGCCCAGGGCCGGCTGAAGCAGACGGTGTACGTGCCAGGGACGACACGGTCGATCAGGTAGCTGCCGTCGGGCTTGGTGTAGTCGCCGGTCACGTTCACGCCGCCGCGCTTGACCCAGACGATGGTGCCGCCGAGCGGCTTCCCATCCGCGTCGATCACCCAGCCGCTGACCCCCGCCGCGCTGGCAAGTGCCTGGTCGAAGGTCTTGCTCTCACCGTCGCCCAGCGTCACATCGGCGCACTTGTCGATGTATCCGGCCTGCGAGTGCCCGCCGGTTGCACCGTCGGAGCCGTAGCAGACGCGGTAGTCGCTTTCGGGCAAGCCGGCAAGGGAGTACGCGCCGTCGGATCCAGTGATCGCATCATCGAGGACGGGCAGGTCGTCGTGAGTGATCCGCACGTGCACACCTGCGAGCGCGGAGCCGTTGCTGTCCTTGACGTGACCGCTGATCGACCCGGCGGTTGCGAGCGGCTCGTCGATCGTCGTGGGTGACCCCGCTGTGGGAGTTACCAGTGTCGGATCGCCCCAGCCGCCCTGGCCGCCGGGCGAGTACGCGTGGTGGTAATACTCGGTGACGAACGCCGGGACGTTGAACGTGCTGAAGAAGACTCGGTACGGCTCGATCGGCAGTCGCGTTCCGACCGCGAGACCGTTGGCGCTGCCCCCCGGGTTGTCGACGCTGAGCAGGTAGTGGCCGTTCGCGTCTGTGACGTCGGTAGCGGTCAAACTGGCTTCGCCCCAGGCATGGACCATGATCCCCGCGATGGGCGCTCCGGACGAGTTGGTCACCGTGCCGCTCAGCTGCCCGGCAGCGTTGAGCCTCGCGTCCTTTCCGGGTGCGACCGCCCCGCTGGTGACGGGGAATGTGACAGCCGTGCCACCCGAAGGAACGGGAAAGTGTGCTACCTCGACGGCTGGTATGTCGCCGAGGCATTGATACAGGTAGCCGGTCGTCGAGGTGCCGCCGCTCGCGTCGTTCACGTCGAAGCAGACGGTGTACTGGTCAGAGGGTCGAACGCGATCGATCCGATAGCTGCCGTCCGCGGCGGTGGTCGCGTGCGCTCCCGGCGTGAGTCCATTCCCCGGGACTCGATCGGCGTAGACCTCGACTCCGCTGACCGGTTCACCGACGGCGTCGGTGACAGTGCCGGTGATCGCGCCGGCGGCATCGAGCTGCGCGCTGATCCCGGCGGTGGTCGTGCCCTCGGTCACCGCAACGGGCGTGGGATCGCAAGCGCAGTCAGCATCGGCCGTCGGAACGTTGTTCCAGCACTCGTCGACGTAGCCCGTCGTCGAGCCGCCGCCCGTCGCGTCCTTCGAATAGAAACACACGGCGTAGCGGCCGACCGGCAGCTGATCGGCGGTGTAACTGCCGTCCGCCGCCGTGGTCTTCTCGAGCCAGGCGCCGGGTGAGACATCGAGCTGGTAGATCGAGACGGCGACGTTCGCGAGCGTGGCGCCCGCGGAGTCGGTCACCGATCCGGAAATCGCTCCGGTCGCCGCCGCATGAGCGGTCACGCCTGGTGATATCGCGATGACGAGCGCGGTCACGAAGGCAAGGCACAAGCCGATCCGGCGCACGACTTCCTCCCGGTCCGCCCGTTCCGCCGGGGACCGGGCGGCTCACGAGGCTTTGACATGATGCCACAAGTCTCCGTTGCGCGTGGCTCGTGCTATGCGCGAGTTCTGGGACGATACCGAGCTCGGGCCTTCTCAGGGACGGCGAACAGCTCGACGGCGTACGCGAGCTCCTGGACGAGTTGCTGCCTCGCCGGCGGACGTGTCGCTGGGTAGGTCGAATCTCTTACCGTGTAAGGAGATTCTGGTTGGTCGACCCGAATGCCCGCACCTCGATCGCCCCCGCCCAGGTCGTGATGCTGGGCGGCTCGGCGTGCCCGTAGCGCACCACCAGCCGATGCCCGCGCTCATCCAGCTTCTGCCTGGCTGGGCCGGCCAGGTACGTGTCGACCTCGGCCTCCAACGCCGCGGCCAGCAATCGCCGGGCACACTCGGCCACGATCTCATTCAACCCACCGCCGACCTCGCCCCGCGCCTCGTCGGCCACTACCCTCGGGATCGGCGTCATCCTCCTCACCGGCGCCAACGCCGGTGTTCGCTCGCTTGCTCAACGAGGAAGATCCGGCCCTCGAACAGGCGGCCGATCCACTGGTTCAGGTCATACCTTCGAGCAGATTCGACGGTGATCAGTGGCCGCACAACGCTGCCAGTTCGCAGCCTCCGCGTCTGCTGGGAGTCTTCGCCCATCCCGATGACGAGACCCTCTGCGCCGGCGGCACGTTCGCCAAGTACGCGAGTGCCGGCGCCGAGGTCCGGGTGATCTCGTTTACCAAGGGCGAAGCCGGCCAGATCAGGGACGCGGGCGCGGCGACCCGGGCGACCTTGAGAGCAGTTCGGGAGAAGGAACTTCATGCGGCCGGCAAGGAGCTCGGGCTCACCGAGACGAGATGTCTCGACTATCCAGATGGCGGGCTCTCCGAAATCGACAGTCAGATCCTGGTCAGGCTCGCATCGCAGCTGCTCAGCGAGATCGATCCCGATGTGGTGATCACGTTCGGGCCTGATGGATTCTCCGGCCATCCAGACCACATAGCCGTAGGAGCAGCGGTCACCGCGGCCTGCTACGAGATGCGATCCGCCCGATCGATCCGACTCTTCCAATGCCACCGGCCGCGAAGCCGGATGCTACTGCGCGACCGCCTGGCTGAGTGGGTCGTCGAGCTGACAACCCGCTTCAAAGGCACCAAGGACTTCGTCCGCGCACTGTCGGTCTTTTCGCGCGAGGCGACCGCGCTCGGATATGCGGCCGATTTCGTCAATCTCGAATGGTTTCCGTCCGGCTCCTACCTCATCGAACAGGGCGAGGCCGCGACGACGATGTACTTCCTCCTGTCCGGTCATGTGGAGATCCGGCGAGAGGGCGAGGACGGTCGTGTGCGAGTGGTCGACGGGTCGGGCCCGGGGGAGTTCATCGGAGAAGAAGGCATCGCGACGGGCCGGCCCCGCAACGCGCATGTGGTTGCCGTGGACGACGTCACCAGCCTGACCTTCTCAGCGTCTGAACCTGTCCCCTTCGAAGGACGCGGGGAGCAGGCCCAGCTTCTGCGGACCAGATCGCTTCCGTCCGGGGATCAGATCGACGCCAGGGTGAGCACCTGCATCGACGTCTCCGACTTCGTTGGCCACAAGATCCGAGCCACGGCCGCGCATCGCTCTCAGTATCCGATCGATCCGACGATGTTCCCCGATTCAATCCTGCGAGAAATGTTCGGCGTCGAGTACTTCATCCAGGTCTTGCCGGAGAGGGAGCTGCACGACTTCGCTCCTCGACGAGTAGGCACACCCGCGACGACGTCGCGCTAGAGCTCCGCGGCCACGTCGTCGAACATCGCAGTTGAGAAGTACCGCTCCATACGGTCCGGCAGAACCGTGCCCACGTGGTGCCCGGGGCCGAGGCGGGCGGCCAGCCGCCGCGCTGCGGCGATGTTGAGCCCGCTCGACGGGCCGATGCCCAAGCCGCGACGACCGAACTCGCGCGCGGTAGCCAATGCCTCCGGCTCCGGGACCAGCACAGAATCCTCGAGTCCGACGGCGTCAGGGTCGAGGAGTTGGCTCATGCCGTCGACGATGCCCGGTATCCCCCCGACGACCTCTGGATCGCCCTCGGCGGTGAACGTCGCAGTCGGCATCGCTCGGGCGATGATCGTGTCGTAGCCGTGATCGCGCAGCGCGTGGGCAACTCCCATCAGCGTGCCACCGGTGCCGACGCCGGAGACGAAGCCGTGCAGCCGAACGCCGACCTGCTGGATGAGCTCGGGCCCGGTCGAGTGCCGATGCGCGAACACGTTGCGCGGATTCTCGAACTGCCGGGCGGCGTACAGGTCCGCCTCTGTGCCTGAGTCGTGGAGCAACGCAGCGACCGCTCCATCCATGCCCTGCTCAGCCGGGGTGAGAACCACGTCGCCACCGAGCCGGCGGATCATCAAGACCCGCTCTCCGCTGACTGTTTTGGGCATGTACGCGCGAAACGGCACACCGACGGTGGCGCAGACCATGCTCAACGCGATCGAGGTCGACCCGCTCGACGCCTCAGCCACGACGGTGGAGGGAGACACTTCGCCCGATGCGATCGCATACGCGACGATGTTCGTGGCCATCCGATCCTTGGTGCATCCGCTGGGCAGCAGGTAGTCGAGCTTCAACCAGAGCGTGCATCCGCTCGCCTCATCCTCGAACGGGATGGTTGGCGTTTCGAGTGGGAGCCGCAACAGCCATGACGCTCGCTCGATGAACCTCGATTGAGCCCGACCCATCACCGCCTCCCGTCGGAGACCCCGAGCCACCAGGGCACTCGCGAGGTGAACGGTAACAGCACGGTCCGCAGATGGTCGGTTAACGTGTTCGTCAGCGACCCTGCCCTTGCTCGTCCTGGGATCGTCGTCGCCGATCCCGTCGACAGTCACGGAGAACGCGCTTGAATGCGGAGCGACCAGCAGCGATTCGAGCCGTGTGCCCGTTTCGACTTGTCAGTGACGAGGACATGGACCAGCTCGACCGAGAGATCACGATGAGCGACGCGGCAACTGGCTCGACGCTCTTCGAAGAGGGCGACCCGTCAGACGGTGTCGCAGCCATTCTCGAAGGAAGTGTCGAGGTCCTCAAGAACGGCCGGATCCTCGCGGCCCTCGGCCCCGGGTCGGTGCTCGGCGAGCTCTCGCTGTTCGTCCCATCGGCCTCTCGCACTGCCACAGCCAGAGCGACCTCTCCGGTGCGAATGATCAAATGGCATGCGGATGATCTCCAGGGTCGCCTCGCCCGCCACGAACGCCTCGCGACGGCAATCGTGGCCGATTTGGCATTCGTGCTCGCCGAACGGCTCGACCGGCGCACGCAGGATGTCCTCTCGCTGCTGAAGGCCGCCGGCACACGCCTACCGGTGTCAGAGCTGGAGCGTTTTCGCAGCAGTGCCGTGGAGTAGCCGCCAGCCCTCGGGTGTTGCCGCCCGCGGTACTCCGCACCCCACGCAGCGGAGGTATCAGTGAGCGGACGCGGTACGACGTGGGCGTCGCAGGTGGAGCATGTACGGCAAGCCCCGGCCGACGATGCCAAACGTCTCGCCGAAGCGCCGAAGCAACGGGGGATCCGGCACCGGTCCAAGGGGCCCGGCGAGATCCTCGACCTCCACGAAGTACGTGCGCACTGGTCCGATTCCTTCGAGGTCCTGCGAAATCTCCTGCATCGGGAGGTCGTTCGGAGACTGGCCGTCGCTCCGGTAGAGATCCTCGGAGAGAAGGACGTACTCGGGCACCTGCACAGGGTTCTTAAGCAGGCGATGGACGAAGATCACGTCGATGCCGGCGAGTTTGCGCCGTCGCTTGATCGTTTGGGTTGCGACCTCGCCGACGTGGGCGACGAACTTCAGCTTCAGGCCGCTCGTCTGAGTGCAACTGTCGCACGGGCAGATATTGAGCTCGACCAGCCGCCGCTCCGCGTGGAAGGCGCGGTGCATGGCGACGGCAGCATCGGTGACGGCGGCGACCGTCGTGCCCCTATCCAGCGCGTCGGCTCCGCGCGAGAGGAAGACCGCGTCGCCTTCGATCTCGATCAGGTCGAAGTCGCGGGCCGCATCGACCACCTTCTCGAGCAGGCGCGTCGTGGCTGCCTCCGCGTGCCCGAGGATGGAGCGGTGGACCTGCATGTACTCCGTGTAGCCGCCGATGTCGGCGATCAACAGCAGCGCACGGCGAGTCTCCACGCAACGAAACGCTAACAGACATTGGGCCTGACGAGACGGTGATGAAGGCTCACCACCTGCCTCGTGATCACGTCCTGTGACCACGCCGACCGGCGTAGCGTCGCACCGTGGCGGACCAGCGGTTCGGGAGCAGGCTGGCCGCGGCGGCTGGCGCGTTCGCCAACAATGCCCGCAACCCGAGCGTGCGCCGCGCCCAGTTGGCCTTCCTCGGAGCATGGACGGCCGAGTCGGCGTTCACCGTCGCGTTGGGGATCGTGGCCTATCGGGACGGCGGCGCTACGGCGGTCGGGCTGGTTGCCCTGCTGCGGATGGTGCCCGCGGCGGTGGTGGCGCCGCTGGCCGCGCCCCTTGCCGACCGGGGACGCCGGGAACGCGTGCTGGTCGTGGTGTCGACTGTGCGCGGCGTCGCGACTGCCCTGGCCGCGATCGTCGTCGGGGTGGCGGGTCCACCACAGATCGTTTACGTGCTGGCGGTGGTGTCAACCGTCGCGGCCACCCTGTTCCGCCCGGCGCATTCGGCGCTGCTGCCGTCGCTGTGCCGCACTGGCTACGAACTGGCCAGCGCCAATGTGGTCCGCGGCCTGCTGGACTCGGTGGCCACGCTGGCGGGCCCGCTGCTGGCCGCGATCATGCTCCAGTTCACCAGCGTGACCGCGGTGTTCGCCGTGGCCGCCGCCGCCTCGCTGTGGGCCGCGGCGCTGATGCTGCGGGTCCACTACGACGCTCCCCCGAGACCGCCGGCACCGTTCGGGGTGAACCTAAGGGCGGAGGCAGCCGAGGGTGTTCGTGCGGTCCTGCGGAACCGCGACCTGGCCGTTCTGGTCGGTCTCACCGCGGCGCAGGCATTCACCCGCGGAGCGCTGACCGTGTTCACCGTCGTGGTCGCCCTCGATCTGCTGGACACCGGCGAGGCGGGGGTCGGCACCCTCAACGCGGCCGTCGGAGCCGGTGCCGTACTCGGTTCGCTGGCCGCGTCCCTGCTGGTCGGGTCGCGGCGGCTGGCCGGTTGGTTCGGGATCGGGGTGGCGATGTGGGGTATGCCCATCGCACTCATCGGCCTCTTCCCGGCCGAGGCGGCGGCACTGACCCTGCTGGCCTGCGTCGGCATCGCGAATGCGCTGGTGGACCTCGGCCTGTTCACGCTCATGGCGAGGCTGGCGCCGGACGACGTGCTCGCGCGCGTGTTCGGCCTCCTCGAGAGCTTGGGCGCGCTCACTGTGGGGCTGGGCGCGATCACGGCGTCCCTGCTGATTGAGTTGTCCGGCGTGCGCGCGGCGCTCGTCATCGTCGGCGTGCTGTGCCCAATCCTCGTGGCGGCCGCTTCGCGGAGGCTGGGACGCCTGGACCGGTTCATCGGTGTACGGGACCAGGAGATCGCCCTGCTCCAAGCTGTTCCGATGTTTCGCCCCCTGCCGCTCCCCGCAATCGAGCGGCTCGCGCGCGGCCTGGAACCGGTCGCGGTGCCAGCAGGTCGAGTCGTGTTCAACCAGGGCGACGTCGGCGACTACTTCTACGTGATCGAGTCGGGCGAGGCCGAGGTCATGGGCGACGGCCGCACGATCGCAACACTTGAGCGCGGGCAGGCCTTCGGCGAGATCGCGCTGCTGCGGCAGGTACCCCGGACGGCGACGGTCCGGGCCGCCACTGAGCTGCGACTCCAGGCGCTGGCCAGCGACCACTTCCTGCCGGTCGTCACCGGCTTCACCCCGAGCGCGCGCGAGGCCGGAATGTCCGTCGACGAGATGCTCGACCGCTACACGCCGCGGGACCGACCCGGTCCCCCCACGTCTCCGGACGCCTGAGGCGTGGACGACCGCTTCCATGTGCTCGAGTCAGGCACAGCCGACGTGATGCTCGCAGTCCTTGAGATGGCTCCGCTCGTTTCTCGCAGCGTCCACAGTGGACAGTCGATCCATGCTCGGCCCGCCTCATGTAGCCCCCTTAGTCGGGAACAGATGGGATGGCGGAGTCGGGTTGAGGGTCGTAGCCCTGTGTTGCCTCGATCTGCTTCTCGGTCAGTGATCGGCCTACCTTGTCGGCAGTCTTGAGCGCGGTCTGCTCGGCGCTGGTCTGGGAGAGCGTGACGCCGGGCCGGCGGGGACCGACGGTGGGGTGGTTGTTGAGTACACCGCGCGGCGCGCTGTAGACGGGACGAACGGCGAGATCCAGTGCAGTTTCCCGGGCGTCCTTTCCCGATAGCGGATCGACCACGGCACCGTTGAGCTCGTTCAAGACGGCGCTACTCAGCCCGGCATAGACCAGCGGCCGGCTCTCGCGCCAGCTTCGCAGTACCGCGCTGGTGCCCTCCCATCGGATGTGGCCACCGCGCCCCACCGCGCTGACGGTCGCGTTGAGTACGGCGTTCTCGGGATCGATGTGCCCAGTGACGATCAACTGCTGTGCGGCGGTCGCGGCGAAGTCGATCCGCCATTCTCGTGCCATCTCCGCCGCGATCGTGCGGTACTCCGGTCCGCCGATGCGAGTCGCGAACGCGTCGAGCGATCTCGCGGCCTCGCCGACTCTGGACATCGACAGCTCGATGCGCGCCTCTTCGGCCAGCGTCGCCAGGACGGCCCGTAGCAGCTTGACCGTGTGGATAGTCGATCGCAGCAGCTGCGCCAGGCGTTCGGCCGACTCGGTCAGCCGGGTCAGCCAAGCGGTAATTTGCGCGATGCGCGCCGCGACCGCACCGCTGGTGATCAGATCCGACACGAATCCGGTGGCGAATCCCAACAGCTGGCCCGCGACGATCATGACGGCGATCTCGGCGGCGATCTCGACGATCGTGCCGACTATCTGTTCGACCTCGGCCGCGTACTGCTCGAGCGCGAACGCCACCGCGCGCAGCCCGGCCGGCGCGGCCGCCGTCGGTGCAAGCCCCGCAGTGTCCGACGGCCGCGGGCTGGTGTACTTCGTCCACGGCTACTCCGGAAGTAGTGCCACCAACTGCTCCAGCACCTGGGATTCTGCGGTTCGGTACTTCACCGGCCGCGGATGGAGTCGCTCGCTGATCAAGACCGTGGGCTACTACCGGGGCGACTCGAGGTGCGACGTCTCGATCCGCCATGCCACCACCGGAACCCCCATCAGGGACCTCGCGGCGAGCCTCGCCAACTACATCTACTCGCACAACACCAGCCGGCGGCAGTCGGTCGACATTGTGGCCCATTCGATGGGCGGGCTCGTGGCCCGCGTTGCGCTTCTCGGTGCGGCCGAGGGCTGGTCGGGTTTCCCGCACCACAAGCTGCTCGTCGGCGACGTCGTCACGCTCGGCACACCGCACCAGGGCGTGAGGTGCTCCGGCAGCGGCTGCCCGAATACAACCCAGTGGCGCTCGATGGCTCCGCACTCGACATTCATGTCGGTGCTGCACGCGCCCGCGAACCGGCTCAATCAGTCCTGGGCGTCGGGCACGGATTGGAGCTTCGTCGGTTCGGACGAGGACGGCACGGTCAGTGGCAGCTCCGCCATCGACAACGGCGATCACGCAAACCACAAGTACCGGTATCTCAACGACAACGACCCCGAGGTCTCACACAGCAATCTCCGGTTGCTGTCGAGCGGCACCGACAAGCTTCGCTACTGGCACTCCTATAACAACGTCACGCGGGAGACCAGCCGAGGATGGGCGCCGGTGAAGACCGCTTACAACGCCGCGTACTACCACGGCGAGTGGTGAGCTGACCGACCGAGATCACCCGGGAACTGGGATACAGCGACACGCTGCGCTACGAATACGTAGATGCTGGTGGGCCCCCCGGGGCTCGAACCCGGAACCTACGGATTAAAAGATCAAGGTCGGGACCCGACTCGGTTGTCTGCGGCCCATATTTGCTGACCTTGTCGCTGTCCTGGTTGGCATCTTTGCCCCGCTGCGACAGCAGTTCATTGACAGACTCATTGACACCCAATCCAAAGTGGACGGCCAGCCTTGGGGTCTACAGTCTGGCGCGGGGCGAGTCGTCAAGGTCGTCGGTGTCGGCGAGGTCCCTTAGCTAGTCTCCGTGCCGACACCCACCAGCCGAACTCGTCGGGAGTCTTCAGTTGGACTGCTGAGACTGCAACTACCGTTGTGTAGCGCGGTACAGCCAGGGATCACATCCAGCCGCCGGGCAGGACACGCTCCAGGCGGTCTTTCGTTTCAGCGGTGACCAGTTGGCCCGTGAGCGGGTCCAGGCAGTAGATCACTACGGCGCGGTGATTCTCCGGCGCTGGACAGATCAACACGGCAAGAACCCTGACTACGCGCAGGAGTTGGTCGACCTGAGCGAAGACAGGCAGCGCCTCGATGATCGTCCAGGCAGCGTGGACGGCCAGCCGGACCTGAAGATCACCGACAACGGAACGCTGGTCGGCGCGCCGGCTATCGAGGATCGTCTCAACGGCGAGCTCCGGCACGGACCCGACGGCTTGCTTGACCTGCGCAATCAGGTGAGCGAACGCTGCGAGGAGGTCACACCAGAAGTGGTCGGCAAGAGCGCGGCGGCGTTCAAGTCGATGCGTCTCATCGAACGACTTGTCCAGCTCCGCTACGACCTCGTCGCCGAGCCCCTTGGCGAGCGCTTCTACCAAGTCGGTTACGTCCGAGTGATCTGCCAACCAGTCGACTAGGTCGGCAATCGCAGTGTCAGTGGCCGCCGCCTTCTTCAGCAGCGTTGGTCGACCACGCGAGCGTTTGTTCTGCGCGCGCCGCCAGCGATGATCGATGTCAGCCCGGAAGGCAAGGCGTGGGCCAGGTGCCGGATCACGCGCCAAGGCGACACAGCGCACCCAGCGGTGCGATGCACCCGCACACCCACCACAGACACACTTGTGTCGAGTCGCAGCTGCACAGCTCGCTGTATGCCGACCACTCGCCATGATGCCCCCAGACCACGCCATATGGGCTGCTGTCACCATACGTCGTGAGCTGATCACTGTGGGTCGTTCCGGCAAGTAGCTACTGGCTAGTCAGGGAGGAGTGTTAGCGCCTTGACATGGCGTGGTCGGACGACGGTGAAGTGACGATGGTCGAGGCTGGCGACCTCGGTCAGTTCGAGGCGCTCGCACACGGCGATGACGGTGGCGTCGGTGCTGCCTAGGGGCAGGCTCTGGTAGGTCAGCACCAACTCGGCGGCACGGCGATGGTCCTCGCGCGTGAGTTCGACGGGCCATAGCGTCCCGTCGGCAAGGGAGGTCAGGAACTGCGCTTCGACGTGTGCTCCGCCTTCGCGCGCGAGCAGGTAGCCGACCTCTGCGACGACGGTGCCTGGGACCAGAATGCGTCTTCCGGCCAGGTGCAGTGCGGTGAACAGGTCAACGCAGTCGCGGTGGCGGGCGTCGTTCTTGATTGCCGCGGCGACGAGCGGCCCGGTGTCGCAAACGATCACGGTCAGCGGCCGAAGCCGTCGGCCAGCAGCTCGTCAACTCGTACCGAGGTATCCGGTACGTGCCGATGTCACCGATCCGAACCACATTGGCGGCCACTCCGGGGCCGGCACCGCGCTGGCGAACCGCTGCACCTCTGCCAGCACTGCCGGGACCTGATCTTCCGGCAGCTGCTCGACAAGGCGACGGAGTTCGTCACGGGCCGCAGTCACATATGCCATGGTACCGATCCCGAAGTAGATGACCGGGCCATTCCGCGGCTGACCTGTCTGCCCGCGCCCATACGTCCCGTGGGCCGGTGGCGCGACCTACCGCCGTCGGGGGTCGGGGAAGCCGAGTCGGATGTAGCCGGGGGCGCGTTTCGCCAATGACGAGGCGAGTACGCCGGTGCGGGCGTCGTGGTAGTCGTGGACCTCGGCCGTTTCCTTGCCCGGATGTGCGCGCAGGATGCGTCCGACGTATTGCTCGAGCGGGCCTTTGAAGGCGATGGGTGCGGTGAGGAAGAGGGCGTCCAGCGCGGGACAGTCGAAGCCCTCGCCGATGTAGGAGGCCGTTGCAACCGCCAGCAGTGGTTGGCCGCCGGGCGGGTTGGTGAGCCTGGCCAGGGCGGCGGTTCGCGCTTTGGCGCCCATTCCGCCGCGCAGTACGACCGGATCGTGGCCGTGTTCGCGTAGCGCGGCGTCGAGGCGTTCGAGGTGGGTCGTCCATCGGGTCAGCACGAGGCAGTTGCGGCGGCGCGTGAGTGCGTCGAGGACGTCGTCGACGATCTGCCGGTTGCGGTCCTCGTCGGCGGCGAGATCGCGATAGACGGCCGGCATGCCACCAGGCGCGGACGGCTCGAGGGTGCCGGTGTAGGTGAAGGTGGTTGGGTGAACGTGCAAGACGGGGTGCGGCGGGGCGAGGTCGGTGGATCGGCTGGTCAGCGTGCCTGGTTCGGCGGGCTTCATCGTGTACCGGATCGGCCCGAGCTGCAGCCCGATGAGGTCGTCGAGTTGGTCTCGCCGATAAGGAGTCGCGGTGAGGCCGATCCAGCGTCGGGCCGGGATCTGCTTGACCGCGTGCTCGAACGCCGCGGCGGGAACATGGTGGCATTCGTCGACGACGACCAGCCCGTACCCGGCTGTCAACGCGCGGATGTCGTCGTAGCGGACCAGCGATTGCAGCATGGCGACATCGACCGTGCCGTAGGTCTTCGTGCGTCCGCCGCCGAGTTGGCCGGCCTTGACGCCCAGATGCTCGGCGAGCCGGCTGCGCCACTGGTCGGCAAGCGCTTTCCGGTCGACCAGCACCAGTGTGCTCGTTGCGTGCCGGGCGATGAGCGAGCAGGCAATGACGGTCTTTCCCGCCCCGGCGGTGCGACAAGAACGCCGAGGTCGTGTCCTGCCAGAGCGTCGACGCGCGGCCTGCTGCGCCGGTTCGAGAACGGCGGTCGAACTCGTACTCTCTGTCGCGTCCCGTGCTGCGCTCGTCGTCAGAGCTCCACGCGGCTGCCGGCCTGCGTGGCAACGTCGCCGAGCCGGTCGAGCAGGCCGCGGGGTAGCACCAGGCTGCCGTCGAGGGTTTCGTCATAGCTGACGAGGAACCGGGGCACGTTCCACGTGGAGGCACGCAGGCGCTGCCGCTCGTAGAACACCGGGTTCGGCATCGACGCTGCGTGCTTGAGGGTCGCGGCCAGCGCCGGGGTGAGGTCGGCTCCCTCGACGGTGACGCCGGCGCCCAGGCGGACGTGCACGATGGGCGGGGCCTGTGGGACGGTGCGGGTCGCGGTCGGCTCGGCGAGCCGGGTGACTCCGCGCCGACGGCTACGCGGCCGAGTCGCCCGGCGAGCCGGTTCGCCTCTCGCGGAGTCAGCCGGGGCAGGCTGGACAGATATGCCCACTGGTCGGTGAACGGTTCCAGTGTGGCGACGTCGAGGAACACGGTCGCGCCGTGATCGCGGTGGCGCCGATGCAGCGGTGCAGCGATGAGGTTGCCGATACTGCCGGTGGCAGGCAGCACGTCCTGGGACGGGAACAGCCGGTCATAGCTGGCCAGACTCATGTAGCCGCGGATGGACATCGCCTCGCGGAGCAGCCCGGTGCCGATCTGCCGGGCGGTTCCGGCTGGCATCGGCGCGCTGAAGAAGATCCAGACGTGCGCGCCGACCCCGGACCGGGAGACCTCCAGCCCCGCCGGCACATCCGCGCGTGGGCAGCCTTCAGGTAGGCCAAGGCATCGAGCATCGCCGTCCGCCCGTCGAAATCGGCGGCCAGCCACCAGCAGCGGTCACCGTCCAGCAGCGGGTACAGCCCGATCTCGGTTTCTCCGGACAGGTGTGCCACGACGGCGTCATCGGTCAGCGGCAGGTAGTCGCGGCGTGCGGCACCCTTGCGCCAGCCGCCGCGAGCCGCGGGCATCCAGCCGGACTTGCCGGAGCGCCGGTTCTCCCACCGGACCGCGTACACGTCCGGGCGTGCGGCGAACAACGTTCGATAGAAGGCGAGCTTCTTCTCCGGGGAGGACCGGTTGTCGACTGGGCCCGGCGGCGCGTCGAAAATGCCGGTCTGCACAGGTCCCAGCGGCCGAGCGTCACCCGGGCGCAGATCAAGCAGCCGCTGCAACCGGGCGTTCTCGGCCCGAAGCCGGTCCAACTCGGCGGACAGCGCAACCACGTCGCTCCCGCCGGGACCGCCTCGCGCACTCCATCCGCCGCGCACGTCAGCCACGCTATCCATCCGAGAGTCACTGACGGCCGCGAGATACCTTGCCGCGAATGGGACGTCCACCATTGCCGGTCGGAACGCACGGCCGGATCGACTTTCATCATGCAAGGTCAGGGCGCGTAAGGGCTCGAACAAGGGTCCGCGGCACCGATGGCGTATTGCGGGCAGTCACTCGTTGGGCGGGAAGCGCCGATGATGCGGAGCCGGCAAGGTCGCGAGGGCTCCGCTTGTACGAACATAACGTTGCGCGTTAATAACGCGTGGCGTTATCCTGGGTAGGTGTTGCGGTCGTTCGCCGACAAGGACACCGAACGCGTCTGGCACCGCGAACGCTCCCGCCGGCTCGACCCAACAACACAACGCGCAGCGCTGCGCAAGCTGCTCATCCTGGACGCCGCCGAGACCCTCGAGGACATGAAGATCCCGCCCGGCAACCGGCTGGAGAAGCTACGAGGCGACCGATCCGGGCAACACAGCATCCGGGTCAACCAGCAATGGCGGATCTGCTTCCGCTGGACCAAGGCCGGACCCGAAGACGTCCAGATCGTCGACTACCACTGAGAGGAGGAACAAAGATGACGGCAACTGCACACATGGCGCCGATCCACCCCGGCGAGATCCTCGCCGAAGAGTTCCTCACGCCCTCGGCATCACCCAGCACAAACTCGCCGTCGCGATCGGCGTCCCGCCGCGGCGGATCAACGAGATCGTCCACGGCACCCGGCGCATCACCGCCGACACCGCGCTGCGCCTGGCCCGCTACTTCGGCACCTCGGAACGGTTCTGGATCAACCTGCAGGCCCGCTACGACCTCGAAGTCGAACGCGACCGCCTCGGCGCTGCGCTCGACCAGATCCACCCTCTCGCCAGCGCGTGACATCGCCTGGGCGAAATTGGGCCAGTCCGATGCCGAAGTGGTTCGGTCCGTCGGTGCGACCCTGGCCCGATCACATGCCGGTGGATCGGGATCGGCCAGGCATCGAGCACTGGTGGCGGGGCTTGTCGTACCTTCTGGCATGGGACGTCCACCATTGCCGGTCGGAACGCACGGCCGGATCGACTTTCATCACGCAAGGTCAGGGCGAGTCCGGGCTCGAACAAGGGTCCGTGCCACCGATGGCGTGCTGCGCGCGATCACCCGATGGGGTCAGCAGCGAGGCCGAGGCTGGCGCAAGGTTAACGGTCGCGGTGCGCGAGCAGGCCAGCCACGGCGACGGAGTAATGGCCGCCGACACCCGACTCAGCCTCGGCCACGCCGGTCTGGCTGAGCGAGCTGGAGCGGTCCGAGCTGGCGGCCAGCACTCGGCAGCTGTACCAGGCCGCGGCCCGGCTCTACGTCGTGCCGACGCTCGGGTCGCTGCGCATCGGGGAGCTCACCGTCCCGGTCATCGAACGCGCGCTGGCCTCGATCCGCTCCCGGCACGGGCCGCAACCCGCCCGCGCCGCGCGCCGGGCACTGTCGAGCCTGTGCCACTGCGCCGTACGCCACGGCGCGCTTCGGGTCAACCCGGTTCGCGACACCCGCCCGATCGCCTGTCCGCGCAAACGCGTCCGGGCGCTCACCGTGCCTGAGGCGGCCGACCTACAGGCCCGGCTGCGCGCCGACCCGACCGCGGTGCGGCTGGACCTGCCCGACTTCGTGGAGTTCATGCTCGGCACCGGCGTACGCATCGGCGAAGCGTGCGCAATCCGCGAAGCCGTGCTGGACCTCACGGCCGGCACCGTGCACATCAACGCCACCGTCGTCCGCGTCAACGGCGCCGGGCTGCAGATCCAGCCACGCACGAAGACCGCCGGATCGGAACGGATCCTGCACCTGCCGCCACACCTCGTGCGGATGCTCAAACGGCGCCGACTGACCGGCCACTCACCGGGACCCGCCGGGGTCATCTTCACCTCACCCGACCGGGCTTCTCCGCGACCCGTCCAACACCCAGGCCGACCTCCGCCAGGCCCTCGACCGGGCCGGCTACCCCTGGGTCAGCAGCCACGTCTTCCGCAAGACCGTCGCCTCCCGCCTCGACGACGAGGGCTACGCCATCCGCCACATCGCGGACCAACTCGGCCACAGCCGGCCCTCGACGACCATGGACTACTACCTCGGCCGCCAAGCGCTGACCGCCATCGATTTCGCCGATGCGCTCGAACCGCTCATTGGCGCGGGCGAGTAAGTGGTTCGTTTCTGGTTCGTTTCTGGCCCACACCGGCGGAGCCGAATCCCCTTAATCGGTGGGCCCCCCGGGGCTCGAACCCGGAACCTACGGCGCGGGGGCACGGACAGTGGCATCAGAAGCCGATGATTCCGCGGATTTTGGCGCCTCCATCCGCCAGCAACTGCTGTCGTGCGCTCCATTTCGCGCCACGTTTGATGTCACGCAGAAGCGGGCGCGATGGGACAGCTTGCCCCCGTGGCGATGCCGGCGACTGCGCAGCCGAATCCGATGCGGGGTCTGCTATAAACCCGCGGCCGGGCAGCGCGATGTTATGGGTGCCGCTCAAGCAGATATGCAGAGGCCGATGTCGTTCGGTGCGGGTGGTGGCGTGTCTTCGGACCATAATGTCTATCGCGTCGGGGGAGGACTGCGATGAGCTTGTTGTCCATGGCATCGATCGGAATTGGCCGCGACCTCGCTGGCGCCGGCGAGAAACTGGCCCGGGATGCGGCGGTTTCCAAGACGCGGCTGGTCCCCAGCCCGGCGCGCGCCGCCACGGCACCTGGGCCGCCGGTTGCGGGCGGAGGCGCGCAGCAGAGCGCCACCGTTGCCAGCTTTGGTCAACTGGTGGTTGCGCAGATACCGAGTGAGGTGTTGTTGGCGTATACGACGCTGCTTGCGCTCTTTACCGCGGCCGGCTCCGCGACGTCGTATCGCGTCGGACGCTGGCTGGTGTACGGCGCGGCGATCGTCGTGTGTGCTGCCTCGGTGATCGCCGGATACTTAGCGCAGCGCGACTACGCCTTCATCGACACGTCTCCCGCATCCGCTTCGCCGGTGGGAGACGGCCCGCCCGTTGTGGGCGGCCAGCAGTCGGGCGACAATCCATCAGCCATGCAGGTGCAGGCGGGCGGGGCGTGGCCGCAGGCCTCGAGTACGGAAGTCACCGCACCGCTAGAGCTGGGTGAACAGTTCCCGCTTGGGCCGACGGCAGGTGCGGGCGTAGACCCGGGGCCCGCACCGCCAGCCGCAGCGCCGCGATCGCGGACGGCACGAGAGGCGCCCGCACGATCGAGGCCTGCCTCGGCCCTGGCCCGACTCCACCTGCCGGTCCTGCCGACCACGGCGGCGATGCTTTCCATGGCTGTCTATGGACTCACCGTGCCGGGATCCCCATTGCAGTTCGAGGTCTCCGGCACGGCGTTCGCCATCTGGTCCGGTTGCTTAGCCGTCACCGGCGGCGTACTGATGTCGATCGTCGCTCCGTTTCTGGGCAAGGGAAACACTGCAGTTCCGACCTCTCACGCTGCCAACGAATAGCCGCGACCCGGGCGAACGTCGCTCGCGGCCACCGCTTGCTCCACGAGTCAGCCGCGGCGGCAACGGCGGCACACCTGGTTGACCTAGTGGCCCAACTGCGGTGAGGACTTGGCGCGTAGACGAATGGCGTGTGGTTGGCCTCGCCGGCCCGCCGTCGGGCCGCCGGGTCTGGCGGCCCGATGACAGTGGCGTGGATTAGCGCGGCCAGGCTTGCGACGGCAGGACCTCAGCTTGGCCGGGGTGTGGTATCTGGTGCCGTCCTTGGACGCTCCTCCCTCTATCGGGGAGGGGGAGTCAATGGTGTGCGAATCGTCGATAAGCCGCACGTTGCGGGTTTTGTTTCTGGTCTCGGCGCATGGCAGCTTGAGCCAGGCTGCCGAGGTCGCGTTAACCGATCGCGGTCATCAGGTCACGGTGTCCGTGGTGGACTCGCCGGAATCTATGCAGGACGCCGTGCGCGCAAATGATCCGGATCTGATCGTGTGCCCGATGCTGACGAAGATGATTCCCAAGGCGGTGTGGTCGCGGTACCGGTGCCTGATCGTGCATCCGGGTCCGATCGGTGACCGCGGGCCGTCTTCGATTGACTGGGCCATCGAGCTCGGGTTGCCCGAGTGGGGCGTGACCGTTCTCGAGGCCAACGGTGAGTTCGATGCGGGCCCAGTTTGGGCGACCCGGACCTTCGAGCGCCGCTCGACGACCAAGAGCGGTCTGTACCGGCACGAGGTGCGCCGCGCGGCCATTGACGCACTCATCGAGGCCGTGACTGCGGTCGCTCGCGGGCACGAAGCGCCCGAGAGCCTCGAATGGAGGGGGCTTCCCCATGCCGGGCAGGCGCGTCCGCTGATGCGCCAGGAGACCCGCATGATCGACTGGTCGACCGAGCCGACCGACGTGGTGCTCCGCAAGATCCGCGCGGCGGAGGGCCGACCGGGCGTACTGGATTGGATTGACGGTAGGCCGTTTCACCTGTTCGGCGCGCACCGTGAGCGGACGCTGCAGGGTAGTGCGGGGCACATCATCGCCCAGCGCAGCGGCGCGATCTGCCGAGCCACGATCGACGGAGCGGTATGGATCAGCCATCTCAGACAACGCAATACGCCGGCGCGGACGTTCCTCAAACTGCCCGCGGTCACCGCGCTGATGCAGTCCGGAGCCGGGATCGACGCGCCGGAAATCCCAGCGCCCCTCCACCGACCGCCCTGGGCGCAGACGGAGGACACCTATCGCGACATCGTCTATGAAGAGGCGTCCGGCGTGGGGTATCTGCATTTCGACTTCTACAACGGCGCGATGAGCACCGAGCAATGCGAGCGCCTGGCCGATGCCTACCGCTACGCCCGGTCGCGCAGCCAGACCCGGGTGCTCGTGCTGATGGGTGGTCGTGACTTCTTCTGCACCGGCATCCACCTCAACGTCATCGAGGCCGCCGACGATCCCGCTGGTGAGTCATGGCGGAACCTGAACGCGATCAACGACGTGGTGCGCGACATCGTCACCACCGACTCGCATTACGTCATCGCCGCCCTGTCCGGCGACGCCGCAGCCGGCGGGGTTCCCTTCGCCCTCGCCGCCGATCGCGTCGTCGCCCGCGAGGGCATCGTGCTCAATCCCTACTACGGGCACATGGGCGGCCTGTACGGATCGGAGTACTGGACCTATCTCCTCCCGCGACGACTCGGCGAGCCAATGGCGACCCGGCTCACCAGCGAACCATTCACCCCGATCAGCGCCCGACGAGCAGTACAGATCGGACTGCTCGACGCCGCCTTCGGCGCCAGCGCAGAAAGCTTCCAAGCGCAGGTGCGCAACCAGGCCGAGCGACTCGCGCAACGCAGCGACCTCGACGATCGGCTCGACCGCAAGCGCCGGCAGCGCATACACGACGAACGCATCAAACCGCTGGAGACCTACCGGCGTGAGGAACTAGCCCGCTCCCACCGCTGCTTCTTCGGACCCGACCAGCGATACCACCACGCCCGACGCCGCTTCACCTACAAGCATCCGCACGCACTGCCGGCAGCACCGAAGTCGACCTCAGCACAGCCGGCAAACACCGGCAGCATCCAGCCGTAGACACCACGCACGCCTCGACCTGGTCGGCAAGTGCAAGACCTATCCACTGTCCACTGTGGACAGTGGATAGCGTCTGCGCGCGTGTCCAAGAAAGCCGAGAGATTCAACACGACGTGCTCGTCACCGGGGCAGGGTGTATCGGGCGAACAGGTGCCACCCGACGAAGCCCCATACTGCGACAAGTAGCAGTTGACCAGGACGGGTGCGACCGATGACTACGGCGACTTTGGTCAGGCTGATCCAGCGCCGGTCAACCAGGCTGCAATAGAGCTCCCACGTGAGCGCTGCTCCGAGCAGCGCCAACCACATGATCGAGACGAGCACGTCAGCTCCTTGAGCCGCAGCCGCGGATTGCCCGGATGACTGGTACCGATCCGATCAGTAACCAGCTACAGAACATGACCATCCGAACCAGATGCCATGCCAGCGCGTGATCGATCACCGTGCTCAGCGTCGGGACGGAAGCCGACTCGCCTCCCAAGGCCAGACCGATGCCTTCGAGCACCGTCGCGACCAGCGCAATTAGCAACCACGGCAGCACCCGGCGCAGCGTGATCGCCTCGCCGATTCGACGCTGTGCGCGGCGGCGTCCCCGCCCATCGAGGACAAGCACGCAGCCCACAACGGCGATAGGAACCCCGACGGCCGCATAACACACCGCGGTAAATGGCCGAAGCCCAGTCACCAAGTACGCATACACCCCCAGGCAGATCACGCACGCCAGGACACCCGCGCCCAGGCGGACTCGTCGGACTGGCGGCAGTGTCATCCCGTCCAACGATCCTCCGCTGAACACCTCACTCAACAGCGCAATCGTCCGTCCACGAAGGGCCCGGCCTTGAGAGACCAGCGGCCAGGACCTCGCAGCGCCTGAAGTGCGAGTCTTCGAGTGCCGGACCGCTCGATCGCCGGGTGCCGCCTGGCGCCTCCGCCGCCATCTGGGTCGCTGTGCGCTCGGCAGAGAACGTGTATGCCGTTACCTGCCGGGGCTAGGCGTCGTCGGACTCCCCATTGAGACGATGCAGCGTGGGGTAGTCGCCCGGCGGCGCTGGCCACCGGGACCGGAAGGTCCAAAGTGGCGTGGATACGCGTGAACCTTCAACGCACCGCGACACCCCGCGAGACCAAGGGCACAACGTCACGCGCATGCACCGCGAGCGCGGGACCTGCGGCACCCAACAGGGCACGCGCCGGTACGCCTTGCCGAGATTCACGAGCGGATGTGGCGCCGCGCGGATGCTCAGATCAGACAGCGACCTGGAGCAATTCGTCGGCGGCGTAGTGCAGTTCGAACCCGAATTCGGTGACCCCGAGCGCGACGACAGCGGGGCCGATCTTGACCTCTCGGACGTGTAGAGACCAGTCGTGCTGCTGGATGATGTCGCCAGGGTGCAGGTCACGCGCCTTCACGTGCCGGCCCAACCCAATGGTGGTCGACTGCGCTGCCGCGATATCGGTCGCCTTACCCATCTCGTCGTCTGGGTGCAAGCGATGCGACGCCACCACGTCGTCCAACGAGGTGACCGGCGTGGCCATGATCTTGTGCATTGCTGCCTCCTCGGTCATTGTGTCCCGCGGCGACGCTCCTTTTCGAACGTCGCCACCGCAGACTTCGACGTGTGCGCGTGGAAATATTTCGAGACCCTTGCGCGCCATCGGCCCGCGACGACCGACAGGCCGGCGGTAAGCGCGTGGATCACTACCGGCCGTGGCCTGGGTTAGTAGCCGCCGTTGTAGCCGCTGTTCATCGACGGCGCTGCAGGGGCAGGGGTGGTGATCTTCTGGCCTGAGGGTGCGACGAGCCACCACAGGGCACCGAACCCGTCGACGCCTTGACCGTTGGTCTGGCCGGCGCCGCTGTCGCCGGCGAAGTAGTAGAGCGGGTGCCCGGCGTAGGTGACCTGCTTGGTGCCGTCCTGACGGGTGATCGTCGCGACATCGCCGGCGGACGCGGCGCCGGATGCCGACACCGAACCGGTGGCGGTCAGCGGCGGCCAGGCCGCGACGCACGCACCCGCACAATTGGATTTCGAGGCGCTGTCTGCGCCGAACAGGTACAGCGCTCGACCTGAGCCGTCGGCGAGGAAGCTGCCCAACGGCCCGGTCTGCGCTTTCACCGTCACCGACGAGGCCGGCGATGCCGACCCCGCCGACGACGAGCCGGCAGGAGATGTGGTGTGCGAGGTGCTGCTACAGGCCGTCGCGATCAGGGCTGCTGCCGCGATTGGGGCGGCTACGCCGGCGAGCGTCAGTTTTCGTGAGAGAGCGTGCATGATGATCTCCTTCTGCATCGGATCACATCCGATGCATCTGCGTGAATGACTGTCTCGGCTGCATACGCCGGTCCGGACGCGACGGTTCGGCAGCACCAACGTGCGCAGCGTCACCCCGTCCAGAGACGTTCGGACTGAACCGAGCCCGGGGTGCCTGACGTAGGGAGAGGTATGCGCACTGTCGCGACCGACACATCGCGGGGACTCGCCACCGCCGGGGTGCTGCTCTGCCCGGTCGCGCACCTCGACGTGCGACAGCAGGGCTTTCGCGACATTCACGTGATCGGGCCGTTGTTCCCGCTCAACGCCACCGCTGGGCTGGTCATCGGCGTGGGGTTCTTCGTGTGGCGCCACCGGCTACCTGTCGTCGCGGCGGCCGGGGTTGGCGCCGCCACCGTCCTCGCGTTCTGGATCCCCGTGGTGCACGGCCTGTTCGGCGTCACGGATGTCGCGACCGGGGCATCCGAAGTCCTCGCCGAGTATGCCGCCGCGGCGTTCGGTCTGGCCGCCGCAGCCTTGCTGTGGCCGGCGATGCGCGAACGCACCGCATGAGCGCGGCCGCAGTTGGGCGCCGTGATGCCGAGCTGCTGCGCGCGTTGCACGATCAGCACGCCCATGCCCTGTGGTCCTACGTCGTCGGACTGACCAACGGCGACCGGGGCCGGGCCCAAGACGTCGTGCAGGAGACCCTGCTGCGGGCCTGGCGCAACCCGGCGGTGCTCGAACAGGCCGGCGGCTCCGGGCGAAGCTGGCTATTCACCGTCGCCAAGCGCATCGTCATCGACGAATGGCGCTCGGCGCGTCGCCGTCCCCACGTGGTCACCGACCAGGTTCCCGAACAGGCCCTCGTCGCCGAGGACACGCAACAGCAGACCGTCGATCGACAACTCGTGCTGGCAGCACTACGAACCCTGTCGACAGAACACCGACAGGTGCTGCTCGAGTGCTACTTCCGCGGCGCATCGGTAGCCGAAGCCGCCCAGACCCTCGGCGTGCCACCAGGCACCATCAAGTCCCGCACCCACTACGCGCTTCACGCGCTGCGACAGGCACTCGAAGAGATGGGAGGCGTCACCACGTGACCACAACCGACCCGTTCGAACACGACGACGCAGCCTACGTCCTCGACGCACTGTCCGAACCCGAACGAGAAACGTTCGAGGCCCACCTGGTCACCTGCACCGCCTGCACCATGCGCGTCAACACCCTTGCCGCAACATCGACGTTGCTCGCCGACATCACCGCGGACGACCTCGCCGAACCCGAACCCGAGCCCGACACCTTGCTGCCCGGGCTGCTGGGCCGCGCGGCATCGTCGCCGCGGCGTCAACGCTGGCTCATCAATGGACTCAGTGGGCTGGCCGCCGCGTGCCTGATCGCCCTGGCCGTCACGGTATGGCCAGCCAGCCATCCCGCACATCAACCGGCACCGCAGGCACTGTCCGCGCTGAGGGCAAGCCCGGTGCACGCCACCGCCGCTCTGATCGAGCGGAAATGGGGCACCCAGATCGACCTGGACTGCCAGGTCACCGGCTACGGCGACGCATCGACCCGACTGACCTACGCCCTGCAAATCATCGACCGCACAGGCGCCGCCCACGACCTGGGAAGCTGGACCCTCCAACCCGGCACCGACACCACATTCACCAGCGGCACCGCACTCTCCCGCGACCAGATCAGCAGCCTCCAGATCACCCGTCCCGACGGGACGCCGATCCTGCAACTCACCACGTGAGCAGCAGCGCTGTCATGGTGACCGTGTCCTGAGCGCTTTCCGAACGATGGTGGCTGGCCGGCTCGCAGGCCTGTCGCGGACCGCGAGGGATACCTTGGCGTCAAAAGAATTGCGATTAGGTGACCGAGATGCCGCTGCACTGCGCTGTCTTGGATGATTATCAGGGTGCGGCGACCGCATTCGCGGACTGGGCGCCCGTCGGTGATCGCGTCGCAGTTCGCACGCTGCGCGAGCACGTCTCGGACGAGGCGCAGTTGGCGCAGGTGTTGCACGACGACGGAATCGTCGTGATCATGCGCGAGCGAACGGCATTCCCAAAGAGCTTGTTCGAGCGACTCCCCAGCCTGCGGCTGCTGGTGACAACCGGTTTCCGCGACGCGTCGATCGACCTGTCCGCGGCGGCCAGGCACGGCGTGACAGTCTGCGGCACTGCCAGCGGTTCGCGGCCGCCCGCCGAACTCACCTGGGCGTTGATCCTGGGCCTGGCACGCAACCTGGTGGCCGAAAGCGTCGCGCTGCGTTCCGGCGGTCAGTGGCCGAAAACGATCGGCACCGATCTCGCCGGCGCGACGCTCGGCCTGCTCGGGCTCGGCCGGATCGGTGCTGACGTGGCCCGGGTCGGGCTGGCATTCGGCATGCATGTGCGGGCCTGGAGCCAGAACCTCACCCCGGACCACGCGGCGGCACCAGGGCGTGCACCACGCCCGGTCGCTGCACGATCTGCTCGCCTCGAGCGACTTCGTCTCGATCCACCTGGTCCTGGGCGACCGCACTCGCGGCCTCGTCGACCACGCCGCCTTCGAATCGATGCGCCCGTCCGCATATTTGATCAACACCGCGAGAGCGGCGATCGTGGATCAGGCCGCGCTGCTCGAGGTGCTGCAACGCCGGCGTATCGCCGGCGCTGGCCTGGACGTCTTCGACCTCGAACCGTTGCCCGCTGCACACCCCTTCCGCATCCTGCCCAACGTGCTCGCCACACCGCACCTCGGCTACGTCACGCGGAGCAACTACTCTGCCTACTTCACCCAGGTCGTCGAAGACATCCAGGCATATCTGGACGGCCGGCCGATCCGGATTCTCGGCAGTCCATAGCCTGATCCGTCGATCTAGAGCACCGTCTCATGCCGAATTTGGTGCCTTCGGTACGCGGAGCAAGTTAGGTGTGTAGCACTGTGCCCGCCGTCACGATCGTTGGCCTGATCTGGGTGACTGGCGGCCGGTGACCGAGCGAGTGTCGCGCCCTCTCGTCGCGCGCCTCTGCGGTAATCCCTGCCGGGCGGAGTCTGACGGGACGCGGAATGCTCATTTGCGCGAGCGCATTCCGAATTTGATTTGTCGGGGGGCCATATGTCGTTTTGTGACCGCCGGCGTTCTTGGAGACCTGGCCATCGGGGTTACCGGTGCGAGCGTGGGATCGTCGAGGATCCCAATCATGAGCCGCTTGGTGATCTGCCGCACGCCGTCCATCATCGACCGCTTCGGCGAATGCTTTCTCCTGATGTGAGTGGGCCGGCCCGAACGAACGGACCGGCCCACGCACGGTGTGCGACTTACTGGATGACAACGTTCTGGCCGGTGCCGCCGTCCAGCACGTCAGCGCCGGGTCCGCCGTTGAGCACGTCGTCGCCGGCGCCGCCGAGCAGCGTGTCGTCGCCCGCACTCCCGACGAGCCGGTCGTTGCCGGTGCCGCCGTCGGCGGTCAGCGTGACCGCGCCGGCGGCCAGACCCGAGGCGTCGACGACGTCGTCGCCGGCCAGGGCCTTGACGGTCAGCGTGTCGCCAGTATCGGTGCCGCTGATGTTAGTCGCCGCCGTCAGGCCGGAGGCGGTCACGCCGCCCTTGCCCGCCGAGCCGGTGACCGTGACAACGTCATTTCCATTGGTGCCGTTGACGATGACGCTGTCCGCCGCGCCATCGCCACCGCCCGTCCGGGCCGCCAGGTTCAGGTTGACCGCGGACAGGTCAGTGCCGGTGACGTCGTTGACCGTGATCTGGTCCGCGCCGCCGAGCGCATTGGTGTCGATCTGCTCGATGCCGTCGAGATCCATTCTGATGGTGCCGAGGTTGCGGGTGAACAGCACCCGGTGGCCGTTGGCGGAGACCGCCATGGTCTCCGCGGCGTCCGCGCCGTTGAACAGCATGGTGTCGTGGCCGTCCTGGCCGTCGACGACGTCGCTGCCGTCGCCTGGATCCCATTGGAACGTGTCATCGCCCGCGCCCAGCGCCGACACGTCGGCACCGCCGTTGCCGTCCACGAAGTCGTTGCCGTCGTCACCGTTGAGCGTGTCGGCGCCGGTCCCGCCCAGCAGCGTGTCGTTGCCCGCACCGCCGTTCACGGTGATCGAAATGAGCGAACCGACATCGCCGGCCGAGAATTGGTCATCACCGCCGTTTGCGTTCAGCACCAAATTCTCCGAGGTGCCGATATCGATCGAGAACGGCAACGGGGTAACCCGGTCGAACCGCACCCGAGTTCCATTCGGCGTCACGGTAAAGCTCTCGGCAACATTTCCACCGTTCACCTCGACCGTGTCCACGCCGTCGCCGCCCTCATTGACGTCGGTGCCCTCGCCCGGGTTCCAGATCATGCGGTCGTTGCCGCCGTTACCGAACACCTGATCGGTACCGCGCGCGCCGATAAGCGTGTCGTCGCCGGAGCCGCCGAAGAGCCGGTCGTCGCCGGAGCCGCCGACGATGCGGTCATTGCCGGAGCCGCCGAACATGTGCGCGGCCGGCAACGCGCCGTTCGCCTCGTCAAGGGTGAGCGCATCGCTGCCGCCGTAGCCGAAGATGCGGATGAGGCCGACGTTGCCGACCGTCGCCCGGGCGCCGCGAATCCGCACGTCGCCACTGTTGATGTTGATCGTGCCGCCGGCGTCTCGGCCCACGGTGATCCGGTTGTCGCGGTTGTCGCCGACGACGGTGAGGATGCCGCGGCTGTTGTCGAGGTGCGCCGAGATTCCGGAGTGGGTGTCGGCGGCGTTCGCGTGCGCTGCCAGCACGAAGCTTGCAGATGCGGTGCCGACCGCCGCGGCGATCGCCGCGACGGCGCGCCGCCTCTTGCGTTGATTAGTCATGTGTTGTTCTCTCCTACACGTGGATGGATGTCAGATGCCATCGAGTACGCCCGCACCGCATCGCCGGTTCGGCGCCACGTCTGGGTTGTGACGCCACTCACGCGAATTCCGAGCCGAATTCCCGGCCCTTATCGATTGAATTCGAAGGAATAGGCGGCCTTTTCTTGGGGGACTTTTCTGCGTTGAATGATCAGTTGATGGGCCGCGGCGATACGTGCATGGCGGTGATGCTGCCGCCGACCCGGTTCGCGACCCTGCTGACCGTCACCGACGCGACCGTCTTCGAACTGCGAAGGGGGATCTCCGCCGCGAAGACGGACATGGTGATCTGCTGCGACGAGTCGTCAACCGAGTCGCGGTACGGCATCGTCGCCACCGTGATGTTGCCCTGCGGGGCAGCTGCGCTCAGTCGGTGAAGAACGCCGTCGACGGGCGGACGTGCCGTCGGTGTAGGTGACCCTGGCGAGGCTCGACACGCTGCCGTTGGTCGACGAGCCGAGCAGCCCGAGCTTCGTCTGGCCTTTCCGTTGACCAGGATGGTCCGCCCGGACGCGAGGACGTTGTCGAGCTGGCACGGCGCCGCGTTCGGCCAGGTAGGTCAGCCCGTCGGCGGTCACTGCGCACGGCGCTCGCGTTGGCGCGGACCAGCAGCTGGCTGCCCAGGGTAGCCGCGGCGCTGATGACCACAGGATTGCGATGACCAGCCGGGTCGCGCCGACCTGACCGCCGAGGAGGTCCACCACGGCGTGCGTCGAGTCGTGGAAGGACTACGAGTTCGTCGACGAGACCGTAGCGAGGTTGCTCCGGAATGCGTGCGGGTTAGACGGCGGCGGAGGGGCAGCCGCCGGCGATGCACTCCTCGCCGGGGTCGAAGGTGGCGTGTTCGAACTCGTAGTGGAAGGTCGCCCACCCTGTGCTTTCGCCGCGCGACCAACGTTATACCTGCGGCTTCAGTCGAACTGAAGTCGGCAGCAATTGCCGATCACCTGACCGCGGACGTGGGCGAGCTGCCCGAACAGAGTCGGGCAGCTAACGTGCCGATGCGCCGTCGCCGCGAACCGCCAGATTCGTAACGATCTTGATCGTTCTCGAGGCCCCGCTGTGCGCGTGGGCGCAGAGTCCAGGGCCCCCGAAAATCGGATGACTGACTCAGTCAGGAGTCGATAGCCTGACGCCATGGTGAAGCCGAGAACCGTCAACATGGTGGCTGCGCTGGCTACGGCGATTACGGATCGGGTCGAGGATTCTGCGTCGGTCGCCGCCGGACGGTCGGGCTCGGCCGCGGCGTTACTGGCGGCGGTCAAGGCAGAACCGGGCCTGAGCGTCCAGGAATTGTCGACCGTGCTGGGCATCGGCGGGTCTGGGACGGTGCGCCTGATCGACCGGCTCGATGCCGACGGTCTCGTGCGCAGGCGGGTCGGGCGCGATGCGCGTTCGGTCGCCGTGCACCTCACCGCCAGGGGTGAACGTGCGGCGCGGTCCGTGCTGGACGAGCGGCACCGCAGTGTCGCGCTCGTGCTCGACGGCTTGCGCCCCGCCGAGCAGGAGCAATTTGGGAGATTGGTGGAGAAGCTGCTCGCGGGCCTGGGCCTCGACGACGCGTCGGCGTCGAGGATCTGCCGGCTGTGCGACGTTCATGCATGCCCGGAGCAGCGGTGCCCGATTGAACGGACGCTGACGTGAGTACGGACCGTCACCTGAGCGTTGACGGTCGTGTGCGGAGCAGGGCCGGCCTGGTTGCGCTCGGCGGCGCGATGGCGTGCTGGGGATCCACCGTGGTCACGATCAAGATCGCGGCGCGGGGGTTGACCACGTTGGCCATCACCGCCATCGAGGTCAGCACCGCGCTCGTCATACTGGGATTCGCCGTGCTCGTGCGCCGATCGCGGCCGCCGCGGCCGACGTGGGGCGTGGTCTGCGCAGGCGTTCTCGAACCGGGCCTGGCCTACGTCCTGATCAACGCCGGACTCGCCCGGACAAGCGGGACGCACGCCGGGTTGCTCATCGGCCTCGAGTCCGTCTTCGTGATCCTGTTCGCGGTGCTGGTCCGGCGAGTTCGGCTGAATGTGCGCACGCTGGTCGCGGTCGGCCTCGTGGTAGCCGGCTCGGCGTTGCTGACGAGTGGCGCGGACGGATCGGCTGATCTCACCGGCGACGCGCTGGTTCTAGCAGGTGTCCTTGCCGCGGCCGTCTACGTGCTGGTCGTCCAACGACTCGCGCTGAGTTTCGACCCGCTCGTGCTGACGTTCTACCAGTTCGTGTTCGGCGGCATCGTCCTCGTTCTGGTCGCGTGCGCGGTCCTGATCGTGCGGCCGGGAGACCTCGTGGGGAATCCGACGGTCGGACAGATCGGCGCTGCCCTGCTCGCCGGGTTGCTCGGGTCTGCGGTGGCGTTTGTGCTCTACAACTGGGCGCTCGGCCGGGTAGCGCCCGCGCTGGCGGGAACGTCGCTCACCCTGATCCCCGTGTTCGGAGTCGCGTTCTCCGTCATGTTCCTCGGTGAATC
This sequence comes from uncultured Actinomycetota bacterium, assembly GCA_963709985.1. Classification (GTDB taxonomy): domain Bacteria; phylum Actinomycetota; class Actinomycetes; order Mycobacteriales; family Jatrophihabitantaceae; genus DASXRA01. The sequence continues at coordinate 114,948 of CAVPYQ010000041.1, forward strand.
AATCGTCGTCCGGACGGTGATCGCCGGGATCGTGGTGCTGGTCGGCATCTCGCTGACCCCGGACGCCGGGCACACCCCGGTGCGGGAAGCATCGAGTAACGCCCGAGACCGTCGCGTGTGGCGCCAGGCAGAGGACGGCGTGCCCAGCGTTCCTGCGGGCCACCCGCTGCCGGCCTGCGCGGATGACGGCTCGTGACCGTTCGAGACGCTGCCATCGGCGACGTCACGGCGATCCAGGACCTCTCGCGGGCAGTTGGCCAGAGCGGCGCCGAAACCGGCGCCGACCCGAGCTACGTCGCGCTACTTCTGGCCACCGCGACGGTCAAAGTCGCAACGGACCGGGAGAGCGGGCAGGTCGCCGGATGGGGAGCCGTCCGGCCCACCTCGGCAGCCTTCTCTGCGACTCGCCGGCAGCAACTGCCGCATGTTCAGCGGCCGCGACCGAGGGCTAGCTGAGACGCCAACATTGGCACGGAAGAAGTGGATCTTCGGTTGTGGCGTCGGCCGCCGCCGAGCGGTTGAAGTCGCCTTGTGTAGTCGTGTTGGCAGGCGCAGAGGTTGCCACTCCGCCCGACCTTTTCGATTCGTTGCCTGAACGACTGCGAGGTGTCATGGCATGCGGTGCGGGACGCCGATTTTGCGTCGACGCCTGCCTCATGACGGCGAAGTTGCCACAGATCAGAATGCGAGCTCGGCTGGCTCCGTGGGTTCCTCGCGACGGAATCGACCAGGGGCGGCTCCCCACGCGCGTGAGAATGCCCGGGAGAACGCGTACTCGGAGGTGTAGCCAACCGATCGCGCGATCTTGCCGACGCTGTCGTCGGTGGTCCGCAGCCGCCGCGCAGCCAGATGCAGCCGCCACCGGGTCAGGTAGGCGCTGGGCGACTCCCCGACGAACTCGACGAAGCGCCGGCCGAGGGTCGCCCGCGATACGCCACCTGCAGCCGCGAGCCGCTCGACGTTCCAGGGCGCCGCGGGATCCGCGTGCAAACGCGCGAGCACCTCCGCCACGACGGGATCCCGCAATGCCGTCAGCCATGACGGGCTCACCGAATCGGCGTCCTGCAGCCACTCGCGAATGACGTAGACAAGCAGGACGTCGATCAGCCGGTCGAGTACCGCCGCACTGCCGAGCCCGGCTGAGCGCTGTTCAGTCCGCATCATCTGCATGAGCGTCGCGAGCGGACTGTGCGCGTCATGAGCGCGAACGACGACGATCGGCGGCAATAGCTGAAGCAGTGGGTGAAGCGCAGCCCCCTCCTCCGCATACGTGGCGCACAGGACCTGGGTCGTCGGGTCCCCGTCCGACAGGCGGAGCTGCCCCTCAGCGTTGATCAGGCGCTGTTTCGCCAGCCGGTCCAGCGGAGTGGCCGGGCCACGGGGAGCGCTCGCCAGCACGTGTTCGTCACCCCCGGGCAGAAGGACAACGTCACCGGCGAACAACTGCTGCGGCGACTCGTCGTCCGGGCGCAGCCAGCACGTGCCCGCGGTGACGCCATGGAACACGGCGTCACGTTGCGGGTTGACCCGGATCGCCCAGGCGTCCGCCGCGAGGACGTGCGCCAGCACCGTGCCGCTCACACCGCCGCTGGCGAGCCGCGAGGCCAAGGCATCCATGGCGCCCTCCTTAACCAGAACACCCATAGCAAAGCAGCTGTTGAGCCGAACAGCAATCTTTTGGCGTCAGTCGAGCATCGTTCGCATCAGAGGCTGCTCGTACGGTCGTTGTGCATCGGCCGCATCAGCGGCGACGACAACGGCCGCCTCGGAGATTTCGCCGGCCCAGGACCCGAAGGAGAAGCATGACAACTCTGCTCAGCCCCGGTGACAAGTTCCCCCACCTCGACCTCGCCCTTGTCGGGGGCGGGACCCTCGCACTGCCCGACGCATTCGCCGGGCGCTTCGGCGTCGTCCTGTTCAACCGCGGCGCGTGGTGCCCGTTCTGCACCAGCCAGCTCCGCGCGTTCCAGCGCGCCGCGGACACGTTCGACGCCCTCGGCGTGTCCGTCGCGTCCGTCTCCGTCGACGATGAGGCCACCGCCGCCGGCCTCGTCGCCGCCAACGACCTGACATTCCCGGTGGGGCACAGCGCAGACGCCCGCGCGCTCGCCGCCGCCACCGGTGCGTTCGTCAACGACGACCCGCTCTACGTCCAGTCGACCGGGTTCATCCTCGACCCGACCGGCAACGTCATCATCAGTGTCTACAGCAGCGGCGCGATCGGCCGCCTCGTCCCCGAGGACGTCCTCGGCCTCGTGAAGTATGTCCAGGAACACGCCGCTGCCTGACCTGCCCGCGCCGGGCGGCGCAGCGGTGCCACCCGGCCATATGCCCGCAGCCGCGGACGTGCGCGCACATGTGCAGCTAGTGGAAGGCCGAGTTGATGCCGCCCGTGCGGCGTCGCTCGCGCCTTGCCGAGTCCTTACAGCAGCCCCGGATGCGCCCCGTTCGGGATGGACCGGCGCACCCGCGCCGCTTCGGTCGTTTCACCGGTCGGCGCGGGACCGCTTTATGCCTGCTCGGAGTGGGCCGTCGCCGTGGCTCTTCAGGACACCTTGGGCAGCTCGTGCGACTGTTTCGGGCTCCGACGGGGCAGTCCTGCAAGTTCGAGTCGTACTGCCCGCCCAACCTCACGATCAGGAGGTCGGAATGAAAGAGATGACCGCTGAGGAGCGAAGGGCCTTCCTCGCCCACGGGACGCGTACGGGCAAGCTTGCAACGGTGCGCGCCGACGGCAGTCCCCACGCGGCACCGGTTTGGTTCGTACTCGACGGGGACGAGCTCGTCTTCATGACGTGGCACGAGTCGGTCAAGGCCAGGTCGATCCTGCGTGATGGCCGCACGACACTCGTTGTGGACGAAGAGGCCTTTCCGTACTCCTTCGTCATGGTCGAAGGAACGGCAACGGTCTCGCACGACGCAGAGAGCCGGCGGCGGTGGGCACGGCGAATAGCTGAACGCTATGTCCCACCCCAGCTCGTGGAGAAATATGCCGAACGGAACGCGGCCGCCGGCGAGCTCGTTGTGCGCGTCGTGCCGCGCCGTGTCGTCGCTCGAGCGGCGATGGCCACTTAGCAAATGCGCTGAAAGCAGCCGTGACCGTACTAGCGCCGCGCTGCGCACACCCGACCCGAACCTACAAAGGAGGTCGCTTCGGATGACCCTCGACAACACCGATGATGTGAGCCAGGGCTTCGACTCAATAGCTCTTCTTGTCACCGACACGACCGGGATCATCCGTTACTGGAGCCCCAGAGCACGGGCTCTGTTCGGTCACGAGAACCCGATCGGGACCAGCCTCGACACGATGGTCCCCGAGGACCTTCGGAGCGGCACTAGGCCGGATTTCGGCGGGCCGTGCGACGGGCGAGTCCCCGGCATCCGGAGGTCGTATCAACATTCCCGTGCTCTGCGCCGACGTAGCTTGTAAATTGCGGCGACGCCTCGCTGATCACCGCCGCACGGACAATGTTCTTCGTTCCCTCGCGTATTGCGGTGCCTTGCATGACTTGGTAGCGCCCGTCGCCGCCGCATTGGCGGAACAGATGAGAGCCGAGCAGCGAGAAAGGTACAGCGAGGTTAAGCGGCACCGAGCAGAGGAAGCCGAAGAAACGCTCGGCGGACCGAGTCCAGCGGACGACGAAACCTCCGGGCACACGACATGAGGACGTCTGCCGGGCGGGAGAGATCGACGCCGTGCTACGCAGCGAGCCAACCAGAGGAGCGCACGACGGCATGCGTGCCTGCCGCGATACCGGCCGCCCGGTCGTCATCGTGAGCAACAATGCCCCAGGGGCCGTCAGCGCCTACCTGGCGCGGCACGCCCTAGGTGATCTCGTAAAGGCGATCATGGCTCGCCCCGAACATCGGCCTGACCTCATGAAGCCGCACCCCGAGCTCGTTCACCGCGCGCTTAGGTTGCTGCCACCGTGACGGTGACCGCGCGGCCAGGATGCTCTCGCGTGCCTGATGGCCGCGGTCGAGCACGCCGAGCGTCTATTGGGCCTGCAGGACCTGCACGCCGACCGCGGTGACCTCGATCTGGTCGACGAGGCGACCGGCGAGTTGCTGCGGACCGTGCCGGCTCCGATCGCCGTGGTCAGCGACAACGGGTCGTGTTTCCGTGGCGGCGTGTTCGCCGAGGCGTTGGCCGGCGAGAACTCGCTGCTGCGCTACGTGCGCACCCGGATGAGGTCCCCGCAGACCAACGGCGTCGTGGAGCGGTTCTTCGGCACGATGGAGTACGGGCAGTTGTTCTGCGGCGCGATCGGCGACGGCGACGCCCTGGCTGTGGAGGTCGGCCGGTTCCGGCAGATCTACAACACCATCCGAGCCGATCAAGCCCTCGCCGACCGCACACCGCGAGCCGCCTACCTCGTCGGCCGTTGACGAGGCTGCGGTCGTCAGCAGCAGGCCAGCACCTGCGGCAGTCTGCTCAGGGTGAAACCGACGCGTGTCGTGCTCAGCGCCGCGGCCAGCAGCACGGGCCATGTGGTGAGCATTCCGGCCGAGGCGAGGTAGCCGAGCATGCTCGCGTCGAGGGCGAGTACGACCAGGCAGGCTGTGGCGGCGCTGCGCCCGGCTCGCCGATAGCGGGCCCCGAATGCGGCCGCGGTCAGGAGGGCCACGGCGGTGAGCACCGCGGCGCCGAACCCGACCCGGGCGGCGAGGGCGAGGGGCCAGTTCCAGGCGTGGTGCCAGAGCAGGACCACCGCCCACGTCCCGCCCACGGCAGGCCCGGCGAGCAGCAGGGATCGTGCCGCACCGCGGGCGGGACTAGCGGTGAGGAACGCGGCGAGGACGGTCGCGGGGTCACCGAACTCGGCCACGGCGGCCCGCGTCGCGTGCTCGGCGCTGAGTCCGCGCCGGCGGTGGTAGTTGTAGGTCTCGCGCAGGCCGTCGGCGAGCTCGGTGACGATCCGTGCCGGTAGCCGCGCGGCCAGCTCGGCTACATAGGCGTCGATCAGGTCGGGTCCGGACATGGCCGGCCCTCCAACGCCGCGCCCACCACCGCGGAGAACTGCCGCCAATCGGACCGCTCGCCGCTCAGCGCGCGGCGCCCTTTCGCGGTCAGCTGATAGGTGCGCCGCCGCCGCCCGGTCACTACCGACCAGCGGCCACGGATCAGCCCGGCCGCCTCGAGCCGGTGCAGCGCCGGATAGACCGTCCCGGTCGGTAGGTCCAGCTGCCCACCGGTCGCCGACCGCAGCGCGTCGATCACCGCATACCCGTGCCGCGGGCCGACCTCCAGACAGGCCAGCAACATGCCGTCCAGGTGCCCTTTCAGCGACTCCGCCCGCATAGGTAGCAACGCTACCCCTCACGGCCGTCGCGGCGTAGCCTCGATAAGTAGCGTTGCTACGTATCAGTGCCAGCGGTCGACAGGGAGCCGCGATGGTCGACGCCGCACGAATCCTCGGCACCGAGGTCGGCTCCACCGCGCCGATCTTCCTTGCCGTCCTGGCCGTGCACGTGCTCGCCGGCCTTACCGCCGTGGCCTCGGGCGCCACCGCCGCGCTTACCAGGAAAGGCACCCCGGGTCACGTCCGCATCGGACACTGGTACTACTACGCCCTCGGCACGGTGTTCGCCACCGCGCTCGCGCTCACTGCGATGCGCCCCCGGCAGGACTACCACCTCGCCCTGATCGGGCTGGTCGCCTTCACCGCGGCCACTATCGGCTACCAGCATCGCCGCCGGTACCGGCCTGGCGATACGCCACACATCACCGGCATGGGCCTGTCCTACATCGCCATGCTCACCGCGTTCTACGTCGACAACGGCCCCCACCTACCACTGTGGGACCGGCTACCGGCCATCGCGTTCTGGTTCCTACCCAGCGCAATCGGCCTGCCCATCATCGCCCGCGCGCTCTGCCGCACCCGACGACGCCCGACCGACACAGGTCAACCCGCCGGGGCACCCGCACCCTGACATGCCAGGCACTCCCACGGAACGACATCCGCGCCCAAGCGCCTCGCCAGCGCACCAAGATCAAACCTGTGCGCGAGTTCCTGACGCCAGACAGAGCTACCTCCCAGGGGAGGCGAACCTGGCGTGATGCCAAGCGCAGCGGCAGCGTGGGCGCTGGTTGCGGCGGATGATGGTCGACATGGCCCGCTCGCTCGTCGAGGTCGAGTTGCTGCTCGTGCCGGAGTGCCCGAACGCCCAGCCCGCCGAAGAGTTGCTCGGTACGGCGCTGCGCGCGGTCGGGCTGGCAAGCACGCCGATCAGAGTGAGCGTGATCGGGTCTCAGCGCGCGGCCGAGCAACGCGGGTTCGTCGGCTCTCCGACGATCCTGATCAACGGCCGCGACCCGTTCGTCGACCCCGGCCGGCCACCGGCACTGGCCTGCCGCGTCTATCCCAGCTCAACCGGCCCGGCCGGGCTGCCGCCAGCCGCGCAACTGCGCGGCGCGCTCGCCGCGGCAGCCTCCGCCACCCAACACCCGGAGACGCCATGAACCACACCGACGATGAGATTGACGACCTCGTCCAGCGCGGGCTGCACGCCTGGACCCGCGGTGACCTCGACGCGTTGGAGGCGGTGCTTGATCCCGACGTCACGCTGGGCTGGGTCGAACCCGGCGAGTGGGACTGCGTCGGCCGCGAGCAGGTGATGCAACTGCTGCGCGAGCGGGCGGCCGAAGGGCGCACCAACGATGCCCGGCGCGTCGAACGCGTCGATGAGCACACCATCGTCGTCTCACCCGAGCAGCCCGGCCCCTCCGGCGCGGCCGCGACCCGGATCAGCATCGCGCACGGCAAGGTGGTGGCGATGCGGCAATACGCCACCCGCGACCAGGCGCTGACCGCCGGTTAGGGCAGGCGCCGGCCCAGCCAGCGCGGCGGGCGCCCGACCAGCGCCCGCTGACGCCAGCCGCCCTCGATCACCAGCCGCCGCCCCCAACGTGCACCGTCCCGAAGCCGCCCGGCGATCGAGGGACGCGGCGCGTCTTCACGCTGCCCAGCCTGCTGGTGCAGGAAGTGCGCGCACGCCAGGCACACCGCCACCTCGGGCTGGCCGCCCAGCCGCAGGAGCCGCTCGCCGGGATCGGCCCGCTGCCGCACCGTCTCCGTCATCGCCTCGCTCATCAGCACCCCTCCCATCGCGCCATCGCGTCCTGCCGACCCGTGCTACCCAGCCGGCCCGCACCCGTGTCAGTCTAGGTTGACAAGCCACGCTCTGTCAGTTGAAACTGACAGCATGAGCGAGGCAACCCAGCTCGCGGCCGCCGCCGCCCACGACGATCCGGAGATCGGTTTGGCCGCCGTGGTCGCCCTACGCCAGCTGCTCGACCAGCTCGAAGCGCTGCAGGTGGCCTCTGCGCGAGACCACGGCTGGACCTGGGAACGCATCGCCGCCGCGCTGGGCGTCACCCGCCAGTCCGTGCACAAGAAATACGCCACCCGACGGCTTCCCGGCAGGCGGGCGCGATGAGCCGGCGAAAGACGACACCCGGTCCGGTGGCCTCGCGACCGATCCGGCCCATCCTCGCTGCCGCGCACACCGAGGCCGAACTCGCCCGGCACGGCTACGTCGGCATCGAACACCTGCTGATCACCCTCACCCGCCCCGAGGGAGGCCAGACGGCACGGTTGCTGGCCGACTTCGGCATCACCACCGAGCGGGCCCGAGACGCAGTCTGGCTCGTCGTCGGCGCCGGCCGCGGCGACGGGCCCCGCTTCGACCCGGCCACCCTGCTAGCCACCCTCGGCATCGACCTGGACCAGATCCGCCGCCACGTCGAAGCGCAGTTCGGCCCCAACGCGATCCACAACCTCTACACCAGCCACGCCGGCTGGAACCTGCGCCCCCGCGGACCGCTCTGCGACCTCGGGATCAGCCCCCAACTCAAACGCGTCATCGACCACGCGCTCGGGCGCTGCTGGGACAACACGCCGCCCCAGCTAACCGAACGACTGCTGCGGCACGCCCTCGACAGCGACAGCCACGCCCTCACCGCCGTCCTCGACGAACTCCAAACACCCATCGCACCACTCCGTGCCGCCATCACCGAACGACTGCCAATCGCCAGCTAGACACCCCGGCCCACTGAGCTTCCCCGAGACCAGATCAACCGACCCGTAACGCCGGGACTAAGCCAGGTCGACACAGCCAGTCGCGCAATAGCGCGCACACGCAGACACAAACGCTCTTCCCCGATCAGCGGCGCCAAGCAAGCGAGGTCCAAGATCAAAGTTAGTTAGTGGTTCGTTTCTGGTTCGCTGCCGCACACCGGGGGAGCCGAATCCCCTTAATCGGTGGGCCCCCCGGGGCTCGAACCCGGAACCTACGGATTAAAAGATCAAGGTCGGGACCTGACTGGGTTGTCTGCTGCCCAGATTTACTGACCCCTTGCTGTCCTGGTTGTCATCTTTGCCCCGAGCGACAGCAGTTCATTGACAGACTCATTGACAGACTGTCCACAGTGGACGGTCGATCCACTCGGGACATGTCTCTCCTGACTGTACGTGCAGTGGTAGGTCGTAGACGACTGCGACTGCGTGGGGATTTCTACTGCGATGCCCTGCACTTGGCCGTGCCGCCGCCCGAACCGGGCCTTGCGTGCGCGAAGGCAGCGGAACCTCGGCGTCGTCGCCTTGCAGCGCAAGTCGAAACCGCTGACGAACGGCCGTCAACACCTCGCAGCAGGTACGCCATAGTCGGGGCCGGGATGACACAACGACTCAGCTCGCGAGTCCGTCGCGGTTGAATCCAGCAACACCGTTAGCGCCAGATGACCCGGTCACTGGAAGGTGGCAGAGGCGGGGTGACGTAGTTTCAGTCGCGCGCGTGCAGCCCGACGTGCTGTTCATATGTCGCCACCGCCGCAGCGAGTGGGTATGGCCCGCGCACCCGCTGAAGTGCAGGAGCGGCGTCGCGGTAGGTCACCCTGGAGTCGTCACCGCAGTGGATGCAGACCAGCTCGTAAAGCTCGGTGTCACCGGCTTGCGGCTGGACGTCAACGCTCGAACCTGACTGACGCCGCAGTATCACCGTCCACACCGGCGCGCGCTGATCGCGGGTCTTCATACCTGCCTCCTCGCGGCGCTGCGGCTCGGCGTACCCGGACGGGTCCAGCCCCGACTGGCTCTCCCGCTGGAACCGTTCGCTCCCTCACGACGACGTGACCACTAGCGGAACGGTAAACGCGGCTCGCCTACGTCCACCCAACGGCAGATGAAGTTCTCGCGAACATCGGCAGCCGCACGTCGTGACTAGCCGCGTGCATCCTGTTCACCTCCACGGGGCGCCATAGATGGTTCGCCTTTCAGTGCGGCGGGTCGGACGGCGGTCTAGCCGGACATGCCCGTTGGACACGGCCCGGTTACATCGCGACAGCAGTGTGACGCATTACCGTGTGTGGCAAGGTGCGCAGAATAGCGAATCGTTGACGTTGTCTGGTCTAAGTGGCGGGGCGCAAATGACTACGCAAAAGGTGGTCGGCTGGCTTGTCGCGATATTTGTTGTCTTCTTCATCGTTACCCAACCAACCCAAGCTGCCAATATTGCGCATAATATATGGAATGTGATTGTGAACATCTTTCATGGCATTAGTGACTTTGTATCCTCCCTCTGAGTTCGCGGTCTGCGCAGTGGCTGCACCGATGCCGTGTGGCATGACTGAGTGCCGAGTCTGAGCGAGGCGACTAACTCACGTGACGGCCGCGCCGCCCCCCGCGCTGGTGTGACAACGCCGAGCGTCGGCGGCCACGCACTATCGGCGGCTAGATCCGCGTGTTTCTGTGGGTCTGGCTACGTTCCTCAAGGGCGGGCCTTGAGCACGTCCTAACCGCCGAAGAACCCCTGCCCGACGACCTACGCGCAGCCCTCGCCGTCATCACGCTGACCCGGACTTGCGCACTATTACGAGAGTTCAGGTGAGGCGTTCACGCGACGGACGGTTGGACAGTCACCTGGTAGCCGAGCGCTTCGAGCTGACGGATGGCCTTGTGTTTGGCGCGCATCGGGTCGCGCCGGGTGTAGTAGTCGCCGCCGAGATCGAGGTAGGTCACGCGGTTAGTGAGCATGTTCCAGAGTGCGGTCAGGATGGTGCGTTCGATCGCGACGACAGCCAGGACGGGCCCGCGCCGCGTTGCGATCCGACGGTACCGAGCGCCCAGGTAGGTGTTCTTCGTCCTGGACGCGGACATCGCCGCGACACCGAGCGCGCCTTTGAGGTGGGCGTTGCCGTGGCGGGTGTGCGCGTTCTTGACCCTGCCGGCGGACTCGTTCATCCCCGGGCACACACCGGCCCAGGACGCCAGATGCGCCGGCGTGGGGAAGACCGTCATGTCCGCGCCGGTCTCAGCGATGATCACGTCCGCAACGGTCCGCGAGATCCCCGGGATCGTCACCAGCAGATCCCGTGCCTGCGCGAAAGGGCCGATCACGGTCTCGATCCGCGCGGTGAGCGCCTCGATCGTGGCCTGTTGCGTGTCGAGTTGCGCGAGGTACTGCGACACCATGAACGCGTGGTGCTCGGTGAACCGGCCCTGCAGCGCCTCGACCAACGCGGGAATCTTGTGCCGCAGGGTGCGTTTGGCCAGGTCGGCGAGCACCTGTGGGGTCGCGTTCCCCGGCGACCAGCGCCTCCAGCATGGCTCGCGCGGACACTCCGGTCAGGTCGGTGGCCACCGCCGACAGCTTGATCCCGGACGACTCGAGGAACTTCTCCAGCCGCTGCACGATGCGGGCCCTGTCCCGGGCGGCCATCGACCTGGCCCGGGTCAGATCACGCAGGTGACGCACCGGCTCCGGAGGGATGAACGACGCCCGCAGCAGCCCATGCGCACCGAGCTGGGCCAACCAGGCCGCGTCCGAGACGTCGCTCTTGCGGCCTGGGATGTTCCGGGCGTGCTTGGCGTTGACCAGCATCACCGGAAGCTTGTCTTCCATCACGTAGTAGAACGGCTTCCAGTAGTCGCTGGTCGCCTCCATCACCACCGTCGTGACCCGCTGGTCGAGCAGGTAGTCGACCAGCGCAAGGACCTGCGCCGTGGTCGCACCGAACGTCCTGACCGTCGTCGTGAACGAACCCGAGCGCTTGCCCGGGACCCTGACCGCGACCTTCGCATCGCGCTTGGAGATGTCGACGCCCGCCGCGCGCTCATGCACGACATCCATCACCCTGCTCCTTCCCGCACCTGCGTCCGCCTGATGGCGCCGACCGCGGGAAGGACAGGAAAATCTGGAATCTAATACTCGTGCTCGAAGCAACAATCCACGGTTCCCGTGGCGTCCTTCGCGTCAAGCTAATTTACGGGCTCGCCCGCACCATAGTGCGTCGACGTCGACCGCGATCGACCCAGCCAGCATCGCCCTCACCCGGCTCCCCGACAAGCCGGTGACCACAGGCGAACTCTCGACCACCACGGCGCGGCAGCGCCCGCCCAACAGCTAATTTGGCCGAAGTCGGGTCAGGCGCTCGACCGGGCTGGCTATCCCTGGGTGAGCAGTCACGTCTTCCGCAAGACCGTCGCCTCCCGTCTCGATGACGAGGGCTACGGCATCCGCCACATCGCGGACCAGCTCGGACACAGCCGGCCGTCGACCACGATGGACTACTACCTCGGCCGGGCGCGCTCACCACCATCGACTTCGCCGATGCGCTCGAACCGCTTATTGGCGCGGGCGAGTATGTGGTTCGTTTCTGGTTCGTTTCTGGTTCGCACTCAGTGCGGCGGCCGAGAATTCCCTTAAACGGTGGGCCCCCCGGGGCTCGAACCCGGAACCTACGGAGATCATGGTCGGGACCTGGCTGGGTTGTCTGCTGCCCACATTTGCTGACCCTGTTGCTGTCCTGGTTGTCATCTCTGCTTCGCGGCGACAGAAGTTCAATGACAGACTCATTGACAGACTGTCCACAGTGGACGGTCGATCCACTCGGGACATGTCTCTCATGACTCTGCGTGCAGTGGTAGGTCGTAGACGACGCGACTGCGTGGGGACTTCTGCGGCGATGCCCTGCAACTGGCCGTGCCACCGCCCGAACCAGCCCTTGCGTAGGCGAAGGCAGCGGAACCTCGGCGTCGTCGCCTTGCAGTGCGAGACGAAACCGCCGCCGAACGGCCGTCAACACCTCGCAGCAGGTACGCCATAGTCCTGGCCGGACGGCCCACCGTCGCGCGATAATCGCCGCCGTCATCTGCGAATGAGACTCCAGACGGGATTTGGCTCCGGGCCCACCCACCGGGTCGTTGATGACCTGGCCACCCGCGCGTGGTGCATAGCGCCGAAGCAAGAATTCGGAGGACCGGACCGTTGCCCGGGCTGCTCCCATGCGCCTTTCCCGACTGGTTGGAGTCCGTCCAGGCGGCGGTGCCCGCGATCGTGCGGGTGATCATGTCGAATCGTCGGGCCGGTTTGAGGTTGCCGTGCTCTGCGCTTGCGGAACGGCAGCCGACGTTCGGCTTGCGCACCAGGGCTGGGTTGCGGGGTGCAGTTGGCATTGGGGCCGTGTGCGCGGACAGGGTTTGGATGGTGATGTAGGCGACCACGACCGCGACGATGATGAGCGGGGCGGTGGCGATTCCGGCTTTGGAAGTCAGGAGAAGCGTGATGACGGTTGCTGACAGCGGGAGTTTGAGGACGGACACGGCCGTCGCGGCCATCAGCACGGCCACCGCGGGCGTCTCCGAGAATCCCGGCAGGTGCGCGGCGAGCAGGCCCCCGACCGCGCCCATGAACAAGCCCGGGAATGTCGGGCCGCCCCGGAAGTTGCCCAGCGAGATACTCCAGGCCACGCCCTTGAACAGGAGCAGGAACGCCAGGGTGGACAGGGACAGGGTGGGGCCCTGTTTGATCACGGTGCTGAAGGCGTCCTGCCCGGAGAACAGGACAACATCCGCTGACTGGTCGGTGATCTGGGCAAACCCGATCGCAAGGCCGGCCGACGGCCAAGCCGGCCGCCGGTAGCAGCAGCCACGGCTGCTTGGCGACCACACGGGCCGACCTGCGTGCGAGATCGGTGATGGCGAAGGTGACCACCGCGGCGGCGAACGCGAGCACGATGGCCCAGCCGAATTCGGCGACGGTCAGATCGGAGAACGCGGGCAGCGTAAACGGGCTCAGCGCGTAGTCGCTGGAGCTGAGCCCGGTCCAGTTGCCCATGCCGATGAAGATGACTGAGCCGATCCCGGCAGACATCAGGCCTGGCAGCAGGATCAGTGGCAGCATCTGCCCGCCAATGCCGGCGGCCTCGATCAGGATGATCGCGCCGATGACCGGCGAGCCGAAGATCGTGGCGATTGCGGCGAACGCCGCGGCGGCTGAGAGCACCGCCATGACTTGGTCCGGCGTGTCCTTTTTCACCAGCCGCACGGCCAGCACCGCCAAACCGCCGCCGAGCGCGATGAGCGGGGCCTCCGGTCCCAGCACCAGCCCGAGGCCGAGAGTGGCCAGCGCGGCGAGCAGGATGCCCGGCAGCTCGACCGGCTTGGCGGTCCCGGCCTCGATCCCCTCGTAGGGGATGTGCCCGCCGTGACCGGGCAGGCGCACGATCGCGACGGCCGTCAGCCCCCCGGCCACCGCCAGCACCGGCAGCGGCCACCACCAGGGAACCGGATCCAATCCCAGCCCACTGGGCAGGTCCTTGTACACCTCTGTCCTGAATCCAATGGACCAGTTCCAGGAAGCACCACGAGGCGAACGAAACCAGCACGCCGATCAGCGCGGCGAAGACGAGCAGGACGCGGTAGCTCCTGGACCGTATCAGCGCGCCCGGATCAGCCGGGGGAGCAGCCGCCTCACTCATCGTCAACGCCTGCTATCGCGGCCGCAGACCTTCCGCCGGCTCTGCCGTGCCCGGCTTGGACCGCCCCGGGCACGACGCCTCCTCGGACCGACGAACAGGACACGACACCGCTCTGAGTCTCGGTCTGTTTCAAGACCGCTGTCCTTCGCCGCGGCTTGTTGAGCGGCGTAGTCGTGCGCGTTCTGGTCGGCTGCGGGTTCCGGTGAACTCGGCGGGATCTGCCTGCTCGAATTTGGTGGCGCCCAGGTATGCGGCGGGATAGAGCCGCACAGCGGGGCGTAGGCCGTCATGCCGGCTGGAACCATCTGCTCGCTCGGCAAGCAGAACTTCGGCTCCCGCGACCGGCGCAGGTGGAAAACGCGATCCTCCTCGTCCGCGACGGCGGCACAGGTCCAGCCGGAGACGATGTCACTCTGGGCCTGCATGATGTTGCCTCGCAGCCATGCCACGCTCCGAACCGACGCGGCCTTACACCGCCCGCCGCCGCGCGCCGTGGACTGACCTGGTGCGGGTACGAGGCAAGCTCACCACCCGGCCCGCAGCCATCCCCCCTTGGGGATGAAGATGCATTCGGGCGCGATGGAGCTCGTCGTCCCGATACGCGGGAGCGATCACAGATGCGGTCACGCCGATGCGTGACAACTGCCACTCCAGCAGGGGAATGGCTCGGAGGAGACGATTCGGTACACGGGTCTCGGCTTCGTGAGAGTGACCCGATGGGACTCCGGTTGTCGACCGAGTCGAATCGAATGATGGATCAAGCCACCGTCGACAGCCCCGGCGCGGTGCCGTTGTCATACCGCTGGCGGTGATCGGCCGCACGTCGTCGGCGTCCCCGGAGCGGCCAGGCGCGAAGCTGACGCGGTGCGCCGCGACGCCGAGGTACCGGGCGAGGGTGCCCTTGATGGCCAGGTCACCGTTGACCGTGCAGCGGTCCGTTCCGACCGGCTCGACGCTGATGGTCGGGATCGATGTCGGCAACCGCGCTGACCGCGGCAAGATGGCCCGGGCCGGCACCAAACCCAATGACCACCTGATTCGGACCAGGCGCCGCAGACCGACCGCCGCCATACTTGCAAGATGGATCAGACGTCGATCACCGCTGCCGGTGTGATCGACACGTTCCTTCTATTGCTGATCGGTATCGGGCCGAAGCTCGCGCTGGTCCCGTTCCTGGAAATCACAGCCTCCCTTGACCCGGTCACCAAGCGGCGGGTGCAGCGCAAGATGCTGACCACAGCGGCGGCGGTGGCGCGTGATCCTCATGGTGCTGGGTGAGCTGTTGCGCGCATTGCTGCATTTCACGATCGGATCCCTCTCGATCGCCGGCGGCGTGATCTTGCTCGTACTTGCGGTGTGGATGGTCCTCGGACCAGCGGCTAGCAGCAGCCAGCGCAGCGCGGGGAAGGATCCGATGCAGCTTGCGCAGTTCCCGCTGGCCGTGCCCTATCTGCTCAACCCGGTAGGCATCGTCGGCCTGATGACGATCTCCGCTGAGGCGAAGTCACTCAGCGTGTTCGCCGTGGAGTTCGGCATCCTCGTGTTCGTGCTGCTGCTGGACGTGGTGGTGTTTCGCTGGGCGAACCGGGTAAGCGGGAAGCTCGACGAAAGCCGCATGCTGGTCACCGAGAAAGTCTTCGGCTTCTTGATCGCTGCGATAGCCGTGCAGCTGGTCCTCGACGGCCTGGCCTCCGTCGGAGTCATCGGGCCTGTCCCGCACTAAGCACACGCCCCGCCGTCGCGCACGGCAGGGCACGCAACGACCACGGGCCATCGGCGGGTGGTGGTCACGGCTGGGATCGGCGCCGAAAGGCGCGGGATAGCCCGGACGACGGGTTCGTAGTGGCGCGCCGTTGGCGCTGACCGACCCGAATACAACGGAGTTCTCCAACCCGGTCCAGCTCGACGCCCGGCTGCGCGCTCAGCCGCCGCACATGGTCAATCCGGTCTTGTCGCCTGATGCCGTGACCGGTCGGCGACTCGCCGAGGCGGGCCAGCCCGCCGCGGCGGCGCCCCGCGGATCCGCCGAGCGCGTGGGCTGGTTTGGAGCGTGGGCCCTGCAGGTGCAAAGCACGGGTCCGAACCGCAATGCAAGTATTCGCGAGCTGGGTGAACTTTCTCCACCGGCGTCACGCAGCTAGCCTTACAACTACCAATTGGCGCATACCAACTACACCGCTGCCCGGGTGGCAATGACGGCTCCCCAGGAACTGCAGCCGGCCAGACGGCGGCGGCTGAGTTCTCGCCTGATAGGCGACCAGGTGGCCGGCGTCACTCGCGACCGGATCCTGAAGAACGCCCTCTGGTAGGGCGACACGCCGGGCAAACGACGTGCCATCGCCCCGGTAAACGTTGATCCAGTTCGCCTCACCTTCCTGCCAGCCGGCGACCCGCAGTGTGTCTCCTACGTAAGCGACGGATGTCGCGCACTCCGGGCCTTGGCTGGCGACGCCCGCGCTGCCGCAAACCTCGGACTGTTCGGATTTCATGGGCAGTCGCGTTGCGGTCCCGCGGACCAGGTCGACGGTAAACACGCCCTTGACATTGAGGAATGTGAGGCGGGACCCGGTCGAATTCACGCTGGCCCACTGTGGCCGCGCACTGTCGCCCACGCCGATGGGCTGCGACGGCGACGTGATCCGCAGAATCTCGCCGGTCGTCCCGCTCCCGGACCGTCACCCGTCCATCCTTGGCAACGGTGACGAACTGACGGCCGCCGTCGACAAACCGCGACGACACGATGGTCTCGGCGTGGCCTCCAGCCGGCCGAAGTCGAACTCGTTCCAACGTATCGGCAGACAGCACGTCATCGGACCCGTCGACAGCCCGAGGGATCAGCAGAAACACGCCGTTGGGACTCCAGGTCGGTGGCCCGAGCGTGGCGCCGCTCGCCGCTGAACGTTCCTCGTAGGTCACTTCTCGACCGCTGCGTACGTCGTGGATAACGAGGCTGTTCACCGGCCCAGCGTCGTCCATGAAAGCGACTTTGGCGCCGTCCGGCGAGGGAAATACCGCTGTGCCGGGGCATGCCGTGCACGCATCCGGAACTTGACCCGGCTGCGATATCGTCAACGGCGACGCTTGCGTCAGGTCATAAAGCGTCAGCGTGGTTCCTGATGTCGCGGCCAGGTGGACGTCGTCCAGAAAGACAATGTGGCTGATGGACTGTTCGCTGAGACCGGTTAGCTGCAATGCCATTCAGTTTAGAAATAGGAAATTGTTTTCGAATTGCAGCGCATCAAATTTGGTGGACCGGCTCGGTTTAGTCCGTGTCCGTGCATTTGACACGCGCAATTCAATAGCGCGGAAGTCGCGCCCGATCCGGATAGCTTCAGCGCCGTGTCGGGTGATGAGGCCAATGCGCAGGCCCAATACGCGGGCCGGCTTTCGGACTACCTGAGCCTCGGAGTCATTGCGCGGATCTACCGGCGGGACGTGGTCGATCAGGTGCTGCTGGAAACGCGGAGCAAAGAGAAGCGGCAACGGCTGCTGCCGGCCCGGTTGGTGGTCTATTACGTGATCGCGCTGGCGTTGTTCTTCGGCGACGCGTACGAGGAGGTGATGCGCAAGATGGTCGGCGGGCTGCGGTTCGTCGCGGCCTGGGAACGGGCCTGGACGGTGCCTACTGCGTCGGCGTTGTGCCAGGCCCGGCAGCGGCTCGGCGAGGAGCCGTTGCGGCAGTTGTTCGAACGCGTCGCCGCTCCGCTGGCGACGTCGTCGACGATCGGCGCCTGGCTTTCTCACCGGTGGCGGCTGATGGCCATCGACGGGGTCGTCCTCGATGTGCCCGACACCCCGGACAACGAGGAGGAGTTCGGCCGCCCATCGTCGCGCACCGGGCAGGGTGGAGCATTCCCGCAGGTGCGGGTGGTCGGGCTGGGCGAGTGCGGCACGCACGCGATCGTCGCCGCCGAGCTCGGCCCGATCGCGACCGGGGAACGGGAACTGGCCGAGCGGCTGCTGGTCGACCTCGACGAGGGCATGCTGGTGATGTTCGACCGCGGCTTTTTCAGCTACGGCTTGTTCGCCGCCGCCCGTGACACCGGCGCCGACCTGCTGTTCCGCGTCAGTTCCCAGTTGAACCTGCCCATGCTGCAGCGACTGGCCGACGACTCCTACCTGTCCGCGATCACACCCAACCGCATCAGCACTCCGACGAGCATCGGCGAGGCCCGGTGGCGCGCCGCCAACAGGCAGGCGATGCTCGTCCGGGTGGTCGAATATCAGATCACCGACCGTCCCACGACCGAGCCGTACCGGCTGATCACCACCATCACCGACTGGCGGCAGGCGCTGTCTGGCGATCTGGCCGCCGCCTACCAGCAGCGGTGGGAATTCGAGATCGCCCTCGATGAGATCGAGACCCACCAGATCGCGCACACCCGGGTGCTGCGCTCGAAATCGCCGGAGATGGTGCGGCAAGAAATCTGGGGCATCCTCCTCGCGCACTACGCCATCCGCACGCTCATGGTCGAAGCCGCGCACGACGCCGACCTCGATCCCGACCGGCTCTCATTCATGCAATCGCTGCGGGTAATCCGCCGCGAAGCCGACGGCTCCGCGGATTTTCCCCCCTCACAGCACTAGCGACGCCGCCCGCCGCCGCGTCATCGCAGAGATCCTCGAACACCCGCTCCACGAACGCCGACCCCGCGCCTATCCCAGAGTGATCAAACGCTACGGCCCCTGCTACCGGCCCATCAAACGCCGAAAACACCGCGAGAACCGCTACGACAGGCCCGCCACCATCGAAATCACAGCCGCGTAATTGAACGGCATTGGGGTTAGACACGCGTGCCCTCGACGCAGACGAACCCTGCTCCGCCCAGCTCGACAAGCAGCCGCTCGCATACGAGGGTCTGCTGGCTCGCCGCGTCCGCTCGACGTATGAGCGGACCGACCGGCCCAGTGAGGGCACCGGCGGGGGGCCGTCTGGGTGAGCAAGGTCCACCGGACTCCCGTCTGCTTACATCCTGTAGGTTGATCGTCTTGAGTCACGCACGGATCGCGAGAACCCTTGCGTGCGTAGCGCGTGCGTCGTCTTCGGTCGCTGAGAGCCGCTCGGAGCGGATCTAACCGTCTGTACCCATCACGACAGTGCCGAAGATCATCGGCGGTTCATCCCCGAGCGGGGCCGTTGTCCGAGCCGAGCCACGCGGTGATGACGCGCAGTCCGCCTGGCATCGTGTCAGATGCGACGATCTTGCATGCGGGCTCGCTAATCATGGCGACGTAGTCGCGCAACGTCGTGGACCGCCCCGCCCGGTCGTAGAACATCGCCCTACCGCCGACGTGCCACACCTGATCCCAGCGCAGGTCCTGTGCCGAGTCATCCCGACCGCCAACGGATTCCCCTCCCGGTCCGGGCGCCTCCACACCCAGACTCTCCACCCATTGGTCACGGCAGCGAAGGGCTCGGCGCCGGCGCGACGAGCTGCTCTTGGGTGGTGTTGCCGCCGTCGACGTTCGCGATTCGGGTATCCACCGCAGTTGCCTCTCGGTCGAGATGTCTGACGGATCTCGTACCTGATGGTGTGCGGGAGAGTCTCGTCGGCGGGACGCCCGCCTGCCGGCAGCAGCTCAGCTCGGCGGGGCGAGTTCGAGGATGTCGCTTCCCTCGGGCAGCAGCCCGTCGTTCAGGTCGCTCTGGCCGGCGCTGCTGTCGACGGTGACGTCGCGTTGCAGGATGGAGCCGTCGGCCATGTCGAGGATCAGCGTGCCGCTGTCGGCCTGGACGAGCAGCGCTTTGTCGGACATGACGACCGGTGTGGTCTCGGCTGCGGACACTGACCAGACGGGCCGCGACCAGCTGCCGGTGTGGAACAGGCGCAGCGTCCCGGCGACGTAGGCGGCGATGTATGTGGGGGTGGCTAGGGTGTGCGTCCACGCGGGCGGGGTAGACCGCGTGCCCGGTGTGTTTGCCGGTGAGGACGTCGAAGGTGTCATAGCCGGTGGCGGCGAAGGTCCAGTAGGTGTGCCCGGCGAGCTGTCCGGTGTAGCTGCCGCTGTCGGAGGTGACCGCGCTCTGCCCGTTGGCCAATGCAGTGGACCAGGCGGGCTTGCCGGTGGCCAGGTTGGTGGCGGTGAGGTTGGTCGCGTCGCCCGTGTCGGACGGTGCCGTGCTCAGTGCGAGGTTGTAGCCGACGTAGGTCGGCTGGTTGTCGGGGGTCGCCCGGCGCCACAGCGGTTTGCCGGTGGCCGCGTCGAAGGAGGAGTACTCGTCGAGGATGACGAGGACCTGGGTGGCGCCGTCGCCGGGGCCCGGGGTTTCCAGGACGGTGCCGCCGTTGCCGCTGTCTTGCCGGTCCTCCGCCTCCAGCGGCTGGGTCCAGGACTGGTCGCCGCTGTGTTCGTCAAGGGCGGTGATGGTGCGGGTGGTGTAGGCGGCGGCGAGGCCGGTGGCGGGCACCCGGGTGACGTCGAGCAGGTAGACATGGCTGCCAGGCCCGGGCAGCACCGTTTCGGCGGTCGACGCCCCGGCTGCGTCGGTGGTGGTGGGGTCGGTGGAGGTGTCTCTGAGCGGGTGGGTCCACAGCACGGCGCCGGTGGCCACGTCCAGGCCGAGCAGGGTGGCCGGGGTGGTGTCGCAGCTGAGGATGGCGACGGCGTGGTTGAGCAGTTCGGTCAGGTTGCCGCCGTTGCCGCCGCCGTCGGCCGAGCACACGTTGCTGATTGTGTCGGCGGAGAGCACGACCTGGCCGAGCGCGTCTGCCGGGGGTGCTGAGATGCTCGGCGTCGGGGTGTCGGTGGGCGGGTCGGCGGGGACGTCGGTGACCGGGTCGGTGGGACGTCGGTGACCGGGTCGGTCGGTGCTGCGCTGGGGTGGCCGAACACGGTGCGCAGGGTGGCGCCCTGGTTGTTGGTGCACAGGTAGTCGGCGTTCAGCCCCCACATGGGGTTGCCGGGGTCCTCGGCGTGCAGCTGCGCGGACAGGCGCATCGCGGCGTCGTGGCGGGTGGCGGCGTCCTTGCTCAGGTACTGCTTGCAGGTCGAGCTGGCGTTCAGCTGCCCGGAGCTGGAGGAGCAGCCGGCCACGCACGCGGCCGCCAGCAGGCCGGCGGCTGCGGCTGCGGCGGCGCGGGTGCGCAGCGCGGAGCGGGTGTGGACTGCCATGGTCGGTTCCCCCCGGGTGGTGCCGTGTCGGTTGCCTCGGGCGGCGAGTTGCAGGTTGCGACACAAGGTCGCGGGTGCGGGTGAGCCGCAGTGCCGTACGCCGGTCGGGGTTGCCGGCGGGGGCGGGTCGCTGATCCACAGCGAGCCGCAGCACGCTCTTCACTGACACGTGCAGGTGGAGCGCGGTGCCCAGCGTGGAGGCGCCGAGGCGGGATGACTCGCCGTCGCCGTAGACACGCCAGCTCAGCCACCCCCGGCACGGGGCAGTTGTTGCTCAGGCCGATGATGCCGTCGAGGATCGAGTACGCGCGGACACGTCGACTGGGTCCAGTAGTCGCCGCCGTCCTGCTCGTTGCACCGCGGGTTGCCGTGATCGAATGGCCTGGAGCTTGCCGTTGACCTTCGTGCGCTCCGACGACGCCCTGCCGCTCCGATCGATCGGCGGGCGTGCCGAGTTGACCATGGTCGAGGTCGCTGACCCACTGGGTGGTCGCGGTGCGGTGAGTGTGGCCGTGGTCTGGGGTCCGTCGGAGGGGGTTTGGTCGGTGCGTCGGTCGCTAGGTGCTCTTGCCCGGGGAGCTGTCGGTGGAAAGGCCGAGACCGGGGCCGGTGTCGGTCGGGGTAGAGCGTGCCGCCGTCGGTCTCAGGGTGCTCGGGCTCGAGGGCGCGCCGGGGTCGCGGCGGCGGGGGCGGGCGCGGGTTTCTTCCCGCTGCTGGCCATCGTGTACGCCGGGCCGCTTCCGGCGAGCAGGACGACCAGCGCGGCGGCGCCGATGAGCAGCGCGTTACGCCTGCGCCGGCGTCGCCCGGGGGCGGCGATGACGCGGTCCGGTCGGGCGGGCCGTACCCCGGCGGGGGCGGGGCCGGTGGGCCACCGGCCGGGGTGGTCATCTGGGAGAGGGCGTCGGTGGCCGAGGAGAGCGACTGGCCCAGCTGCCGGGGCCGGGCTTCGGCGGGCGCGCTGACCATGGACAGGATCTGGCGCGAGAGCATCGGGCGCCGGCGGTCACGGTGGGAGTTGAGCAGGCGCTGTAGCGTGGCGACGTCGAGGAAGCCGTGCGGGTCGGTCGGCAGCGGCTGCGCGGCGAGGATCTGCGCGGCGGTCGCGGCGAACGCGACGCGCGGCCGGCGGCGCGGCCTGCGCGCCGGGGCCGCGCGTTCCGGCGCGGCGTAGGGGTCGCTGCGCCGGACACTCCGGCCGCGTCGGCCAGGCGGGCCAGGCCCAGGTCGACGAGCACCTGCGCCGTCGGGGCGAACGACGACGTTGGCCGGTTTGACGTCGCCTGCGCGACGGGGACCTCGTGCTCGCCCCGGAGTACATCTCGTCGAGGGCGGCGGCGACGGCGCAGCATCGCCAGCTGCGCGCCGGCGGTGGCGTCGGGTTCTCATCGACTGATTCGCGGAGCGTGACCCCGTTGACGTAGTCGATGACGACGTAGCGGAACACGCCGGGCGTGGGCGGCTGGGCGCGCCGGTGCGGTCCCGGGCCGGCGAAGACGCCGGTGACCCTGACGAGGCCGGGATGCGCGAGCACTGAGCAGGTGCCCAAACCGGGCCCGTTGCGCTCCCCCGCCGGCGAACCGGCGCCGCGCATGCTCTTGATCGCGACCTGCCGGCGCCCGGCGTCGGAGAGCGGGAGCACTGCCTTCCACACGTCGCCCTCGCCGCCGCCGCCGAGGACGGACACCAGCGGGTAGGTGTCCGGCGCGTTGCCGGGAGCGACCCAGAAGTCAGTGTCGTCATCACAGCCCTCATTACGGACATGTCGTGATACCGGTCGGCCGTCGTGGAACGGCCGGACCGCTCCCCTAGACCCGAAAGATATCCGCCCGCGAAGGGACGCAAGACTGCCTCATCCGCGGTATCCCTGTGAAGCTTGTTGACGGACGCGTCAGTCGTTCACGTGAACGCGACAGCAGTCCGGGGGGACACGCATGGGCGAACCTGCCGAAAACAGCGACGGGCGGCGGTGGTGCGCGGGTTGACCGGCGACCCGCGACCAGCCGAAACCGGACATTGCCCATAGAAAATAGGGGATTCGCTGGTCGTGGGCGCGAGGGTGATCTGCCGCTCGGCGTCGACCTGGCCGAACCGGCGTCTCCCGGCAGGCCCGACGGTCACTGCGACGGCGGAGGGCTGGCGGCTGGTGTGCACGAACAGTAACCGGGCGGGCCTGCATCCGTGGGGGCAGGCGGCGAGCTGGCCCGAACGGAACAAGGCGATCGCGCTGCGCTGGCCGCGGGTGGCGCTGCGCCTGATCGGCTCGGTCCGCGACGCCCAGCACTGGGTGCTGCTCGAAGCCGACCGCTACGAGCTGCCCGGCGTGGGGCAAGTCTGGCCGGGCCCCGGGTCGACGAACACGCAGAGCCCGGCATCGTGGTGGTGTTGCTCACCCGCGCACAGCTGGACGCGCTGACCACGGTGTTCGCGCCGCACCTGGCTGGGGGGCCGGTGCCCGGGCCGCTGCCGGTCAAGCTCGAAGCGGCCGCGCGGCGCCTTGGGGTCAGCGACGGCGCCGTTGCGCAGCGGCTGGAAGCAGCGCAGCAGCGGGCCTACAAGCTCGGCTCGCACCGCCAGGTCGGGGTGACCGACCCGGACTATCTCTACGTGCTGGTCGGCAACGGCTACCTGCCTGCGCCGGGCGGGCACGTCGACGCGGTGCGGCTGCGATGACGGTGCCGCGGTCGGTGCGCACAGGGCCATGGCACGGGAAGCGGCCTTTGCGGGCGGCGGGCAATCCTGGCACGCACCAGGGTTCCGCCGGGCGGCCCGGGCGAATGTACTCGCGGGGACAGCTGACCGGACGGGACGACCGTCACGGCCTGGGCCGGTGCGAGCGCCGGCCGACGCAGGGGGTGGAGCATCGGCACACAGTCCCGTGACCGGATGACTTGTGCCGCCGTCGCGGCGCTGACCGCGCGGCGTTCCCTCAGGCGCTCACGATGACCTGCCAGGCCTGCGGCAACCAGGCCTACCCCGGCGCCGCGTTCTGCCCGCACTGCGGGAACCCGCTGACTCCGGCCAGCGACAACGCAGCCCCTGCGCCGAGCGCGCCGCCCGCGAATGGTCCGGGCCGGTGCAGGTGCCCGGCCAGGCCGCCGCACCGCCCCCGCCGCCGGACCCGACGGGCTACCCGCCACCGCCGCAGGGTCAGCCGGGCTACCCGCCACCGCCGGAGGGTCAGCCGGGCTACCCGCCACCGCCGGAGGGTCAGCCGGGCTACCCGCCACCGCCGGAGGGTCAGCCGGGCTACCCGCCACCGCCGCAGGGTCAGCCGGGCTACCCGCCACCGCCGCAGGGTCAGCCGGGCTACCCGCCAGCCGCCGCAGGGTCAGCCGGGCTACCCGCCACCGCCGCAGGGTCAGCCGGGCTACCCACCACCGCCGCAGGGTCAGCCAGACTACCCACCACCGCCGCAGGGTCAGCCAGACTACCCACCACCGCCGCAGGGTCAGCCAGACTACCCACCACCGCCGCAGGGTCAGCCAGACTACCCACCACCGCCGCAGGGTCAGCTGGGCTACCCGCCGCCGCCCGGCGACCCGGCGCAGGCCGGTTCGCCCTCTGCGTATCCGCCGCCGGCACCCGAGCCGTGGGGCGAGGCCGCCGTGTCACCCGAACCGGCCGAGACGCCGGTGGCCGCGGGCACGCCGGCGCAGGAGACGGTGACGTTCAGCTCCGCTGAACGTCGCCACCGTGCACACCCCGCCTGAATCCGACGATCAAGCGACCAGGTCACCGCGGCCGTCGCAGCAGCGGCGGCGACCGGCGCGGCGCTGACCCGACCGGTCGACGCGCCGCTCGGAACGCCGACAACCGGCCTCCGCTGAAGAAGCAACGCAGACCTTCGGCTGGTCGAGCCCGACTCCTGTGCCCGGCCGGGCCGCACCGCCATCAACCCCGCCCGCTGTGCCGCCGGCGCCGACCCGGCCGTCTGGATGGGCGGCGGGCTGCAGGGCGACACCCCGCCCCGCCCGCGCCTGGGATGGGTTTCGACCCGGACGCGACCCGCCCCGCCGCGCAGCCTCCCGCCGCGGGTCCCGCACCGTGGCCCGGGCAGCAGCCTCCGCCGGGCAACTGGCTCGCCGCCGCAGGCTGCCGACTGGTCCGGGCTGTCCGGGCTATCGGCCTGGTCCCCGCCACGCGATGAGGGCCACCCGCCGCCCGGCCCCAGCGACAACGGTCCTACCCGGTCGGTCGGCGCACGCCGTGCTGTGGACCGGCCTGGTCGTCGCCGCGGTCGTGCTGACCAAGGTGCACTACTTCACCGCGCCGGTCGCCAGTCCCGTCACGCGCAACGGCCTGCTGCCGCTGTCCGAGGCGGCCGCGCACCGCGCCGCGGCGGTGCTCGCGCCGCTCGCCCCGTTCCTGCTGGCCTGCCTGCTGCCGCCCGCGTCGCCCGCCCGGCGGGCCGGCGTGCTCGCCGCCGGCCTGGCCGCGGGCGTGCTCGCCTACGTGTTCTTCAACAGCACCGTCAGCTACTCCTGGGCGGTCAACGCGATGACCGCGGCGCTGCTATTCGCCGGCTGGCTGGTCCTGCGCGCACGCTCGGCCGCCGGCCTGGTCCTGGTCACGGCCGCGTTCGCCCTCGTCGCCGCCTGGTTCGCCCCGCACGGACCCGGGCTGTGGCTGCAGCAGTTGCCGGCCCGCGAGCACTGGACCTCGCCGCTGCGCCACCAGCTGTGGGCCGATACACCGTTCCTGCTGCTGGTCCCGGTCGGGTTCGCCGCGTGGGCGCTGAGCCGCCCGCCGCAGCGGCCCGCGACTCCGCGTCTCGGGTGGGCCGCGGTCGCCCTGCTCGGTGCGGCCGCCGTCGTGCTGGGCACCGCGACCGCGGTCACCACCGGGCACACCCGCCTGGCCGCCGCCGAGAGCCTCCCCTACCCCGGCGCACAGGCGGACACGGCACTGACCGGCGCCGGCGCCGACGCGACCGTGCAGGCCTACCTGAACGCGGCCGGCACCGGGCGAGCACGGCCGGCAGCTGGGCCTGCCCCGGCGTGCATGTCGCGCCGCTGCCGGTGGCCTCCTACACGATCGGGCAGGTGTCACCGGCCACCACGGGCACCTTCGCGGTGCACGCGAGCGTCACCCTCACCGACGGCAGCACCGACGAGGTGGTCTACCTCGTCGGTCCGCGCACCGCCGGTGCCGGCTGCCTGCAGCAGCAGAGCGTCACCTCTACCGGGACGGCCCAGACGACCGGGCCGAGCGTCCCGCCCACCACGGTGCCCCCGCCTGCGACCGCGCCTGCGCCCGCGGTCGCGCCGGCCGACGTGCCGGCCGTGCCGTCGGCGGCCGAACCGACCCGGCCACCGCGCCGCTGCCCGGCCCGCCGGCACCGGCCGCGGTCATCCCGTACACCGACACCGGCGCAACCCCGACCCGCGCCGCGCAGCTCGTCGAGTGGCAGCCGCCGGGCCTGGACGCCGCGCGGAGGGCCGCGGTCCGCAGCGTGATCGGCTTCCTGACCGCCATCAACCAGCAGAACTTCCCCGGGGCCTGGAACGCCAGCACCGAAAGCCTGCACGGGCCTACCCCGAACCAGGTGTTCACCGGCGGGTACGCGACCACCCGCCACTACCAGGTCGTGTTCGGTCAGCCGGCCCAGCTCGCCCCGGACCTGATCGCCATCCCGGCCCGGTTCGTGTCCCGCCAGGACCCGGCCGCGCAGGGCAACCCGCCCGGCGTGACCGACTGCACGCTCTGGCCGCAGTACGTGTTCGAAGTCGCCGAGGTCAACGGCCGCTGGCTTGACGACGTGGCCGCCGACTACGTCAGCCGCCCCGAGGTGGCGGCCCTCAAACTCTCGACCCGGCCCGCGGGAAGAGCTTCCTCAACCCGCTCTCGCAACGGGTGGCCTGCTGAGCCGGCCCGTCACCGTGACCCCGGCCCGGACCGAGCCCGGCCCGGGCCTGTCCTTGTACCGCTGCGCACGGCCCCCAGCATCGGGCCTGGGCAGCGGTGTGGCCTACGCCGACCAAGGGAAGAGGGCACCGTGGCAGACGCCGGGCTCAGAAACCCGCAAGACGTCGTCATCGACGGTTTGACCAGCTGCGTCGAGCTCACCCTGGGGGGACAGCCGGGATGTGCGCAGGCGTGCGGGATGATCCTGCAGGACGTCGCCGCGGTGTTCCGCGCCGAACTCCGCCCGGCGGATCTCTGCCTGTTCGCGATGCCCGCCATGCTCATCACCGACCGCTCCCCGGTCCACAGCATCCTGGCCGTCCTGCCCGGCCGCGCTCATGATCGCGTTCAAGTCCCTGCGCCGCCTCAACGCGATCGGCGCCCCCCACCGCCGCGATCCACCAGATCGTCGAACACCGCAGCGACCAGCCGCGGCTGCGGGCAGCACGCCTGCTGACGTTCACAGGCCCGGCATCCGCAACCGTCGCGCTGCCGGTCGAGCACGCCGCCGCCGTCGCCGCCGCGGTCCGCCACGCCGTCACCGCCTCGGCACAGGCAGGCGCACCCGCCCCGCCGCCGGCGCCCCAGCCGGCCGCGCCGCCGAGCCCGGCCGGCTGGGACCCGGCCGGGCACCACCAGGTCCGGTACTTCGACGGGCAGCACTGGACCGCGCGCGCAGCCACCGGCACCCAGCAGTACACCGACCCGATCTGACGGCCGCCACCCGTGCCCGCATCTGCCACCAGTCGTTCGGGCCGCCCCAGGTCACCGCACCCCGGCACGGCCGGACCCGTCGCTCGGTGAGCTGTTTCCGTCCGGCCAGCGCGAACACCCTGGTGCGCACCATCCCCCTGGTGCACACCAGCTTTCGGCCGCCCGCCCGGCGACCAAATGAAAGTGCTCACCGACACCCGGTGAACCGTCGCCAAGCGCCGACGCGAGCGGCCCTCCCCGCTCCACCCGCAGGGGGAACATCATGATCGGTCTCGTCATCCTCGTCGCGATCATCGCCATCCGGTGGGCCTACACCGCGTGGCTCAAGAACGGCGTGCGGCCCCGCGTGCTGCACACCAGCCTGCCGGTCGACCAGATCCGGGCCGCGTTCGTCGACAAGGTCGCCCGCGGCGGCTGGCAGCTCGTCGACGACGGCAACCCGCTCGTCGCGCAGAGCCCGCTGATCACCGGGCACCGCCAGCAGATCGGCATGACCGTGCACCCGGCCGGCGGCAAGGTCGCCGTCGACATCCGCCCGCTGCGGCTGCGGGTCAAGGTCCTCACCCAGGTCCCCACCAAGGGGCACACGCTGCGGATCCGGATGAACTCGTTCGTCAACGAGGTCGCCCGCCGCGACCCGGGCCTGCAGCTGACCAGCCGCTGAACCGTCCCGACCCGACCCGACACGAAACCTAAGGAGCTGGCACCGATGAACGCACTGGTCATCGTCATCCTGGTCGGCGCGCTCGCCGTGTCGCTCGGGCTCACCGCGGCCGGGTTCTCGGCCCGCACCCCGCCTGGCCGAGTTCCGACCCGACCGGAGCGCGACACCCCGCGTCTTCGCCGACACCCCCGACCATGTGCGCGCCGCCTACCTGGCCGCGGCCGCCCGCACCCCCGGCCTGGCCGTCGTCGAGCAGGGCCCGCGACTGCTCTACCTGGATTCGCGGCCGACCGCCCGGGTGCTGGCCGGCGACTTCGGGGTGGCGCTGCTGGTCCGCTTCGCCGACCAGAACGGCGGCGGCGCCGTCGTCACCGTGGACGCGCAAGCCAAACTGTGGGCGCCGACCCGGGCCGCGACCCTGACCGAACTCGAACGGGCGCTGCGGATGCGCGCGAAGACCACCGGCATCACCGAACTGGTCCACCACTGACCTGAAGGCCACGGGCACTGACCGCACGGCCGGGCACAGGCCAGCAGCCGCCCGCTGCCAGCCAGTAGACCTGCCACGGCCGCCACCGGCCCGAGACGCCGCGACCCGGCCACCACCGGCCGCGGCAGCCCGACACATCCATCACCGAGGGGGAAGACAGCCATGCGCGGAACACGGACCACAAGCGTCACCCCTCATCGCCGGCCTGGCGGCCTGCGGCCTGCTCGCCGGCTGCAACAAGGGAGCCGACACCAGTTGCGGCCAGTACCAGAAGGACAGCACCCCCAACGCATCGCCGCGGTCCACCAAGATGCTGCACAAGGAAGGCAAGAGCACCACGGGCCTCGCCGTCGACGGCACCCGGGTGCTGGTCGCCACCTACTGCTTCACCCATCCCAGCAGCGACACCATCGGCAACGCCCTGAAACGGGAACGCCACCCCGCACCCGCCGCCCGGGACCTGGTCCACACCAGCTTTCGGCGCCGCCACCCCAGGGCGTCCACTCACACCCCACCACCGGCCACCCATCAAGGAGACCACCATGTCCGACCAGCCACCGAGCCCGCCGCCCACGGCGCCGCCTCGCCGCCCTCGCCACCGCGACCCTCGCCGCAGCCGCCACCGCGACCGTGCTGATCCTCAGCGGCGGCACCCCGCCGGAGCGATCAAGCTCACCCATCCACGTCACCGCCACCGTCAACATCCGCCCCACCCCCGACACCTCCCAGCCGCCGCTGGGCACCATCCCGCAGGGCGCGTCCCCGGACTTCCACTGCTTCACCTACGGGCAGAACATCAACGGCGTCAACGTCTGGTTCAACATCAGCTGGGCCGGGCACACCGGCTACTACGCCTCCTACTACGAACTCGCACTACTCCACCGAGGCGCAGCTGACCGCGACCTACGGCACCCCCAAATGCGGCGCACCCGCCCCCGCCCCCGCCCCGGCGCACGGCGCTGCCTGGGGCGTCGCGAGCCGACCAGGCGATCGGGTGGAAGAGTCCGCGCGCCTGCACAGCACCGCCTACGACGGCTACTGCCTGGCCGCGGTCTACCAGGCCTACCTGCTGCCGGCGTCAACATCACCGCCGGCCTGCCCTACACGCCCGCGCACACCAACGCCTACACCTACTGGACCGTCGCCCGGAACCGCACCCCGGCGACCTACAACCGCCCCGCGGCGCGCTGGTTTCTTCCGCTCCGCCGCCGGGCAGCCCGGCCACGTCGCGATCAGCCTGGGCGGCGGGCAGATGATCAGCACCTATGACGGGCGCACCCGCGGCATCCACACCATGGCCGTCGCCTCCTACGGCCAGCGCCTCTACCTCGGCTGGGCCGGCGTCTGACCAGGCCGGGCCAACACACCTGAGCGGCCGCGGCACGGCCTGCGCGGACCGCTCCGGGGAGGGAACGGCAGCTCCGGGACGAACCTCGTCCCGGAGCTGCTGCCCGTCCGGGCGCGGAGTACCCGCATGCGCGCCCCTCGCGACAAGGCCGCGTCATGCGGTCAACGGGCGGTGCTGCGGTCCGGTGCGGCGAGACCCGCGGCCGCGCAGGGGCGCCGCACCGGTCACCGCGTGAGGCGACCCAGGCGGCGCGCTTACGGGTGGAGCTCGCGGGCCAGCCGCGTGGCGCTCGCCTCGTTAAAACCGCCGGAGATCTGGGTCTCCTGGCCGTTGATCTGATCCCGGTTGTACGGCGCGGAGATGACCGCACCGTAAGGGGTGAAGGCGACATAATCGGCCCACGGCGTCCCCACCCGGCCCGCACGCAGCAGCCCCCCGAGTGTCGTGCGAAGTGTGCCCGACCGCCCGCGCCGAACGCGACCCGGACGGTTCGGGGCCGTGGCCAGGCGCGGTGTTCATTCGGGCGTGCCGTTCAGTTTTCGTGAACAGCACGCCCGGATGAACACCTCCGCCGGCGAACGGCCCCGTTGTGCCCGGTGCCGGGTACGCGCTGGTCGACCTGCCGGAGGGCGAGTCGGCAGAGCTGCGCCGGCCCGGCGGGCCCGGTGCCACACTCACAGCGTCCGCCGGGCAAGCCCGAGCACACGGCCGGCGCCCGAAGTGCGGGGAGGGGAGCCCTGTGGGCAGCAAGCTGAACGCCGCGCTCCTCTCGCTCG
>CAVPYQ010000042.1:0-164436 GCA_963709985.1 uncultured Actinomycetota bacterium
ACGCATCGTTCAAAGTCGGTGAGGTTGTCCGCGTTGATCACCAGGAACATGTCCTCGTCCGCGACGAAATCCCGATTGGCACAGCAGGGTGCCGGCGCTGCCGAGCAGTACTGGCTCGTGACTGAGCCGCACGACCGGAGGCGTCGACCGATCGGGCCACGTGCGCGTCGACCTGAGCGGCCAGGTGGTGCGTGTTCACCAGCACCTCGTGGACGCCTGCCTTCGCGAGCGCATCCAGCCAGATGTCGAGCAGCGGTCGACCAGCGATCTCCACTAGGCACTTTGGTGTGGTGTCGGTGATCGGGCGCAGCCGGGTGCCGAGCCCCGCCGCGAGCAAGAAGGCCTTCATGCGCCCGCCTTGCGCACCACGCCCAGTGCCCGCATCTTCGCGTCAGCCTCCGCGAGGACGGCGTCCAGTCCGGGCATCCCCTCGAGCCACTTCGCATATTCCGCTACCGACTCGGCTGGGGTACGCGTCGGGGCCCAGCCCAACTGTTTGAGGGCGTCGATGTCGGAGCAGATGTGGCGGGTGTCGCCGAATCGGTACTCCCCGGTGATCCGGCCCGGTTGGTCGGACCCGTAGTGGCGGCGGACGACGTCGGCGAACTCCTCCGTCGTGTACGGCGTGCCACCCCCGACGTTGAATACGCGGCCGACGGCCCGTTCGTCGCGTAAGCACGAGCACATTGGCGTCGACGACGTCGTGGATGTTGACGTAATCCCTGATCGCCTGCCCGTCCTCGTAGAGCGTCGGAGCGCCGCCGAGCAGGTAGTGCAGGTTGAAGATCCGGCACGCCCCCGAGTAGGCGTTGTACACCGACTGCCGGGGACCCTGCACGATGCTGTAGCGAAGGGCCACCGTCGGTATGCCGTAGCGCTTGCCAAGATTGAGGGCCACCATCTCCTCGCCGTACTTCGACATCCCGTACGGGTTCTGCGGGTTCGAGATCCGCTCAGGCGTTCGCTGCATCTCCAGCGGGCGCGTTACAGATTGGGCAGGTCAGGTCCCATTGGGCGGCCCGGAGAACGGCTTCCGGTCGGATGTCAGGAGTCTGTTCGCCGTGCTCGACGCAGAGGTACAGCCCCTCCCCCATGGCGGACTGCGAGGAGGCCACGACAATCCGGCTCAGCTCGAGCCCTCTCCGCCACCGCTATCTCGTAGAGCAGGGCGGTGGACGTCACGTTGACGTCGGTGAATCGGGCGAAGTCCGGCAGATAATCCTGGTAGGCCGCCAGGTGGTAAACCGCATCGACGCGACGCAGCAGGTTGGCCACGAGCTCCCGGTTTCGGACATCTCCGATGTAGAGCTCCGCCCCCGGAGTCACGTAGTTCGGCTTGCCGTCTCGATGGACTGGAGCGGTGAGCGCGTCGAGCACCACGACGTCGTGCCCGAGCTCGACCAGGCGGTCAGCAGGTGTGGGAGCCGATGAATCCGGCGCCACCAGTGACCAGGATCCTCATGTACGTCCTCCTCGTGCCGCCGCGCCTGGCATAGACCTCGCGATACACGGCGAGCGTCTTCTCGGCCGTGGCGGCCCAGGTGAACTCTCCGGCCCGCTCCGGACCCGCGGCGCGCAGCCGCTCCCCCTCAGGGCCGCAGGCCTTGACGATGGCGTCAGCGATGGACTCGGGGTTCTTCGGGTCTGCGAGCAGAGCACAGCCGCCCGCCGTCTCGGGCATGGCGCTGGTGTCGGATGTGACGACAGGACAACCCGTCGCCATGGCCTCCAGGATGGGAAGCCCGAACGTCTCGTTGAAGGACGGATACACGAAGACGTCAGCGCACCGGTAGAAGTGGACCGTCTCCTCCAGAGGAACTCCACCGACCCAGATGACGTCCTTCGCGATGCCTAGCTCGGTCGGCCAGCGCCCGAAGCTCGCCGACGTACTCGACGTCCCGGCCCGGGCCCACAATGACGAGCTGACGATCACCGAGATCGGACTTGGCGGCCGCGAAGGCGCGCAGCAATCCTTCGCAGTTCTTGTACGGCCACAACGAGGACACGAAGAGGACAAACGGTCTGGAGACACCGTGGCGGGTCCTGACGTGGTGCCAGGCCTCGTCCCGGTCTCCGGGACGGAACACCTCATGGTCGACGGCCTCGGGGATGAGGTGCAACTTGGCCGGGTCGACGTCCAGATAGTGCATGACCTCCCGACGCAGGCTCTCCGAGTTGATGATGATCGCGTCCGCGACCTTGGCCGTACGTGGATAGCTCATCCGCCGGTACAGGCGCGCGGCAAGCCGTATGGACTGCGGGGCCGTGTATGCGTGCAGCGTCTTGAAGTGCACCACCAAGGACGGCGCCGATCTGACGATCGGGGCCATCAGCGTACTCAGGACATCGATCTTCGAAAGGGGAAGGCGCACAGGTGCGTAGGTGTGCTCGCTCAGGGTTCGCTTTGGTGGGCTCTCGTTCGACCAAGGAAAGGTGATGTAGTGGACGTTCGGCACCATAGCCCTGATGCGTCGGACGTGACTTCGGGCTGACCAGCAAGTGGAATTCCTCGCCGTCGGTCAGACGACTCGGCCATTTCCGGGATCACCCGCGTCCAGAACCAGTGGGCCCCGGACGGATTGGCGGGATCATCGGTCAGGAGATTGATAGCAACGCGCATGATGTCCTCAGAAGGTGTTGGCGGTCACGGCATCGGGAGTCATCCGGGACTGCCGCACGTACTGGGCAAGCAGATGCATGCAAGCCTGATGCGCGTCTTCGATGATCCCGTAGTTGTCCGAGCGGACGTGCACAGATACCGACGCCAGCTCCTTTGCCGCGCCACCGGAGAAACCAGTGAGGGCGATGGTGTGCATCCCGTGCCGGTTCGCCCATTCCAACGCCCGAACAATGTTTGGTGACCGGCCGGAGGATGAAACGGCAATCAATACATCCCCGGTCCGCGCCAGCGACTGCAACTGGTACTCGAACACCGCGTCGTACCCATGGTCGTTCGCGATGGCGCTGAAGAGCTCTACGTTGGTGCTGAGGCTGAACACCCGAGTGGTCAGGTCGGTTCCGTTGCGCACGCCTTTGACGTGATCGCACTGTAGGTGGTTGGCGATGGAGGCAGAACCACCGTTGCCACAGGCGAAGACGGAAGCGTCCCGGTCGTAGGCGTCATTGAGCAACTCGGCTGCCCGGGCCACCTGGGCCATGTCGATCGTGCTGAATGCCCTGGCAAGCTCGCCCGCGTAGGCGCTGCCGAACGTGCCGCCGTCCGGGTACTGCCGTGCCGGGAACGACGGCCGTACTGTCAAGCCAGTCCGAGTGTTGTTTGAGGATATGCCGTACCGCTGCGGCCAAGTCGGGGAATGACAGAACGTCAGCCGCTGGAAAGTCGACCGGCCCCACGTGCAGGGGACGCGCGCCCACGGCCCGAGCCAGCCCGATGTCACCCGCGCTGTCACCAACCACCCAGGACGATGTGAGATCGAGAGTCGAGCGCTTCCGCGGCGGCAAGAGCCATGCCCGGACCGGGCTTTCGGTCGGCGCTGGCTCGCGCGAACGACTCCACCGTGCCGTCGGGGTGATAAGGGCAGAATAACCAAAGGTCGACATGCGCGCCTTGCCGCGCCATCTCCTCGATCATGTGCTTGTGCACCTGGTGAACGTCCTCCATGTCGAAGTAGCCCCGCGCTACGCCGGCCTGGTTCGTCACCACCGCTACCGGCAGATTTGCTCGGTTTAGCTCGGCGATCGCCTCGATCGCGCCGTCGAGGAACTCGACGCGATCGACGGAGCCGACGTACCCGTGTCGGCGATGATCGTTCCGTCACGGTCAAGCAGTACGCCTGGTCGGTCCACTGAGAAATCCCCCGTCTGTACGACAACGCCTTGGATCACAAAGCTTTAGGCCTCGAATCCGCCTAATGGGCGGCTTGCTGGACTTCGGCTAGCAGTTTGTGATGGATTTTCGGCACATCCTGCATCGCGGCTCGCACGCTCGACGCCGAGCCTTTGCCGGCCACCGCGGCATTCATGTGCATCAACAGCACGCTCCAGTACCCGCTCGGGTCGGCGCAGGCGGGTATGGGGTGCCGGGCGGCTTTGGCGACAGCCGGCCTTGCCTGCTTCAGCCTCGCCGACAGCACCTGAGCATCCCCGGCCGTTGCTGCCGACGTGACGGCATCGAGAACACCCATGACGCCCTTGCCATCGCCCTGCTTCCAGGTGCGGTACTGCTGGCTGCAGCTGACGGGCGCGCTCGGCGCGCCCTTGCCATTGCTTGTGGGCGCTGCGCTGGGGGCTGCGGCGTGGCTGCACGCGGTTAGCCCAATGACAGCAGCACCCGCTGCGGCGAGAGCAAGGCTCTTCATCTGATACTCCGTTCGTTGGCTACTTAGGCGCTCAGTGAGACGTGCAGCCGGCAGCTGAACCGTCCGACGAGGCCCCCGAGATCGCGCCGCATTACGGTGAATACACGACGTCGACCCAGTAGTTCGATGCGTTGAAGGTGTTCGAGGGGAAGGCGTTGGCCGAGCCGTAGGCGTAGACCCCGCCGCTGGCCAGCGCGGTCAACGGTCCGTTGGTGACCGCCGAAGCCAGCCCGTTCGAGGTGAGCGCGTAGTGCCCGGCGTCGGTGTGGTAAGAGACCACATAGGTGGTGTTCGCCGTGATCGCCACCGGGCTGGAGAAGTCCAACTCCTGCCAGCCGCTGGCCGACTCACCGCTGAACGTGCCCGACGCCAGCAACGTCCCGGTGGAACTCCACAGACTGCCAGTGTGCGCACCGGTGTTGTCGATCTCCTTGTAGAACCGCACCCCGGTGACAAAGCCACTGCTATTCGCCCGGAACTGCACACCCAGGTTCACCGCACTGGTATCGGCCGCATCCACCGCACCCGAGGGCGCCGCGTTCTGCCACACACTGCACGGGCACTGGGACACCGCACCGGTCGTGAAACTCCAGATGAACGGACTCTCATCGGAATGCCGGAGGCGTTCTGCGCCCCCGACACCGTCGCGGTATAGGTGGTGCTCGCCGCCAGCGAACTCGTCGGCGTGAACGTCGCCACCGTGTTCCGGCATTGAAGCTCACCGCACCCGCCACCGTGGTCCCGCCCGAGTCCTTCACCGTGAACGACACCGTGCTCGGCACGACCGCCTGGGAGAACGTCGCCGTCGGCGCCACCGACACCGGATACCCGTCGACCCCGCGGCCGGCGTCACCGTCGTCACCGTCGGCGGCGTGGTCCCCGCGGTCTGCGTGTACACGACGTCGACCCAGTAGTTCGATGCGTTGAAGGTGTTCGAGGGGAACGCGTTGGCCGAGCCGTAGGCGTAGACCCCGCCGCTGGCCAGCGCGGTCAACGGCCCGTTGGTCACCGCCGACGCCAGCCCGTTCGAGGTGAGC
This sequence comes from uncultured Actinomycetota bacterium, assembly GCA_963709985.1. Lineage (GTDB taxonomy): Bacteria > Actinomycetota > Actinomycetes > Mycobacteriales > Jatrophihabitantaceae > DASXRA01. The sequence goes on from CAVPYQ010000042.1 coordinate 5,357, forward strand.
GCGTAGTGCCCGGCGTCGGTGTGGTAGGAGACCACATAGGTGGTGTTCGCCGTGATCGCCACCGGGCTGGAGAAGGCCAGCTCCTGCCAGCCGCTGGCGGACTCACCGCTGAACGTGCCCCACGCCAGCAACGTCCCGGTCGAACTCCACAGGCTGCCGATGTGCGAACCGGTGTTGTCGACCTCCTTGTAGAACCGCACCCCGGTGACGAACCCGCTACTGCTCGCCCGGAACTGCACGCCCAGGTTCACCGCACTGGTGTCAGCCGCATCCACCGCACCCGAGGGCGCCGCGTTCTGCCAGACACTGCACGGGCACTGGGACACCGCACCGGTCGTGAAGCTCCAGATGAACGGACTGCTCATCGGCATGCCCGGAGGCGTTCTGCGCCCCCGACACCGTCGCGGTATAGGTGGTGCTCGCCGCCAGCGAACTCGTCGGCGTGAACGTCGCCACCGTGTTACCGGCATTGAAGCTCACCGCACCCGCCACCGCGTCCCACCCGAATCCTTCACCGTGAACGACACCGTGCTCGGCACCACCGCCTGCGAGAACGTCGCCGTCGGCGCCACCGACACCGCGACCCCGTCGACCCCGCGGCCGGCGTCACAGTCGTCACCGTCGGCGGCGTGGTTCCCGCGGTCTGCGTAGTACACGACGTCGACCCAGTAGTTCGATGCGTTGAAGGTGTTCGACGGGAACGCGTTGGCCGAGCCGTAGGCGTAGACCCCGCCGCTGGCCAGCGCGGTCAACGGCCCGTTGGTCACCGCCGAGGCCAGCCCGCTCGAGGTGAGCGCGTAGTGCCCGGCATCGGTGTGGTAGGAGACCACATAGGTGGTGTTCGCCGTGATCGCCACCGGGCTGGAGAAGGCCAGCTCCTGCCAGCCCGACGGCGGACTCACCGCTGAACGTGCCCGACGCCAGCAACGTCCCGGTCGAACTCCACAGGCTGCCGATGTGCGACCGGTGTTGTCGACCTCCTTGTAGAACCGCACCCCGGTCACGAACCCGCTACTGCTGGCCCGGAACTGCAGGCCCAGGTTCACCGCAGTGGTGTCGGGGGCGTCCACCGCACCGGTCGGCGTCCCGTTCTGCCAGACACTGCACGGGCACTGCGGCCGCTGGTCGTGAAGCTCCACGCCGAACGGGCTGGCCATCGGCGTGCCCGTTGCGTTCTGCGCCCCGGACACCGTCGCGGTGTACGTGGTGCTCGCCGCCAGCGAACTCGTCGGCGTGAACGTCGCCACCGTGTTGCCGGCGTTGAAGCTCACCGCACCCGCCACCGCGTTCCCGCCCGAGTCCTGCAGCGTGAACGACACCGTGTTCGGCACCACCGCCTGCGAGAACGTCGCCGTCGGCGCCACCGACACCGCGACCCCCGTCGCCCCCGCAGCCGGCGTCACACTCGTCACCGTCGGCGGCGGGCTCGGGGTCACGGCGTTGGACGGCGACGAGGCCGGGCCGGTGCCGGTCGCGTTGGTCGCCGACACCGTGAACGTGTAGGTGGTGCCGTTGGTCAGCCCGGTCACCGTGGTCGACGTGGCCGGCGGGCTGCCGGTCACCGTCGTCGGCGTCTGCGCGGTCGCGCCGATGAACGGCGTCACCGTGTACTTGGTGATCGCGCTGCCGCCGGTGTTCGTCGGCGCCGTCCAGCTCACCGTGCGCCGACGCGTTGCCCGCGGTCGCCGTCACGCCGGTCGGCGCCCCCGGCAGCGGTCGGCGCGCTCGGGGTCACGGCGTTGGACGGCGCCGAGGCCGGACCGGTGCCGATGGCGTTGGTCGCCGACACCGTGAACGTGTACGCGGTGCCGTTGGTCAGCCCGGTCACCGTCGTCGACGTGGCCGGCGGGGTGCCGGTCACCGTCGTCGGCGTCTGCGCGGTCGTGCCGATGAACGGCGTCACCGTGTACCTGGTGATCGTGCTGCCGCCGTTGCTGGACGGCGCCGTCCAGCTCACCGTCGCCGACGCGTTGCCCGCCGTCGCCGTCACGCCGGTCGGCGCGCCGGCGCGGTCGGCGCGTTCGGGGTGACCGCGTTGGACGGCGCCGAGGCCGGGCCGGTGCCGATCGCGTTGGTCGCCGACACCGTGAACGTGTAGGCGGTGCCGTTGGTCAGCCCGGTCACCGTGGTCGACGTGGCCGGCGGGCTGCCGGTCACCGTCATCGGCGTCTGCGCGGTCGTGCCGATGAACGGCGTCACCGTGTACTGGTGATCGTGCTGCCGCCGTTGTCGGACGGCGCCGTCCAGCTCACCGTCGCCGAGCCGTTGCCCGCCGTCGCCGTCACGCCGGTCGGCGCCGCCGGCGGCGGTCGGCTGCGGTGAGCGTGACGTCGTCCAGGTACATCCAGGTGTCGTCCGGGTGTGGCCGACAGGTCCTGGTGCACGTTGAACCAGAGCACGACGTTCTGACCCGCGAACTGGCGACATGTCGAACGTGACCTTGGTCCAGGTCTGCGAGTTGGAGTTGCTCTTGAAGATGCTGGCGCAGCGTCTGCCCGGCCGTGTTGCGGACCTGTGCCTCCTGCCAGTCGTACTGCGCAGCCGGCGCCGGAGCAGACTCGTCCGCGGTGGACGGCCGGTACCAGAAGCTCAGCGTCGTCGTGCCGGTCGGCGGGATGGTCGACCGTCTGGCGACACGGATGCTGTCGCCGCCGGGCTGCGGCGCCGGCTGAACGACGCCGAGCAGGGCGGAGCCGGTGCCGGAGTGGACCTGCGCGCTGCTCGCGGTCGGCGGCACCGACGCCCCCCGTCGTCCAGGCGTCGAGCGCCGTTCTCGAAGCCGCCGTTGGTGCACATGCAGCGCGCTCGACGACGGCGTCACCGCGTTGGACGTGCGCCGACTCCGGGCCGGTGCCGGCCGGGTTCGAGGCGGTGACCGTGAACGTGTAGGTCGTGCCGTTGGTCAGCCCGGAGATGGTGGCCGTGGTCGGCGCCGGGTTGCCGGGGACGGTCGTCGGGGTCTGCGCGGTCGACCCGATGTACGGCGTGACCGTGTAGGCCGTCGCCGGGTCGCCCGTCGTCGGAGCCGACCAGCGAGACCGTGGCCGACGCGTAGCCCGCGGTCGCGGTCACGTTCGTCGACCTGGCCGGGCGGCGTGGTGAAGGCTGCGGGTGAAGACGACGTCGACCCAGTAGTTCTCGCGTCGTTGGTGCTGGTCGGGAACGTGCTGCGTGGCCGCTGTGCGGAAGACGCCCGTTGCCGACGTCGCCGTTGTCTGCGCAGCGCGTGCAGCGGCGGGCTGTCCACGCTGGTGATCGTGGCGTCCGGCCCGAGCGTGCGGGGTCGGGTAGAAGTACGCGCTGTCGGCCGAGTAGTGGCCCCTCGGCGCGAAGTAGGACGCGACGTAGGTCGTGTTCGTGTTGAGCGCGACCGGGCTGGCGAAGGTGACCTGCTGCCAGCCGGAGGCGGTCTCGTTCGGTGAACGTGGCGCTGGCCAGCAGCTGGCCGGTCGCACTCCACAGGTTGCCGACGTGGGTGCCGGTGTTGGTGCTCGCCTTGTAGAACCGGATGCCGGTGACGAAGCCGAAGGCGTCCGACGGTGAACTTGACGCCGACCTCGATCGCTGCCGCGTCGCCGGAGTCGATGCGTCTTCGGGCGCGACGGCCGGTGCCCCAGATCGAGCAGGGGCAGCCGATGTTGACCGTGATGCCGGCGGACGGCGTCTCGAGGTTGCCGCTGTCGTCGACCGCCCGGGACTTGATCGTCGTCGACGGGTTCCCGTGGGCGACCCACGTGTAGGTCCAGGTGACTGACGTGTTCGGGTTGGACATGGTGGCCGGGTGCCAGGTCGTGCCGCCGTCGGTCGAGACCTCGACGCCGGCGACCACGCCGCCGCCGCGTCGGTCGCCGTGCCGCTGATCGTCACCGCCGAGCCGTTCGACAGGTTGGCGCCCTGCGGCCGGCGACGTGATCGTCGAGGTCGGCGCGGTGGTGTCGGTCGACGCCGTGGCCGCCGTCGAGCCCGGCCATCAGCGTGGCCGGCTGCGCGCCCATGTCGGCGAACAGGTTGACCGTGGCCTGCTGCATGTGCCGTGTCGGTCGCGCTGGTCGGGCCGCCGTTGTCGAGGCCCCACGCCCACTGCACGGTGCCGGCGCCGAACACCAGCGCGCCGCTCGGGGCGCGGTAGAGCGTCAGGTGGTGGGTCGCGGTGCTGTCCGGTCTGGGTCGTGCCGCCGTAGTCGGTGAAGACCTCCGCGCTGTTGACGGTCGTCGAGGACAGGTCGAACAGCCCGGCGGGCCGGAACCCGTTGTCGGGGTCGACGTCCCACTCGTAGCCGAGCGTGCCGACGCCCTGCACCGAGCGTGAGCGGACTGGCCCGCCGTTCAGGCTGGCGACCGCGGTGTTCCGCCAGAACCGGAGCTTGGCGTACTGCGCCGGCACCGTGATGTCGGTGGTGCCGGAGTTGACGACGAAGCAGCTGGCCGGTCAGCGCGTTCTGCGGCCGGCCGCCGTCCGCCGGCGGGCTGAACCGCGGGTCCATCCAGGTGCCCGTCCACGTCGGCGGGTCCTGCGGATCGACCGGCGCGTCGTAGTGCGTCTCCTTGTAGGCAGACCAGCGTCCGGTTCGGCGGTGTTCGAGCTGTCGATGCTCGGCTCCAGCCGGGTCTTCCAGAACACCTCGTTGCCGCTGAAGAACGCCAGGTTCACGCCCGCGTCGCGGGCGGCCTCGACGTTGGCCCGCTGCTGGCCGGACCAGTACTCGTCGTGGCCGGTCGAGAGGAAGATCTTGTGGTTGAGCAGCAGCGACCCGTCTGGTGGCGACGTCGAGGCCGCTCATGTAGCTCACGTCGTAGCCGTTCGCCTCGAGGAAGCGGATCATCGGCGTACTCGGCGTACATGAACCAGCTCCGGCCGCTGTCGTCGCAGCGCGGTGTGGAACGGCCGGTTGTAGGACACCTTGGAGGCGCCCTTGTACGCCGTGCGGGTTCCCGGGCGGGCAGTTGACCGTGCACGTGTAGAGGCTGTTGCCGCCGTAGGTGTTGTAGGCCTGCCAGGTCTCGTCCGAGGTCTGGACGACGATGTCGGAGTGGCTCGCGTCGTTGCGGACGACGAACGGGATGAGGCTGCTGCCGCCGGTGTCGTTGCGGACCAGGTGGGCGAGGTAGACGCCCGGAGACCGCGGTGCTCGGCACCGTCCACGACGCCGACACCGCCCAGTTGCCGCAGTCGATGAGCCCGGTGCCGTGGCGTCGTTCAGGCACGCCGGCTGGGTCTGCGGGAGCGTGGCCGCGGCGGCAGTCGCCGGCGACCTTGCGGGCGCCGTTGCCCTGGTAGTAGCCCAGCCGCAGGATGTCGATGTGGTACGACGTCGCCGGGGTGCTGATCTTGAACGACACCGTGTCGCCCGGCGTTCACGCTCATCGACGGTGGCGAAGCCCTGGATCGTCGAGTCGCCCGCGCCGCTCACCTGCCAGTCGCTGGTCGGGTCACCCGGCTGCGTGTTCTCGCAGGCGATCACGCTGGTCACCGGCGGCCCGCACGGGCCGGCCGCCCTGGCATGAGGGGGATTGACCACGTAAACCAGGCCGACAACCACGGCGACGATGGAGATGACTACCAAGCGCCGCATCGGCACTAGTCGTGCAAGCTTCGTGACTGGCATGGGTGATTCCCCCGTGTTGGTGTAAGTGATCTTCACCGTGGTGGTAGCCAGGTGCGGCCTTGCAGCCATCGCTGCGAGCGCGCGGACCCGACCGTGCGCCGTTGCGTGTCGCGCTGGACTGGATTCACGTCAGCGCCTCGGCGAGGTGCCCCACCACACGCTCCTGCTGTTCTGGCGTGATTCCTGGATAGATCGGCAAGGACAGAATCTCGCCAGCCAGCAGTTCTGCTGTTGGAAAGGCACCAAGTCCCCATCCGCGGCCTGCAAACGCGGGCAGCAAATGAACCGGTACCGGATAATGGATGCCAGCACCTACGCCCGCAGCATTCAGATGGGCGAGCACGTCGTCGCGCCGTGGTACACGCACGACGTACAAGTGCCATACATGTTCGTTCCCGGGCACTACCTCCGGTACGCGAACCTGATCCAGCTCCTTCAGCAGATCCCCGTAGAGTTCTGCCGCCGCGCGCCGCTCGTCGTTCCACTCTTCGAGCCTGCGCAACTTTGCGGTCAGAACGACCGCCTGCAATCCGTCGAGCCTTGAGTTGATGCCGATGTCGATGTGCTCGTACTTTCGGATTCCTCCGTGGTTGCGCAATGCGCGCAGTCGCTCCGCGACACCCGCATCGTCGGTCGTGACCGCCCCTGCGTCGCCGTACGCGCCGAGATTCTTGCCGGGATAGAAACTGGTCGCCGCGACGATTCCCGCCGAACCCGACGGTCGTCTGTGGCGTTCGGCACCCTGGGACTGCGCCGCGTCTTCGATGAGGTGCACCCCTCCGGCGGCGTCGGCATACCTTTCCATCGGCGCCATCTGGCCGTATAGGTGCACCGGCACTATGGCCTTTGTGCGGCCCGTAATCGCTGCGTCAACGGCTGACGGGTCGAGCAGAAAGTCTTCGTCGCAGTCGGCGAGTACGAGGGTCGCACCGGTGCGGACGACCGCTTCGGCCGTTGCCACGAACGTGTTGGCCGCAGTGATCACCTCGTCACCCGGTCCGACTCCGACCGCCCGCAGCGCAAGCTCGATCGCGTCCGTACCGTTCCCGACGCCGATGCAGTGCTCGACTCCGCAGAACTCCGCGTACTCGCGCTCGAACGCCTGGACCTCGGGTCCAAGAACGAATGACGTGTTCGCAAGCACTCTGTCGAACCCGGCCCGCACCTCATCGGCAATACGAGTGTGTTGCAATTTCAGGTCGACGAGAGGTATTGGGTCACTCATCTGCGTCGCCATTGTTCCCCCGCAATCCTCACGTCCGAACCTCCGTGTTTTCGAGCGCGGCCACCAGACGTGCGGCGCTGAGCCCAAGCGTCTGGCGCACGGACGTGATCACATCGGCCGCACGTTGCGGCCCGGAGCCATCGAGGGCCACCTCATGCAGGCGAAGAGCACCGTCGCCAGTCAGCACATCGACTGCACCGGCCGAACGGTCGACGCGAACTACGCGTCCTGGCACCCTGCCCTCATACCGCGGTTCGCCACGAGGCTCGGCCCGTCGGATCACCAGTCGCCGCAGTCCAAGCCAGGTGAACGCGCCGGGGAACGGGTCGGTGAGCGCGCGGACGAGCCGATCGGCGGCTTCGGTTGTGGCGGACCAGTCGATCTCGCCATCCTCGGGCAACCGCGTACACGCGTAAGTGGCTCGGTGTTCGTCCTGCGGCTGCCCCTCGTCGCCCTCGAGGCGGCGTGCGACGGCCCCGGCAAGCGCCTCTCGTTGCAATGCGTTGAGCCGCTCATAAAGATCAGTGACCGTGTCCGACGGGCCGATCGGCACGAATTGCTGGAAGAGGATGCCACCCGCGTCGAGGCCTGGCACCAGTGAGTGGATCGACATCGCGCAGCGCGATTCGCCGTTGATGATCGCCCAGTTAACGGTCGCCCGGCCGCGATATCGCGGCAATGGCGCATAGTGCACGTTGACGAATGGCCGGGTGGCAATGAGCTCTGGGGGCAAGATCCGGTCATAGGACGACACGACGACGGCGTGCGGATCCGTCCGCTTAATCGCGCGGTCCACGCCGGCCAGAGAGGTGTCGGCGAACAGCGAGACTCCCGACGATTCCGCGAGACGGACTGCCGCATCGCAAGCGTCGCTCGACCGGACCATGCCCACGACATCGAAGCGATCGATCAACGACTGCAGCGCGCTCAGAGTCGTGATGCCCTGGCCGATCAGCAGGATGCGCCGCTCAGAAGGCATCGACGTACTCCACATCCCGCGCGGTGCGCGCGATGGGCGGCATGCGCAGAACCTGCGCGACCTTCAGGCCGCCAGCCTGCAACCGCACAATCGGCTCTGGCCCCAGCCGGGACGGCAGCACGCCCATGTGGCCCGCCGGCGGCGCGACGAGCGGCCAGCATGCCACCGGACACTGCGCCCGGTCGACGTCACCCCAGAACTGCAGGAGAACGCAGTCCGGCCAACTCGTCCCGATCCGGTGCAGGTCCGATGCCGACAACACCGACGCGCCCGTGGGTTGCAGCGCCACGAGCAGTGCGTCTGGACTGTCGCCGGACAGACCATCGAGCGACGCGGCAACATCGACCTCGGCGCCCGCGGCCTTGAGCCCGTCGACGATGTAGTCCCGGAAAGCGTTATCACACAACAGAGCGATACGACCGCGGTAGGCCGACACGCCCGCATCAGCCAGTGCCGCCACGGCCATTGGGCCGAGGTAAGAGAACACGTCGACATGTGGGTGCCGTTCGTTCGTACCCGCGATCTGGACACCCCGATCGCGCAGCACGTCGACGTCGATATCGAGCCGGCCGACCAGTGCTTCCCAAGCCTCGAACATCAGCGACAGAACAGCGTCGGACCGAATTGCAGCGGCCAGATTGCCGACGATCGGTCGAACGTGGCCGCTATTTGTGATCACGTCGGCCGTGGCGAAATGCTCGGCCTCCCGCTGTGTCGTGATCAGGATCCGGTCGGTGACGCCAAGCTGGCCGGCCAAGGTCAGCGTCGCGGCCTTTACTTGCTCGGCGGTGCCGTACCGCGAGTCACCCGTGAGCGCTACCACCTGTGCTCCGCTGACTGCGGCGATCACCGGGGTGACGACGTAGGCGCCGGTTGCCGCCTCGGTGAGCACCCTTGCACCGGACAGGTCGAGGGCGCACCGCTCGACGGCCTCGCTGATCAGGCGACTCAGCCGGCCGGTGGATAGCCCAGGTCGTTCGTCCAGCATCATGGCCCCGCGGCACCGCAGACGGCGGCAATGACCCTGGATCGCTCGTCGACAGTCATCTGGTGGTAGACGGGCAGGATCAGCGTGTTGTCGGTGAGCCGTTCGGTGATCGGCAAGGGCCCTGACGGGTGGCCCTTGTAGGCGGGCTGGCGGTGTGCGGCCATGATGCCGCGGCGCGCGGAGATGTCGCGCGCAGCCAGGTGCGCAAGCAGGCCTTCGCGGTCGAGCGGGAACCCGAGGAGACCTCGATCCAGAAGGACTGGAAGTTCGACTCGGCAGCCGGGCGGGTCGGTCGACGCAGCGCAGGCCGCGGATGCCGGCGAATGCGTCTGGTAGGCGGCGGCGATCTCGCGCCGGCGGGCGACGATCGCGTCGAGCCGGTCGAGCTGGACCAGGCCCATCGCGGCCTGCAGGTCGGTCATCCGGTAGTTGAAGCCGACTTCGAGGTACTCCTCTGCGGCCGGCAGGGTGCTCTGGTGCCGCTCGGCCGCGCTCGACGCTCATCGCGTGTTCGCGCAGCCGCCGTGCCCGCGCGGCCCATTCGGCGTTGCCCGTGGTGATCATGCCGCCTTCGCCGGTGGTGATCAGCTTGCGCGGATGGAATGACCAGGCGGCAATCGCGGCGTCGCCGGCGACCGTGCCGGCCACGGTATCTCGTGCCCGCCGCGCACGCGGCATCCTCGATGACGACGATGCCGCGCGGCTCGCACAGCGCGCGGACGCCGTTGGCGTCGGCCGGAATGCCGCCCTGGTGAACCAGGATCACCGCCTTGGTCCGCGGCGTCAGCACCGCCTCGATCGGTCTCGCGGGTCAGGTTGCCGGTCGCTGACGTCGACGTCGGCGAACACCGGATTCGCCCCGACGTAGACCGGAGCGTTCGTGGTGGCAATGAACGAGAACGACGGCACGATCACGTCATCACCCGGGCCGATCTCCGCGACGACCAGCGCCAGGTGCAGCGCGGTCGTGCAACTGGACACGGCGATCGCGTGCTCGGCGCCCAGCCGTTCGCCGCGAACTTCGCTTCGAACGCGGCTACTCGCGGGCCCTGCGCGACCCAGCCCGATTCGATCGCCTCGGTCAACCGCGGCGATCTCCTCGGTTGCCGAGCCACGGCTTCATGACATTGATGCGGCTCACGTAGCGTGCCGCCTTCTCCGTGCGCCACCACTCGACCAGTCGCCGCAAGCCCGTCCTCGAGACTCACCTTGGCCTCGAAGCCCAGGTCGCGGGCCGCGGCCGAGGTGTCGGCCAGCCGCCGCGTCACGCCGTTGACCGGCCGCTCCGGCCCGAACTCCACGTCCAGATCGGAGTCCATCGCCCGCAGCAGCGCCCGGGCCAGATCGAGCAGGCTCGTCTCGACGCCACTGGCCACGTTGTAGAAGCCCTCGACGACGTCGCTCTCGATCGCCAGCACGTTCGCCCGGGCGATGTCCTCGGTGTAGACGAAGTCCATCGTCTGCCGGCCGTCGCCGAAGATCAGCGGCGGCTGGCCATCGGCGATGCGCTCCATCCAGCGAACGAGAACCTCGGTGTAGACGCCGTGCACGTCCATCCGCGGGCCGTAGACGTTGAACGGCAGCAGCCCCACGTAGTCCAGCCCGTACATCGCCCGGAAACTGCGCAGCATGCCCTGGTTGAAGGACTTCGCCGCGCCGTAGAACGTGTCGTTGTTGTGATGATGGTGCCGCTCGTCGGTCGGGAACTGCTCGGCCAGCCCGTAGACCGAGGCGCTCGACGCAGCCACGACCTTGCTCACCTTCGCCGCCGCCGCGGCCTCGAGCACGTTGAACGTTCCGTCGACCAGCACCTCGAGCGCGAGCCGCGGCTCCTCGGCGCACTGCGTGATCCGAATCGCCGCCTGATGACAGACCACGTCCTTGCCCGGTCGTCAGGTCATGGACCAGATCGACGATCACGAAGGTCGCCCTCTACCAGCGCGACCCGGCCCGACTCGAAGGCGCTTGCCAGATTCGCCCGCCGTCCACGCACCAGATTGTCGAGCACATCGACGTGCGCGACGCCGGCCTCGAGCAGTTGATCGACCAGCGTCGAACCGATAGTGCCGGCCCCGCCGGTCACCAGAACATTGGCACCCTGCAGGCTCGGTCATGACAGGCCTCCCACCGCTAGCATCTGCCGAGCGTGGGTGCCACCAGTGCGCCGCCTGACGTCAGGCTTTGGCTGGCCGCCTCAAGGATGTCGAGCACGCGCAAGCCGGACTCGCCGTCGGTGCGAGGCGAACGATTCTCGCGGATGGCCGCGGCGAACTCGCGTTGCCACCGAGGCGAGCGCCTCACGACTCGGGCAGCGACGGCGCGTGCATGTCGCCAAGCCGATAGGAAACCGCGGCCGCATTACGCTCGCTCGGATCGACCTGATCGCCGCGCGAAGTCCACACCGCGGTCGTAGATCGCCAACCGCTGCTGCGGGTTCAGGTCGTCCCAGACGAGCGTGCGCCGACTGCCGCCAATAACCATCTGGCGGATCTTGGTCGGGCTGAGCCAGTTGACGTGCACGTGCGCGATCGCCCCGCCGTACAACGGCATAGTCAGATAGCCGACGCAGGCCTTGCCAGTTCCAAGCGGATCCGCTCCGTGTGCCGCCACTGCCTCCGGCCGGAGCCCGACCGGAAGGACAGCGTCGAGGATCGACAGGTCATGGGGCGCCAGATCCCAGAACACATCGACGTCCGGCTGCACGAGCCCGAGATTGATGCGCACTGAGTCGACAAAGAGGATCTCGCCCAGCACACCGTCGGCGATGAGCTCACCGATCCGCATCACCGTCGGCGTGTAGCAGTAGGTGTGGTCGGCCATGAGCACAAGGTCGCGGCTGCGCGCCTCATCAACCAGCTGCTCGTCCGATCGCGTAACTGTCGGCGAGCGGCTTCTCGACGAGGACGTGCTTGCCTGCCCCAAGGGCGGCCATCGCGATCGCGCTGTGCGTTCGCGCCGGCGTCGCGATGGCGATAGCGGCAACATCGTCTCGGTCGAGTAGGCGCTCCAGCGATGTCTCAACATCGACCGTGCTGCGCGGGCCGATCACCTTGCTTGCCCGCGCCGCGTCTAGGTCGCAGACCGCGACAAGATCCCAATCCGGACTTGATCGAAAGTTCCGGACGAGATTCGGCCCCCAATACCCGGCGCCGACGACGGCAATGCCCAAACTCACGTGATTCCCCCGTTTTTCACTGACCGCGGTCGGCGATCTGATCAAACCTCGCTTACCGCGAACGATACATTGTGGATCTGCACGTTTGGAAATAGGCGCCAGACGTCGAAGGCTGCAGCCGCTGACCCCACGGCAAGGCAATTGCATTGTTAGCCAAAGGGGGTCAACATCAGCTTGAACTGGAGATATCGAGATGTCCGTCCAATTGCACCAACTGAGGCCTGAATAGTGGTAAACACGGGCCCGGAGCTGCAGTTCGCTGAGCTGCGGACGATACGTACTGCCGTACATGGTAGTGAAGGCATGCATGTATTTCTGCACACCATCGCGGTAGAACGTGGCAGTGGACGGGAATTCGATGCGGAAAGCGTGCGGCGCCGCTATCCATCTGGTGGTTGCGGTTCCATATACGACGTTAAGTCCGCCGTCATTAACCCCGGCGATGAGCTCGTTCGAATTGTTCACTGTGAAAGACATCATGACGTTTGGGTGAGCGCCTGAGGCCGTGGCCCTGCCACCGCTAATCGTCGAAGTGCACCCGGCGACGGTCGCTATCGACGTCCACCCACTGGGCAGGGTGGTGTCATGGAGTTCGGCGGCCCTTCTTCGCTCCAGAACGCTCATGTCAGTACGCACCCGATGCCCTCGCAACAGCGGAAGGCGTCTTCCACAAGATCATCAAGTCGTAGCCGAGCGTCCAGTTCTCGACATAGCGCAGGTCGAGTTGCACCGTCTCCTGCCAGGTCAGGTCATTGCGCCCGCTGATCTGCCACAACCCGGTGATGCCGGGTTTCACCAGCAGGCGCCGGCGCATGTCGTCGCCGTACTTCGCGACCTCGGCGGGCAGGTTCGGTCGCGGTCCGACCAGCGACATCTTCCCGCTGAGCACGTTGAACAACTGCGGAATCTCGTCGAGTGAGTACTTGCGGATGAAGCGGCCGACCGGGGTGATCCGCGGATCGTCGGGAACCTTGAACAGCAACCCGTCGGAGTTGACGTTGCGCGCGTCCAGCTCGGCCCGCCGCGCCTCGGCGTCGATGTACATCGAGCGGAACTTGAGCATCTTGAACGGCCGGCCGTTACGGCCGACGCGCTCCTGGCGGAAGAACACCGGTCCCCGGCTCGTCAGGGCGACCGCGCCCGCTACCGTCAATGCGGCCGGTGCGAGCAGGACGAGCAGCGAGCATGCGCGACCGTGCGATCGAAGGCGCTCTTGAGCAGGCGGCGGAAACCCGGTGAACTCCGGTTCCTCGACATGCAGCAGCGGCAGTCCGGCAACCGGCTGGATGTGCAGCCGCCGACCGGCCACCTCGGTCAGGCCGGGCGAGACCACCAGATCGGTGTCCGTGCCCTCGAGTTGCCAGGAGATCCACCGCAGCCGCTCGTGCCCGATGGCCGACGACGAGACGACGGCAACTGTGTCGGCACCGCTCGCCTGCACGGCGCTGACGATCAAGTCGACATCGCCGAGCAGGGTGACGCCCGCATCCTCGAGTTCCTGCCGGGTCGCCGCGTCGTCGACAAGCTCCGCGGGAACGCACGCGCCCACGACATCCATGCCGGCGAAGCGGTCGTGGCGCACCAGGGCCGCGAACGCAGCCACGGAACGCCCGTCTCCGACAAGCAACATCGACGTCATCGCCCGGCCGCGCCCACGCTGGGAATGCAGGTATTTACGCGCTACATACCGCCCGATGAGGTCGAGCACCAATGCCAGCGGCAGCGCGACGACCACGAAGCCGCGCGCGACATCCGTTTTGGTCATGTACGAGCCGATAGCGACCAGAGCAGTCAGATATAGGAATGCTTTCAACAGCCGGTCGAATTCGGCCGGTCCGGCCCCTATGAAGCGCCCCTCGTACGCCCGGTTCAATCCGACGACAAGGACCCAGGCGACCGGTATTGCCACGCCTACCGCTACATAGGCCCTGATATGTGCGGTGTTTTCCGGGACTCCGAATCGCACGAGGAATGCGACCGTCACGGCGGCGACCGCGGCGAAGACATCGACGCAGACCGAGCAGTACCTGGTAGCGGCGCATCCATCGAGGACGGGACTCGCGATCGGCCGTTCGGGCGCGGTCGACGGTCAGCCGCCGATGCTGGCTGACCTGCAAGGGACCGAACCGGGTCAGCCGCGGCTCGGCCGTATTCGTTTGGGTGTCGGCTTGCGACAACGTGTCAGCTCCCGACGACGGCATGACGAACTCGCCCAGCGCAGAACTGGACCGCTCGCCGTGCCTCTCGTCGGTGGCCTCTGGGCCACCCCTGAGCATGAATCCCCCGATTTCACGCCGTACGAGTCTAATGACTCGTACGACGGCCCCCGATTTTCGATCGCCGTTCCGGGGGGCTCAAATACAGTCCCGTTGCCCCCCGGCCGACGACTGACTCGACGTTTATAGCGCGTGTGGTCGCGCATGGAAAGGCCTGGAGCGTAAACGGCAAGTGTTGGCCACTTAATTTCACTATCCTGTTAGCCGATTTACGGGCGAACTATACGATGGGCATTTGTCGCTGCTGACCGGCCACGAGAATTCTGTACTGACATCCGTTATGACAGCTACGGGAATGTGCATTTGCCCCCTGCCAGAGCGTATCTGCACCGCTTGCGCGGTCCCACCGGCGTACGGCCGGCCAGCTGGACCGGCGGGCTGGGCGCCGGAGCGGATCGCGCTGCGGAACAATTCGACATATGGACGATGCCCCCCGTACCGCGATCGTCGAGGTCGGCGACCCGCCCGCCACGGACAACGACGACTCCGGCGCTGCGCGTCGACGTTCGCCGCGTCGGCGCGCTGCTCGGTGAATCGCTCGTGCGGCAGGAGGGCCAGCACCTGCTCGACCTCGTCGAACAGGTGCGCGCGTTGACCAAGCAGAGCAAGGAAGCCGCCAGCGCCCAGGCCCGCAACGCCGCCCGCGATCGAAGTGCGTGACCTGCTCGCCGCCCAGCCGATCGACACGGCGTCCGCGCTGGTGCGTGCGTTCGCGGCGTACTTCCACCTGGCCAACGTCGCCGAGCAGGTGCACCGCGTGCGCAGCCTGCGCGATCGACCGGCCGACAGCGGGTGGCTGGCCCACTCGGTCGCGGCCGTCGCGGCCGAACTCGGCGCGGGCGGCCTGTCCGACGCGGTCGACGACACTGGCGATTCGCCCGGTGTTCACGGCCCATCCGACCGAGGCGAGCCGGCGCTCGATCCTGACCAAGCTGCGCCGCGTCGCCGACGTGCTCGCCGAGCCGTCCGCACCGGGCACCGCGGCCCGGGCGCGTCAGGATCGCACGCTCGCCGAGGTGATCGACCTGATCTGGCAGACCGACGAACTGCGGCTGCACCGGCCCACTCCGGTCGACGAAGCACGCAATGTCGTTTACTACCTGCAGGATCTCGTCGAGGAGACGATGCCTGATCTCGCTGACGATCTGGCCGCCGAGCTCGAACGCCACGGCGCGCGCCTCGAACTCGACGACGCCCCGCTCACGTTCGGCACCTGGATCGGCGGTGACCGTGACGGCAATCCGAATGTCACCGCCGACGTAACCCGCGAGGTCCTGCGCCTGCAGCACCACATCACCGCGCGGGCCATCACCCGGGCCATCGACGGCCTGATCGCCGAACTGTCGTCGTCGACCACCGTCGTCGGAGTATCGGCCGAGCTTGCGGCATCCGTCGAAGCCGACCTCGCCGCGCTGCCCGAGATCGATCCGCGCATCATCCGGCTCAACGAGACCGAGCCGTACCGGCTCAAGCTCACCTGCATGAACGCGAAGATCGCCAATACCCGGCTGCGGGTCGACCGCGGGTCGCCGCACGTGCCCGGCCGCGACTACGTCGGCAAGGCCGAGTTGCTCGCCGAGTTCGCAATGATCGGGGCGTCGCTGCGGGCGAACGCCGGCGCGTTCATCGCTGACGGCCTGCTCGCTCGCGTCGAGCGCACGGTCGCCGTATTCGGGCTGCATCTCGCGACGATGGACGTGCGCGAGCACGCCGATGCCCACCACCACGCGGTCGGCCAGTTGATCGATCGGCTGGTCGAGGAGACGTGGCTCTACACGGATCTGCCGCGCGACTACCGGCTGCGGCTGCTCTCCCGCGAACTCGCCTCACGACGCCCGCTCGCGCAGACACCTCCGCCGCTCGACGAGGCCGGCGCGAAGACGTTCGCCGTGTTCACCGCGATTCGCAAGGCGCTCGACACGTACGGCCCGCAGGCGATCGAGAGCTACATCATGTCGATGACGCGGGGCGCCGACGACGTCCTCGCCGCGGCCGTGCTCGCTCGCGAGGCTCGGCTGGTCGACGTGCACGGCGCGCGCTCGAGTGAGGGTCGCGGCGGCGACACCGGCAGCACGCGCGAGCCGTTCGCCCGGATCGGCTTCGTGCCGCTGCTGGAAACCGTCGAGGAGCTTCGCCGGGCCGGCGAGGTGCTCGACGAGTTGCTCTCCGACCCGACCTACCGCCTCATCGTCCGGCTGCGCGGCGACGTGCAGGAGGTGATGCTCGGGTACTCGGATTCGAACAAGCAGGCCGGCATCACCACGTCGCAGTGGGAGATCCACAAGGCCCAGCGCACGTTGCGCGACGTCGCGGCCCGCCACGGGGTGCGGTTGCGGCTCTTCCACGGCCGCGGCGGCACGGTCGGGCGCGGCGGTGGTCCGACGTACGACTCGATCCTGGCCCAGCCGTGGGGCGTTCTCGACGGCGAGATCAAGTTCACCGAGCAGGGCGAGGTGATCAGCGACAAGTACTCGCTGCCGGCGCTCGCCCGCGAGAACCTCGAGCTCACCGTCGCCGCCGTGCTGCAGGCGTCGACGCTGCACCGCGCGCCCCGGCAGCCGGCCGCCCAACTGGCCCGCTGGGACGAGGCGATGGAGCGCGTCAGCGATGCCGCGTTCGCCGCGTACCGCCGTCTGGTCGACGATCCTGACCTGCCCGAGTACTTCCTCGCGTCCACACCGGTCGAGCAGCTCGGCTCGCTGAACATCGGCTCGCGACCGTCGCGCCGGCCGTCGTCCGGCGGTGGCATCGAGGGCCTGCGCGCGATCCCGTGGGTGTTCGGCTGGACGCAGTCGCGCCAGATCGTGCCCGGCTGGTTCGGCGTCGGATCCGGCCTGCGCGCGGCCCGCGAGGCCGGCCTCACCGACGTGCTGGCCGAGATGCACGCGGAATGGCACTTCTTCCGGACGTTCATCTCCAACGTCGAGATGACACTCGCCAAGACCGACCTCGACGTGGCGGCGCACTACGTCGCGTCGCTGGTGCCCGATGCCGCTGCAGCGGTTGTTCGACGTCGTGCGCGCCGAGCACGAGCTGACCATGACGGAGGTATTGCGCATAACCGGCGAGGCGGCGCTGCTCGACAATTCCCCTTTGCTGCAAAGGACATTCAGCGTCCGCGACGCCTACCTCGACCCGATCTCGTACCTGCAGGTCGAGCTGCTGTCCCGCGTGCGTGCCGACGAGAACGCGGTGTCGCCCGAACTGCGCCGCGCCCTGCTGCTGACCATCAACGGCGTCGCCGCCGGCCTGCGCAACACCGGCTGACGCCGGGCTGCCGCCGCTAGCCCGTCCTGTCCGAAAACCGCCAGCCGTTGTCGGACCCGCCGTGCAGACTGGACCACGTGGTGCTCCCCGATGCTGACACGTGCTACCGCGCGGTGCAGGGCCGTGACGCCCGCTTCGACGGCTGGTTCTTCATCGCCGTCCGGACGACGCGCATCTACTGCCGGCCGTCCTGCCCGGCGATCACGCCGCTGCGCAAGAACGTCTCGTTCCACCCGAGCGCCGCAGCCGCCCAGCGCGCCGGTTACCGCGCCTGCAAGCGGTGCCGCCCCGACGCGTCGCCCGGCTCGCCCGATTGGGACATCCGCGGCGACCTCGCCGGCCGCGCGCTGCGCCTGATCCGCGACGGCATCATCGACCGCGAGGGCGTGCCGGGCCTGGCCAGCCGGCTCGGGTACTCCGAACGCCAGATCCACCGCGCACTCGTCGCCGAAGTCGGCGCCAGCCCGCTCGCGCTGGCCCGGGCCCAGCGGGCGCAGACGGCCCGCATCCTGCTCGAAACCACCGACATGGCCGCCGGCGACATCGCGTTCGCGGCCGGATTCGCCAGCATCCGCCAGTTCAACGAGACGATCCAGGAGGTCTTCGCCACGACCCCCACCGGCCTGCGGGCCGCGCGCCGCGATCGCTCCCCCGGCACCGCCGGCGTGCTCGACCTGCGACTGCCGTTCCGCGCGCCGATGGATCTGGGCGCGACGCTCGACTTCCTCGGCACCCGGGCCATCCCCGGCGTCGAGGCCTACGACGGCAGCACGTTACCGCGCACGCTGCGCCTGCCGGGCGGCCCGGCCCTTGCCCAGATCAGCGACGGCGGCGGTTACGTGCGCTGCCAGTTGCGGCTCACCGACCAGCGTGACCTGATCGCGGCGGTCGCCCGGCTACGGCGCCTGCTCGACCTCGACGCCGACCCGGTAGCCATCGACAACCTGCTCGGCGCCGACCCGCAGCTCGACCCTGCTGGTGCGTAAGCATGCCGGACTGCGCTCCCCCGGTGCCGTCGACGGATTCGAGATGGCGATGCGGGCGGTGGTCGGCCAGCAGATCTCGGTGAGCGGCGCCCGCACCATCCTCGGCCGGATTGCCGCCGAGCACGGCACGATCGCGTTCGAGGGCGAGCCGTGGCTGCTCTTCCCGTCCGCGGACGGCTTCGCGGCCAGCGATCCCGCGACGCTGCCGATGCCGCGCAAACGGGCCGCCACGCTGCACACGGTGGCCGCTGAGGTCGCAAGCGGCGGGCTCACCCTCGATCCCGAGCGCCGACCGCAACGCCACCCGGGCGGCACTGCTCGCACTGCCCGGCATTGGTACCTGGACCGCCGACTACCTGCTCATGCGCGCCGTCGGCGATCCCGACATCCTGCTCGCCAACGACCTCGGCGTCCGCAAAGCCGCGGAGTCTCTCGACATCGAGCTACCCGGGAAGGCCGCCGAGTGGGCGCCGTGGTCTTCCTACGCCACGCACCACCTGTGGGCGAACCTGCACTGAGGAGCGGTAGATGCTTTACACCTATATCGAATCGCCACTGGGCGAGCATTTCGTCACGCGCAACAGCGACGGAATCACCGGCCTGCACCTGCCGGGCTCCAAGTACCCGCCGCACATCGGCGACGGCTGGCGGCGTGACGACAAGGCATTCGGCGACATCCACACCCAGTTGGGCGAGTACTTCGCGGGCACCCGCCAGGAGTTCGACCTGCCGTTGCACCCACGCGGGCACAGTTTCCAGCGGCGGGTGTGGCAGGCGCTGCTCGAGATTCCCTATGGCGAGACGACCAGTTACGGCAAAGTTGCCGTGTCGATCGGGCATCCGGACGCATCGCGCGCCGTCGGCCTCGCCAACGGCCAGAACCCGATCCCGATCATCATCCCGTGCCACCGCGTCATCGGCGCCAACGGCTCGCTGACCGGCTACGGCGGCGGCCTGGACGCCAAGCGGTGGCTGCTCGACCACGAGGCACGCCACGCCGGCCTGACCCTCGTCTGAGGCCCTCGCGATTGTGCAACCCTCGGCGTCGTGGCGACGCCCACGGTTGCACGATCGTCGCGCTCGGATTGTGCAACTCCTTCCGGCCTCAGACCGGATGAAGTTGCACAATCGCCGCTAGGCGACCGGGTACGCCGCCAGCTCGTAGATCGAGTAGCCGAACTGCGTCGCCCGCGAAACCCCCTGCATCCGCAGGTAGTTCACGCCGGACTCGTCGATCCACACCGTCTCAGTGCCGCCCTGGCTGCCGGTGACGTCGGCGGCTTCCGTCCAGGTCGTGCCGTCGGCTGACGTCTCGATGCGGTAGGCCGCCGCATGCGCCGTCTCCCAGCGCAGCGTCACCTTGCCCAGATGCTGCGGAGACGCGAACTTCACCTGCAGCCACTGGTCATCCGTGTGCTCGGACGACCACCGCGTCGCCGGATCGCCGTCGTTGGCGTGATCGGCCGTGAACTGCGGCAGGTTCTGCTCGACCGTCGACGCCGACGCCACCGCACCCTGCGATGCGAGCGCGACATTCGTGGCACTGACGTGTGGATGCACGTGCAGGATCAGCGTCTGCGACACCCCGGCGAAGCTCACCGGCACCTGGTAATTGCCCGGCGCCGACGCGCTGAACGACTCCTCGACCGACGGCTGCGCGCCCCGTCGCAGCGTCAACGGCGTGGACGCCGGGGTGGCAGTCACCCCGGATGGCGCATCAACCGTCAACGCGCCCGGCACGTCTTCGGCCCGCGTCGCCGTGACGCCCACGGTCGTCGCCGCCGTCGCCCCGACCTCGACGTCGAGCGACGCCGGCGTCAGGAACACGGCGGCGGCCGGCGCATCCGCATACCACGGCACGACCTCGGCGATCTCCGGCGCGGGCGAACCGGCCGTCCACACAAGGCGAATCTGGCTTGCCACCGCACCGCCCGCGAGCAGCTCCGTATATCCGGACGACAGCGAGCCGATCGTCTGCCATGACGTGCCATCGCCCACCTGCACCTGCCCGGACCCGCGACCGGCCACCACGACACGGTCGAGGGGGCGAGCCTTCGGCAGCGTCACGACGACCGCATCCCCGGCCTGCGGAGAACCCCCGGCCGTATAAGCAGAATCGACGTTTCCGTCAGCGGCCGCAGCCAACGAAGAGCCGGCGGCAGCGGCCGGGGCACCCGCAACCGTCAGCGCATCCGAATCCTGACCGACCGCCGTGAACTCGCGGACCACCACCCAGTTCGACTGGGCCGCCGTGTTGCGCAGCCGCACGTAACGGGCGACAGTGCCGGCCGGCAAGGCGGCCGTCACGTCCCGCGTATTCGTGAACGTGCCCGCGGGCGTCCAGACCGAACCGTCCGCCGAGTACTCGAGCACGCCGACGTGGATGTAGTCGTCGGGGCTGGTCGGCTTGCTCATGTGGATCGTCACCGACGAGATCGGCTGCGCGCGGCCGAGGTCGACGCCGACGTAGTCGCCGGGTGCGGGCGAGCGGCTGCTCCAGAAGAACGTCGAGTCGTCCCCGTCGACCATCTTGTCAATCGTGTTGCTCTGGTACGTCGGCATGGACGTCGTCGGCGTGATGTGCCGCCCGGCCACGCCGAGCCAGCGGTCGTTCTCGGCCATTGCGTTGTTGATGAATTTGTCGATGACGCCGTCGCCGACCGTCACGTTCACCGTGCCGTTCAGGCCGACGTACTGGTACGACTTGGCCTTCGCCGCCAAGGTGCGCGCCTGCGCCCGATCGGCCAACGCCGCGGCACCGTGGCCGGCGCGCTCGTCGGCCAGCATGCGCAACGCGGCGCGGGCGGCCTGGCCCCAGAAGCTCGCCGAATCGAGCCACGGCTGCGCCTCGGTGACGAACGCGGGATCGCCCATGCGGGCAAGCAGCGTCGAGGGAATCCACTGGATGATCTTCAGGTACGCGTCGAGCGGGCCGACCGCATCGGCGTCACCGCGCTCCCACGCCGGCCAGAACGCCGCGAGCTTGGCGGCCAACACGGGGGCCTGCACCTTGTCGATGTCGGAGTAGTACTCGAGGTCGGCGAACGCCCCGAGGGCCGCCCGTGCCTGCGGATCGCCGCCGGACATCTCGGCAAGGCTCGCCTGCCACGAGGTCGCCGGGGCGTACGCCGCGTCGTTCCAGGTGTAATCGGCGACGTTGAACAGCGCGATCTTCGACGCATCCGGCTGGATCATCGGGTTCGCCGTGATGCCGTACAGCGAGCCGGCCAGGCCGGGGTCGCGGCCGATGTACGGCCCGAGCAGCAGCCGGTCGGTGACGTAGTCGTTGACCGGGTAGTTGTCCCAGACCAGGATGTCGTGCCCGTAGACGCTCTTCGCCGCGGCGGCCTGTTGCTGGGTGATGACCGGGGCGATGACGCCCACGCCCGTCCACTCGACGATGACGGCCGGATCGAGCTGGGCCTTGAGCGTGTTCTTGTACGGGGACGCGGCCACGTCGGCGTACTCGGTTGGCACCATCTGCAGGCGCGAGGCCCCGGCATGGGTGGCGATGAAGTCGCGCTGCACGGCGTTGAGCAGGTAGGCCTGAGCTGCACCCGCCGCCGCGCCCCCCGTGCCGAACTTGGTCTGGTCGGCCGCGCAGTTCCACGATGTGTAGCTGATGTCGTCCAGCGGGATCGCGAAGTCGCGCACCCCCACGTCCCACAACGACTGGAACTTCGCCACCAGCGCCTGCTCGTCGGCCGCAGAGCTGTAGCAGACCGACAGCCCAGGCGAGAGCGCGTAGGTGAACTTGACGTGGTTGGCGATCGCGCGGTCGACGAGCTCCTTGAGCTGGGCGAGCTGGTCCGGCGGGTACGGATCGCGCCACTGATCGCGCAGGAACGGGTCGTTCTTCGGCGAGTAGACGTAGGTGTTCATCTTGTGCGCGCCGTAGAAGTCGAGCTGGTCGAGCCGGGCCGCGTGCGACCACGGCGTGCCGTAGAAGCCCTCGATCACGCCGCGAAAGGGGAAGGTCGGCCAGTCGCGCACCTCGACGCCCGGCACGCTGTGCGCGTGCACGAGTTGGCGCAGGGTCTGCGCGGCGTAGAACGTCCCGGTGGCGTCGTGCCCGTCGAGCACGACGCTGGGATGGCCGGCCACCGATCCGGTCGCCAGCAGGTAACCCTCGGCGGCGAGCCCGTCGGCGTTCTGCACGCCGAGCGCGGCGACCGCCTGCGTCGCCGCCGGGCCACCGATGTAGATGACCGGCTCGCCGGGACGCGCGTCGTGTGGGTCGGTGATCTCGTCGATGCGCTGGACGCTCGCGTTGTCGAGCACGGTGTGCACGGTTTGCTTGGCCGCGGCGTCGGTCTGCGCGCCGACGACGAGTGCGACGGCATCTCCGAGCGCGACGGCCGCGCCCTGGGCGTGCATCGACTGCGGAATCGGATAAACGGACGGCAGTCGCGGCGCATCCGGCGCCGCCTGACTCTGCGCGGGAACGGCCAGCACGCCGATCGCGAGGGTGGCGGCAACTGCAGCGGGGACGAGGCGGCGTGGCATCTGCGCTCCGAGGCTCGACGTCGATCGGTGCTTGAATTACCCCACTGTCGAGCACAAATCGTCAACACCTTCCCGGCAATTCATGCCATGGGGGTCGATGCGCGCGACGATGACGCACTGTGCTGGACTTTCGACATGTTGCGCGGGGAGAAGGTCTTGTTGCGGGCCCGGCACGAGGCCGATGTCGCGATCCTGCAGACCGAGCTCTACGACGACATCGCGACGTACTCGCGGGCCGACACCCGTCCATGGCGTCCCATCTCCCCCGCGTCCAGCGCCTCGCCCTATGCGATCGCCGACCCGACCGACACCGTCGCGCCGTTCTCCGTCGTCGAGCTCGCAAGTGACGAGCTTGCGGGTGACGCGGCGCTGTGGGGCATCGACGTGCACAACCGTCGGGCGCACCTTGGCCTCGCGCTACGGCCGGCTTTCCGTGGACGCGGCCTGGGGTCTGACGTCGTTCGGGTGCTGTGCCGCTACGGCTTCGAGGTGCGGGGCATTCATCGCATCCAGATCGAGACGCTTACCGACAACGCGGCCATGATGCAGGCCGCATTGCAAGCCGGCTTCGTGCGCGAGGGCGTGCGACGGCACGCGACCTGGGTCAGCGGCAGCTTCGCCGACGAGGTCATCCTCGGCCTGCTCGACACAGAATGGCGCGAGCACGCGACCTGACCCGGCCCGCCCTCACGGTGACCCCCTTCCCGTCGCCGGAGTCCCAACCCGGTTGATCACCCGCGGATCACCCACCGCGGACGGTCTGTGGCACCCGTCCACCCAATCCTGATGATCATCCGTGGATCATCTCGACGAGCGATCGGAAACCAGCTCTTGATCATGAGAGTCAGGCGCAGATGTCCCGGTGACGCCTACTCGTTGAACTGGTTCTGAGCGGCTTCGAGGCCCTGCGCGAGCAGGGCCTCGACGGCGTCGGCGGCGCGGTCGACCAGGAACGGGACCTCCTTGCGCTCGGCGGCGGCGAACTCGCGCAGGACATAGTCGGCCGGATCCTGCCGACCGGGCGGTCGGCCGATGCCGAACCGCACCCGCAGGTAGTCCTTGCTGCCGAGCGCTGACGTCGCCGATCGCAGCCCGTTGTGGCCGCCGTCGCCGCCGCCGCGCTTGAGCCGCAGCGCGCCGAAGGGCAGGTCGAGGTCGTCGTGCACGATCGTGATCCGCTCGATCGGCACCTTGAAGAAGCGCGAGATCGAGACGACCGGGCCGCCGGACTCGTTCATGTACGACTTGGGCTTGGCGAGCACGACCGGCTTGCCGCGAGCCGCCCCTCGACGACGTCCGCCCCGTCCCTTATGGGCCTTGAAGCGTCCGCCGATGCGCTCGGCCAGCAACTCGACCACGAGGAAGCCGGCGTTGTGCCGGGTGGCGGCGTAGCGCGGCCCGGGATTGCCGAGACCGACGACGAGCTGTCGGTCGTCGGCCATATCGCGCTTCGTGCCGCGATCTCGACGGCCAGCCATCGGCCCATCGAGCGGGACTGGCTACTCGGACTACTCGGCGCTCGGTGCCTCGGCCGGCGGCGCCGCCTCCGCTGCCTCGCCGCTCGGCCGGGCCTCGCCCTCGGCGGCGCCTCGCCCTCGACGCCGGCTTCGGCCTCGAGCTGCTCGGCGGTCGGCGCCTCCTGGATCAGCAGCAGCACCTGCTCGGGCTCGCCGGCCAGCCGGAGCCGCTGGGCAGCGTCGAGGTCGCCGCCGTGACGTGCGAGCCGATCTCGAGGCCCTCGATGTCGACCTCGATCTCGGTCGGCAGGTGCGTGGCCTCGGCCTCGATGCGGACGGTCATGTTCTCCTGGGCGAGCAGGCCGCCCCGGACGATCTCGCCCACGATGGTGAGCGGGACCTCGATGGTGACCTTCTCGCCGGTCGTACGGCGAGCAGGTCGACGTGCTCGTACACGCCCTTGATCGGGTGACGCTGGATCGCCTTCGGGATGGCGAGCTGGTCGTCGCCTTCGAGGTCGAGGGTGAGCAGCACGTTCGCGCCGCCGTGCTTGATGGCGTGCCCGAACTCGCGCGCGGGCAACGAGACGTGGCGCGGGTCGGCGCCGTGGCCGTAGATGACGGCCGGGATCTTGCCGGCCCGGCGGGTACGGCGAGCGCCGCCCTTGCCGAACTCGGTACGCGGCTCGGCGGACAGACGGACCTCGGACACGGTGATGCTCCTCTTTAGCTGGTTCTTGGCAGTTCGCGGTGTCGCTCCGTCGCGGGGACGCGCCGTCAAAAACGACACCGCGTCGATGACGGACACACCACCCGATTCAGCACTGACATCGGCGGGCGTTCCCTCGCCGGGGCAACCGCTACAGAGTACCGGCGCCGCGCCGCATCTGCGAACCCGGCCCCGGGTTGTGCGGCGCCGCGCCCGCCTCGGCACGCCGCCTAGAGTCTGGCGGGTGCCAGAGGCTGACGCGTCGACGGTCCGCGTGCGCGCGCCCGCGAAGGTGAACCTGCATCTCGGCGTCGGCCCCCTACGCCCGGACGGCTACCACGACCTGGTCACCGTCTTTCACGCCGTCGACCTGACCGACGAGATCGTCGCGCGGCCGGCCGACCGGCTCGAGATCTGCGTCGCCGGCGAGGGATCGGCCGACCTCCCGACGGATGAGGGCAATCTGGCCTGGCGGGCGGCGGCGCTGCTCGCCGAGCACGCCGGGGTCGCGCCGCGCGTCCGGCTGGAGATCACCAAGTCCATTCCGGTCGCGGGCGGCATGGCCGGCGGATCCGCCGACGCCGCGGCCGCCCTCGTGGCCTGCGCGGCGTTGTGGGGCACCGGCACGCCACGCACCGTCCTGGCCGAACTGGCCGCCCGGCTCGGCAGCGATGTCGCGTTCCCGCTGTTCGGCGGCACGGCGCTCGGCACCGGCCGCGGCGAGGTGCTCACTCCGGTGACTGACCCGCGCGGTCGTTCCACTGGGTGTTCGCCCTGGCCGATCACGGCATCTCGGCCGGTGACGCCTACCGCGAACTCGACCGGCAGCGCGCGGCGGGATCGGCGCCCCGGCCGGTCGGCTCGCCGGACGGGTGATCGACGCGCTGCGCGCGGGCGATCCGCGCCGGCTGGCCCGCGTCCTGGCCAACGACCTGCAGGCCGGCCGCGCTGGCGCTGGCGCCCGCCTTGAAGCGCACCCTCGCCGCCGGCCGCGACCTCGGCGCGCTCGCGCGGCATCGTCTCCGGGTCCGGCCCGACCTGCGCGTTTCTCGCGCCAGCTGGACGACGCGGTCCGGCTGGCCGCGGCGCTGGCGGCGGAGGGCGTCTGCCGCACGACCCGGGTCGCGTCCGGCCCGGCGCCCGGGACGGCCGTCCTCCGCTGACGGGGTGGCAGCGCGCCGACGCCGTACAGTGCGCTCGAACGACCAGACCGCGACGGCGAGGACTCGACTGCCCCATGCCGGCGAACCTGGTCAATCTCGAGGCGTCGGCAAGGCGTACGGCACGATCACCGTCCTGGACGACGTATCGCTCGGCATCGCCGAAGGCGAACGCATCGGCGTCGTCGGACGAAACGGCGGCGGCAAGACCACACTGCTGCGGCTGATCACCGGCGACGAGACACCCGACGGCGGACGCGTCACGCGCACGAGCGGCGTGCACGTCGCGACCGTCTCGCAGCGCGGCGAACTGCCGCGGCGACGCCAGCGTGCGCGATGTCGTCGTCGGCGATGCGGCCGAGCACGAATGGGCCGGCGACGCCGCGATCCGCGAGATCCTCAACGGCCTCGGGCTGTCCGCGCTCGGCCACTCCGCGGTCGGGCTCGACGCCCCGGTCGCGCGCTTGTCCGGCGGTGAGCGCCGCCGCGTCGCGCTGGCAGAGCCCTTGTGCAGCAGGCTGAACTGCTCGTGCTCGACGAGCCGACCAACCATCTCGACGTCGAGGGAATCACCTGGCTGGCGTCCTACCTGGTCGCTCGCCGGGGCGCGCTCCTCGTCGTCACCCACGATCGCTGGTTCCTCGACGCGGTCTGCTCGCGCACCTGGGAGGTCGGCGACGCGACGGTGCGCCAGTTCGACGGCGGGTACGCGGCGTACGTCCTGGCGCGTGCCGAGCGTGCTCGCCGCGACGAGGCAACCGAGGCTCGGCGGCAGAACCTGCTGCGCAAGGAGTTGGCCTGGCTGCGCCGGGGTCCGCCGGCGCGGACGTCCAAGCCGAAGTTCCGCATCGACGCCGCCGAGGCGCTGATCGCCGACGTCCCGCCTCCTCGCTCGAGCACTGAGCTTCGCGCGCTGTCGCAACGCCGTCTCGGGCGGTCGGTGTACGACGTCGAGGACGTGACGCTGACCGTCGGCTCGCGCGGGTGCTGCTCCGCGACGTCACGTGGCACGTCGGGCCGGGTGATCGCATCGGCGTCATCGGCGTGAACGGCTCGGGCAAGACCCACCTGCTGCGACTGCTCACCGGCGACGTCGCACCGTCGTCGGGAACGGTGCGCGTCGGGCAGACCGTTCAGGCCGCGTACCTGTCACAGGAGGTCGCCGAGCTCCCCGATCGACCTGCGCGTCATCGAGGCCGTCCAGGAGATTCGCACCACCGCCGTACTGGGGGGTACGGAGTTGTCGGCGACGCAACTGGCGGAGCGGTTCGGCTTCGCGAACACCCGGCAGTGGACGCCCGTGGCCGACCTGTCCGGTGGCGAGCGCCGCCGGTTGCAGTTGCTGCGACTGCTGCTCACCCAGCCGAACGTCCTGCTGCTCGACGAGCCGACGAACGACCTCGACACCGACACCCTTGCCGCATTGGAGGATCTGCTCGACTCGTGGGCCGGCACGCTCGTCGTCGTCAGCCACGACCGGTACCTCATCGAGCGCGTCTGCGACTCGACGGTGGCGCTACTCGGCGACGGGTCGCTTGCCGCATTGCCCGGCGGCATCGACGAATACCTCGCCCGGCGCGCAGCGGCGTCCGCGCCGGAAGCGTCAACCTCCCGGCAGCGTAAGGGCGATCCTCGTGCCGCCCGCCGCGAGCTCACCCGTCTGGAGCGTCAGATCGCCACCCTCGAACGCCGCGAGGCCGCACTCCACCGCGACCTCGCCGAGCACGCCACCGACTACGAGCGGGTCAGCGCACTCGACGCCGAACTGCGCGAAGTGGTCGCATCCCGCGAGGCCGCCGAGCACGCCTGGCTAGAACTCGCCGACTGAGCGCCGAAGCAGGCGGCGCACCGCCCAGGCCCCGCCCGCAGCCAGGGCGGCCGCCCCGGCCAGGAGGGCCAGGTTCTGGCGACGGATCCGCCCGGCGATCTGCGAGTACGGCATCGTGGTGAACGACACGAGTTCGTAGCGCGACACGTAACGTCCGGCGAGGCGCCGCTCCAGGGCGTGCTGGGCCGCCACCTGCACTTGGAATACCGGCGAGTTGACCTTGTCGCGCATCTCGACGAAGTTGTCCAGCGCCATGTCGGCGATCGCGTCGGTGTTCGCCTTGCGGCGCTGTTCGTACGCGGCAAGGGCGCGACGCCCAGTCGCCGCCGGCCGCGTCCAAGGCATTGGTCGAGTCTCGATGCAGTCCTCGAACGCGCAGTTCGCGCCCTGCCCGAAGAACGGCACGATCGCGTGCGCGGCGTCGCCGACCAGGCCGATTCGCCCCGGCACCCACGGCCAGCACCGCACCGTGACCAGCGAGCCGACCGGATTTCGGCAGGTAGTCATCGACGAGGGACGGCATGAGCTCGACGACATCGGGGTAGTGCCCGCGAAACTCGGCCGGACGCGATCGGCCGTGTCGAGCGCAGAGAACGTCCGACTTCGGCCAGAACAGGGTGCAGGTGAACGACCGGTCCAGGTTCGGCAGCGCGATCATCATCGACGAGCCGCGCGGCCAGATGTGCAGTGCGCCCGGGTCCAGCGCGAACTCGCCGTCGCGCGGCGGGATGGTCAGCTCTTTGTAGCCGTGCTCGAGGAAGTCCTCGCGCGCGATCGAGTTGAAGCGCTCTCCGTACGGCCGGCAGTACGCGCCGTCGGCACGCCAGCACGACGTCGGCGCCGACATCGACAGATCCGGCCGGCGTGTCGAACCGCAGCGCGTCGCCGTCCAGCGACGCGAGGCGGTGCCCGAAGCGCAGGGTGACGCCCGGCGTCGCCTCGGCGCAATCGAGCAGTGCCGAGTTCAGCTCGGCCCGGCTGATCGAATTGATCGCCCGCGTTCCGTCGGCGCTGTAAGGGCGGAAGCTCGGTGGCGCGCCGAGACGCGTGGACCATCCGCCCCTGCATGGGCAGCGCCTGGGCCAGCGCAGCCTCGCGCAGGCCGACCCGTTCCAGCGCGGCCAGGCCGCGCGCGGAGATCGCGAGGTTGATCGAACGGCCGCGCTCGGCGCCGGCCAGCCGCGGGTCGGGACGCCGCTCGTACACGGTGACCGCCAGGCCGCGACGGCCGAGCAGCGTCGCGAGCAGGCAGCCGGCCAGCCCGGCGCCGACGACGCGACCACGGACTCAGACATGAGCGTCAGACGCCTCGGCCGCGCGCCAGCAGTCGTGGAACGTGCAGTACAGCGGCGCCGGCGCCAGCCGGATCACGTCGGGCTCGCGGTGCATCGGCGATCACGCCGTGCTTATCGCGTAGTTCTCGCGACACGCCGGCCGCGTCGCGCGACGCGGACCGACAGTTGCGCCCCCCGCCGATCCGGTCGCGCGGGGTGAGCTCGACGGCTGCTCGCAATCCGTCCAGCAGCGATTCGAGGTAGCCGGTCAGCCGCATGCTCTTGGCGCGAAGGGCCGCCATGCCGACCGCATCGAACATTTCGAGCGACACGAGCACCGGCGCCATCGCGAGGATCGGCGGGTTGGACAGCTGCCACGAATCTGCCGTGTCTACCGGGTCAATCACCGGAGCCATCGCAAACCGGGTCGCCGGGCTCGGTGCTCCACCAGCCGGCCAGCTTCGGCAGGGTCCGGTCGGCCAGATGCCGTTCGTGCACGAAGCAACCCGCCACAGCCCCGGCCCCGCATTGAGGTACTTGTACGTGCACCACGCCGCCCAGTCGACGTCCCAGTCGTGCAACTGCAGCGGGACGTTGCCGGCCGCATGCGCGAGGTCCCAGCCGACGACCGCGCCCGGCCGCGTGACCGGCCGCGGTGATCGCCGGAATGTCCAGCAACTCGCCGGTGAGGTAGTTGACCCCGCCGAGCAGCACGAGCGCGACCCGACTGCCCTCGCCTCGAGGAACGCGACGACGTCCTCGGTGCGCAAAGCGGATTCGCCATCGCGTGGACGTAGCCGGATCACCGCCGAGTCCGGGTCGTAGCCGTGCAGTGCGACCTGACTGCGCACCGCGTAACTGTCCGACGGGAACGTCGTGTCCTCGATGACGATGGCGAACCGCTCGGACGTCGGCCGGTAGAAGCTGGTCATCATCAGATGCAGGTTGACGGTCAGCGAGTTCATCATCACGACCTCGGCCGGCGCAGCGCCGACCAATCGCGCAGCAGGTGCCCGCAACAACTCGTGATACGACAGCCACGGCCGCTTGGCCTCCAGGTGCCCCTCGACGCCGAGCCGGGCCCAGTCGTCTAGCTCGTCGTTCAGCCGGGGGCGGATCGACCGATGCTGCAGGCCGAGCGAGTTGCCTGCCAGATAAGCGGATTCCCGGAACAGACCGCCGGCCGCAGGCGGAATGTGGAACTGATCGCGCAGTGTGGGCAGATCGTCGGTCGCGTCAAGTTCGCGCGCATCCGCCTCGGAGGACATCATCGGGCCAGGTACTCCCGCGCGTTGCCGCTCAGGATGCGCTCGCGCGACGCGTCGTCGAGAAACGCGGCCTTTCGCACCACCGCGCCAACCGGCCGTTCTCCCAGCGGATACGGGTAGTCGCTGCCGACGAGCACCCGCTCGACCCCACCGTATCGACGAGCAGCCGCAGCGCCCGCGGGTCGAACACGACCGAATCGACGTAGAACCGGTCGAGGTAATGCGATGGCGGATACTGCGACGTCGCAACGAGATCAGGGCGAGCCCGCCAGGCGTTGTCCATCCGCCCCACCCAGAACGCGAACGATCCCGCCGCCATGGGCGAAGCAGATGCGCAGGTCCGGACCGACCTTGTCGAACACGCCGCCCAGGATCATCGCCAGGATCGACAGGTGGGTCTCGGCCGGCATCCCGGTCAGCCAGCGGGCCATCCAGCGGTCCAGGCGGGGCGAGTGCGGCATGTCCCACGGGATGGACGAACACCGGCGCTCCCAATGACGCCGCAGTGCTGCAGGAACGTCACGATGCCCGCGTCGTCGAGATCGCGGTCGCCGACATGGTTGCCGATCTCGACCCCGACGTGGCCCGCGTCCATGCAGCGATCGAGCTCCGCGCAGGCCGCGTCGGGGTCCTGCAGCGGCACCTGGCACATCGGCAGCAACCGCTCCGGCGCGGGCAGCGCACATCTCCAGCGCGAGATCGTTGAAGACCGCGCCATGCGCGCCGCCTCGGCCGCCGGCTGGTCGTAGCAGAAGAACACCGGCGTCGGCGAGACCACCTGGACGTCGACCCCGTCCGCATCCATGTCGGCCAGCCGAACGTCGACGTCCCAGCTGCTCGGCCCGACCCGGCGGAACTCCGTTGAGCCCAGCATGATCATCGCGTCGGCTCGATCGATCGCAGCCACGGACCATCGCTCGGCAGCTCGGGAGACCTGCGCGGGACGTAATGCGTATGGACGTCGAGCGGGCTCATCCTTACCGGGGTGCACCGTGCCGCACTGCTTGCACGTCCGCGCACCGGCGTCCTCGTAGAACGCGGTGAATACCGGCGGCAGGTCGGCCGACGATGTCGCGCACCTGCAGCTCGACCTCGTGCACGAGCGCCGCGCAGTTAGGGCAGTACCACTGGAACTTCTCGAGCGTCCCCTCTTCGCGGATGCGTTCGAGCACCAACCCGATCGATCCGGCCTCCGGCCGCTGCGGCGAATGCGGCGTGTCCCGCGGCAGCAACCACATGTCGCCCTCGTGGATGTCGACCCGGGCCGGGCCGTCGGCCGTCATGAGGTTGACGTGCATGTTGCCGCTGCACCTGGTAGAACCACTCCTCGTACGGGTCGACGTGGAAGTCCGTGCGCTGGTTGGGGCCGCCCACCACCATGCACGATGAAGTCGCCGGTCTCGGTGAACATCTGCTTGTTGTTCACCGGTGGCTTGAGCAGGTGCTCGTTGTCCTTGATCCACTGGGCGAAGTTGATCGCAGGCGCGACCGTCATGAGCGACCTCTCTCGAGCATAGGCAACGGCTTGCATCTCGATCAGCAGGTGCGGGTGCGGCAACTGGTGCACGGCGACGGTCGTGCGGGTCGGCCCGTCCTCGTCGAAGTATTCGGCGTAAGTCTCGTTGTAGCCGCCGAAGTCGTTCATCGACACGAGGTAGGACGTGATCTGCACCAGGTCGCCGAGATCCGCGCCGACCGAGCGAAGGATGTCGCGGATGTTCTCGATCACCGCCCGGGTCTGCGCGCGGATGTCGAGGGTCGCCGTGCCCAGCGAGTCGACCGACGCGCCGGCGATCGTGTTGTCGGGTCGGCGCGCGCTCGTGCCGGAGACGTAGACGAATTCACCCGCGACCTTGACGAGCGGGAACCGGCCCCGCGGGGTGTGACCCGAGCCGTCACAGCTGCACGCACACGTTCGTCAACTCGGAGTAGAAGTCCAGCGAGAAGTCGCCGCCCTCACGCCCGATGCCCGAGAGCCCCACACCCCCGAACGGCGAGCGCAGATCCCGCAGGAACCAGGTGTTCACCCAGGACATGCCCACGCGCATCTGCTGCGCAACCCGGTGCCCGCGCGACAGATCCGTCGTCCATACCGACGAGGCGAGACCGTAGTCGGTGTCATTGGCCAACTCGATCGCCTCGTCCTCGGTGTCGAACGGAACGAGCGCCGCCACCGGGCCGAAGATCTCCTCACGCAGCGGACTGTCCACATTGGACAGTCCGGCCCATAGCGTGGGCTCGATCCACGAGCCGCCGTCGAGGTCGTCGCCGAGAGCCGGAATGCCCCCGCCCACAAGGGTTTTCGCGCCGCACTCCTCGGCGATCCGGTAATACGCCAGCACCTTCGACCGGTGCGTCTGCGAGATGAGCGGACCGGTCGTCGTGGTCGCATCGCCCGGACGGCCAAGGCGCAGAGAGCGCGCCCGCTCGACGAGGCCCGCCGCCAACTCGTCGAAGACCGGGCGCTGGACGTACACCCGCTCGGTGCACAGGCAGACCTGCCCGGTATTGGCGAACACCGATCGGGTCAGGCCCGCCAAGCGTGGCGTCCAAATCGGCGTCGGCGAAGACGATCGCCGCGTTCTTGCCGCCGAGTTCGAACGAAACTGGCCGAACTCGTGGCGCCACGGCCGCCATGATCGACGAGCCGGTGGCCGACGATCCGGTGAACGTCACGCCGTCCACGCCGGGATGCGACACGAGCAGCGCACCCGTGGCGCCGAACCCGTGCACCACGTTGTAGACGCCGTCGGGAACACCCGACGTCGGACAGCACCTCGGCGAGCAACGTCGCGGTGGACGGCGTCTCCTCCGACGGCTTGACCACCACGGTGTTGCCACAGGCCAGGGCCGGCGCCACCTTCCAGGTGAGCAGCAGCAACGGAAGGTTCCACGGCACGATTACCGCGACGACACCGAGGGGTTTGCGCACCGCGTAGTTCAACGCCTGACGGCCGCCGGGCAGATCCGTCAGGAACGACGGCTGCCCAGCCGAAGCCACCGTGTCGGCGAACGAGCGGAAATTCGCGACCGCCCGCGCGACATCCAGCTCCCGGGCCTGCGCCGCCGGCTTGCCCGTGTCGGACACCTCGGCCGCGACGAACTCGTCGAAGCGCTCCTCGATCCGGTCGGCCACCCGCCGCAACAACGCCGTGCGTGACGCGACGGTCGTGCGCACTCCACGCGTCGAGCGCGCGCCGAGCGGCAGCCACCGCCCGGTCGACCACACCCGCGTCGGCCTCGTGCACCTGGGCCGCGACCGTGCCGTCGACCGGATCGATCTTGTCGTAGCAGCGTTGCCCGTCGACGAACTCGCCACCGATCACATTCCGGATGATGCGCATCAGACCATCGTCCGCGCAGACCACAACTCGGGAAAGACCTCGCGCGCCATGCTGCGTTCGAGCCAGGCCAGTCCGGACGATCCCCCGCTGCCCGGCTTGGCCCCCATCGAGCGCCGGACGGCGACCACGTGGCGATACCGCCAGGTGCCGAACGCGTCGGCCAGATCGGTGAGTTCTTCGGCCAGCAGGAACAGCGGATCAGTCCGCCGCGGCTCGGCGTAGATGGACGCCCAGGCTGCCTCGACCTCCGGCCGCGGCTCGTACTCGGCGCTGAAGTCACGTTCGACGTCGACGAGTACGCCGTGGCGGCCGAGGAACGCGAGGACGTCGTCGTACAGGCTCGGCGCATGCAGCGCACGTTCGAGGTCGGCGTAGATGTCCGGGACCGAATGGTGCGGGCGGATCAGCGTCTCGGACTTGAGGCCGAGCAGGAACTCGACGTGCCGGTACGCGTACGACTGGAATCCCGATGCCTCGCCGAGATCGTCACGGAACGCGTTGAACTCCGCCGGAGTAAGCCACTGCAGCGACTCCCACGCGCCGTTGAGCGTGCCGACATGGCACGTGCATCTGTGCACGCTGGCCAGCGCACCGTCGAGGTCGTCGCCCCGCAATTGCTGCTGAGCAGTCTCGAACTCCGCGCGCAGCAGCCCGAAGATCAGCTCCATCACCTGGGTCGTGACCAGAAATGCCTTCTCGGCCGGGTGATCCGTGATCGGGCGCATCAACCCATGCAGCGTCCGCGTGCCGACGTAGTCGTCGTAGGGAGTCGACCGGTCGAAGTCCAGACTCGGCTCGCCCGCGTTGGCCGCGGCCCGCTGCGCCCGTTCGGTCGCGTCCGCGCGTTCCAGCGCGGACCCCCGTGGCTCCGGCGCGGACCCCCGGGCCTCCGGCGCGGACCCCCGGGCCTCCGGCGCGGACGGGCCGGTCGCAACGGCTGCGCCGGGGCGTCGACGCGTGCTCATCGGCGCTCGCGCCGGACGTAATCCAATGCCGGCTGGGATGCCATCACGCACTGTCGGCCACGCTGCCGATTCAATCGCATGACTCGATACATATCAGTTATCCGGCCCTCGGCACTGTCCGCTTACTGCCGGTTGGCCGCTTCCTGTCGGATGCGCGGGGCACGCCGGGCTCACTTCTGCGGACGCGCAACCGGCGGCCGGATGCTGAGCGACGGCTTCGGTTCGAGCCCGCGTAGGCCGTTCCAGCCGAGGTTCACCAGATGGGCGGCGACCTCGTCGCGCTTCGGTTTGCGGACGTTGAGCCACCACTGCCCGGTCAGCGCCACCATGCCGACCAGCATCTGCGCGTACATGCCGGCGAGCTTCGTCTGCAGGCCGCGCCGATCGAACTCGCGGGCGAGGATGTACTCGACTTGGCTGGCGATGTCGTTGAGCAGCGAGGAGAAGGTGCCCGATCCGGAGACCACCGGCGAATCGCGGGTCAGCACGCGGAAGCCGTCGGTCTCGTCCTCGATATAGGTAAGCAGGGCCAGCGCGGCCTGTTCGACCAGTTGACGCGGATGCCCAGCAGTCAACGCCGAGGTGACACGGTTGAGCAGCGCCTGCATCTCGCGGTCGACGACGACGGCGTAGAGCCCCTCCTTGCCACCGAAGTGCTCGTAGACGACCGGCTTGCTGACGCCGGCGCGCGAAGCGATCTCCTCGATCGACGTTGCCTCGAAGCCCTTCTCGGCGAACAGCGAACGGCCGACGTCCAGGAGTTGCTCTCGCCGTTCCTTACCCGTCATCCGCACGCGCGGACGCCCCACCGATTCACTCATCAGGCACCCATCATGGCCCATCTCAATCGTCCGCGCGCTCGACATAGTTCGGGTTCAGCGCAACTGCCGCAATCACGGCCGGAATCAACGTCGCCCGGCTACGTAGCCGAGGTCAGTACTCGCACTGATGTACCCGCCCGATTCGGCGGCAACCATTCGGGCAGGAACCAACCGATGAGGGGTGATGGGACATGTACGCACGACTGCAGAGCACCACCGGCCCGCTGCCGCCCACCGACGACCCGGTCGGCGCGCGGCAGCAGGTCGTCTCGACGATCTCCGGGCATCCCGGCTACTCGGGCGTGTACCTGATGGAGCAGATCGGCGTCCGGCGCTACACGATGCTCACCCTGTGGGAGACCCGCGAAAACGCCGAGCAGGCGACCGAGCGCACCCGGCAGCAACTGGGCCCGCGCCCGTTCGTCCTCGACGTCGACGAGATCTACGAGGTCGACGACGACTGGGCGGGCAGCGCTGCCGGGCAGACGCCCACCGCCGGTGTGATCGTGCACCTGCCGGCGCCGCTGAGTGAGGCTCAGCTCGTTGCCGGCCGCTACGGCGCGAGACAGCGCATCCGGCCTGCGCTCGATGACGTTGCCGGACTCGTCCGGATGCTCGCCCTCTGGGACGCCGCGACCCGCAAGATCGTGATCGTCAACCTGGCGACCTCGGTGGAATCCCTCGAGAGCGGCAGCGAGGCGATCAACTCGACCGACCTGTTGCCCGGCGAAGACCCGGCCCTGCTCACCAGCCCGGAGCGAATCGACGCCTACCGCGTCGTTGACTCGTCCGCCGCCGTGGTTGCCGCCGCGCCCTGAAGTCGCGAGCACAACGGCCGGCCTTACCCGTTGAGTGGTGCGCTACAACGCACCACTCAGCGGACAACGCACCACTCAACTGAAACAGGTGAACGCCCAGTCGAAACAGACGAACGCGCAGTCGGCTCAGACGACGCGCAGTTTGGCGACGCGGTCCGGCTTGGGCCAGCGCACGTCGGTGGCCCAGCCCAGGCGCTCGAACGCCCAGATGACGCGAGCCGACGCGTCGACCTGGCCACGCAGCACACCATGGCGCGCCGCGGTCGGGTCGGCGTGATGCATGTTGTGCCAGCTCTCGCCCATGCTCAGGACGGCCAGCGGCCAGAAGTTGGCGCTCTTGTCGCGCGCCGCGAAGGGCCGCTCGCCGATCGTGTGGCAGATGGAGTTGATCGACCAGGTGACGTGGTGCAGCACGAAGATCCGCACGAGCGATCCCCAGAAGAACGCCGACACCGCGCCGGCCCACGACCAGGTGATCAGCCCGCCGAGAAGTGCAGGCGTCAACAGCGAGACGATCGTCCACAGCCAGAACAGGTCGCTGACCCGCTTGATGTCGCGGTCGCGCATAAGGTCGGGCGTGTACTTCTCCCGGTTGGTGTGCTCGGCGTCGAACAGCCAGCCGATGTGGGCATAGCACAAGCCCTTGAGCAATGCGCCGGTCGTGTTGCCGTAACGCCACGGCGAATGCGGGTCACCCTCGCGATCGCTGAACGCGTGGTGGCGGCGGTGGTCGGCGACCCAGCGGATGAGCGGCCCCTCGATCGCCAGGCTCCCGGCGAGGGCGAGCGCGACCCGCAACGGGCG
The DNA here is from genome assembly GCA_963709985.1 of uncultured Actinomycetota bacterium. Taxonomy (GTDB): domain Bacteria; phylum Actinomycetota; class Actinomycetes; order Mycobacteriales; family Jatrophihabitantaceae; genus DASXRA01. The sequence continues at coordinate 42,812 of CAVPYQ010000042.1, forward strand.
CTTCGCCTTGAACGATCCGTGCGTGAACATGCGATGGAAGCCGACCGTGACGCCGAGAACGGCAACCGTGTAGAAGACGACCATGAGCGCGATGTCGGTCCAGCCCATCCCCCATCCCCACACGACCGGAACGGCAGCGGCGAACGCGAGGAAAGGCACGATCACGAACGTGTAGAGCATGAACTGCTCGCCGCGGCGCTTCGGGCCCTCGAATGTCGGCTTGGGGCCGTCGTCGGGAACCGGCCCGGGACCTGCGGCCGGCTGGGCAGCGCCCTGCGTCTCGGCGGCGAGCGTGTTGTTGTCAAGCAGAGTCATGACCCCGGCCTTCCCCCAGTGCGCGGCACCGGCTAGGACTGCTGATTACCCAATCGATCCCGCTGAGAATCACCGGACGCTGGGGTTACGCCAGCGTAACCTACGGTGCCGTAGGTGAGCGAGCGCAGCCGGGTTGTTCACCGTCGGTACGCTATGAGTTCGATTGGGGGATGGGGTAATCGGCAGCCCGCAGGCCTTTGGAGCCTTGCAGTCTCGGTTCGAGTCCGAGTCCCCCAGCCAATCAGCCGAATCGGCGCGCTTTAACGCGCTTTGCGCCAGCCCGGATCTTGCCGTCGAGATGCGTCAGGTCGGGCTGCAACACCGCCGCGATCATCGCTACCCGCAGACGCCGACCGCGCCTGCGAGGTCACCCAGGAAAGTCGCTTAGCCGCCATGCGAAGGTGACGTCATGGACGGCGTCATAGACCGGGGCGAGATCAAGCGCGTTTACGAGACGATCCGGACGCACGTGCGGCGCACCCCGATCCTCGACGTGGACGGGGTAACCCTCAAGCTCGAGGAACTGCAGCACTCGGGATCGTTCAAGGCCCGCGGCGCAATCGCCAACCTGCTGCTGCGCGACGTGCCCGCAGCCGGAGTGGTGGCCGCATCCGGTGGCAATCACGGCTGCGCAGTGGCGTGGGCCGCCGAACGACGCGGTGTGCCGGCCACCATCTTCGTCCCGACCGTGTCGTCGCCGGCGAAGATCGCACGCATCCGCGGGTACGGCGCCGAACTGGTCGTCGGTGGCGACCGCTACGCCGACGCGCTCGCCGCCAGTCGCGAGTGGTCCGCCGAGCACGAGGCGATGGAGGTGCACGCGTACGACCATCCGCTGACGCTGCTGGGCCAGGGCAGCCTCGCGCTCGAACTGGCCGAGCAGGCGGCCGACCTCGACACCCTGCTCGTGGCCGTCGGCGGCGGCGGACTGATCGGCGGCATCGCCGCGTACTACGCCGGCGACGTCCGCGTGGTCGGCGTCGAGCCGGAAGGCGCGCCCACGCTCACCGACGCGCTCCGCGCGGGCGAACCGGTCGACGCCCGCTCCGACAGCATCGCCGCCGACGCGCTGGCCCCGCGCCAGGTCGGCCGGCTGATGTTCCCGATTGCGCAGCGCTACCTGCATTCCACAGTGCTCGTCACCGACGAGGCGATCCACGCCGCGCAACTCGCCTTGTGGGACGCGGCGCGGGTGGTCGCCGAGCCCGCCGGCGCCACGGCGTTCGCCGCCGTGCACAGCGGTGCGTACCGCCCAGCCCCCGGTGAGCGCGTCGGCGTGGTAGTCAGCGGCGCCAACACGACCGCCGTCGACTTCGGCCCGGCCCCGAGCGTAGGTCCCGTCCCGATCGCGGGTTAAGCCCCGGCGTGGGTCCCGCCCCGATCGTGCAACTTCCTCCGGCGTGAGACCGAAGGAAGTTGCACAATCGCGCGAAGTAATCAGCGCGGATCCACTTCCGCCAGACCGTCCGCGCTCAGTTCGAGCCAGCGCGTCGCGCCGATGTCGCGCAGGAATGCCACGTCGTGGCTGGCGATCACCAGCGCTCCCTCGAACCCGGCCAGCGCCTGCGTCAGCGCGGCGACGGCGGACAGATCGAGGTTGTTGGTCGGCTCGTCCAGCATGAGCAGACGCGGCGTGGGCTCGGCCAGCACCATCATCGCCAGCGCCGCCCGAAGCTGTTCACCGCCGGACAATGCCCCGGCCTCGATGTCGGCGTCCGCCCCGCGAAACAACAGCCGGGCCAACTGAGCGCGGATCTGCCCCGGCCGAGCATGCGGCGCCACCAGCGACACGTTGTCGACGACTGACAGGTCGCGACGGAATATGTCGAGGCGTTGCGGCAGGTAGCGCCACGGCACCTTCGGCCCGGCCTCGGCGATCGCGCGCAACAGTGTCGTCTTGCCGGCCCCGTTCGCGCCGATCAACGCAATGCGCTCCGGTCCGCTGATCGTCAACGACACGCGCCGCTCGGACGACGGCGGGTCGCAGGCAAGGCGCAGATCGTCGAGTTCGATCACCCGCTGACCTGCGTGCAGCCGGCTGCCCGGCAGATCGACCCGCACCGCGCGGTCGTCGCGCACGAGATCTTCGGCGGCCGCGAGCGCCTGCTTGGCCTCGTCCACCTTCTCGGCGTGGTTGTTGCGCAGCTTGCCGGCCGACTCCTGCGCCTGCCGCTTGCGCGTATTCATGATGATCTTGGGTTCTCGCTTCTGCTCGGCCATCTTCCGGCCGTACCGGGCTCGCCGGTCGATCTTGATCTGGGCCTCGATCAACTCGCGGCTCTGCTTGCGCAGATCGCTCTTCGCATCCCGTACGGTCGCGCGAGCCACTTCCTGCTCGGCCTCGATCACGGCCTGATACGCCGAGAAGTTGCCGCCGAACATGCGTAGCTCGCTGACACCGGCGCGGGTCGCCCGCAGTTCGGCGATCATGTCCATGCGGTCGAGCAGCGCCCGGTCGTGACTGACGACGACCAGCGTGCCCGGGAATTGGTCGACCGCCTGGTAGAGGAGTTCGCGCGCTCGCAGGTCGAGATTGTTGGTCGGCTCGTCGAGCAGCAGGACGGCCGGTTCACGCAGCAGCTCGGCGGTCAGGGCGAGCAGCACCGTCTCGCCGCCGGACAACGTCCCGACCGGACGGCTGAGGTCCGCGATCGAGCCGACGACGTGCCCGAGGCCGAGCCGGCTCAGCACGGCCACGGCGCGTTCCTCGACATCCCACTGCGCAAGGGTGTCCGCCGTCGCGGAGACCGCCGCGAAGTCCTCGTCGGCTGCCGTACCGGACTCGATGCGGCGAAGGGCCGCCCGAGCGCCGGCAATGCCGAGGATCGCGTCGACGCGACGGGCCGGGTCGAGCGCGATGTCCTGGCGCAGGTAGCCGATCGCGCCGTGCGCTGTGATCGAGCCGCGATCGGGGGTGAGCCCGCCCGCGATCAGGCGCAGAAGCGTGGACTTGCCCGAACCGTTCACGCCGATCAGGCCGGTCCGCCCGGTACCGAAGACGGCGTCGAGGCCATCGAGTACGGGATCGCCGTCGGGCCAGGCGAAGGTGAGGTCGGACAGGGAAAGGTAGGGCCGAGACATCGTGCTCCAAGAGGTCGCCGAACAAAGGCAGCCGCACAAGGCGAGCCGCGGGACGAAACCTCTAGCTGAGCAACGCTCTCTCCTGTCATCGGCAACAGAGCCACAGCCACGATAACCGCGACCGGGCGCAGCCCGCACGTGACTTTCAGCCGGCGAGTTGATCACCGAGCGGACTGCGCAAGTACAGGACGCTGCGCCCATTGCGCGCCCGGTTGAGCAACCCGGCCGAACGCAGGACGCGAAGGTGCTGGCTCACGGCACTGGGCGAGACGGACAGGCGATGGGCCAGTTCGGTGGTGGTGGCCGGCCGATCGAGCAGGGTCAGCAACCGGGCCCGTGGCGCGCCGAGCAACTCGACGAGCGCGGCGTTGCCGGGCGACGGCGCGGCCTCCCACACGGTGGCGCGTCCGCGTGCGGGGTAGGTGATCAGCGGCGGCTCGTCGGTGCTGATGTAGGTGACCGCCCCACGGCAGAACACCGACGGGACGAGGGGCAGGCCCCGTCCGTCGATCTCGATCACGCGCCGCTCGTCGCTGTACCGGTCGACGTAGAGCACGCCGTCGTTCCAGTTGACCCGCCCGTCGAGGTCGGCGAACAACCCGCGCGCGCCGCCGAGCGCAAGTTGCCGGGACCGGTAGACGATGTCTGCCTCGAGCACGGCGTGGATGCGTGGCCAGGACGGCTTGAGGCAGATCAGCCAGTATTCGTCGAGCGCGTCGACGATGCGCTCCAGCAGCCGAGACGGCGGCGCCCGCAGTACCTCGGGCAATGCGGCATCGCCATATGCCGAAAGCACGTCAGCCACCACACGGTCGGGCGGCGTCGCCCGTACCCGGTCCAGTTCCGCGTCGAATTCCGTGAACGGCGTGCCGGGACGCGGAGTGAGAAAGTCCGGCACCCAGCGCCGGCGCGGCGCGACCAGCGCCTCGAGCATCTCGACGTCGAGCGTGCTCCATTCGGCGGCCAGCGAATTGCGCCACGGCAGGTGGAACGCCTGACGCTCCGGCGCGCTCCAGACCCACAGGCTGAACACGGTTTCCTGCAACGGCGACACGGCAAAGCTCGTCTCGGCCAGGTCGGCGACGCGCAGGTGCATCTCAATCATTAAGGCTCATCCTAAATCGGTGGGACGCGCGCAAAGTCCTCGATGGGATCGTTGTCGTGACCACGCTGACCACATCCCGGCCCCGCCGACGCTTCGTTCCCGACGATGCGCTGACCCGGCGCCTGGCGATGGCCACGCTCGTGAACACCTTCGGCAACGGCCTGTTCATGACGATCAGCGCGCTGTTCTTCACCCGGTCGGTCGGGCTGTCGGTCACCCAGGTCGGTCTCGGGCTGACCATCGCCGGTTGCTTCGGCGTCGCCGCCGGCGTTCCGGCCGGGCATGCGGCCGACCGCTTCGGGGCCCGTGGCCTGTGTGTCGTGCTCGTGCTGATCGAGGCCGCCGGGATGATCGCGTACACGCAGGTGCACTCGTGGGCGACCTTCCTGCCTGCCGTCTGCCTCGTCGCGTTCGTCGACCGGGCCAATTCGGCCGTCCGCAGCACGCTCATCGCCATTGCGCTACCCCCGGAGAAGCGCACGCCCACCCGGGCCTACCTGCGCGTGGTCACCAATGCGGGCATCGGCGCGGGCTCGGCGATCGGGGCGATCGCTCTGCAGGCCGACACGCGAAATGCGTACCTGGTCATGATCGCCCTCGACGCGTTGACGTTCGTCGTCACCGCCGCATTGCTCGCGACGCTGCCCATCGCCGGCCACGCCCGGCCGGCACCCGCCTCGCCGGATGCGCCACGGCTGCGTGCGATCACCGACCGTCCCTACCTCGCGATCACCGTGCTGAACGCGATCCTGACCTTGCAGTTCGGGATGATGGAGGTCGGCCTGCCACTGTGGATCGCCGGGCACACCCGGGCGCCGCGGCTGCTCGTATCGGCGGTTCTGCTCATCAACACGGTGATGATCGTGGCGCTGCAGGTACGTAGCAGCCGCAACGTCAACACGGTGCCGGCCGCGGGCCGGGCCGCCCGCCGTTCCGGCCTGTTGCTCGGGGCCGCCTGCCTGATCTACGCCTCGGCCGGTGGTGCGAGCGTCTGGTTTGCCGCCACGGTCATCGTCGTCGGCGGCATCGTGCAGACGTTCGGCGAACTCATCTCCGCCGCCGCGGGCTGGACGCTGAGCTACGACCTCGCGGCACCCGACGCCCCGGGGGCCTACCAGGGCGTATTCACCAGCGGATTCGCGGCCGGGCAGATGCTCGCCCCGGTCGTCGTCACGGCGACGGCCATCCATCTCGGCAAGCCCGGCTGGGCGATTCTGGCCGCGGTGTTCGCCTTGACCGGTATCGCACTCGTCCCCGCCGCCAGATGGGCGCTGCGTACCCGGCCTAGCACGCCGATCACCGTGTGATCGGCACTGCCCGCGACGAGCGGATGCCCGTCTCGCAGATAGGCTCAACTCGTGAGTTGCCTGGCGGTCGTCGTCCTTGCAGCGGGCGAGGGTACCCGGATGAAGTCACCGACCTTGCCGAAGGTCTTGCACGGCTTCGCGGGCCGTTCGCTTCTCGGCCACGTCCTGGCCGCAACGCGCGGATTGGCCGCCCGGCACACGGTGGTCGTGATCGGCCACCGGCGCGACGCCGTCCGTGAGCACCTCGCCACGATCGCTGCCTGGCGCGATTCCGGTGGTGCAGGACGAGCAGCACGGCACCGGCCATGCGGTACGGGTCGCGCTCGGCACCGTGCCGCCCGACGAGCGCGGGCACGGTCGTGGTGGTGCCCGGCGATGCGCCGCTGCTCACCGCGTCCACGCTCAGCGCCCTCGTCGCCGAGCACGAGCGCGCGGGTGCCGCGGCCACCGTGCTCAGCAGCATCGCCGACGATCCCGACCGGGTACGGCCGGGTCATCCGCGATGCCGAGGGCGGCGTCACCCGGATCGTCGAGCACAAGGACGCCACCGACTGCCGAGCGGGCGATCACCGAGGTCGCGGCCAGCGTCTACGCCTTCGACCATGCCCTGCTGCGCGACGCCGTCGGCCGCCTGTCGAAGGCCAACTCCCAGGGCGAGGAGTACCTGCCCGACGTCGTCTCGATCCTTGTCGCCGACGGGCCGCCCGGTGTCGCGCCGTGGTCGCGCCGCACGACGAGACGGCCGGCGTCAACGACCGGGTGCAGCTCGCGGCGGCACACCGCACCTACAACGCCCGCCTGCTCGACGCGCACATGCGCGCCGGGCGTCACCGTCGTCGACCCGGCCACGACCTGGGTCGACCCGACGGTCACCCTCGAACCCGACGTGACCCTGCTGCCCTCGGTCGACCTGCACGGCGCCACCATGATCGCCACCGGCGCGACGATCGGCCCGCAGACCACGCTGGTCGACACCACCGTCGGCGCCGGCATCGCAGATCTCGCGCGCAGTCTGCCGCGAATCCACGATCGGCAACGACGTGACGATCGGCCCGTTCGCCTACCTTCGCCCGGGCGTGGTGCTCGCCGACGGCGTCCACATCGGCACGTCCGTCGAACTCAAGGCGAGCGAGGTCGGCGCCGGGACGAAGGTTCCGCACCTTACTTATGTCGGCGACGCCACGATCGGCGAGCGCACCAACATCGGCGCGGCCACGGTGTTCGTCAACTACGACGGCGTCGCCAAGCACCACACCAACGTCGGCGATCACGTGCGCATCGGCTCCGACACGATGCTCATTGCGCCGGTAAGCGTCGGAGACGGCGCATATACCGCGGCCGGATCGGTGATCGACGAGGACGTCCCGCCCGGCGATCTGGCGATCGCGCGTGGCCGTCAGCGCAACGTGGCAGGCTGGGTGAAGCGCGAAGCGGCCCGGCAGCGCCGCGGCCGCTGCCGCAGAACGAGCCGAGGATGACTCATGACGAGGCGTTTTCAGCCGCCTGGGTACATATACGACGCTGGGCGACCCAAGACGAAACGGGAGGCGGCATGAGCACTATCGAACTGGCCGGCCGCAAGACGCTAGTGCTCTTGTCGGGCCGCGCCTATCCCGAACTCGCCGACGAGATCGCCGCCGAGATCGGCATCACCGTCATGCCGACCACGGCGATGGAGTTCGCGAACGGCGAGACATTCATCAAGCCCGACGAATCGGTGCGCGGCAGCGACGCATTCGTCATCCAGTCCTACACGACGCCGATGAACCAGTGGGTGATGGAGAGCCTGATCCTGTGCGACGCCCTCAAGCGCGCCTCGGCCAAGCGCATCACCGTCGTCATGCCGTTCTACCCGTACTCGCGCCAGGACAAGAAGCACCGCGGCCGTGAGCCCATCTCCGCCCGACTGATCGCCGACCTGTTCAAGACCGCCGGCGCCGACCGGCTGATGGCCATCGACCTGCACACCGCGCAGATCCAGGGCTTCTTCGACGGGCCGGTCGACCACCTGTTCGCGCTGCCACTTCTTGCCGACTACGTCAAGGAGCAAGTACCCGGTCGACAACCTGATCGTCGTCTCGCCCGACACCGGCCGGGTCCGGGCGGCCGAGCAGTGGGCCGACCGCCTCGGCGGGCGTCCGATCGCCTTCGTCCACAAGACGCGTGACCCGCGACGTCGCGAACAAGGTGGTGGCCAACCGCGTCGTCGGCGACGTCGCCGGGCACACCTGCCTGCTCATCGACGACATGATCGACACCGGCGGCTCGATCACCCAGGCTGCCGACCTGCTCTTCGACAACGGGGCGACCGACGTCGTCATCGCGGCCACCCACGGCATCTTCTCCCCGCCGGCCACCGATCGCCTCAAGAACAGCCGCGTCAGCGAGGTCATCGTCACCAACACGCTGCCCGATCCAGCCCGAGCAGGCCTTCGACAAGCTCACCGTTCTGTCGATCGCGCCGATGATCGCCCAGGCGATCAAGGAGGTCTTCGAGGACGGCTCGGTCACCAGCCTCTTCGACGGCCGCAGCTAAGCGAACCGATCGCGCCGGAAGGCTCGATGTACTCCCGATCCGCCGGCGCGGCTGCGGCCCGCGTCGGTCGAGAGCGGGTCACCCAGGTGCTGATCAGCACGCCTTGACCCAGGAGCATTCGAGCGCGGGCTGACGCCGTTGCGCGGGCGTGAGCGGCTGCGGGTCCGCCGCGCTGACCAGCACCGGCTTGGCGTTCGGCGCACCGTAGCTCGCGAGCGTGACGCCCACTGCGTTCTCGATCGACGTGATACCGGACTGCACGAAGTTGTTGCTGATCATGGAGAACACGAGCGGATCGCCTGCGCCGTCGGTCACGTAGCCGGACAGCGCGCTCACCGAGGTCATCGATCCGGTCTTGGCGTGCATGTTGTCGGCGGCCGGGGTGTTGCGCATCCGGTTGCTCAGCGTGCCACCGACCATCCGGTCCGGGTCGCCCGCGATCGGCAGCGCGTTGTACCAGGTCGCGAACCACGGCTGGTGGCGCGCAGCGATCAGCAGGTTGGTGATCTGCTGCGGCGATATCAGGTCGGCCCGAGACAGCCCGGATCCGTCGACCATCCGCACGTCAGCCGTGTTGACGCCCAGCGACTTGACGTCGGCGAGCATCGCGGCCGTGCCTGCGTCCCAGCTGCCCTGACCGCTCACCTGCGCGCCCATGGTCTTGATCAGGTGCTCGGCGTGCATGTTGTTGCTGAGCTTCAGGAACGGCGTGAGTAACTGCGCGAGCGTCATGGATTCATGTGATGCGAGGACGCGGGCGCCGGACGGCGTCGCTCGGTAGTCGGTGGCGCCCAGAACGTGCACGCCGTGCCGCGCCAGGGCATCGCGGAACAATGAGGCGACCAGCGCGGTCGGATCGTCCACCGTCGCCCAGATGTCGTCGCCCGTGGAATCAGCCGGGATGCTGCCGCTCAGGTCGATGGTGTTGTTGCCGTGACGGCGCACTGCGTCAGCCGAGTCGTTCGAGCCCGCGGCTCCGGTCGTAGCGGTTCCGGCGAGGTGGACGTAGTGGTTGGCCGGGATGACGGTCACCTTCGCCGGATCGCCCACCTTCGGGCCCGGTGCCACGTGCACGATGACGGTGCCGGCGTCGTAATCGGTGTTCGGCGCGACGGTCAGCGCCGAGATCTGCGCGTCGTAGTAGTACGGCTCGTCGTCCCAGGCCCAGAACGGCGCGAGGCGGACGTCGTCGAAGTAGCTGTCGTCGGCGACGAGATCGCCATGCACGACCCGCACGCCGGAAGCGGCCACCTGGCCGGCCAACTGGTCGTAGTCGGGCCCCAGCATCGTGGGATCGCCCGTGCCCTTCAGGTAAAGGTCGCCGGTCAGGGTGTGACCGTCGACCGGCCCGCTCGTCTGCACGCTGGTCGTGAACCGGCGATCGGCGCCGAGTACATCCATCGCCGCGGTCGAGGTCAGTAGCTTGCCGTTGGACGCGGGCAGCAGTCGCTGCTGAGCGTTGTGCTCGTAGAGGACGTCGCCGGTCGTGGCGTCGCGTACCTCGAGGCCGACCTGCGAGTTGTCGAGTCGCGCATCGCCGAGGATCCGATCGAGGTCGGCGCCAAGGCTCGTCGGAGCGCTCGCCCTGGCGGCCGGTGATGAGCCCGGGTGCGAGGCCGCCGACCGGGTCAGCGGCACAACCACGACCACCGCGGCGAGGAGCACACCGCCCGCTCTTGCGGCGAGGCGGCGAGACATCGCGAGGGTCATTTCATCCTCCGGGCAGTACGCGTATTACGGCTGTACCGCAGATTAGGGATGTATCCGGATCAGAGCAACGGAAGCGACACGAGCCGGCGGACGGCCGTTCGCGGTTAAGCGCGCGTCTTGGTCAACAAATCCTTTACGCATCGGGGGTGCCGAGCGGCCGTTCACGTGCTTTACAGTTGGCCCGATCTGCCCGTTGCCGACATGGGGAGCGCAAGTGGACAGCTCCGAGCCGCAGGACGACGCCATGCAGATCAGCGCATGGCCATTCGCCGAGCAGACCGATCCGCCGACCGACCAGGAGCCGCAAGCCGAACAGCCGGCGCCGAGCTGGCAGGGCTACCAACCGGAGCCCACCGACTACGCACGCCACTCTGACTACTCCCCGAACCCGCCCGGCACGAACGGGTACTCCGTGCCGCCCGCGGAGCACGCGCCCGGACACGGCACCGCGGACTACGCAGCGCCACCGGCCCATCCGGGTGAGTACCAGCAGCCGACCCAGCCAGGGCAATACGCGGCGCAGCCTCAGCACGGCGAGTACCAGCAACCGCCTGCGGGCTACTCCGTCTCGCCGGACGACTACTCAGCACCGCCCGCCGAGCCGGCAGCACCGCCGGCCGAGCAGGCGCCTCCGCCGGCCCAGCAGGCAGCGCCGACCGAGCACGCAGCACCGCCGGCCGAGCACGCACCCATGACGAACGGGTATCTGCCCCCGCCGCCACCCGCGCCCGAGGGCTACACAGCGCCGCCGCAGTTCGTGCAGCCGTCGCCGGATGTTCCGGCCGGAGCGGGAATGGTGCCCCCGCGATCGGACGCACTTCCCCCGGCGCCCGGGCAGGCTCCCGACCACGCGTCGGCTGCTCCGCAGCCGCCGGCCACCGGCTGGTCGGTCACCGACTACCGGGGCGGCGCGTACACCGAGCCACAGCCACAGCCACAGCCACAGCCACAGCCGGCGTATCCGCCCGCACCGCACTCAGCGCATCCGGCCCAGCCGCCGCATCCGGACCCGAACCCGCCCGCGCCGAACCGGCCCGTGGCGGCTCCGGCGCCGGCCACCCCTCCGGCGGCCGGCTCGAGTGCGACGCCGGCGTGGCAGCCGACCGGCGCCGCCCCCAAGCCCGAAGACCTCCTGGTGCCCGACCTGATGGCCATCGCCGACGAGCCGGCGCGCTGGGGATGGCGCGGGCGCGTGAACCGGCTCTCCGGCGGGGCGGTCAACGCCAAGGCCAAGGCCGCCGAGCTCGCCGACCGCAAGGCGCTGCGTGACATCCAGCGCGGGTTCTCCCGGCCGATGACGGTCGTCGTCATCCAGCCCAAGGGCGGTGCCGGCAAGACGCCGACGACGATCGGGATCGCCGCGGCGCTCGGCGTGCACCGCGGTGGCTACGTGGTCGGCTGGGACGACAACGAGACGCGCGGCACGCTGGCCGTCCGGGTCGTCAACCGCGACAGCCAGCGCGCGACCGTGTGGGACCTGCTCAGCGAGCTACCCAGGTTCGAACGCACGGAAGCGCGCGTCGGCGACCTCAGCTATTACGTTCGCGCACAGGGCGAGGCGCAGTTCGATGCGCTGGTCAGCGACGACCTCCCGAGCAACATGGAGCAGATCGGCGAACAGGAGTTCCATCGCATCCACGCCGTCTTGCAGCGCTTCTACCGGGTGGTCGTGATCGACACCGGCAACAACGTGCGCTCGCCCAACTGGCAGGCCGCGGTCAACGCCGCGGATGTCGTCGTCATCCCGTCCACCTATCAGCGCGACGTCGGCTTCAGCGCGTCGTGGGTGCTCGACCACCTCATCCAGACCGGCCGCGAGGAACTGGCCGAGCACGCCGTTACCGTGCTCACCGCGGCCGACCCCAGCACGGACCCCAAGGTGCGCGAGGAGTTGCTGCACCACTTCAGCGCCCGTACCGAGCAGGTCGTCGAGATTCCCTACGACCCGCACATCGCGACCGGCGGCCCGATTCATTGGGACCGGCTCAACGACGTCACCCGCCGGGCCTGGGTTCAGGCCGCCGCCGTCGTCGTAATGTCGCTGATCCAGCGCGACGAGGCTCAGCGCCAACTCCGGCAACTGCACTAGCCGCGAGCGCCCGCGGCCGCGATAGCGGCGAAGGCCGACACGTCGAGCGTCTCGCCCCGCGCCCTGGGGTCGACGCCCGCCGCGTGCAGCACCGATTCGGCGGCTGCCGCCGAGCCGGCCCAGGGCGCCAGCGCCGAGCGAAGCATCTTGCGCCGCTGGGCAAATGCGTGGTCGACGACGGCGAACACATCGGCTCGCGTCACGCCCTCGGGCACCGCGGGTGGCGAGCGCCGGGTGAGGCGCACCAATCCGGAATCGACGTTCGGCTCGGGCCAGAAGACCGTGCGCGACACGGTGCCGACGCGTTCGGCCGTGGCGTACCACGCGGCCTTGACGCTCGGCACGCCGTACACCTTCGAACCTGGCGGCGCGGCCAGCCGGGCCGCGACCTCGGCCTGCACCATCACGAGCGCGCTGCGCATGCTCGCCAGCACGTCGAGCAGATGCAGCACGACCGGAACGGCCACGTTGTAGGGCAGGTTTGCGACGAGCGCCGCCGGTTGCGGGTCGGGCAACTCGGAAAGCCGCAGCGCGTCACCGCGCACAACCGATAGCCGCGATGCAGCGTCGGGTTGATGCGCGGCCACGGTGGACGGTAGCGCCTCGGCGAGTACCGGATCGATCTCCACCGCGACGACCTGCGCACCGGCGTCGAGCAGGCCGAGGGTCAGCGATCCGAGACCAGGTCCGACCTCCAGCACGACGTCACCGGGCGATGTCTGGGCCAGGCGCACGATGCGCTGGATCGTGTTCGCGTCGTGCACGAAGTTCTGGCCCAGCGCCTTGGTCGGCCGCAGCCCGAGCTCCGCCGCCAAGGCGCGGATATCGCCTGGGCCGAGGAGCCGGTTCAGTACCACCCGTTGTTTTGCCAGCTCGCCCACGCGTCGCACGGCGTGCCGTACCGGCCGGCGATGTAGTCCAATCCCCACTTGATCTGCGTGGTCGGATTGGTCTGCCAGTCCGAGCCGTAGGACGCCATCTTGTCGCCGGGCAACGCCTGCGGGATGCCGTACGCACCGATTGAGTTCTCGGCGTTGACGCGCCAGTTGCTCTCGTGTTGCCAGATCTGGTACAGGCAACTGAACTGGTCGTCGCCCCATCCGCGCTTGGCCGCAAGGGACTTGGCGATGGCCTGCGCCGAGCCTGGATCGACGACGATCGGCGGCGGACCCGGCTTGGGCTTGGAGCCGACGTGGACGACGGCGGGAATCGGCTTGATCAGGATCTTGCGGCTGACGATCGTCCGGCCGACCTGCCTCCCGTCCACGTAGACGAGGGCGTAGGTCACCTTCTCCTTGCCGTTCTTGCCGTGCTTCACGAGCTTCTTCGTGCCCACGTACATCGATGAGTCGGCGACCTGCGTGGTCGGGAATGGCACCGGCAGTTGCACCGCGACGTTGCCGCTCTTGATGCGAGTGACGACGACGCGTTCGCCGTTGTGCAGTAATGAACTCGAGGTCGCGGACACGACGTCCTGGTGGCCGACCGATACACCGAGGTCTTCGAGCAACGCCGCCACCGTGCCGTCGGTCGTCGTCAACTTTCGCGACTTGCCGTCAGCGGTGACGATGACCCACTTCGGGCTGCGTACCTCGATCTTGGTCGGGGAGAGCGGCAATCGCTTGTCGCGAGAGACCGAGGAGTAGTCCGTCGTCGGATAGCCGAGCTGGCTCAACGCGTCGGCCACCGTCGGTGCGGTTACCCAGATGTCTTCTCGTTGACCGTCGGCCATCAGGTGCAGCAGTCGCCCGCGGCGAAGCACTATGACGCTTCCGTTGTGCACCCTGCTGTCGATTCCCGGCGCGACGACGTCGTGTGGACCCACCGGATAGCGGGCCGCCGTGAGAACGCCTCGCACGCTGCTCGCGACTGTGTGGACCTTCTGTGTCTCGCCGTCCACCCGAAGCGTCACGGTCTTATCGACCTTGGCCCAGGCGACGGTTGCACCCACAACACCGGCGAGTACGGCCGTGTACAAGCCATACTTCACGCTGCGACGCACAAACAGGCTCCCATCTTCGTTCGCTTGCGCGTTTCCCCCCGCAGCATGGTCACGAGACCATAACGTGCACGTCGGGCAAAGGCCAAGCCCGGGTCCCGCGTGTCGGCATGGGCGCGACGCGCGAAACCCGGGCTCGGGTTAGACCGGTGTTAGAGGTTGCTACCGCAGACTGGCCACGGGGAAGAACCGCGTGCGGCGTAAAGCCTGTTCGCTACGGCAATCTGCTGCTCACGTGTTGCCAGATCGGCACGCGACGCGTACGCACCGCCACCGTTCGCAAGCCAGGTGCCCGAATCAAATTGCAGCCCACCGTAGAAACCATTTCCGGTGTTGATGTGCCAGTTGCCGCCCGACTCGCACGCCGCGACGGCGTCCCAGTTCAGACCGCTCGTGTTCGGCGGCGGGCTCTGCCCACCTCCACCACCGGATGACGGTGGTGGCGACGCCGCCGGCCGGGCCTTCGTGCCGACCTTGACGACCTTCGCGACCGGCGCGGAGAGGACCTTGCGGCTCACTCGCAACTTCCCGACGAGCTTGCCGTCGACATAGACGACCCGGTAGCTGACCGCCGCGCTGCCTTCCTTACCGGACCGCACGAGCTTGCTCTGGTCCTGGTACATGGAGGAGTCCTGCTGCTTGGTGGTCGGGTAGTCGATCGACTCGCGTTGCGTGACGGTCTTTCGGACCACGCGCTGCACCACGATCTTCTCGCCGTCGCGCAGTGCCGAGTGCGAGTTGACCGAGAGCCGGTCCCAACGGTTGAGCTTGATGCCGAGACCGGTGAACAGCTCGCGTGCGGTGGCCGCAGTCGTTGTCACCGCCTGCTTCTTGTGATCGTGAATGATCATGATCTGCTTCGGCGACCGCACCTCGATGTCAGTCGGCGCCAGTGGCAGCCGCTTGTCCCGAGATACGGACGTGAAGTCCGCCGTTGAGTATCCGAGTTGGCTCAGCGCCTGAGCGACCGTTGGCGTGGTCACCCAGATGTCGCGATGAGTTCCGTCGACGGTCAGGTGGAGCAACCGCCCGCGCTTGAGAATGATCTCGCCGCCGTTGACCACCTTCGCGGCGAGGGCCGGTGCCACAACGTCGTGGGTCCCGACCGTGTATCCGGCGCTGGACAACGCGCCGCCGACATTGCTTGCTGATGTGTGGACCTTCTTCGAAACTCCGTCGACCTCAATGTTGACGGTCTTGCTGTTGTTCTCGGCACTCGCCCAGGCGATGGATCCGCCAATGACGCCTGCCAGAGCGATACCAGACAGGCCGTACCTGACGCTGCGACGCACCTAGAGCCTCCTCTCGTCGTCGTTCGCGCTTTGCCGTGCCCGACCTGCCGGAGAAGTGCCCATGACCGAGCGGAATCGCTGCCCGGTCCCGGGAACCCCCGCCGAGCGAGGTCACAGGACGGTAACCGCGGCGCGAACGGCCGACCAAGCCGAAGGCCACAAGCTGACATGGGATTTACGTGAGGCCAAACCCAAACATCGTGTTCCCTGTACGCCGTGTCGCGCTACAAAGATCAACTGGCGTCACACCCAGAATTCGGGCAACTGCCAGCACCGTATGAGCCAGCAAATATGGGGAGTTCGGACGGCCACGGAACGGGTGCGGAGTGAGGAACGGTGCGTCCGTTTCAAGTAAGATTTGGTCCGCGTTAACTGCCCCCACCGCTTGTCGCAGGAGTGGCGCGTTTGTGAAAGTGACCACCCCCGCGACGGATAGGACATATCCGGCGCCGACGCAGGCCCGTGCCATGTCCGAGTCGCCGGAGAAGGCGTGAAAGACAACCCGGTCCGGTGCGCCCTGTTCGGACAGAATCCGCAGCACATCGGCGTGCGCGTCCCGGTCGTGGATCATCAGCGTCTTGCCGACCCGCTTGGCCAGCTCGATGTGGCGGCGAAAGTGCTCCTGCTGATCGGCCGGCGTCGTGCGGTCCCAGTAGTAGTCGAGCCCGGTCTCGCCCACCGCCACGACGCGCGGATGCCGGGCCAGGCGCTCGAGTTCGGCGTAGTCGTCATCGGTCATGCCGGCGATCTCGGTCGGATGCACGGCCACCGCGGCGTACACATCGGGGTGCTCACTCGCGGCCTGCACGCACCACGCGGACGACGCGAGCGTGTCGCCCACCGTGATGACCTCGGTGACATTCACCTTGCGGGCACGCGCCATTACGTCGGCGACGAACTCGCGGGTGGGCTCGAGGCCGGCGCGGTGGGCCATCGCGTCGAGGTGGCAATGCGCGTCGAATGCCGGACCCGGCAGCGGGTCCGGCAGCGGCGGCTCCCGGTCCTTTGCCGATCGTGCAACGTTCGGCGTCGTGGGAACGCCAGGGGTTGCACGATCGGTCATGGCTGATCGGCGGGCTGGGCCGGCTCGGCTAGCCGCTCAAGTTCGTCGTCGACGATGGACGGGTCGAGCTTGGTGAACACCGGCGTGGGCGGCGCCAGGGCGCGGCCGACCTCGAGCGGCGTGGACTCCCACCGCGCGCCGGTGTCGTAGTCGCCGGTCAGGACGCTGTAGGAGGGCGAGCCGGCCGCGGTCTCCTCGTCCACCTCGACGAGATCGGGCATCGCTGCCCACTCGCCCTTGCCGCCGAGCTGCGCATGCACCTTGGACGACGAGTACGGCAGGAACGGCGTGAGCAGCGTCTTGCAGTCGTCGACGACCTGCAGGGCGACGTGCAGCACCGAAGCCATCCGGTCGGGGTCCTCGGTGCGCAGCTTCCACGGCGCCATGTCGGACAGGTACTTGTTGGCCTGGGCGACCAGCCCGAACGTCTCGGTGATCGCTGCCTTCTGCCGGCTGCGGGCCAGCAGGTCGCCGACCGTCCCGAACGCGGCGCGCGACGCATCGAGCAGCGCCCGGTCGGCGTCGGTGAGGGCGCCCGGCGGCGGGATGGCGCCGATGTTCTTGGCGGTCATCGAGATCGTGCGGTTGACCAGGTTTCCCCAGCTGGCCACCAGTTCGTCGTTGTTGCGGCGCAGGAACTCCGACCAGGTGAAGTCCGTGTCCTGGTTCTCGGGGCCGGCCACCGCGAGGTAATAGCGCAGCGCGTCGGCGTCGTAGCGCGCGAGCATGTCGCCCACGTAGATGACGACGTTGCGCGACGTCGAGAACTTCTGCCCCTCGACGGTGAGGAACTCACTCGACACGACCTCGTATGGCCGTTCGAGGGTGCCGAGGTCCCGGGCACGCCGCCGCGGTCGCCGAGGCCCGAGTAGCCGAACAGCATGGCCGGCCAGATCTCGGCGTGGAAGACGATGTTGTCCTTGCCCATGAAGTAGTAAGCCTTGGCGCGGCTGCCGTTTCCGGTGCTCTGCCAGAACGGGCGCCACGCATCGGGGTCGCCGGTGCGAGCGGCCCACTCGATGGACGCCGACAAGTAGCCGATCACGGCGTCGAACCAGACGTAGAGCCTCTTGTCGTTACGGTCGCGCCACCCGTCGAGCGGTACCGGTACGCCCCAGTCGAGGTCGCGGCTGATCGCGCGAGGCTTGAGGTCGTCGAGCATGTTCATGACGAACTTGCGCACGTTCGGCCGCCAGTGCTCCTGCGCCTGGAGCCAGTCGCCGAGCGTGCGGGTGAACGCCGGCAGGTCGAGGAAGTAGTGCTCGGTCTCGATGAACTTCGGCGTCTCGCCGTTGATCAGCGAGCGCGGGTTGATCAGGTCGATCGGGTCGAGTTGGTTGCCGCAGTTGTCGCACTGGTCGCCACGCGCATGCGGGTAGCAGCAGATCGGGCAGGTGCCCTCGATGTAGCGGTCCGGCAGCGTGCGGCCCGTCGACGGGCTGATCGCGCCCAGTTGCGTCTGCGGGAAGACGTAGCCGTTCTTCAGCAACGTCAGGAAGATCTGCTGCGTCACCGCGTAGTGGTTCTTCGTGGTGGTGCGGGTGAACAGGTCATAGGAGAGGCCCAGTCGCTGCAGGTCCTTCGGCGATGACCAGGTTGTACCGGTCGGCCACCTCGCGCGGGCTGACGCCTTCCTTGTCCGACTGCACCAGGATCGGCGTGCCGTGCTCATCGGTTCCGCTGACCATGAGCACCTTGTTGCCCGCCATCCGCTGGTAGCGGCTGAACACATCGGACGGGACGCCGAATCCGGCGACGTGACCGATGTGCCGGGGGCCGTTGGCGTATGGCCAGGCCACTGCGGTCAACACGTGATTGCTCATATGGCAAGCCTAGTGACGGGTGCCGCACGATATCGCGCTGAGCCGCGGCGCCTTGTCTGGATCCTGCGTGAGGCGGCCGGACACACGCGCAACCTCCCCAGAAGAAAGCCGAACCCGCCGACCGCGATGGGCGGTCAGCGGGTTCGGGTTGGGCAGCTGACGAGTCAGCGAGTCAGTGGCGCATCAAGATCGCCGATGACGCGATGACTCAGCGGACGGACCGACGCCGGTAGGACATGCCCAGCAGGGCGAGGCCGGCGACAAGGCAAACTCCGGCGATCAGGAGCAGCGCGGCGGTCGGCGTACCCGTGTTGGACAGCCGTTGCGAAGACGCCCGCTGTGCGGCGAGCGCGCTCTGGGCGGCGGCGAGCGGAGCACTGCCACTTGACGGGGCGCCGACCGGTGCATCGCCTGGCTGGCTCTCCACCGGTGACGAGTCTCCCGGTGCCGGACTGGTCGAGGGTGTCTCGCCCGGCGCGCCACTGCTCG
Organism: uncultured Actinomycetota bacterium; assembly: GCA_963709985.1. Taxonomy (GTDB): domain Bacteria; phylum Actinomycetota; class Actinomycetes; order Mycobacteriales; family Jatrophihabitantaceae; genus DASXRA01. The sequence continues at coordinate 61,621 of CAVPYQ010000042.1, forward strand.
ACGGCGGGCGTCGACGGCGTCGACGTATCGCCGGGGCCGCTCGATGGCGGACTCGTCGACGGCGTCGGAGTTTCGCCCGGGCTGCTCGGGGTCTGAGTTTCGCCCGGGCTGCTCGGCGGCGGGCTGCTCTCGGCCCCCGACGTGCAGCCGGTGTGCGCCGGGTTGCTCTTGCCGATGCCGTTGTTGCGGTCGCACTCGTAGCCGGCATTGCCGTCGGAGCCACCGGGCATCTGCCCCGGCGGGTTCTTGTTGTCGGCCTTTCCGACGCAGCCGGCACACGGCTTGCCGACTCCCTTGCCCCCGCCGTTGCCGTTCATCGCGGGCGAACCGTCGCGCGTGGAGTCATACGGTCCGTGAGTGTTGGCACCGTTGCCACTGAAGTCGCCGTTGGAGGCCGACTGCGGGTCGGTGTAGATCTGATGGGCCGGACTCTGCCCGCCCGGCGTTGCGCCTACCGGCGATCCGAACAGAGCCAATGCAAGTGCACCGCACGCGCCCACAAGAAAGCCGGCAGCAGCGATACGACGCCCCTTACCAGACAGCATGCAAATCCCCGTTCAGGCAGAGTGTCGAGAGCGCGCGGGAACCACGCGCCACGGCACCGAAATGAGAGTTGAGCGGGCCCTGGGTGGACACCCCGCGAAGGCCGAAGAGGATCGTAGAGCTACGGGTTCGTCCCGGCATATCCCTCGTCGGATTTTTTTTCGGCCGATGTCAGATCGTTACGTTTTTGGACCACGGCGTCGTAGACGACCCGTTTCGGGATGCCGTGAGCTCGCGCCACGGTGGCGATCGCCTCCTTGCGCGATTCGCCGGCCACCTCGTGATCGGCGACGGCCCGGGCGAGTTCGGCCGGCTCGGGCGTCGACGCCGCCGACGTCGCGCCCCCGACGACGAGGGTGATCTCGCCGCGCACATCGCCGCGTGCCCACTCGGCCAACTCGCCCAATCCCCCGCGCAGCACCTCTTCATACGTCTTGGTGAGTTCGCGGCAGACGGCCGCGGGCCGGTCGTCGCCGAACGCCTCGGCCAGGTCGGCCAGCGTCGCCGCCAGCCGGTGCGGTGCCTCGAAGAACACGAGCGTTCGTGCCTCGGTGGCGAGTGCGGCCAGGGCGCGGCGTCGTTCGCCCGGGCGCCTCGGCAGAAACCCCTCGAAACAGAACCGATCGACCGGTAGTCCCGAGACCGCGAGCGCAGCGGTGACGGCGGACGGGCCAGGAAGCACCGTAACCGGCAAGGCCTTCTGCGACAGCGGCCGCGACCAGCCGGTAGCCCGGATCGGATATCGCGGGCATTCCGGCGTCGGTGACCACCAGGACGTCACGGCCCTCGCGCAGCGCATCGAGGAGCAGCGGAACGCGGGCGGACTCGTTCCCGTCGAAGAAGGAGACGACGTGCCCGGCCGTCGTCACGCCCAGGTCGGCGCACAGCCGGCGCAGCCGGCGGGTGTCCTCGGCGGCGATGACCGCGGCAGTTTCCAGGGCCGTCGTCAGCCGCGGCGAGGCGTCGCGGGCGTCGCCCAGTGGCGTCGCCGCGAGGATAAGGCGGCCTGTTGCCTGCGCGTCGCTCACGGGCAGACCCTACGATCGTGGGCGTGACGGTGACAGCGGAGGAGACCCCGCAGCCCGCCACCACTGAGGATCTCGCCGAAGCGGACATTGCGTCGACGCCCGCAGAACCGACCCGTCCCGTGCCGGCCGGCCTGCAGCCGTGGCGCGATCCGGCGCCGATGATCGGCTGGGCGATGACCGCAGTGGTGCTCGCGGTCGCGTCGTTCACGCGGCTGTGGGCGCTCGGCTGGCCACACGGCAAGAGCTTCGACGAGGTCTACTACGCCACCGAGGCGCAGGAGATGCTGCGCTACGGGTACGAGGACAACCGCGGATACATGTTCATCGTGCATCCGCCGCTGGGTAAGTGGCTGATCGGATTCACGTCGTGGATCTGGGGAAACGGGCCGGTGGGCTGGCGGGTGGCTCCAGCGGTCGCCGGCATCGTCAGCGTCGTCATCCTCGCCCGCACAGCGCGGCGGATGTTCCATTCCAATCTGTTCGGTGGCATCGCGGGTTTGCTGCTCGCGCTGGACGGCGTGTCGGTCGTGCAGTCCCGGGTCGCGCTTCTCGATATCTTCCTGCAACTGTTCATCCTCGCCGGGTTCGCCGCGCTCGTGCTCGACCGCGACCAGATGCGCGCCCGCCTCGCGCGGCTCATCGAAGCCGGCGTCGACCTGAGCTATCAGGTGCCCACTCTCGGGCCCCGGCCGTGGCGGCTCGTCGCCGGCGTGATGTTCGGCCTGTCGCTCGCGGTGAAGTGGTCGGCGCTCTCCTTCTATATAGCGTTCGCCGTGCTCAGCCTCGTCTGGGACCGCGGCGCACTGAAGTCCGCCGGGGTGCGACGGTCCTGGCGCACCGCCGCGCGCAGGTCGTGGATCGGCGCGATCGGCTCACTGTTCCTCGCGCCGCTCGCCGCGTACCTGATGAGCTACCTCGGCTGGTTCGCCGGCGAGAACTCGTGGAACCGCCACTGGGCCGACACCCATTCGGCGAGCGCACACCTCAACCTGCCACTCGGCATCCACATCCCGTTCTCGTGGGCGTGGGTGCCGGCCCCGATCCGATCACTCGGCGACTACACGCTGCACGCCTACCGCTTCCACGAGACGCTCTACTCGCCGCATCCCTACGGATCGAAGCCGTGGAGCTGGCTGGTCCTGGGGCGTCCCGTCGACTACTACTACGACGGCAACTCGCACAGCTGCGGGTCGAGCAGTTGCGCGCGCGAGATCCTGCTGATCGGGACGCCGCTCATGTGGTGGGCCTTCATTCCCGCGCTGCTGTGGCTGGCGTGGCACTGGCTGACCACCCGCGACTGGCGGGCTGCCGTGGTCGGAGTGGCGTTCGCCGCCGGATGGCTCGTGTGGTTCCCCGACCTCAAGCGGACGATGTTCCTGTTCTACATGACGCCGTTGGTGCCGTTCCTGATCCTGGGCGTCACTCTGGGCTCGGCCTGCTGCTCGGTCCGGCCGTGCAGCAGACCCGCAATATCGCCGCGTACCTGGCCGCCGACCGTCGCCGGATGTGGGGATCGCTCACCGTTGCCGTCTACCTCGGCCTGGTCGTCGCTGACTTCGCCTGGATGTGGCCGCTGTACACCGGTGGCTTGCTCACCTACAACGAGTGGCACGCGCACATGTGGTTCCCGTCCTGGGTCTAGACCGGACTTACGGGACTTTGCCTTCTCCGTCGGCACTTTCTCGCTCAGATGAGTTGCGACGATGCAATTCCTGCGCAAAGCGGCTACGTTCGAAGAGATAGTTAGTTGAGCTCACAACGTCGCTTTGGAGGAAGTGTTCGAGATGCCTCTTGCTGCCAAGCTTCGCCGCGCGCCCGGCCGGATCGCCACCGGCGCGTTCATCCTCAACAGCGGCCTGACCAAGTTCCGCGCCGACGAGGAGACGGCCAAGGCGCTGCACAACACGGCCGCGAGTGCGTTCCCGGTCCTCGAGAAGATCGAGCCGAAGCAGTTTCTCAAACTGCTCGCCGCCGGTGAGATCGCGCTGGGCGGGGCGCTGCTCGCTCCGGTCGTCCCGGCCGCGCTTGCCGGGCTCGGATTGGCCGGATTCTCCAGCGCTTTGCTGACGATGTGGTGGCGTACGCCCGGATGCACGAGCCGGGCAGCCTGCGCCCGACCCGTCAGGGCACCGCCATCGCCAAGGACGTGTGGATGCTCGGCGTCGGCGCGGGCCTCGTCGTCGATGCCGCTACCGCGAGGTCGAAGGGCAACGCCGCAGACTGACACCCGTTCCGCGCCGACCCGGTTTCCGGTCTAATCAGGGCTGACCCGACCGCGCGAGTAGGGGTGTTGCCATGATCTTCCCGCTGACGATCCGCGATTTTCTCGATCGGGCCGAGCAGATCTACCCGGATCGGCTCGCGGTGGTCGACGAACCGGATCAGCCCGCGCCCGAGCCTCGGTGAGCTGACCTATCGCGAATTCGCCGCCAAGGCGCGAGCTCAGGCGGCCCGGCTCGACCAGCTCGGGGTCGGAACCGGCGAGCGCGTCGCGGTGATCTCGCAGAACTCGGCCCGGTTGCTGACCTCATTCTTCGGGGTCTCCGGGTGGGGACGGATCCTCGTCCCGATCAACTTCCGGCTGGCAGCCGCCGAGATCGAGTACATCGTCTCGCACTCCGGCGCGAGCGTCGTTTATGCCGACCCGTCGATCAAGGACGTGCTGGAGTCGGTCGACGCGCCGCACAAGTTCCTGCTCGGCGAGGACGACGAGCTGTTCGCCGAAGGGGCCGAGCCGCGCCCGTGGGTCGACCCGGACGAAAACGCAACGGCCACCATCAATTACACGTCCGGCACGACGGCCCGACCCAAGGGCGTCCAGCTCACCCATCGCAATTTGTGGCTGAACGCCACGGTGTTCGCGCTGCATACCGGCGTCAGCGATCGCGACGTCCTGCTGCACACGCTGCCGATGTTCCACTGCAACGGCTGGGGAATGCCCTACGGAGTAACCGGCCTCGGCGGCTCGCACATCGTGCTGCGCCAGGTCGACGGCACCGAGATCCTGCGCCGCGTCGAACGCCACGGCGTCACCATGATGTGCGCCGCTCCCGCCGTCGTGAACGCTGCGCTTGACGGAGCGTCCACTTGGGACGGTCCGATTCCGGGCCGCGATCGCGTGCGCATCATCGTCGCCGGTGCGCCGCCACCGACCCGCACGATCGAGCGGGTGCTCACCGAACTCGGCTGGGAATTCATCCAGATCTACGGCCTGACCGAGACCTCGCCGCTGCTCACGATCAACCGCGGCCGCGCCGAGTGGGATGACCTGCCGCCGAACGAGCAGGCGCGGCGACTCGGCCGGGCGGGTGCGCCTGCTCTGGGCGTGCGCCTGCACGTCGACGTCGACGGCGAGGTGCTCGCCCAGTCCAACCATTCCCTGGACGGCTACTGGAAGCAGCCCGAGGCCAGTGCCGCGGCTATCGCGCCGCCCGTGGGTGCGAGCGGGTCCGAACCGAGCGGCGACTGGTTCCACACCGGCGACGGCGGATACATCGACGACGCCGGCTACCTGACGATCTCCGACCGCAAGAAGGACGTCATCATCACGGGCGGTGAGAACGTGTCGTCGATCGAGGTCGAGGACGTGCTCACCTCGCATCCCGGGGTTCGCGAGGTCGCCGTCATCGGTATCCCGGACGAGAAGTGGGGCGAGTTGGTTACGGCACTAGTGGTCACCGACGGCTCCGCGCTGACCGCCGATGAGTTGATCACGCACTGCCGCAGGTCGCTGGCCGGCTACAAGTGCCCCAAGCGCATCGAGTTCTACGAGGCACTGCCCGCGCACCGCCACCGGCAAGCTGCAGAAGTTCAAGCTGCGCGAGAAGTTCTGGGCCGGCCAGGCCAAGGGCGTGCACTAGCGGGGGCGGCGAGTGCGCGTGGTGCACTCTGACCTTGTCGGTGCTGAGCCGTAGCGTTCAGCACATGGCCTACCCCACCACGCATCCGCCCGAGGCGGCCGATCAGTCCGTCACCGATCTCTCCGGTGAACCGTGCGCACGGCTCACGCCTCCGGGCGAGGTGGCCCGGCGCCTCGCGGCGATCGACGAGCGCTACATCCGCGACAACTTCGTCTCGCTCGATGACCTGGCGTCGGACTGGCCAGGCGGCGCCGCTCCAGGTCCGGGCCGACATCGCCGCGCGGCGCTTGCCGCAACCCGCGTACCGACTCGACGACGGCACCGACATGGTGCCGCCCGATTACCTGGTTCCGGTGGCCGTCGCCGGTTCGGTCGGCGCCCTGCGAGCGTGGTTCGCGCGCGGCTACACCGTGGCCGCGCAGCAGTACGGGCTGCCGCACGACGCCGCGACCATCGAGGACGAGTGGCAGGACTACCTCAGTGGCGGCTACTTCGTCTGCCTGCGTGAGGCCACGCCGGAGGCGATCGTCGAGAAGGCGCATCACGTCACCGAACTCAACGAACTGCTCGCCGACCCGCACCCGGGCGATCAGGTATGGCGCAAACGCCTTCGCCTGTCCGTCGACGGACTTGCTGCGATCGAGCGGCCGTTCGCGATTCTCGACCCCGCCCGGTGGGGTACGCCGATGTCCGGTCAGTGGTACGGCACGTTCCTGCGCACGCTGTACGCGCAGGCGTTCACCGACTAGTGACGGCGGCCTTTCGCACAAAAGAAGCCAGCACGCTTGATTTCTTTTGCGCAGGCTGGAATGGTCGCAGGCATGACCGCTCCGATCCGGATCGGCAATGCTTCGGGCTTCTACGGCGACCGGTTCTCGGCTGTGCGCGAGATGCTCGAGGGCGGCGATCTCGACGTACTGACCGGTGACTACCTGGCCGAGCTGACCATGCTCATCCTCGCCCGCGACCGGGCGAAGGATGCGGCCAGCGGCTACGCGAAGACGTTCCTGCGCCAGATGGAGGACTGCCTGGGCCTGGCGCTCGAGCGCGGCGTCACGATCGTGACGAATGCGGGCGGGCTCAACCCGGCGGGCCTCGCGGGCGCGCTGCGCGAACTGGCCGGACGCCTCGGTCTCGACGCGAAGATCGCCCACGTCGAGGGCGACGACCTGCTGCCACGTGCCGCCGACCTCGGATTCGACGCTCCCCTGGCCGCCAACGCCTACCTCGGCGCGTGGGGCATTGCCGCGTGCGTCCAGGCCGGGGCCGATGTCGTCGTCACCGGGCGGGTCACCGATGCATCGCTGGTGGTCGGCCCGGCCGCGGCGCATTTCGGCTGGGCCCGCGACGACTACGACGCGCTGGCCGGCGCGGTGGTGGCCGGGCACGTCATCGAGTGCGGCGCCCAGGCAACGGGCGGCAACTACGCGTTCTTCGACGAGATCGCCGATCTGCGCCGGCCCGGGCTTCCCGATTGCCGAGGTGGCCGCCGACGGATCGAGCGTGATCACGAAGCACGCCGCGACGGGCGGGGCGGTCACGCTCGGCACCGTCACGGCCCAGTTGCTGTACGAGATCGCCGGGCCGCGCTACGCCGGGCCGGACGTCACCACCAGATTCGACACGATCGAGTTGACCGCAGCGGGCGCCGATCGGGTGCGCATCAGCGGCGTGCGTGGCGAGCCGCCACCGCCGACGGTCAAGGTCTCGCTGAACACACTGGGCGGCTTCCGCAACCAGGTCGAGTTCGTGCTGACTGGCCTGGCCATCGACGCGAAGGCGGACCTCGTCCGCATGCAGATGCACGACGCCGCGCCGGACGCGGAGTGGACGCTCACGCGCACCGACCAGATCGACGCCGCCGAGGAGGAGCAGGCCAGCGCGATCCTGCGCTGCGTCGTCCGCGGCAGAGATCCGAAGCGGATCGGACGAGCGTTCTCCGGCGCGGCCGTCGAACTGGCGCTGGCCAGCTACCCGGGATTCCACCTCACCGCGCCACCCGGCGAAGCGGCAGCCCTATGGCGTGTTCACCGCCGGGTACGTCGACGCCAAGCTGGTCGAGCACGTGGCGGTGCTGCCCGACGGCCGTCGGGTGGCCATCGAGCCGCCGCCTGCGAGCTCAGGAACTGGCCGCCGTCGACGAGCCGCGTCTGCGGCCGCCGCGGCTCCGGACGGACGCGTTCCGTACCCCTGGGTACGGTCGTCGGCGCCCGTAGTGGCGACAAGGGCGGCTCGGCGAACATCGGCGTGTGGGCGCGTGATCCGAGGGCATGGCCGTGGCTGGCCGGGCACGCTCACCGTCGAGCGACTGCGCGAACTGCTGCCCGAGACGGCAGATCTGCCGATCACCCGATACGCCCTGCCTAATCTGCACGCCCTCAACTTCGTCGTCGACGGACTGCTCGGACTCGGCGTCGCCTACAACGCTCGCTTCGACCCGCAGGCCAAGGCGCTCGGCGAGTGGCTGCGCTCGCGGTATGTCGATGTGCCGGAGGAACTGCTGTGATGCGACACACCCGAGCGGGACGCGTTGCGGCAGACCGTGCGCCGCTTCGTCGAGCAGGATGTCCTTCCGCATCAGGACGATTGGGAGCGCGCGGGCGAACTGCCCCGCGACCTGCACCGGCGCGCAGCGGCGAGCTCGGCCTGCTCGGCGCGGCGTTCCCGGAGAGCGCCGGCGGCGGGGGCGGCGACGTCCTCGACGTCGTGACGATCTGCGAGGAACTGCACTACGCAGGCGGGGCGGGCGGGCTGTTCGCCTCGCTGTTCACGTCGGGCATTGCGCTGCCGCACATCGTCGCGGCGGGCGATGCCGCGCAGATCGACCGGTGGGTGCGTCCGACGCTGCACGGCGAACTGATCGGTGCGCTCGCCATAACCGAACCCGACGGTGGCTCGGACGTCGCCTCGATTCGCACTACGGCCAAGCGCGATGCCGATCACTTCGTCGTCAACGGAGCGAAGACCTACATCACGTCGGGATGCCGCGCCGACTTCGTCACGACGGCTGTGCGCACTGGCGATTCCGGTGCTGGCGGCGTCTCGTTGCTGGTCGTCGAGAAGGGCACGCCGGGATTCACGGTCAGCCGCAAGCTGGAGAAGATGGGCTGGCTCTGCTCCGACACGGCCGAACTCTCCTTTGCCGACGTACGGGTGCCGGTGGCCAATCTGGTCGGCGCGGAGAACACGGGATTTGCCCAGCTGGCACAGCACTTCGTGAGCGAACGGCTGCTTCTGGCCGTTCAGGCTTACGCGAGTGGGCAACGCGCCCTCGACCTCGCCGTCGCGTGGTGCCGGACGCGCGAGACGTTCGGCCGGCCGCTGATCAGCCGGCAGACCGTGCAGCACACGCTGACCGAGATGGCCCGGCGTATCGACGTGGCCCGCGTGTACACGCGCGACATCGCGCGCCGATCCCTCGCCGGAGCCGAGACCTGATCGCCGAGGTCTGCTTCGCGAAGAACACCGCCGTCGAAGCGGGTTCCTGGGTCGTCGATCAGGCCGTCCAACTGTTCGGTGGTTTGGGCTACATGCGTGAGCGCCGAGGTCGAGCGGCAGTACCGCGACATGCGCATCCTGGGCATCGGCGGCGGCACCACCGAGATCATGACCGGCCTCGCGGCCAAGCGACTCGGCTACACATCATGACGACGCTGCGCTCCACGATCGACATCACGTCGACCGACTTCGCGGCGAATCGCGAGGCGATGCTGGCCAAACTGGCTGAAGTCGATGCCGAGCACGCCAAGGCAATCGCGGGCGGCGGGCCCAAGTACACCGAGCGACATCACAAACGCGGCAAGCTGTTGCCCCGCGCGCGCATCGAGCTACTGCTCGACCCCGACTCGCCGTTCCTCGAACTGTCGCCACTGGCCGGATGGGGCAGCGACTACCAGGTCGGCGCCAGCCTGGTCGTCGGCGTCGGCGTCGTCGAGGGCGTCGAATGCCTTATTTCGGCGAACGATCCGACGGTGCGTGGCGGGGCGAGCAACCCGTGGACGTTGAAGAAGGCCTTGCGGGCGCACGAGATTGCGCTGCAGAACCGGCTGCCGGTGATCACCCTGGTCGAGTCGGGTGGCGCGGATCTCCCTAGCCAGAAGGAGATCTTCATCCCCGGCGGGGCGATGTTCCGCGACCTGACCCGTCTCTCGGCGGCGGGCATCCCGACTATCGCGATCGTGTTCGGCAACTCGACCGCAGGTGGCGCCTACATTCCGGCGATGTGCGATCACGCCGTCATGATCAAGGATCGCTCGAAGGTGTTCCTCGGCGGCCCGCCATTGGTCAAGGTGGCCACCGGCGAGGAGTCCGACGACGAATCCCTCGGCGGCGCCGAGATGCACGCGCGTACGTCCGGCCTCGGCGACTACCTCGCGGTTGACGAGCCGGACGCGCTGCGCCTGGGTCGGCGCATCGTCGCGCGGCTGAACTGGCGCAAGCAGGGCCCGCAGCCATACGCCGAGGTACGGCCACCCGAGCACTGCGACGACGAACTGCTCGGCATCGTCCCGCCGGACCTGAAGACACCGTTCGACCCGCACGAGGTGATCGCCCGCGTCGTCGACGCCTCGGACTTCGACGAGTTCAAGCCGCTGTACGGGTCGAGCCTGGTCACCGGCTGGGCCCGCGTACACGGCTATCCGGTCGGCATCCTCGCCAACGCGCGCGGGCGTGCTGTTCAGCGAGGAATCGCAGAAGGCGGCGCAGTTCATCCAACTGGCCAACAAGTACGACACTCCGCTGATCTTCCTGCACAACACGACGGGCTACATGGTCGGCAAGGACTACGAGCAGGGCGGCATCATCAAGCACGGCGCGCTGATGATCAACGCGGTGTCGAACTCGAAGGTGCCGCACATCTCGATCCTGATGGGCGCGTCGTACGGCGCCGGCCACTACGGCATGTGCGGCCGGGCGTACGACCCGCGCTTCCTGTTCGCCTGGCCGAGCGCCAAGTCGGCGGTCATGGGGCCGGCGCAACTCGCCGGCGTGCTGTCGATCGTGGCGCGCGCGGCGGCGGAGGCGCGCGGCACGCCCTACGACGACGCCGCCGACGCGGCCATGCGCGAAGCCGTCGAGAACCAGATCGAGGCCGAGTCGCTGCCGATGTTCCTGTCCGGACGCCTTTACGACGACGGGGTGATCGACCCGCGCGACACCCGCACGGTGCTCGGCCTGTGCCTGTCGGCCGTCCACTCCGCGCCGGTGCAAGGCGCCGCTGGATTCGGGGTGTTCCGCCTGTGACCTCCGCGATGACCTGCGCCGGTGGGCAGTTGGCGTATCGGTGGGCAGTTACAACTGCCCACCGGGCGCGCAACTGCCCACCCGCGAAGAGGCGAGCGTCATGATCACCTCGGTGCTGGTGGCCAATCGGGGCGAGATCGCCCGGCGCGTCATTCGAACGTGCCGCGCGCTGGGCCTCACGGCCGTCGCCGTCTACTCCGATGCGGACGCCGAGGCGCCGCACGTCGCCGAGGCCGACGCCGCCGTGCACCTGCCCGGCAACGCTCCGGCCGACACGTACCTCCGCGCCGACCTGCTCGTCGATGCGGCCCGCCGGGCCGGGGCGGACGCCGTCCATCCCGGCTACGGATTCCTCGCCGAGAACGCCGCGTTCGCCCGGGCGGTGCAGGCGGCCGGCCTCGTCTGGATCGGGCCATCGCCCGACGCGATCGAGTCGATGGGCTCCAAGATCGAGGCCAAGAAGGTCATGGCGGCCGCGGGCGTCCCCGTCCTCGACGAACTCGATCCGGCGGCGATCAGCGAGCACAACCTGCCCGTGCTGATCAAGGCGTCGGCCGGTGGTGGCGGCCGCGGCATGCGCATCGTCCGCTCACTCGACGAACTCGCGCAGCAACTCGACGGTGCGCGCGCCGAGGCGGCATCCGCGTTCGGCGACCCGACCGTCTTCTGCGAGCCGTACCTGCAGGCCAGCCGGCACATCGAGGTGCAGATCATGGCCGACCAGCACGGCACCGTGTGGGCGGTCGGCGAGCGCGAGTGCTCGATCCAGCGGCGGCACCAGAAGGTGGTCGAGGAGGCGCCGTCGCCACTGGTCGAGAGGACGCCCGGCATGCGCGAGCGGCTGTTCGAGGCGGCGGTCTCGGCGGCCCGCGCGATCGGCTACGAAGGTGCGGGCACCGTCGAGTTCCTGGCGGACGAAGCCGGACGCTTCTTCTTCCTCGAGATGAACACCCGACTGCAGGTCGAGCATCCGGTCACCGAGTGCACGACCGGGCTCGACCTCGTGCGCCTGCAACTGCAGATCGCCGACGGCGGGCGCCTGCGCCGCGCAGCCGCCGGCGACGAACGGGCACGCCATCGAGGTCCGCCTCTACGCCGAGGACCCCGCGCAGGACTGGCAGCCGCAGACGGGCACCGTGCGCCGGATCGAGATCGGCGCCGCCGCCGAGTTCGAGGTGCCGGCGTCCTACGGCCTGCGCGTGGATTCCGCCGTCGTCGACGGATCGGTGGTGACGCCGTTCTACGACCCGATGCTCGCCAAGGTCATCTCGTGGGCATCCACCCGCGACGACGCGGCGCGCACGCTGGCCGGTGCGCTGGCCCGCGCGCGCATCCACGGCGTCGGCACGAACCGCGACCTGCTCGTACGCGTGCTGCGCCATCCGGCGTTCTCGGCGCGGCGACACCGACACGGCCTTCTTCGATCGTCACGACGTCATGGCCGCCCTGGCCGACGACGACGCCGCGTCGCTCTCGGCGCTCGCGGCCGCGCTGGCCGACGCGGCGGCCCGCCAGGCGTCCGCGCGCGTGCTGCGCACGCTGCCGTCCGGCTGGCGCAACGTCGCGTCGCAACCGCAGCGCAAGCAGTACGCCGGGCACGACGTCGAGTACCGCCTGACCCGCGACGGCCTTGTGGCACCGGCACATCCCGACGTTCGGCTGGTCAGCGCGCAGCCGTCGCAGGTGGTGCTCGACGTCGACGGCGTACGCCGCACGTTCGACGTCGCCGCCTACGACGGCCTGGTGTGCGTCGACTCGCCGCTCGGCCCGGTTGCGCTCACGCCGGTCGAGCGGTTCCCCGACCCGTCCGCGCAGATCGCGCCGGGATCGCTGCTGGCGCCGATGCCGGGCACCGTCGTGCGCATCGCCGTCACAGCCGGCGACACCGTGACGCAAGGCCAGCCGCTGCTGTGGCTGGAGGCGATGAAGATGGAGCACACGGTCGCCGCCCCGGCCGACGGCGTCGTCTCCGAAGTGCCCGTAGCCACGGGCGAGCAGGTGAACGTCGGCACGGTGTTGGCGATCGTGCAACCGTCGGCGTCGTGACGACGCCGAGAGTTGCCCGATCCGTAGAAGGGGACTGGATATGAGCTTTGTCGAATCGGACGAGCGGCGGGCCTTGCGCGCGGCGGTCGCCGACCTGGGCAGCCGCTACGGGTACGGCTACGTGGTGCGCAAGACGCGAGCCGGTGAGCATCTCGACGAGCTCTGGGCCGAAGCGGGCAAGCTCGGCTTCCTCGGGGTGAACATCCCGGAGCAGTACGGCGGCGGTGGCGGCGGCATGTACGAACTGTCGCTCGTGCTGGAAGAACTCGGCGCCGCCGGATGCGGGCTGCTCATGATGGTGGTGTCGCCCGCCATCTGCGGCACGATCATCTCCCGCTTCGGCACCGACGATCAGAAGACGGAATGGCTACCAGGCATCGCCGACGGGTCGAAGCTGATGGCGTTCGCGATCACCGAGCCCGACGCCGGATCCAACTCGCACAAGCTCACCACCACGGCCCGCCGCGACGGCGCCGACTGGGTGCTCGAGGGCCGCAAGGTGTTCATCTCCGGCGTCGACGCGGCCGACGCGGTGCTCATCGTCGGCCGCACCGAGGACGCACGCACGGGCCGGCTCAAGCCGGCGCTGTTCATCGTGCCGACCGATACGCCGGGCTTCGAGTGGTCACCTATCGAGATGGACCTCGTGATGCCCGACAAGCAGTTCCTGCTCTACCTGGACGGCGTCCGCATCCCCGCCGATGCGCTTGTCGGCGACGAGGACGCCGCGCTGATGCAGCTGTTCGCCGGGCTGAACCCCGAGCGCATCATGGCCGCCGCGCTGTCGGTCGGGTCGGGGCGTTACGCGATCGACAAGGCCGTCAAGTACGTCAAGGAACGCGAGGTGTGGGGCGTGCCGATCGGCGCCCACCAGGGCCTCGCGCACCCGCTGGCCCAGATCAAGATCGAGATCGAGCTGGCCAAGCTGATGATGCAGAAGGCGGCCACCCTCTACGACGACGGCAACGACATGGGCGCGGGCGAGGCGGCCAACATGGCCAAGTACGCGGCCGCCGAGGCCAACGTCCGGGCGGTCGACCAGGCCGTCCAGTCGCACGGCGGCAACGGCCTGGCCAGCGAGTACGGCCTGGGCTCGTTGCTCGCCAGCTCGCGGGTCGCCCGCATCGCGCCGGTCAGCCGCGAGATGATCCTCAACTTCGTCGCCCAGTTCAGCCTGGGCCTGCCCAAGTCCTACTAAGGCGTGCCTGATGACCGATGAACTCGTCCAGTACTCCGTCGACCGCGCGGTGGCCCGCATCGCACTGGACTCCCCGCACAACCGCAACGCGCTCTCGGCGGCGCTCGTCACGCAACTCGAACAGCGACTGGCCGACGCAGCCGCCGACGACGCCGTGCGTGCAGTCGAACTCACCCACACCGGCTCGACGTTCTGCGCGGGCGCCGACCTGAGCGAAGCGCAAGCGGGTGGCATGGACGAGGGCACCCGGCGGCTGCTCGGATTGCTGCGGCTGATCGTCGAGATGCCCAAGCCCGTGATCGGCAGCATCGACGGCCACGTCCGCGCCGGTGGGGTGGGCCTGGTCGGCGCCTGCGACATCGTCATCGCCGGTCCGGCCTCGACATTCGCGTTCTCCGAGGTTCGGCTCGGGCTGGCCCCGGCGATCATCTCGCTGACCACGTTGCCGCGCCTCACGTCCCGGGCGGCCAGCCGTTACTACCTGACCGGCGAGACGTTCACCGCGCCGACGGCTGCCCGCATCGGGCTGATCACCGAGGCCACCGACAACATCGACGCGGCGACGATCAGCGTGCTCGACGCCGTCCGCAAGAGCTCGCCGCAGGGGCTGCGTGAGACCAAACCGCTCACCACGCGCGCGCTGCTCGAGGCGTTCGACGCCAACGGCGAGGCCCGAATCGCCCAGTCGGCACGGCTGTTCGCCTCGGACGAAGCGCACGAGGGCATGGCGTCCTTCCTCGAACGCCGGCCACCGTCATGGGTGCTGTGAGCGCGCTCCGCGAGCCGCAGCAGGACCGCAGCCGGGCGACCCGGCAGCGCTTGCTCGAAGCCGCGGTCGAGTGCCTGTCCGAACTCGGCTGGGCGGCCACCACCGTCGCCGTAGTGGCCCAGCGCGCGGGCGTCTCGCGCGGCGCCACCCAGCACCATTTCCCCACCCGCGAAAGCCTGTTCGCCGCGTCCGTCGAGTACATCGCGACCGCTCGCACGGAGGAGATCCGGCACGAGACGGCCCGTCTGGCCCGCAACGGCAACCGCACCGAGACGGTCGTCGACCTGATCGTCCGCCTCTACACCGGGCCGATGTTTCGCGCTGCCCTGCAGGTCTGGGTGGCCGCGTCGTCAGACGATGCCTTGCGCGCGCAGATCGTCCCGCTCGAAGCGAAGTTCGCCCGGGGCGCGCACCAGTTGGCCATCGAGTTGCTCGGCGTCGACGAGTCGGTGCCCGGCGTCCGCGAGACCGTGCAGGCGACGCTCGACCTCGCGCGTGGCCTCGCGCTCGCCGATCTGCTGACCGACGACTCGAAGCGCCGTCGCGGCGTGATCAAGCAATGGGCCGTGGCGCTCGATGCCGTGTTGCCCCGTCCGACGCCGAGCTGAGCGACGACGGCAGACTGGGGGGACCAGCCCCGGATGAAAGGTTGACCATGGCTGCTCGAACCACTCCCCCGTTCCGCGCCGACCATGTCGGCAGCCTGCTGCGCCCGCCGGATCTGCTGCAGGCACGCGCCGATCGCGCCGACGGTTCCATCAGCGCCGAACAACTGCGCGAGGTCGAGGACGCCGCGATCCGCGATGTCGTGCGCATGCAGGAAGACATCGGACTGCAGACCGCTACGGACGGCGAGTTCCGCCGAGCGTCCTGGCACATGGACTTCATCTACCAGTTGCAGGGCGTGAGCCGGACGAGCGAGGCCATCCGCGTGCACTTCCGCAATGCCCAGGGCGATCTGGACTTCACCTCGGCGGCGCTGCGCGTCGACGGCAAGATCGGGCTGGACGAGCCGATCTTCGGCCCGGACTTCGCGTTCCTCCGCTCGGTGGCCAACGACGGGGACGCCGAAGCTGACCATCCCGTCGCCGAGCATGATCCACTACCGCGGCGGCCGCGCGGCCATCGATCCCGCGGTGTATCCGGACGAGGATGAGTTCTGGGCCGATCTGTCGGCCGCCTATGCCAAGCAGGTAAAGGGCGTTCACGCGCTCGGGTGCACGTACCTCCAACTCGACGACACGAGCCTGGCCTACCTCAACGACCCCGCCCAACGCGCCGAGATGACCGCGCAGGGACGCGACGCCGAGCACCAGCACGAGCGCTACATCCGCCAGATCAACACGGCTTTGGCCGACCGTCCGGAGCGGGCTCACCGTCACGACGCACATGTGCCGCGGCAACTTCCGCTCGTCGTGGGTGGCCGAGGGTGGCTACGACTTCGTGGCCGAGGCCCTGTTCGGGCAACTCGGCCGTCGACGGCTTCTTCCTCGAATACGACGACGCGCGCTCGGGCGGCTTCGAGCCGCTGCGCTTCGTCCCGCCGGGCAAGTTCGTCGTGCTCGGCCTGGTCACCACGAAGCGTCCCGAACTGGAGTCCAAGGACGACCTCAAGCGGCGCATCGACGAGGCGGCCAAGTACGTGCCGATCGAGCAGTTGTGCCTGTCGCCGCAGTGCGGCTTCTCCTCGACCGTCGAGGGCAACAACCTGACCCGCGACGAGCAGATCGCCAAGCTGACCCTGATCGCCGAGACCGCCGCTGAGGTCTGGGGCTAGCTCCTGACGTGGCCGGCCAGCGCCTCGGCGGCCCGATCGGCGTCGCTTTCCGTGTTGTGGACGTGGAACGAGAGGCGCAGCCGGCCGGCCCTGATGCTGCCGACGATGCCGGCGCGCTTGAGTTTCGCGCCGGCATTCTCGTCAGTGGCCACGCTGACAATCGCGGAATCCCCTTGTGGCATAGCGATTGCGGCGCGGAACCGGTTGGCCAGACCGAGCGCGTGGGTGTGCAGCAGGTCCGGCCCGACCTCGGTGAGCAGATCCAGCGTCGCCCGCTGGCCGACCCAGGAATGCCACGCCGGTGAAAGGTCGAATCGACGCGCATCGGCGGCCAGTCGCAGCGGGCTGCCGTAGATGCTCTCCCACGGCTTGTCGCCGGCGTACCAGTTCGCGGCGTGGGGCACGAGCCCGTCGACAAAGGCGGGCTGCACGGTGAAGAAGCAGGTGCCGCGCGGCGCGAGCAGCCACTTGTAGCCACCATTTGTTGTGTACGCGAAACGGCTTGCGTCGACGGGCAACCAGCCGACGGCCTGCGTGGTGTCCAGCAAGATCCGGGTACCCGTCGCGGCGCAGGCCTCGACCAGGGCGTCGAGATCGGCCAGGCGCCCATTGGCTGACTGCACTGCCGACACCGCCACCAGCGTCGTCCCCGGCGTGACCGCGTCGGCCAATTTCTCCAACGGCACTTCGCTTACCTGGACGCCACGCGACGCCTGCGCCAGGAACGGGAACACGATGCTCGTGAACTCGCCGCTCGCGATCAGCACCTGGCTGTCATCGGCGAGCGAGGCCGCGACCAACCCGGCGAACACGCTGACCTGACTGCCCACCGCCACGGTGGACGGGGCGACACCGACGAACGCGGCGTACGACTCGCGCGCTGCCGCAATCGTGGCGTCGTAGTCCGCTGGCCGCACCAGGCCCGTGCGCCAGCGTTCGAGTTCGGTTTGCAGGGCCTGCAAGGAGCGGCGCGGTGGCAGGCCAATCGAAGCGGTGTCGAGATAGATGCCATCGGCATCGAACTCGCCTTGGATCGCGGCCAGGCGGGACTCGTCGTAGGTCTGTGCATCGGCGTCGGGCATTCAACGATTGTGCGGGGTAGCCCTGATGCCGCGCGCGGCGGCATGATCGCTGATGTGAACGGCGATGACGTCATCGAGGCCGTCGAGGCGATGAGACAAACGCTAAGCCCGCTGTGCGAGCAGGACTGGTCGGTGCGCGCGGGTGATCTGGAGTGGAGTTGCTGGACGACTGCCGCCCACGTCGCGCACGACCTGACCGCATATGCCGGGCAACTGGCGGGGCGGGCCACGCGCGGATACCTGCCATTCGATCTGGTCGCTCGGGACGGCGCGAGCCCGGCTGAGCTCCTGCAGATCGTCGCCGCCTGCGGGGCAATCCTCGCCACCATCGTGAATGCAGCCAGCAAAGACGCGCGGGCCTGGCATTGGGGTCCGACCGATCCTTCCGGCTTCGCCGCGCTGGGCGTCAACGAGACGCTCGTGCACACCTGGGACATCACGCAAGGTCTGGGCGCGCCCTGGCGGCCACCCGAGCCACTGGCCGCTCAGGTCGTTGGCCGGCTGTTTCCTGATGCACCGGGCGGATCCCCCGCCGAGGTCCTGCTGTGGTGCACGGGTCGAGCCGCGCTCGGCGATCTGCCCCGACGTGTCGAATGGCGGATGAGGGCTGCGGTCGAGTAGCCCCAGTCGACGCACGAACGCTGTCGGTGTACGCCGCTGACTGGCTCGACAAAATGCATTAGGAACTTAAGTAAGTCTCTGATATATCTCGAGGGTGCCCCAACGAACCCGCGCTCCTGCGCTGCGAGTCGCCGAGCTGACCTCCGTGCTGGAGGACTTCACCCGGATGTCGATTCGCCTGCCGTCCGTACAGCGATTGAGCTTTACGACGCTGTCGGTCCTGCACACGCTCACCCGCAAGGGTCCGATGCGGCTCACCGAGTTGACCGCCAGCGAGCAGGTCACCCAATCGGCGATCACGCAGATGGTCACCAAGCTGGAACGAGACGGCCTGGTCGAGCGGCACCCGGACCCTTCGGACGGCCGTGCCGTGATCGTGCGAATCACCACGCAGGGCGCCGCGATTGTCAACGGGCGGCGGGAGGAGCGCATCGCCCGCCTCAGACAACTCGCCAAGCGGCTCACCCCGGCCGAGCGGGCAGCCATCGCGACCGCCCTACCGGCCCTTGCCCGCCTGGTCGAACTCAGCCAGAATAGGAACGGACATCCACATGACAGCACCAACCCCGCAAGTACACATCTACGGATTCGGCCGGCGCATATGAGTGCCCGCCCGTTCCCGCTGGAGCCAACACCCATCCACGTCGACGACGACGTACTCGCCGACCTGCAGCGCCGCCTCGAACTCACGCGCTGGCCGGTCGATGCCGGCAACCGCGACTGGTACTACGGCGTCGACCGCGTCTACCTGCAGGAACTCGTCGACTACTGGCGCACCGACTACGACTGGCGCAAAGCCGAAGCAGCGATCAACGCCTACGAGCACTACCGGGTTGATGTCGACGGCGTGCCGGTGCATTTCATGCGCAAGCCCGGGGTCGGCCCGAACCCCACGCCGTTGATCCTCACTCATGGTTGGCCGTGGACGTTCTGGCACTGGTCCAAGGTCATCGACCCACTGGCCGACCCAGGCGCCCACGGCGGTGATCCGGCCGAAGCGTTCGACGTGATCGTCCCGTCTTTTCCGGGCTTTGGCTTCTCGACACCGCTGCCCGACAACCCGGACATGAACTTCTGGAAGGTGGCCGACCTCTGGCACACCCTCATGACCGAGACGCTCGGCCACACCAAGTACGCCGCTGCCGGCTGTGACGTCGGGGCCCTCGTCACTGGCCAACTCGGCCACAAGTACGCGGACGAGTTGTACGCAATCCACATCGGCTCCGGCCTGAAACTCAATTTCTTCAACGGCGACCGGGGGTGGGATCTCAGCGGCGGCCGGCCGATTCCAGACGGGCTCCCGGACGAGATCCACGCGCGAATCGTCGAGTTGGAAAGGCGGTTTGCCGTCCACCTCGCGGCGCACGTCCTCGACCCGAGCACCCTGGCCTACGGGCTGTCCGACTCACCGGCCGGGATGCTCGCCTGGATCCTCGAACGCTGGGTGAATTGGAGCGACAACGGCGGCGACATCGAGACCGTCTTCTCGAAGGACGATCTGCTCACCCACGCCATGATCTTCTGGGTCAACAATGCGATTGGCACCTCGATCCGCACGTACGCCAACAACAACCGCTACCCGTGGACGCCGTCGCATGATCGCCGACCGGCCATCGAGGCGCCCACGGGAATCACGTTCGTCGGCTACGAGAACCCGCCCGGCGTCAGTACCGAAACGCGCGTCCAGAACTTCCTCGACAGCGACCGGGCCGGTTGGTACAACCACGTCAACCTCACCGCCCACAAGAGCGGCGGCCACTTCATCCCGTGGGAGATCCCCGGCGAGTGGGTCGACGACCTGCGGCGAACCTTCCGCGGCCGCCGCTAGCCAGCGCGTCAGACGATCGTGGCGCGCGCCGGAGACGATAACCGTGTTCTGGCGGATGATTGCGGGATGGCCGGCGACGCGGACGACGTCGAGTGGCTGGACACCGAGCCACCGCCGAGACGTGCCGTGCCGCCTCCGCCGCGCCGGGCCTGGTACCTGCTGCTGGGTGCCGTCGCCGTCGCCGTCGTGTTGGTGCTCGCGCTGACCCGGCACGAGACGAAGCGGGCGGCGGCCCAATCGCCGAGGCCTACGCCGACTCCCACCACGTCCGCCGCAATCGTCGCGTCCGAGTCGGGCGTCGCACCGAGGCCGCCGGTGTCGCTGATCAACCTGGGACGCCCGCTGCTGAACGTGCCCCCGACCTGGGAACTTGTCGCGCGTGGCAGCGACTCGGTGTACCGGATCCAGCTCGCCACCGGCCGGATCGTCGCGACCAGTGCGCCGATCGCCAGCAGCGGGCCGGTGTCGCTCGTGGTCGGGCCACACGAGGTGATCGTGCGCCCGTGGGACTGCGTGCCGGGGTACCTCATCCGCGACGGCCGGCCGGCGAGTGACCTGCGCGGGATGCTCGCCCACTGCGGTCCGGCCCTGCCCGGGCCGAAGCCGGACCAGGTGTGGGTGCAGACCGGCGAGCAGGACCAACCGCGGATGGTGCTCGTCGGCCTCGATGGCCGCTCGGCGGGCGTCTCGGTGGCCGACCAAGAGCCCGGAGGGCTCCCCGACGGTGCCGGGTATCCGATGGTGAACCTTGTCGGCGGGGTGTACGACTCCAGGGCGGACGGGTTGCACCGCATCACGACCGGGACGGTGCTCGCGACCGGCCCGACCGGTTGGCTGGCCGAGGAATGCGACGACCGCCACCGGTGCACCCTGGACGTGATCGACCGGCCCAGCGGCGCGCATCGCGCGATCGGCCAGGCAACCGACACTGCATACCGCGGCGGCCTCATCTCGCCGAACGGCGCCATGGCAGCACTCGCGACGCCGGACCCGGGCGACCGCGAGGTCGTCCTGCACGTGATCGACCTCCACTCCGGGACGGATCGCGCAACACCTGTCGTGCGAAGCGGCGACGAGGACCTCGCCGCCGCCATCGTGTGGTCGCCAGACAGCCAGTGGCTGTTCGCCGTCGACGCGGAGGGTCGCATCGTTGCCGTCGATCGAGCCGGGCACCTGCACACGCTCGACACCCGGCTGCCCGCGATCGAACAACTCGCGATTCGCTAGGCCGTCTTCACCAACGTCAGGAGCTCGTGAGGATGACGAGTTGCTGGGTCGCTCGGGTCATCGCGACGTAGCGATCGACCGCTCCTTCGATGCCCGTGCCGAATGACTCCGGATCGACGAGGACGACCAGGTCGAACTCGAGGCCCTTCGTCAGCTCCGGGGCCAGCGAGCGGACGCGGGACGTCGCCCGGAACGTGGGATCGCCGATGACGCAGGCGATGCCCTCGGCATGCTCGGCGAGCCAGGTGTCGAGCATCGAGCCCAGATCCGAGGCCGATCCGTGGACGACCGGGACGTCGCTGCTGCGGATCGAGGTCGGCACGTTGGCGT
Source organism: uncultured Actinomycetota bacterium (assembly GCA_963709985.1). Lineage (GTDB taxonomy): Bacteria > Actinomycetota > Actinomycetes > Mycobacteriales > Jatrophihabitantaceae > DASXRA01. The sequence continues at coordinate 83,174 of CAVPYQ010000042.1, forward strand.
CCGGGAGCACCGCCCGGATGACCGGCTCGGCCTCGGCCATGACCTGTTCCGGCGTCCGGTAGTTGATGGTCAGGGACGCCAGGTTGATCCGGTCGAGCCCGATCCGCTCGAGCCGTTCCTGCCACGACTCCGTGAACCCGTGCCGGGCCTGGGCCCGGTCTCCGACAATGGTGAAGCTCCGGGACGGGCAGCGCAGCAGCAACATCTGCCACTCCGCGTCGGTCAGTTCCTGCGCCTCGTCCACGACGATGTGCGCGAACGGGCCGGCGAGCAGGTCCGGGTCGGCGCTGGGCAGTGCGGCCTCGTCGACCAGGACGCTCTGGGTGTCCTGCCCGCGCAGCATCGACATCACGAGCATCTCCGAATCGTCAGCCGCGATCAGGTCGTCGACGACCATGTCCATGTGCGCACGTTCGGCGGCAACGGCGGCCTCCTGCCGACGCCGGCGCCGGGACACCCCCGGGTCGCCGAGCCGCAGCCGGGCCGCGTCCAGCAGCGGCAGGTCGGACACGGTCCAGGCCTGGGGGTCCTCGCGCTGCAGCGCCTGGACGTCTTCGGAACTGAGCCACGGAGCGCACTTGCGCAGGTAGGCGGGAACCGACCACAGGTCTCCGACGAGGTCAGCCGCTTCGAGCAGCGGCCACGCCCGGTTGAAGGTCGTGAGCAGCTCCCTGTTCTGCAGCAGCGACTTGCGGAGCAGGTCGGGCGAGGCGCCGCCCTCAGCCGAGGTGTCGCTCTCGTGCTTGTCCATCAGGATCGAAAGCAGTTCCTCCCAGACCTGATCGCGCGCCTCGTTGTGCGGAGTGCCGGGCTCCGGCGCTTCGAACGCCTCGGCCCAATCGTCGGCGCTGAGCCTGCTGGCCGACCAGTGGGTCGTGACCGTCATCGGCTTGGTGGGCGGCTCTTCGTAGAACCTCACGGCCGTCTCGATCGCCTGCACCAGGGCCGCGGACGACTTCAGGCGGGCCACGTTCGGATCGGCTTCGATCGCTGCTGCGGCCCCCTCGGCGACGAGGTTTCGCAAGGTGCAGGTCTGCACGCCCTCCTCTCCGAGGCTGGGGAGGACGTCAGCGATGTAGGTCAGGTAGGGCTGGTGCGGACCGACGAACAGCACGCCGCCGCGGCGGTGACCGAGGCGAGGATCGGTGTAAAGAAGGTAGGCGGAGCGGTGCAGGGCGACGACGGTCTTGCCCGTACCCGGACCGCCGTCGACGACGAGCGCGCCGCGGGATCCCGCGCGGATGATGGCGTCCTGGTCGGCCTGGATGGTGCCGAGCACATCGCGCATCCGGGCCGACCGGTTGCTGCCCAGGCTGGCGATGAAGGCGGACTGGTCGTCGAGCGAGGCGGCGTGCCCCTTCATCCCGTCCGCGGTGAAGACCTCGTCCCAGTAGTCGCTGATCCGGCCGCGGGTCCAGCGATACCTGCGGCGGCTGGCCAGACCCATCGGGTTGGCGTGGGTCGCCCCGAAGAACGGCTCAGCCGCGGGGGAGCGCCAGTCGACCAGCAGCCGACGACCCGCGCTGTCCGTGAGGCCAAGCCGTCCGACGTACACGGGCTCGGGATCGTCCGCGCTGACCATGTGTCCGAGGCACAGGTCCAGGCCGTAGCGACGCAAAGTGCGCAAGCGAGCGGTCAGCCGGTGGATCTCCATGTCCCGGTCCATGGCCTTCTGGCCGATGCCACCGGCCGCCTTGCGCTCGGCAGCAAGGCGATCGGACAGATCGGCGATCGACTGCTCAAGGCTCGCAGCGATGGCCGCGAAATGCTGCTCATCGCCGGCGATCAGCGTCGGGTCGGCCTTTGCGGCGAGGCGGTCGGGAAGGTCAAACGCGCTGGTAATCAAGGGGATCACGTCCATCAGCTCCGATCTGAAGTTCGTGACCCTAGATCAAAATTTTTTCGCTCATGAGCGCGGCGGGACTCTGTTATAAATGAAAGTGGCGGGGGTCGCTTTCAATCATTGTGCACGGCTTCGCGTCTGGACCGGCGTGACGAACCCGGTGGCCACGATGAGCAGACGCTCTTCAGCGACCTCACCCTGACGGCTACTTTGGCGGCGCACTCGCCCGATCGGGCGGAGTCTCGGGGCCTGGACCCCCGGTGTTTGTCGGGTGAAGCCGAGGGAAAGCCCCAACAAGATGAACCCTGGGGCATGCGGGAGATCGCGCTCAGATCCCCTGACGGTCATCGGTTCACGCTCGGTCAGCCGATCGAGTCTCCGATCGGCTGATCCCCGGGCGCATCGAGCGACGGCGTCACCGGCGCGACCCGTCCTCCGGATGGCTCGGCCTGCTGCGCGCCCTCTCCGACGCCTTGGCGGCGCCGAGGATATTCGGCGACCCGAGAAAAGCCGCGACCGCGAGAAATGCGTAGCATTGCGGGCATGGCCTCTGCGCCGCAGATCACACTTCGCGGTCGCGACGCCGAACTCGGCGATCTCGGTAGCGCCGTGGATCGTGCCCGCTCCGGACGGTTGACGATCGTCCTGGTGGAAGGCGAGGCCGGCATCGGCAAGACTCGTCTGCTGGCCGAGACGCTAGCGACCGCGGAGCGTCAAGGATGCGAGGTCGCCGCAGCCAAGGCCGACGAGATGGAACAGACCCGGCCGTTCGGCCTGATCGCCGACGCGTTGGGCTGCGCTCGCTCCGCCTCCGATCCCAGACGGGCAGAGATTGCCGCGCTACTGGCTACCCATGCGCGCGGCGATCATGGCCCGATCACGATCAGCAGCGACCCCGGGTTGCGGTTTCGGACCGTCGACGCGCTATGTGACTTGGTCGAGTCGCTAGCGCTGCAGCAGCCGCTGGTGATCGGCCTGGACGACCTCCAGTGGGCCGACCCGTCCAGCCTGCTCACGCTCGCGGCGTTGGGCCGGTCCGCGGTCGGCCTCCCGGTCGCGGTGATCGGCTGCTACCGCCCATTTCCGCAGCCGCCCTTGTTACGTCGCTCGCTGGAGTCCCTCGATGCCGCCGGCGCTGCGCATCTGCGGCTGGACCGGCTTGCCGAGAACGACGTGTACGACCTGGTAACCGAAGCGCTCGGAGCTAAGCCAGGCGCCGGCCTGCAAGCTGTAGTTGCGGGCGCGGCCGGCAATCCACTGTTCGTCATCGAACTGGTGAACTCGATCGTCGACGAAGGCACGCAGCAGACCGGCGGCGGATGTGCCGAGGTGATCGCCGCGAAGCTCCCGCCCTCGGTGCGCCTCACCATTCTGCGTCGCCTTAGCTCGCTTCCCGAGCAGACGTTGCAGGCGCTGCGCGCCGGGTCCCTGCTGGGCTCGAGCTTCTCGTTCCGCGAGCTCGCGGCGATCACCGCTCGGCCGGTTGCCGAATTGGTTCCGGCGCTCGAGACGGCCATCACCGCCGGGGTGCTCGACGAGGACGGCATCCGACTGCGGTTCCGGCACGACCTGATTCGCGATGCGATCTATGCGGACATGACGCCGAGCCTGCGTCTCGGATTGCATCGCGAGGCCGCTGTCCGGCTCACCGAGATCGGAACTCCGGCCACTCGGGTCGCCGACCAGTTCACCCGCGGGGCCACGCCGGGCGATCCCGAGGCGGTCGACTGGCTGACGAAGGCGGCGCGCGAAGCGGTATCGACATCTCCTGAGACCGCCGCGGACTTCCTCGAGCGGGCCGCTGAGTTGATGACGACCACCGATCCCCGCCGCGACCCACTGCTCGTCGAACGAGCGGACAGCCTGATGCTGGCCGGCAAGGTGGCCGAAGCCGTCGTCGCGTGTCAGTCACTGCTCGATCGCGACCATCGGCCGGCCGCCGACGCCCCCGCACGGGTCCGGCTGGGCGCGGCGCTGCTGGTCAACGGTCGACCGGCCGAGGCGCTGCGTGAGTTGGATGCGGTCGCGCAATCCGCGGCAAGCACGGATGCCGAGCGTGTGCGCAGCCTCGGCGAGGCGAGCACCGCCAGGCTCTGGCTCGGAGATTTCGACGGTGCGGCACAGATAGCCGAACAGGCTCACCTCGCAGCCCTACGCGCCGGCGACCACGTCACCGCCGCCTCGACACTGGCCACCCAAGCCGTGGTTGCCTGTATGCGCGGACAGACGGCGCGGGCAATCAAGATCAGCGGCGAGGCTGTCGCCCTGGCCAATGACAGCCCGGATCGGATCGGCCACGACTATCCGGTATATGCCCCTTACGGCTGGATCCTCATGGAGCTCGACCAAGCCGCGCAGGCTCGGACGGCACTCGACGACCGGGCGGCGCCTCTGCGAAGAAATCGGCGTGCGGTGGCCGCTGGCCACCTACCAGGCATACCTCGCCGTGGAACGCTTCCACGCTGGCGAGTGGGACGACGCGGTAGCCGAACTCGAGGCGGGAATCGGGTTCGCCGAGGAGACCGGCGTCACCTACGCTCTCAAACCGAGCCACAGCGCGCAGGCGATAATCCGGCTGCACCGCAACGACATCCCCGGCGCGTGGCAGGCCGTCGACAATGCCGCCGCCGTCGGTGATAGGGGGTCCAGGCTCTTCGATTACCGAGCCCTGTTGGCCCGTGCCCTGTTGCTCGAGGCCGAAGGCGACACCGCCCAGGCCTTCACCACACTCGCCGACAGGTGGCGAATATGCCAGGACGCCGGAATGGCCATCGATTACCCCGTCGTCGGTCCGGACCTGGTACGCCTGGCGCGCGCGGTCGGCGACACGGGCCTGGCCGAGGAGGTCACGGCCGCCGTCAACGACGTTGCGTCAGGCAACCGGGTTCCGTCCATCACCGGTGCAGCCCTGCGTTGCCGCGGCCTGTTGGATGACGACGCCGAAGCCATGACACAAGCACTCGACGCCTATTCCAAGAGCCCGCGCCGCCTGGAAACCGCAGTGACCTGCGAAGAAGCCGCCGGTCTCGCCGCCCGGCGGGGCGACACCGCCGGCGCCCGATCCCTGCTGGAGCGAGCGAACGGGATCTTCGAACGCCTCGACGCCACCCGTGATCTGGTCCGGGTCGATGCCGCGCTTCGCCAACTCGGTGTTCGGCGCGGACGGCGCGGACCGCGGCAGGCGGCCGCAGTTGGGATGGGGCAGCCTGACCCCAACCGAGCGCACCATCGCCGACCTGGTTGCCCAAGGGCTGACCAACCCACAGATCGCCGGGCGGCTCTACGTCTCACGCCGCACCGTGCAGACCCACGTCTCGCACACCTTCACCAAGCTCGGCATGGCCTCACGCGCCCAACTCGCGGCAGCGGTCGCAGCCCAGAGTCATGCAGAGCGTCAACCGTCCTGAGCAGTACATGCCGAAGCTGGCACACGGGCAGCAGTTGCACATCAACGCAGCGGTGAGTCCGGTCCGCGCGACCACATCGGGCGACGTCGGAGGCGACGGCTACGCCCGCCGGCCGCGGCGTCGAAGTCAGCCTTCCCACTACGGCCTACCGACTGCAGCGAATGGCCCGCAGAGCCAGGTCACGACCGCGTTCGCGATCATCGACGACAAGATCGATCCGCGGGCCCAACGCGGCGCGGCGTTCCGGACAGGTCGGAGTGCGCGGCCCACAGCCCCGCCGCTCACGCGCGCCCTCTCTCTTGATCCGCCCGGAGCACGCTGGCCCTGGCTGCGGTACAGCCATCCGATGCTATGCGAGGACGTCTCGCGTCATCCTCGGCCAGCCGCTGTCAGCGAATGATCTTGAAGGTGGGCCCCCGCCCGATCGGGCCAAATGAAGGAAGGCCCCGGAAAATCGAGGCCTTTGATGGTGGAGCTGAGGGGATTTGAACCCCTGACCCCCTCGATGCGAACGAGGTGCGCTACCGGACTGCGCCACAGCCCCGAAACGGGAGGCCCCGGACAGCCAGACCGCCGGGACCGACTGCCAAGGCTAGCAGCTACCCGCCGACGGTCCCGCGCGGCCTCACCGACCCGATCGCCAGCCTCGGCACAGCCACCTCAGCTGGCTCGGCGCACCGCCGAGGGCTGCCGCACGGTTTCCTCTTCGTATAGGCCGGTCAGGTCGACGGTGTCGAGGTTGTGCAACTCGATGTCTTCGTCATCGATGCGGACAGCCGACTCGGCCACCGGGCTCATCTGCTCGGTGACGTCGGTCGCGTCGTAGTCCTGCGAGCGCCGTCCGGCCGCGCGAAGTTGGCGCGCCTCGCGACGCTCCCGGTCGCGGATGCGCCTGGCTGCGCAGGAAGTAGACGTACCCACCGAGCCCGGTGATGAACAGCAGCGGCGGGCACCCAGAGCGCGCCGCCCACGGTCCATCGCGAGAACGATGGTGAGCAGGCTGCCGAGTCCCAGGATCGTCAAGCGACCGACGGCGCCGGGCCATCATGCGCGCACGCGCGGCGGACATCTCGGATCGATCGACGGAATGCATCAGCGCCTCCTCGGCGGCGGGAACGGGTCGCCGCACAGCAGGTGCGAGGTCGACGCGGTGTGTCGTTCCGGGCACGAACGTCTCGGCCCGCAGGCCCTGAGCCCCTCGGCGGCGGCGAAGTCAGCGTCCGCGGCGGCCGGACGTGATCGCACCGGTCGCGAAAGCGCGACATGGCGGCGGGTCAGCGCCCGCATGGCTCGCCCGAATCCCTCGACGGATCGGTCACGAGCCCGGTCGTCATTGCGCCGCACGATCATCGGAACGACCACAATCAACCAGAGCACGGCGAGGACGACCACCGTCAACATCGGCGACGTCATCGCACCTCCAGTCACACCCGTAACAACTCACCCACGGTAACGACGGCGGCCGACGCGGCCAGGCACATCGCGCGGCGTGTCGGGCGAGCCGTCATGTGCACGCGTCATTCACGCCGTGTCGACGAGTGTCCGTTGCGTAGCAGGTTGTCCCTTGCGTGACGCGAGCAGCCCGATCAGTGCGGCATCGGCGGCAGGGACCGAAGCCGCGACTGCACCGTGCGCCCGCCCAGATCCTCGACCGTGATCGCGAATGCGAGGTGATCGCGCCAGGCCCCGTCGATGTCGAGGAAGCGCTCGTAGTAACCCTCCTGGCGCAGGCCCAGCTTCTCGACCACGCGCAGGCTCGCGGCGTTCTCCGGACGGATGTCGACCTCGACCCGGTGCAGGCCAACGCCGGTGAGGCAGTGGTCGATGACAAGGGCGAGGGCAGTGGGCGTGATGCTGCGGCCGGCCACGTCGGCGTCGATCCAGTAGCCGACCGTGCAGGAACGCAGCGCGCCGTGCACCACGTTCGACACGTTCATCTGCCCGACGAGCCGCGAGCCGTAGGTGATCACGAACGGCAGCATCGCCCCGGCCCGCGCGGCCTTGCGCAGCGCCGACAGCAGGGCCGGCCACGCCGAGATGCCGTTGCGGTCGACCCAACGCAGCGCCGAGGTCGGCTCCCACGGGGACAGCCACTTCTCGTTGCGCAGCCGAACCTCGCTCCACGCGCGCCCGTCGCGCATCCGGGGCGGGCGCAACCGCACGGGCCCGCCGACCAGTTCGGCGGGCCAGCCCGGGTGCTGCGGCCTCATCGCGCATCTCAACGCTGGGAGAGAAGCAGCGGGATCACCGTGACCCGCGAGCCGGCAACGACTTCGGTGACGTCCTCGTCGATGACAACCAGGCAGTTCGCCGATGCCATCGCCGCGATCAGGTGAGATCCGTTGCCTCCGGTGAACGAGACGCTGTAAGCGCCGTTCGCCTCGCGGTGCAACACGCCGCACCGGTACTGGCGGATTCCGTCGGGACTCTCGACCCGTTCGATCGCTACGGCCTGGACAGTGGAGCGCTGAGTCTGGCGCTTGCCGAGCAGTTTGCGGATCGCCGGGCGCACGAACACCTCGAACGAGACGAGCGCGCTCACCGGGTTGCCCGGCAGGCAGAAGATCGGGATGTTGTCGCCGAGATGGCCGAAGCCTTGCGGTCGACCCGGCTGGATCGCCACCCGCGTGAACTCGACCGTGCCGATTTCCGACAACGCCTGCTTGACGACGTCGAACGCGCCCAGGCTGACGCCGCCGGTCGTGATCAGGATGTCGGCGCGCAGCAACTGCCCTTCGAGCACGTCGAGCAGCTTGCTGTGGTCGTCGGGGACGATGCCGACCCGGTAAGCGTCCGCGCCGGCGTCCCGGGCGGCGGCGGCGATCAGGTACGAGTTCGAGTCGGCGACCTCGCCGAATCCGGGTTGCTGGCCGACCTCGACCAGTTCATTGCCGGTCGACAGCACGACCACCCGCGGCCGTGGCCGGACCATCACGCGGTCACGGCCGATCGCGGCGAGCAGGGCGACCTGTTGCGGGCCGATCGCAACTCCGGCCGCCAACGCGGGCGCGCCGGCCGCGAGGTCCTCCCCCATGCGGCGAACGCAGTCGCCGCTGCGCGCCGGCGTGGTGATCTTCACCCGGGCGACGCCGCCATCGGTCTGTTCGAGTGGGATGACAGCATCGGCTCCGGCCGGGATCGGTGCGCCGGTCATGATCCGCATGGACAGTCCGGGACCCATACCCGAACGCGTCTTCGTTCCGGCAACCACGTCGCCGACGACGGGCAGATCGACCGGGTCGTCCCTGCTGGCGTCACGTGTGTCGACGGCGCGCACCGCGTAGCCGTCCATCGCGGAATTGTCGAATCCGGGCAACGGCACGTCAGTGACGACGTTCTCCGCAAGCTGCAAACCCTGCGCATCCAGCAGGGTGATCTCGATCGGCGCCATGGAGCCGATCGCGCCGAGCACATTGGCCAGGTGCTCGTCGACGGACCGCATGCGGTCGTCGTCTCCCACTAGTAGTTACTCCTGTCGATCGCCTAGAACGGGACGCACCCGCGACTGCGCCTCCCGTACGCCGAAGCCGGAATCGGCATCGGTGCCCGGCCACTTCCCCTCTGCGCCAATTAGTCGCGCAAGCTGTCACGCACATAATCGCGCAACCAGGCGTTGAACTGCGCGCCGATGTCGGGGTGTCGCCCGGCCAGTTGCACCACGGCCCGCATGTAGTCGAGCCGATCACCGGTGTCGTAACGGCGGCCGCGGAACACAACGCCGTGCAACGGCACACCGTCCTGGGCGAGCAATCGCATCGCGTCCGTCAACTGAATCTCGCCCTTGGCGCCTGGCGTGGTCTTGCGGATAGCGGCGAATATCTCGGGCGGCAACACGTACCGGCCGATGATCGCGAGCGTGCTCGGAGCCTCGTCGGGGGCGGGCTTCTCGATCAGATCGCTGAGCGCCACGACGTCGTCGACGGCCTCGCCGATCGGCGCAACGCTGCCGTACTTGTAGATCTCCTCGCGGGGAACGTCAAGCAGCGCGAGCACGATGCCGCCGTATTGCTCGTACGCGGCCAGCATCGGGCCGAGCAGATCGTCGCGTTCGTCGATCAGATCGTCGGGCAGCAGTACGACAAACGCCTCGCCATCGGCGAAATGCTCGCCCTGGGCCACGGCGTCGCCAAGACCGCGTGGTTCGAGTTGCTCGACGCGGTGGATCTTGGCCAGGGTGGTTGGCCGGTTGATCGCCTCGAGTGCATCGAAGTCAGCCTTGTCGGTAAGCGCCGCCTCCAAGGCGGGGTGCCGGTCGAAGTAGTCCGCAATAGCCTGTTTGCCTTCACCGAGTACAAGGACGACGTCGGATATCTGATTTCGCGACGCCTCTGCCACGACGAGTTCCACCGCCGGCGTACTGACGATCGGTAGCAATTCCTTCGGAACCGCCTTGGTAAAAGGCAGAAATCTGGTGCCTCGGCCGGCCGCCGGGATCAACGCCTTCGTTACCCGATCACGTGACATGCCGGGAGACTAGCGGGATGCCGAACAGCGAAGCCGTGCGCGGGGCGAAAAGCCTGCTACGGACCGAGTTCCTGGCCGCACGCGCTGCGCGTACCGCCACCCAGATCGAGGCCGCCCGTGCAGCCGTTCGTACGCACGTCTTGTCACGATTCGCATCTGCGGGCTGCGTTGCGGCCTACCGCCCGCTGCGGACCGAGCCCGGTTCCGTCGAGCTGCTCGACGCCCTTACGGCGGGCGGCACGCATGTGATCGTTCCGCTCGTCCTCGACGACTACGACCTTGATTGGACGCCCTGGCCGGACGGCGAACCACTCGGCGTCGACGCCGTGGCGCGTGCTGACGTCGTGCTCGTGCCGGCCCTCGCCGTCGACGAGAACGGCATGCGACTCGGCCGGGGCCGCGGTTGCTACGACCGGGCGCTGGCGCGGGTACCGGCCGGAGTACCTGTCGTGGCGGTGCTCTACGACGGCGAACTCGTCGACCGGGTACCCGCCGAACCGTGGGACCTCGCAGTGAACGCCGCCGTCACGCCGTCCGGTTGGCACCAGTTCGTGTGAGTCGCGGCGTCCGGGGTGGACGGGGAATGCCTTCATCCCGCACCATGGTTAGCAGTCTGTGTAGCCGAGTGCCAGCCCGTCGGAGGTTCGACCACCAATGCCCACGTACCAATACGCATGCACCAATCCGGACTGCGGCACCCGGTTCGAGCTAGTGCAGACGTTCACCGATCCGGCCGCCAGCGAATGCCCCGTGTGCGGTCAGCCCGTCCGCAAGGTGTACGGATCCGTCGGCGTCGTTTTCAAGGGTTCCGGCTTCTACCGCACTGACAGCCGCGCCGCGGCCAGCGCATCAGCCGGCGCAGCGGAATCGAAGTCGGATTCAAAGTCGAAGTCCGAGTCGAAGTCGGACTCGAAGTCCGAGTCGAAGAGCAGCACGCCGGCCAAGGCCGAGGCGAGCAAGTCGGCCGCGGCGACGAACGGCTCGGGCGCGACGAAGGCCGCCGCGTCCGCCTGAGGCGACATCCGCGGTACTCGCTCAGGCACAGCGCGCAACGCTCGTGGCACAGCGTTGCAACGCTTGGGCAGAGCGTCGCAACGCGTGGGCGCAGCGCGCGGCGCCCGGGCACGGCACCGCCCGATCCGGTGCCCGAGATACCTGGCGGATCGCGCATATCGCTGGCCGCGCAATCCCTTCCGCTTGAGCAGATGATCACCCGCGGATCGCCCACCACTAGCGGTGCGGAATCAGCAGGTGATCATGAACTGAAGCCCCAGTCGGCGATATCCACAGGCAGATCCGCTATCCACAGATGATCTGACGGCATAGAGGGAGCGCCCTGCGCAGGCTTGACTTGCCCACGTGTCAATCACCGAAATCGCCATCAGGCTGCGCGGCTGGCCGCGTCGAGTTCTGGCTCTGGCCTGCCTGCTGCTCGCCGTCGTCACCGCCATAGGTTCTCAGCACAACGGCCACCCGCCGGATCCGGGCGCGCCTGTCCTTGTGGCGGCGCGGGATCTCGCGGCCGGAATCCGTTTGTCCAGTGCGGATGTCCAGGTACGCACCTGGCCCGCGAGCCTTCGTCCGGCCAACGCGCCATCCCGCCCGGCGCAAGTGCTCGGCCGCCGACTTGCCGGCCCGATCCACGCCGGTGAGCCACTGACAACAACCCGATTCGCTGGAGCAGATCTGAGCGCCGGGCTACCTGCGAACCTGCAGGCCGTACCGGTTCAGATCACCGGCGCCGCCCTGCTGAACCTGGTGCGCGTCGGCGACTCGGTCGATCTGCTCGTCGGCAACCCGGTATCTGCAGGCGGATCATTGCCATCCCTACCGGAGCGGGCACACGTCCTTGCTCAGCGGGTACGCGTTCTCGCCGTAGCCGCGCCCGCGCCGGCGGCTGATCTCGGCAGCGTCGACGGCATCGACAACGGAGCAATCGGCCTGATCGTGGCCGCTGACCGGGCAACTGCGCTGCGAATCGCCGCCGCAACTGACCGTCCGATTGTCGCTACTGTCCGCAGCCCACCGTGAATCGCTTCGAATCGCGATGCTTTCGATTCTTCTCTCCGACGTGTCTTCAGCAACGACGCCTGAAGGTAGTCGAAATATTCGGCGGAGCATTCTGACGTCAGAAGCGCCGAATTCCCTTGCAACCCTTTACGATCTGCGCCGGTGGCAACGCGCCGCTGTCGGATTACTCGAAGGGGCAGTAGATGCTGAAGGGCTTCAAGGATTTCGTCCTGCGCGGGAACATCGTCGAACTTGCCGTCGCGTTCGTCATAGGTACGGCGTTTGCCAAGGTCATCGAGACTTTCGTCAGCGCGATCATCACACCCATCATCAATGCGTTCCCTGGCGCCAACTCGAACGGTTGGGGATTCTCACTTCGCGGCGGCGACCTGCAAGGCAAGACGTTCATCGATATCTCCACGCTTATCAATGCGGTTATCGTGTTCGTCATCACTGCGGCTGCCGTCTACCTCGTCCTTGTCCTTCCGCTGCAGAAGATCAACGAGAGGCGTGGCGTTACACCGGAGGAAGCCGTCAAGACAGACGAGGCGAGACTGCTGGAAGAGATCCGCGATCAGCTGCGGCAGCGGAGCGTCTGACCTGGTCAGCCCGGACACGCCGGATAGGCACGTAAGCGATGAGCAGGAGGCCAGCAGGAACACGATCGTGACACCGCTTGCGCACGGCGCGGACGGGGAAGCTAGGTTGGCCCGACTGACGGTCATTCGTGATGCGGCGGTCGCTCGCGCAGAAACCAGTCGTCGCGCTCGCGCTCGTCGTCGCGGTCACCCCAACCTGCCTCCCGCTCGTCGTCTGTGACGTCGGGGAGCACGGGTGGTTGCCGCTCGGGCGCGCCGCCAGGCTGCGCGTCACGAGATTCGGTCACCGGGCCATTGTGGGCGGTGCTTGGATAGAGATACGCCCCGGCATAGGGACGCTGCCGATCGAGGAGGCGCACCGTGAGCGACAATAACAAGATCACGGACAAAGCGGGTGACTCGGCCAGCACGGCGGGCAAGCTCACCGAACAGGCCAAGGAGAAGGCGAGCGATCTAGCCAGCCGCGCCGCCCCACTGGCCGAACAAGCCAAAGGCAAAGCCAGCGAACTGGCCAAGCGCGCCGCCCCAGCTGCCGAACAAGCCAAAGGCAAAGCCAGCGAACTGGCCAAGCGCGCCGCCCCAGCTGCCGAACAAGCCAAAGGCAAAGCCAGCGATCTGGCCAAGCGCGCCGCCCCAGTCGCCGAACAAGCCAAAGGCAAAGCCAGCGAACTGGCCAAGCGCGCCGCCCCAGTCGCCGAACAAGCCAAAGGCAAAGCCAGCGAACTGGCCAAGCGCGCAGGCCCCATAGCCAAGCAAGCCAAAGAGAAGGCGAGCGACGTCGCCCACAAGGTTGGCGTCGCCACCGCGCACGGCATCGAGGCCGCTGCCGAGACGGTCGACAAGCTCACCGGCGGCAAGTTCTCCGGACCACTCAAGTCCGTGAGCAGCAAGGCGGAGCACTTGCTCGATCCCGGCGACTCAGCGGGGAAGTAACGCCATCGCAGCCACAATCCGATTCTGGGCCGGGGCCCGTCGCGCGGCCGGTCGCGAGCAGGAGCCGACAACCGCAGCGACGGTCGCGGCATTGCGAGCCGAACTTGCCGCCCGACCGACCCTTGCCTCGGTCGTGCGCGTCGCGAGCATCTTGGTCGACAGCCAGCCGGCCGACGACAACACCTCGATTCCGCCGAACGCGATCATCGACGTCCTGCCGCCCTTCGCCGGCGGCTGATCAGGACCGCGGCCGAGCGTCTCGCGCTCGGTCCGTCGACGGACCGAGGGGCGCGGTCAGCGACACGGGATCCTGCGAGGCGCGGCATCAAGCCACGCGCGGCCGGTCGGTGCACGCCACCGGTTGGGTCTCGCGGCCGGTTAGGTCACGCGGCCGGTCAGGGACCCTGGCGGGACAAGGCTCAGCCCTGTCAGGGCGCGGCCGGTCAGGTCACGCGGCGGTCAACGGCGCAGCCCGGTTAGGGCACAACCCCGTCAGGTCACGCGGCCGGTCAACGGCGCAGCCCGTTAGGGCACAGCCCGGTCAGGTCACACGGCCGGTCAACGGCGCAGCCCGTTAGGGCGCGGCCGGTCAGGTCACACGGCCGGTCAACGGCGCAGCCCGTTAGGGCACAGCCCGGTCAGGTCACACGGCCGGTCAACGGCGCAGCCCCGTTAGAGCACAGCACGGTCAGGGCAGGCCGCGGATCCGGAACGCGCTGCCGCTCAAGGGCAATTGACCCACTCATCGGTGCCGTCGTCGAAGACCTGCCGCTTCCAGATAGGTAGCCGCCGTTTCACCTCGTCGACCAGCCGGGCGCACACGTCGAACGCCTCCCGGCGATGCGGCGTGCTGACCGCAGCCACCAGCGCCACGTCGCCGACAGCAAGTCGGCCGACCCGGTGACTCACCGCCAGGCCGCTTACGTCCGGAAGCTGGGCGAACTCGAGGGCCACCTCGCGCAGGACGTTCGCCGCGGACGGATGCCCCTCGTACTCGAGTTCGGTGACGCGACGGCCATGGTCGAGGTCGCGGACGACGCCGCAGAACACGACGTGCGCGCCGGCCGAGGTGCGCATGACGGCGCGCTCGTGGGCGGCCACGTCGAGCGGCTGATCCGACACCGCGACGACGACGAGGTCAGATGCGATCATGCGCCGCCTCCCGGTCGGTGATCTCCGCCCGCGAGCTGGTCGACGATATGGCCGAGCAACGGCGTGAGCACGGCCATCCCATCACGGACGCCGCCGGGCGACCCAGGCAAGGTAACGACCAGCGAACGACCGACCGTGCCCGCGACCCCGCGAGACAGCACGGAGGTCGGCACGCGGTCACGCGCCGCCAGGCGCACTGCCTCGGCGATGCCCGGGACTTCGCGTTGCAGCAACGGACGTACCGCCTCCGGCGTCACGTCCGTCGGAGCAAGCCCGGTGCCACCGGTCGTGATCACGATGGCGGCGCCGGCGTCGACGGCGGCGCGCACCGCGGACTGGATCGCCTCGACATCGTCAGGCACGACGTCCCGCGACGTCACGGAGTGGCCCGCCTGCTCGAGCAACTCGGTCAGCAGCGCGCCGGAATCGTCGGCCCGCTCACCGGCCGCGGAGCGGTTCGAGCAGGTGATCACCGCGGCGGTCACGATGCGTCCCGGCGCCACTCGCCGCTTCGCCCGCCGGACTTCGCGATCAGCCGGACATCGGAGAGCACCGCCGAACGATCGACTGCCTTGACCATGTCGTAGAGCGCCAAGCCGGCTGCGACCACGGCGGTCAGCGCCTCCATCTCGACGCCGGTGCGATCCGCGGTCCGGGTGGTCGCGGTGATCTCGACCGAGTCCTCGCCGACGTCGAGATCGACGGTGACGCCGTGCAGCGCGACCGGGTGGCACAGCGGCACGAGATCGGGCGTGCGCTTCGCCCCGGCGATGCCGGCGATGCGCGCAACCGCGAGCGCGTCACCTTTGGGCAGGCCGTCTCGGCGCAACAGGGCGATGACCTCCGCGGTCGTGGTGAGCCGGCCCGAAGCCACCGCCTCACGCGTAGTGATCTGCTTGGCGGAGACGTCGACCATGCGCGCCGCCCCACGCTCGTCGACGTGCGTCAACTCCATGCCAGTCAGGTTAACGACGCCACGCGCCGGCGGGTCAGCCGATGCCCGCCGCGTAGCGTGGCCCGGATGAATTCACGACATTTCGCCGCGGCCGTCACCGTTATTGCCGCTGCCTGTGCCGTGGGCGGTTGCGCTTCGAAGGTAGGCAACAGCCCGGCTTCGCCACCGTCCTCGACGGCGAGCAGCACCAGTTCGGGAACCTTGCCGAGCAGCACCAGTTCGGCTCCCACGGCGAGCAGCAGCGCTCCGGGCGGCGGCATCACGATGTCGGCGCC
Source organism: uncultured Actinomycetota bacterium (assembly GCA_963709985.1). Lineage (GTDB taxonomy): Bacteria > Actinomycetota > Actinomycetes > Mycobacteriales > Jatrophihabitantaceae > DASXRA01. The sequence goes on from CAVPYQ010000042.1 coordinate 98,812, forward strand.
GCATATCGCCTGCCAGAAGGGCAACGTCGCGCAAACCTACGAAGGCAGCAACACGCACCCGGTCGAGCTGTGCCTGATGACCGGAGCGGTCGCGCACATCCGCATCAACCCGCCGGCGGGCCATACCTGGCCGATCGCAAGCATCCGACCGTCCACTGTGGCCAAGCCGCTCAGTTCGAAGCGGGTGGGCAACGCACTCGACGTCACGCTTGTCGCGCAGGCGAAAGGCAACGCCACGCTGGACGTCCCAGACATGTGGCAACTGACGATTGCTGTGGTCTGACCGGGCAAGAGCGGATTCGTCAGCACCCATCCCGGACGTCGCAGATCACGCGACTGCCAGGGCTTGAACACACTCTGGTTATGGCCTTGCACGGACAGCTTCGTGCGTGACCGGAACTGGCCAGAATGCGAGAGAATAAATCGGACAAATTACTGATCGGGTACCCCTACTCTTCCGCCCGGCATGACCGTGCCGACCTCAACCCCAGGAGGTACCCGTGAAGTTAGCGAGCCGAGGGCTACCCGCCCTCGCTGGCGGCGCAGTGATCGCAGTGATCACAGTGATCGCAGCGATTGCTGCTTTCGCGCCGGCATCCGCGCTGGCGACCCCAGCCGCAGCGCCGAACCCGACCGTCACCCACAGCTGCAGCCAGCAGGTGGCCAAGGGCCACTACACCTGCTTCGCCCTCAAGCGAACGGACATCACCGAGCCTCGAGTCCTCGCGCCGAACGTAACCCCCAGTGGCTACGGACCTCCTGATCTGAAGTCGGCCTACAAGCTCCCGACCGCGACGACCACCGCAACCATCGCCATCGTCGACGCATTCGACGACCCAGCGGCGGAATCCGACCTCGCGACCTACCGGGCGCAGTACGGCCTCTCGGCGTGCACGACCGCGAACGGCTGCTTCCGCAAGGTCAACCAGAACGGGCAGGCCAGCCCGCTGCCGCAGAGCGACACCGGCTGGGCCGGCGAGATCTCCCTCGACCTCGACGCCGTATCGGCAACGTGCCCGACCTGCCACATCCTGCTCGTCGAGGCCAACGACCCGTCCAACAACCTGTACACCGCGGTCGACACGGCTCGCACGATGGGCGCGAAGTACATCTCGATGAGCTGGGGCGGGGGCGAGGACGGCAGCGAGAACAGCTTCGACACGCAGTTCTTCAACCACCCGGGCATCGTCTACACGGCATCCAGCGGTGACTCCGGCTTCGCCGCCGGCGTGATCTACCCGTCGACCTCGCAGTACGTGGTTTCCGTCGGCGGCACCACGCTCAACCGCGCCACCGGCACCACGCGCGGCTGGAGCGAGTCGGTCTGGAGTGGCGCCGGCAGCGGCTGCTCGTCGGACGTGACCAAGCCCGCGTTCCAGAGCGGGATCAGCGCGTGCACCAAGCGCGCCGACACCGACGTCTCGGCCGACGCCGACCCGAACACCGGCCTCGCGGTCTACCAGACCTTCGGCGGCACCGGGTGGAGCGTCTACGGCGGCACCAGCGCATCCGCCCCGCAGATCGCCGCGGTGTACGCGCTCGCCGGAACCCCGGCGCCAGTGACCGGCCCGCCTCGTACCCGTACGCGCACGCCGCCAACCTGTTCGACGTCACGACCGGCTCGAACGGCTCGTGCTCACCGACCGTCCTGTGCCGGGGCGGCGCCGGATGGGACGGCCCGACCGGTATCGGAACCCCCAACGGCACCGCCGGATTCACGGCCGGTGGCGGCGGTGGCGGCAACACGGTGACCGTGACCAACCCGGGCAACCAGACGGGCACCATCGGCACCGCAGTCAGCCTGCAGATTCACGCCACGGACTCAGCGACCGGCCAGACCCTGACCTACAGCGCGACCGGCCTGCCGGCCGGGCTGTCGATCAACTCCTCGTCGGGCCTGATCTCCGGCACGCCGACCACGAACAACACCTACCAGGTAACAGTTACGGCAACCGACACAACGCAGGCCTCCGGTCAGGCGTCCTTTACTTGGACGATCGGTGGTGGTGGCGGTGGCTGCTCGGGCCAGAAGTTGGTCAACCCCGGCTTTGAGTCGGGCTCAACGGCGTGGACGGCGACCAGCGGCGTGATCAACACCGACGGCGCCCACTCGCACAGCGGGCTCGGGCTATGCCTGGCTGGACGGGTACGGCACGACGCACACCGACACCCTGTCGCAGAGTGTGTCGATCACATCCGGCTGTGCGGCCAACCTGACCTACTACCTGTTCATCTCCAGCAGTGAGGGAACGACCACGGCGTTCGACAAGCTGACCCTGACTGCGAACGGCACGACCGTCCAATCGTTCTCGAACATCAACAAGGGAACGGGCTACGTCCAGCGCAGCGTCAATCTCTCTGCGTTCGCGGGCCAGACCGTGACCCTGAAGTGGACGGGTACCGAGGACTCGTCGCTCGCCACGTCGTTCTTCATCGACGACACGGCGCTCAACCTCAGTTAGCCACTCCCAGATAGAGGGGGCGGATCGCCAACACGGCGGCCGCCCCCTCGTCCAACCGCCCATGCCAGGGCCCCTTTTCGATCGTGCAACTCCTGGCGTCGTGGCGACGCCGAGAGTTGCACGATCGGGAGCAAGCGCTGGCTAGGACAGGCCGATGATCTCGCCGTTGTCGTCGATGTCGATGCGGGTCGCCGCCGGCGTCGAGCCGAGGCCCGGCATGGTCGGCATGTTGCCGCAGATCGGGTAGATGAATCCGGCGCCGACGTGCGCGCGTACCTCACGCACCGGCAGTCGCCATCCGGTCGGGGCGCCGAGCAGGCTCGGATCGTGCGAGATCGACAGGTGCGTCTTGGCGATGCACACCGGCAGATGGCCGTAGCCGAGGCGCTCGAAATGGTCGAGCGAGCGCGCTGCCGGGGCCGCGTAGTCGACGCCGTCGGCGCCGTAGATCTGCGTGGCAACTGCCTCGATCTTCTCGCGCAGCGATGCGTCGTCGGGGTAGAGCAGCCGGAAGTCGTTCGGTTCGTCCGGCGGCTTCCATGACGGCCCGCGCGAGTTCGACGCCGCCGCTGCCGCCGTCGGCCACGGCAGTCGTCACGGCGACGCGCACGCCGAGGTCCGCAGCGATGGCCCGAATGGCGTCGTGCTCGCTGGGATAGTCGCCCGGGAACGCGTTGATGGCGATGACCGGCGTGACGCCGAACCGCCTGACGATCTCGCACGTGCTTGCGCAGGTTGGCCGCGCCGGCCAGCACCTCCTCCGGCGATTCCTCGCCGAGCGCGGCGGGCAACGGCTTGCCGGCGACGATCCGGTGCCGGCCGGAATGCATCTTGAGCGCACGCACCGTCGCGACGATGACCGCGGCGTCGGGGTGCATGCCGGACGCTCGGCACTTGATGTCGAAGAACTTCTCGGCCCCGATGTCGGCGCCGAACCCGGCCTCGGTGACCAGGTAGTCGCCGACGCGAAGGCCGATCTGGTCGGCCAGGATGCTCGAACTGCCATGCGCGATATTGCCGAACGGACCGGCGTGGACGAAGGCGGCCGAGTGTTCGAGCGTCTGCAGCAGGTTGGGCATGAGCGCCTCGCGCAGGATCACCGCCATCGAACCCGCGGCCTGCAACTGCTCCGCGGTCACCGGCGCACCGTCGCGCGTGTAGCCGACCACGATCCGGCCGAGGCGCTCGCGCAGATCATGCAGCGAGGTCGCCAGCGCAAGGATCGCCATGACCTCGGAGGCGGCCGTGATGTCGAATCCGGCCTGCCGCGGCACCCCGTCGATACGTGCCCCGAGGCCGACCACGATGTGGCGCAGGGCCCGGTCATTGACGTCGAGGACGCGCGGCCAGGTGATCTCGTGCGGGTCGATGCCCAGGGCATTGCCGTGGAACAGGTGGTTGTCGACCATCGCGGACAGCAGGTTGTGCGCAGCGGTAACCGCATGCGTGTCGCCGGTCAGGTGCAGGTTCACCCGCTCCATCGGCACGACCTGGGCCCAGCCGCCGCCGGCCGCGCCACCCTTGATCCCGAAGACGGGGCCCATCGCCGCCTGCCGGATCGTCACGGTGGCGCGCTTGCCGACGTGCCCGAACGCCTGCGCGAGGCCGACCGCAGTCGCCGTCTTGCCCTCCCCCAGTGGCGTCGGCGTGACCGCGGTGACCACCACGTACTTGGCCAGCGGCCGGTCGGCGAGTTGATTCAGCGCGGCCAGTTGCACCTTGGCCACGTCCCGGCCGTACGGCTCCAGCAGGTTCGCATCGAGGCCCAGGCTCGCCGCCACCTCGGCTATCGGCTTGAGCGTCTACCGATCGGGCGATCTGCAGATCGTCCGTCAACACGGCCTCAGCCATTGAGCCCTCCTCGCTGATCACCGGCCTCGCCGTGAGGCGGTCATCCGCCATCGTGGCACCGCGCGGCGCGGTCGGCGCTTTGGCGATTCGGGCGCAGCGCCGTGTCCGAGTCGCACGGCCCGACCTTGGGCCTACGCAATAGGCACAAAGTGCCCGGTTACCGACCGCACCCGTGCGCCGGTGCCAGTTAGATCTGGCCCGGGTAGAAACCCAGCCGGGCAAGCGGTTCGACGATCTCGTGCTCCTCGTAGGACAGATGCGAGAGCAGGGTGTCGGTCAGGGTGTCGACGGCGTCCTGCAGTCCGGCAAAGCTCTCCGGGCTGGCTGACGAACTCGACGAGCGCGCGGTCGACCTGTTCGAGAACGGCGTGGATCGTCTTGTGCTCCTCGACGAGCCGGTCCACCACCGGTTCGAGGGCGGGCTCCCTCGAGCGCAGGTACGGAAAGATCGACTCGTCCTCGATGCCGTGGTGCGCGGTGACCACGCGGCAGTACGACACGCAGTACACGCCGAGCGTCCAGTCGTTCTGGCGCATCGTCATCTCGTTGATGGCCGAACGGGCCTGCGCGGCCTGCACGGCGCCTTGCCGTACCTGGTCGATCAGGTCGCGTAACTGCGTCAACTCGTCGCGCAGGTGGTTGTGCACGTCGATCAGGTGCTGCCCGATTGCCCGGCCACGATCGGAGTAGGCGACATCCGGCGCGGACTGCGGCCGATGCGGCCGGCTCGCCTCGTCCCAGGATTGGACGCTGCGCAGGCGGGTTGCCGGCGCCGGCGTCGGCGTGATCCCGAGACGCGCATAGGCGTCGTCGGCCGCCGAGGTTTCCGCCGCCGACGTGGACGTGATCGCGACCGACGGCGTCGGGTCGGGTGGCGTCGGGTCGGACGGCGCGGCCGACCGCAATCGGTGCTCAGCGACCATCGCCCGCACCGCCGGCGCCACCTCCTGGCCGAACCGGTCGAGATCGGTGGCGTCGTCGGTGCCCAGGATGAACGCGCTGATGCCGTCGGTCAGGGCGAGTTCGGCCAGTTGCTCGATCCACTGCGCCGGCGGACCGTCGAGCAGTCCACCGCCACGCGCGCCGAACTGACCGCTGATGTTCAGCAGTCGGCGCACATCGTCCCGGCGACGGCCCGCACCCTCGGCCGCCTCGTCGATGATCGCGTTGCTCCGCGCGAGATCACCGGGATCGAGGTAGCTCAGCGAGGGCAGCCAACCGTCGGCGCGGGCGCCGGTAAGGGCGAGCATCCGTGACTTGTAGCCACCGAGCCAGATGCCGATGTCGTGCGCCGGCGCAGGTCCGCGCTTGGCCCCGTGGACCTGGTAGAACTCGCCGTCTACACGCAGCACCGCGCGCTCGCCGGTGTCCCAGATCTCGCGGATGATCGTCATGGCCTCGCCCAGCGCCTGCACGCTCTGGGGCGGTGTCAGGCGGCGCCCGCCCATCGCCGCGATGGCGTCCCAGAACGCACCGGCCCCCAGCGCCAGCTCGAACCGCCCGCCGCTGAGCAGGTCCAGGCTGGCCGCGCTGCGGGCCAGCACCGCGGGCAACCGCAGCGGCAGGTTCGCGACGTTGGCCGACAGCCGGACGGTTTCCGTGGCCGCCGCGACGTAGCTCAGCAGCGTCCACGTATCGAGGAAGGCCGGCTGGTACGGGTGATCCTGGAACGTCACCAGATCGAGGCCCGCGCGCTCGCTGACTCGTGCCAGAGCGACGACGCTCTGTGGCGCCTGACTGCTTGGCGTCAGGAAACTTCCGAACAGCAGGTCGTGCTGGTAGTCGACCACAGACTGGCTCCGGCAGGTAGGTTGGCCCAGGCGGCACATCCACGCTACTGACTCAGCCAGGACGCCATCACGGGAGCGGCGGGTCGAGCCGCTCCAGGTAGGCGGTCGGGTAGGAACCCGCCTCCGTCGAGGCGGTACTGCCGATACTTATCCGATAGACGCAGAGATGGCTGTCCAGGACGTCGCTGAACAGCACCCTGCCCGTGTCGAGGTTCACGTAGTGCAGGCCCTGGCAGGGCCCGTCGACGCAGAAGACGCGAATGATCGCGCCGGATGACGATGGCACCCGGTGAGCGTCCACGCGGGCGGGATCGATCGGCAGAGGCCAAGGTCCCGATACCCCGCATTTGCCCCTCGAGGGGGATTGCCGCGCCGGATCGGCTCGGCAATCCCCCTCTGGTCGATCAGTGCACCGTGAACGGCGCCGTCGCAGCCACGTCGTAGGGCGTCGTGGTGTCCTTGTTCAGCACCACCTGTAGGAACCTGGCTCGACGGTGGGCGGCCCGGACGCGTTGATGTCGCCCATCGACTCGGCGAGCGCAGAGACCGGGAACCGCACGGTGACGACCTTCGACGCGCCGCCGGCCAGCGTCACCCGCGTGAAGCCGACCAGGCGCTGCGGCGGTACCACGACGCCGCTTACCGGCTGGCTCACGTAGACCGGAACGATGTCCGTACCGGCCACCGTCCCGGTGTTGCTCACGGTGAACGTCGCCGTTGCCGAGCCATGGGTCGACACGTTCGGGGTGACCGACAGGCCGCTCGTCGAGAACGTCGTGTACGACAGGCCGAACCCGAAGGGGTAAAGCGGGTTGTAGGCGTGGCCCTGACCGGAGCCGGTGCCGGGCAACTGGTCGAAGAACTTCGGCTGATCACCGAGCGGCGACGGCGCTCCGCCGTCGAAGTCCCCGCCGACCGTGGCTGCGTCCGACGGCCAGCTGATCGGCAGCTTTCCACTCGGGTTGACCTTGCCGAATATGACGTCGGCGGCTGCCTGGCCGGCTTCTGTGTCGCCCTGGTAGGCCATCAGAATCGCGTTCGCGTTCTCCGCATCGGAACCCAGGCCCACCGGACGTCCGGCGATGACGACGACGATCACCGGCTTGCCGGTGCCCTCCAGCGTCTTGATCAGTGCCTTCTGGTCGGGCGCCAGCTGCGGTGCCGGGTTATCGCCGAGCCCTTCAGCGTAGGCCTTCTCGCCGACGGCGACGACGTAGGCATCCGCGGGCGTGTTCGCGGCGGTGCTGCCGTCTGGCACGTAGACCGCGTTGGAGTCGTTGTTCACGACGCCCTGCTGAACGGTGGTGCCTGGCGGAATCTGGTTGGCGGGCCCCATGCAGCAGACGTGACCGGCGCCGAAGACGCCCTGCCAGCTGACGCTCCAGCCGCCGAGCTGGTTGGTCATCGAGTCGGCGCTCGGGCCGGTGACGACGACCTTGGCGGACGAGGAGAGCGGCAACGTGTTGTTCTGGTTGCGCAGCAGGGTCATCGACTCTTGGGCGGCGCTGAGCGTGGCGTTACGGCCCGCGGTAACCGCTGCGTTTGCGGAGTTGGCGTCGACGCACGGCGTGTTCGGGTCGCTGACGCACGCCTGATCGAACAGGCCGAGCTGGAACTTCAGCGTGAGAATGCGCCCCACTGCCTCGTTGATTCGCGACATCTTGATCGCGCCGGAGTTCACGTCCTGCAGGATCGCCGGCCTGCCACTGATCGGGGTTGACCACGTACATCGCCATGTCCACACCGGCGTTCACGGCCTTGGCAATCGCCGCAGCCGGGTTGGCGGCGACGTGATAGGCCGTCTGCAGCGCCTGCACGTCCTGGTAGTCGCTGATCACGACGCCCTGGAAGTGCATCTGGTTGCGGAGGATGTCGGTCAGCAGGTAGTGCGACCCGGTCGCCGGAACGCCGTTGATGGAGCCGGAGTCGGCCATGACGGTGCCCACTCCGGCATCGATGCCACCGGCATAGGACGGCAGGATCATGCTCTGCAGGTAGCTCAACGGCAGCAGCGCCTCGTTGCGGTCGTGCCCGTTGATCGACTGCGAGTAGCCGGCGAAATGCTTCACCGTCGCTGCTACGTCAAGGGAATGCTTCGGGCCGGGTGCCTGCATCCCGCGGATGTTCGCAGCACCCAGGGCGGCGGTCAGGGCCGGTTCCTCGCCCCAGGTCTCGTACGTGCGGCCCCAGCGGTTGTCGCGCGAGAGGTCCTGGACGGGAGCGAAATCCCAGTTCCAGCCGGTTGCCCGCAAGGCATTCGCGGTGGCGGCGCCGCCGGCCTCAGCGGCCGACGGGTCCCAGGTGGCGCCCATGCCGATGGACTGGGGGTAGAGCGGGGCCTGCCAGGGATGCCCGAAACCGTGCACCGCGTCAACGCCGAAAAGCACCGGAAGGTGCAGCCGCGAGTTTTGGATCGCGTACTTCTGGATCATGTTGTACTCGTTGGCCCAGTCGTAGCCGGTGTTACCGGTGCCCCCCTGGCCAGTGGTATCCGGCGGGTTGTCCGTGCCGCCCGCGAGCAGCGAGCCGACGTTGTTGTCGACCAGCCACGTCTTCATGCAGCTCTGGGCCAGCTGGGCCCAGCCCTGGCTGCCGCATCCGGGGGACGAGGACGTGTTCGTCAGGTCGTCGACGAGTTGCTGGTCCATCTGGCCGACCTTCTCGGACAAGGTCATTGCCCCCAGCAGCGAACTGACCCGTGCCTGGATCGGCTTGTGCGAATCGAGCCACGGCGGCTGCGCAGTGTCAGCGACACCTTGGCTCACGGAGGCGGACAGCCCGCCAGTCAGCAAAACGCCGGCAGCTACCGCGAAGGCCACCTTCCTTCCTCGGGCGCGGCCCTTGGCATGCGAATTGAGCATGATTCGACCTCCTTGGGAGACGGGTGAGTCAACCGCTGTCCACGGGCTTTCGTTGCCGAAAGACCGTGGACGTCCGGACGGCCTCGCGCCCAATGGCCTCAGGGCATACCTGATCACCTGCGGATTGTCGCGATGATGAGGTGCGCATGGGAGACATCTCCTGCGAAGGCGGCCCGGGTGAGCGTAATGACGGCCGTTCTGCCCCGTCAATGCTCTTCTGCCCTATCTTGATCAACAACGGCGGAAGGTGTACAAGGTCCGCAGACAGACTCAGGGCGCGACCTCGACGAGGCCGCGCCCTGAGGGATGAGCAGGTGAGTGACTCAGTCGTCGTCCTCGTTCATCGACGAGGCGATGTAGACGCCGAGGTTCGCGGCGGGCTGGATGAGCACCATCGCGTCATGGCAATCCATCGGCACCGCGATGGTGTCGCGGGTGCGCCCATTGCCTTCGGCGCTCAGGGCGAACGGCATGGTGGAGCCAGCCACCATGTCACCGCAGACCAGCGTCGCGACTACGGGTGTCACCGGGTTGACTCCCGTGGCTGTGACCACCAGGCCGCGGATGCGCACGTCGGTCCGTCCGTTCTCGCGAACGCGAGCCGAACTCGGGCCGTTGACCCAGGCCACTCCGCCAGGCTTCACTCCCGCGATCACCGGGCTGACCGGGGCCGGCGTGCTGCCGACCAGCGCGGCGCGCACCACGTTGTCGCCGTGGCCGCCGTGGTCGGCGAAAGCGGGCGCTGCTGACAGCAGCCCTCCCGCGAGCAAGGCCGTGACGGCTGCGGCTGTGAGAGTTAGCTTCCTGATGCTGACCACATCTGCTCCTTCTCCGAAGGGAGGGCGCGCGGGGGTCGCGCCCTCTGATCAAGAAGTACGCAGATTCCGGTGCCGGAGTTCACCATTTCGCCAGCCAGTCTTGATCAGCGCGACATTCGCGACTGATCACTCCCGCCAGCGGGACACCATTTGCGATTCACCCCGCTTTGCGGGCGATGTACGGAACATCGATAAGCCGTTGTAGTACGCGATTAACCGCGAAACGCACCACGGCCCGTCCTCAGTGACGTCCGACGACGCGGACCGCACACAAATTCGATCACGCCGTGCGTCTTCCGTCCTCGTGCCCTGACGGGTCTGCTGAGGAAGCAGCGACCAGCCGCGCCGATCCGCGCTTTGCGACGGCGGCCTGTCAGCATAATGACCGCATAACATGCCCGGGTGCTCGCTCTGCAGTTTCGTCCGTATCCGGAAAGGTAATCAGGCCGCCGTCACGCTAGACTCCGACCCATTCCGCGCGCGAGTTTCACTGGTATTTCAAAAGGCATCACGCCCATGCCCAAAATGCATAGGAAAAGCGCCAACCATGCCGGAAAGCCCGAGATCAAATTCGTTTTGCGGGGTAAAGATCCTCAGATTCTCCCGGTACCGTCAGGACGCCCGCGGCGATCACCGGGGCACGTCACGAGCCGTCCAAGTAGGGGCAGGCTTTGAGTCGCAGTCGGGGGGCTGGCTCAGAAATGGCAACGCGCAATCCCACGGGCAGGCATGCTCGACCGCAACAGTCGCGGGTGAAAGGCCGCGTCGGATTGCTGATCGGCATTGCCGTCTTGCTGCTCGGAACCGGCGTGATCGTCGCAACGCAAACGGGTGCGCACGGGCACTTGCCGCTGAACGCAGACCCGAGCGCAAACCTGTCGGCGAATGCAAAAGCGTGTCCGCACCGCGTTCATGCAGTTACTGCAACGTCATTCGCTCCGGTGCTGCGCCGGGTCGCGCAGAAGCTGACGAGCGGTGCCGACTGTGTCGACGTCGAGGTCACGATCGCCGACGGCCAGGGCGCCGCCGCAGTGGTCGCCGCTACCCACGCGGATGTCTGGATTCCCGACGACGCCTCCTGGCGCAACCTGCCGAATCCCGTTTCGTACGCGAGCAAGAGCGCGGTCACGATCGCGACGAGTCCGCTGCTGTTCGTGATGGATGCTGCGACCGCCTCCGACCCAGGGCAGCGCCGTGCGTACCTGGGGTGGCCTGGCCGCGGCACTTGCCCCGCAGGGAGCCACCAAGCTGGTGATCACCGATCCGGTCACCTCCGGCGACGGCCTTGTCGCCGGCGGCGCATTGACGGACGCGGTGATCGCCACGTCTGGCCCGTTGATCTCCGCCTACGACCTGCTCCGGGCGTGGCAGGTCGCGACGACGGTCAGCAACAAGCAGGTGGCCCTGCCCAGCAAGCCCGGCCAGATCGCCATCGTCGCTGAGTACGCATTGCTCCGGTCCGGGAAGAGCAGCCAGTACAGCGTCTGTCGCGCCGACTGATGCCACCGCCCTGCTGCGCTACACGTGGTACCCGACGGCCTCCGGGATGGCCGATCCGGACCGGGCAGCGGCGCTCTCGAGGCTGCGCACCGCCCTGACGGACAACGCCGGGCGCGCGGCGTTGCGGGAATTCGACCTGCGCGCGCCGCAGTTGCCCGCCGACGCGCCGCCCGCGGCCGAGGACCAGCGCCTGCCGGCGGTGACCGCTACGCCGATGCCGGTCACCGTCGAGCACGCGATGTGGCACGTGCTCACCACGTGGGCGCCCGCGCAGCGCGTCGCCAACGTCCTCGTGGTCGTCGATGTCTCGGGCTCGATGGGCGATCCCGCTCCGGGCACGGCAACCCCGTTGATCGACCTTGTCCGCCAGGGCATCGGGCAGGTCAACGCCCTGCTGCCCGGCACGTCGCATCTCGGGTTGTGGCAGTTCGGATCGAGGCTGGCGCCACCGAACGACTACCAGCAACTCGTGCCGACCGCACCGCTGAACCAAGCGCAACGGGCGAAGCTCACCGCCGCAACCGCCGGGCTGGCCGCGAAGAAGACCGGCACCGGGCTCTACGACACGATCCTCGCGGCGTACCAGTACCAGCAGGCGCACTACCAGGCCGGGATACCCAACGAGATCATGCTGTTCACCGACGGCGTCAACCAGGACGACCCCACCTCGATCAGTCGCGCGCAACTTAAGGCGGCGCTGGCGGCCGCCGATCCGGAAAAGCGCGTCCAGATAGGCATATTCGCCTTCGGCACGCGCCTGCCCACCGATGCATTGACCGACGCCCTCGCGCCGGTGGACGGCCAGGTCGACTCACTGTCGGCCGCGAACGAGGTCGTCGCAGCCTACGTGCATGCGGTATCGGGCGGCCTGACCTACTGAGCTCTGCTTTTGGCCGCCAGTTGGGCTGGATGCCTTACTGGCGGCCAGAAGCGGGCTTCAGTGGTGGCAGATCGGGCTCGAGTAGCGGCACGCGACCGGCTGCGGCGTCTCGACCGGCGTCCCCGCATCGATGGACCACGCCAGCCGGATGAACTCCGAGTGCGTCCAGGCGAGCGGTGTGGCCGAAAGGGTCGGCGTGCCCGGTGCGAAGTCCGGCCCGGTGCCCGCGGGGGGCTGGTGGTCCCACACCTGCTCGGGAAGCAGCCAGCTCGACGTGTCGCGCGAGCGCGCGATGGTGTCGAGGTCGTTCTGGGCGCCGGTGCCGCCGGCTAGCTGGTACTCACCGCGTTCGCCGGTGAGCAGCGGCCAGCCGCGCCCGTGCGTGATGTTCGAGCCGGTGTCGGTCGGCTCCCACTCCGACCCGTCGGCCTTCTCGCCGTAGCCGTCGAAGCTCGCGCGGTGCCAGAACGGCCCGTTCGGCGTGGAGTAGCCCAGGTACTTGTCGACCAGGGCCACCGTGTTGAGGATGCGCGGGTCGTCCGGGCGGAGCACGCCGAGCCGGACCAGTTCGAGGAAGCTCGGGTCGAGCACCTCGCGCTGATCGATCAGTGGCCCGCCGTCGGAGAGCTGAACCTGCGTCGCCGCGTTCGCGTCGCCGTCCGGGGTGATGCGCAGGAAGTAGGGCTTGCTGCTCAGCGGGCCGTTGCTCGTAACCACCCAGTGATCCAGGCTGCTTCGCCACGAGTCGGCGACCTGCAGGTAGTGCTCGGCACTCGCGTTGTCGCCGTTCTTGCGGGCGACATCGGCCCCGACGACGAGACCGGCGATCTCGGCGGCGATGGTGCCCGGCGAGTAGCCCTTGGCGTTCTCCCACCGATCGCCCAGCGTGGCCGGCCCGTTCGCGGCGACGTAGTCCTCCGACAGCTTGATGTGCTGCCAGTCGGCCGGACCGGTGCGGCCGAGTTGCCCGGCGAGCACGGTCGGGAACGACATCTCGTCCATCTGCGGATCGCCGAACACCTGCTCACCGGAGAGCCGGCTGTTCTGCGGGTACGAGCCGTCCGGTCGCTGCTGGACGTTGAACAGGTAGTCGAGTGCGCGATTGGCCGCGGCCTGATCACCCATTGCGATAAGGGCAGTTGCGATCTGGTACAGATCCCGCGACCACACGGCGTGGTAAACAGCCAGCGATTGCAGCACATTCGCCCACGCCCAGGGCCGTCCGGGCGACGCCACGAAGCCGCCGCGGTAGGTCTTGTCCTCGCTGCCGGCGAGAACCATCTGCGAGACGTGGTACTCGGTGGCCCACTGCGCCGCCGGTCGTGGGACCGCCTTGAGCGTCGCGAGGTAGCTGTGCCATCCGGATGCGTACGCGTTCTGCACGTCGCCGAATCCGTTCGCCAGCGACGCACGAGCCGTGGACACCGCGTCATCGGTGGTCGACGCGAAGCCGATCGCGAGCGTGAGGTGCTGCCCGCCGCCGACTCCGGTCAGCGCCGTCTGGCCGATCTGCACGACGTTGCCGGGCTGGCCAGCGGTGTACGTCCAGTCCATCGTGTGGTCGGTCGCGAGGTCGGTCCACCCGTCACTCGCGCCCTGGTAGCCGCTGGAGGTCTTGCTGAATCCACTCGACGCGATGACCGCGTCACTGTTCGTGCCGTCGGTGGCCACGAGCGCGCCGCGTTGCGTCGTGCCGGTGTCGTCGTCGCCGGTCATCGTGAGGGCCGGATCGTGCAGCACGTAGACGCGATAAGGCTGTCCGGTAAGGGAATGGAACCCGATGTCGACGAGAACCGTGGAGCGTGCCGGGTCGGTCGTGTACGTCTTGGTGATCACGTACTTACCCGACTTCGCCAGGTCAATCTGCTGATAGGTAAGGCTCTTCGGGTCGAGTAGGCGAACCCGGTGGGTGGTGTCGGTGGTCTCCCGATCGGTGAACGTGCGGCCGTCGGTGACGACGAGTTGGGTGTCCCGCGTGCTCGGCGTGTCGATGCGCGGGTAGTAGATCTCGCTCAACTCGCCGTTGTTGAGCGTGTACCAGACCTTGCTGGCCGTGCCGCGCGCTGTGCCGAAGCCGTCCTTGTCGCCGGTGACCCAGTCGCTGGCCGCACCGGGAGCACCCGGAGCCGGCCCGCTCGGCCCGGCGGCGACGGCGGGCGAACCGACGATGCCCAGGGACACGACGAGCGCCACCGCTGATCCCAAGGTGGCGCCTTTCCGGATTGCTGAACGCGTCATTAGCACCCCCGTCGTATACCCCGAAGGCCGACAGAGCTAACAAAACGCGGCGGTCATCGACCGAGCACGTGGACGTAGGTGAGCGCGAAAACCCCGCTGGGAATCAGGAACAGCAGGCTGACCAGGGCGATCCGCAGGAACGACTGCGTGTGTCGCAGGATCACGTGGTAACCGAGCAGAAGGGCCGGCACGATAAGGGTTTCCATCGCCAGCATGCTGCGCGGGATGACCGTGCCTGTCGCAGCCAGAAGCACCGACCAACCCGCGGCCGCGACCCACGCGGCGAATCCGAGCCGGTACGCGCGCCGGCGGCCGAGGCGTACGGCAATCGTCGCGTAACCGCTTGCCCGGTCAGCCTGGTAATCCGCGAGCGTGCTCGGCACGTACAGCGCGATGCCGACGAGCGTTCCCTGCACGCCCATCACCCACGGGAAGCCGCCGATCGAGTGCAGCACCGCCCAGCCGGCCCACGGTCCGAGGGCGCCGATGCCGAGCGCGTTGACCAGGACGTCGGCGCCGGGGCGCACCTTGAGCCGGATCGGCGGCGCGCTGTACGCCCAGCCGAGCGTCAAGGCGAGCAAGGTGCCGAGCGTGAACGCCGTCCCGACCGTGAACGCGACGAGCAGCGCGGCACAACTCGCAGCAGTCGCGAGCGCGATAGCGGTGCGCCCGGTCAGGCCGCCGGCGATCAGCGGCGTATGGGCCTTGCGCGGATTGAGGCGGTCGCCCGGCAGGTCATATACGTCGTTGATGGCCAGTACGGCGAACCACACCAGCGGTCCCGCCACGAGGGCGCCGGCCGCCACACGGGGCAGATCCGCAGCCGCGGGCACGAGCCGGTGCGTGGCCAGCACCAAGCCGACGTAGTACGGCAACAACGACACCGGCCAGAACCAGGGCCGGCCCAGCACAAGCACGTCACGTACTCCGGCCTTTCGGCGAGCGGCCGGATGAGCAGCAGGGCCGAGGCGATCTGGCTGCGACACGCGCACGTCATCCAACATAGGGACGAACGCCGAGCCGGATGCCTCGCGCTCAAGGCGCTATCAGGCTGGGTTGGGCGTCGGCCCGGGACTTTGGTCCTTGACCGACCGAGCCAATGGCCCGAGTGCTGACGCGGTTGCGGGTGCGAGGCTCATCATCAGGCGCATTGGCCCATTCGGCTCGAACGCCGTGGAGGCTTCATGAACAGGGGACGCCCGGTCAGAGGATGGCGCAAGCTTGCTGGAGCATCGTGGCGCGCGCCCGGCGATCCGCAGTTCTTCGGGTCGATGGACATCGATGCGGCTGCGCTTCTTGCGTACGCCGAGTCCGTGCGCGAACGCAAAGGCGCGCACGTGACGATGACGCACCTGATCGGACGCGCCGTCGCGCACGGCCTGGAGAACGTCCCGGCGTTGCGCCAGCGCCTCGCCCGCGGCCGGGAGTACGACCGCGAGAGCATCGACGTGTTCTTCATCGTGACGACGGCCGGCGGCAGCGAACTCACCGGCGTCAAGGTTGCCAACGCCGACAAGAAATCCGCCGTCGACATCTCGAACGAGCTAATTCGCAGATGCACCGCCATCGAGGACGACGCCGACCCCGAGTTCGGACGAACGAAGCGGATGCTGGCGGCGCTCCCCCGTCCCGTACTGCGTTACGGCGTGCGGCTGTCCGCCTGGTTGACGTCCGACCTCAACCTGAACCTTCCGCAGTTCGGCCTGCCACGACAGGCATTCGGAAGCGCAATGATCACGTCGGTCGGCATGTGGGGCATCACGAACGCGTACTCACCGCTGACTGCGTACTACCGCGTGCCGGTGCTCGTGCTGGTCGGCGCCGTCGAGCAACGGCCCGTCGCCCGGGCCGGGTCGGTCGTCGTGCGGCCGATGCTCACGATCACCGCGACGTTCGACCACCGCTATGTCGACGGCTTCCAGGCCGCGCAATTCGCATCTGCGATCAACGCGTACTGCGCGAACCCGTCCCATTTCGAACCACCGCTGCCGCCGAACCGGGCGCCCATCGACGTCGCCGCGTCATCTCTGGACGGCGGGCCCGTCAACCCGTGAATTGGCAGCGTTCATCGGCTTTTCCGCATGGGTGGACGCTGCACTCCTGATGATCACGTGCGGGTTTTGCACCGTCCGCAGTGCGCGAATCCTCTGGTGATCAACGCGCGATCGTCTCGACGCCGGCGGCCCGCTGCGGCGGCGGCCGGCTCAGCGGCGGCCCGCTCAGCACCAGAAGTCCGCTCAAAGTCGAGGCGGCAAAGTGGCTAGACGGTCGATGCCGAGTCCGGTGATGAGCAGACGCTCCTTGCGATTTCCGAGCAGGGTTTGCGTCCAGTCGACGAGGCCGCCGTCCCCGATCTCGAACCGCTGATTCTCGACAGTGCTGTACACCTTGAAGCAGAGACCGGTGTAATAACCGCGGCCGGTACTGCGGTCGGGGTCGTCTTTTACCTCGACGTCCACTTCCTCGGATAACGCTTTCCGAGCGGTCTCGGTCACGGCTGCGAATCGCGGTTCCAGGGCAGTGAGGCCGGACTTCCGTCCGGCCGCCCACGCTTGCTCGTACCGCGCCGACCACGAATCGCAGGTGCTCAATCGTGTGCTGCCGCTCGAACGCCAGGTTGCCCGTGTCGCGACCGGCCGAGACCGCGCCCAGCAAGGTGAAATGCGCGGAACTGGCCGGCCCGCTGAACCGCTGCGCACGCACCACACGCTGAGTCGCAGCCAGTCGGACGGCGGCCGCGGAGCGCTGATCGTGCTGCAGTAGGCCGCGCCGTCGGCTCGCCGCTTCGAGTGCCAGTGCGTTGGTGGGATCGGCGGCGACCTCGCTGCCCCTGATCGTCGAGAGCACCTTGTTCTGGTCGACGGTGGCGATCACCGAGTGCGTACCGAGCGGAATGACCGGCGCCAGGGTCAGCACCTCGAACCCGGGCGGCAGGGCGGACAGCACGCGGTCTTCAGCCTGGCGCAGACGGTGGAACGGAATGCTCGCCGGTGTCGCGAATCGGTCCTCGTGATAGCGGCGTAGCACCTGGGGCGGCGTCAGTTCGCGCGCGCGGCGCCGCATGGCCTCCAGCAGCAGCGTCGTCAGATCCGCCCCGGACAGCCCGGCCAGAGCGCTGAGAACTGCCGCATTGCCGCCGAGCACTCGCCCCAGTGGCCCACCGTCGCCGCTCGATCCGTCATTCGGCATGACTCATTCTCACGACCGACGCGACCGACTTTTCGTGGGCGCCGCTGCGCTATGCCTACGGCCAACCGGCACCCGGTGCGGGTGCCTCGACGGCGACCACCTGGCCGGTGCGCGGCCCACCCGGGTTCGCGGCAGCAGGCCACTCGGCCGCGACGATGAAGAGGGTGCTCCGGTCCGGGCCGCCGAGCATGCACGCGAAGCAGCCCCGGTCGAGTTCGACGGTCTGCAACACGTCGCCGCCTTCGCGGACGCGTACGCATCGCCGGTGCGGAACGTCGGCGTACCAGACGGCGCCCTCGGCGTCGATGCAGATGCCATCGGGCGTGCCATCGCCGAGATCGGCCCACACGCGGCGGTTCGACAGGCCGCCGTCCGCACCGATGTCGAACGCCGTGAGCCGGTGGCCATAGGACTCGGCGACGATGAGCGTCGAGTTGTCGGGCGTCACCGCCATGCCGTTGGGAAACTCGACGCCGTCTGCGACCGGCCGGGCAACGCCGTCCGGAGTCACCACGGCGACAAAACCCGGCACGACCGCGCCGTCCGGGAAGTCGAAGCCGATGTTGTTGACGTACGCGTTGCCCCTGCCGTCCACGACGATGTCGTTCCACGGCCGCTCGGACAGGCCGGCCAGATCGGCATGGGTCACCAGCGATCCGTCGGGCTCCCGGCGCAGCAGGGCATGCTGGCTTGCCGAGACCACGAGCAGCCGGCCGTCGGGCAGCCAGTCGATGCAGAACGGAAATGACGCCACATTCAGCATGACCTCGCTGTTGCCGTCTGCGTCCATCGCGATGATCTCCTGCGCGCCCCAGTCGGAGAACCAGAGACGGCCGTCGTGCCATCGGGGCGATTCGCCGAGCTTGAGCCCGGTCATCAGGATTCGCGGTTGCGGCATTGGGATCTCCTCAGTCCGTTGGCGGCAGCCTGTCACTCGGTACGTAGAAGCAGGCGCGCCGGATTCGACGGGCAGAGCCGGATCTTGGCCGATGAGTTTCGCCCGTCGCGCGTCGTCTATTAGTCGTGGGCCGGTCGAATCTCGACACGATCGTGGTGCTGACGCGCGATGGCGCGCAGCTCGCGAGCTGGCCCCTGCCGTGCGCCGGCCGGCCTGGCCTCGCCGTAGTCGACGAACTGTTGCGCTTGCAGCTCGCTGCCCGGCGCCGGGACTGCTCGATCGAGGTGCACTGCGCCGGCGACGAGCTACCGGGACTGCTTGCTCTCGTCGGCCTGGAAGACGTCGTTCGCAGCTTGCGCGTCAAGATGGTCGGGCAGCTCGAAGGCGGCGAACAGGTTGGTGTCGAGAAAGCTGTGCAGGGCGGTGATCCGGTCGCCCGTGACCTCGACGACCTGGATCGACCAGGGTGAATAACCGCCATCGGGATCCGGGTGGTACGTGGCGAACGCCGCGCTGCCGTTGGCGAAGGTCGCCAACATTCGCGAGCCGCGGCACACAATGCCCGGGCCGAGGTGCCAGCGGCCGATTTCCTCTGCCCCGACCAGCCAGAAGTTGTACGGCGGCATCGACATGATCGCGTCCTCGCGCAGGAGCGAGACGAGCGACGTGATGTCGTAGCGCTCGAACGCGTCGACGTACTGGGCGAGCAGCTTGCGCTGGTCGGCGTCGACCACGCTCGCACTCGCGTCGTCGGCCTGATGATCGGCGAGCGCGGCCCGGGCCCGCTGCAGCGCGCTGTTGACCGATGCGACGCTGGTGTCGAGCAATTCGGCGACTTCGCTGGCCTGCCAACGCAGAACCTCGCGCAGGATGAGCACCGCGCGTTGCCGAGCCGGAAGTTGCTGCAAGGCAGTGATGAACGCCAACTGGATGCTCTCGCGCATCGTCGCGAGCTCGGCCGGGTCGCCGTCTTCGGGCAGCACGCGATTGTCGGCGATGGGCGTGATCCAGGTGTTCTCGGGCAATGTGGCGCCGGTGAATGCGTCAACCGTCGAGGCCGGGCCGAGATCCATCGGCTGGGCGCGGCGTTGCCGGCTGCGCAGCATGTCGAGGCAGATGTTGGTGGCGATGCGGTACAGCCACGACTTCAGGGCACCGCGCCCCTCGAGGCTGCCGATGCTTTGCCAGGCCCGGACCATCGTGTCCTGGACAGCGTCGTCGGTCTCGAAGTTCGACCCGAGCATCCGGTAGCAATATCCGGTCAGTTCGCGGCGGTACTGGTCCAGGTCTTCGGGTCGGATCTCGTCGATGACATCTGTTCGGGCTGGCACGGTTGCCGATCGTACGTCGGGCCGGCGGGTCGCGAGTATCAATTCAGCTTGCGACGGCCTCCACACTAGAGATGAGTTTCGACTCTGCGATTCGTCTTGATAGCAGAGACCAAGACAAGGACCCCGCCGCTGGCCGCGGCCCGGACCAAGTCCCGAAACGTGGAAAGGAGCGCCGGCGATGACCATCCGACGCAGCTCAGGCAATGCCGATCAGGCCTATCAGCACGCAATTGCGGAGAAGGAGTCGGCGGCGCGCGCGTTGTACTCCGCCGAACTGGCTGTCCACGACGCGCACCAGACCCACGTCGACGAGTGGATCCGTGCCGCACACGACCACCTGCACGTCGCGGTAGCTCGCTACTCCGCCGCGGACAAGGTCGTGGCAGCGTTGGGTCAGCCAGTCCTGGCCGCGTAACCGCAGTGGGACCTGTGGGATCGCTGAGCCGACTGACGATCAGCGCGTGACCATCCCAACGTAGACCGAGAATTGGTCACCGTTCGGAGTCATCGAGCCACGCACGATGGTGCTTGGCGGCCCACGACCGGCGGACCCGACCGAAGACCATTCCGGGAAGAGCCGGCCGCGTAGCGGGATTGATGACCGCCATGAAGACGTGCGTGCTGAGCAGGACGCCGGTCAGCAGAACGAATGTGCCGTGTGCGCCGCCTTCTCCGCCGGACAGAGCCGCCTGAATCCCGGTCGCGATGACGCCGGCGAGCGACGCCAGCACCGCGCAGGTCAGCAACTTCTGCCCGGTGTTGAACATGCCCCAGTCGCGGCTCGACACCGCCGCGCACGGGATGGCGCATCCGGGCGCTCAGCCAGGCAATGTCGCGCCGGTCGAACCGGAAGAGGTTGGCGGCGAACCTGAGCAGCGCACGGCGATTGCCGAACGCGAATGCGGCGACCAGGCCGGCCCCCATTGAGACGACGGCACCGATGTGCAGGACGAGCATCGGACCGGATCCACCGTCGTCACCCATCGAAAGACCCGTGAGCAGCGCGGTTGCCATCATCGCCACGGTCCACCAGTGCGCGAACCGCTCGGTGCGCCCGAACCGGGCAATCCAAGGATCGGGCTGGCTCGGCGCGCCGTCCCATCCGGATCGCGGCGGGTCCAACTCTCGAATCGCGGCCATGACGGCGCCGGCTTCCCTAGAGGAATCGCTATGCCGCTTCCATCGGACCAAGTGGTTTGCCACCGGGCCAGAGGCGAATGACCCGCTCACCGCCGCGAAGGTCGGAGCGCCCATCGCGGTGGCCGAAAATGTCGGGGGCATCTGGTTTGCTCGGTGCCTAGTGCACATTTCGACCCGGGAGCCCGATGACCACCGCTTGGACGTTGACGATCGACTGCGCGAGTCCAGCCAGGCTGGCCGCGTTCTGGAAGGAGGCGCTGGGCTACGAGTACGCGCCGCCACCCAGCGGTTTCGCCACGTGGGAGGAATGGCTCGTGCGCCACGGCGTGCCCGAGGACGAGTGGGACGACGGCGCCGCCTTGTCCGATCCCGCCGGCATCGGCCCCCGGATCTCGTTCCTGAAGGTGCCCGAGTCGAAGGTCGTGAAGAACCGGATCCATCTCGACCTGCAGGTCGGCGGCGGGCGTGGCCAGCCGTGGGAGCATGCGATGGCCCCGGGTGACCGAAGCGGCCGCCCGGCTCACCGCCGCGGGCGCGACCCTGGTCGGTGAGGTGGCCCAGGACGGCGTGCCGGACCATCTCGTGTTCGCCGACCCGGAAGGAAACGAGTTCTGCGTGGTCTGACGCCGCCATGACGGGCGTCGGAGCTGTCGAGTCCGCGGACCCTGGCAGGAACGACCGGATTTGTCGCTGATTCGGTGACCTGGGCAGGTCCGGCCGGGCAACCCCCACGTGTGCGACGGCAGAACTACGCGCTCGATCTGCCAGGCAAGTCCGCGACTTTGGTCAAGTGCGGCCCGCATATGCCGAACAGGAAGGCGGAGATGACCTCTGCCCCGGCCGACGCCATCGGTCAGGGCACCGGCGAGGAGGACGACGCGTGAGCAAGCAAGCCAGGCGGAGCACCCGCGATGTCTGAGTTCAGCAGAAGCCCGGAACAGCTGCCGCACGAGGCACGTTGCGAGCGCTGCGGCGAGACGTTCGATCTCGACGACGCGGACGAGGCCATGCACTTCCAGCGCCGCAACGGAGACCTGTGCGGCGGCGATGGCGTGCCGTTCCGTTCCTACGTGATCCGGCGGCCGACCGATCGCCGACGCCACCCGAGACGCCAGGACGACGAAGCCTGATCCCGTCCGGATCAGCACCTGGCCCGGCACCCGAGTGCCCCGCAACCGCACACGCCAGGCGCTATCGCCGTCTGGCGAAAGCAGGCTGGCGCCAAATGTATGGTCTGGCTCCATGGGGCTTGACGTTCAGGCGATCCGCAAGCAGTTCCCCGCACTGGCCGAGGGCGCGGCCCACTTCGACGGGCCCGGCGGCACGCAGGTGCCTCAGGTCGTGGCCGACGCTGTCGCCGAGACGCTGACCTCGGCCGTCTCGAACCGCGGCCGGGTCACCGCATCCGAGCGCCGCGCCGACGACATCGTCGGGCGTGCGCGCGCGGCGATGGCGGACCTGCTCGCCGCTGATCCGCGCGGCATCGTCTTCGGGCGCAGCATGACCCAACTGACCTACGACTTTTCGCGCACACTCGCCAAGACCTGGGCGCCCGGCGACGAGGTCGTCGTCACCCGGCTCGACCATGACGCGAACGTTCGGCCGTGGGTCCAGGCGGCCACCGCGGCCAAGGCGACGATTCGCTGGGCCGACTTCGATCCGGACACCGGTGAGCTCACCGCCGCTGACATCGCGGCCGTCGTCTCCGAGCGCACCCGGCTGGTCGCCGTCACCGCGGCATCCAACCTGATCGGCACCCGGCCGCCCGTCCGCGAGATCGCCGACGTCGTCCACCAAGCCGGGGCGCTGCTCTACGTCGACGGCGTTCACTACACGGCGCACTCCGCCGTCGACGTGGCGGCGATGGGCGCCGACTTCTTCGCCTGCTCGCCGTACAAGTTCTGCGGCCCCCACCTCGGCGTGCTCGCTGCCCGTCCGGACCGGCTCGAGGGGCTGGCGCCCGACAAGCTGCTGCCGTCCACGAACGACGTGCCCGAGCGATTCGAATTCGGCACCCTGCCCTACGAGCTGCTGGCCGGCACCGCCGCGGCCGTCGACTTCCTCGCGGGTCTTGCTCCGGGCGAGGGCACCCGCCGGCAGCGGCTGGTCACATCGCTCGCCGCGGTCGAGGCGCACGAGGACGCCCTGCGCCGGCGCATGGAGGAGCAACTGGCGACGATGCCGCGCGTGGTGATCTACTCGCGGGCCGCAAACCGGACGCCGACCCTGCTGCTCTCGATCGAAGGCCACTCGTCCGACGAGGTCCAACGCCATCTCGCCGGCCGCGGCGTCAACGCACCGGCGGGTTCGTTCTACGCAATCGAGCCCTCACGCGTACTCGGACTCGGCGACACCGGGGCGGTGCGGCTCGGGCTCGCCCCGTACAGCGACGACGCCGATGTCGATCGCGCGCTGGCCGGCATCGCCGAGCTCGCCGGAACCTGAGCCGACTGCCGCGGCCGACTGCCGCGGCCGGCGATGCGCGATGCGCGATCATCGCGACTCACGCATCGCCGGCCCTCCGATTGGGCACACCTGCCATTGACCGCACGGTGATTCGGACGGTTGACTGCCCGCGTCCTGTCGAGAGCTGACGCAGCGGCCACCGCTGGCCGCATGTCCCCGTCGGCCTCGCAGCTAAGGAGGGATCCATGCGTCTGCGTATTCGTGGAATCGCAGCGGGTGCAACGGCCGCAGCTTGTGTGCTGGCCGTAGCAGCGGCTGCCGGCGCCACACCCGCGAAATCCGATCAGGGACATGGCGACGGCGCCAAGCTTGACCATGTCTTCGTGATCATGCTGGAGAACCACTCGCAGTCCAGCGTCATCGACGACCCGAACGCCCCGTTCCTGACCGGCCTCGCGCACCAGTACGCGATGGCCGACATGTACTTCGGGGTCACCCACCCGTCGATGCCGAACTACATCGCGACCGTCGCAGGCGACAACTTCGGGTTGCAGGACGACAACGACCAGAATGTCGTGAACTTCGACCGCCGCAACCTCGTCGACCAGCTCGAATCGCACCACGTCAGCTGGGACGCCTACATGGACACGCTGCCGGCGAACAAGCTCGACCGGTTCGGGCCGACGCTGGCCGACGGCACCACGGTCCAGCTCTACGCCAAGAAGCACAACCCGTTCGTGCTGTTCGACGACGTGAAGAACAACCCGGCGCGGATGAGCCACGTGCGCGACTACACCCAACTCGCCGCCGACCTCAACAGCCACAACGCGCCGCAGTTCGTGTGGATCTCGCCGAACCAGTGCAACGACATGCACGGCGGCGTGTTCGTCGCGGTGCCCGATCACCCCGAAACGCCCTGCCCGTTCGGCAGCACGAAGGACGACGCGAACGACGCGGCCCTCAAGCACAAGGCCGACATGTTCACCCAGGGTGCGGTCGAGACGATCATGCACTCCAAGGCGTGGACCAAGCACTCCGCGATCGTCATCGTGACCGACGAGAACGACTTCACCGGCAACACCGAAACCGGCGGCTGGGAGAGCGCGGTCGGCTGCTGCGATTCGCCCTTCGTCGAGGCACACGACGCTCGGGTCAGCGCGACGTGGCCCGGCGGCACCTACGGCGGCGGCCTGATTCCGGCCATCGTGGTGCGCCCGTCTGCTCCGGGCGGCGTGGTCGACCACACGCCGTACAACCACTACTCGCTGCTGACGAGCATCGAGGACAACTGGCATCTCGGCTACCTCGGCCATGCCGGTGACACCGAGGGCGGCGTCGTGCCGATGCGCATCCTCACCGGAGAGCCACTGAGTTCTAGGCAGACCACGGAACGGCCGCGCGGCGAGCGCGGCCGTTCCTGTTGGTACGCCACTGCACGGCGGCTGAAACCGTACTCAGGCGTATGGAATCTCTGCGCGGATCATGGTGCCACCCAGCAGCGGACCCGATACCCGCAACGTGCCGCCCAGCGCCTGAACCCGTTCGTGCAATCCGCGCAGGCCTGATCCCTTGTCGGGATCGGCGCCTCCGACGCCGTCGTCGGTGACCTCGACGACGAGTGCCGTGCCCGCGCGGAACACGTCGACTGACACCCCCGTCGCGTCCGCGTGCTTGCCGACGTTGGCCAGGCTCTCCGACACCACGTAATACGCGGCTGCCTCCACGGGCTCGGGCAGCCGATCACCGACGTCGACCTTCAGCCGAGCCGGTACCGCGCAAACCTCGGTGACCTGCTGCAGCGCGGTCGGCAGGCCGTGCGCGGTCAGTGCGGCCGGATGCGCGCCCCGCGCGATCTCGCGCAACTCGGCCAGCGATGTCGTCACCTCGTTGCGCGCGTGAACGAGGCGGGCGGCCACATCCGGATCGGCGCCGATCCGCCGCTCCAGCAGGGTGAGCTCAATCGACAGCGCGATCAGGCGCTGCTGCGTCCCGTCGTGCAGGTTGCGTTCGAGGCGCTTGCGCTCGGTCGCCCCCGCCTCGATCGCCTGCGTCTGCAGGCCCTGCAGATCCTCGAGTCGCGCGTGCAACTCGGCATGTAGTTGGCCGTTCTCGAGCGCGATGCCGGCAGCCGCCGCGACGCTGTCGAGCAGTTCGCGCTCGTCGTCCAGCGACGAATCGTGCACCAACGCGGCGATCGGGACGCCGCCCCGGTCAATGAGGGTCGTCGAGCGCCCTCGCCCGCCGGTGTCGACATCGACCGGACGGCCGGCACCGTCGGCGTAGTGGGCATGTTTCGGCAGCCAGTAGGCAACCTCGAGCGACGGATCGCCGAGGGCACGGGCCATGGACAGGCGCAGTTCCTCCGGCGATGGATCGGCGCGCAGATCCAGCACAAGTGTGCCGACACCGGCGCGGGCCAGCCGGGAGCGGATCACGCCGCCCATCACCGCGACGGGCACCGCGATGAACGCCAGGAGCAGCAGCCAGCGCACGACGGGCGCGCTCACGCCCACCTTGTCGAGGGCGTTCAGCGATGCCCCGAGCAACAAGGACGCGGCGCCGGCCAGGACGGGCAGCAGGGCGCGTCGCAGCGGTTTGGACGCCGCCAGCCATCGCCGGGCGAGGACAACCGCCAGAACGAGCGTTGCACCGGCGACGATCAGCCGCTGCGCCGTGTCGATTCCACCGGCTACCCGCTCGTTGTCCCAGGCGAGTAGGGCGTTGCCCGGACCGCCGTCCCGCGGGTTCCAGAACAGCAGCCAGGCCAGCTCCAGTGGCCCTACGACAAGGAGGATCAGTCCGGGAATGATCCGATCGAACCCGGCATTGAGTCGGCCGTCGGGAAACGCGACCAGCACGCAGACGAAAGCGACGGTCCACAGATCGCCGATCCAGGCACCGCTCGTGAAGGCGATGGACAGGCTGACCTGGCGAAGCGCCCGGCCCACCAGGTAGG
Organism: uncultured Actinomycetota bacterium; assembly: GCA_963709985.1. Lineage (GTDB taxonomy): Bacteria > Actinomycetota > Actinomycetes > Mycobacteriales > Jatrophihabitantaceae > DASXRA01. Next base: position 125,132 of record CAVPYQ010000042.1, read on the forward strand.
TGAGGCCGGCCAGAACCAGCAACGGACCCATCCGATTGACCGGCCGGCGATGCCAGGCATAGAGACCGCTGCCGACGAACGTCCACCCGACCAGCGTTTCCAGTACGTCCCAGGAGTCGACGGGTGCGGTGCTGTCATGGGCCAGGGCGAACACGCCGGCGCCGCACGCTGCCACCCCAAGCGTCATGAACACAGGAGCACCCGGGCGGGCGATCCACGAGCCTGGTGCAGTCATCAACGACCCCCATCCGGCGTCGTTCACCGGCAACGCATTTGCCGCTTCGTCACGGCCGCCTGCTCCGGGGACGCGGCAGACCGATTGCTGCCGGGCAGCAGGGCGTGTGATCGCAAGGTACCCCCGTACGTCCGATTGGACCATGGCCGCGAATCCCTTTGTCTGATAAGGGAAAACTGCAATCAGTCCATCCCCGCGGATGTCACAACATCGAGTGATTCGAGCGGCTGTGTGGCCATCTGCCACTCGCCAAGGGGGTCAGCCGCACGTTTGCCCGACCCGATCGAGGTGGTCAGCCCACACCACTACGGCGCCTCGCCCGATGGGTTGTCGGCCGCTATTCGCCTTGTCTGATCAGGAGCCGCGCGACCGTGCGGTCGACTGCTGAACGGGAGCTGCCATGACTACCACCGCTACCCACGCAACGGCCACGCGTACCGCCGCGGCCCGCGCGCTGAACGTGAGCAAGCACTACGGCGAGGGCGATGCCGCCGTCGTTGCCCTCGACGATGTCAGCGTTTCCCTGAACGCGGGAGAATTCACCGCGATCATGGGGCCTTCGGGCTCGGGGAAATCAACGCTGCTGCACGTGCTCGCCGGCCTCGACCGGCCGACGTCCGGCCAGATCTACATCGGCGACACCGAGATCACCGAACTTCGCGACAAGGCACTCACGTTGCTACGTCGCGACCAGGTCGGCTTCATCTTCCAGTCGTTCAACCTGCTGCCGACGCTCACCGCCATGGAGAACGTCGTGCTGCCGATGCGGATAGCCCGCCGCAAACCGGATTCCTACTGGGTGCAGTCGATCATCGAGACGGTCGGGCTGACCGACCGCGTCTCGCACCGCCCCACCCAACTGTCCGGCGGCCAGCAGCAACGAGTCGCGGCCGCGCGGGCACTCGCCAGCCGGCCGCAGATCGTCTTCGCCGACGAGCCGACGGGCGCCCTCGATTCGCGTTCCGGGGCCGAACTGCTCGGCTTCCTACAACGCGCGGTCAAGGCACTCGGCCAGACCGTCGTCATGGTGACTCACGACGCCACGGCCGCCTGCTACGCCGACCGGGTGCTGTTCCTCGTGGACGGGCGCGTCGTCGACGAGATGGCCGACCCGACTGCTGGCGCCGTGCTCGACTACATGAAGCACTTGGGGGACTGACTCATGCTGCTGGCCACCGTGCGGGCGATGCTGGCGCACAAGCTGCGCCTCGCGCTCACCACGACATCTATCGCGCTCGGCGTGGCGTTCCTCGCCGGCACGCTGATCCTGACCGACACGATGCACAAGGCGTTCGACCAGTTGTTCACCAAGATCTCCAAGGGCACCGATGCCGTCGTCCGGATGGAGTCGGCGTTCTCGGCCTCGACCGGCGCATCCCACAAGCCCATTCCCGCAAGCGTTCTGAATCAGGTCAACGCGGTACCCGGGGTCCGGGCGGCCGCCGGGAACGTCGGTGGCTACGCGCTGCTGACTGACAACGCCGGCAAGGCGATCCTGACCAGCGGCGGCGCGCCGACCCTCGGCGCGAGCATGCCCGCTGACGTGGGTCTGCGCGGCGACGTGAAGATCCGCTCCGGACATGCCCCGACGGGCGCGGGCCAGGTCGTGATCGACGCAAGTTCGGCCGACTCGCATCACATCGCGCTCGGATCGTCGATCAAGGTCCTGTTCCACGGGCCGACCGAGACGTTCACGGTCGTCGGAACGGCGACGTTCGGCGGCGAAAAGAGCCTCGGCGGATCGACCACCGCGTACTTCGACACCACGACAGCCCAGCAGGTGCTGGGCACGCCCGGTGCGTTCGACCAGATCGACGTCGCCGCCGTGCCCGGAGTGAGCCAGGCGGCGCTGACCGCACGGCTCAACGCGGCCCTGCCGGACGGCACCGAGGCGTTGACCGGAAAGGCCATCGCCAAGGAGTTCTCCGACGACATCAACGCCGACCTCGGATTCGTCACCGTACTGTTCTCGGTGTTCGCCGGAATCGCCTTGTTCGTAGGGTCATTCATCATCTGGAACACGTTCACGATGATCGTGACGCAGCGCTCGCGCGAGATCGCACTGCTGCGGGCGGTCGGCGCGACTCGTCGCCAGGTGATGCGCGGCCTACTCGTCGAGGCGTTGTTGCTCGGTGTCGGGGCATCTGCCATCGGCATCGTGCTCGGGGTCGGCGTGGCCAAGGCGCTCACCGCGCTGATGGACGCGATCGGCTTCAGCCTGCCCACCACGTCCACCCAGTTGCAGACCCACACGATCGTGGTGCCGCTTCTGGTCGGCACGATCGTGACCGTGGTGGCCGCAGTGCTTCCTGCGCGCAAGGCCACGAAGGTGCTACCGGTCGAGGCGCTGCGCGAGGCGACACCCGGCTCGATGCGGCCGTCCCGGCGACGCGCAGTCACCGGCACCGTCATCACATCGCTCGGCGTCGTCATGCTGGCCCTGGGCCTGGTCGGCGACGGTGGGATGAAGTTCGTCGGGCTGGGCATTCTGGCCACCCTCGTCGGCGTCACCACACTCGGCCCGCTTGCGGTGCGCCCCATGGCCGGCGTGATCGGCTGGCCGCTGTCGGTGCGGGGTGTCACCGGCGACCTCGCGCGGCAGAACGCGATGCGCAACCCGAAGCGGACGGCGTCGACGGCGGCCGCCTTGATGGTCGGCCTGACGCTGGTCGTCGGCGTCAGTGTGTTCGCATCGTCGCTGAAAGGCTCGGTCGGCGACGTGCTGGGCGGATCGACCAAGGCCGACCTGTTCCTGGCCCGGGCGAGCATGGGCGGGATCGGCTTCAGCACGGAGGTGGCCAAGGACGTCGCGACCGTGCCGGGCGTCCAGACGGTGTCCACAACCGGGTTCGGAACGGCGAGATTCGCAGGCTCCGGCGCCGGCTACGCGTCGGTTGATCCCGCGACCGTGGACAAGGTTCTTGATCTCGACGTCTCTTCCGGAAGCGCCGCCCGGCTCGGCACCGACGGGATCATGGTGCAGAAGGCCACGGCCGAACAGCATCACTGGACGGTCGGCAGCGTCGTACCCGCCGAGTTCGCCTCGACGGGTAAGCACGATCTGCGCGTCGTGGGAATCTACGACCGCAAGGCGGGATTCCTCGAGAGCGACTACATCGTGAGCACCGCGACGCAGGCCGCCCAGGACGGGACCCGGCTCGACACCGCCGGACTGGTCGTACTCGCGCCCGGCGCCGACAAGGGCCAGGTGCAGAAGCTCATTGCGGCCAAGCTGGTCAACCATCCCGACGCCAAGATCCTCACCCAGAAGGAGTACGAGAAGGACACGGGCGGCTTCATCAACCAGTTGCTCATCTTCGTCACCGTGATGCTGTTGCTCGCCGTGCTGATCGCGCTGCTGGGGATCGTCAACACGCTGGCGTTGTCGGTGTACGAGCGCACCCGCGAACTCGGCCTGCTGCGGGCGGTCGGCATGACGCGCGGCCAGGTACGAGCGATGGTGCGCTGGGAATCGGTCGTCATCTCCTTCATCGGCGCCATTGCCGGAGCGGTGCTGGGAATCGGCGTCGGCGTGGCTCTCGCGCGGGCGCTGAAGGACCAGGGCATTACCTCGATCGTGGTGCCCGGCCCGCAGGTGGCGCTGTACGTCGCGCTGGCCGGTGCGGCCGGGGTGCTCGCCGCGATCGGGCCGAGCCGGAGCGCAGCCAAGGTGGACGTGCTCAAGGCGGTGGTCACCGACTGAGGTAATTGCCCGTTGCTAGCGGCCCTCTGCCAGCGGCCCGGCGGTGTCGATCCCGACTCCGCCGGGCCGTTCCTGTCGGCGGCTCAGCGGCTCAGCGGCTCAGCGGCTCACCGGCCGGGCTCACCGGCTCAGCGGCTCGGCGGCTCACCGGGCTCAGCGCCCGGCGACCTCGAGAAAGGCGAGCACGGCCTTCACCCGGCGGTTGACCGCGCCCTCGTCGACCAGGCCGAGCTTCTGGAACACCGCGCCGATGTGCTTCTCGACGGCGCGATCGCTCATGAACAGGGTCCGGGCAATTGCGGCGTTGGTGCTTCCGGTTGCCATCTCCTGCAGGACCTCGCGTTCCCGGACAGTAAGACTGGACAGGGGCGAATGCGCTTCCTTCGATCGGCGGATCAGCAGCCCCTCGACCACCTTCGGATCGAGGACGGAGCCGCCACGCGCCACCTCCTGCAGCGCGCGCACGAGATCGTCCAATTGCGACACGCGTTCCTTGAGCAGATAGCCCATGCCCTCGACACCGTCGGCCAGCAACTCGAACGCGTAGGCCTCCTCGACGTATTGCGACAGCACGACCACGCCGATCTGCGGATTGGCCGAGCGGATCTGCTTGGCCGCAACGATGCCCTCGTTGGTGAACGAGGGCGGCATCCGGATATCGGTCAGCACGGCATCCGGACCATGCTCGGCAACGGCCTTCAGCAACGAGGGCGGATCGGCGACCGCCTGCACCAGATCGACCTCGTCCACCTCGGCGAGTAGTGCCGCGACACCCTCGCGAACGAGGTAGTTGTCGTCGGCGAAAACCACACGCACCGGCTCCACAGTCGGACGATAGCCGTCGCACGCACGACGACCAACGGCTCCGCGCAGTTGGCCCGCTACCGACCGTTGCCCGTCGAAACGGCGCACGTATCAGGCTTAGATGGGGCGATGGACGTCGCCGAGTGGTTTCTGACTTCAGCGGAGCGCGGCAATCCGGCGACCGTTCTCGACAGTCGCCACGGCGACGGCCTGGCCTGGACGACCGGCAACGACGTGCAGCCTCTTGTCCACGGCGGCACGTATTTCCCGGAATTGCTGCGGGCCGTTCGGGCAATGCGCCCCGGCGATCTGCTGATGTTCACCGACTGGCGCGGCGATCCGGACCAACTGCTCGACGGTCCCGGCACCGAGGTCACGCATGCCTTGTGCGGTGCGGCCCACCGGGGCGTCATCGTCAAGGGCCTGGTCTGGCGTTCGCACCTGGACCGATTCGCCTTCAGCGAGCAGGAGAATCGGCATCTCGGCGAGGAGATCGAAGCGGCCGGCGGTGAGGTCTTGCTCGACATGCGCGTACGGCCCGGCGGCTCGCACCACCAGAAGTTCGTCGTGCTGCGCCATCCCGGGCGGCCCGAACTCGACGTCGCATTCGTCGGCGGCATTGACCTGTGCCACAGCAGGAACGACGGTCCCGAGCATCTCGGTGATCCGCAGCGTCAGCCGATGGCCGCCGTTTACGGCAAGCGTCCCCCGTGGCATGACGTCCACATCGCGCTGCGCGGGCCGGTGGTCGGTGACGTCGAGGCGGTTTTCCGCGAACGCTGGACCGACCCCACGCCGCTGACCCGCAACCCGGTCAACTGGCTCAGCGAACTGATCCGGCGCGATGACCGCTCGGCCGACCCGCTTCCTCCGGCGCTCCCCGATCCGGCCCCCTGCGGGACGAAGCGCGTGCAACTGCTGCGGACTTATCCCAAGCGCCGTAAGGGTTATCCGTTCGCTCCGGACGGGGAACGCAGCGTGGCCCACGCCTACGACAAGGTGATCGAGCGGGCGCACAGCCTCATCTACGTCGAGGACCAGTACTTCTGGGCGACCGAGGTGGTGGCCTGCTTCGCCCGTGCGCTGCGCGCTGATCCGAACCTGCACCTGATCGCCGTCGTGCCGCACCATCCGGACCAGGACGGTCGACTGAGCATGCCGCCGAATCTGGTCGGGCGCGTGCAGGCTCTGGACGAGATCCGCGCCGCGGGCGGCGACCGAGTAGCCATGTACGGCGTGGAGAACCATGCCGGCACGCCGGTCTACGTCCACGCCAAGGTGTGCGTCGTCGACGACGTGTGGGCCTCGGTCGGCTCCGACAACGTGAATCTGCGTTCGTGGACGCATGATTCGGAGTTGTCCTGCGCGGTGATCGACGACGAGTTGGACGAGCGCGCGCCGCGAGTTCTGGATCGGTTCGGTGACGGTGCTCGGGTGTTCGCCCGTGACCTGCGGCTGCAACTGGCCCGCGAGCACCTGGACCGTGAGCCGGGGGACGACGGAGATTTACTCGATCCGGTAAGGGCATTCGCCGCGTTCGCGGAGAGCGCCGCCCGGCTGCAGGCCTGGCATACGGCCGGGCGGCACGGTCCACGTCCGGCCGGGCGGCTGCGGCCCTACGCGCGGCCCGCGTTGTCCGCGCGCACTCTGCGCTGGGCGACTCCCTTGTATCGCTTGATCTATGACCCCGACGGCCGGCCGCTCGACCTCAAACGTGCTGGTCGATTCTGAGCGGCCGGCCTTCGGAGCGAACGGTCAGTGAAGCTGGGCGGTCAGTAGTAGTGGCGGCGGCCACCGACCATCCGGCCACCTGCGCCCAGGAGGGCCAGGATCGCGCCGACGACAATGGCGATGATGCCGAGCGTCCAGATGATGGGGACCTTCGCCAGGAAGCCGATGATCAGCAGGACTACACCGAGAATGATCATTTGTCTTGCTCCTCGTTCCGTTGGGTGACAGGGATTTGCCTTGCCGTACAACTGAAAATCAGTAGCGGGGATCGATTGGATCTACCGGGCCGGCCTCGACGTAGGTCGCACCGTCGCGCCGGTAGCGAACGTCGGTACGGCGTCGGGTGGTCATCAGCGCGATCGAGATGAGCAGGCCGGCCGCGCCGACGATCATCAAGATGACGCCGACCGTCGCCAGGCTGACGCCGTGGGTCTGATTGGTGGCGACCGCGAACTTCAGGATCGCCCCGATCGCGATCAGTACGAGGCTCGAGCCGATTCTCATTGTCCTTCTCCTCAGAGGCGGGCAAGGGTGGTACGGCCAGTTGGCTGGACACGGACGTACCCGGTCCGCGCGAACGTCAAACCTGCGCTGCGCAGCTGATCACCCGGAAAGGGCGAGATGATCTTGCTGCTCAAGCGCGATCATGGGCGACGGCGAGCATCACCGTCGGCTGGTCGGTCAGCCGGTGGGATGAGCGCCCGTCTGCCCATCGATGAGCTCGCGCATGATGTCCATGTGGCCGGCGTGCCGGACGGTGTCCTCGATCATGTGAATGAGCACCCACCGCATCGACACGGTCTCGCCCGACCAGGACGTCCCCAGATCATCGAGATCCGTCTGCTTGATCGCGGCGTCGGCCGCAGCCCGGGCTCGGCCGTAGTAGGCGACGATGCCAGCCGTCGTCTCATGCGGCTGGGCGCGCATGTCGGCTTCGGGATCATCCGGGTCGAACGGCACGGCGTCTGACGGGTAGCCGAACGTGTCGCAGAACCAGGCATATTCGACGGAGGCCAGGTGCTTGACCAGGCCGATCAGGTTTGTGCCGGACGGGGTCATCTGCCGGCGAAGCTGTTCGTCGTCGAGACCCTCGAGCTTCCACAGCACCACGTCACGGTGCCGGTCCAAACTCGCGTGCAGACTGTCCTTCTCACTGCCTGTCGGCGGTACTCGTTGCGACATGAGCGCAAATCTAGTTATCCGATCCGACAGGCAGTCGGGTTCATGAATCGAGGTCGGTCAGCGCCGGCTGGTGATCGTTCAGGCCGAGCAGGCGGTCGAGCAGCCCCGGGCTACTGCTGCGAGAGCCCACTTCATGCGGTCGCGGGCGGTGTCGGGGTGCTCGCCGTACTCGGCGGCGCACGCTCCGGCACAGCCACCGGCTCCGCCGTGCGCCCGCAGGCTCGCGCGGATCGCGGCGGTGACCTGCTCAGCTGTCGGGCGCTGTGACGGCTGCAAGGTGCTGATGAACAGGGCCTCGGCCTTGGTGGCTAGCAACATTTCCATCACTCCTCGGGAGGTCTGTCAGCCGCTGGACCTCTATCCGGCGCGACTGCTGGATCTTGGTCTGGATGCGCCCCCCGAGCGTCTCTGTGAGCTAGTTCACTCGAAACGTGGGCTCGTCGGCAGTGTCGAGCGTCCCGGGATCGCCGGGACGTCAGACCCCGGACCCCAATGCCGACTGGCAGGTCAAAGTCCCAAAACGAGTGCCCGATTTGTAAGGTGCGACGGCGGTCGGACCTCCGCGGCCGGCCTGGACCGACGGCCTGCGCGCGGCCGGAGCCGGGAAGCTCAGGTCCCCGTCGCGGCCCGGCGGGCCCGGTACGCGGCGACGTGCTGGCGGTTGCCGCAGTTACCCGTGTCGCAGAACCGGCGCGACCGATTGCGGGTCAAATCGACCAGGACGGCGTCGCAGTCGTCGGCCGCGCAGAGCCCGAGGCGGTCGATCTCGCCCGCCCGGATGAGGTCGGCGAGCGCCATCCCGGCCTCGGCAGCCAGGCGGTCGACGAGTGGGGCGTCGGGTTCCGTGACGTGCAGGTGCCAGTCCCAATCGTCGTGATGGGTGAGCCGGGGGTGCGCATGGGCCTCGCGCATCAACTGATTCGCCAGGCCAGCGAGATCGGCTACGTCGTCGGTCTCCCACGCCGCACGCAGACGGGCGCGCAACTTGATGACCCGCCGCAGTTCGTCGCTGGTTCCGTCGCGACGGCCGGAGAACTCATGCGCATCGAGAAAGTCGTTCAACTCAGCCACACCGGCCAAGCCTTCGGCATCTCGTACATGCGTGTTCACGAGATCGGCGGCGGTCGTGAGGCCTGACGAGGTGTCATGCGCAAACACTGTCTTGACTCCTGACGGACAGTGACCCGAGAGTCATTGGCTAACGGGATTCTAGCTCGTGACATACGGGTGCGGACGTGCCGGATCGGAGTCGACCGATCGCAACGGTTCTGGCCGGCGCCGATTGCAGCGCGGCGTCCTCGATGACGGCATCGATCCGGCCCGGACTACGAACCGCCACTCGATGCCTCAACCCAGTTGATCACCTGCGCTTTCTGCACCGCCGATGGTGCAAAACCCGCAGGTGATCACGACCAGTCCAGGCCAGAACCAGTCCAGGCCAAAGCCAGTGCAGGTGACTTCGGCCGACCAGGAGGCCACCCACGCACTACACCGGGTCGGACTCCAGGAGTCGCTCGGTCAGGAAGGTGCGCTCGGCGGAGTTGCCGGCCAGGTCGAGGGCCGCGCGGTAGCAGGCGGCGGCGTCCCGGTCGCGGCCGAGGCGACTGAGCAGATCTCCTTTGACGGCAGGCAAATAGTGGTACCCAGCCAGGCGTCCGTCGGCTTCGAGCCGTTCCACCTCGGCCAGCGCCGCGGCGGGACCGTGCACCATCGCCACGGCTACCGCGCGATTGAGTTCCACGACGGGCGATGGCCACCGGCGCAACAACGCGTCGTACAACGCCAGGATCTCCGACCAGTCCGTCGCCTCGTAGGAACGGGCCCGCGCGTGTTCGGACGCGATCGCCGCCTGCAGGCCGAACCGGCCGGGCGCACCGCCGCGAAACGCCTCGAGGATCAGCCGGTGCGCCTCGTCGATCGCGTCGCGGTCCCACGCGGACCGGTCCTGATCGGCGAGCCGCAGCAGCCGCCCCGCGGCGTCCGTGCGCGTGGCGCGGCGCGCATCGGTCACCAACAACAGTGCGAGCAGCCCGCAGACCTCGCGCTCATCGGGCATCAGTTCACGCAGCAGACGAGTCAGTGTCAACGCGCGCTCGACGAGGTCGCCGCGCACCAGGTCGTCTCCGGACGGTGCCGTATGGCCCGCGCTGTACAGCAGGTGGATGACGGTGAGCACAGCGTCGAGCCGGTCCGGCAACTCGTGGGATTCCGGCACGCGGTACGGGATGCGCGCGGCCGCAATCTTCTTCTTGGCCCGCGTAATCCGCGCCGCCATGGTCGATTCCGAGACGAGGAACGCGCTCGCGATGTCCGGCGTGCTCATGCCGCAGATCAGCCGCAGCGTCAGCGCAATCTGGGCCTCGCGGGCCAGCGCCGGGTGGCAGCAGGTGAACACCAGGCGCAGCCGGTCATCCGGGAATGTCTCGACCGGGGAGTCCATCGTCGTCTCTTCCGGTTCCACGAGCAGCGGGAGCTTTGACCGGAACACGTCCTGACTGCGAATGACATTCATCGCCTTGCGCTTGGCCGCAGTCGTGAGCCAGGCGCCGGGATTGTCGGGCAGTCCGTCACGGGTCCAGGCAGCCAAGGCCGCGAGATAGGCCTCCTGAACGCATTCCTCGGCGATGTCGAGATCGCGGGTGACCCGGACCGTGGCGGCCAGCACGCGCGACCACTCGCTGCGGTGCGCGTCCGCGACGGCCCGCTCGACATCGTCCACGGCGAATCAGCCGACGAGCGGCCGTACCTCGACGGCACCCCGCCACGTCGCCGGATTGAGCTTGGCGAGTTCGAGGGCGTGGTCGAGGTCGCGCGCCTCGATGATGCAGAACCCGGCGAGAACCTCCTTGGCCTCCAGGAACGGCCCGTCGGTGACGAGGTCGCCGCGCACGGTGGTGGCCGTCTCCGACGACGCCAACGCGTGGCCGGCGAGGATCGCCCCGCCCTTCTCCTCGATCAGGCTGCTGTACCGGATGAACGCATCCATCTCCTCGGACGGTATGTCACCGGGATCGCCAGGGGTGGGCGCGTACTGCAGAACGACGTACTGGGCCATGACGTTTCTCCTTGTGGGGTAAGGCGAATCTGGTTACCGCTTGCGGCCGGCCCGCAGCATCTGGACTGCTTCGCCGAGCCGGCGCTGGCGAGTCTCGTCCTTCTTGGCGCTGTCGATCCACTGCACGTACGCGGATTTGTGCGTGTACGACAGGGCGTCGAAGAAGCGCTTGGCCTCGGCGTCCGCGGTCAGCAACGCGGCGAAGTCGGCGGGCACCGTGACCTCGCGGGGCTCGGTGTCGAGCTCGATCGTCACATCTACCTCGTCGCCGCCGGCCACTCCAGCCTTGGCGCGGACGTCGGCGCTGACCCCGAACAGGGGCTGACCGCCCATCATCGCCACCGTCGTCCGGTACGTGTAGCCGTTGAGGGTCACCCGGACGGGTGGCCGCTTGCTCGGCCCGAGCGCCGTCATGACGTCGTCCGGGACACGGATGCCCGTGGCCGTCTTGCCGTTCTGCAAGATCGTCGCGTGGAAGTTCATGACGCCTCCCGCCAGGATTCGACCGCCTGGTAGGTATTGACGACGGCGCCCGAATCGAATCGCCTCGAACCGACCAGCGTCAAGGTATGCGGCGCATCGAACAGCGACAGGCCCCGGCCGAGCGCAACCGGGTGGATCGTCAGGCGGATCTCGTCGATCAGCCCGTCCCGCAACAAGGGCCGCACGAACGTCGGACCGCCGGTGACGCCGATGTTCTGGCCGGGCTGGCGTTTCAGCGCGGCGATCTCCTCGGCCGGCGTCCCCGTAGCCAGCCGCGAGTTCTGCCAGTCGACGCTGGTGAGCGTCCTGGAGAACACGATCTTCTGGTGGCCGTTGACGATCGGCGCCAGGGCGTCGGTCGAGTTCGGCCAGTACGCGGCCTGTTCCAGGTAGTTGACCCGGCCCATGAGCGTCGTGTCATTCTCGCTCAACGAGTCGCAGAGGTAGCGCTCCAGATCGCCGCCGATGTGGGCGAAGATCCAGTCGAGCTCGCCGTTCGGCCCGGCTATGTAGCCGTCGAGGCTGCTCTGCATGGCCAGAATGACCTTTCTCATGACGCACCTCCGCCGAAGAACTCGATGAGAACCGGGGCGAGCGCCTTCGGCTTGACGAGATGCGTCTGGCCTTCGAGGGTGCGCTCCTTCGCGTTGGGCACGGCAGATGCGACGGCCGAGACGGCGTTGCGCAGCCAGGTCGGGCTCTTGCCGCCGCCAATCACGAGGGTCGGCGCGCTGATCGACGACCACTTGCCCTCCGGCAACGGGTTTCCGCGCTGGCCGTCGCCCATGATCGTGAGGTCGTAGGGCAGCGTGTTAGCAACCGCCTTGAGCCGCGACCACATGGGCATGATCCCCATCAGGGCGACGAACACGGCCGGCACCTGAACACCCTTGGTCATAAAGGCCTTCACGGCCGCGCCCCGCTTGCCGGCTGCGACCAGGCCACGCACCTCGCCCGCGAAATCTGCCGGGGCCGGCGGGCGTGAGTCGTCGACGACGTAGGGCGCCTCGTACACCGCCAGCTTGGAGATGGCCGACCCGTGGTTGGCCGCCTCCAGAGCAAGGGCCGCCCCGGAGGAAATGCCGTACACGTATGCCGATCCGCCGGCAGCTTCGATGACGGCGTCGAGGTCCTCGATCTCACGCTGCACGGAGTAGGGGGCGTGGTCCGTGCTGTCGCCCCGGCCGCGCCGGTCGTAGATGTAGACGGTGAAGTGCTCGGCCAGCAGCGGCGCGATACGGGACATCTGGCCGCTCTTGCGGGTGTTGAGGGCGCCGTCGACCAGCACGAGTGCGGGGCCGTGTCCGACGCGGTCGTAGGCGATCGTGGTGCCGTCGTGCGACGTTACGTTGTTCATGGCTCTGCCTTTCGGGACGGTGTTCCTACATCGATGCGTCACGCAGGCCGTCCGGAAATCGACAACCCGGCGCCGAAATTTCTGCGCCTTCCTCAGAACGTGCAACTTACGGCGATTCCGGCCGCCGCGATGATTTTCGGCCCTCCCCCTGGTCAGTACCGGCGAACGACATCTGACCCGGAGGACGGAATGAACAGAACGCAGAAGGCGACGCAGGGGTGGGTGCTGGCCCTCACCTCGGCCGCAGCGCTCATGGTGGCGCTGGACCAACTGGTGGTGGCCACGGCGCTGAGCACGATCCGGCGCGACCTGCACGCCTCGATCGAGACGCTCGAATGGACGGTGAACGCCTTCACGCTCACGTTCGCGGTGCTGCTGATGACCGGAGCCGCGCTCGGCGATCGGCTCGGGCGACGCCGGATGTTCGTCACCGGGCTGACGCTGTTCACAGCCGCATCGGCGGCGTGCGCCCTGGCCCCGAGCATCGGCTGGCTGATCGTGGCGCGGGCCGTTCAGGGCATGGGCTCGGCCCTGGTGATGCCGCTCGCGATGGCGCTGCTCAGCGCCGCGTTCCCGCCGGAAACCCGCGGCCGCGCGTTAGGCGTGTTCACCGGGCTGACCGGCGTCGCCGTGGTCGGCGGTCCGGTCGTCGGCGGGGCCATTACCGAAAACCTGGCTTGGCAGTGGATCTTCTGGGTCAACATCCCGATCGGGTTGCTCGTCATCCCGCTGGTGCTCACTCGCATCGAGGAGAGCCACGGTCCGCAAACCCGCATCGACGCCCTCGGCCTCGTGCTGGCAACCGGCGGCGCGCTGGGCCTGGTGTGGGGACTGGTGCGCGGCAACTCGCAGGGCTGGGCCAGTACCGAGATCGTCGCGACGCTGGCCGCCGGAGCACTGCTCTGCGTTGCCTTCGTGGCCTGGGAGATGCGGGCCCGCGCGCCCATGCTGCCCATGCAGTTCTTCCGGATCCCCGCGTTCGCGGGAGGCAACGCGGCCGCGTTCCTGCTGTATGCGTCCCTGTTCAGCTCGGTGTTCTTCGTGGCGCAATACCTGCAGGTCTCGCTCGGGTACGGGCCGCTGGCCGCGGGGCTGCGCACCCTGCCCTGGACTTCGGCCATCTTCTTCGTCGCACCGACCGCCGGAGCGCTCGCGGACCGGATCGGCTCCCGCTCGCTCATCGCGGGCGGCCTGACCCTGCAGGCCATCGGCATGGCGTGGATCGCGCTGAACGCCCACAACGGGCGTCCCTACTCCAGTTCAGTCGCCGCCCTGGTGATCTCCGGATGTGGCGTCTCGATGGCCATGCCGGCGGTCCAGAACGCGATCCTGGGCGCGGTGCCGCACAACGCGCTGGGCAAGGCGTCGGGGACGTTCAACACGCTGCGACAACTCGGCGGCGTCTTCGGCGTCGCGATCCTGGCGGCGACGTTCGCGGCGAACGGCAGCTATGCGACGCCGGCCGCGTTCAGCCACGGGACCGCCCCCGCGCTCGGCGTCGCGGCCGGTATGTCGTTGCTCGGGGCCATCATTGGCCTGGCAATGCCCGGGCGGCGCCGCGAGGTTGTGCCGCTGGTGGTTCGCGAACCCGTAGGAGCCGGCAATGCAGCGCGATGAGGGAGGCACGATGACGGCCACCGACGACTTCGCGCGGCTGACCGACCCGTACCGTCGCGAGTTGCTGGCCCACTGCTACCGGATGCTCGGCTCGGTGCATGACGCAGAGGACCTCGTCCAGGAGACCTACCTTCGCGCCTGGCGGGGCTACGAGGGCTTCGAGGGCCGGTCGTCGCTGCGCACCTGGCTCTACCGGATCGCGACCCACGCCTGCCTGACCGCACTTGAGGGACGCAGCCGGCGCGCCATGCCGTCCGGCCTCGGTGGCCCCGGTGACGATCCGGAAGGACTGCGGCCTCATCCGCTCGACGACGTCGCGTGGCTGCAACCCTTCCCGGACGCCGGGCCTGGCACCGACGCGGCCGATCCGGCCGGTATCGCCGCCGCCCGGCACAGCACGCGTCTCGCCTTCGTCGCCGCCATGCAGTTGCTGCCGGCGCGCCAACGCGCGGCGCTGCTGCTGCGCGACGTGCTCGGCTGGCGCGCCGGCGAGGTCGCCGACCTGCTCGGCACCACCACCGCGGCGGTGAACAGTTCGCTGCAGCGGGCCCGCTCCCAACTCGAACGCCTGGCCCCCGTCGAGGACGAGCTGAGCGAGCCGTCCGGGGCGCTGAACCGCGAGGTCCTGGACCGCTACGTCGCGGCATTCCACGAGGCGGACGTCGCCGCCCTGGTGAAGTTGCTCCGCGAGGACGTCGAGTTGGAGATGCCGCCGACCCCGACCTGGTTCGCCGGCCGCGACATGGTCGCCCGGTTCTACGCCTCGCACCTGCACGTGCCCGACCGGTGGCGCATGCTGCCGGTGAGCGCGAACGGTCAGCCGGCCGCGGCGGCCTATATGCGCAACGACGAGGGCGTACATCGCGCGCACAGCATTCAGGTGGTCACCGTGCAGGGCGGCGAGATCACGCACGTGGCGGCATTCGTCGACGCCAGCCTGTTCCCCCTGTTCGGGCTGCCGCCGAGCTACCCGGCCGGTGGCCTGCGCGCAGTGCGCAGCTAAGGCCTGGACCCGAGTTCCGCCTCCGCGCGCGTCGGCTGGAACAACTCGATCGGGTTGCCCGACGGGTCGTCGAGCAGGATCTGCTTGCCGCCCATCCCGGTGACGATGTCGTTGCGGAAGTGCGCTCCGGCCACGCGCAGCGACTCGACGGTGGCCGCCAGGTCGTCGACCTCTAGCTGGATGCGGTTCCAGCCGCCGGGTTCGGGCTTGGTGCCGTCGGGCATCGCCTGGCCGCCACCGCCCGGCCCGCCGGGCGCGCTGAGCGCAAGCCGCAGATCGCCTCGTTCGAGCATCGCGAACGTGGGCGCCGGGTGCATCACCTCCTGGAAGCCGAGGTGTTGGCAGTAGAACTCGATCGCGGCGTCCACATCATCGACGATGTAGCGCATACCGACGGTTGCCATTGCGGTTCCACCCTTCTGCGTCAGATGTCGCTATCTGGGATTGTCCGCCGGGTCGTCCTGTTGAGCAGAGCGCGCTGACTCGGTTGACCTGGTTGACTCGCCGGCGTCGGTTGACTCGGCTGACTCGGCGGCGTCGGTTGGCTCGGTTGACTCGGCGGCCTCGGTTGACTCGGCGGCCTCGGTTGGCTCGGCGGCCTCGGTTGACGCGCCGGACTCGGCGGCGAGGCGGCGGTACTCCGCTGCCTTCTTGCCGCGACCGGGAACCGCGTAGGGCGCCCGGGCGCGGATCTCGTCCATCGCGCGTCGCGTGAGGCTGATGGCGGTCTCGTCCGGACCGGGCGGCCCGGCAGCGGGTGGGAAGAACTCGATCCGGATCCGCGGCCGCTTCGGAAAGCGCACGATGTCGACGGCTCCATTGATCGCCACGCACACGACGCTCGCGCCGGGAACGGCCAGGGCCAGCCGTCCGGCACCGCTGAGCGCCCGGAGCTGCCGCCCCCGCGACACCGTTCCCTCGGGGAACACGCCGATGCAGGCGCCCCCGCGCAGCTGGTCGATCGCGGCCGAGAGTGCCTTGGTGTCACCGCGTCCTCGGTCGATCGGGATCTGGCCCATGCCGTTGAGCACCCAGCCCATCACCCGCACGTTCCACAGCGAGGACTTGGCGAGCGCGCGGACCTGGCGCCGGGGCAACGCGGCGACGCCGACCACCAGCGGATCCCAGGCGCTGTCGTGGTTGGCCATGATGACGACCGGCCCGTCCAGCGGCAGGGCATCGGCGCCGACGATCGTCAGCCGACCCCACCACCGCACGATCAGCGAGGCGATGCGGATGACGACGCGGTAGGTCAGCGAAATACGTTCGGTGCGCACCGCGACATCATTGCAACCGGGCCTGCCGGTCCCCGGAGCGGACGGCCGGCAGCCCCGGTCAGGCCCCGGTCAGCGCCGTGCCGTCGACTCGGCGGCGCGCTTGAGGCCGGCCAGCCGGCGGTCCCACGCGGCGGCCAGGTCGGCGAGCCAGCGGGCCGAGGCGTCGAGCGAGCCTGCGCGCAGCGCGAACAGAACCTCTCGCCCCACGCGGATCCCTTCGACGAGGCCGACGGATTCGAGCACCTGCAGGTGCTTGACGACGGCCTGGCGCGACACGGGCAGCCGGTCGGCGAGCGTGGTCGCACTTGCCCGCCCCGCCTGCAGGAGCGCGTCGAGTAGCTGGCGCCGAGTCGGGTCGGCCAGCGCGGCCAGAACGTCGCCGACGGATTCGGCCCGTTCGACATGCGGAACCGTCTTGGCCGTCATCTGAACCCCCCGCACTTTCCACCATCGTGACCGCTGCCGGTCCGGACGCGCCAGATGTTCAGGCGCGGATCCGTTCGGCGTCGCGCTTGGCAACGTCGAGTTGCTGCCGCCAGCCCGCGGTCTTGCCCTCGACGCTGGCCACCCGGCCTTCGGCCGGCACGGTCGAGGGACGCGAAGCCGCTCTCGACCACCCGCAGCCTGGTGCCGTCGCCGTGCTCGCTGAGGAAGAACTCGACGAGGGTCGAGGTGGCGGGCTCGAGCGGCTGACCGGCAACGACCGGCCACCGGTACGACACATGGTGAGGTGCCTGGCTCGACACCGGCAGGACCGACCAGCGCCCGTAGCGAGGATCGTCGACGACGACCAGGTCGCCCACATGGGTGACGATCTGATGGGAGCGGTCCCCGTCGCCGATCCACCAGCCCGGCTCGCTGACCAGGCGCCAGACCAGCTCGATCGGAGCATCGATCAGGATTTCGCGCTCGATCCGATCGTGGCCATTGCCCTCGGCTCCCATGGCGATCGCCTGTCCTCTCATCGGCAACGTGCTACCCGATGATTGCACGTTCCTGGCTCATGTGCAACCAATCGGTAGCACTTATCGACGGGAACGTCCGACCCGTCCGCGATACTGCGAAACGTGCAGCCAAGTCCGCCGGCGTCCGTAACCCGGACACCCATGCGCAATCGGGTCACGCCGACCGGCGAGATCGTGGCAATCGCGCTGCGCGGAGCGTGGCTGGGCAACCGCGGCATCCTGCACGAGGGCACCGACGTCGTCCGCCTGCATCGCAGCCCCTTGTGGATCATCTGCACGTTGCGGCACAAGGACTGGCGGCTGCCGCAGTGGCAGCCGGGGCACTTCACCGTGCTGTTCTTCCATGACGAGGCGGTGGCCCTGGCGGCCGGCCACCGGCCGTGCGCGCTGTGCCGCCGGGATGCTTACAACAAATACCGCCAGGCCTGGGCATCGGCGCGAGCCACGGCGTTGCCGAGCGCGAAGGACCTCGACCGCCAGTTGCAGGGCGAGCGGATGGTGCGTGGCACGCGCCGGCGGCGCTATCACCACTCGACCTGGACCGCCCTGCCTCCCGGCACGTTCGCCTTCGTCGACGGCGGCCCGGCGCTCGTCCTCGCCGACGCCGTCGTGCCGTGGACGACGGAGGGCTACGGGCCGGCTCGCAGTCGTCCGCATACCGGCGAGGTCGAAGTGATCACCCCGCCCTCGTCGGTCGGCGCCTTGCAGGCGGGCTACCGTCCGCAGATCGACGAGGCCGCGCTGGTCAGTGCTCGCGCAGTGCCGCAGCAGTCTCCGGATCAGCCGGGAAGAACGACTCGATCGACAGTTCCGCGACCGTGACGTCCAGCGGCGTGCCGAACGTCGCGACCGTGCCGAAGAAGCTCAACTCGCCGGCCTCGGTGCGGATCCGCAACGGCACGACGACCTCGCCGGGTCCGGGCACTTCGACGTTGCCCGCTGGATCGTCGCAGGGGTACTCGCGCAATTCGTCGAGCAGCGCGGTGAGGTCGGGATCCGCCGTCACCGCAACCTCGCGGCGCAGCCGGCTGAGCAGGTGCGCGCGCCACTCCCCCAGGTTGACGATTCGCGGCGCAACGCCCTGCGGGTGCAGCGAGAGCCGCAGCACGTTGACCGGCGGGGCCAACAGTTCCGGCGCGGCGCCGGCGGTGAGCAGCGCGATCGTGGCGTTGGCGTCGACGAGGTTCCACTTGCGGTCGACGACGACCGCGGGGTACGGCTCGTGCGCCTTGAGCACCAGGCGCACCGCCTGCCGGACCGCCGCCATCTGTGGCGAATCCAGCGCGCTCTCGCCGAAGACCGGCGCGTAGCCCGCGGCCAGCAGCAGGTGGTTGCGCTCGCGCAGCGGGACGTCGAGGTTGTCGGCCAGGTGCAGCACCATGTCCCGGCTCGGCGACGAGCGCCCGGTCTCGACGAAGCTGAGGTGGCGGGTGGAGATGTCGGCCTGGATCGAGAGGTCGAGCTGGCTGATCCGGCGGCGCTCACGCCACTGGCGCAGCAGTTCGCCGACCGGGCTGTTGACTCGGGATGCGGTCGCGGACGTCATGGGCAAAACGCTATCCCGCGCGCGAAACCACCACGATTACCTGACGGGTAACCGCGGCGCCTCGGTCGTTCCCTAAGGTGATCGGATGCGGCACGGTAGGCAGGTGCGCGTCCTGGAGCTGACTGACATCGCCGCACATCACGAGGTCGTCGCGCTGTTCGAGCGCGTCTGGCGGGCCCAGGTGATCGACGCCAGCACGCTGCACGCCCTGTCACACGTCGGCAACTACGTCGCCGGCGCATACGACGACCCCGGCGGCGAACTCGGTGAACTTCTCGGTGCCGCCGTCGGGTTCTTCGCCGCGGACGGCCACCTGCACTCGCACATCACCGGTGTCGCCCCCGGATATGAGGGACGGGGCATCGGCTACGCGCTCAAGCAGCATCAGGGGGAATGGGCGCTTGCCAAGAACCGCGCCGCGATCAGCTGGACGTTCGACCCGCTGATAGCACGCAATGCCTACTTCAACCTGCACAAGATCGGCGCGGTTGTGGTCGAGTACCTCGTGGACTTCTACGGCCCGATGAGCGACGGCATCAATGCCGGCGACGCGACCGATCGGCTGTTCGTGAAGTGGCATCTCGACGAGCCGGTCGCGCCAGCGCCGTCCGAGGAAGGGGCAACCGTCCTCGTCGGCAGCGACGAGAACGCGCCCGTCCCGGGCGCCTGCCGCGGACCCCGCGTCCTCGTCGCGACGCCGCAGGACATCGAGCAAATGCGGGTCAGCGACCCGGACCTTGCCATACGGTGGCGTATGGCCGTTCGCGAGGCGATGACCACCGCGCTCGACGCGGGTTACCGAATCACGGGAATCTCCCGATCAGGAAGCTATCTCCTGGAGGCTGAGTGAAACTCGAAGGCGTCGAACTGCGCCGTATCGCCATGCCGTTGGTGGCGCCGTTTCGCACATCGTTCGGCACCGAACTCGATCGGGAGGTCGTCCTCGTCCGCGTCGTCTCCGAGCACGCCGAGGGATGGGGCGAGTGCGTCGCGATGGCCGAACCGCTGTACTCGTCGGAGTATGTGGACGCCGCCGCCGATGTGATCCGCCGCTTCCTGGTGCCGGCTCTGGCTGGCCTGCCTGACGTCGACGCCTATGCCGCCGAACGAGCATTCGCCAGAATCAAAGGGCATTCCATGGCGAAGGCGGCCGTCGAGGCGGCCGTGCTCGACGCTCAGCTCAGGCAATTCGGCATGTCGTTCGGCGCGTTCCTCGGAGCGGTGCACGACACGGTGCCCGCCGGGGTGTCGGTGGGCATCATGGACTCGATTCCGGAACTGCTCACCGCCGTCGAGGGATACCTCGCCGAGGGGTACCTGCGCATCAAGCTCAAGATCGAGCCGGGTTGGGACGTGGCGCCGGTGCGCGCCGTGCGCGAACGCTTCGGCGACGACCTCCTCCTCCAGGTCGATGCCAACACGGCGTACACGCTGGCCGACGCGGGCCAGCTGGCCAAGCTCGACGCGTTCGACCTGCTGCTCATCGAGCAACCGCTCCCCGAGGACGACATCGCCGGACACGCCCAACTCGCCCGCGTGGTCCGCACCCCGATCTGCCTGGACGAGTCGATCACGTCGGCCCGAATGGCCGCCGAGGCGATCCGCGTCGGCGCGACCAGGATCGTGAACATCAAGCCCGGCCGGGTGGGCGGCTACCTCGAGGCGCGGCGGATCCACGACGTCTGTGCCGCGAACGGCGTGCCGGTCTGGTGCGGCGGCATGCTCGAAACCGGGATCGGCCGCGCGGCCAACGTCGCCCTCGCCGCGCTGCCCAACTTCACGCTGCCCGGCGACACGTCAGCGTCGAACCGCTACTACCGCCGCGACATCACGGCACCGTTCGTCCTGCAGGACGGTCACGTGCGGGTGCCGACCGGCGACGGCATCGGCGTGGTGCCCGACCAGGACGCCCTCGACGCCGTGACCACGTCGACCGAGTGGATCAAGGTCTAGCTGGCGGCAGCACCCGATCATGCAACTTTGGGCGTCGTGGCGACGCCCAAAGTTGCATGATCGGAGAATGTCGCTGCGGCGGCGTATGGTCTCGCCATGAGCGGACCCGTGGTGCACTTCGAGATACCCGCCGACGACCTCGAGCGCGCGCAAAGCTTCTACCGCGACGCGTTCCAGTGGGAGATCAACACGGTTCCAGGCATGGAGTACGCGTTGGTGACCACGACCCCCTCCGGCGACACCGGGCGGCCTACCGAGCCCGGCGCGATCAACGGCGGAATGACTCGCCCGCCAGGAGCCGGTCACCGCGCCCGTCGTCACGCTTCTGGTCGACGACATCGACGCCGCCCTCGCCACGGTCGAGCGACTCGGCGGGCGCACCGTCCGGGCACGCACTGCCGTCGGCAACATGGGATTCACCGCGTACTTCGCCGATACCGAAGGCAACGTCGTAGGCCTCTGGCAGAACGCCGGCTAGCTCCGGCTAGCTCTGGCGAGACGCCGCTAACCCCAGCGAGTGGCCACGGCTTCCGCGTCGGCCAGCACCCGGATGATGTTGCCGCGCGTCAAGGCCGCCAGGTCGGCGTCGGACCAGCCTCGGTCGATCAACTCGGCGATGAGCGCCGGGTAGCACGACACGTCGTCGAGGCCGGCGGGCATCACGGTGTCGCCGTCGAAGTCGCTGCCGAGGCCGACGTGCTCGACCCCGGCGACCTCGCGGATGTGCTCGATGTGGTCGGCCACCTGGGCCACGGTGGCCACCGGACGGGGATGGTCGGCCGCCCAGCGCGCGGCCGCCGCGGCGTGCAGCGCCCAGTTGCGCGGATCCTCTCCCCGGTCCTCCATGTCCTCGATGACGTCACGATCCCAGCTGCGGCACTCGTCGGACACGAAGGTCGGGACGAAGGCCACCATGCACACGCCGCCGTTCGTGGCGAGCGCGGTGAGCACCTCGTCCGGGACGTTGCGCACGTGGTCGACCAGCGCCCGCGCGCACGAGTGACTGAAGATCACCGGCGCGGACGTCGCCTCGAGCGAGTCGTGCATCGTGCCCGCCGCCGTGTGCGACAGGTCGACAAGCATGCCGAGGCGGTTCATCTCCCGCACGACGTCGCGCCCGAACGAGGACAGCCCGCCCAGCCGCATGACATCCGTCGCCGAGTCGGCCCACGGCACGTTCTCGTTGTGGGTCAAGGTCATGTACCGGACGCCCAGCGCGTGCAGCATCCGCAACACACCCATCGACGACGCGATCGAATGGCCACCCTCTGCGCCGAGCAGGGACGCGATTGTGCCGTCCGCATAAGCCTTTTCCACGTCGTCAGCGGTCCGGGCGAGGGAGAGTCGGTCCGGGTAGGTGGCGACGAGGCGATGCACGAAGTCGATCTGCTCGAGGGTGGCCGCAACCGCCCGTTCGCCGGCCCAACTGCCCGGTACGAAGACCGACCAGAACTGGCCGCCGACGCCGCCCTCGGCGAGGCGGACGAGGTCGGTGAACGTCCGCGACTGGCGCTCGCCGACGTCGTAGCGCGAGAGGTCGTAGCCGGCGAGTTCGCGCAGCGAGAACGGCAGGTCGTTGTGCCCGTCCACGACCGGATGGGCTGGCGAGCACGGCACGGGCCCGGGCCATCGCATCAGCCGAAGGCCGTGCGCCGGCCGGCGCGCCGGGGGGTGCTCCGGCAAGCTCGGATCGATCCGTCACGCCCGCAGGCGTATCACACGTCGTGGATGGGTGCGACCGCACGGCGGCGGCGCCTCAGGAAGACGCCGCTGACGAGCGCGAAGACCGGGGCGGGCACCTGGTCGCGCAACCAGTCCGCGCGGACCGGATCGGCATCGTCGAGCACCCAGGGCAGGAACCTGGTCAAACCACTGCGGCCGGCCGCCTTGCGCTGCCCCTCCTCGAAGGTTGCCCAGTGCTCGCCGAGGTGATCGACGATGTAGGGCAGTGCCTCGAACTCCTCGTGCTCGAGGTGATCGCGCAGTTCGGTGCGCAGCCCGCCGATCGCGTCGGCGGCCCGGCTCGCGTCCTCGAAGGTCGGGTAGGACGTGAGCGCCCGGGCGACGGCCGAGCGGGATTCGCCGACCAGCGGGTCGATCGCGGCGTGCTCGGCTTCCATGTCCTCGAGCAGTTCGCCGGTCATCGGGCACACCCGGCGCAGCAGCGGCCACAGCCGGGCGTCCTCGCTGGTGTGGTGATGGTGCAGATAGTGGTCGAAATCGGCCCAAGTGCGGTTCAGCGCGCTGATCAGGGCGCGCCGCGCCGGCCCGGCGTGCATCGAGGCGAGCCGGTGCAGGCCGTCTTCGAGACGATCAAGATCGCGACGGATTGCGTCGTGGATCAGGTACATCATCGTCACGTCGGCGCGCGGAGTCGTCGTCAACGCGGTCATGGCCACCCCCATCAGGCACTCTTCTCGATGTCCTTCAAGGAGTGCCGGGTGGCGACCGTGATACGTCAGATTTCGACCGAGCTCGCCGGGGCGAGGTGCTTGTACTCGACGCCGTACTGCGCGCCGATCCGGGTCAGGTGCCCTTCGATGACCGGCAGCCCGAGGTCGTTGACCATCGCGTCGTGGATCTGGAACGCCCTCGGCGCGCGCACGGCCACCGTGAAGTCGATGACCTCCGCGACGCGCGACCACGGCGCGTTGATCGGGGTGAGCAGGATCTGCACCGGCTTGGTCGCGACGATCAGCGAGTCGCCCGGGTGGTAGACCGCGCCGTCGATGAGATAGCCGAGGTTGGCGACCATGGGAATGGTCGGGTGGATCAGCGCGTGCTGCCCGCCGAACGCCTCGACCGTGAATCCCCCGGCCTCGAAGGTCTCTCCCGCCGCCACGGCGACGACCTGCTCGCCGAGGTCGGCCAGCGAATTGGCGACGCCGGACGGCGCCCAGATGCGCAGCCTCGGGTCGGCCTTGGCGGCGGCGCGCACCTTGTTCTCGTCGAGATGATCGAAGTGCTCGTGGGTGATCAGCACCCCCTGCGCTCCGTCGAGGGCCACCTCGACCTCGGAGAAGACGCCCGGGTCGATCACCAGGGAGCGATCACCGTCGTCGAACCGAACACAGGAGTGGGTGTACTTCGTCAGGCGGGTCACGCGATCTCCTTCTGGCCGAGTTCGATGAGCTGCTCCATGCGCCGCGTCGTCTCGGCATCCTTCGGGGTGTACACGAGCATCCGCAAGCCCGGGCGCGGATTGAGCCAGGTGCTGACCGCCTCGAAGCGCAGCATCCCGACGTAGGGGTTGCGGATCCGCTTCGCCTTGGCGATCACGCCGCTGACCTCGTGGCGCTCCCACAGCGCGGCGAACTCCGGCGACGCGGTGCGCAGCCGGCGAAGCTGCGCCTTCCAGGCGGGCTCGGCGACGTGCTCGGCCATCTGGGCCCGGAACTGCGCGACCATGCGGGCCGCCGCCTCGTCCCAGTCCGCGATGCCCTTGCGCCAGGCGGGGTCGGTGAACAGCAGCCACATGCAGTTGCGGTCGTCCGGGGGGATCGACTCGACGTCGCGGATGAGCCACCGGTACGCGGTGTTCCACGCCAGCAGGTCGTACTTGCCGTTCTGGACCGTGGCCGGATACGGCAGGAACTTGTCGAGCATCGCGCGCACCGCCGGGGTCAGTTCGGCACAGTCCGTGCCCGCGGCCTGCTCGCTCGCCCCGGCCAAGGTGTAGAGATGGGCGCGCTCGTCCCGATCGAGCATGAGGGTCCGCGAGATGGCCTCGAGCACCTGGTCGGACACCTTGATGTCGCGTCCCTGCTCGAGCCACGTGTACCAGGTGACGCCGACGCCGGCGAGTTGGGCGACCTCCTCGCGTCGCAGGCCCGGAGTGCGGCGCCGCCCGATCGCCGGCAGGCCCGCCTGAGCCGGGGTGATGCGCTCGCGTCTGCTGCGCAGGAACGCCGATAGCTCCGACCGGCGAACCGTGTCGGGATCGGTGACTACCTTGGTGGGCTCGGCGGTAGCGGTCATCGTCGTCACATCCCTAGCGTTGCCGACTCTCGGGGGTCTTGCCAGTTAGCTTTTATACCTGGATAAACGCACTTCTGGTACCAGGTTAATTGGCGCCGCATGGTTGCTTCTATGACCGCACGACTCGACGACCTGGCCACCGAGAACATCCTCACCGATTCGGCTACCCGTACGGCACCGCCCGAGCACGCCGTCGCGCCGCCGTCCGCGCTGAGCCCGATCGGCCTGATCGTGTTGCTGGCCGGCGGTTTCCTTCCGGTGCTCGACTTCTTCATCGTCAACGTTGCGCTGCCGACGATGGACAGCACGCTGCACGCGTCCGCGCCGATGCTCGAACTGGTCGTGGCCGGCTACGGCGTGGCGTATGCACTGATGCTCGTCGTCGGCGGCCGGCTCGGTGACGCGCTGGGGCGACGCCGCCTATTCGTAGCCGGGCTGGTCGGCTTCACGATCAGCTCGCTGCTGTGCGGCATCGCGCCGAACATCGACGTGCTGATCGCGGCCCGCGTCGCCCAGGGACTCTCGGCGGCGATGAGCCAGCCGCAGGTGCTCGCCACGTTCCACGCCACGCTCGACGGTCACAAGCGCGGTCGCGCGATCGGCCTCTACGCGGCGATGGGCGGCCTGGGCGCGTCGATCGGCCAACTGCTGGGCGGCGTCCTCGTCAACGCCGACATCGCCGGCCTCTCATGGCGGCCGATCTTCCTGGTCAACGTGCCCGTCGGCGCGGCCGTCCTGCTGCTGACCCGGCGGTATGTGCCGGCGACCCGCTCGCCTCATCCGGCCAGCGTCGACCTGCCCGGGACGACCTTGCTCGGCATCACGATCATCGCGCTGCTCATTCCGTTGACCGAGGGCCGTGCCCTGCACTGGCCCGTGTGGATCTGGTTGCTGCTGCTCGCGGCACCCGTTGCGGCGGCCGCCACGGTGCTCGTCGAGCGGCGGACGGAGCGGGCGGGACACACGCCGCTGATCCCGCCGTCACTGGTGGGCCTGCGCTCGATGCGTCGCGGCCTGACCATGGCGGTGCCGTTCTTCATGGGCTTCGGCGCCTTCATGTTCGTCTTCGCGCTGACCGTTCAGGACGGGCTGCACGACAGCGCCCTGCAGTCCGGCGTCGCGATTACCCCGATGGCGGTGGCGTTCTTCGCCGGATCGCTCGCCGCGCCCAGGCTGATCGCGCGCTACGGCCGTTACGTCGTGACGACCGGGGTGGCCCTGCAGGCGGTCGGGCTCGTCTGGCTGATCGCGGTGATGCGCGGCGACTGGCCGCAGGTGACCGCGCTAGCCATGGCGCCGAGCCTGCTAGTTGCGGGTTTCGGCCAGGCGCTCGCCGTAGTCGGCTTGTTCCGGATCGTTCTCGCTGACGTGCCGCAACGGCTGGCCGGCATCGGCAGCGGTGTGCTCGTGACGATGCAGCAGGGTGCGTTGGCGCTGGGCGTCGCCTCGCTGGGCTCGCTGTTCATCAGCCTCGCCGCCAGCAGCGGCATGCGCCACGCGTTCACCGTCGTGGTCAGCATCCAGGTCCTGATCGCGGTTGTGGTGAGCGTCGGCGCGCTGCGCCTGCCCGACCCGCACTAGTGCCACGGTTTTGGCCGCTCGGTCATCTATTTGATGCCGGGCGGCCAAAACCCGTGTCGGCGGTGAGCGGCCCTACTTGCCGTCCTCGAGGTGCATTGCCGCCTCTTCGGCACTTGACGCGTAGCCCGCCCGGCCGACGTCGAAGGCAACCTCGTCGGACTCCTCGTCTGAATGCGCGCCCTCATCGGGAGCCACGAGGCGTCCCGCGCGCGGATCGGCCTCCGAGTCCACCCACCCGGACGCGTCGATGTCGGGCTCCTCTTCCGCCAGGAGCTGATCGAGTGACTCGCCCTCGCGCTGCTCCTCGGCCGTCGTACCGAATCGCGTGGCCCGTGGCTCACGATCGGGCGGCGAGTAGCCGGCGTCGAGCGGATCCTCGGTGTTGTCGCCGGTCAGAGACTCGGACGGGTCGACCTGATCGGCGCCGCCGAAGCCGCCCTCGTACAGATCGTCGGAATCATTCATGCAGCCAAGTCAAGCACGCGGGCCGGGCTGAGCCGGGCTCAGTACCGGCTGGGTGATCACTGCGTCCACGGCGGGGTGATCCGGGTGCCGTCGCCGAGTTCGGCCTGCAGACCGACGCTCGTCGTCACCCACCCGGTTGCCACCGAGTCGCCGGGATTGTCGAGGGACACCGTGCTGCCCGCGCCGAGCACTACGACGTCTCCGGACGCGACGACCGACGGCGCACCGTCAAGCGTCACCCGGAGCGTGCCGGACAGCACGCAGAAGATCTCCTCACGAGTGATCGTGTGCACAACGCCGACCGACCCGGCCGGCAGCTCGACGCGCCACGCGCACAGTTCCGCGCTGCCGCGAGACGGTGCGGCGTAGGAGACGAAGCGGGCGCCGTGCATCTCGTGGACGACGGCATCGGCGGAATGGATGACAGGCACGGCAACCTCCGAGGTGATAGTCAAGCTACTTGACCATATAGTCAAGGAGCTTGACCACCATGTCAAGCTGATTGTCGTGAAGAAGCAGGAGGCACAGGCCCTGACCGGCGCGCTGCTCGCCGCGGCGGCAGCACTCGTCGACACCATCCACGCCGGCGTTGCCGCGCGGGGCTTCGCCGATCTGCGGCCGACTCACGGCTTCGCGTTCACCCTGCTCTCGCACGGCGGCGCGACGGTGGGCGAACTGGCCGCTCATCTCGGCGTGACGAAACAGGCCGCCAGCCAGCTCGTCGAGGAACTGGTCGGCAAGGGCTACGTCGTGCGCAATCAGCATCCGGACGACGCGCGCGCCCGGCTCATCGTGCTTACCGACAAGGGCTGGGCGTGCACCCGCGCCGCCGATGACGCGGCCGCCGAGGCGATCCGTACCTGGACGAAGACCCTTGGCGAACAGCGCATTCGCACCCTCGCCGGCGATCTGGCCCGGATCGCGCCGAGCGGCCCGCTGCGCCCAGCGCTCTGGTAGTCGACCGACCGATCAGACCGGCTCGACGCCCCAGGAGCCCGTCCACATACCGCCTGGTTCGAGAACGATCAGGCCGGAGCCGGAGTTGAAGGCGTCCGCCGGGCAGGTCATCGGCTCGATCGCCACGGCGGGCACGCCGTGGGCCAGGTCGTCGATCGTGAACACCTGCAGGTACTGGAACGTCTCGTCGAACCACAGCCGGCCACCGCCCGACTGTGGTATGCACCTCGGCGACGCCCCGACCGTCCACTGTGGACAGTGCGGTGAACGCGTCGTCGAAGCGCTGGCCGCTCAGCTTCCGCCCGGCGCGCAGGTCATAGGGCGTCCCGGGCACGACCTGCGTCCCGACGGGCAACTGCACCTCGTCCGTGACGAGCCGTTGCTCGGCCTGAATTCGCACGATCGCCTCGTCCAGGCGGGCACCATGCAGCGCAATGTATGGATGGAAGCCCGCGCCGAACGGGGCGCGAGTCGTGCCGTAGTTGCGCGCCACCGCAGTGACGCCGAGCCCGTGATCAGGGTGCAGCGAATAGGTGATCTCGACGCGCACCTCGAACGGCCAACCCGTCTGCGGCGCGATGTCGAGGGCCAGCGTCACGGCGGCGGCGTCGACCGCTTTCGGCATCCAGCGAACCGCCCGGCCGAGTCCGTGAATGGCGTTGCCGGTGGCCACCTCGTTGATCGGCACCTGGTATTGCTGACCGAGGAATGTGTAATGGCCACCGCGCATCCGGTTCGGCCAGGGCACGAGTACCGCTCCGGCGCCCTTCGGCGGCAACTCGTCCTCGCCGTAGGAGGCAAGCACGTCGACGCCTCGGTGCGTGTAACGGCGAATCCCGCCCCCGACCTCGACGACGGTCGCCTGGTGGTCGCCCGCACTGATCGTGAACTGCTTCCCGGTGAGCGCCATTAGCGAGACGCTACCGGTCACGGTCGGGCAAGCGCAGGCTGCTCCACGCGCGACGCGTCGTAGCGCCAGAACGGGCGGACGACGGCCGCAGCGACCACGACAACCACCATGCAGGCGATGCCGCCGCCCACCCAGGAGAACGTCGCGCTCGTCGCCGCGGCGGTCGCTCCGGCTCGCACATCGCCCAGGCGTGGCCCACCTGCGACCACCGCGATGAACACGCCCTGCATCCGCCCGCGCATCTCGTCCGGCGCATACGTCTGCAGGATGGTCTGCCGGTACACGGCGCTGACCAGATCGGCCGCGCCGGCGAGCGCGAGCAGCATGACGACAAGCCACAACTGCCGGGCCAGGCCGGAGATTGCCACGCACGCCCCCCAGCCGACGATGGCCACGGTCAGCGCCACGCCCTGGCGGCGCACCCGGCCGATCCAGCCGCTGGACAGTCCGGCGATCACCGCGCCGATTGCGATGGCTGCATAGAGCGGCCCGACCACGCCGTGGAAACGCTCGTCGGCCACCTCGGGATACAGCGACCGGGGCATCGCCAGCACCATCGCCACGATGTCGACGCCGAACGACATCACCAGCACGGGCCGCTCGGCGATGAACCGCAGTCCGTCGAGCACCGAGCGCAACCCGGCCCGGCCGAGCCGAGCCGTCCGGCTCGATCGACGGCAGCCGCAACGCCGAGTAGAGCGCCGCCAAGAACAGCAGACCGTCGATGGAATAGGCATAAGCGAAGCCGTGATGCAGCGACACGAGCACGCCCGCGATCAGCGGGCCGATCACCTGCCCGACGTTGCCGACCGTGAAATTCAGCGTGTTCGCCGCAGGCACCAGATCGGTCGGCACGATCCGCGGGATGATCGCGCCGCGCGCGGACGACGCCACCGCGAACATCGCCGACTGGACGACGACGAGCCCCAGGATCACGCGCAACATTGCGCAGGTCGAGCAGGGTCTGCGCCAGCAGCGCCAGCGTGACCACCCAGGTGCCGAGCGACGACCACAGGTACAGGCGGCGGCGATCCACCGCGTCGGCGACGGCGCCCCCGTACAGCCCGAAGATCACGATCGGCAGCAAGGCCCGCCAGACCCACGAACCCGACGTACAGGGACGAATGCGAGATCGAGTAGACCTGCACCGGCACCGCGACCTGGGTGAGCATCGAGCCGATGAATGCGGTGCCCTGGCCCAGGAGTAGCCGCCGGTACGGGACGATCCGCATCGGGCGGGTGTCGACCGCATGGTGCCGGAGCAGGCCCCGCAGACCGCGTGCCCGGTCGGCGGGGTCGCCGCCGGGAGTGTCGTCGCCGGACACGGTTTCCGGGTCGGTCAAAAGGCCATGCCTTCGACGCCGCGCCGAGGCTGACTCGTCGGCCGAGCCCCTCACGGCGCCAGCCGCTCGACGACCCAGGTTCCCTCGACGAGACGGTGGCGCAGGCGGTCGTGCAGCCGATCGGGCCGGCCCTGCCAGAACTCCACGACCTGCGGACCGAGCCGGTACCCGCCCCAGTTCGGCGGCGCCGGGACGTCCATTCCGTCGAAGCGCGCCTCCAGCGACCGCACTTCCGCCTCGAGTTGCTCCCGGGAGTCGATCACCGACGACTGCTCCGACGCCCACGCCGCAATCTGCGAACCACGCGGGCGCGTCGCGAAATACGCCTCGGTCTCGGCCCGGGTGATCTTCTCGACCGGACCCGACAGGCGGACTTGCCGTTCCATCGGCAACCAGGCAAATACCGCGCTGGCATAAGGGGATTCCGCTAGTTCACGCGCTTTCGCCGAGCCGTAGTTCGTATAGAAGACGATGCCGCGCGCGTCGATTCCCTTGGCCAGGACGGTACGCACCGACGGGTGACCGGCCGCGTCGACGGTGGCCAGTTGGATGGCGTTCGGCCTCGACGACGGCCTCGTTCGCGACCGCCTCGTCGAACCACGTTTGCAATTGGCTGATCCAGGTCGGCCTGCCGCGCGTGATCGTCGAGTTCGCCCTGGGAATACGAGCGACGCATGCTAGCCGGGTCAGTCACTTGACCGATCTTCCCACCTCGTTATGTCCGTCACATGGCGGATGTGAGCAGAATGGCCTCATGGCAGACGACTACAGCCCGGGACTCGAGGGCGTCATCGCATTCGAAACGGAGATCGCCGAACCCGACAAGGACGGCGGGGCCCTGCGCTATCGGGGCGTCGACATCGAGGATCTGGTCGGCTCGGTGACGTTCGGCAACGTGTGGGCGCTGCTGGTCGACGGCAAGTTCGGCCCCGGCCTGCCCCCGGCCGAACCGTTCCCCATCCCGGTGCACACCGGCGACGTCCGCGTCGATGTCCAGGCGGCGCTGGCGATGCTCGCCCCGATCTGGGGTTACCGTCCGCTGCTCGACGTCAGCGACGACGAGGCCCGCGAGCAGGCCGCCCGCGCCTCGGTCATGGCGCTGTCCTACGTGGCCCAGTCGGCCCGGGGCATCGGCGTACCGGCCGTACCGCAGTCGCGCATCGACCAGTGCACCTCGATCATCGAGCGGTTCATGACGCGCTGGCGCGGCGAGCCCGACCCCATGCACACCAAGGCCGTCGACGCCTACTTCGTTTCTGCCGCTGAGCACGGCATGAACGCCTCGACGTTCACCGCCCGGGTCATCGCCTCCACCGGCGCCGACGTCGCCGCCGCCATGTCCGGCGCGATCGGCGCGATGAGCGGGCCGCTGCACGGTGGGGCCCCGCCCGCGTGCTGCCGATGATCGAGGAGGTCGAGAAGACCGGCAACGCCCGCAAGGTGGCCGCCGACATCCTCGACCGGCACGAGCGGACTCATGGGCTTCGGCCACCGCGTCTACCGCGCCGAGGATCCGCGGGCCCGCGTGCTGCGCCGCACCTGCCAGGAGCTGAACGCCCCCCGCTTCGAGGCCGCCTACGCGCTGGAGCAAGCGGCGCTGGCCGAGCTGCGCGAACGCCGCCCGGACCGCGCCATCGAGACCAACGTCGAGTTCTGGGCCGCCGTGATCCTCGACTTCGCCGAGGTGCCCGCCGCACATGATGCCGGCGATGTTCACCTGCGCCCGGACGGGTGGCTGGTGCGCCCACATCATCGAGCAGAAGCGGACGGGACGGCTGGTGCGGCCGTCCGCCCGCTACATCGGCCCGGCGCCGCGCAAGCCGTCCGAGGTCGACGGCTGGGGCGACATCGCCCACTACCTGATCAGCCGAAAGTCTTGCCCTCACCGCGATAGGTCGGCACCGAGTCCGCGATCGACGAGCCGTCGATCAGGTGCACGCGTGTCGAACCGCTCGCACGCCTCGCCCGCCTTGGCGTGCCGCAGCCACACCCGGTCGCCGACCCGCAGGCGCTGCGCCGCCTCGCCGCGCACCGGCGTCTGCACCTCGCCCGCGCCCTCGCCGCCCAGCAGCGAAAGCCCGGCCGGGAACACCGGCCGGGGCAGGCGGCTCTTCCCCGCCGGCCCGGACGCGATGTAGCCGCCGCCGAACAGCGTCGCGATGCCCCGAGCCGGACGCCGCACCACCGGCAAGCGCGAAGTACATCGCGGGGTTGGCCACGAACGCGCGGTAGCCGTCGAACAGGGTCGGCGCGTAGAGCCCGGAACCGGCCGTCACCTCGGTCACGGCCGGATCGGCGCTGCTGATCTCGAGGCTGCCCGTCCCGCCGGAGTTGACGAACTCCAGCGCGCCGACGCCGGAGCGCACCGCGTCGACGACTGCGCTGCGGCGTAGCGACAATTCGCCCGCCGAGCGGCGCTTCATCAGGCGCACCGCCGGGACTGGTGTCCGGCAGGCCGGCGATCTGCGCCTCGTAGAACATCACGCCGACGACGCGGAATCCGCGCCGCACGGCCTCGGCGGCCAGCACGACGGCGTCCGTGGGCGTGCGCAGCGGAGAACGCCGAGCGCCCAGGTGCACCGACCCGATCCGCAGGGATGCGTCCACGTCCAGGCAGACCCGAAGGCCCGGCCGCTCGAGCCCGGTTGCCGCGCGGATGAGTTCGAGCTGGGCGACGTCGTCCACCATCAGCGTGATCGCGCCGCGCAGGCGCGGATCTGCGGCCAGCTCGGCAAGCGAGCCGCGGTCCGCGCTCGGGTAGCCGATGAGGACGTCGTCGACGCCGAGCCGGGCGAGCCAGATCGCCTCCCGCAGCGAGAAGGCCATCACGCCGGCGAACCCCGCAATCGCCAGCACATCGTCGAGAACCCATCGCACCCGAACGGACTTGCTGGCGAGCCGGATCGGCTTGCCGTTCGCGCGCCGCACCAGGTCGGCGGCGTTCGACCGCAGCGCGGCAACGTCCAAGGCCAGCAGTGGCGGATCGAGTTCGGCGGTCGCGGCATCGAGCCGACTGGCGACATCGTCGGCCGCGTGCCGGGGCATTCGCAGGGTGCGGGTCACGTTCGAAGGAAACACCTCGACGATCGCCCACGGCAAGCGAGCCGGACGCCCGTCACCCACCGCCGGCAGGTGGTCCACTCGGCCGCGATGATCTTGGTCAATGAAATAGTGGCGCCGTGCCCCACTGGACCAACTGGGCGGCAACCGCCACCGCAACGCCCGCGCGCGTCGAGTCGCCCCGAACCTTCGCCGAACTCGCGCATGCGATCAGCCGCGCGGCGAACGAGGGGTACCGCGTCAAGGCGATCGGAGCCGGCCACTCCTTCACGCCGCATCGCGATCACCGACGGCGTGCAGCTACGCCTCGACAAGCTCAACGGAATCGTCCGTGTCGACCAGCAAACCGGCCTGGTCACGGTGCGCGCAGGAACCCGGCTGCACGAGCTGACCGCCCTGCTGTGGGAACTCGGCCTGTCGATGAGCAACCTCGGCGACATCGACGTCCAGACACTTTCCGGCGCGATCTCGACCGGCACGCACGGCACCGGAATCCGCCTGGGCGGCCTGGCCACCCAGGTGCGGGCGATGCAGATCGTCCTGGCCGACGGCACGATGCTCGACTGCTCCCCGGCCGAGAACGCCGACGTATTCGCCGCGGCCCGGGTCGGGCTCGGTGCGCTCGGCGTCCTGGCCACGATCACCCTGCAGTGCGAGCCGGCATTTGCGCTGCGGGCCGTCAGAATCGCCTGCGCCGCTGGACGAAACTCTCGAACGTCTCGACGATCTGGTGCAGAACAACGACCATTTCGAGTTCTACTGGTTCCCGCACACCCGGCGCGTGCTGACCAAGCAGAACAACCGTGTACCGGTTGGTACACCGCTTGCGCCGGTCGGCAAGATCCGCGCGTACGTCGACGACGAACTGCTGTCCAACCGCGTGTTCGAGTGGGTGAACCGGCTCGCCACGGTTCGTCCGCAGCTGATCCCGCGGCTCAACTCGATCAGTGCGCGCGCGCTGTCGCGCCCGCGAGTACGTCGATCGGTCCCACGCGGTGTTCGCCTCGTCGCGCCAGGTGCGTTTCCGCGAGATGGAGTACGCGGTGCCGCGCGAGGCCGTGCCGCACGTCCTCGGCGAGATCGCCAGCTGGTTCGAGCGAAACGACGAGCGGATCGCCTTCCCGGTCGAGGTACGGTTCGCCGCCGCCGACGACATCTGGCTCTCGACGGCCTTCGAGCGCGAGTCCGGCTACATCGCCGTGCACCAGTACGTCCGCCGCGAGCACGCAGCGATACTTCGACGCCGTCGAGGCGATCGCCCGGTCGGTCGGCGGGCGGCCGCACTGGGGCAAGCTGCACCGTCGCGATGCCGCCTCGCTTCGAGAGTGCTATCCGCGCTTCGACGACTTCGTGGCGCTGCGCGATCGTCTCGACCCGGACCGCGTCTTCGGCAACGACTACCTCGAGCAGGTACTGGGTCGCTGATCGCGCCGGGCCTCCGAGCCACGCCACCTGTCGTCCAATACGATCGCCCGATGTCCGAGCCCGGGGAGCCCGAACGCGGCGGGGAGCCCGAACGCGGCGGGGAGCCCGAAAGTGCAGAGCCCGAAAGTGCGAGCCCGGAGCGCGACCCGATCCTGCGCCACGCCGTCCGCGTCCACGTGACATGTCCGAGCTCGAACTCGGCTTCGCACCGCAACGGGAGGTTCGCTGGCTCTCGCCGGGCGTGCTGACCAGTACCGGCATCAAGGCGTTGCTGGCCTCGATCTTCGGCGACTACTCCGACAAGCGGGAACTGCAAGCGGTGTTGCCGAGGCGCATCCACCGCCACGACAAGGGATCCGATCTCTGGTTCGACTTCGTTGCCGATGTCGGCGACGGCTTCGACGCGACGTACTCGGTCGCGTCCCTGCTCGCCGCGCCGCACCTCGACCTCGGCGGTGAGTCGCTGCCACGCGGGCGCTTGCTCGTGCTCGGCGGCGACGAGGTCTACCCGGTCGCGTCGACGCGTGGCTACGAGGACCGCACGAAAGGCCCTTACCGCGCGGCACTTCCTTACGTCGAGGGCCCGTCACCGGTGATGTTCGCCCTGCCCGGAAACCACGACTGGTACGACGGCCTGACGGCGTTCCTTCGCATGTTCACCCAGCAACGGGCCATCGGCGGCTGGTGCACCGAGCAGACCCGCAGCTACTTCGCCATCGCTTGCCGCAACGCTGGTGGCTGTTCGCCGTCGACGCGTCGCTGTCGTCCTACATCGACGCGCCGCAACTGCACTACTTCCGCGAGGCCGCCGAGCAGTTGCAGCCGGGCGACGCCGTGATCCTGTGCTGGCCGACCCCGGTCTGGGTCGAATCCGCGCAGGATCCGCCCGCCTACGACCCCATCGAGTTCTTCGAGGACGAGATCGTGCGACCGCGGGGCGCCTCGATCCGGGTGATGCTGTCCGGCGACTCCCACCACTACGCGCACTACGCCGAGCAGGACGGGACGGGCGTGCGCATCACCTGCGGAACCGGCGGCGCGTACCTCGTGGCCACCCACCGCCTGCCCGAGACCATCGACGTGCCATCGCCCAACTCGCGGATGCGCCGCCGAACCCCGTCCCGCCGCTATGCGCTGACGAGCCGCTACCCGGACAAGGCGACGTCGACCCGGCTGGCGACCGGCATCCTGGCACTGACCTGGCGGAACCCGGGATTCTGGGCGCTGATGGGTGCCCTGCAGACGGCGCTCGTCGTCGCCCTCGTCTTCGCGTTCGACTACGGCCGCCGATTCGGGGGTGGGTTGTTCAGCATCGAGACGCTGCGGGCATCGGCTCCCAGCCTGGTGCTGGCCGGCGTTTACCTCTACGGCGCCGTGCTGTTTGCCAAGATCGACCGGCACAGCCCATCTGGTCCGGCGCGGATCATCGGGCTCGTGCACGGCGTCGCCCAGTTGGCGCTCGCTGCCGCCACGACGTGGGCCGTGTTCGGGCTGCATCATGTCCGCCCGACCTGGCTGCCTGACATCGTGCTGGCTCTGCTCGCCGTCGTCGCGATCTTCGTCGTGGTCGGCTTCGCCTCGACGTTGCTGACCGGCCTCTATCTACTGCTGGCCAGCAGCTTCGACGTCAATCTCAATGAGGTCTTCGCCGGGCAGTCAATCGAGAACTACAAGGGCTTCCTGCGACTGCACATCGGCTCGGACGGCAACCTGACGATCTACCCGATCCGGCTGCAGCGGGTCAGTCGCGCCTGGCGGGCAACGCCGGATGCCGACGCCGGGCAACCGTGGCTGGTGCCGGCCGACCGGCCGCTCGATCCCGAACTCATCGAGGCGCCGATCCGGGTGCCGCGAAGCGAGCCTGATCGGCGCTAGCGCGTGCCCGGTTTGCCCCGACAACGACGATGGCCACCCGCGGGGGGTCGGGTGGCCATCGTGTGCGTCCGCTTGTGCGGTTCGCTGCTCGAAGTCTGGCACAAGGGTGCTCTAATTCCCGTTAAGGGACGTGACGTCCGTTGTTTGGTCAGTTTGGTTCCTGGGGGCCGGAACGCACCGATGAGAGGATTCCCGCCGTGACCAGGCTCGACGTCCCGGGCGTGCCTCCAGCGAGACTCACCCCTACCGACCGTGACGACCGTCCCGCACCGCACATGCCGCCACCGAATAGCTGACCAACGGGGAACCTGACATGGCTATTTACGACCTCCCGCTCGACGAACTGCGCGCCAGCCAGGCCCGGCTCGATCCGCCCGCGGACCTCGACCGGTTCTGGGAAACCGCGCTGAGCGACGACGCCGCGAAGGGGTTCGAGCCGACGTTCACGCCTGCGCCGAGCCCGCTGACCGTGGTCGAGTCGTTCGACGTCGAGTTCGCCGGCTATGGCGGCGACACCGTGCGCGGCTGGCTGCACCTTCCGGTCGGGCACGCGGCCCCGCTGCCGTGCGTGGTCGAGTTCATCGGCTACGGCGGTGGGCGCGGGCTCGTCCACCAGAACGTGCTCTGGGCGGCCGCGGGCTTTGCGCACTTCGTCATGGACACCCGCGGCCAGGGTTCGGCCTGGTCGCCCGGCGACACACCGGATTCGCACGGCTCGGCGCCGTCGCATCCGGGCTTCCTCACCCGTGGCCTGCTCGATCCGGCGCAGTACTACTACCGGCGCGTCTACGGCGACGCCGTCGGCGCGGTGCTGGCCGTCCGGTCCCACCCGGCGGTCGACCCGCAGCGCATCGCCACGGCGGGGGGCAGCCAGGGCGGCGGCATCGCGCTCGCCGCTGCCGCGCTGAGCCCGCACGTCGCCGCCGTGCTCGCCGACGTGCCGTTCCTGTGCGACATCAAGCGAGGGTGCGAGACCACCGAAAAGGCGCCCTACAGCGAACTGGCCGACTACCTGAGCGTCCACCGC
The DNA here is from genome assembly GCA_963709985.1 of uncultured Actinomycetota bacterium. GTDB lineage: Bacteria > Actinomycetota > Actinomycetes > Mycobacteriales > Jatrophihabitantaceae > DASXRA01. The sequence goes on from CAVPYQ010000042.1 coordinate 162,664, forward strand.
GATCACGCCGAGCAGGCGTTCACCACGGTCAGCTACTTCGACGGCGCGCTACTCGGGCGGATGGCCAGCGCGCCGGCGCTGTTCTCGGTCGGGCTCATGGACGCGATCTGCCCGCCGGCCACCGTCTACGCCGGCTACAACGGCTACGCCGGACCGAAGACGATCGAGGAGTACCGCTACAACGATCACGAGGGCGGCGGCCCGTTCCACCAGCAGCGCCAGATGTCCTGGCTGCGCGAGCAGTTCTGATCGGCGTCGCCGCCGCATCGGCAACATTCTCCGGCCGTGGACCGGAGAATGTTGCCCGATCGCGTCGACTAGGGCTGGACGCTCAGCGCGAACACGTGGATCGACTGCTTCGACGGCAGGGTCACCGTCGACACCGTCTTCGTCGCGTCGATCGGGATCGAGTTGTAGAAGACCTGGTAGCTGGTGCCGAAGTTCGCCGGGCCACTCGGGGTGTTGCGGTGGTCGGTCGTGATGGCCGGCACGGCGCCGTACGCGGTGGGGTCGGAACAACACCAGTTCGGGAAGCCGATCGAGGCGCTGCTCGTCGTGCCGTCGGTATAGGTGACGGTGACCGTGTCGGTGTCGAAGCCCGCCTCCGAGCCGAGGAATCCGAGCTTGGATCCCTGCCCGGCAAGCGTCACCAGAAACCCGCCGCCCGCGACGTTGTCCTTCGTGCCCGCAGCCGCGTCCGGCCAGGTGAACGTCGCGCCGTTGCTGGTGATCGTGGCGCCCGGGGTGGCTCCCGCCGTGGCCAGCGCCTGGGCGGAGTAGGAGTTGCCGTCGCCGTCGAAGTTGGCGGTCGTGGGATTCGACTCGTCGCTGATCGCGACGTTGTTGAAGGCGGCCGCGAGGTTCGGGTACGGCGTGTTGGTCACGACGGTCTCCTGGCCCGACGTCGTCGACGACCCGCCTGGCCAGTCGTATGCGACGTTCGCCGTCAGCGTGTTGACCACCTTGCCCGGCGGTGGGGCCGTTGACGTGACCTGGAACGTTGCGGTGGCCGAGCCGTTCACGTTGATCTTGGCGAGTGTCTGGCTCTTCGGCTGCACGGCCCAGTCGCTCGGAACGGCCAGCTTGACCGTCGCCTTGGTTATCGCGCTCGTGCCGTAGTTGTTCAGCCGCGACGGTCACGGGCGTGGGCTGCGCCCGCACGCAACGCCTGGCTCGATACCGTCGCGACCGCGGACGGCGCCAGGTGGGCCGAGCCGTACGGGTGCACCCGGTAGATCACCGTGCCGTGCGGCGCGACGTTCGCGGCGATGATGCCGCCCGATGACGTCTGCTGCTTGGTCACCAGGTCGGTCAGCTGGTACGGCGTCCCGGACGGCAGGCCGACATTGGCGGCGGTGGTGGTGAGCGTCTGCGCGGTGTCGGCCTTGTTGAACAGGACGACGGACACGTCGCCGTTCGCGAGCGGCTTGGCGAGCACGTCGTAGTTGCTGCCGGTCTGCACGATCGTGCCCTGTACGCCGAGGCGATCCTGGTCGACCGCGATGACGTCCTTGTTGCCGACGATGGCCACCTCGGCCGGCGTCAGCTTGGTCAGGTCCGTCGAGAGCAGCAGCGGGGACGCCATCTCGGCCCACAACGTGAACTGGCTCTGCTCCTCCGTGGGCGTCAGGCCGCCGTTGCCGATCTCGAACATGTCGGCGTCGTTCCAGTGCCCGGGGCCGGCCCATTGCGCGAGGCCGGGCGTGTTGCCCTCGGTGTAGTTCTCGATGACGCTTCCCCAGTTGTCAGCGATGTCGGAACCGAAGCGCCACA
>CAVPYQ010000043.1:0-337722 GCA_963709985.1 uncultured Actinomycetota bacterium
CAGAAGCGGAATGTTCTACGAGAACATTGCATCGTGAATCCAGTCTTGGACTACGTTCTCAACATCGCCCCCAGCGAGTGCGCGACACCCTCACCTGGATCGAGCAGGCCGGGTTCGAACTCACAGAGAGCTGCGGCGACAGACCGTACCGTTCGGTGACGCCTACCTCGCATTCACCGGCCGGCCAATGTCAGCATCACCCGCGACCGAGGGCAGTGGGACATAGCCGTCGGACCAACGACAGAGACCAGCCGCTACGGCCTCGCTGTGCTGCTGTCGGCGTACCAAGGGGTTGCCTACCAGCTCGCGCCAGATCAGAAAGGTGCAATGTCTGAGCAACTACCCCACGGCATCATTTGGCGCGCCGTACTGCCGGGACTGGTGTCTTGGCTGGAACAGCCGGGCTCCACTGACGCATCGATCGCGCGACACGATGGCCCGTGAGCTGATGCGACGGGAGCTTGGTGGCAGTTAGGACGCACGTGTACCCGATCTCAAGATCCGTCTTGGGATTACCGGACATCGGCATGTTAGTGAATATCTGGGGGTGCGGGTGCGGTCCCCGATCACATGATCTGCGACCGGAACGCGCGCTCTTGCTCAAGGATCTCTGGATGCGCCTTATTGGACCCGAGCCAGCGGCGTCTGCGCGACTGCGACGGGCCCTCGGCGCGCTGTCATCATGTGTGACTGCGACTACCCATCACCTACACGAGCGCTGTAGCTGCAGTAGGCCTGTGTATTCCGTAGTCGAGCCCCTCGTTGGGCGGGTGGGCTCCACTGCGTTCTCCTGGGCTGTTAGGGCGTGGACATCGTGGGCGGTGCTACCGCCGGGCAAGCTACGTGCCGGCGATCGCCGCGTGGTGTTGCGGATCGGATGCGGTCGGTCGGTGCAGTCGGAAACCAGGTCAACCTGATGGCTGCCCGTGGGTCTCGCATCGGGCGGGCCACGGCGAAGGCGACGTCGTCTACGTCGAGATCGGCTCAGGCATTAGCGCAGCGCTGAAATCCGTCCTACGCCTCGGTGGAGTCGACGGCCAGAAGAGCGGTTTGTTGGGCCGCCCATTGGGCGGCGGCCTTGCCGACCGGGATCGTCGGGTTCACGAGCCATGCCGCTTCCATGCCGTAGCAGAACGCGATGATCTCCATGGCTTTGAGTCGGGGATCCACGTCCTTGCGCATCTCGCCGCGCTTCTGGGCCGAGCGCAACGCGGCGGTGACCCGGTCGATCGTCGTTCGGTAGCCCTCGACCAGCCGTGGGTGGAGGTCGGTGTCCTCGCTGACGTTTTCGGCGAGCACGACGGTGTTCATGCCGAGGATGCTGTAGACCTTGTCGTCGTGTGGCCGGCTCGGCCAGCTGGCCATGTGCTTGGTGATGAGGTGCAGGATCTTCAGCCCGGGGTCCGGCCCGTCGCTCCACAGCCATTCCTCGGTGAAGGCGAGATGACGGTCCAGCACAGCGTTGAGCAGCGCCTCCTTGCTGCCGAAGTGGTAGAGCAACCCGGCTTGTGACACGCCGGCCTCGGCCGCGATGTCGGCGAGACTGGTGCCGCGCGCGCCGTGGCGGGCTATGAACCGCACGGCGACGTCGATGATGCGTTCGCGCGTCTCGAGGCCCTTGGCCGATGAGGTCTTGGGCTTGGGCACAGGGGCCACGATGTGTCTCCTAGCGAGGCGGCCGAACGAAGTTGCCGCTCAGCATAGACAACTGACCGAGTACTCAGTAACCTCGCCGAAACAGACTGAGTGCTCAGTAGGTTTCAAGGAGGGCGGAGCGGGTGGTTGCAGAGTTCCGGGACGAGTGTCCGGACAGCGAGCGGGACGGCGAGTCGCCGCGGCCGCACGCGCAGGTGCGGGCGTTCCTGGCGAGCACGCGCCCGCCGTTGAGTCCGTGGAGCGCCGGGATCGAGGCCGTCCGGGCCGATGTCCGCGAGCGGGTGCTGGCGGTGACCGGCGAGCTCGAGCCCGTCGCGTCCGTCGAGGCGATCGAGGCCGACGGTGTGCCGGGTCGGTTGTATCGGCCGAGCGAAGCGCGGCCGAGGCGGTGTTGGTCTGGGCGCACGGCGGTGGCTGGACGCACGGCGATCTGGACACCTGTGAGGGTGTTGCGCGCGCGCTGGCGAACCGGGCGGGCTGCGCGGTCGTGGCGGTCGACTATCGGCTGGCCCCGGAGTATCCGTTCCCGGCCGGTTTCGAGGAATGTGGCGGGCGATCGCGTGGGCGAGGCGCACCTTCGCGCAGGTCGCCGTCGGTGGGGACAGCTCGGGCGGCAACCTGGCGGCCGCGGCGGCGCTCAACGCCCGTGACCGCAGGCGTCGAGCTCACCGTTCAGCTGCTGGTGTACCCGGTGCTGGACAGCACCCAGGACGCGGACTACAAGCTCGCTTCAGGCAGCGGTACGCAACCTTCGCCGGGCATGCAGGTTACGGGCCAGACAGCTACGATCGGCTCGCGCACATCTGGGCGACCTACGTCCCCGACCCAGCGATGCGCACGTTGCCGCACGCATCCCCGATGCACGCGGAGACGCTGCGCGGCCTGGCACCAGCGGTGATCATCACGGCCGAGCACGACTTCCTCCGCGGCGAGGCCGAGGCGTACGCCAGCCGGCTCAGGAGCAGGACGGTGTGCCGGTCGAGCGGTACGACTACGCCGGCCAGATCCACGGGTTCTTCGAAATGTTCGACGTGATGACCGACGCGCACCACGCCGTCAGCGTCGCCGGCGACGCGCTGCGCCGCGCGTTCCATCCCGACCACCCCGTCCAGCCTACGAAGGAGTTCTCGTGCGATCGCTGACCCATTTCCGCGCAGCCCTCCGGGTCGCCGCCATCGCCGCGGCCGGCGCGCTGCTCGTCACGGCCTGCACCCCCGGATCCGCCTCGAATGGCGGCTCCACACCGACCAAGTCGGCGACGACCGGCGTCGGCGCCGCGCCGGTCACCCTGAAGCTGCTCGTCACCAGCGGCGTGGACGTGCCGTTCTTCACCGCACTCGGCAAGCTGTTCCACGCCGAGCACACCAACGTCACCGTCAAGGTGACGAGCCAGGACTACGGCGCGCTGACCACGAACATCGCGCACATCCTCTCCGGCAGCGCCGTCCCCGACCTGGTGCGGGTCCCGCAGTTCGGCAACCTCGTCACCGACCACCTGCTCAGCAGCCTCGACGCGTACGCCACGGCCTACGGGTGGGACACCTGGTCCCAGTCGCAGTTCGCCTCCACCCGCGTCGGCACCGACGGCAAGCAGCGCGGGACAGGTTCGCTCTACGGCGTCGGGGCCCGGCTTCGGCCTCACCGGCGTCTACTACAACAAGGCACTCGCGCAACGCATCGGCATGACGCGGCCGCCGGGGACCCTGGCCCAGTTCGAGCAGTTACTCGCCAAGGCCAAGAGCGCCGGCCTGCAGCCGATCGTGATCAATGGCAAGGACGGCGGCTCCGTCTACCCGCTGCAGAACCTGCTGATGGACTACGCCAGCGACATCCAAGCCGTGCAGGACTGGAACTTCGCCAAGCTCGGCGCGACCATCAACACGGCGGCTACCGTGAAGGCCGCCACCACGCTGCAACAGTGGGGCCGCGCCGGGTACTTGCCATCCGATGTGAGCACCATCGACCAGACGCAGGCGCCGGCCAGCTTCATCAAGGGCGGCGGCGTGTTCTTTCCGAGCGGCAACTGGCAGGCGCCCGGGCTGGACAAGGCCGCAGCCGGCAATTTCGGGTTCTTCCTCTTCCCACCCAACGACGTCGGCGGCCGCTCCTACGCGATGACCGCGAGCGACACCCTGGGCATCGCGGCGAAGTCGCCGCACGCCGACGTCGCCGCCGCGTTCCTGAACTTCATCCAGACCGACCCACAGGCCCGGCAGGACACGGTCAACCTCGGCGGGATCGTCCCGGCCGGCCCGGCCAGCGTCCCCGCGCCGTCTGCGCCCGGCCGGATCGGCCGTCGCCGCCACCGTGACCGCGTTCCAGACCCTGCTCAAAAGCAACGGGCTGGTGGGGTTCATGGCCGACGCCACCGCCTCGATCCACGTCACCACGCTCATCCCACAGACCCAACTGCTCCTCGCCGGCAAGACGTCCCCGACCGCGTTCGCCAGCAACGTGCAGGCCGCCTACGAGCGCGACCTCGGACGCTGACACAGCCGCGTGCCAGCACGACCAGGAGGTGATGCCGTGTCGACGACCTCGAGCCCGCCCACCATGCGGCAGGCTTCGGACATGGCGGAACCGTCAACCCCGCCGCCCGCGCGCCGACCCGCGGCGCCCGCTCAACGCCGGCCCGGCCGCCGGTGGAGTGCACTGCTGTGGGTCGCGCCGGCGCTATGTACGTACGCGGCATTCGTGCTGTACCCGCTCGTCCAGTCCGTCCAGTACTCGTTCTACAACTGGGACGGCATCGGCCCGGCAACCCCGGCCGGCCTGAGCAACTGGAAGGCGATCTTCACTCAGCCGGAGCTGCTGCATTCGGTTGAGCACGCCTTCGTGTTGATCGTTTTCTACACCGTGTTGCCGGTCGGGCTCGGGCTGATCGCCGCGACGCTCATCCGAGAGATGAAGCCGGGCCCGTTCAACACAGTCGCCCGGGTGACGCTGTTCATCCCGCAGGTGCTGCCACTGGTCGCGGCCGGCATCGCATGGACCTGGATGTACTCCTCCGGCGGGCTCGTCAACCAGGTACTGCGGGCCGTCGGCCTCGGCTCCCACACCCGGGCCTGGCTCGGCGACTTCACCTTCGCCCTACCGGCCGTCGGCGTGATCGGCGTGTGGGTCATGCTCGGCTTCTGCACCGTGCTCATGCTGGCCGGCATCGGCAAGATCGACCCGTCGCTCTACGAGGCGGTCCGGCTCGACGGCGCCGGACGGATCAGCGAGTTCTTCGCCGTGACGCTGCCCGGGCTGCGGCAAGAACTCGTCGTCTGCACCACCTTCACGATGATCGCCGCCCTGGCCAGCTTCGACGTCATCCAGATCTCGACCCAGGGCGGACCCGGCTACCAGACGATGGTCCCCGGCGTGGAGATCTACCGGCTCACCTTCCTCCAACAACACGTCGGCCAGGCCTCGGCTCTCGCGGTGTTCCTGGCCGTGCTCGTGCTCGTCGTCATCTGGCCGATCCAGCGCCTCGGGAGGGAGAAGTGATCGCGCAACGCGCCACCCGCTTCGGCGTCCTGCTGGCGTTGATGCTGTTCGCGGTCGTCCCGCTGCTCAGCATGCTGACCACGGCACTGGCCGCCCCAGGCAGCACGCCGCAGGGGCTCAACTGGCCGGCCCACCCGCACTGGCACAACTTCATCGATGCGTGGAACGCGGCGAACTTCCTGGCCCTGTTCCGCTCCAGCGCCCTCATCGTGCTCGCCGTCGTCCCGGTGACCGTGGCGATGGCGACCGTGGCCGGCTATGCCCTTGCGCAACTGAACGTCCCCTTCGGCAAGGCGATCTATCCGCTGCTTCTCGTCGGCGTCACCCTGCCCGTCGAATCGCTCATCACCCCGCTCTATTACGACCTGCAGAGCATCAACCTGCTCGGCTCCCGGTTGGCGATCATCCTGCCGCTCATCGGGCTGCTGATGTCATTCGGCGTCTTCTGGATGCGCGCGCATTTCCTCAGCGCGGAACGCGCGCTCACCGAAGCAGCGACGATCGACGGCGCGAGCACCTGGCAGACCTTCCGCTGCGTCCACCTGCCGCTGGCCACCCCGGCGTGGTCCGCGCTGGCGGTGCTGTTCTTCCTCGCCACCTGGAACCAGTACCTGCTGCCGCTCGTGCTCGTCGACGACCCGACCAAACGCACCGTCGCTGGTGGACTGGGAGCCTTCCAGGGCCAGTACGGGACCGACATCGTCCTGCTCTGCGCCGGATCGCTGCTGATCATCCTGCCGTCGCTGCTGATCTTCGTGATCTTCCAGCGCAACTTCGTCAAGGCGCTGCTGCAAGGAGCGGTCAAGTGACCTCGCCGGCCATCGACGAGGACAACGAACCGACTGTCGTCGGCGACGACGGCTGGCACCAGGTCGCGGTGTTCTATGAGGTGATCGTGCGCTCGTTCGCCGACAGCAACCACGACGGGATCGGCGACCTGCCCGGGCTCACGGCCAAGCTTGACTACCTGCAGTGGCTCGCGTCGACTGCCTGTGGCGGGTCCCTTGGGTTGCTCCAGCGGTGGCGTGCGAGTTCGGGATTCGCGGGCAGTTCGCTTGATCAGGGGGACAGAGCCAGTTCGTTGAACGCGACGCGGATCCGATGGTGGATCGATAGGTCGATGGTGATCGCGTAGCGGCCATGGCGCAGGTTTGCATGAACGCGTGCCCGGCCGCGATGGTGCGCGCCGAGCGCGTGCGTTTGAGTCAGCGCATGAGTCGCAGCCTGGCTTTCAGCCGGCCGTGGTCGGCCTCGATCGCGTTGTTCGCGTACCGCTCGGTGACGTGCTGCGCCGACGGCACGGTCTCCTCGAGCACATGTGGGTAGACCGGCGCGGTCGGTGACGACCTCGACCGGAGCACATGCCAGGCGCACTGCTCGGGCGAAGAACGCCCGCGCTGCGGCGGCGTCGCGGCGCGTGGTGACCAGCACCTCGATCACCTAGCTGTGCTGGTCGACGGCCCGGTACAGATAGGTCCAGCGGCCAGCGACCTTGACGTAGGTCTCATCGAGGAACCACCGATCGTCCACCGCGTGGCGTGCCGTCCGGGCGGCGTCGATGAACTCCGGCGTGAACGTCTGCACCCAGCGATAGACCGTCACCTGGTCGACGGTGATGTCACGCTCGGCCAGCAACTCCTCCACGTCCCGATACGAGAGCCGTAGCGCAGGTACCAGGGCGCCGCCACGGTGATCACCTCACGCGGGAACCCGATACCCAGCCGGAGCGGCAGATACCCCTGACGTCGAGGTGATCATCTGATCAGTGTCGCGGCGCCAAACCCGATCAGCCAACACAACGGCACCGTCGGGCCTATATCGAACCTATCGGTCGCCTCTGGCACGCTCGGCGGGTGACGTACGTGATCACGCAAGAGGCCGAGCCCGCTGAGGTGGGCCTGGACGCTGTGCGGCTGGCTGGCCTCGACAATCATTTGCGGCGCTACGTCGACGAGGGCCGGCTGCCTGGGTGGGCGATCGTCGTCAGCCGCCATGGCCGGGTGGCCCACCTGCAGACCTACGGTCATCGCGACGTCGAGGCCGGTGCGCCGGTCGAGCTGGACACCGTGTTCCGGATCTACTCCATGACTAAGCCGATCACGTCGCTGGCCGCGATGATGCTCTATGAGCGCGGTCTGCTCGAGCTGACCGACCCGGTCGCGCGCTATCTTCCCGAGTTCGCGGAACCACGCGTCTACCGCGGCGGCTCAGACCTCAAAGCAGGTCACAGCGCCGGCCGCGCAGACCATGCGGCGTGTGGCACCTGCTGACCCACACGGCGGGACTGACCTACGGATTCCACCGCGTGCATCCGGTCGACGCGCGCATGCGGGCGCTGGGCTACGAGTGGTCCGCGCCGCCGGGCAAGGATCTCGCGGCTGCGGTCCGCGACTGGGCCGGGCTGCCGCTGTTGTTCGAGCCGGGCGCGGAATGGAACTACTCGGTGGCCACGGATGTGCTGGGCCGTCTCGTCGAGGTCGTCACCGGACGGTCGCTCGAGGAGGTCCTCGGCTCGGAGATTCTCGGACCGCTCGGCATGCTCGACACGGGATTCTCCGCCTCGGGGGCGACCGATCGGCTGGCCGCGCTCTACCTGCCGGATCCGGTTTCGGGCGGGCTGATCCGCCACAACGCACTGGGCGAGTCAGTGCTCGCGCCGACGTGGCTGTCCGGTGGCGGCGGGCTGGTCAGCACGCTGACGGACTACCACCGCTTCACCCAGTTGCTGCGAAATCGCGGCGCGCTGGACGGCGTGCGACTGCTGAGCCGCAAGACGTTCGCGTTCATGGTCGCCAATCACCTGCCGGGCGGCGCGGATCTCGCCGCGTTCGGGCGTCCGCTCTACGCCGAGACGCCCTTCGACGGGATCGGGTTCGGTCTCGGCTTCGCGGTCGTCCTGGATCCGGTGAAGACGCGCTACCTCACCAGCGTCGACGAGTTCGGGTGGGGCGGCGCGGCGAGCACCGTGTTCTGGGTCGACCCGGTGGAAGACCTCACGGTCGTCTTCCTGACCCAGCTACTGCCGTCGAGCACCTATCCGATCCGGTCGCAACTGCGCCAGTTCGTTTACTCCTCCTTGATCGACTGAGCCGCCCCCACCGCTAACGAACTCGTGCCGTCATCGCGCGAAGGATGAAGACCTGGGCACGGGCGTGGTCAAGGCGTGCGGGCGGGCGGCGCTGTCCAGGCCGACTGGCCGGGTTGGTGAAAGGCCGCCTTGGCCAGGTCTGTGGCGCTGGCCGCTGCCAACTTCCCAGCCAGCTGCACCGCGGCCACGCAGTCGGCGCTGGAGCAGGCGGCGTTCCGCGCCGCGGCCTCGCTGCTCGCGGCGCGTCGGCCGGGGGCTGATGGGGTAATCGATCGTGGCGTCCTGGGGCTGTGGGGCGCCTGCGGGTCCGTCGACAGGCTGGCGGCTCCGACCTGATTCGCGACTTCCACGCCGTCGTCCTAGTGTGGCCGTCTTTCCGGGTGCCCGCTGTCGCCAAGCTGGTTCCCTCGCTGCCGCGGCGGGCAAACCCGAGGGGTGCGACACGCTCGCTTATGCACTGGTACGAGCGGCACGCGGCACTTCTCGAATGGTGCGGTTGCAGACTGACAACAGACGATCATCTCGACGCGCTCGAATGGTTCGGGCCGGAGGACGAGGGACCAACGAGTTCCCGGCCGCGTCGTTGTTGAGGGTTACCGCGGCCGGGCAAGCGCGGCATCCGCTCATCGGCAATTTCTGCGCACTGTCTGCGGCTAATCCTCCTAGCCGCGCTCGATCGCGAACTTCGTGGATATCCGATGATCCAAGATCATCTGAGACGCCCGGATCTCGGTGCGGGCAGCGCACTCGCAGCGGCTAATCCGTACGTTCGGACGGGGCTGAAGATCGGATCTGAGCGCGGTGTCGTCGGCGTTCGTATCACGTCGTAAGTACGGCATTAGGCGGTGATCGTTATTGGTACCGGTGCGGACATTGCGTCCGCCGACGAGCGGTAGGGGACGGGCTATTGCCGGGTGGTCAACACCTCTCCGCCCGGCGTAAGGCGGGTCTGTTGAGTCACCCGCGCCGCTCGAGCACGGCGAGGTCGCGTTCGGCGTACTGGCGGTGCAGCCACTCCTCGTTGACGATCGTGCGTAGGCAGCGGCGTACCGGGTAGCTGCCCGCGGGTGGGTAGCCCGGCGCTGGCACCGGGTCGGTCTGGCCGCCGAGCACGTCGTCGGTGAGCGTCGCGATGACGTCGTGAACCGTGCGCATGCGGTCGGCGCGCAGTTCGAGCACCTCGTCGAGGGATGGTCGGGCGTCCGGGTCGTTCGGCACGCTCGGGTCGGGCTCGGCTTCGTCGTGGCGGAGGCCGAGCGGGCTGTACGGTTCCGGGAGGCCGAGGATCGCGCGGCGCACCCACGAGTCGGTGGCGGACACGAGGTGGCGCAGCGTCTCGATGAATGACCACTCGTCGTCGACCCGCTCGTGCAGAAGCTCGGGCGGCAACCGCTTGGCCCGCTCGACGGTCGGCGGCCACACCCGCTCGATGATCGCCCACGCCTCGCGGAAGCCGTCCGCGTCGGCCGGGTCGAGCTTCGCCCGTTCCGGGTAGCGCCGGTTCAGCTCGGCCTCGATGAGCGGCGCGATGTCGACGCCGTTGATCCGGACGTTGCGGATCTCGCCGTCGATGTCGACATCCTCGAGCCACGCGCCGCGCAGCGTCGCGCCGGTGAAGTACACATTGCGGAACCACGCACGACTGAAATCGACCTGCTCGAACCGCGCGCCGGAGAAGTCCTGCTTCACGAACTCGGCCATGCGCACAGCCTCCCACCGGGTTCCGACACCGGGGAGCGCCCAGACAGCCCGCGGTCATGGCGGTCAGCGCTGATGTGTGCGTGCGCCTACGGCGCAGTCTCGGGCAATGCCTGGATCTTGTTGAGCGCCTCATGAACCGCAAGGAACGACTGCCGCCCAGCCGGCGTGCCGCAGTAGGACGTCACATGGATCAGGATCTCCTTGATCTCATCGACCGTGATGCCGTTGCGTATCGCACCCTGTGCGTAGATGCCAAGTTCCTGATGGCGCCCCAGACCGGCAAGAATGCCGAGCGTGAGAATGAGACGACTTCTCCGGTCAAGTCCCGGACGGCTCCATGAGTACCCCCAGGCTATCTCGGTCACAGCGTCCTGAAAGGCCATCATGAAGTCGTCGGAGCTGGCCAGACCAGCCTCGACGTAGTCATGGCCTAAGACATCTCGCCGCGTGTCGAGGCCGGTTGAATGAAGATCGCTCTTACTCATGGGTTGCCTCCTCGACCGCGTCGCCCCGACATCGGCGACCGGCGAGCAAACCGTGGCAGTGCTCAATCCGCTTGGTCAAGGTGCCTGGTAGTGACATCCCGCGTTCGCCGGCAGGCACGGCAACGATTGACGCTGAGAATGCGCGCTCATCCCGCGGGTAGTGTGCGCTCGCGCCGATGACCGGATTGGCTGTTGCGTTACTCGATGAGGGCGCGCCTCTGGAGTTCGGTGAGCAGGGTGGTGGCGTCGGTGAAGTGGACTGCGTCCATGCCCGCGGTGCGCGCGGCGTCGACGTTGCGGATGCTGTCGTCGACGTAGAAGACGCCTTCGATCGGGTGGCCAAGCCGACGGGCGAGGATTTGGAAGATCTCGGGGTTGGGCTTGGCGACGCTTTCCGCGCCGGAGACGATGATGTCGTCGAACAGAGCACAGACGTCGGGGAAGACCTCGGGCAGATGGTGGAACGTCTCGGCGGACCAGTTCGTCAGCGCTACCAGTCGCACGCCGCGGTCGTAGAGGGCGCGCAGGATCCTGGTCGTTCCAGGGACCAACCCCCGTAGCGAGAGGGCGAAGTTGGGCCGGTAGGCGGCGATCTCCTCGGCGAGGTCCGGGTGACTGGCCGTGGCCGCCGCCTCGGCGTCCGCCCACGACCGGCCTGCGTCTTGGGCGTAATTCCACGCCCCGAAGTCGAACGCGCCGCCGTGGACGAAGTGCTCGGCGCGCTGCTGCCCGACGACCGCGGCGACGGCCGGCACGGGATCCCAAAACACGACGACGCCACCGAGATCGAACACCACCGTCGTCATGTCACCTCCACGCCCCGGAACGGGATCGGGCTCGACCCCACGGGCAGCACGCTACCGACAGCACCAGACCGCCTTCGCCCGGAACGCACGCGCATGCCGCGTGCGTAGCTCCCGGTCCTTCCGCGTCCCCAAGCGTCGTGCCCGGCGCGGTCATGTCAGCCGACGGTCGCAGCCAGGGAACCCCCGGGAGTCCCGTCAACATCATCCCCGGGGCACGATCAGGACATCCGGTCATGCCGCCGCGGGCGCGGTTTCGACGATGTCCGCTGGTTGTCGGCGCCGCCGCTATTCAGTGTTGCTATATACCGGTAGTCAGCGTTACTATCTACCGGTAGCAAGCATCACTGAGTAGCGGAAGGGGGTTCCATGGGCAAGCAGGTGACGGAGCTGCTCAAGGGGACGCTGGAGGGCATCGTCCTGGCGATCTTGTCCGGGCGCTCCGCGTACGGCTACGAGATCACCGCGTGGCTGCGCGAGCAGGGCTTCTCCGACATCGCGGAGGGCACCGTCTACGCGCTGCTGGTCAGGGTCGAGCAGCGCGGTCTCGTCGACGTGGAGAAGGTTCCGTCGGAGAAGGGGCCGCCGCGCAAGGTGTACTCCCTCAACGCCCAGGGACAGGAATATCTCGAAGAGTTCTGGAGGACGTGGAGCTTCCTCACGGAACGGCTCGAACAGCTCCACGAAGGAGGCAAATAGACAATGGCTAACACAGAAGAGGGCGGCTTCATCTCAAAGGTGATCGGCCCGAAGCGGCGGTGGCGAGCGTACAAGGCGCGCGTCAAGCAGCTTCCCGAGAATTACCGCACGGCGGTCGACGCTATCGAGCACTACCTGATGCATTTCGTGCCGACCGACGGCGACAGCGTGGCGTCCGAGTTCGAGGATCTTGCGGATCTGTTCGAACGGGCCGCGGCGGACGGAACCCCGATCCGCGAGATCGTCGGCGAGGACCCTGTGGAGTTCGTGGAGGCGTTTGCTCAGAACTACACGAAGGGCGGGTATGTCCCCGACCGGGCGCGGGAACGGCTGATCAGCGCCATCAAGCGCGCCGAAGGCGAAGACGGGGGGACCCGGTCATGAGGGCACAGCCGGTCCAGGGGCCCGCGATCCGCGTGCAGGGCCTGGAGAAGTCGTACAAGAAGCTGGAGGTGCTGCGCGGCGTGGACTTCGATGTGGCGCGGGGCAGCATCTTCGCTCTGCTCGGCTCGAACGGGGCGGGCAAGACCACGGTCGTGAAAATCCTGTCCACGCTGCTCAAGGCCGACGCGGGGACTGCCCGCGTGAACGGCTTCGATGTCGCCGCGCAGGCTGCGCAGGTGCGGGAGTCCATCAGCCTCACCGGACAGTTCGCGGCCGTCGATGAGATCCTCAGCGGGCGGGAGAACCTTGTGCTGGTCGCCAAGCTGCGGCGGCTCAAGGACCCGGGTGCGATCGCGGATGAGCTGCTCGAGCGCTTCTCGCTGACCGAGGCCGCCGCACGGAAGGTGTCGACGTATTCCGGTGGCATGCGCCGCCGTCTCGACATTGCGATGAGCCTCATCGGGAATCCGCCGGTGATCTTCCTCGACGAGCCGACCACCGGTCTGGACCCGCAGGCGCGCATCGAGGTGTGGGAGGCCGTGAAGGAACTTGCTGAGCACGGCACGACGGTTCTGCTCACGACACAGTATCTGGACGAGGCCGAGCAGCTCGCCGATCGGATCGCGATCCTCCACGAGGGTCGGATCATCGTGAACGGCAGCCTGACCGAGCTCAAGGCGCTGCTCCCGCCGGCGAAGGTCGAATACGTCGAGAAGCAGCCGACCCTCGAAGACGTCTTCTTCGCCATCGTCGGTGCCAACCCAAGGACGGCGACGCCGGCACTGGCCGCCGCGTCGGCCCGGAACGAGTAAAGGGAACAACGATGACCAAGCGTTTCTTCGGCGACACCGCCGTTCTGCTGGGACGGTCCCTGCGTCACGTCACGCGCAGCGTGGACACCATCATCACGACCGCGATCACGCCGATCGCCATGCTGCTGCTGTTCGTCTACGTGTTCGGTGGCGCGATCAAGTCAGGCTCGGGTTCGTATGTGGACTACCTGCTGCCCGGCATCCTGCTCATCACCATTGCCTCGGGGATCGCCTACACCGCGTTCCGGCTCTTCACGGACATGAAAGGCGGCATCTTCGAGCGATTCCAGTCCATGCCGATCGCACGGTCGTCCGTGCTCTGGTCGCACGTGCTGACCTCGCTGGTCGCCAATCTGATCTCGCTCGTGGTCGTCGTGGGTGTCGCCCTCCTCATGGGCTTCCGCTCGGGCGCGGGAGTGCTGGCGTGGCTCGCGGTCGCCGGCATCCTGCTCCTGTTCACCCTGGCGTTGACGTGGATCGCCGTCATCCCCGGCCTGTCTGCGAAGTCCGCGGACGGCGCGAGCGCCTTCTCCTACCCGCTCATCTTCCTGCCGTTCATCAGCTCGGCATTCGTGCCCACGCACACCATGCCCGGCCCGGTACAAGCTTTCGCGGAGCACCAGCCGGTGACCTCCATCGTCAACGCGATCCGTCACCTGTTCACCCAGCAGCCGGTCGGCACCGACATCTGGATCGCCCTCGCCTGGATGGTCGGCATCGGCGTCGTCGCATACACCTTCGCCATGGCCATCTACCGCCGCAGGATCTCCTAGCTGCAACCGGGTGCGCGCTTTGGTACGCCTCAGCGAGACAGCGACGCCAGCCGCTACGCATCGTGAGCGTCCACCGCATCGCTGAGTCGCTCCACCATGGTCCTCATGTCCGAACGATGGAGGGGCCATAAGCGGGGGCCACGGCCCACGCGTCCGCGCATGCTGCGACGAGTGCGCTGTCGTGCCGAATTGAGTGCGTCGGTTCCTTGACCGAATCTGCGCAACTGCGCTGGCGGGCGATGGCAAGGATGACGGCAAATGTCAGGCTGTTGCGCGACCTAGGTGTCGGATCGCGGCCGGGTTGTTCGTTGTAGGGGTGAGAGACACTCCGACGAAGGGTTGCGATCATGACACCGCCGATCTCGGGTGCCACCGCCCGGCGCATGTACGGGCTCGTGGAGCCGATCGGGCTCATCCCCTACGCGGTGGACGAGCCGGCCGAGGCGCTGATGGCGCTGGGCCTACGCAACTATTGGGACACCTATTTCGCCGGGCGGGCGGCGCCCCTGGGCGGCGGCGTCCCGGCCGGCGTCGTGCACGCGATCTTCTACAACTTCGCCCCCGGCGAGGTCGCCCGCCACATCCCACGGGTCTGGGACCTGATCACGCCCGAGGCGGCGCTGGCCGCGCGCGAACGAGGATGCGTCTCGGCGCTGCGGCGGATGCTCGGCGACCTCGCCGACGGCCCCGGCGTCGCCCGGGCCGCCGACCTCGCCGTCAAGGCGGCCACCAGCCCCCGCACGGAAGGTCGGCCCCTCTATGCGGCGCTGCGGACACTGCCGGTTCCGCAGGAGCCGGTCGCTCGGCTCTGGTACGCGGGCAACCTGCTGCGTGAGCACCGCGGCGACGGCCACGTGACCGCCCTGGTCGCCAACGGCATCGGCGGCACCGAGGCGCACGTGCTGCACGCGCTGTCGGACGGGATGCCGGCGGAGAAGTTCGGCCGTGTCTGGCACCTGCCGCCGGCGCAGTTGACGGCGGTCGTGGACGGCCTGCGCGACCGCGGTCTGGTCGGCGCCGACGGCTGGCTCACCGCCGACGGCCGCGCGACGAAGGAGCGGATCGAGGCGCTCACCGACGAGCTCGCTGCCCCGGCGTACCAGGTCCTGGCGCCGAGCGAACTCGACCAGCTCATCGCCGACCTCGAGCCCATCGCCGCCGCGTTGAACGCCGCGTACGCCGACTAGGGCATGTCTGCGAGGAGTGTATCCCAAGTCCGTGCTCTGGCGATTCCCATGACCATGAACGTTCTTCAACTCTGCACTTCACCTCGATGGCGGCCTCCGACCGGCCGAGGTCCGACCATGCTCCGCCGCAGGTCGATGCCATAAGCGAGCGTTGGTCCACGGTCTTGTTCCGGAAGATCGTTCGGTGAGACGTTCGCTGGGCGTTGCTGTCGATTCCGGTGGTTGCCGTTCGTGTAGGGGTGATGGGCCGCCACGTTGGCGGCACGCGGAACCGAAGGGATTCGTACATGGGATCGATCGGCGTCAACATGAGCATCACCCTCGACGGTGTGGTGCAAGGTCCGGCCCGGGCGGATGAGGACATCCGCGGCGGGTTCACGAACGGCGGCTGGGGGCAGGGCTACCAGGACGAAGTGGCGATGCAGGAAGCGACCACCGGGATGAGCCGGCCGGGCGCGATGCTCCTCGGCCGCCGCACCTGGCAGGATTTCGCCACCGTGTGGGGACAGGCCACTGACGGAAACCCGTTCAGCACCCACATGAATGCATCACGGAAGTACGTCGTGTCGCGGACCCTCGACGACGTCGACGCCTGGGCGAACTCGGTGCTGCTGCCCGGCGAGGCCACCGAGACCGTCGCCGACCTAAAGGCCCAGTCGGGCGAGGACCTGATGATCATTGGCAGCGCGTCACTGGTCCGGGCCCTGCACGCGGCCGGGCTCATCGACCATTACACGCTGCTGATCACGCCGCTGACCCTCGGCTCGGGCGGCCGGCTGTTCGAGCATCCGGCGCCGCTGACCGAGTTCGAGCTGACCCGTAGCGTTACGACCACCAAGGGCGTGATCATTGCCCACTACGACCGCCGCTGACCGGAGGAGGCGACGCCGCGGTAGCTGCTCAGCATCTACCAATCCGTCGGCGGCACACCGGACCCGCAGAGACTGGAACGCATCAATCGGCGCTGCACCGGCTCAAACGAGCAGCTGCGCGAGCCCGGATGCTGGGTATCTCACCGGCGGACTGCCCCTTCCTGACCGGGCAACGGTCGTTTCGCGCCGACGGGATGATCACCGACGGCCCGTACCTGGAGATCACGGAGTGCAACGACCTCGGAGGCAAGCGATCGCGGCCCGCCGGCGGAACGATGAGCGGGCCGCCCCTTGGTACTAGTGGACGGGGTTACGGTGTTGCCCGTCTCGGGAAACCGCGGAGCGCGCCGTCCTCGTCGGTGTGGTCGGCGAACTCCTCCCGCAACATGGTCTGGATGTTCAGGTTGGCATCTACGGCCGATAGTCGCGACGGGATGCAGCGGAACGGTTTGACCACGCCTATCGGCGCGGCTGGGGGAGGATCGGTGCATGAACAGCGGTCTGCCGCACACGTGGCGCGAGCATTGGTTCGAGCACGACCAGTTGCTCCACCTGGCCGGATCGACCAGCCACGTCGCGGTCTACTTCGATCCGGACGTGAACGACGACGCCGCGCGCTGGCTGGTGCCCTACCTCGATGAGGTCTGGCAGTACACCAAGCAGACCTACGGGGAGTTCGGACCTGATCCGTTGCTGTACCCGATCTTCCACGAGGGCCGTTACGCCGGTGGGCATCCGTCCAGCTACCAGGACCCGAGCCACGACAACCGCAACGTCACCGACTGCGGTCCCGGCCCGTACCGCGAGGGCGAGAGCGGCATCCACGAGATGGTCACGCACGAGATCTCGCACGTCGTTGAGGGTGCGAACAACGGCGCGTGGGGATCGCCGGCGTTCCCGATCTGGGGCGACAGCAAGTGGGCCGAGTTCTTCATCTACGACGTGTACACAGCACTTGGGCGGCATCAATGGGCGGGCGACGTCGCGAGGGTGTTCGACCGCAACTCCGACGCCTTTCCCCGCCGGGACACGCACTGGTTCCGTGACTGGTGGCGTCCACTGTGGACGGATACGGGCGGCGGCCCGCAGGTCATGGTGCGGTTCTTCCGGCTGCTCGCCGAGCACTTCCCGCGCGGCGCGGACACCCACTACCTGCGCGACCTGACCTGGGGCGAGTATCTCCACTTCACCAGCGGCGCGGCCGGAGGCGACGTCAGCGACCTGGCCCGGCGGGCCTTCGGCTGGCCACGCCGGTGGACCCGGGAGTTGGCGCGGGCTCGAGCCGAGTTTTCAGCGATTACCTATTGATCTACGTCCGTTTGTACCGTCTCGCACATCCACTCGGCTGCTCGAACCCTCAATCGAGAGCCCGACCCGATGCTCCGGCACGATGTCATTCGCATCCCGCCAAGCTCCGGCAGCAGACATTTGTTGATCGTGTAGGCGCATCGCTCCCGCGTTGAGACCTCGATCTCGTGACTCGGCAACCGTCGTTGCCCATCACGAGCTAGCGGATGCACCGCCAGCCGGCGTGTTCTGACCGCCCGTGTCAGCTGCCACCCCACGTCAGGCGGGACACGCGGCCGATCAACGACAGTTTCGCGCGCTGCTGCTCCGGCGTCACCGGATTACCCGCTGCCACCGAGGCAAATCCGCACTGCGTGCTCAACGCCAACTCGTCGAGCGGCTTCACCATCGCCGCCTCGGCAATGCGGTCACGCACGATCTGCTCGTCCTCGAGCTCGCCCGCCTTCGTCGTGAGCAGGCCGAGCACTGCGACGACGCCCGGCTTGACGTCCGCGAGGGGCCCGAAGTCGCCCGCCCGGTCGGTGTCGTACTCGAGCATGAGCCGATCGAAGTCGAGCTGCTTGAAGACCTGTCCCGAAATGGCCTCGTAGCCGCCGCTCGAGTGCCAGCGACCGCCGGCGGCGTTGCCGCGGCAGATGTGCAGGCTGCGCGTCACGCCGTTGACGCCGTCGAACAGCGAGTTGTCCAGGGCCGCGTCGAATGCGATCTCGGCATCGACGTCGTGCCCCTGCCGCTCCATGTCGGCGCGGTGCTCCGAGTCGCAGCGTGACCCGTAGTTCGGCCCGTCGCACTGGATGTAGTCGCAGCCGAGCGCCACCAGTTGGCCCACGATCTCGCGCAGGTAGTCGCGTACCTCTTGGAGGAACTCCTCGCAGTTGTCGTACGCGCCGCGCGAGTACTCGTCCGACCAGTACCGCCGGTGGTAGCTCGGCGCGGCAAGGGTGAACTTGGTGCGGACCGTGGCGTGCGAGGCGAGAAACGCGTACTGCGCCAGGCGGTCGCCGTGGCGCTCGGCCTTCGAAAGCCGGCGCACGACGATGTCGGTGACACCTGCCGCGGGAACCCCGGCACCGTCCTGGCCGCCACGCCACCGCAGTCCCGGCTGGTTTGCGATGCTCTCGAAGCAGTCGAGGTAGCGCGGCGTCTCGGTCCAGCTGAGCCGGCGGGCCTCGCCGTCGGTGATCACGTCCAGGCCGGCCTCCTGCTGGAGCCGGATCGCATCGAAGACGGCCTCGTCGCACAGTGCGGTCGCGGTCGGGTCGTTCGAGGCGACGGCCTGCTGCACCTTCGGCGATCGCAGGAGGGAGCCGACGGTCTCGGCGCGAGTTCGCGTGTCTTCGTCGTTCACGGCTGTGAACAGTACTACGGATACCGAACTATTAGTGTCCCTCACGGTACACAATTTGGCCGCCCACGATCGTCAGGACGGATCGGATGTCGGGGATCGTGTCGTCCTCGACGCCGAAGAAGTCGTCGCTCAGGATTGCCAGGTCGGCCGACAGGCCCGGCGCGATGGCGCCGCGGTGGTCGTCCTCGAACGTGAACCACGCGCTGCCGGTGGTGTAGGCGTCCAGCGCCTCGAACCGGGTCAGGCGGTGCCGGGCAAGTCTCGGTGCCGAGCCGTCCAGCGCGCGGCCGGTAATGAGCCACCACATCGACAGCCACGGATTCGGCGACGCGGCGATTGTGCCGTCGGTGCCGGCTCCGATCTGGATGCCCGCATCGAGCAGGTCGCGCAGCGGCGGCGCAGCGCGAGCGACGTCCGCGCCCCAGGCCCGCGCCGAGTCCGCTCCGCGCAGCACCAGCCGGCCCTGCACCGCGATCCCGACACCGAGGTCCGCGACGCGGGCGATATTCGCCGCACTGATCGATTCGGCGTGACACAGCGCAAACCGCCGGCCCGCGAGCGGGACGTCGGCGGCGAGCTTCTCCCACACGTCGAGCACGGCAGATGCCGTCGAGTCGAGGATCGCGTGGACGTGCATCGGCCACCCGCCCTCGACCGCGATGCGGCTGACCTCGGCGAAGACATCGCGTCCTTGCTGCGTGGGAAGTCGCGACGGATCGAGTCCCTCCAGGTCGGTGCAGCCGAAGCTTGGGATCTCGCCGAAGCCGGCCATCCGGAGCATGCCATCGCCGAAGGAGGTATGCGCGAACCGGTTCCACTGTCTGTACCGCTCGACCTCGCCGCCTGGCTCGCCGGCGCCGAGGTGGAGCCGCACCCGCAGCGGGAACTCGCCGCGCCGCCAGAGTGTGGCCAACGGGAGGTACGCCGCCGGCGTGACGCCGAAGCCGTTCATGTCGGACGCGCCGGTGACGCCGTAGGCGCTGAGCTCCCGCAGGAAGGCCGCGGTCGAAGCGACCTGCGCGTTGAGGTCGGCGGTACCGACAGCCGCGTCCAGGAGCCGGAGAGCCGCTGGGCCGGTGGCGCGACCGACCTCATCGCATTCGACGTGCGCGCCGGGGCGATCATCGATGACGCGCATGGCGGCGGTGTTGAGGACGGCGTCCTCGAACAGGAACTGCACGTAGACCGGATGGTCCGGGGCCACCGCATCGAGCTCGGCCCTTGTCGGCCCGCGCCCCTCCTCGAACTGGCGCGGATGCCACCCGCCCATGACCCGCACCCACGAGCCGTGGGGCTTGGTCGCGCAGCGGGCCGCCACCCGGTCGAGCGCGGCTGCGAGCGTCCTCGTGCCGTCCCATCGCGCCTCTGTGTGCCACGTCAGCCCGGCGCGGACGAGGTGCAGGTGCGAGTCGATCAGCCCGGGGATCACGCGTCGCCCTCCCGCGTCGATGACCTCCGCACCGGCGTATCGCTGCGAGATCTCGGCGGTGGAGCCGACTTCGACGATGCGGCCATCGCACACCGCGAGGGCAGTGGCTTCCGGGCCGCCGTCCCGCAATGGAGTCACTCGGGCGTTCGCGATGACGAGCGGACCCTTCACCAGGCGGGTCCGTGCCCCGGGTCGCCAGAATTTAGCACGGCGGCCATATAGATAGGGTACCTTACTTTCTGAGTCGCAGAGAAGGGCAACAGGTTGTCGATCCTCACTGACGAGATCCGGTCCTACATCGGCATGGCGGGCGAGCCGATCACCGCGCCGAACCCGCTGAGCGAGGACACGCTGCGGCGGTTCGTCCAGGCCGTCATGGAGACGGACCCCGTTCACTGGGACCCGGACACCGCCGCGGCCAGCCGTTACGGCACGGTCGTCGCGCCGCCACTGCAACCGATCCACGCGTTCGTGCGGCCAGCCGGCACACCGGACCCAGCCGACGCCTTGCGTGAGGATCCGCACTGGGACGGCATCCCGCGCGACCAGGGCAGGCGCGGACTGCCGCCCGTTCCGGTGCCGCTGACGCGCATGCTCAACGGCGGCACCGAGGCGGAGTTCTTCCAGTTGGCCAAGGTCGGCGACGTGATCACCGCACGCTCGCGGTACGCGGACATCGTCGAGAAGGAAGGCAGGTCCGGCCCGATGGTGATCATCAAGCAGGAGACGACGTACACGAACCAGGCCGGCGACGTCCTCGCGGTCGTCACCACGTCGGCGATCATGCGCTGAGGCAGGGACGATGACGCAGACCTCCACCCATACGCGCACCACGTTCGAGGAGCTCGCAGTCGGCGACGACATCCCGTCGCTGACCCGCGGCCCGCTGACGACTGTGCATCTGTTCCGCTGGTCGGCCGCCATCGAGAACCTGCACCGAATCCACTACGACCGGCCGTTCGCGACCGAGCACGATGGGCTCCCCGCCCTGCCCGTCAACGGCAGTTGGAAGCAGCACTTCCTCGTGCAGATGGTTCGGCAATGGCTCGAACCCGACGGGTGGCTGGCCCGGATCTCCTTCCAGTTCCGCGCGGTTGACGCCGTGAACAGCACGCTCACCGCGTGGGGGCGCATCACCGAACTCACCGAGCGCGAGGGCTACGGCTGGATCGCGCTCGAGATCGGCATCCGTAACCAGGACGGGCGCGAGAGCACCCCGGGCACCGCACTCGCAGTCGTGCCGCTCGCAGGCGGCCCTGCGGTGCCGTACCCGTTCCCGCGCTCGCTGCGATGACGCCTCCCGAGGCACTCGCCGGCCTACGCGTCCTGGAGGTCGGCACCGGGTTCTCCGCCCCGTTCGCCGCGCGTCTCATGGCAGATCTCGGAGCCGACGTCGTGAAGGTCGAGGACTCGGCGTCCGGTGGCGACCCGACCCGGGCGTCCGGCCCGCGGCTCGCGCCGGGCAGCGACCGCGGCGGCATCTTCGAATTTCTCAACTGGAACAAGCGAAGCGTCGCGCTGACGGCCGCGGATCGTCCTGAGTTGCTGCGCCTGATCGCGAACGCCGACATCGTCGTCTTCGGCGACGATCTCGGCCTGCTTGACCGGTGGCGGCTGGACCCCACTGCGTTGCGCGCGGCAGATCCGCGCCTCGTCGTCGTGACGGTAAGCGCGTTCGGCCTGACCGGGCCGTACCGCGACCTCCGCGGCACCGACCTCGTGCTGCAGGCGATGGGCGGGCTGATGGCGATCAGCGGCCGGTCCGACCGCGAACCGCTCAAGCGCGGGCTGCGCCAGACGAGCTACACCGCCGGCATCAATGCGAGCTACGCCGGGCTGGCCGCCTACTACGCGCGGCTGCGGTCCGGGCAGGGCGCACACGTCGACGTCTCGGTGCTGGAGTCGATCGCGTCCGAGCTGATCCTCAACTGCCCGACGTACGCGTTCATGGGGGCGATCCAGGGACGCCGGCCGCCGTCGAAGGACCCGTTCGCCGGTGAGCCGGTGCCGTGCAAGGACGGCTATGCCACGGTGCAGACCAACACATGGACGACGCTGCCGATGTTCGCGGAACTCTTCGGCGAACCGCGGCTCGCCGACGAGGCGTTCGACACCCGTGAGAAGCGCTCGGCCAACGCCGAGCAGTTGATGGACGTGGTGACCGAGGCGCTGCAACAGTGGGAAGGGCGCGAGTTGTTCGAGCGCGCGTCGTCGGCCGGCATGCTGACCGGATTCGTCCAGGACGCCGCGCAACTGCTGGAGTGTCCTCAGCTTCGGGCGCGTGGCGTCTTCCACGCGGTCGACGGTTCGGACGGGCCGCTCGGCCGGTGGCGGCTGCCGGCCACCGTCGCCAAACTCAGCCGCACGCCCACTCGGGTGCGGACCGGCGCGCCGGCGCTGGGCGAACACACCGGTCCGATATGGGTTTCCCCGCGACCCGCGCGCCAGGCCGAGGCGCGGCCGACGCCCGGCTGGCCGGAGTACGGGGACCAGACGCCGCGCGGGCCGTTGCACGGGCTACGAGTGGTCGACCTGTCGACGGTGGTGGCCGTGCCCCTGCTCGGCGCGATGCTGCGCGACATGGGCGCGGACGTGATCAAGATCGAGGCGCCGGACCGGCTCGACCAGGGCCGTGGCCCCGCGTTCGGGCCGCTGTTTCACAACGAGGCCAAGGACGAACCGTGGAACCGGTCCGGCTCGTTCCAGAGCCTGAACCGCGGCAAGCGCGCCATCGCACTGGATCTGCGGTCGGCCGAAGGACGAGACGTCCTGCTCCGCCTCGTCGCGGCGGCCGACGTCCTGCTCGAGAACTTCACGCCGCGGGTCATGCGCGGATGGGGCCTGACGTACCACGCCCTTGCCGCCGTCAATCCCAGACTGGTGATGCTGTCCAACACGGGCTACGGCGGAACCGGTCCGTGGTCGGCGTTCAAGGCACAGGGGACGACGCTCGACGCCACCATGGGCGTCGGCAACTACTGCGGCTACGTCGACGACAAGCCCACCAAGGTCGGCCAGTCCTACCCGGACTTCGTAGCGTGCTGGACCGGATTAACCGCGCTGTTCGCGGCGCTGGTGCACCGGGCGGAATCCGGCGTCGGGCAGCACGTCGACATCGGCATGTACCAACTCGGGTCGTCGATGGTGCCCGAGGCGTTCGTCGCCGTTCAGGCCGGCGCGCCTGACTTCGGGCGCACGGGCAACACCGACCTGGACGTCGTGCTGAGCGCGGTCGTCCCGGCCGCGGGCGAGGACCGCTGGCTCGCGGTGTCGGTACCGGACGCGGCCGCGTGGCGCGGCCTCTGCGTGGTCGTGCCGGACGTCGGACCCGAGCCCCGGGAGGCGTCCGTGGTCGCACTGCGCGCCTGGGCCGCGACGCGTTCCGCGATCGACGCGGCGACGCTGCTGCAGGATGCGGGCGTCCCCGCCGGGCCGGTCAACGACGCGCGTGACCTGCTGCTCGACCCGCACCTGCTCGCGCGCGGTTTGTACGAGGACTTCGACTACACGCTGGCGTACGGGCCCGAGATCGGCGTCGTGCCGGTGCTCGGGCGCGGTTTTCGCTGGCACGCGGACTGGGCCCACGTCGGCATCCGGGGCCACGGCCCGCGCTTCGGCTCGCACAACGACGCGGTGCTCGCCGGGCTGGGCATCGATGAGGCGACGCGCGCTGACATGCGCGCGCGGGGGGTGCTCGCCGATCGGCCGGTGTCGCCGCCAGACCTGCCGCCGGCGAACCTCGCCACCACAGTCGCCAGCGGGTACTACCGCGAGATCGACCCGGACTTCCGGGAGCGCATCCGCCGGTTCCGCGACGCGCGGCCCGCGGGGAGGGTGACGTGGACCCGAGGATCAGGCGTCCGGTCCCCACATCGCCGACCCACTGACGTCATACATTTTGCGGGCCAACTGGCCGAGCACCTTCTGCTTGGACACGGGCAGGGAGTCGAATACCGACGCGGCGAGGTCGGCCAGGCACTTCTCCGCCGCCTTCATCGCGGCCGTGCCCTTGGGAGTCAGGCTGAGGATGATCGCGCGTCGGTCCTGTTCGGAACCCGTACGCAGCAACAGGCTGCGTTTGATGAGCCCGTCGACCGACTCGGACACCGTGGGCACGGACCGGTGGGCCAGCCGGCTCAGATCGCTGACCGACGTGTAGCCCTGGCTGACGCGCTCCAGGATTCGGTACTGGCGCAGGGTCAGCGGAGGGTCGAGCCGGCCGAGTTCTTCGATCTGCAGTCGGTGCAACCGCGAGGCGCCCAGCAGGAGCATCTCGCCGGGATCGGTGGCTTCGGTCATCCGTCCTCGTCTCTGGTCTGACGCCATTCCGGCGGCACGCGCGTATTGAACCATCGACTGCCGCTGCCGTTGCGTTATCGGGCCGAGCTGAGGTTCGTGATCGCATACACATCCGGCGCCTCGGCGATTGCGCGCACCCCGGCGATCAGCCGTTGAACGGCCGCGGGACCGAGCAGAGGCCCGGCAAGCTCGGCGAACTTCGCTGCCAGGCGTTGCTGCTGCTCGTCGATCCGGTCCACGGACAGGGGCACTGAGACGTCCGCCGCGGCGGACCGGCGGCCGCCGGGCGTCTCGACGTCGGCCCGGGCGGCGAATGTGGGCAACGCGCCGGTGCCGATGATCTCGACGCGCTCGGCAAGTTCGCGCAGGTCTGGCCTGGCCAGGGCCTCGATGCTGAATCCGGCCGGTCCCGTGCTCGTCGCGCTGAGCACGAGCGCGACCGCGAACGGCAGGCTGAACCTCGCTTCGAGGTCGGTGGCCGGCGCGGTGATCCCGCATTGCGCGGCGACCGCGTGCGGTACGTGCAGCCGCACCCGCTCGATCTCGTCGGACTGCGAGCCCGGCGGTGGCCGCGGCGACAGCCTCCATCGCGGCGTGCGCCCCGTAGCAGGCCGCGTGGTACTTGAACAGGACGTTGCGCAGGTCGTACTCCTCGACAAATGCTCGCGATGCGTCCATGCCGGTGGAGTGCGTGGCGGCGAAGCCGTGCCTGGCCTCAATGACGTCGGGATTGCTGGTGAAGCCGCGGGCCGCGAGCCGGGCGGCACGCTGCCCGTTAGCCGCGGCGTTGCCCGCGTGCAGCGGCTTGCTCATCGTGCCGAACACGCCACGCAGTCCCGCCGCGGTCGTGGCCGCGATACCCAGCGCGTGCCGCCACGACGACTCGTCCAGGCCGAGTGCATGTGCGGTCGCTGCGGCGGCGCCGATCGTGCCCAGCGTGCCCGTCGCATGCCAGCCGCTGTCGTAGTGGTTCGGCGCGAGTGACCGGCCGAGGCGGCACTCGGTCTCGAAGCCCGCTACGAATGCGGCGACGAACGACCGGCCGTCCATGCCGGTCTGCTCGGCGATCGGCAACAGCGCGGCGATCACCGGAGCGGAGGGGTGCCCCGACATGGCCGGCACGACGTCGTCGTAGTCGAGGGCGTGCGCGGCGGTGCCGTTGACCAGTGCGGCCACTCCGGGGCCGACGCGCTCGCCGGTCCCGACGAGCGTCGCGTCCCCGGCGGCCGCCTCGGGCAGGATCTCGGCGCGCAGCAGGCCGGTGACCGGCTGCGCGCTGCCCGCGAGCGTCACGCCGAGCCAGTCGAGAAGGCACTGGGCGGCCAGCCGCACGACATCGGGCGGCAGATCGTCGAACGAGGTGGCGTGCCCGCGCCGCGCGAGTTCGGCAGTGATCGTCACCCGGCCGGCCGGAAGATCGACTTCACGTTCTCGTAGGCGGTGATCGACTCCGGCCCGTACTCCTTGCCGAGCCCGCTCGCCTTGTAACCGCCGAAGGGTGCGGCCAGGTCCGGCCCGTAGCCGTTCACGCCGACCGTCCCCGACGCGATCCGGCGCGCCACGGCCAGGCCGTATTCGGGGTCGGCCGTGTAGACCGAACCACCCAGGCCGTACGCGCGAGTCGTTCGGCCAGCTCGACCGCGTGCCGCTCATCGTCGTAAGGGATGACGGTGACGACCGGCCCGAAGATCTCCTCCCGGGCGATCTCGCTGCGGTTGTCGACGCCGACGAGGACGGTGGGCTCGAAGAACCAGCCGCGCGACGGCTCGGCCGGCGCCCGGCCGCCGGTCGCGATGTGCGCGCCGTCGCGAACGGCCCGCTGCACGATGGCGCTCACCCGGTCGCGCTGCGCGGCACTGACCAGCGGGCCCATCGTCGTCGCCGGGTCGAACGGGTCGCCCAGCACGTAGGAGCGGGCCAGCTCGCACAGCGCGGACGCGATCTCGTCGTGGCGTCGCGCGGCACGAGGACGCGCGCCTGGGCGAAGCAGGTCTGGCCGGCATTGGCGAACGTGATGAGCGCGGCGTTCTGGACGAACGCGTCCAGGTCGGCGTCGGGCAGGACGACGGCCGCGGACTTGCCGCCCAGTTCGAGCGTCACCGGGCGCAGCATCGGCCCGCACGCGGCGGCGATCGCGCGGCCGGCCGCAGTCGAGCCGGTGAACGCGACCTTGTCCACACCGGAGTGGGACACGAGGCGTTCGCCCGTCTCGCGCCCACCCGGCAGCAGGTTGACCACGCCCGGCGGCAGCCCGGCGGCGTCGCACGCCTCGACGAGCCGGTAGGCGTTGAGGATCGCCTCGGCGGCGGGCTTGACGACCACCGTGCACCCGGCGGCCAGCGCGGGCGCCAGCTTGGTCATCGTCAGCGACTGCGGGTAGTTCCACGGGACGATCAGGGCCGCCACACCGATCGGCTCGCGGCGCACGACCGTCGAACCCGGCCAGTTGCGCGCCGGGCGGACCTCCTCGGCGTCGCGGTCGCGGACCAGTTCGGCGTAGTAGCGAAGCTGGCGCGCCGGCCCGCCCGCATTACGCGCCCGGGCGAACTCGTACGGCTGCCCGATCTCGCGCGCCGCGATCTCGCCGAACGCGTCGGCCCGTTCCTCGATCACGGCGGCGAGGCGCAGCAGGGCGTCGGCGCGCTCGGCCGTCGTCGTGTGCGGCCACGGCCCGCTGTCGAACGCGCGGCGCGCGGACGCCACGACCGCGTCGGTGTCGCGCGCGTCGGCGACCGGCACGGTGCCGATCTCGTCGCCGGTGGCGGGCGCGACGACGGTGTGCCGTTCGGTGGTCGCCGCCGGGTGCCACCCGCCGTCGCGGTAGAGGTCGTGCCGGGTCAGGCTCAGATCCACGGCGACCCGACCTCGACCACGACGACGGCGGCCTGCCCGCTGCCGACCGCCTCGGCGGCGAGGTGCAGCGCCGGCTTGAGTTCGTCGCGGGTGCGGACGTGCGCACCGTGCGCGCCGCAGGACCGCGCGAGCGCCGCGAGGTCGGGGGAGCCGGCGAACAGCGTGCCGGTCACCTCGCCGGTCGCGGCCGAACGCCCTTGCGGGAACAGGTCGAACACGGGCTTGCGGCTCGCCGCGTACCCCCCGTTGCGGAGCACGACGACCAGGGCGGGAGCGGCGCACTCGCGCATCGACCACAGCGCCGCCGCGGGCTCGGCGAACAGGAACGCGCCGTCGCCGACGACGCTCACCACGCGCCGCGACGGCTGTGCCAGCTTGGCGCCCAGCGCCGCGGCGAGACCCCAGCCGAGCCCGGAGCCGCCCGAGCGGAAGTACGTGCCCGGCACGGTGCGGTGCAGGTTCGCGCGGATCGCCTCCGCGTTCGTGGTCGCCTCCTCGACGACGATGTCGGCCGGCGCGAGCAGGTCGTCGAGCGCGGTCGCGACGTCGGCGGCCTGGAGCGTCGCCGTGGGTTGTGCCACTGGCTCGCCGTCGTGCCACCACAGCGGGCGCGCGCTCGCGCTCGCCTCGAGTTCGGCGAGCAGGTCGGCCAGCCCGGCCGCGGGCGAGCACTGCAGCGCGACGTCGACCGGGTACGACCAGCCCGGCATCGACGCGTGCACCGGGTCGAGGTCGAGCACGACGACCGTGGCGTCCGGCGGCGGCTCGGCCGTGCCGGGCACCCACCGCACGGGGGCGTCCACGACGAGGACCGCGTCCGCGGCGCGCAGCGCGTCGCGCCCGGCGGCGGCGCGGCGCACGTACGCCGCGTGGGTCGACGGGAAGTTCATCCGCTCGCGGGCGTCCACGACCGGGGCGCCGAGGAACTCCGCGACCGCGACGAGGCCGCCGACCGCCGGGTCACGACCGGCCCGGGCCGTCACGATCACCGGCCGCTCGGCGCGGGCGAGCAGCGCCGCGGCTCGCCGCAGTTCGGCCCGGTTGGCGGCCGGGGGAGCGGGCGCCGCGAATCGCGCCGCGGCCAACGGGTCCGCCTCCGGCATCGGCGCGAGCAGCGCCTCGCGCGCGGCGGTGAGGTAGACCGGGCCGGCCGGCGGAGCGGACGCGATCTGGAACGCGCGCAGCACCTGCCGCTCGAGCGTGGCCGGCCGGGCCAGGTCGTCGACGTGCTTGACGTACGGGCGCACGACGCCGGCCTGGTCGGGGACGTCCTGCATCCAGTGCACGGTGCTGTCGCGCCCGCCGGGCTCCTCGCCGTGCGCGGTGTACGGCGTGCGGCCGGCGATGATCACGACACCCGCCTCGGCGCGCGCGGCGTTGTGCACCATCGAGCCGAGGTTCTGCGTCCCGACGTCCACGTGGACCATCACGACCTGCGGCCGGCCGGTGACCGCGTGGTACGCGTGCGCCGCCGCGAGGCGCGACCGCCTCGTGCAGGCACAGCACGACGCGCGGCACCGGGCGGCCCTCGGCCGCGAACGCGAGCAGCGCCTCCTGCACGGGCGCGGTGTCGGTGCCCGGGTTGAGGAACAGCACGTCGACCGGCTGCGCGGCGAGCGCCGTCACCAGCGCCTCGGCGGCGTTCATGTCCCTTGGGCCGGCGAGGGAATCGGTTCCTTCCACGGGCGGATGCCGCCCTCGGCCGCCTGCGGCCCGAGCTTGAAGTGCCGGACCTGCTCGTGCGTCTCGACGAGCGGGAGGTTGGCGTCGTAGAGTTCCTCGGGCTTCGGCAGCGGCCCGCCGTGCGACGACGTGCCCGGGGGACGGGCGGCCGATGATCTCCTCCAGCAGCCACACCGCGTCGATCAGCTTGTCGATGTCGACGCCGGTCTCGACGCCCATCGCGTCGAACATGGTGACGACGTCCTCCGTCGCGGCCATGCCCGTCGCCCGGCCGTTGCCGCAGTACGGGCAGCCGCCGATGCCGCCGGCCGTGACGTCTCATCTGACAGGCGGTGGTCTCGTCGAGGACGCGCGCCGCCGCGTAGACCTCGGCGTGGCCATGCCGCGGCGCGTCGTGCATGTGCAGGTGGAACTGCTTGACGTGCGGCACTCGGCCTTCACCGCGGCGAGCTTCTCCTCCACCCAGTGCGGCATGCACCAGCTCATCGGGTCGAACAGGCACGATCTCGTGACGGGGATCCCGGCGGCGTCCCAGCGCTCGTGCGCGCGGCGCAGCCAGTGCATCCGTCCTCGTGCGTGAAACGCCCCTCGAAGTTCGAGCCGAAGCCGCGCCGAGCTCGATGCCGGCCTCGGTCGGCGCCCTCGTCCTTCGCGCGCCGCGACGATCGCGGGCCACGCGTCGATCTCGTGCGTCGCGGCTGATGTTCGCGTTGCGGCGCAGGAACGTGTCGCACATTCGGCCCGCAGCGCCGGGACGTCGTTGTCGGTGAGGGAGGGCATGACGGGGCGGCCCGCTCGAACCCCCTGGGGTTGAGGGCGAGCGAAGTAGTACTTCACGCCATCGAGCGGGGTGAACGCTTGAGTACCTCGTCGACGTTTGCCATCTGCGGCGTGTAGCGCGGGCTGACGAACGAGCCGACGTTGATCGCCGGCACGCCGGTGCGCGACAGCGCGTCGAGCAGGCGCACCTTGTCTCGACGGAGATCGACGCCGACTCGATCTGCATGCCCTCGCGCATGCACTCCTCGAACAGGTAGACGGCGGGGTAACCCATGTCATGCCTCCCAGAGCGAGACGCCCTGCTTGAAGATCGCGCGCGAGATGAGGATGCGCTGGATCTCGTCCGTTCCGCCGCCGATGCGTCCGTGGCGGATCACCTTGTACCAGTGGGGGATCGGCGTGCTCATGTCCTCGCCCAGCCCGCCGAGCACCTGCATGATCTTGTCCATCGAGCGATGCCCGTAGTTGCCGCCCATGTACTTGGCAATGGCGGCGTACGCGCGCACGTCCCTGCCCTGGTCGGCCAGGGCGGCGCACTCGTAGGACAGCGCGCGGATCGTCTTGAGGTCCATGAACACGTCGACGAGCATCCACTGGATCGCCTGCCGTTCGGCCAGCGGTTTGCCGAACGTCTGGCGGCTCTTGGCGTACTCGGTCGCGATCTCCAGGCTGCGCGTGAGCATGCCGGTCGCGAGCGAGCCACGGGTGAGGCGGTCCTGGATCGCGAGCCACTGCTGGCCCAGCGCCATCCCGCCGCCGACCTCGCCGAGCAGGGCGCCGTGCGGCACGCGCACGTCGTCGAAGTGGATCGTGAAGTTGTGCGGGCGCGACGAGAGCCACAGGTTCAGCGGCGTCATCGAGACGCCGGGGGTGCCCTTGTCGACGATGAACATCGAGATGCCGCCGTGCGTCTTCTTCTCCGGGTCGGTGAGCGCCATGACGCAGTAGAAGTCGGCCTCGTCGGCCCAGCTGATGAACGTCTTGGTGCCGTTGATCACCCACTCGTCGCCGTCGAGGACGGCGCGGGTCTGCAGGCTGCCGACGTCGGAGCCCGCGCCCGGCTCGGTCTGGGCGTACGAGCCGATCTTCTCCCCGCGCATCTGCGGCAGCAGGTACTTCTCCTTCTGCTCGTCGTTGCCGGAGTAGAGCATGTTGAGCACCTGCGGCATCGGCAGCGGGACGACGCTTCGCCGCAGCTCCTCGGCGATGACGAACGCCCCGAGCGTGCCGAGCCCGGCGCCGCCGTACTCGACCGGCAGCATCGCGGTGTCGAGGCCGGTGCTGTGCGCGATCGCGCGCAGCCGCTCCCACTGCTCCTTGGGCAGTGTGCCGTCGACGAATCCGTAGCCGGGCAGGCCGTCGGGGTCGTCGCGCAGGAACTCGGCCTCCAGCGGGATGAGCTCCTTGTTCACGATCTCGCGGGCGAGATGCTTGAGCTCGACGAGTTCGGGCGGCAGCGCGAACGGCGTCTCCGGCGCGGAGTAGGTGACGGGCGGTTGGGATGCCGGGTGACTGGTCACGAGCTCTCCGTCCACGTCGTTAGGTACCCTTACTATTACGTCAAGGGACCCGGCCGGGCAAGGGTCATTGCCGTTTCGCGGCGTCGATCTTCGCCGCGCGGTACCACGGCGCCACCAGGTCCGCGTCGACCTTCACGTCGAGGACGAGCGGGCCGGTGAGGTCGCGCACACGGTCGCCTACGGCCTTGACGTCGGCCGCGGTGCGGACCGTGACGCCGTCGGCGCCGAACCCCCGCGCGAGCGCGACGAAGTCCGTGTCCGGGAACTGGGCCGTGTCCACGGCGAGGCCGAGGCCGCGCATGCTGTGCACCTCAGCGCCGTACGCCGCGTCGTTCACCACGACCACGACCATCGGCACGCCGTTGCGGACGGCACTCTCCAGTTCGGGCACGCTCATCAGCAGGCCGCCGTCGCCGACGACCAGCACGCACAGCCGGTCCGGTCGGGCGATCGCGCCGCCGATCGCCGTGCCGAGCCCGAGCCCGATGGCGCCGAAGTTGGCGGCCAGCACGAAGCTGTCCGGCTCCAGAACCGTGAAGTACATGCCGGGATAGCCGAAGTAGTGGCCGCCGTCGGAGAAGATCGTGCGCTCGCGCGGCAGTATCTCGTCGAGCGCGATCAGGGCCACCCGGGTGTCGACGCGCTCGCCGCTGCTGGAGTCCTCGAGGCCGTCGTACGGCCCGCTCGCCGCGACGGCGGCGCGCACGTCGTCCGTGCGGTAGCCGGAACGGGCGCCGACGGCGGCGGCCAGCGCGTCGGCGGCGAGGCGGGCGTCGCCGATCACGACGTGGTCGGGCGTCGTGAAGTCGCCGATCCGAACCGGGTCGGCGTCGACCTGGACGAGTGTCGCGCCGGGAAACAGGCGGCCCGCGTTCGTCGTCCAGGTGTGCAGGCTGGTGCCCACGGCGACCACGCAGTCGGCGCCGGCCAGCAGGCGGGCCGTCGTGGGCGACGAGAGCGTGCCGGCGAGACCGACGTCGAACGGGTCGCCCGCGAAGATCCCCTTGCCGAGCAAGGTCGTGCCGAGCAGCGCGCCGGTGCGTTCGGCGAGCGCGCGCAGCGCCGGGCCGGCGCCGGACCAGGCCGCCCCGCGCCCGGCGAGGACGACCGGCCGCTGCGCCGCGTCGATCGCCGCGGCCGCCCGCTCGACCGCGCCGGCCTCGGGCGCGACCCGCTGGGCGCGGGCCGACTCGATCGCCGCGCTGAGCCGGGCCGTGTCGACCGGGCCGGCCCACTGCTCGCGCTGCACGTCGTTCGCGACGTCGAGCACGACCGGGCGGCGGTCGAGAAGCGCCTGCCGCAGCGCCGACGCGACCTGGGCCGGCGCGCCCGCCGCCGTCGTCACGCGCATGTAGCCCGCACCGGTCGGCGCGACGACGGCCGCCTGGTCGATGCGCTGGTTGTGCCGCGTCGCGGCCTGGGGGAGGTCGCCGGCCAGGAGCAGCAACGGCGTCCGGTTGCGCACCGCCGCGGTGAGGGCCGTGACCGCGTTGGTCAGCCCGGGCCCGTGCGTGACGGTGGCCACGCCGAAC
Source organism: uncultured Actinomycetota bacterium (assembly GCA_963709985.1). Lineage (GTDB taxonomy): Bacteria > Actinomycetota > Actinomycetes > Mycobacteriales > Jatrophihabitantaceae > DASXRA01. The sequence goes on from CAVPYQ010000043.1 coordinate 32,705, forward strand.
CCGTCGCGCCCGAGCACCCGTGCGTAGCCGTCTGCCATGTTGACGGCGCCGCCCTCGTGCCGCGCGGCGACGTAGCGCCCGCCCTGCTCGTGCACCCAGGAGTCGACGAAGTGGAAGTTGCCGTCGCCCATGACGCCGAACACCGTGTCGGCGCCGAGCCCGGCGAGCGCGGCGCCGATTGTCTGGTAGCCGAACATCTTGACTCCTGCCGTCGCGTGAAATACAAAGGTACCCTAACTATTGCTGGTCGCAACGGAGAGACAGGTCGGTCAGATTGTCGGACAGTAGGTCAGGCAGGCAGCGCTCGTGATCATCGACGCCCACGCGCACCTCAATGCGCCCGAGGTCTTCTACGCGTACAAGGCCCGGTTGCAGGCGGTCGGCGGTCATCACCGCGGCGACCCGAAGATCAGCGACTCGGCGCTGGCCGCCGCGGCTGACCGCAACGTCGCGCTCCTCGACGAGGTCGGCACCGACGTGCAGCTCATCTCGCCGCGCCCGTACCAGTTGATGACCTCGACCAAGCCCGAGAAGGTCGTCCACTGGTGGGTGGAGGCGAACAACGACCTCATCGCCCGCACGGTGGCGATGCACCCCACGCGCTTCGGCGGCGTGGCGGGCCTGCCGGTCTGCGACGGCCGCCCGGTCGAGGAGGCGTTCGACGAACTCGACCGCGCGGTCAACGAACTCGGTTTCGTCGGCGTCGCCATCAACCCCGACCCGTCCGAGGGGCGCGGCACGTCGCCCGCACTGGGCGACGAGTACTGGTACCCGCTGTTCGAACGGCTGGTGGCGCTCGACGTCCCGGCGCTGATCCACTCGGCGGGCTGCTTCAGCGGCCGCGAGACCTACAGCGAGCACTTCATCACCGAGGAGTCCGTCGCGATCCTGAGCGTGCTGCGCTCGCCGGTGTTCGAGACGTTCCCCTCGCTCAAGCTGATCGTCGCCCACGGCGGCGGGTCAGTGCCCTACCAGATCGGGCGTTGGCGCGCTGAGCGGCTGATGCCGAGCCTCGGCGGGTCGCCCGACGCGGAATCCTTCGATACGTCGCTTCGGCGGTTCTGGTTCGACACCGTGCTGCACAACCCGCGCTCGCTGCAATTCCTGATCGAGACGGTGGGCGCCGACCGGTGCGTGTTCGGCACCGAGCGCCCGGGCAGCGGCTCGGTCGCCGACCCGGCGACCGGCCACCAGATGGACGACCTCAAGCGGGTCATCGACGGCATCGCCTCGATCTCGGACGACGACCGCCGCGCCATCTACGAGACGAACAGCCGCGCGCTGTTCCCGCGACTCAAGGTCTGAGAGGAGACGCCATGGCGTTCGTCCGCAACGAGTGGTACGTCGTCGCGCTGCGCCGCGAACTGGGTGACGGCCTGCTCGCCCGCACCGTGCTCGGCGAGTCCGTCGTGTTGTACCGGAGCGCGTCCGGTGATCCGGTCGCGCTGCGCAACCGCTGTTCGCACGGCGGCTTCCCGCTGTCGGAAGGGACCCTGAAGGACGACATCATCACCTGCGGCTACCACGGGTTCCGGTTCGGCTGCGACGGCGTGTGCCTGAGCGTTCCCGGTCAGTCGAAGATCCCCGCCCGTGCCGACGTGCGGCGCTATCCGCTCGCGGAGAACGGACCGTTCGTCTGGATCTGGCCGGGCGATCCCGAGCGCGCCGACCCGGCCCGCATCCCGGCCGAGACCGGCTTCCGCGACGATCGGTACACGTTCGTGTCGGGCCTTGCGATGATCGAGGGCAACCACTCGCTGATCGCCGACAACGTCATGGACCTTTCGCACGAGTCGTTCATCCACGCCACGAAGATCGGCTCGCGGGAGGTTGCCGAGACGCCCATCACCACCGACAACGACGAAGGGCGCTGGGTCGTGCGCGCCGAACGCATCATGCATGCGGTCGAATGCCCGCCGACATACGCCGAGCGCACCGGGCTCCGCTCGCCGATCGACCGCTCGCAGCACATCCAGTTCTTCGTGCCGTCGCTCTATGTGCTCGATACCCGCGTCGCACCGGCCGAGGGCGCGGCGCAGCCGCCCGGCCAGCCGGAGCGGGACTTCCTCGGCAAGGTGGTCTACGCGATGACACCCGAGGCCGAATCGCGTACGCACTACTTCTTCGCCATCGGCCGCGACTATGCCCATGGCAACCCGGCGTTCGACGACAACGTCTACGAGGGACAGATGTGCCTCATCGACGAAGACGCCGCCGCCGTCAAGATTCTGCAGGCCATGCGCGACGCCGAGGGCGCGCCGACCGAGGTGAGCATCCGGCTCGACACCGCGGCGCTCGTCGCGCGCCGCATGTTGAAGCGCCGCCTCGCCGACGAAGCATCCGCGACGGCGGCGGCCTGATGGCGCAGGTCGTCGCGGCCATCGGCACGTCGCACACGCCACTGCTCATCCTTCCGCCGGAGCAGTGGCTCGACTACGCGGCGCGGGACCACCTCAATCTCGAACTGGTGTTCCCGCCGGACGGGCTCGCCCGCGGGTACGCCGAGGCGCTCGCCGGCGGGCACGTCCCGGACGAGGTGCGCAACCAGCCCCACGACCTCGACCACTTCCGCCGCCAGTCGCAGACCTGCCAGCACGCGCTGGACGAGATCGCGGCGACGCTGCGCGACGCGCGCCCCGACGTCGTGCTCGTCATCAGCGACGACCAGGACGAGTGGTTCTACGAGAGCAACATGCCGATGTTCTCGGTGTACTGGGGCGACACGGTCCCGCTCGTCCCGCGGCCGAAGCCGACGGTGGGCACCGAACTCGAGAAGCAGATGGCGCAGGCGGTGGCCGACGGCTACGGCGCCGAGCGCCGGGACGTCCCGGTCGACGCCGCGTTCGGGCGGCACGTGATCGAGCACCTCGTCGAGCACGACTTCGACGTCAGCCACATGACCTACGTCGAGCCGAGCTACGGCGGCACGGTCGCGCGCCGCTACCCGCGCGGCGGCGGGGGCGAACTCGACGTCGTGCGCACGACATCCCGGCGCGAGCAGGGGATCCCCCACGGGTACGGCTTCGTGCTGGAGCGGTTGCTCGACCCGGCAGTGCCGATCCTCCCGTTCTGCCAGAACACGTGCTACCCGCCCAACGCCGTCACGCCGCGCCGGTGCTACGCGATCGGGACGGCGCTGGCCGACGCGATAGCCGCGTGGGACGACGACGTGCGAGTTGCCGTCGTCGCGTCGGGCGGGCTGAGCCACTTCGTCGTCGACGAGGAGCTCGACCGCCTGCTGCTGACCGCCCTGCAGAAGAACGACGTCGACCTGCTCACCACGCTGCCGCGCGAGCGGCTGCGCTCGGCGACGTCGGAGTGCCTGAACTGGGTCACGCTCGCCGGGATCATGAACGCCACCGGCCGGCAGATGGAACTGCTCGCGTACGAGCCGGTGTACCGCACCGAGGCGGGCACGGGCGCCGGGCTCGGCTTCGCGCGGTGGGCGTAATGGGCCGGCGCTCGATCGAGGTGCCCGGGCTCGGCCACGGCGCGCACCCCATCCCGAACGCATCGCTCGTCGGGCCGTTGCTCGCGTCCGGCAGCATCTCGGGCGTCGACCGGGCGAGCGGCGTGCTGCCCGAGGACGCCGCGACGCAGGTGGCGAACCTGTTCGACAACGCGGCCGCCGTCCTCGCTGCGGCGGGCGGTTCGCTCGACAACGTCGCGAAGTTCACGGTGTACGTGCGGACCAAGGACGTCCGGGCCGAGCTGAACCCGGTGTGGGAGAAGCACTTCCCCGATCCGGGGTCGCGGCCCGCCCGGCACGTCCTGGTGAACGACTCGCTGCCGCCGGGCATGCACGTGCAGGGCGAGGTCATCGCGTGGCTGGGACAGCCGTGACCGGCATCGCGGACGCGCTGGTCAAGCTCGGCACGAGCACGGTGAGCGACGCGCTCGACCGGCTCGGAATCCCCGGCCAGTGCCTGGGCATCTCGCCGATGGATCCGTCGTTCACGCTGGCCGGGCCGGCGTTCACCGTCCGGTACGCGCCGTGCGGCGAGGTGAAGGGTTCGGTGGGCGACTACATCGACGACCTGCCACCCGGCCAGGTCGTCGTGCTCGACAACGGCGGCCGGACGGACGTGACGGTATGGGGCGACATCCTCACCCTCGTCGCGTCCCGGACGGGACTCGGCGGCACGGTGATCGACGGGGTGTGCCGTGACGTCGCCCGCAGCGTCGAACTCGGCTACCCGGTGTTCGCGCGGGGCAACTGGATGCGCACCGGCAAGGACCGCGTGCAGGTCGAGCAGTACGACGGCCCGGTGCAGATCGGCGGCGTCCGGGTCGAGCCGGGCGACCTGCTGGTCGGCGACCGCGACGGCGTGCTGTGCCTGCCCGCCGGGCGCGTCGAGGAGATCTACGAGCGTGCGCTCGCCGTCGCCGAGGCCGAGGACGCGATCCGGGCCCGGGTCCAGAACGGCGAACGGCTGCGCGACGCGCGCGCCGCCCTGAACTACCACCACCTGCAGACCCGTTCCGACGACTGAGAGGGCGCCTGTGCCGACCTTGTCCCTGCGCGATCCGACCCGCGCGCCCTCCGGTTCGTCCGGCGCGAGCGGCCCGCGCCACCTCGACGCGCTCGCCGGGCGGCGGATCGCGCTGCTGAAGAACGCCTGGCCGAGCTGGCACGACATGGCCGACCGGCTGGGCGTTCTGCTCGCCGCCGACGGGGCGGCGGCGACGCCGGACCACCAGGTGCCGAACGGCTCCGCCGCGGATCCCGTGCTGCTGAAGGAGATCGCGGCCGGCTCCGACGCGGCGGTCGTCGGGCTCGCGAACTGCGGATCGTGCACCGCGTGGAGTTACCACGACGCGATGGAGCTGGCCCGCGCGGACGTGCCGGTGGTTCTCGTCGTGACGCGCGAGTTCGCCGGCCTGGCCGAGGCCATCGGCCGGGCGAAGTCGTTCCCGCTGCCAACCGTGGTGCTCGACCGCAACCCGGAGACCATCGACCGCGCCGAGGCGATCGCCCTGATCGAAGCGGCGTACGGGCAGATCGCCGAGCGCCTCACCAGCGCCCCGGACGTCGCGGCGCCCGTCGCCGCGGACGGTCCGGGCGAGATCGAGGTCGACGGGTACGACAACGCGCAGGACGAGTTCTACCGGCGCGGCTGGACCGACGGCCTGCCGATCGTGTTGCCGATCGCCGCGCGCGTCGACCGGATGCTCGCCGCGCTGTCGCCGTCCGCCGACCCGGCGGACGTGGTGGCCGAGATGCCGCCGAGCGGGTTCGGCGTGACGTACGAGAGCCTGGCGGTGAACGCCGTCATGGCCGGTTGCGAACCGGCCGTGCTCCCGCTGCTGGTGGCGGTCGTCGAGGCGGCCTGCGATCCCGCGTTCAACCTCAACGGCATCGCGACGACCACCGGCCCGTCCACACCGATGATCGTGGTGAACGGCCCGGTGCGATCGGCGCTCGGCGTGAACAGCGGGCGCGGCGCGCTCGGGCACGGCACGCGGGCGAACGCCACGATCGGCCGCGCCCTGCGCCTGCTCGTGAACAACGTCGGCGGCGCGACACCGGGCGACGTGTCGAAGTCGATCATGGGCCAGCCCGGCCGGTACACGTTCTGCTTCGGCGAGAACGAGGAGTCGTCGCCGTGGGAGCCGCTGGCCGGCGACGACGCGGTGACGCTGCTCGGCGCCACCGGAACGATGAACGTGCTCACCCCGCGCCAGGACGTCGACGCGATGCTGACCCTGCTGGGCGACGGCCTGGCGTTCATGGGCAACCCCAACGTCGTCATGGGCAAGGGCACCGTCGCGGTGCTGGTGTCACCGGGGCACGCGCGCGCGATGGCGGCCGCCGGGCTGGCCAAGGCCGACGTGGCCCGCGAGATCTGGTCCCGGGCCGCCATCCCGGTCGAGCGCTTCCCGGCGTCCGCACACCCCGACGCGTCCTATGCGTTCGTCGAGAAGGACGGTCTCGTGTACCCGGTCGCCGGGCCGGAGAACGGTCGTCATCGTCGTCGGCGGGCCGGAACCGACGCACACGACCCTCGTGCCGAGCCACCCGAGCAGTGTCCCGGTGACGCGCCCCGTGCAGGTGGCCGGATGACCGGCGATCCCGTTGCGGCCGCGGTCGAGGCCCTGCAGTCGATGATCGGCGCGGACGGCTTCGAAGTGCGCGCGTCCGCCGTCGGCGACGACTCGCTGGACCTCGTCGTGTCGGCGAAACCCGGCGCCTGCGCGACTGCTGGTCCCGAAGCCGGTGATGATCGACATCGCGAACGCCCAGTTCGCCGCCGCCGGGCGCCACGTCCGCTCGCTGACCTATCCGACCGACTGATCGAGAGGACCATCGTGCCAACTGAGGAATTCGACCACGGCCTGAAGACGCGCCGCGAAGTGCTCGGCGACGAGTACGTCGACCGGGCGCTCAGCCGCAGTGATTCGTCGCCGTTCGGCCCCGAATGGCAGGAGTTCCTGACCGAGTACTGCTGGGGACGGTCGTGGGGCAACGACGACCTGCCGAAGGCGACGCGCAGCCTCATCACGATCTCGCTGCTCGCCGCGCTCGGGAAGTCGAAGGAACTGGGCACGCACATCCACGGCGCGCGCCGCAACGGCTGCACGCTGGAGCAGGTGCGCGCCGCGCTGATCCATACCGCGGTGTATGCGGGCGTCCCGGTCGGGGTCGACGCGTTCCGCGTCGCGGACGAGGTCTGGACCGCCGAATGAGCAAGGTGGTCTTCGTCGGCCTGGGCCAGATGGGCTACCACCTCGCCCGGCACGTCGCGGACGGCGGCACGGAACGCGGCGTGGACGTCGTCGGCGTCGACCCCGACGCGGCCGCGACCCGCCGGGTGGCGGACGAACTCGGCCTCGACGTCGCCCCCGAAGCGGCCGACGTGGTCGAGCCCGGCGACCTGGTCTGCCTGAGCGTCCCGGACGGGCGGGTGTCGGCGCTCGTCACCGACGGCATCGCCCGTTCCGGCAAGGGCGAGGGCGTGACGGTGCTCGACCTGTCGAGCATGTCGCCCGCCGACGCCCGTGCGCTCAACATCTCGCTGGCCGGCTCCGGCATCCGCTACTTCGACGCGCCCGTCACGGGAGGCGTCATCGGCGCGGAGGCGGGCAACCTCACCACCATCGTCGGTGCCCGCGACGAGGACATCGCCGGCGAGCTCTGGGCGCTCGACACGTTCTCGGCGTCCGTCGTGTTCGCCGGGGGACCCGGCAACGGCGCGCTCGTCAAGACGATCAACAACATGGTCTGCAACCTCGCCGGGCTGGTGAGCATGGAGGCGATCGCCATGGCGCGCAAGGCCGGGATCGCCGACGAGACGATCCTCGGCGTGCTCAACACGGGAACCGGCCGTACCTACTTCTCGCAGGTCCGGTACCCGACCTACATCGCAACCGAGAAGTTCAGCGCGGGCATGCGCATCGGCCTGGTCAACAAGGATCTCGACATCGCGATGGGTGCGGCCGAGGAACTCGGCTTCGACCTGCCGATGGGCAAGCGGGGACTGGAGGTCTGGCGCAAGGCGCTCGCCGACTTCGGCCCGGACGGCGACACCACGCTGACGATCGACACCGTGGCGCGCGAGAGCACGGGCCTGACGTGGGCGGAGGTCAACGGGTCGAGCCCGATCGCCGCCGTGCCGCCGGTGGACCGCCCGGGGGCTGACATGACCGAGATGGCCGTGGTCCGCGTGGCGGCTCCGGTGCGTCAGCAAGTGGCCGAGCACCTGCGAAACGCCCTGCTGCGCCAGCGGTTCGCGCCGGGGGAGCGGCTCGTCGAGCGGCACCTGTGCGAGCTCACCGGGGCGTCCCGCGCGTCGGTGCGCGAGGCGCTGCGGCACCTCGAGACCGAGGGCCTGGTCGTGAGCGTCCCGCAGGTCGGCATGGTCGTGGCGTCCGTCAGCCGCGAGGACGCCGAGGTCATCTACGCGGTGCGCGGCGTTCTCGAAGGCATGGCGGCCCGGCTGTTCACGGCGAACGCGACGCGGGCGCAGCGCATCCAGCTGCGGGCCGCGGTGAAGGCGGTGCACGACGCCCCGGACGCCGTGCGCCAGCTCGACGCCAAGGACGACTTCTACCGCGTGCTCATCGACGGCGCGGGCAGCGCCGTGATCGGCCAGTTGCTCAGCACCTTGCACGCCCGGGTCGCGGTGCTGCGGGCACGCTCGCTCGCGCACCCGGACCGCCCGCGGCAGGCGGCCGCCGAGATAGCCGCGATCCTCGACGCGATCGAGCTCGGAGACGCGGAGGCGGCGGAGCGGGCCGCGGCGCATCACGCGGCCCAGGCGGCCGCGACGATCTTCTCGGACGAGCCGTGACCGTCGACCTGCTCGTGCACGGCATGACCTGGGAGGCCGACGGGGTGCTGGCGCTCTCGCTCGTCGCCGCCGACCGCGGCGCGCTGCCCGCGTGGACGCCCGGCGCGCACATCGACCTGCTGCTGCCCAACGGGCTCGAACGGCAGTTCTCGCTGTGCGGCGACCCGGACGACCGTTCCCGCTACCGGCTCGGCATCCTGCGCGAGCCGCAGAGCCGGGGCGCTACGCAGTACGTGCACGAGCGCCTGCGTCCGGGCGACCGGGTGCGCGCCGGCGCGCCGCGCAACAACTTCGCGCTGGTCGACGCGCAGGAATACCTTTTCCTCGCCGGCGGCATCGGAGTCACGCCGCTGCTGCCGATGATCCGCAGCGTGGCGGCGGCCGGGCGGCCGTGGCGGCTGCTCTACGGCGGGCGGCGCCGGGCCGGCATGGCGTTCCTCGCCGAACTCGCCGCCTACGGCGAGAAGGTCACCGTCTACCCCGAGGACGAGAAGGACAAGCTGCCGCTGCACGAGTGGCTTCGCGAACCCGTCCCCGGCCTCGCGGTGTACTGCTGCGGCCCGGAACCGCTGCTCGACGCCGTCGAGGAACGCTGCTCGCTGGCGGGTTGGGCCGAGGACGCCCTGCACGTCGAGCGGTTCCACCCGCGGCCGCAACCCGTGCGCGAGCCGGGCTCCGAGGCGCCGTTCGAGGTGGTCTGCGCCCGCTCCGGCGTGACCGTGCCGGTCGGCCCCGGGACGAGCATCCTGCACGCGCTCGAGGCCGCGGGCATCGACATACCGAGCTCCTGCCAGGAAGGGACCTGCGGCACGTGCGAGACGCCGGTCCTCGAAGGCGTCCCCGACCACCGCGATTCGCTGCTCACCGCGAGCGAGCGGGCCGCGGGGAAGACGATGATGGTCTGCTGCTCGCGGTCACTGAGCCCGCGGGTCGTCCTCGACGTCTGAGGCGACGACCAGCGCGTCGACGGCCACCGGCCCCGACGGCGTGAGGACGAGCGGGTTGACGTCGACCGCGGCGAGCGGCCGGGCGCGCGCGAGACCGGCGAGGCACACCATCGCCTCGACGACCTCGTCCACCGTCTCCTTGCGCCGCCAGCGGGAACTGGTCAGGACGCGTCCGAGCCGGGTGCGCAGCAAGGCGGACCGCATCGCGTCGCGGGTGGCGCCGAGCGGCACGAGCGCGGTGTCCGCGATCGCCTCGGTGTGCACGCCGCCGGTGCCGACGATCAGGAACTGCCCGAGTTCGGGTTCGGTGACGAGCCCGACGAGCGCCTCCGCCCCGCCGGCGACGAGCGGCTGCACGACGAATCCGCCGACGGCGTCGGCCATGCGGGCCGCGGCCGCCCGCAGCGAGACGGCGTCACGCAGGCCGACCGCGACGAGGTCCGCGTCGGACTTGTGGCCGACGCCGGGCGCGCTGCCCTTGAGCACGACCGGCCAGCCGACCGCCTCCGCGGCCGCAACGGCGGCGTCAGCGTCCCCGACGACGTGCGTCTCGACGACCGGCAGGCCCGCTTTCTCCAGCAGGGCAAGGCTTCGACGTCGCTCAGCATCGTTCCGTCCGCGCCGGGCGACACGGCAAAGTCCACAGTGGACAGTGCTGCGGCGGACGCCGCGGCGAGGGCCGCGAAGCACACGTCGGTGTCGTCGACGACGAGCACGCCGCCGTCGTCGTAGCGGAGCCGTTCCTCGCCGGTGAGCCCGCCCGGCGCGATGAGCACGTGCGGTTTCCGGTGGCGACCTGGCCCGCGACGAGCTGATCCGCGAGCAGCACGCGCCCGGCCGGGTCGACCCGCGGGTGGTAGAAGGCCGTGACCACACCGACGTTCGCGTCCCGGCCGACGAGGCCGAGCAGTTCGTCGACGCCGGTCTCCCGCCGGTGATGCCGGTGTCGACCGGGTTGACGGGCCGGGCGCTGGACGCGACCGCCTCCAACGCCCGCTGCGTGCCGTCCGTGAACGACGCCATCGGCACGCCGTGCCGGTGCGCCGAGTCGGCGAGCAGCGCGCCCGCGCCGCCGGACATGACGAGCGCCCCGACCCGGGACCCACGTGGCACCGCACGCTCGCGGTCGAGCATGGCCGCGGCGGTCATCAGTTGCTCGACCGTCTCGACGAGCCCGACGCCGAGCGACGAGAACAGCGACCGGTACGCGTCCTGGCGCCCGGCGAGCCGGCTGGAGTGCGCCACCGCGACGGCGGCGCCCGTCTCGGTGCTGCCGAGCTTGAGCGCGAGCAGGCGGACACCGCGGTCCGCTGCGCGGCGGGCGAGCGACGCGAACCGGGCGCCGTCGGGCAGCGAGTCGATCACCAGGCACGCGACGCGGGTCGCGGGCTGGTCGAGCACGTAGTCGAGGTGGTCGAGGATCGTCAGGTCGGCCTCGTTGCCGACGGACCCGAAGTAGGCGAGGCCGAGCCCGAGGCGTTCGGCCCGCAGCATCATCGTGCTGAACAGGGCGCCGCTGTGCGACAGGACGGCCGTGCCGCCGGGGCGCAGGTCCATGCTGTGCGCCGCGTTGAAGCCGAGCGAGATGCGGTCGATGGCGTTGTAGACGCCGTTGCAGTTCGGCCCCACGACGCGCATGCCCGACGCGGCGACTCGGGCCAGCCGCTCCTGCAGCGCGCGGCCCTCGTCCGTCCCCGCCTCGGCGAACCCGGATGCGCCGACGATCGCCGCGCGCACGCCCAGCGCGGCGCACTCCTCGGCCGCGTCGACCGCGGCCGCCGCCGGCAGCAGCAGGTAGGCCAGGTCGACCGGCTCGGGCAACTCGGCGACCGAGCGGTAGCAGCGGCGGCCGCCGACCCGCTCCGCGTTGCGCGCGACGGGATACACCGCGCCCGTGAACCCCTTGCCCACCAGGTTCGCCAGGAGCATCGAGCCGGGACGGCCGGGCCGGTCGGTGACGCCGACCAGCGCGACGCTGCGCGGCCGGTACACGCAGTCGAGATCGGTCAACGGTTGCGCCACACCGGCGCGCGCTTCTCGACGAACGCGCGCACGCCCTCGACGCGGTCCTCGCTCGCGTACGGGTCAGGGCCGAGGTTCAGTTGGAGCGCGGTCGACAGCGGCATGCCCGCGGTCGCCCACGCGTTCGCCTTCACCCGGCGGACCGACAGCGGGGCGTTGCCCGCGATCTCGGCCGCGAGGTCCGCGGCGGCCGGTGCGACGGCGTCGGGCGGCACGGCCGCGCTCACCAGGCCGACCCGCAGCGCCTCGGCCGCGTCGATGCTTCGCCCGGTGTAGAGCAGTTCCAGGGCGTAGGAGAACGGGACGACGCGGGGGAACATGACCGTCGCGAACGCCGCGCCCATGCCGCGCTTCGCCTCCGGGAGCCCGAACGTCGCCTCGGTGGAGGCGATCCGGATGTCGCACCCGAGGGCCAGTTCGAGGCCGCCGGCGACCGTGTGGCCGTTGAGGGCGGCGATCACCGGCGTGTGCATCTGGGTGAGGACGTCGAACATCCCGCGTTCGGCGCTGATCCGGGGCCGCACCTGCCGGGCCGGGCCGCTGTGCTCCGCGTCGGCCGCCGCGATCTCCTTGAGGTCGCGCCCGGCGCAGAACGACCGGCCGGTGCCGGTGAGCACGACGACCCGTACCTCGGGGTCCGTCTCGGCCGACACGAGCGCCGCGACCAGTTCGCCGGTCAGCTCGGCGCTGAGGGCGTTGCTGCGATGCGGCCGGTTCAGCCGCAGCGTCCGGACGTGCCCCGCGTCCGACCGCACCAGGATCTCGTCGCTCACGACAGTTCCTCGTAGCGCCGGCCCATGACCTCGGTGACCGGTACGCCGGCCCGCACGTCGGAGGCCATCGCGGCCTCGCGCGCGACGATCGAGGCGGACCGGGCCAGCACCTCGCCGGCCCGTGCCGCGGGGACGATCACCACGCCGTTGGCGTCAGCGACGACGATGTCGCCCGGCGTCACAACCACACCGCCCAGCCGCACCGGATCGTTCCAGCCGACCTCGACGATGCGGGTTCGCGCCGTGACGGGCGTGGGCTCGCGGCCCACGACCGCGAAGCCGAGTGCCTGCGCCTCGTCGACGTCGCGGGCCGGGCCGTCGATGACGACGCCTTCGACGCCGCGCGTGCTCGCGGCGAGCGAGAGCAGCCCGCCCCAGCCGGCACACTGCCCGCCCGGGTGCGACACGACGATGACCTGCCCCGGCCCGGACGCGGCGACCGCCGCCGTGCACAGGTGGCGGGCCGGCCGGTCGGGCCCGGCCGGCCCCAGTTCGACGGTGACGGCCCGCCCGCCGACCGGGCCCGCACCGCTCAGCCAGCGCAGCCCGGCAGGGACACCGGCGATGCCGAGCGTGTCCATCGCGTCGGACAGCGCGCACGTGCCGTGGTCGAGTGCGGTCGCGAGAGCTTCGTCGGTCGTGGTCACGGCGTCACTCGGCGAGGTCGTAGATGGCGAGCGTGCTCTCTCCGCCGCGCACGCGGGCGATGATGTGGCGCTCGTCGGCCTGACGCCGGAGCCCAGCCGCGACGACGTCGGCCTGCCGGTCCGCCGGGACAACCACGACACCGTCCTCGTCCCCCACAACCAGATCGCCACGGCAGATCTCGACACCGCCGACGGTGATCGGTTCGCCGACCGAACCTTTGCCGTCCGGGCGCTTCGTCGTCCCGGACACGCACAACCCGTGCTGAAGATCGGAAAACCCAGTCGGCGCAACGCCGTGGCGTCGCGGACCCTGCCGTTGATCACCAAACCGGCGATGCCACGCGCGAGCGCCGCCTCGGTGAGGACCTCACCCCAGTAGCCGAACTCGTGCCCACCGCCGACCTCGATGACGAGGACCTCACCCGGCTGGGCGTCGCGACCGCGCGGTGCAGCCAGAGGTTGTCGCCCGGCGGGGAGAGAACTGGCAGCGCACGGGCCGCGAGGTGGACGTCGCGGTCGAGCGGCCGGATCGCCACGGGTAGCGAGCCGCGGTCTCCCGCCGCCTCGGAAAGTGTCGAACTGCCGAGTTCGCGTGCCGTGGCGAAAAGGTCGCCGGGTCCATCGATATCGGCATCCACGCGCTCCTACCTTCTTGTGTTTCGTTGCCTGTGTTCATCGGGCCATCAGCTTCTGGCATCTGATCAGAGAGCCCTCCAGATGACGTCGCATCAGCGTGCGGATCCGACGCTTGTTCCCCTGCGACAACGCGTCGATGATTTCGAGGTGTTCGACACTGGCATCGGTGTTCGCCGTCTCATCGTCCCTGATGAGAATGAACCGATAGCGGTCGCAGCGATCCCAGAGCTGATCGAGGATCTGCGTCAACACGTCGTTGCCGCTCGCCGCGTATATCCTGCGATGGAGTTCCCGGTTGGCGTCGAGTTGTTCAAGTGCCGTCGCGCGATCGGGTTTCTCGGCAGTCGTGCGCAACTCGGCGATGTCGTCCGCGGTCAGGTGATCGGAGGATAGTGCTGCTGCGAGCGGGTCGAGTTCGAACCGCGTCACGTACAACTCGTCGAGCTCCTGCAGCGAGAGCGGTTTGACCCGTATCTCGCGATGTGCGGACGAATCGAGCCAGCCTTCGGCCTCGAGCCGTCGCAACGCCTCCCGAAGCGGCGTGGTCGAGATCCCCAGTGATACCGCGAGTTTCTCCTGGTCGATGCTGGCGCCGGGCGCGAGTTCGCTGCGCAGCACCCGCCCGCGGATCTCGCTGTAGGCGGCGTCGCTCTTGGTCTGGAACCGGAGATCCCGTTGCCCGCGCCGGCCGAGAGCGCAGTCGGCTGGAGTGTCCGCCGAATGCCGGCGGAACCCTCCTCACGTGTTCTCCCACCAGTGCAGCACCCGCGTTCGCAGCAGCGAGACAGCTCCGACGAGCAGTACGCCGGCGACGGCGAGCAGGAACGCGAGTGCAAGCGTCAGGTTCGCGTCGGAGAATGACAGGGCGACGGTGAGCAGCTTGCCGATTCCCGCCACACCGACGAGGAATTCGGTGGTGACCGCGCCGACGAGCGCGAACGAGATGGCCACCGGCATCGCGGTGAACATCCAGGCCAGCACGTACGGGAAGCGGATGCGCAGCATCACCGACCGGCGGTTCGCCCCGAGGACACGCGCATTCGACATCACCTCGTCACGCACCGACCGGCCGCCTTCGAGGCAGTTGAAGAAGATGACGAGCACGGACAGCATCGCTGCGGACAGCACCGATGACTCGACCGAGACGCCGAAGATTACGACGATGATCGGGATGAACGCGATGAGGGGCGTCGCATTGAATGCCGTGATGAATGGCTTGAGCACCTTGGCGGCGAACTCGCTCTCGCTGAGCAGCAGGCCGAACACCGTTCCGAGAACGATGCCGATCGCGAGGCCGCCGAGCGTCCCTTGCAAGGTGGTGCCGATCGCCGACCAGAACGTGCTCGAAGCGGTGCCCCAGAGCAGCTTGCCGACCTCCGCGGCGATATGGCGCGGGGAGCTGACATAAGTCCGGTTGAGGATGCCGACGTGCTTGCTGATCGCGTCGATCTCTGGAAGCCACTGCCACGCGGCGAGGACGGCCAGCACGATCGCGGCCTGGACGGTGAGGACGAACCGGCGCGGTCGGGCGACGCTCCGGGCGGGCGCGCTGTGATGCGCAGCGGCTCTCTCGTCTCGGTAGCGGCCGGCGGCGGTACGCCGTTCCGCGGTGGGTTGCACGGTCATGACCGTCCGCCTTCCCACCAGAACAGCAATCGGGACCGCAGGAGCGTCGCGATCGCGGTGAGCAATATGCCAAGGGCGGCCAGCATGATCGCCAGCGCGATCGTGCTGGTGGCGTCTGCCGCTTCGAGCGAGGTGATCAACTGCTGGCCGATGCCCGGCACGCCGACGAGGATCTCGGTGACGACACTGCCGACCAAGCCGTATCCGGCGGCCGCCGGCAGCGCGACGATCGTCCAGGCGGCGACGTATGGCAGCCGCACCCGCAGCATCGTCGCGCGGTTCGACGCGCCGAGCAGGTAGGCGTTGTCGAGGAGTTCGGTCTTGACGGTGCGACCGCCCTCGAAGGCGTTGAAGAAGACCACGAAGAACACCACGATGGCTGCGGAGAAGATCGACGAACGCTCCGTGGCACCGAAGACGATGACGATCACCGGGACCAGCGCGATGCGGGGCACCGCCGAGAAGACGACGACGAACGGGCGGAAGATCGCCGCCGCCGTCGGGCTGGCGCTCAGCCCGAGGCCAAGGCCGGCGCCGACCACGATGCCGATGACGATGCCGATCAGCGCGTCGCGGATCGTCAGCTCCAGCGGCCTGCGCACCGACGTGTAGTTGGCCGTTCCCACGAGCAGATCACGGATGCGGCGCACGACCAGGCCGGGGAGGAGATGAAGAACCGGTCGAGGAACTTGTACTTGCTCGCGAGGTAGCCGATGTCAGGCAGGTACTGCCACGCGGAGATAAGCACGGCAGCCAGAGCCAGCTGGGCCAGGCGCACCTTGCTCAGGAATGCCGAGCGCCATGGCGCGGGCGCGGCTCATACCGCGGCAGCCTTGGGATCGCCGGTGATCTGCAGATTCAGCTCATGCCAGAGCGCCTTGTAGATACCGAGGTATTCGTCGGTCTCGCGCAGCCCTCGGACGTCGCGGTCCTTGCCGAACGGGATCTCGAACATCCGCGCCACCCGCGCCGGCCGCCGGGTCAGGATGCAACCTGGTCCGACAGCGTGATCGCCTCGCCGAGGTCGTGCGTGACGAGGATGACCGCCATACCCAGCTCGGCGACGATGCGCTTCACCTCGACGTGGATGTTCACGCGTGTCGGCTCGTCCAGCGCGGAGAACGGCTCGTCCAGCAGGATCACCTGCGGCATCGGCGCAACACCGGAGAGAAACGCGACGCGGCGGCGCATGCCGCCAGAGAGCTGATACGGATAGGCGCGACGGAACTCGGTGAGGCCGACGAGTTCTAGCAGATGAGAGAACGCGTACCTTGCGCTGCTGGTCGCTGAGTTTGAGGTAGCGAAGCCCCCAGGCGATGTTCGCCTCAACGCGTAGCCACGGCAGTAGCGTGTCCTTCTGGAACACCATCGTGTACAGCCGTTGATTGCGAATGGCCAGGGCGTCGCGATCAACCGGCGACCATTCGACGGTGCCCGAAAGCGGAGGCTGAAGCCCGGCGACGAGCGAAAGCAGCGTCGATTTCCCGCAACCGCTCGGCCCGACGATGCTGAGGACCGTGCCCGGCTCCACGGAGAAGCTGACGTCATCCACAGCGAGCACGCTGCCCGTCCCGCCCCGCGCCCCCGGGTAGGCGTACTGCAGATTCCGTGCTTCGAGCAATGGCCGCTCGGTGCCGGAGGAAGGGGCTGAAGCCGCGCCGTTAGCCCTCGCGGCAGCACGATCGCCGGCTCGGGCAGGAACCTCGGAGGTCTGGCTCATGGCGCTCCCTGATCGCTGTGTTGCGGACTGCCCGCCGTGGATTCGTGCCGGGCGGGGCGCTCGCCGCACCCGCCCGGCACGAAGCTGTCACTTGCTGGTGTCCTTGTTCCGTTGTTCTGCGGTGTTCAGGTAAGACATGTCGACGAAGTTGGCGTAGCTAAAGTGCGAATCCTTCTGCACGTCGCCGAGACTCTGGATCTGCCAGCGGGAGAACAGGCCCAGGGTCGTGTTCCACACGTCCTCGGGGATCTGCCCGTGATTCGGGGTGAAGAACGGTTGCTGGCGGGTGATGTCTGAGAGAACCGTGCCCGGTGGCAGCGTCGCGAAGATCTTGTCCTTCTCAATGACCGCAGCGACCTCGGCGAGCGAATGGCTCGTCAGGTACTGCTCGGCCCGGTCCAGCGCCTGGAGGAAGCGAATCACCGCTTCCTTCTTCTTCGCGAGCGTCGCCTTGAGGCCCTCGAGACCAGTGTCGGACGTATACGTCGTCCCGAGCAGCGCCTCACGCTGGGTCTTGTCGGTGGTGTCGGCGACCAGTCGCAGCTTGCCGGACTTGATGGCCTGATTGAAGATGGCCGCGCTGCCGCCCGCTGCCTGGACGGCGCCGGACTCGACGCTGTTGATCAGTGTCGAGTTGTCGGTGAACGGCACGATCGTGAAGCCGTTGCCCTTCGCGGCCTGGACCTTGTGCGAGTACAGGTTGGTGAACCCGAACTGCGAGCCGGTCGTCGAGATCGTGCCGACCTTCTTGCCGGACAGGTCATCGATCGAGTGATACGGCGAACCCGCCGCCACGGCGACGCTTCCCAGCGCGCCACCGCCGATGTCGTTCCAGATGATGCTGACCGGCTTGCCCTGCTTGGCAACCGGGAACCCGGCCGTCGCGCCCTGCGCAATGAGGTCGGTCTTGCCCGAGGTCAGCAACGAGACGCCGGTGCTCACACCGTTGATGCGGGTGACGTTCACCCCGGCGTCCTTGAAGTAGCCGAGGTCGTCGGCGAGATAGACGTTGATCGCGCTACCCGGATCGAGGTTCGGCGTCACGACGGTCAGCGAAAAGGCGTCTGACCCGGAACCCTTCTTGTCGCCACTGCTGCTGCAGGCCGAAGCGAGCAGCGAGACAGCGACCAGTGCGGCGGCGCCGCGGTACATCTTGCGATGCCTGCTCAGAGGCGATGTTCCCTTGATGTCGGCCATAGGCCTGCGTCTCCTTCGAGGAAGGTGGAGAGCGATGGTCGGGTGACAGCTGCGGCGCCGCGCTCCACCCCGGGAGGCATCTTTATAACCTATAGATAGTAAGGGACACAAGCTTTTTCGTATGGGTCCCTAATAATTTACGATAGCTCGACGGTTGCGCTGCGTCCGGTGTGCGCCGGCGCATGCGCACGCCATCTCATCGACGCATACGGCCGTCACGCGCGTTGAGACTGCGGAAAACGACAGACATGGACATTTGCCTTGGACGCCAGGCGAGCGTGCTGGCGTACGTCGTGCCGGCCCGGGTTGGTGGGGGCGTCCGGGTCGCGTGATCCGGCCGCGTCGCGCACGCCGATCGCCGGCGGACCCGGCGACGGCCCGTCTCGTCGAGTCGGCGATGGCGCTTGTCGCACAGGAGGTCCATATCGTCGAACCGGTCGTGTGCTCGCGTTGCGCATGATCGAGCAAGGGTGGAGTGGCTAGGTCAACGCCTTGAGCTTCTCGCTTGACGGTTGTGCGTGGCCTGATGTGGACGAGTCTTGGCCGTGACAGTCAGGACATCGCGTGATGGTCGACGTTCGCCGCTCGGCCGTTCTGCGGTTGGGCCGGTCCGGCCGTCCTTCCCGGTGCGCGGCTGCCGGGTCGCGTGAGACTCCGCAGATGCGTTCTCAGGGGGCGGGGTTGGCGCATGGGCCGCCGTAGTGGCAGCTGACCAGGGTCGGGCGTTCGACCGGGTGTCCGGCATCGATCGACCAGGCGAGCCGGATGAACTGAGCGTGCGTCCAGCCGAGTGGTGTCGCGGAGCCCTGCCGGTTCCCGGGAGGTTGCCGTCGGTGCCGGCCGGAGCGGTGTTGTCCCATACCTGCTCGGGGAGCATGAGGCCGTCGTTGGCGGTGTTCGCGATCGCGTTGAGGCGCTGCATCGCCGCCGCTCGGCCGGCCGCGGCGTTGCCGGACAGTTCGCTCGCGGCGAGTTCGTACTCGCCGCGCTCGCCGGCGAAGATCGGCCACAGGCGGCCCAACCCGTCGTTGGTTCCGAACGGCCGGCCGTCGAGAGTCTCGCCGTAGCCGTCGTGGTTGTAGCGGTGCCAGAACTCTCCGGTGGGAGTGTCGACGCCGAGTTCGCGGTCGACCACGGGCAGGGTCGAGAGCACCGCGGGGTCGTCGGCGCGAAGCACGCCGAGCCGGACGAGCTCGAGGAAGCTTGGATCGACGACGGTGCGCTGGTCGACCGTGGGCCCGCCGTCGGCCAGGGTGTAGGTGGTACCGGCGTTGGCGTTGCCGTCCACGCTGATTCGCAGGAAGTAGGGCGACGGCGAGAGGGGCCCGTTGGTGGTCACGGTCCAGTGGGCGAGCTGCGAGCGCCACTGATCGGCGATGGACAGGTAGTGGTCGGCTGTGTCGGTCGCGCCGTTGGCTTGCGCGATGTGCGCGGCGCATACCAAGCCGGCGATCTCTGCGGCGATGCTCGCGGGGGAGTAGCCGGTCGCGTTCTCCCAGCGCTCCTGCGTGACCGGGCCGTTGGCCAGGATGCAGTCCGCGGCTCGCTGGACGTGACTCCATGTCGCGGCGTCGGTGCGCTTCAGCTGCGCGGCGAGCAGGATCGGGTCGGCCACCTCGTCGAGCTGCAGGCCGCCCCAGTGCGGGCTTCCGTCGAGGTTCGAGTTCTGCGGCAGGCAGCCGTCTGACTTCTGCTGGCGCGTCCATAGGTAGTCGAGCCCGCGTCCGGCGGCCGCGCGATCACCGGCCGCCAGCTCGGCGCTGGCCATTTGGTAGAGGTCGCGCGACCACACCAGGTGGTACGGGCCGTTGTAGCCGGCGATCTGGCCCCAGACCCAGGCCATGGTCGGCGAGGCGATGAAGGCGCCCCGGTAGGTCTTGTCTTCCGAGGCGGCCAGAACCATGAGCGAGACGTCGTAGAGCTGCTCGTGGCCGACCACGCTCGACGGTCGCGGGCGGGCGGCGAGGTAGTCGTGCCACCCGGACTGGTAGGCGTGCTCGGCGGCGCCAAAGCCACGGGCGAGCGACGCGTTTGCGGCGGCCGCCGCCGACGGCGCGGAGGTTCCGAACCCCAGCGAGAGCGTCGCATCCTGGCTGCCGCGCTTGCCGGTCAGCTCCAGGCGACCGGTCTGCACGACGTTGCCGTTGGGTGCCGAGGTGTAGTTCCAGTCCATCGAGTAGTCGGTGTGCAGGTCGCTCCAGCCGTCGCTCGTGCCCGAATAGCCGCTGGAGGTCTTCGTGAATGCCGGGGAGGCGACGAGGGCGCTCGCCGCCTTGGCGTCGGAGGCCATCAGCGCGTTGCCGGCGGTCGAACCGGAGTCGTCGTCACCGTTGCCCGACAGGCTGGGGTCGTACACCGTGTAGAGCCGCAGGGGCTGGTTGGTCAGCGACTCGAAGTGGACCCGCATCAGCAGCGCTGACCGGGTCGGATCGGTCGTGTACGTCTTGGTGATGCGGTAGCGCCCCTTCGGGTCCGTGTTGACCTGCTGGTAGGAGAGGCTGCGCGGATCGGTGAGCGTGAGCGTGTGGTCGGCGTCCTCGCTCTCGCGCTCGATCCACGACGTGCCGTCGGTGACGACGAACTGCAGGTCGCGCGCCGCGGGCGTGCCGAGATCGGGGTAGTAGACCTCGGTCAACTCACCGCCGCCGAGCGTGTACCAGACCTTGCTGGCTGACGTGGTGGCGGTGCCGAAACCGTCCTTGTTGCCGGCGGTCCACAAAGCGTTGGCGCCGGGCGCGCCGGGCGCGACACCGCTCGCCGCCTGCGCCGCCGGGGCCGCGACGAGCGCGATGGCGACACCGAGTCCCAACAGTCCGGTGCCAACTGAGTGCCTCATGAAGCCGCTCCTTCGCCCCGTTCGCGCATCGCTATCTGCTCTCCCTACCCAAAGGAGCACGAGTGCAATCCGGTTTGGTGACATTCGTCCGCTGAATGGTGGTGCGACGGTCGACGACAACGCAGCGGACCGGCCCGTGTTCGCGGCGGGCGGACCTGTGCACTTGGTGAGTCGTTGATCCGTCTCGTCCCGGCTGGGCCGCCCACTGGCCGTGCCGGCGTGACTCGTTGCGTTGCGGCGCGCGGCGGATAGTTGACGAGGTGAGTCGTCGTGGTTCTATCGCGCGCTTCCTCGACGCTGGACCGGGTCTGGCGGCCGGGGCGGCTCGGGCGCTCGGTGCCGCCTCGGCGGATGTCGTCGGCACCATGGACCCGCGTCGTCTGGCCGGTGGGCGGCCCAGCGCCGACCCCTTCGACGTCCGCGACCCCGAGTACATCCGGCGCACGCTGCCGGCGCTGCGCGCGATGTCCGACTTCTATTTCCGCGCCGAGGTTCGCGGGATGGACAACGTGCCCGCTCGCGGGCCGGCGCTGCTTGTCGGCAACCACTCCGGCGGGACGCTCATCGTCGACACGTTCGTGTTTGCGCAAGCGTTCTATGACCACTTCGGCGCCGACCGTGAGTTCTACCAGCTCGCCCACGACCTCGTCTTCAAGGTCCCCGGTCTGCGGGCCGTACTCACGCCGTACGGAACGGTGCCGGCGTCGCCGCAGAACATGCGGCGGGCGCTCGCGCGAGACGCCGCACTGCTCGTGTATCCAGGCGGCGACCATGAGACCTACCGAGCGACGTGGCACTCGGCGGACATCGACTTCGCCCACCGGGCGGGGTTCGTTCGGCTCGCGCTGCAACTGGACGTCCCGATCGTGCCGGTGGTGGCGATCGGCGGGCAGGAGACGGCCCTGTTCCTCGGTCAGGGCGAGCGCATCGCGCGACTGCTCCACCTGCACCGGCTGCTGCGGCTTGACGTCGCGCCGCTCCAGATCGCTCCGCCTTGGGGCGTGACCGTGCTCGACCTCCCGGGTCGAGTGCCGCTGCCGGCGAAGATCACGGTCGACGTCCTGCCGGCGATCCACCTCCGGTCGGAGCTCGGCGCCGATGCCGATCCTGACGCCGGGTATGACCTCGTCACCGGCCGGATGCAGGACGCGCTGGACAAGCTGGCCGACGCCCGCGTGTTCCCGCTGATCGGCTGAGCGCACGAGGAGCCCAGCCGTCGGTCACGAAGCTCGACATTGGGTCCTAGCTCGCAGGTTGATCCGGACGTTCGCCCAGTTGACTGCGGAATCTGACGGCGTGGCCGGGATCAGCTCGGCCTGATCTCGGTCGAACAGCACCGCTCGACGCGACGGCTTTGTGGCAGGTGGCAGATGGAACCGTCTGTCACACCGCGACGCGACAGCTCCTCCTGCGTCAGACCCGCCGACCGGCGGTGACGGCGCAGCAGGGCGCCGAACACGGACTCACTCCCGTGTTCGGCGCTCACCTCGTGGCTGGAGCTCACCCCCGCAATTCTGCCGCTGAAGTCTCGTGGTTATTCCCGCGGCAGCCGGTGACGCCCATCAGCGAGCACACGTTCCAACACTGAGGCATGCACAACTCATGTTGCACAAGGCGGGTGGCGCTGTTGCATGACATCAGCGCCACCTCCGACCCGTCCGTGCGCACCCGAATTCCGGACCGTGTTCGACAATGGCGCCCAGGGCGGCAACACAGTGTTCATGTGCCTGCGTGCGTCCTGACCGGGCGCCGGACGCAATCGGCGTCCGGCTGATCGGCACTAGTACGTCTGGCGGTACCAGGTCGCCCAGGCCCGCTGGATCTCAGCTGGGCGGTAGTAGGTGATGGTGCCGCCTTCGTTGCTACTGGTTACGCCGGTGAACGGTGTCGAATCGTTGGTGTACCCGATGCGAGCCGCGTACAACGCGTCGAAAACGCTGTACTTGAGGGCCAGGTAGGCGTACACGCTGGCCGCCACGTCGTACCAGAAACGGCCGGCAGCGGCGGAGCCGTTGTAGAGCTGCGTGTCGGTGGGAGGTTGCCCGGTGAACTGCGACCGAAGCGGGTTCGACTTCATCTCGTTCAAGTTGAACGTCAGCGCCTTCGGATCCGGGCTCACCCGGTAGAGCGACTCGACGAACCCGGCGACGCCCTCCGCTGTCCAGGCGGGCGCCGGCTTGTCGTCGGCGTAGGCCCAGATGGTGTCGCGCGCAAAGATCGTATGAACGAACTCGTGGACCAGTACGGCGGTGTTCTCGTGGTGGCTGCGCTGCGAGTGGAACACCACGCGCGCGCCGCCAACGGCATTGGTCGTGACTCCGGAAACGAGAGTGCCGGGGTCGCCCGGCAGGGGCTTGGCGTAGCCGGCGGGGTCGGCGATCCAGCCCTTGGGCTGCGGACCCGTCCGGAACCACGACGCGCGCCGAGCGGCCCGGTCGGAGACAAACATGACGAACCCCGACTGCTGCAGGTCGTAGGAGTCGTTCTCCTTGAACAGAGCCCGGTCGTACTCGGCCGCCTTCTCGGCGTCACCGGCCAGCGTGTCGGCCAGATGCTTCTCATCGGGGTAGGCGGCGATCTTCACGTGCGGGCGCTTGACCACGTAAAGCTTCGCCAGGTCCCACGGTGCGTTCATCAGTGATTTCCAGCCGGTGACTACGACCGGCGTTGACTCGGAATCCTGGTGGACCGTGAGCTGGTACGACGTCAATGGGACGTAGGCGTCATGGGAATCGGGGTCAACCGGGTCCGTAGTGTCGTGCGTACCGGCCCAGACCTTGACGGTGCCGTCGCCGGCTGAGTTCAGGGCCACCCGCGCGCTCGTCGCGCTCTCCGGATAGAACACACCCTTGGAAAAGCCCAGCGCGGCCATGTTCTGCCACCAGCGCGTCGCCGACACCTTGGCCGAGCCGGTGAACGCGGCCAGGAACGGTGCGCTCTTGTGACGTGCGATGTCTTGTGTCAGGCCTTTGAACAGCGAGTCCGTTGCGGCCTCGGTCAGCGCCGGATCGTGCTGGCCGTTTGCCGGGGACTTCGCCGTGGTGTGGTCGCTGGACGAGCAGCCGGTGAGGGCGATCGTGCCCACTAAGGCAAGCACGATCGCCGCGGCGATGCCGGATCCGGCTCGGCCGGATCGTGACGTGCGCATGGTTGATATCCCCTATCAGTTTAGTTGGACGAAATGCTTGAACTCTAGCGTTTGTCTGATTCGGGACGCTACTGTGTTTAGTTGGCTGGTCGGCTGCACAGCATTGGTCGCAGCGGTGTGACCGCTAGAGGCGCTCGTGCTCGTAGGCGAAGGATGTAGCGCCGTCAACGCAGGGCGGAGCCGGTTCGCGTTAGCGCCCGGCCGACTTGAGGGCCATCGATACGTCAGATGACGTGTTCTTGGCGTGCGGTCCGTCCGGCCGTGGTGGCGAGTTGCTGTCGGCGACGCCTCCGGGGTGCCGGGACCGGGATCGTGAGCGTGTGCTCGTCGACGCCCCTCAGCACTGAGATGCGCAGCCGTCCGGTCGACCCCGCGGCGTCAATGGCGGCGTAGAGGCTGGCGATGGATCGCAGCTCATACTGGCCGGCCCGGACCAGCATGTCGCCGCTGCGGATACCGGCGAGATCGGCGGGGCTGCCGTCCTGCACGTTGCGCACCAGCAGCGCGGACGCCGCGGGGAGCCCCACCGATTCGCGCATCGCGATAGCAGTGTGGGCCGGGGCGAGCGTCAGGCCGAACTTGACAGCGGCGTCATCCGGCGGCATGGAGCCTTCGAACTCGACCAGCAGCTTACGCAGCAGGGTCGCGAGGAGGGTGCGCTCGTCGTCGGTGAGAGCGGCCAGCAGGCGGCTCTCGTTCGCGACGTAGGAGGGCGCAATCCGTTCGAACAGTTCTCGTCCACGCGCCGTCAGAGTGATCAGCGTGCTGCGGCCCGAGTCCGGATCCGGCCGCCGATCGACCAGACCGTCGTCGACGAGACGGTCCATGCGAACACTGATCGTTCCCGAGGTCAGTCCGAGCTCGGCCATCAGCCGTCGCTGGCTGACCCCGTGCTCGCCGCTGATGCGCGCAAGGGTTATCAGCACGGCGAGGTTCGCCGGTCCGAGGCCGTGCGCTTGCACCAGGTTCTGGACTTCGGCGTCGATATGGCTGCGAACTCGGGCCAGGCGAGCAACGATGCCCAGAGACGCGGCGTCGAGG
The DNA here is from genome assembly GCA_963709985.1 of uncultured Actinomycetota bacterium. Lineage (GTDB taxonomy): Bacteria > Actinomycetota > Actinomycetes > Mycobacteriales > Jatrophihabitantaceae > DASXRA01. The sequence continues at coordinate 57,589 of CAVPYQ010000043.1, forward strand.
TCCGGATAGTTCTGCCGCCAGGAGTCCTGCAGTACGTCAACGGAGTCGCGCGGCACGTACTCGTGGTCGCTGCGTACACGACTAGAACGGCTCGTACTCACGCGGCAAGGTTAAATCATAGGGCGATAACTTGGGCTCAAGCATTTATGCTACCGTGTCGCCCGGACAGGTGGTAGCTCGTAGCGCCCGTGTTGAGTTCAAGCACGCGGGCCAACTGCGCCGATGTCGCCGGCCCCCGCTCGCCGAGGACCTGCATGATCCGTTGCCGCCTCGGGTGAGCCAGAGCCCGTACCGCCTCGAGATCGGACAGTTCGCGTCGGGGCAGGGACACGCATGCACATCATTTTATGCACAGAGAAATGTGCAACTGCTATTCGGCCGCGATTGACCGGTCGTGCTGCATTCGTGCCGCTGGTCGTGCGGCGCGGCTCAAATCACCATCGGCTCAGGGTCGCTCGTGCATCTGGCCGAGCCCGAGCGTCTGGAGCAACAGGTTGGCCATCTGCAGATGGCCAACCGCGTTCGGATGACTGTGGTCATCGAGCCACTCGATCAGCTCGAGTTCGCCGAAGCGTTGCGCCCAATGACGTTTGTGATCGACAAGGACCGAGCGCGTGCGCGCGGCAAGCTTGCGGACGGCCTCGGCGTGGGCCGGGAGGCTGGCCGCTCGTCGCACGGCACCTGCAGTGACCAATGCCGGAGTCTGGACGATCACCTGTGCGCCGAGCTGCCTGGACCGCTCGACGAGTTCGGTCATCGCGACCTCGAATGCGGGCAGGCCGGCCAGGCCGCCGTTGGCGTCGTTGGTGCCGAGCGAGATGCTGACGATGTCCGGATCGAAGCGGGCGACCAGGTGGTCGAACGCGTCAAGGACCATCGGCGCGGTCCGACCCGATACCCCGCCGTTGATCACCAGATCCGTCAGCCGGTCCAGCTGCCACCGAACCCGCTCTTGCAGGTGCTCGACCCAGGACCGCGCTCCGTGCGTGTGATAGACGCCCTGGGTGATGCTGTCGCCGGTCATCACCCATGTTGTCGGGGCCTCGGGCAACCGAAAGGGCGCGTCAACCGGCACGGCCGGCAATCAGTTCGGCGGCGTAGAGGCCGTAGACCGCGGCGACGCGGCGCAGCGCGGCCTCCTCGACGTATTCGTCCGGGCCGTGCGAGACCTCGAAGCGGCCCGGGCCGTAGCCGAATGCTCGGATGCCGTGTTGGGTGTACCAGCGGGTGTCGAGGCAGCCGGGGCACAGTTCGTGGCGTGGGGGAGTGCCGGTGACGGCGGTGAGGCATTCGCCGAGCAGTACCGCTGCCGGATCCGTCGGCGGGGTGTCGGCGGGTGGGGCGAGTTGGGTGACTTCAATGGACACGTTCGCGCCGGCGTCCTTCGCGGCCTCGTTGATCATTGCCGTGATATGGGCCAACTCCGTGTCGAGGTCTTCCTCGGGATTGAAGCGTCCGTCGACGGTGAACCAGGTCCGGGCCGGGACGACGTTGAAGTTGGTGCCGCCGCCGCTCTGGCCGCCGACCACGATCATCGTGCCGCGGCGCCTCGCCGGGGCCGACCGGGTAGTGGGTGTACCGCTCGCTCATCTGCTGGGCGTAGGCCTCGAGTGGCGCGGCGACTTTGAGCATGTGCAGGAAGGAGTTGACGCCCTTGAACGCCTGCCCGACATGGTGCGCGCGGCCGTGCACGTCCACGCGCAGCGAGAGCGCGCCCTTCGCGGCGGGCCAGATGACCTCGCCGCTCTGCTCGGCGGTGAGCATGGCCAGCGCGCGCGGGTCGATCAGGCTGTGCTGGTGCAGGTGTCCTGACCCGACGGCGCTGCCGGTCTCCTCGTCGCAGACCAGGTGGATGACGATGCGCCCGCCGCCGAGCAGGCCCAGGTCGCGGGCGGCCGCCGCGCCGTAGAGCATGCTGACGATGCCGCCCTTCATGTCGGCGGTGCCTCGGCCGGTGATCCGGCCGTCGCGCCGCTACGGCGATGAACTGGGACCGGTCCTGGACCGGGACGACGTCGAAGTGGCCGTGGAAGTAGACCAGGCGCTCGCCGTCGCCCACCCTGCCGCGGACGATCCTGGGCTCTTCGAGCGCGGGAGCCGGCTCGAGCTCGAGGATCTCCGGTGCGAGGCCGAGCCGATCCATCTGCTCATGCAGCAGTTCGGCGCACGCGGCCAGGCCGCGCCCGGGCGGGTTTTCCGTCCCGCAGGCCACCAGGCGAATCAGCAGATCGGCCATGTCATCCGCGTGGTCGTCAATCCACTCCACGACCTGGGCGGCTATCCGGTTGCTCATGGGCAGAACGCTATTGCCGATGAGCCAGAAGATGGTCCTAACTTTTGCGCGACTCCCGATCGCTGTTAGAAGACTCGAGTCACTGGACGAGATTGCCCGGCAAATCTTTGCTCAGGTCGGCGTGCTGCCTGAGTGCCGTAGTCATTCGTCGCTGCTCCGCACGGCTCAGGTTGAGGTCCTTCGATGAGCAGCTGCTCGGCACCGGAAGGGCACGTGTGGCTTGACGCCGACGGGTGGACCTCAATCCTTGAATCCAATCAAAATCAGGTACCCTGGAGCAAGCTGCGGCGTGGGCGCTGCAGGGGTCGCGGTCCGATTCGAGGCCACTCGAAGAATGCGAGGTGTTGATGCGTCGCGTAACCCGTGCTTTCTCCGGGGCGGTGATGTGCCTCGTGGCCCTCACCGTGACCACGCCCCCCAGCGCCTCCGCGCACCCGGGGCCGCAGCACAGGGACCGGTCAATTGCGTGGCAGACCCGCAGCGGGACGTCGGGTGGCGACGCGTCCAGCCTCGCGCACGCCGCGGTGAGCGGCAGCGGGGGACTCCCCGTCGGAGCCGTCGTTGGCAACCGGACAGCCGGGCCGAAGTCCCGCAGCGACCGATACGTCCACGCAACCGGGCCCGGCCTCGATCGCCCGACGTTATTGGCGCTGGTCACGGTGGGCCCGCTGGTCGCGCTCATGCTCTTCCTGATCAAGATCGTTGCGCGACGTCGCCTTCGGCCGCGGGGACGGCTGATGCCGCCGACCCCGTCCGGTGATCCGGGCGTGGGATACGGAACGAGTGGGCAGTGGCCGCAAGCGCCGTGGTCATCCGGGTCGGCACCGAGTCAGGATCCGCCGCCGGGTGGTGGAGGTCCTGGTTCGGGCTGATCGTGCAGCAACGCTTCGCGCTGGAGCGACTCGTGATGGGACGACTGCTCGACGATCCGCTCGCAACCGCTGCCTCGCCCGCCATTGCGACGACGTAATCGTCGAGCCGACATAGCTTCCGTCGGCCGACGCGCACTTCGTGCTGGGGTCGAGGTATGGAGTGCCGGCCACTGCGTAGTTGATTTCGTCGATGCTGAGCGGCTCGACGGTTTGAGTGGCACGAGCGGAAGGGGGGGTGCCGTCGATGCCGCCGAGGCGGGACTTCGAAGCAGCACGCCCGGTGCTGCCACGATCACGAAGGATCTGAGAATGAACAGGAATACGTCGCGTCCATGGTTTGGCCCGAAGCGCGTCGGCGTCGGACTCCGGCCACAGACCTGGCAGGGCTGGACCGTCACCCTTGCCTTCGTCGCTCTGATCATCGCCACCGGCATCATTGGTTCACATTGACGACGGCAAGGCGTGCTGGGATTGCCGGCATCTGACGAAGGAGAAGGAGCCGTCTCGGTGAGGCCGATCGACGTGCTGGTTCTCGGTGGTGCCGGTCTCGACACCGTGGTCTTCAGCTCAGCGTGCAGGTTCGGCCGGGAGATAACCATGAGGAGTGACCGGCAGAGTTGTCGGTAGAGTTTGCGTGGAGTGTCGCCGGCGGGGGTGTTGGTCGGTTGATGACGCCGTCAGGGGCGGGTGATGGGTGGGTCCGCGGGGAGCGCTTCGTCGTTTGGTGCGCTGCTGCGCCGGCATCGCAAGGTCGCCGGGCTGACACAGGAGGAGCTGGCTGAGCGGTCCGGTCTGAGCGTGCGGGCCATCAGCGACCTGGAGCGGGGTCGGACCAGCCGGCCGTATCGCGGATCGGTGGCGTCGCTGGCGCGGGCGCTCGGTTTGGATGACGCGACACTTGCTGAGCTGGTACGGGCCGCGCGAGCCAAGGCGACCGGCATGTCATTCGTCCGTCCGGACGCGCCGCGGCAGTTGCCGGCAGCTCTACCGCATTTTGCTGGTCGCGCAGCCGAGGCGGGCGTGCTTGACCGGTTGCTCGAGGAGACGGCCGGGGTCGTGATGATCTCGGCGATCGGCGGCATGGCCGGTGTCGGCAAGACCGCGCTCGCCGTGCATTGGGCGCATCGGGTTGCCGACCGATTTCCTGACGGTCAGCTGTATGTGAACCTGCGTGGCTTTGATCCGTCGGCATCGCCGATCGCTCCGGAACTGGCCATCCGCGGGTTCCTGGGGGCGTTCGGGATTCCGACGGAGCGGATACCAACCGAGGTTGATGCTGCGGCGAGCTTGTATCGGAGCACGCTGGCCGGCAAGCGGTCGCTGATCGTGCTCGACAATGCGCGCGACGCCGCGCATGTGCGTCCGCTGCTGCCGGGTGGTCCGGGCTGCCTGGTGTTGGTGACCAGTCGGAGCACGCTGGGCGGGCTGGTCGCCGACGGTGCTCGGCTGCTTTCGCTCGACGTGCTGACCGCGGACGAGTCTCGCGACGTCTTGGCCCGTCGGCTGGGGCCGGAGCGGGTCGCGGCCGAACCCGATGCCGTGGCTGAGTTGATCGCGGTGTGCGACCGGCTCCCGCTGGCCCTTGCCGTGGTCGCGGCGCGGGCGGCGATGCGCCCGCAGTTCTCGCTGGCGTCCCTGGCAACCGAGTTGCGCGACGCCCGTTCCCGGCTGGCCGCGCTGGATGCCGGCGATCCGGCGGCAAGCGTGCCGGCCGTGTTCTCCTGGTCGTTTCACCAGCTCAGCCCGGCCGCGGCGCGCCTGTTCGGGCTGCTCGGTGTGCATCCCGGCCCTGATGTGTCGGTGGTGGCGGCGGCCAGCCTGGCGGGTGTCTCCCGCGGCGAAGCGCGCGGCCTGGTCGCAGAGTTGCGCGGTGCGCATCTGCTGATGGAGCAGTTGCCGGGCCGGTTCGGTTTGCACGACCTGCTGCGCGCCTATGCCAACGAACTGGCTGAGGCCGACCCGGAACGCGACCAGGCAACGCGGCGGATGCTGGACCACTACCTGCACACTGCCTGCGCTGCCGACCGGCTCGCCAACCAGTGGTGGCAGTCGCCGATCATCGTCGCGCCGCCGGATACGGGCGTGACCGTGGAGGATCTGCCCGATCGCCCGGCAGCCGTGGATTGGCTGACGGCAGAGGAGCAGGTACTGCTCGCTTGCGCAAACGTCGCCGCCGAGCATGGTTTCGACGCCCACGCCGTGCAACTGGCCTATGCGCTTCGGGACTTCCTCTTCCTCGCCGGGTACTGGCATGACTTGGTGTCCGTCCAGCTGACCGCGCTTGCCGCCGCCGAACGGCTTGGCGACCGGGTGGGTCTCGCGGCCGCTCACCGTGCTGCAGGGGCGGCCTACACCCGCCTCGATCGGGCCGAGGAGGCGCTGATGCATCTACGCGCTGCCATTGACCTGCTCGGCCAACTCGGTGATCCGGCAGGCAAGGCCCGCGCATTGCTCACCGTGAGCGACGTGCTCAACCGTCAGGGCGACCATCGCGCCGCGGCGCTGTCGGCACACGAGGCGCTCGAACTGTTTCAGCAGGCCGGCGACCGGTTGGGGCAGGCACGAGCGTTCAACAACGTCGGCTGGGCATATGGACTGCTCGGCGAGTACGAGAAGGAGTTGCACTACTGTCAACTAGCGCTCGCACTGAACCGCGAGATCAACGACACCGCCGGCGAGGCCTACACATTGGACAGCCTTGGCCACGCCCACCATCATCTCGGCAACCTCACCGAAGCGGTCACGTGCTATCGACGCGCGATCGAATGCAGTCGCGATAGCGGCGACTACCAGTGTGTGGCCGATGCGCTGGACCGCTTGGGCGACGCGTACTGGGCCTTGGCCGACGCCGATGCCGCTCGCGGCGCCTGGTCGCAGGCAGCCGCGATCATGGATGACGTCCATTACGCCGGTGTGGCGAAAGTCCGAGCCAAGCTGGAAAGGGCTGCCCCGACCGAAGGTCATTGACGCGGCCGAGCGATCGGCCAGGTCCTTCGGCCGTACGTCCCAAGCAGGCGCGACAACGGCGACTGACGCGGCACGTCGGGTCGGGCGAACGAGACGCCCGTCGTCTTGGCTCGCGCGGCGCCCAGGAGATCCGCGGACGCCTGATCACCTAGACCGAGTGCGCGCGCCAACGATTCCACCGACCCGCGATACGGCCGACTCGTGCGACCTCGCTCCAGGTCGCTGATCGCCCGTACGCTCAGACCGGACCGCTCGGCCAGTTCCTCCTGTGTCAGGCCGAGCGCCTCGCGATGCCCGCGCAACAACCCGCCAAATGCCGAACCGCTTCTCGCGGATCCACCCATCCCGGCCCCCGACGGCGTCCTCAACCGACCAACACGCCGTCGGCGACATTTCCGGCAACTCTACCGGCAACTCTGCCGGTCAGTTCTCATGGTCATTTCCCGGCGGAGCCCAGACGCTGATCACGACAGCCCAGACGATTTGTCCGGCTGATGTCGAGGAGATGGATCTATATGAAGCTGGCGATCATCGGGGTGGGACGTCTCGGGTGTGCGCTCGGCAAGCGCCTCGCCGCCGTCGGCCACGAGATCTTCTACGCCCAAGGACCCGCTGCGCGATCGGCCGCCTTCGCGCACCCGCGCGCGCGGGCTGCGGCCAGCATCGACGCGGTCCGCGCCGCCGACGTGACGATCCTTACGGTGCCCTTCAACGTCGTAGCCGGCGCACTTGCCGACTGCGGAAACCTGGACGGAAAGCTGATCTGGAGCTGCGTCTCCGCCCTGAAGCCGGACCTGAGCGGCTTGGCCGTCGGGTACAACGAGAGTGCCGCAGAAACCGTCGCGCGTCTCGCTGCCGGTGCACGTGTCGTGGCGGCGTTGCCACCGTGCGCGGAAATCGTCGTCTCCGGCACCGAAGTGTTCGGCGGAGTGCGACCGACGACGTGGATGTGCGGCGGCGACCGTCTCGATAAGGCGCTCATCGGCAGGCTGCTCGAGGCCCTCGGTACCGACCCGGTAGATGCCGGCGGCTTGGAGGCCGCCCGTCTCGTCGAGCCGGCGATGGCGCTTGTCGCACAGCAGGCCCATAGCGTGCAACCACCCCGCATGCTCGCGCTGCGCATGATCGAGCAGGGGTGGGAGCAGCTAGATCAACGCCTTGAGCTTCTCGCCTGACGGTTTGCGTCGCCTGATGTGAACGAGACCTGGCCATAGCAGCTCAGCGACGTTCAACAAATATCTGACCTCAGAGTCCGGCGACGCTCGTGTGGTCGGTTCCATCTGATGGTTCGGTAGCCCGCAGGGGCGCCACGGCGCGACCTTGCCTGATGCGCTGAAAGCCTTTATTTACAGGCAGTCTCGAACTTCCGACCAGTGCCGACCCAGACGCGCGAGCTGGGTCGGCCAGGTCGCAAGCGATCCGCTACGCGCCCGACATCTGTGCCGATCCGGCCCAGGGCACCTACTACCGCCTCGGGGACGGCGCCGTCCGGCACCGGGACGACGACCGCGTCTACGGCCGTCTCCGACACGGGCCGGCTCGCTGACTGGAAGCGCATCGTCGCCGCCCTTCCTGCTCGTCCGCCCACGGTAGTGAGCGGTCGGCCGGATAGGGCTGTTGGCGACGCCCACAGTTGGACGGCAACTTTGGCGCGTGGAACGAACCTCACCGAGCGCCAAATGTGCGAATCTGGCGGACGTGTATCACGCCGCGCGTAGCCGGGTGGTGCACCGATGCCCCGCCGGGCGAGAGGCGCGCAATAGCACTGGAGCGAGATGACTGACAGCACGATGATGCCGGCCGGTCCGACCGAGTTGCTGGCCGAGTCGACCTCCCGTCTGCCGATCATGCTCGATGAGATCAGCACGCTCATCGCGTGCGAGTCGCCGTCGGCCGACCTCGAAGCGGTCGCCCGCTCGGCGCGGACGGTGAGCCAGGTCGGCACCGATCGCCTCGGCGTCGCGCCGGAGAAGATCGTCATCGAGGGACGGACGCATCTGCGCTGGCAGTTCGGCGAGCAGCCTCGTGTGGTCGTGTTGTGTCACCACGACACCGTGTGGCCGCTCGGCTCTCTGACTGCACACCCGATCCGGTGCGAGGAGGGTGTGCTGCGCGGTCCCGGCTGCCTGGACATGAAGGCCGGCGTGGTGATGGCCCTGCACGCACTCACCATGATCAGCAATCGCAGCGGTGTGACCTTGCTTGTCACCGGGGACGAGGAGATCGGGTCACCCACCTCCCGGGATCTCATCGAGGCGACGGCCCGCGGGTGTCGCGCCGCGCTGGTGCTCGAGGCGGCCGCCAATGGCGGTGGCATCAAGGTGCAGCGCAAGGGCCGCGCGCACTACTCGATCTCGATCACCGGCCGGGCGGCTCACGCCGGCCTCGAACCTGAACGAGGGGTCAATGCCGCAGTCGAGATGGCCCATCACGTTCTCGCGATGGGCAGTCTGGCGGATCCTCCGGCCGGCACCACGGTGACGCCCAGTCTCGTCGTCAGCGGAACTTCCGCGAACACGGTGCCCGAGCGGGGGTCGTTCAGCGTGGACGTCCGGGCATCGACCCAATCCGAACTCGAGCGCGTCGACGCGGAGATACGCGCGCTGAAACCCAGGCTCGACGGCGCCCACATCGAAGTGACCGGAAGCATCGACCGGCCGCCAATGGAGCGAGCGGCAGCCGAGCACCTGTTCGCACTGGCGCAGCGACTCGGGACGTCGATCGGCTATGCCGTCACCGGTGCCGCCGTGGGCGGCGGCTCGGACGGCAATCTCACCGCGGCGCTCGGCGTGCCCACCCTGGACGGGCTCGGTGCTGCGGGCGGCGGACCGCATACGCCGGACGAGCACGTCTTGGTGGATGAGCTGCCGCGGCGCACGGCGCTGATCGCGCTGCTCCTCGAAGCGATGCTGCGAGATGACGTCAGCAGCGAGGTCGGGCCCGTCGCGAAGGCGGAGCGTTCGTGATCCACGCAAGCGCTGCGCTCGCCGCGTCGGCCGATCGCGATCGCCTGGTGCGCAGCGCAGTAGCAGCCGCTGGAAAGGCGGCCGCCGCCGCGGGCGTACGCATCCGCGAGATCGAAGAGCCGCCCGAGCTCGAAGAACTCAGCCGGCTGCTGTCGATCGTCTGGAACGGCGAGCCGGCCAGTCGGCAGATGACTCCTGACCTGCTGCGTGCGCTCGCCTTGACCGGCAACTACGTGGCCGGTTGCCATCTCGACGGCCAGCTGATCGGCGCGGCGGTTGCCTTCTTCTCCTCGCCGCCGGCGAGCACGTTGCACAGCCATATCACCGGCGTCGCGGGGACCCTGCAGGCACGCAATGTTGGCTTCGCGCTGAAGATGCATCAGCGTGCCTGGGCCCTCCAGCGCGGAGTCGCAACGATCACCTGGACGTTCGATCCGCTGGTTCGGCGCAATGCCTTCTTCAACATCGCCAAGCTCGGCGTGCGCGCGGTCGAGTACCTGCCGAACTTCTACGGGGAGATGCGAGACCGCATCAACGTCGGCGATCAGAGTGACCGCATGCTCGTCGAATGGGCGCTCGTCGCGCCGGACGTTGTGGAACTGTGCGATCTTGCGGGTGGGCGAGCGGCGCATGACGCTGACCCGCCTGTCCCTTCCGCACTCGAGCTCGCCGACGACGGTCGGCCGCTGCGCAAGCCGTGGACCGGTACCACAGCGCTGCTCTGCGTTCCTCCCGACGTCGAGCGCCTGCGAGTCGAGCAGCCGGCCGCTGCTCGCGAGTGGCGCCTGGCGCTACGCGAGGAACTTGGTGGCGTGCTGTCCGGCGGCGGCAGAGTCCTCGGCTTCCGCCGCGAGTACGGCTACGTGGTCGAGACGGCGGGTCCAACGTGAGTCACCCGTTCGGCCGGGTCGGCGAACAGCGTGCTTCGCGAGTGCGCACGCAGCATCGGCGCCGCCTTCGCAGCTAGGTCGGCCACAGCGCGGCCGTAGGCGAGCCGCTCCACCCGTTGTCGATGCGGTCTATGAGACCCGGTCGCTCAACACACGGAGCCAGAACGGGGCAGCGCGGGAGCCGTTAGCCCGGTTGACTGATGACTGCACCGTTTCGACGGGTATGGCAAGCGAGTTCGAGCGCCGGTAGTGCATTACGTGCGTTGCGGCGCGACGATGTATTGCCGCGGCGAAGCCATGCGCTCCGGGGGGGAGTGAACTGCATATGCACGCATTCCTGGACTGGTTGGGTCGAGTATCGGCACGACGGCATTGGTGGATTGTCGCCGCGTGGCTGGTGATTCTCGTCGGCGTCTTCCTGCTCCGATCCGCATTTGGCGCGGAATTCGTCAACAACTACACCGTTCCGGGCAGTCAGTCCTCGCAGGGGCGCGACGTCCTGACAACCCGCTTCCCGCAGCAGAGCGGCTACGCCGGCCAGATCGTGTTCCACTCGTCGACCGGCAAGGTCAGCGACCAAGCGGACGCGGTGAACCAGTCCATGGCGAACGTCGCGAAACTGCCGCATGTCACGTCGGCGACCAACCCGTTGAGCACGCCGAATTCCCCGTACGTGTCGAAGGACGGCACAATCGTCAATGCGCCGATGTCATTCGACGTGGTTCCCGCTTCGCTCGACCATGCGTACCTGGAAACGCTCGACACCGCCGTGCAGCCGGCCCGATCGGCCGGGCTCGAGGTCGAGTACGGTGCCGGCGCCGGTCAGGTCGGCAAGCAGGCGCACGACCAGAAGTCCGAGGTGATCGGACTCGTCCTCGCGCTGGTGCTGCTGCTGTTCATGTTCGCGTCGGTAGTGGCGGCAGCGATCCCACTGCTGGCCGCGGTGTTCAGCGTCGGCGCGGGCGTTTCGCTGCTCGGGCTACTCGCGGCCGCGACGGACCTGCCGACGACCGCACCCACGGTCGCGACGCTGCTCGGCCTCGGCGTGGCCGTCGACTACGGGCTCTTCCTCGTCGCGCGACATCGCGACCAGCTCGACGGCGGCATGGATGTCGAGGAGTCCATCGGCCGAGCCGCGTCGACCTCCGGCGCGGCGATCGTGGTGGCCGGGAGCACCGTCGTCGTCGCGATTCTCGGCCTGTATCTGTCCGGCGTCCCGTTCGTCGGCGCACTTGGCGCGGCGTCGGCGATCGTCGTCGTGGTGACGATGATTTCTGCTCTCACGCTGGTACCCGCGCTGATGGGGGCGGCGGGCAACCGTGTCCAGGCCCGCGCCGAGCGCAAGGCGGCGGCCGAGCACCTGACTCCGCCGAGCCACGAGAACAGCGCATTCGCCCGATGGGGACGCAAGGTCAGTGTGCAGCCGTGGCCGTGGGCGATCGGGGCGGTGGGCCTGCTGGTCGTGCTGGCCATCCCGCTGTTCTCGATCCGGCTCGGCCAACTCGACGCCGGTACCGACCCCAAGCACCAGAGCAGCCGCAAGGCGTACGACCTGATTGCGCAGGGGTTCGGCCCGGGGGCGAACGGCCCGCTGCAGGTCATCGTCGAACTGCCCAAGCAGGACCAGAGCGCGAACCAGCAACTACTGGCCGGCCTGCAGCAGACGCTCTCCCAGTACCCGGGCGTGGCCGCCGTGACGTCGCCGTCGGTGAACCCGGCGGGCGACACGGCCGTGATCAACGTCGTCCCCACGACGTCGCCGCAGGATCCGGCGACCACCAGGCTGGTCGAGCACCTGCGCACGGACGTCCTGGCCAAGCAGCAGGAAACCACCTATCTGGCCGGGACAACCGCGGGATACGTCGACTTCACCAACAAGGTTTCGCAGCGCATGCCGTGGCTGATCGGCGGTGTGGTCGTGCTGGCGATGATCCTGCTGACCATGGCATTCCGGTCGCTGGTCATCGGCCTCAAGGCCGCGGCGATGAACCTGCTTTCGGTGGGCGCCGCCTATGGCGTCGTGGTCGCGGTGTTCCAGTGGGGATGGGGTTCGTCGCTCGTAGGCATCGAGGAGACACTGCCCATTCCATCGTTCGTGCCGATGCTGATGTTCGCGATCGTGTTCGGATTGTCCATGGACTACGAGGTGTTCCTGCTCTCCCGCGTGCACGAGGAGTACGTGGCGCACGGCGACGGGCACCGGGCCGTCGCGATCGGCATCGGGGCGACGGCGCGCGTGATCACAACGGCCGCCGCGATCATGATCGTGGTGTTCACCAGCTTCGTGCTCAGCGACGACCCGACGGTGAAGATGCTCGCGGTCGGCATGGCGGTCGCCGTGCTGATCGACGCGACCATCGTCCGCATGATCCTGGTGCCGGCCGTGATGTCGCTGCTCGACCACCGGGCGTGGTGGCTGCCGGGCTGGTTGGACCGGATCATGCCGAACCTGCAACTCGAGGGCGGCGAGCCGCCGGTGGCGCCGAGCGTGCCGGAACCGCCGAGCGTGCCTGAACCGGCGAGTGTGCCGGTGGCGCCGAGCGTGTCGGTCGCGTCGAGCGCGCCGAACCGCCGAGCGTGCCGGAGCCTGCTCTCGTCGAGCGAGAGCCCGTCGCAGCGATCGATGACGCCGAGCCCGGTGCCTGAAGCGGCGCCGCGATGAGCGAGCATCGCAGCGAGCGCCAGCGAGCGAGGAGCGCAGCGAAGGCGGCGATGAGCGCTTGCGCGAAGAGCGAAGTGGCGTGATGAGCGGGCCCGCCGCACTGCTGCTCGCGAGCCTTGCCATCCCGGTCGTCGGCCTGCTGGCGGCCGCCCTCGCGCGCCTGGTCGTCGGGCGGTGGCGGGCCACGCGACTGGGCTGGGCGGCGAGCACATTGTGCGGGATCGTCGGCGCGTCGGTCGGCAGCGCGTGCACCGCGCTTGCCATCGGCCGGCCGCTGCGCGAGGTGCCGGTCGCGGTCATCGCCGGCGGGCTGGCCGGCGCGATCGCGGTGCTGTTGTTGGCCGATGTGGTCGCACGCCGATTGAGCCCGGCGACTCCGTCGGCGAATGCCCTGATCCAGCAAGGGGAAAGTGATCGGGTGGAGTTCAAGTCGTCGGCCCGATTCAACCGGCACACGGAAGCGCGCGACGCCCGCCTGGAACTGGTCATCGCAACGTCGGTCGCCGGATTCTTCAACGCGCGCGGCGGAACGCTGCTGATCGGCGTCACCGACGACGGCCGGGCCGTGGGTCTGCGCGAGGACTACCAGTTGGTCAAGAAGGCCGATCGCGACGGCTACGAGTTGTGGCTGCGGGACCTGTTCATGACCACGCTCGGCGCTCCCGCCGCCGGCGCCGTGCACATCAGTTTCGAGCAGGTCGATGGTCACGACGTGTGCCTGGTCCAGGTGCCGCCCGCCCCCCGGCCGGTGTTCGTACGCGCGCCCAAACAGCGAAGCAGCGAGTTCGCCGTCCGCGTGGGCAACTCAACGCGGGTGCTGGCGGCGCACGAACTGCTCGACTACGCGAGCACCCGCTGGCCACGCCGTTCGCTCGCCCGGCGTAACGGCGCCCGGCGCTTCGAACACGACGCCGTCCGCGAGTAGCGGGTGATCGACAGGGTGCGCCTCCTGTTGCGGCGTGGGCGCCGAGGGATCGTCGCGGTCGCTAGGACGTGTCTCCTAAGTCGGCCCGCCAGATGAGGTTGGCGGCGAGGACGAGTCCGCCGCGATAGACGACGGCGTGCTCGTCGTAGCGGGTGGCGAGGCCGCGCCAGTGTTTGAAGTTGTTGAAGGCCCGCTCGATGACGTTGCGCCCGCGGTAGGCGCTCGTGTTGTAGCCGAATGGCCGCCCTCCGCGTGAACCGCGACGGGCGCGGTGTGCTTTTCGTACGGCCGGGCCAAGCGGATCGCGGCGAGCAGCGGCAGCATCATCGGCGCGTTGCCGGCCTGGCCCGGCGTGAGCAGAACGACCGCTCCGGCAGGTCGCGCCACGCGATCCCGGTCCGGTAGCGATAGACGATGCCCTCCACGACCTGACGATGATCACGCCAAGGACGGCTACGCCCCACCGCCTGCGGCATCGACGGCTCGATCCGGATCCACACAGCCTCACTGACCTCAGTCGTATGCCTCACCCGCCTAGGCTCACGCCATCATCGCCCAGGACTTGGGTAACACGCCCTAGGCCGGGCGGGCGGCGCCTGGCGTCGCTCGCGGCGCGGTCGTGGTCGCACGGACGATCAACTCGACCGGGAGGAGAGTCTGGGTCACTTGCCGAGTCTGCCGGTGCTCGACCCACGCCAGCAGCGTGCGTGCTCCGAGAGCGCCCATCTCGCTGAGCGGAACGCGCACGGTAGTCAGGGCCGGCGTCAGCTTGTCCATGAACGTCAGATCGTCGAAGCCGGTGACTGACACGTCGCGTGGGCAGTGCAGTCCGGCATCGGCGAAGGCCGCTAGCGACCCGAGTGCCAGCAGGTCGTTGCCCGCGACGATGGCCGTGAACGCTCGCCGTGACGAGATCAGTCGGCGTGCCGCAACTTCGCCTGCATCCTCGGTGAAGGCCTCACATTCCACCACCGCGGACGCTAGTGGCAGCCTGCGAGCGCGCATCGCCTGGCGGAACGCGCCGGCGCGCTCACGGCCGGTCGACGTGTCGGCCGGGCCGGCCAGGTGGACGATCCGGCGGTGCCCGAGATCGGCGAGATGGTCCACGCAGAGTTCGATCCCACGTCGGCCGTCGCCACCGATGTAGGGGAGGGCGTTGCCGGACGTTTGCCGGTTGACCAGCACGACGGGCACACCGGCCTCGGCCAGTTCGTCGAGCAGCGGATCGTCCCAGCGAGCCGTCGCGACGATGAATCCGTCGACGCCGTGAGCCCGCATCGACGCGACCTGGCTGCGTTCGGTGCTCAGGTCGTTGTTCGTATCGGTGAGCACCAGCGTGAAGCCGGCTTCACTCAGCACTTGTTGCGCGCCGCGAACGATCGGCGGAAACAGTGGGTTGGTGATATCCGGGATGACAAGGGCCGCGACGTAGGAGCGCGAGGTCCGCAGTCCGCGGGCAAGGGTGTTCGGCATGTACCCCAGCCGGGCGGCTGCCAGTTCGACCCTGCGCACCGTGCGGCGGCTGACCTCGCTGCGCGCCGCGGGGTTGAGTGCGCGACTGGCTGTCGCGGCATGTACCCCTGCTGCACGGGCCACGTCGACGAGTCTCACTCGCTCCACGAGGGAGAGGATACGGCGACTGCCAGCCAGATGCTGCAATCCATTGTGGCGAGTCTGGGCCGACGAGAATTCGGCTCGTACCGCACTCTTGACACTCGATGTGGAGCGGCGCATGCTCCACCACAATCGTTTGTGGTAACAGCTACGACGACGGCGTGGATGACTGTCGGTCCGTTAGTCCGGCGGCCAGCCTTCTCGGTGCAGGAGGTCTTTCCCGTGTCTTTCCGCAATCGTTTGCAGAGGCCGATCGCCCTCCTTGCGCCGGTCGTGGCGGCGTCTGTACTTGCCGCCGGTTGCGCGTCCAGCGGTGGGGGCAGTAGCCCGTCGGGCGGCGCCAAGACGACCGCGCCGCTCGTCATCGGCGCATCGGTGTCGCTGACCGGCGACTTCTCCGACTCAGGCAAGGCGGTGCAGCGCGGATACCAACTGTGGGCGGACACCGTAAATGCGAAGGGCGGTGTGCTGGGCCGCAAGGTTCAGATCAAGACCGTCGACGACGCCTCAAGTCCGACCCAGGTCGTCACCAACTACCAGAACCTCATCAACAAGGATCACGTCAACCTGACGTTCGGACCGTTCTCCACTCTGCTCACGATTCCCGCGTCGCAGGTCGCCAAGCGCTACGGGTACGCGTTCCTCGCGCCGGCCGGTGGTGGCCCGAAGGTATTCGCGCAGAATCTCGACAACTTCTTCTTCGTGCAGCCGGCTCCGACGACTCAGGCCGGTGACGTGTTCGCGCAGTGGGTGCTCTCGCTGCCGGCGGACAAGCGGCCGAAGACCGCCGCCTACGCCGAGCTCGACGATCCGTTCGCCGCGCCGATCGCGGAGAACATCCGGACGAAGTTGGAGGCGGCCGGGATCAAGACCGTCTACCAGCACGTGTACCCGAGCGAGACGCAGGACCTGTCGCCGGTGATGAGTGCCATCGCGGCCAAGAAGCCCGATCTGATCGTCGGCGGCACGCAGAACGAGGATGCGTACGCGCAGGTGAAGAGCCTGGTGCAGCTGAAGTACAACCCCAAGTTCATGTTCTTGTCCAACGGCGCCAATTCACCACTCGAGTTCCCCTCGAAGGTCGGCGCGGGCAATACGGCCGGGATCATGTCGTCCGCCGACTGGTTCCCCGGCAGCAATGCGGCCGGCAGTGCTGCGTTCACCGCCGCGTACATCAGTAAGTACGGCGGTACGGCCCAGACGGTCGACGACAGCTCCGCCGAGGCCTATGCCGCCGGGCAGTTGATCGAGGCGATCGCCGCCAAGACCGGCAAGATCGACAACGCCACGATCATCAGCACGCTGCATTCCGGATCTTGGCCGACGGTGCTCGGCAACCTGTCCTGGGGGCCGAACGGTGCACCGAAGGGCGAGTACAACCTGGTGCAGTGGCAAGGCGGCAAGCTGCTCCCGGTTTATCCGGCGGCTGTCTCCCAGGCCAGCCCCCTGTATCCCAAGCCGAACTGGGGCGGATGAGCGGTGCACGCACTGATCCAGGGGCTCATCCTCGGCGTGCTGACGTCAGGCGTCTACGCGCTGATGGCGTCGGGGCAGACGTTGATCTTCGGGATCATGAAGGTGGTCAACCTGGCCCAGGGCGCGCTGGTGATCCTCAGCGCGTACCTGTCCTTCCAACTGTTCACGTCCTTCGACATCGATCCGTTCCTCGCGATCCCGATCACCACGGTGATCATGTTCATGGTCGGCGTGGTGATCCAACTCGCCTTCATTCGGCCGCTTCGCCGCGAGGATCGCTCGGAGCTCGGCCTGCTGGTGACCTTTGCCGTCGCGCTGCTGATCGAGGGCATCATGGCCGTCGTCTGGAACACCTCGATCCGCAGCGTGAACACCGGCTACGCCAACTCGAGCTGGACGGCGTTCGGTTACCAGATCACGCTTGTTCGGCTGTGGGCCTTCCTGCTCTCGGTCGGGGTGATCGGCCTGCTGTTTCTGCTGCTCAACCGCACCCGGTTCGGCCGCGCGATCCGCGCGACGGTGCAGAATCCTGAATCGGCGCGGCTGCTCGGCGTCGAGGCCGAGCGGGTTTCGGCGCTCGGGTTCGGGTTGGGCGCCGCCACGGCGGCGGCCGCGGGCTCGGTGTACGGGCTGCTCTACCCGTTCAATTCGGCAAGCCACTACGACCTGATCTCGCGCCTGCTCTCAATCGTGGTGCTCGGGGGCCTGGGCAGCATCGTCGGCGCGATCGTCGGCTCATTGATCGTGTCGACCTCGGCCGCTGTGGTCGCCTCGACGATCTCGCCCACCTGGTCGGAGATGACGTTCTTCGTCATCTTGTTGCTCGTCTTGCTGATTCGGCCGCGCGGGCTGTTCGGCGTTGCCACCCGGGGAGCGATATGACGGCAATTCGCGGAGCATCCGCGATGAAGGGTCTGGCGTTCTTCGCGCTGCTCGCGTCATTGCCGTGCATTCAACCTGGCGCACTGGGTGCTCAACATGCTGGTCTTCACGCTGATGTACGCCGCGATGTCCAGCGCCTGGAACCTGGTCGGCGGGTTCGCCGGCTATCCGTCACTCGGTCACGCGGCTTTCTTCGGCCTGGGCGCGTACACCATCGCACTGTGGTTTCAGCACCGTCCGCTCCACTCCGGCTACGAGCCGTTCTGGCTGCTGCCGCTGGTCGGCCTGCTCGGCGCCGCGGTCGGGCTGCCGATTGCGGCCATTGCGATGCGCACACGCGCGGACGTGTTCGCGATCGTCACGATCACTCTGCTGTTCGTGGCCCAGACGCTCGCGTTCAACCTGCGCAGCATCACCCAGGGCGCGCAGGGCCTGTCGATCGGTCCGGCGCCCTTTGCCGTACGCACCTTCGAGCGGCCGTTCTACTACGTACTCGTCGGGTTGCTTGCTCTGGCGATGGCGCTGACTTTCGCCAGTATGCGCAGCAAGATCGGCCTGTCGCTCGCGGCGGTGCGGGCCGACGAGGACAAGGCTCGCGGTATCGGGGTCCGGGTCACCGGCGTCAAGTTGCTGGCGTTCTCGGTCAGCGTCGGGCTGACCGCGATGGTCGGCGGCGTGTGGGCCTACTACGAAGGCTTCATCTATCCGCAGTTCGCGATCGATCCGCTGATCACCATCGCGATCGTCCTGATGACGTTCCTGGGCGGACGGGCAACGCTGTGGGGGCCGGTCTTCGGCGCCCTGCTCCTGGAGACATCGCAGCAGTGGTTCGCCTACTCCTTCGGCGGCAGCAAGTTCTACCTGATCGCGTACGCACTCGTCTTCCTCGTCGTGATCCTCCTACTGCCACAGGGAATCGTGCCCTCGATCGAGGATTGGATGCGAAAGCGCCGTCGCCGCCAATCCGTCGACGCCGTCGACACGTCCCGTGCCCCAAGCCGTTCGCTGGCCAAGGGGAGCGTGTGATGGTCGCGCTGCTCGAAGTCGACGCGCTTGTCAAGGTTTTCGGCACGGTACGGGCGGCCGACGGTGCGTCGCTCACCGTCGACGCGAACACGATCACCGCCCTCATCGGCCCGAACGGCTCGGGCAAGACGACGCTGTTCAACCTGATCACGGGTTATCTGCGCCCGGACAGTGGCCACGTCCGCTTCGCCGGGCGCGACGTCACCGGCCGTGACGCCGGCACCCTCTACCGGCGCGGGATGTCACGGACGTTCCAGCAGGCGCGCGTCTTTCCGCAACTGAGCGTGCAGGAAAACCTCGTCGTGGCCGGCGGTTACTCGTGGCGGCAGCTGTTCGGACGGCGCGTCAGCGCAGCCGACCGGGAGCGGGCGGCCCACCTGCTCGACGAGTTCCGGCTTACCGGCGTCGCGGATCTGCTCGCGGCCGAGCTGTCCTACGGCCAACGCAAGTTGCTCGAGTTCGCCGCCGTGCTGATGAGTGAACCGACCCTCGTCCTGCTCGACGAACCCACCGCCGGAGTGAATCCGGTGCTGATCGACACGATGGAACGGCATGTTCGCGAGCGCCACGCCGCGGGGATCACGTTTCTGATCGTCGAACATGACATGGGCTTCGTGATGCGCTTGTGCGACCCGGTGATCGTGCTCGATCAGGGACGGCAGATATTCGCCGGGTCGCCGACGGACGTACAGAAGAGCGCGCTCGTGCTCGACGCGTACCTGGGGGCATGACGATGGCGTTGCTGACCCTCGACTCGGTCGTCGCCGGATACGGCACGGGCGACATCCTCAAAGGCGTCGACCTGCAACTGGAGGCCGGCACCGTTACCTGCCTGATCGGTCCCAACGGCGCCGGCAAGTCCACCGTCCTCAAGACGATCAGCGGCCTGCTGCGTCCGCGCAAGGGAACCGTGACCTTTCGTGGCGCGCCGCTGAACAAGCTCTCGCCCCGTTCTCGCCTGCTGCTCGGCATTGCGCACGTGCCGCAGGAGCGCAGCCTGTTTCCGGCGATGACGGTCTGGGACAACCTGCTCATGGGCGGCTACGCGATCAAGGATCAGAAGGCCGTGCGACGGCGCATCGATGAGGTCGTCGCGACATTCCCCATCTGCACCGAGCGCGCCCGAGAGCACGCGGGATCGCTGTCCGGTGGCGAGCAGAAGCAGGTCGAGCTCGCTCGCACGCTCGTGCTGGATCCGGGCCTGATCCTGCTCGACGAACCGTCGATCGGCCTCGACCCCAGATCGCGCAACCAGGTGTTCGCGAGCATCCGGCGTCTTTCCGACGCGGGACGCACGGTGCTGCTCGTCGAGCAGAACGCGCGGTCCGGGCTGAAGGCGGCCGACGTCGGCGCCGTACTCGAGACCGGCGTCGTACGACTCGTCGGGAGTGGGGAGAGCCTGCTCGAGAATCCCGAGGTGGCCCGCCTCTATCTTGGCGCGGCCAGCCGGGCGGGCCCGCTCGGCCCCGGTCCGATTGGCCCTAACCCGACGACCGACACCCCGCAGAGGAGCACGCGATGAGCAGACCCCCCAGTCGTATCGGCTGGATCGGCACCGGCCGGATGGGGCACGCGATGGTGGAGCGACTGCTGCGCGCCGGGCGCGACGTCCACGTCTGGAACCGCACGCGCTCGAAGGCCGAGGACCTGGCCGATCTCGGCGCGGTCCTGGTCGGGTCGGTCGCCGAACTCGCCGATCGCGACGTGGTGTTCACGATGGTGGCCGCGGACGCCGACCTGATCGAGGTGCTGCTCGGCAACGGCGGCCTGCTCGGCAGGAGAACGCGCCCGCCTTCATCGTCGATTCGAGCACGGTGTCGACGGAGACGTCGCAGCGGGTGCGTGCTGCGGCGGCCGAGCGTGGCACGGTGTTGCTGGTCTGCCCGGTAAGCGGAAACCCGAAGGTGGTGCAGGCCGGCCGGCTGTCGATCGCCGCGTCCGGCCCGCAGGAGGCGTTCGAACTCGTCGAACCGGTGCTGCTCGAACTCGCGGAGTCCGTGACGTACGTCGGCCCGGACGAGGTGGCGCGGCTGGTGAAGATCGCGCACAACGTCTTCCTCGGCGTCGTCATCCAGTCGCTCGCCGAGGTGACGGTTCTGGTCGAGCAGGGCGGGGTGTCCCGCGCGGACTTCCTGCAGTTCCTGAACCAGTCGGTACTCGGGTCGACGTTCACCCGCTACAAGACACCGGCGCTGGTCAACCTCGATCTGACGCCGACGTTCACGACGGCGCTTGCTGCGCAAGGATCTCGACCTGGGCCTCGCGGCCGGCAACGCACACGCGGTGCCCCTGCCGCTGACCGCCGCGACCCAGGCGATCGTCCAGTCGGCGATCGGGCGCGGACACGGCAAAGTCGACTTCGCCGCGCTGCTGCTCGAGGTGGCCCGCGGTGCCGGCGTCGAACTGCAACCGGAGAACGTTGCCGTCGACGACGGGCTCAGCGCGCCCGCGCCGGCGGTGGTCTGAAGGAGCGCACAAGTGGCGAGCACGCAGGAACGGATGACGGCACGCACCCCGCCGAGTCCCGGCCGGATGGGCGTGGACTTCGAGGAGCGGGTCGACTTCGCCCGATTGCGGGCCTATCGGCTGGGCCGGGCCCGGGCGGCGCTCGATGCGTCCGACCTTGGTGCCGTATTGCTCTTCGACATCAACAACATCCGCTACGTCTCGGCGACGATGATCGGCGAGTGGGCGCGCGACA
Source organism: uncultured Actinomycetota bacterium (assembly GCA_963709985.1). Lineage (GTDB taxonomy): Bacteria > Actinomycetota > Actinomycetes > Mycobacteriales > Jatrophihabitantaceae > DASXRA01. Next base: position 78,863 of record CAVPYQ010000043.1, read on the forward strand.
AGGTCGCCCGCTACACATTGCTGACCCGCACGGGTGAGCCGATCGTGTGGGACTTCGGCTCGGCGGCCAAGCACCACCAGCTCTACGCGCCGTGGCTCGAGCCGGGCAACAGCCGCGCCGGCATGCTCGGGTTGCGCGGCGGCGTGGCTCCGGACGCCGGGCTGATCGACTCGGCCGCTGCGGAGATCCACGACATCCTTCGTGAGCACGAGGTGGCCGACCTGCCGCTCGGGGTGGACATTGCCGAGACGCCGATGTTCCTCGCGCTGCAAAACCTGGGGATCACGGTTCGCGACGCGCAGCAGGTCATGCTCGACGCCCGCCTGGTCAAGTCGGCCGACGAGATCATGTTGCTGTCGAGCGCGGCCGCGATGGTCGACGGCGTCTACCAGGACATCACCGAGGCGCTGAAGCCGGGCATCCGCGAGAACGAGATCGTCGCCCTGGCGAACAAGCGCCTGTACGAGATGGGATCCGACGACGTCGAGGCGATCAACGCGGTGTCCGGCGAGCGCTGCAACCCGCATCCGCACAACTTCTCCGACCGGATGATCCGGCCGGGCGATCAGGCCTACTTCGACATCATCCAGTCGTTCAACGGCTACCGCACCTGCTACTACCGCACGTTTGCCGTCGGCCGGGCGACACCGGCCCAACGTGACGCGTACAGGCGCGCCCGGGAGTGGATCGACGCGGCCATCGACCTCGTCAAGCCTGGAGTCACGACCGATCAGATCGCCCGCGTGTGGCCACGGGCCGAGGAGTTCGGATTCGCCAACGAAATGGCGGCATTCGGGCTGCAGTTCGGGCACGGCCTCGGCCTCGGCCTGCACGAGCGTCCGATCATCTCCCGCCTCAACTCGCTGGAGCATCCCGTCGAACTGCGTGAGGGCATGGTCTTCGCGTTGGAGACGTTCTGCCCGGCCACGGACGGCTACTCCTCCGCGCGAATCGAGGAGGAGGTAGTCGTCACCGCCGAGGGCACCGCGTTACTCACGCTGTTCCCCGCCGAGGACCTGTTCGTCGCGAATCCGTACTGAGCAATCGAGGGAGACGATGACCGACCTGTTGAGCGGGCCACCAGGAATCGACCCGGCTTCCCTGTACCGACCGGCGGGCACGGTCGACCGCGAGACACAACTCGCCCTGTACCGCCAGCAGATCCGGATGCGCCGCTTCGAGAAGCGCGCGTACGACCTGTTCCTGCAGAACCTGGTCAAGGGCACGAGCCATCTCTCACTCGGCATGGAGGCCATCGCCGCCGGGTTCGGCGTGGCGATGCAGCCCGGCGACTACACGTTCGCGACGTACCGCGGCCACGCGCACACGCTCGCTCGCGGCGCGTCGATGGCCGCCGTCATGGGCGAACTGCTCGGCCGCGACAACGGATTGCTCCACGGCAAGGGCGGCTCGATGCATCTCACGGACGTCGAGCGCGGCGTCATGGGTTCCTACGCGATCGTCGGCGGGCACCTGACGATCGCCCTCGGCGCGGCGTGGTCGGCGCAGTACCGCGGCGAATCCCGCGTTGCCGTCGCATTCTTCGGCGACGGGACGACGAACATCGGGGCGTTCCACGAGGCGTTGAACCTCGCCGTGGTGTGGCGCCTGCCGGTGGTGTTCGTCTGCGAGAACAACCTGTACATGGAGTACACCCCGATCGCCGACGTCACCGCCGTCGAGCGGCCGGCCGCGGACCGTGCGGCGGCGTATGGACTTGAGCGGATCGTCATCGACGGCAATGACGCCGACGCCGTGTACCTGACCGCGCAGCAGTTCCTCGGACGGGCCCGCGCCGGCGAGGGTCCCGCTCTGATCGAGGCGCATACCTATCGGTCGAGTGGCCACTCCCGGGCCGACCCCGGCAAGTACAAGCCGGCCGACGAGGTCGCGCGGTGGGCCCGCTACGACCCGATCGACCTCTACCGCGAGCGACTTCGCCGATCAGGCGTCGCCGACGAGTTGATCGCGGGCATCGATGCCGAGGCCGACCGTGACGTCGACGCCGCTACCGAGGCAGCGAAGGCGGCGCCGCCCCCGGGCGCCGAGCGGTTGATGACGAACGTGTGGGCCGACGGGGGTGCGGCATGGCGCAACTGAGCTACCGCGACGCGGTGGCGCGCGGCATCGCGCAGGAGATGGCCCGCGACGAATCCGTCGTGTTCCTCGGCGAGGATGTCGGCGCGGCCGGCGGGGTCTTCAAGGCGACGCCCGGTCTGCTGGAGCGGTTCGGGCCGACGCGCGTGAAGGACACGCCGATCAGCGAGCAGGCGATCCTCGGCGCGGCGATGGGAGCCGCGATGACCGGCCTGCGCCCGATCGCCGAGATCATGTTCGCCGACTTCTTCGCGGTCTGCTGGGATCTCGTCGCGAACGAGATCGCGAAGAGCCGGTACATGACCGACGGCCAGGTGTCGTTGCCGTTGGTGATCCGATCGGGCAACGGTGGTGGCCTTCGCTTCGGCGCTCAGCACTCGCAGTCGGTGGAGAACTGGGCGATGGCCGTGCCCGGTGTCAAGGTCGTCGCGCCCTCGTCACCGGTCGACGTCATCGGCCTGCTGGCGGCCGCGGTCCGTGATCCGGATCCGGTGCTGTTCTTCGAGCACAAGGGGCTCTACGCGACGAAGGCGGATGTGCCCGACGGCGAGATCGTCGACTCCCTGGGCACGGCCCGCGTTCTGCGAGCGGGCGACGACGCGACGATCCTCGCGCTCGCGGCGATGGTGCCCCGGGCCGTGCAGGCGGCCGACCAGCTTGCCGCGGCGGGCATCGAGGCGACGGTGGTGGACGTGCGCAGCTTGGTGCCGCTCGACACCCAAACGATCCTGCGCGAGGTTGCGAAGACCGGCCGGCTGTTCACCGTCGAGGAGAATCCCCGACTGTGCGGCTGGGGGGCCGAGATAGTCTCGATCGTCAGCGAGGAGTGCTTCTGGAGTCTGGACGGGCCGATCGTGCGCATCACGACGCCGCACATCCCGCTGCCATCGGCCGATGCCTTGGAAGACCTTGCCATGCCGTCGGTCGAGCGGATTGTCGAGACGATCGAGAAGGCCATGCAATCCGGTGGCCTTCCGGCGCAGGCGGCGCCTAGGCCACGTCATCCGATGTCAGGGTGATCGACTCGCCCGACGAGAACCGCGCGTGTCTGCTCGACGGTTTAGGTCGGCCTAGGGCCGGCCTTCGTAGAGTTCTTCGTAGTTGCGGTACAGGATGCGCTGCTTGAGTTCGGAGCTGACGGGCGCGCCGTTGATCTTCCAGTACTCGCTCCAGAAGTCACTCCACGGCTCGTCGGAGGCGAACAGCACGCGGTCTTCGCCGATCCCACGTCGCTCGATCTCGGTCATCAGCCAGCGCGCGCCGAAGCCGATCGTCCAGGTGGTGTCGCAGTAGACGCGGTAGCCCTGCTCGACCCAGTCGAGGAATTGCGGCACGAGCTTGATGTGCCCGCTGACGCCACCGCCGAAGTGGACGAGGTAGATCTTGATGCGCTTGCCGTATTTCTCGACCAGCGGGATGAAGTTGTTGATGTCCGACGTGCCGCCGGCGCTCGTGTGGAAGTGGAACACCAGGTCGTGTTGCTCAGCGGCGTCGATGCACGCCTCGGCGATCTCGCGGGTCTCGTCGTCCCAGGTGCCCGGGTCCGGGTTGCCACCCAGCAGGAAAGTGGTCTTGAGCGCCACGATGCCCTGCTCGCCGGCGCGCTCCAGCGCCTTGAGCGTCATGTCCTTGTTCTGCGGCAGGAACGACACCCACAGCCCGCCGACGAGCCGGTCGCTGCGCTGCACCGATTCGAGGACGAGGTCGTTGAGCGAGAACGGCTGGCTCTGCACCGGGATGCCGTAGTTCGGCAGGATCAGGCCGCGTTCGACGCCCAGGCCGTCGAGGTGGCGCAGATACGAGGAAGCATTCGCGAACTCGTATACCGTCGGTTTGACCGGCTCTTTCAAGTTGTAGAAGGCCCACGCCTGCATCTCGCCGATGTGGCTGTGCGCGTCGATCACCCGGCCTTTGACCTTCTCCGGTGACGCCATGTCGGGGCCTCCTGACTGTCTACTATCGGAACCGTGTGCATCGCATAGTAAACCCTCGACGGGCCGCGGCTACGAGTCGCGCAACGCGATCCACAGGGCGCGCGCAATCGTCTTTCCCTCGTTGGCCCAGTGGTGCGGCTGCTCGCCGATGAAGTGCAACGCGTCGCCGCGGCCGAGTTTGTAGCGCGTCCCGGCGATGTCGAAGGCCACGCTTCCTTCGAGGACGAAGACGAGTTCCTCACCGGGATGCACGAGCGGCTTCGTGCCACTCGTCGCTCCTGGGTCGAGGGTGGCCACGGCGGCCGCGCTGCGAAACGGCGTGTACGGACCGGACACTCCGGCCAGGTGGAGTCCCGCATGCGGGGTGAACACCTCGGGACGGTCGGCTGAGCGGGTGAACGCGACCGGCTCGGGCGGCCCCTCGTCGTTGTCGATGAAGTAGCTGACCGGGCGGTCGAGTGCGGTGGCGATCTTGAGCAGCGTCGTGATCGTGGGAACCATGTCGTTGCGTTCGATCTTGTGGATCGCCGCGGCTGACACATCGGCCTTGACGGCCAGTTGCTGGAGCGAGAGGCGCTGCTCCTGTCGCAGTTGTTTCAGCTTCGGCCCGATGGTGCTGACTATGCCGTCTACGTGCTCCTCGATACGCATGGCGCGAGCGGGCTTGCTACTCGGTTTGGACATCTCGTCGCTCCCCTTGACGGTGTAGCGGCGTCCAATATAGTGAACGAACCTCAATCATGGTGGATGCTGTCTACCCGCTCGGCGAGCGAAGGGGGTACGACGCGTGGCGCGCAAGATCGTAGTCGTCGGTGGCGGCGCGGCGGGACTCGGTGCGGCGGGCGGGGTGAAGGCGGCCGATCCGGCGAACGAGGTCGTCGTGTTCACCGAGTTCGAGGACGTCGCCTACAGCCCGTGCGGCATTCCCTACGTGCACGGCAAGGAAATCGACGATTTCCAGCGACTTTTCCTGGCCACCAAAGAGGCCTACGTCCAGGCGGGCATCGACATCCGCTATGAGACCAAGGTCGCCAGCGTCGACCTCGGCCGCAAGGTGCTCGACGTTGCCGGGCAGGACGTCTCCTGGGACGGTCTGGTGCTGGCGACCGGATTCCACTACGCCGACCCCGGGGTTCCGGGCGGTGACCTCGAGGGCCTCTACTACGTCAAGAACATCCGCGAGGCGATGGAGTGGGACAAGGTTCTCGACACCGTCAAGGTGGCGGTCGTCGTCGAGGCGTCGCCGCTCGGCGTGGAGATGACCACGGCGCTCGCGCATCGCGGCATCGAGACCCATCTGGTCGACCCGAGCCCGTGGCCCATGTCGGAGATGGCCGACCCCGACATCATGGAGCCGGTCGAGGAGTCGTGGCGCGAACTCGGCGTCAAGACCCACTTCAACACCACGCTGGAGGCGTTCCTCGGCGAGGGCCACCTGCGCGCGGTACAGACCTCCGACGGCGAGATCGTCGCCGACCTCGCCGTGGTGTGCACCCACAAGGAGCCCAACAACGCACTGGCGTGCGGCGGCCGGGCTGAAGATCGGCTCGACCGGCGGTGTGATCGTCGACGAGCGCATGGCGACGTCGGTGCCCGGTGTGTTCGCCGCCGGCGATTGCACCGAGATACCGCACGGCCTGACCCGCGTGCCGTTGCAGGGGCTGACCGGCAGCCACGCCTACGCGCAGGGAAAGGTCGCCGGCATGAACGCCGGTGGCGGCTCGCGCACGTACCGCGCCGTGTACGTGCCGTGGGGTACCCCGGCCGGGAAGTGGATCATCGGCGGCGCGTCGTTCGGCGAGACGACGGCCACGGCGCTGGGCATCCCGTACGTGCTCGGCATGGCCCAGGGCATCTCGCGGGCGCGCTACTACCCGGGCGTCAAGCCGGTGAAGGTGAAGCTGCTCGCCGAGCCCGACAGTCTGCGCCTCATCGGCGCGCAGATCGTCGGCGGTGAGGGCATCAAGGAGCGGGCCGACTTCCTGGCCATGGCGGTCAAGTTCGGCTTCACCCTGCACGACCTCGCCACGATGGAGAACGTGTACTCGCCCGCGATCGGGGCGCTCAACGAGCCGATCGTGCTTGCTGCCCAGAACGGTCTCGACCGGTTACGGGACGGCTGACGTGGCGTTCTCCCGCTGGTTGCGCAGCCAGTCCGAGCATTACCTGCTGGTCGGTGCACAGGAGAAGGTGGCGCGCCGGTACGGGGCCAGAGCGCCGCGGCGACCACACGGGCTGCAGGAGTTGTTCTGGCTGCGCGTGTTCGCGCCGATCTACCGCATGATGCCGTGGAAGCTGCGGCACCGGATCATGCTGGCGCTGCCCGGCAGCCATCGCCAGACGTGGGCACCGCCGCCTCGATCGGCGGGCCCGGCACCACTAACACCAAGGCCACCGGCAACAACAACCCGACAGGAAAGGGAGTCTCGCGATGGCGCAGATCGTGGGTGAGAGGGTCAGCAAGGGCGACGCGATCGTCGACTACGAGGACAAGGTCTTCGAGGACATCCAGGCTGAGCCCGGTGAGTCCGCGTACATCCTCATGCACACAGTGCCCTTCGAGGGGTCGGTCGGCCTGGTGAACATGCTGACCGCGACCCGCATCAACCGTAAGGGCTTCGACACCCACCTCGTCCTCTACGGCCCGGGCTCACTGATGGCCGCCGCAACCCGCGGCTACCCGAAGGTGGGCGACGAGGCGTTCCCCGGCGCGCTGGGCTACAACAAGCAACTGCAGACGTTCATGGACGAGGGTGGGCACGTGTATGCGTGCCGGTTCTCCGCCGCCGCGCTGTACGGCATGCGCGAGATCGACATGATGGAAGGCGTCAAGCCGATCAACCCGCTCGACGTGCTGGACTCGGTGCTCACCGCCCGCCGGGCCGGCGCACTGATCATGCAGACGTGGACGGTGTAGCGAGCCGGTAGATCCGCTCGTGCTCGCGGGCGGCGCGGTCCCAGGTGTACTGGGGCACCACGCGCCGCCCACCCGCGACGAGGCGCTGCCGCAGCGCCTCGTCGGTCATCAGCGCGCGCATGCCGCGGGCCAGCGAGTGCGGATCGCCGACTGCGGTGAGTACAGCGTTCGTCCCGTCGACGAGGTACTCCCGCAGCACGGCGATGTCGCTCGCCACCACGGGAAGGTCGGCGCTCATCGCTTCGAGCACGGCCAGCCCCCAGCCTTCCTTCACTGACGGGAACGCGAGAGCGTCGGCGCTGCGGTACCACTCGTGCACCTCGTCGTCGGTGACGGTGCCCAGCTGGATGACGTCACGCCCGAGTTCGAGGCCGAGTTCGTCCAGCATTGCCAGGGCTTTGTCCTGGTAGTCGACGTAGTCCTGGAACGAGTGGCCGCCGATGATGGCGAGCGCCGGTCTTGGCCCGGGTTCAGCGATCAGTTCGGCCAGGGCCTGGAACAGGAACACCGTGCCCTTGCGTGGTTCGATGCCGCCGACGGAGAGGAACACGAACCGGTCGGCGGTGCCCGACTCGCGGCGCAGCGCCTCGCGCCGGGCTGGGTCGATCGGCCCGAATCGAGCCGCGTCGACGCCGTTGTAGACGACCTCGGCGTCGACCCCGAACTCCGTGCGCAGCCGCCTGCGCCAGTCCTCGCTGGGCACGATGAGCCGGTCCGGTTCGAGGATCGCCTGACGCTGGCAGTCGATCAGCGCCGGCGTCGTGAAGTCGTCGACGTGATGGACGGTGCGCACAACGGTGATCGGTGCGCCCGCGTCGCGCACCCGGGCCGCCGCGCGGGCGGCAATGCAGTCCTGGGTGTGCAGGATGTCGACGTCATCGGCGATTGCGGCGAGTCCCTCGTTCGAGCGCGTCGACCGACGCGAACACCCGCTCTTCGAGGGTGTCTTTGCGAGGCGGCGCCGGGATGATGTGGTGCGGCGCCCTCACCTCGCGGAAGAAGCCCTCGTCCGGGTCGCCGAGCGCGATCACCTGCACCGGCGTCCCGCGCGCGGTCAGCGCCTCGGCGAGCGACAAGCGTGTGCACGACGCCGCCGCGGGGCTTCGTCGAGTAGGTGACCAGAGCGACCGTCACAGCGCCGCACCCACCAGCGCGGCGTCGCCGGTGGCGAGGGCGGCCGCGGCCAGCGAGGCGCGCGCCGCGGTCTCGGTGACGATGCAGCCGGCGTCGACCAGCCGCTCGCGCTGCGCCTGCAGATGCTGCGGGTCCTGGTCGGTGCCCAGCACGTAGGCCACGATCTGTGGCCCGCCGCCGGACATGATCTGCGCGCACACCGGGGCGAGCGCGCCGGCCGGATCGGGATGCGCGCCGTAGCCGAGCACGACGTCGAGGATGATCGCGGCCACCTGCTCGTCGGCGGCGTGTTCGCGCAGGATGTCGATGCGGGCCTCGGCGTCGATCATCGGATGCGGGCGCCCCTTCGTGTACTCCTCCTCGCCGAGGTCGAGACACTGGTGGCTGCCGGGCGGCGCGGGCAGCGAATGGGCCGGATTGATCGGGGTGTTCGAGTAGACCGCGCCGAGGACGTCGCCGAGGATCACGAGCGATTCGTAACAGAGCGTGCCGCCGGAGAACAGGCCGCGGACGAGCGTGCGGCCGGGGGCGAGCCGGCTGCGCGCCTGCTCGATCGACGGGCCGAGCAACGCGGTGCGATCGGGCACGGTCCGGCCGAGCGTGGTGAGCGTGGCCGCGACGCCGGTCTCCAGCGTGCGGGCGAGCGTGACGCCGCTCGGTGCCGGGACGTCCGCGGCGTCCATGCCGATCAGCGCGGCGACGAGCGGCGTCGAACCGGCCGTGCCAAGCACCTCGCGCGCGACTCGCGGCGACGGCGGCTTGGAGACCAGCAGGATGGCGTCGGTGCCCGGGTCGTCGCGCAGCGTCGCGACCGCAGACAGCGCCATCTGGCCGCCGACCTGCTCGCTCAGATCCCGTCCGCCGAGGCCGATGACCTGGCTGACGCCGACGCCCCAGCGGTCGAGCAGGCACATCGCCTCCTGCGCGCCGGTGCCGGCCGCGGCGACCACACCGACCCGTCCGGGCCGGACCACGTTGGCGAAGCCGAGACACGTACCGCCGAGCATCGCCGTACCCGCGCCCGGCCCCATCAGCAAGCAGGCCCTTCGAGCGGGCATACGACTTGAGCGCAATCTCCTTGTCCAGCGGGACATTGTCGCTGAACAGCAGGACGTGCAGGCCGGCGCCGAGAGCCTGAAACGCGGCCAGCGCGGCGTATTCGCCGGGTACGGAGATCACCGCGACGTTCGACTCGGGCTGCGCGGCGACGGCCTGGCGCACCGACCGGACCTGCTGCTCGGCCTCCGCCTCAGCGGGCTCATGTGCGGTGAAGATCGCGGACGCCCCGGCGTCGAGCGCCTTGTGCGCGCAGTCGTCGTCATCGGCGCGCACGGCCAGGCAGAAGTCATTGGCCCCGGCGGCAGAGAGTTCAGTGGCCTCGGCGCCCTCGGCTTGCAGCGCCTCGACGTTCGCCGGGGTGGCCATCACGGCGCTCGCCCACTGCACGCCCGACACCTCGCGCATGGCCCGCATGCCGCGAAGCTGCACGACCGAATCGACATAGGTGTCGCGGAATACCCGCACCAGGTTGGTCATCGTCCGGCTCCGGACTTGACGATGCGCGTGCCGACCGTGACGTCGCTGGGATCGGTGCAGCGCAGCGTGGCCGCTGCGAGCGCGGCCGACGTGATCACCGCAACCTCGCCGCCGTCGCGGACGAATCCCGCGGCCGCGCGAACCTTGGGGCCCATGCTGCCCTCGGGGAACTGCCCGGATGCAAGCTGCTCGTCGGCCTGCGACACATCGATCTGGGCCAGTCGCCGTTGGGTCGCCTGGCCGAAGTCGACTTGCACCGCATCGACCGCGGTCACGATCACCAGCGCTTGCGCGCCGATCGCCGTGGCCAGGACCGCGGCCGCGTAGTCCTTGTCGACGACCGCCTCGACTTCGGTGCGCCGCCCACCCTCGCCGTCGATCACCGGGATGCCGCCACCGCCGGCCGTCACCACGACGAAGCCGGCGTGGAGCAGGCAGCGCACGGCGTCGACCTCGACGATGTTGTGCGGTTGCGGCGAGGCCACGACGCGGCGGTACCCACGGCCGGAATCACTGGCAACATCCCAGTTCCACGACTGAGCCAGCCGGTTCGCCTCGGCCTCGGCGAGGAACGGACCGATCGGTTTCGTCGGATGATGCATGGCCGGATCGGCCGCGTCGACCACGACGTGGGTGAGCATCGTGACGGCCCGGTGCCGTCCGCCGGATGCGCAGTGGATCGCCGAGGTGATGATGTTGCCGAGCTGACCCTGGCTCATCGCGACCAGCGCGAACAGCGGCTGCGGCGGCACGCGACGTGAGCCCTCTTCCTGCTGGATCGCGAGGTTGCCGACCTGCGGGCCGTTGCCGTGTACGACCGCAAGGTGCCACCCCTCGTCGAGCAGTTCGACCAGGCTGGCGGCCATGGCGCGCGCGTTGGCCACCTGCTCGTCATACGTGCCGGACTGCCCCTCGACGGTGAACGCGTTCCCGCCCAGGGCAACCACGGCTACCTTGGTCACGGCGACCTACCCTGCCTGCACGGCCGCCCGCCAACGCTGGCGGCGGTCGTCGTGTTCCGTTTATCATGCGACGTGAACATGGACGATAGTTAACGCCAGGACGCCACACAAGACCACCTGTCCGGTCACCGGAGGCCCCGTAAGTGGAAGCGAATCCCGGCATTCCCGTCCCTGGTGGGTCGCTCGACCCCGCGCTGCTGCACCGGTTCACGATGGCCGAGGGCGCGCTCTACCCGCTCGCGATCACCGACCCCGAGCGGTATCAACGGGCAGTGATCGCAGTCGGCCTGGTGGTTCGCCAATTGCGCGGCGATCTGCTCGACCGTCGCCGACCTCTGCCGCGGTTGCCGGCGCGCTGAACAGGTGGCGCAACTCGCTGCGGCCGAAGGGGTCTCGCTCACCGGCCTTGATCCCGTCTCGATCGCGGACGCGGCAGCGGCGCTGCGCTATCGCGAACTGCAGTCGGGCTTGACAGGCTGAGCCCGTCCACGTTTCCTGAAGGTGATGTTCCGTATCGGGAAGTAAATGCCCGGAGAGGAGCCCCAATGGTGATGGTCGCAGGCGAACCGGCCGTACCGGCGGAGGCAGCCGACGCGGGCGGCCCCTCGTCGCGGGCGGCAACCGTCGCCGGGCTCGTCATCGACCTGCAGGCACGCGGCCTGCGGGTCGAGGTGCCCTTGGAGCGCAGGCAGGGCGGGGCCGGGCCATCGGACTCCGGGATGCTCTGGGTCGGCGGCTTCCCCGTTACCGTCCCGACCGACAATGTGCTCGCCCGGTCCTCGCCGTACGTACTCAAGGCCGAGGACGAGGGCTATGCCGTCTATCGCGAGGGCGAGCGACTGGCCGAAGCAACGACCCAGCGGCGGCCGCGCTTCTACGACCTGACCACGGCCGATGGCATCCCGTACTGGAAGATCGCGCTGCTGCATCTCGACTCGTTCGCGAGCACGGTCGTGCAGACGTGCTCGTACTGGGGCAACGCCGATCAGTGCAAGTTCTGCGGCATCGGCCTGTCGCTCGCGGCCGGGCGCACGACCGTGAAGAAGACGCCGGAGCAACTCGCCGAGGTCGCGGTCGCCGCCAAGACGCTCGACGGCGCGGTCGATGCGACGCTGACCACGGGCAGTTCCAACGGCGTCGACCGGGGCGCGCGCTACGTTGCCCGCTGCGGCCAGGCGGTCAAGGAGGCCGCGGGCCTGCCGGTCGAGGTGCAGTTCGAGCCGCCCGCCGACATCGGCGTGCTCGACGAGGTCGGCGACATGGGCATCGACTCCGTGGGCATCCACATCGAGTCGTTCGACCCGAAGGTGCTCGCGCATGTCGCGCCGGGCAAGGCGCGCACCGGCATCGAACGGTACTTCGAGGTCTGGGAGCGCGCCGTCGAGATCTTCGGCGAAGGCCAGGTGTCGACGTACGTCATCCTCGGTATGGGCGAGGACCCGGAGTTGACCGTCGAGGGTTGCCGGCGGGCGATCGACATCGGCGTGTACCCGTTCGTCGTGCCGCTGCGCCCGGTGGCGGGCAGCCTGATGGAGGACGTGCTGCCGCCCGACAAGGCATATACCGATCGCATCTACCGCCGCGTGCTGCACCACATGACCGAGCGCGGACTGCCCGCCAGTACAGCCGGCTGCGCGAGGTGCCAGGCGTGCTCGGGCATGCGACCACTGGAGCCGGTGCTGCAGATCGGGATGCGGCCGGCATGACCGTGTCGGCAGCCACGCAGACGGCGGTTGGGCTGATCACCTGCGAGCCGGCCCGTTCCGCGACTGCCATCGCGGAGCACCATGCGATCAGGCACCAGGTGTTCGTCGTCGAGCAGGAGATATTCGCCGGGTCGGACACCGACGCCCATGACGACGACCCGGCGGTCATCCGTCTGCTCGGCCGCTACGACGGGGTCGCCGCGGGCAGCGTGCGGCTCTTCGAACTCGAACCCGGCCTTTGGCAAGGGGATCGGCTGGCGGTGCTGGCGCCGTACCGGATCCACGGGCTCGGTGGCCCGCTGGTGCGTTGCGCGGTTGCGCTTGCCGGGGCGCGCTGGCGGGTCGACGATGGTGGCGCACATCCAACTGCCGAACGTCGAGTTCTTCATCCGGCTCGGCTGGCGGCGCAACGGTTCGGTCGAGACGTACGCCGGCCTGCCGCACCAGCCGATGGCGATTTCGCTGCCGTCGGTGGCCGAGGGCGAGCGCGTTGCGCGGGAACTGCGCGAGGGCATCCGCCGCGGCTGAGCCGCGGGTGTCCGCTCGATCGTGCAACCGTCGGCGTCGTGGCGACGCCCAGAGTTGCACAATCGCCGAGAACGTCAGGCTGGACGGGGGAGTCCGGTCACGCTTGTGGCTCGCAGGTCGAGGACGTCTGCGCGGTGCCCGGCCTGCTGCACGGCGAGCACTCCGCTGCTGTCGAGTTCGCCCACCACGGCGGCGTCCAGGCCTCGGCCGGTGAACGCATCGAGGCACTCAGCCTCGCGCCCCGGGGCCGGGCACAGCAGGAACGCGAACGCCGGGAAGCAGCCGAGCCAGGACTCGAGGGCCACGCCGGCCGGGCCGGGAACGGCGTCGAGGTCGACCGTGACGCCCGCCTTGCTCCATTCCAGCAGCATCGCCAGCGAGCCGATCAGGCCGGCCATGCTGACGTCCTTGGCGGCCACGCAGGCCCCGGACTCAGCCAGCGAGGCGAGCATCCGCACGTCGGCTCCCAGGTGCGCGCCACGTTCGTCGAAGGACGCGAAGAACGGGAAGTCGGCGCGCATCGCACCCTGCGTGCAGCACGCGACGATCAGCGCCTGACCGGGCGCGACGCGCGTCGACGACAGCACCTGCCGCGCCCATCCGACACCGAACGCCGACAGTGCAGGTGCGCCGTCGTGCAGCGTCAGGTGGCCGCCGATCAGCGGCACGTCGTACATCTCGCAGCCATCTCGCATGCCGCGCAGCGCTTCACGTGCGGTGGCCTCGGACCCCACGATCGTGTCGACGATGCCGAGCGGGACAGCACCCATCGCAGCCAGGTCGTTGACGTTGGTCAGGACGGCGGCGAGTCCGGCGCCGTACGGATCGGCGGCGACGAATGCGGGCAGTAGCGCCTCGCCGCAGCCGACGACCTGCGTGCCGTCGGCCGTGACGACCGCGCCGTCGTCGCCGGGCCCGTGCACCCAACTGCCTGCGCCGAAAACTTCCCCAACCAGCCCGATACCGCGCTTCGCCCGCAGCGCCGGACTCGTCCGCAATGCCTTGGCGAGCGCATCGAGATCAGCGGCGGAGATCGCGGATCTGGTCACGGGCACTCCTCGGCTGGCTTGTCGGAAAGTGAACGAGACATTTAGCATAGGCCACGTGCCGCTTCCCTCGTTCCTGGATCTGCCTGCCCGGCAGGCGAAACCGAGGACGGCCGGGCTCACCCACATTCTCGACAAGGGGACGAGCCTGTCGCAGTCCGCCGCGCTGCTCGAGGCGGCGGCACCATACATCGACGTATGGAAGTTCGGCTGGGGTACCGCCTACATCGATGCGGCGTTGCCCGACAAGCTGGATCTGCTTGCGCGATACGACGTCCGGGCCTGCCTCGGCGGCACGTTGCTCGAAATCGCGTGGTCGCAGGGCAAAGCTGCTGATTGCCTGGCGTGGGCCCGCGATGCCGGCTTCGGGTCGGTGGAGGTATCGCGCGGCGTCGCCGCAATGACGATCAGCGAGAAGCGGGAGTTGATCCGCGACGCCGCGAAGGCGTTCGTCGTCTTTTCCGAGGTCGGCCGCAAGGATCCGCACGAGGAACTCTCCGTGCAGCAATGGACGAACGAGGTCGCAGCCGACCTGGATGCCGGCGCTCGATGGGCGATCGCGGAGGGCCGGGAGAGCGGCACGGTCGGGCTGTACCGGGCGGACGGCAGCGTCCGCGAGGATGTCGTCGCGGCGGTCGTGCGCGGGGGAGGCCCGGAGGTCGTCTTGTTCGAGGCGCCGCGCAAGGATCAGCAGACCTGGTTCATCCACGAGTTCGGTCCGGACGTGAACCTCGCCAATATCGCGATGCCCGACGCGCTCGCGCTCGAAACCCTGCGCCGTGGCCTGCGCGCCGACACCTTCGAGTTGAGCCGCCAATGGCTGCCGGCCTGACCGGTCCGGCGGCCCGCAACCTGGTGCCCGGCAAGTACCGCGGCGTGGCAGTGTCCCATGTGGACAGTCCGCTGGACGAGGCGTCGCTCGCCCGGCATTTCGTCGGCCGTGAGGCCTACCGCCGCACGAGGTTCATCGTGGTCCGCAATGGCGAGCGCACCGCGATCATCCGGGTGCGAAAGCAGAGCGACGAGCCGCTGTTCGCGCCGATCACCGAGGTCGAGTTGCTCGCCGGCGCCGACGAATGTGCTTATCTGCACTGCCCGGACGTCGACACGGGCGTGCCGTCGGCGCTAGCCGCCGCGGCGGTCTCGGCCGCCCCCGGCGTGCGGGCAGCCGTCGTGCAGGGCCGCTACGAACACGTCAACTTCATCGTCGATCCGGCGCCGCTTCGGGTCACGGTTCGCGAGGTCGCTCCGCCGCAACCATCGAAGCTGCTCGACCAGGCGCAACGCATCCTCGACGTGACCGAGACGCTGCCGCCGATGCAACTCGTGCCGGACGTGGTGTGCCTTGCCGATCTCGCCGCGAGTCACCCGGCTGAGCAGTACCTGGTGCCGTGCCGGGGCAGTGGCTTCGACCCGCCCGGTGCGCAGACCGCCTACCTGGACGAGCGTCCACCGCACGAGCCGTGGACGCTCGTCGGCTGCGAGCGTTCGCAGCAGATCCACGAGTGGTTCTACGGCGGGCGGGCCGAGCAGGTCGACATCTGCCCGCGCGCCCGGCCGTCGATTGCCGGTCCGCTGCTGACGAAATGCTGCCTGTACGAGCAGGGCATCGTGGTCGAGGACGGCCAGGTCACGGTGCCGTGGGGGGCGTCGCTGGGCCAGATCACCGAGGCGCTGGTCGCCCTCGCCGAGTCGTGGGAGCCGGCGTGGGTGCCCGCCTGACCGACTCGCGGCAGTACGGCCACCTGTTCGCGACACCGGAGCTGGCGAACGCCTTCGACGAGACGGCCCGGCTGCAGGACTGGCTCGACATTCTCAGTGCGCTGGCGGCGGCGCAGGCGCGGCTCGGCATCATCCCGGCCGAATCCGCCGTGCTGATCGCGAATAACGCCGACGCCACCCACCTCGACCTCGACTACGTCGCGCGAGCAGACCCGCCTCACCGCCCATTCCACGCTCGGCCTGATCCGCGCGTTGCAGCGGATCCTGCCGGAGTCCGCGCGCGAGCACGTCTACCTCGGCGCGACCGTCCAGGACGTCACGGACACGTGGTTCGCCCTGGTGATGCGTCGCGTGGGCGGCATCGTCTGGCGCGACCTGCGCGCGATCGAGGACTCGCTGCTCGACCTCGCCGAGCGACATCGCGACACCCCGATGGTGGGTCGCACCCACGGTCAACCCGGATCGCCGATCAGCTTCGGCTTCAAGGTCGCGTCCTGGGCCGACGAGGTGCGCCGCCACCTGGACCGGCTCGCTGACGGACGGGCCCGGTGGCTGGTCGGCCAACTCGCCGGTGCGGTCGGCGTCCTCGGCTTCTTCGAACCCGACGGGCTGCGCCTGCGGCAGGAGTTCTGCGCCGAACTCGGCCTGGCCGACCCGGGCATCTCGTGGCTGACCGCGCGCGACCGCATCGCCGAGTTCGGCAATGTCCTGGCCCTCGTCTGCGGCACCCTCGCCCGGATCGGCAACGAGGTCTACGAGCTGGCGCGTCCCGAGATCGGCGAGCTGCGCGAACCGACGACACCCGACGCCGTCAGCAGCATCACCATGCCGCACAAGCAAAATCCCGAGGCCAGCGAGCATCTGGACACACTCGCCCGGCTGGTGCGGGCGCAGTCCGGCGTCCTGCTCGAAGGCGTGGTCGCTGCGCACGAACGCGACGGGCGGGCGTGGAAGGCCGAATGGGTGGCCCTTCCCGAGGTCTGCCTGCTGAGCGCCGTCGCCTTGCAGACCGCGCGCCACCTGCTGGACGGGCTGGTCGTCGATCCGGCGGCGATGCTGGCCAACCTGAACCGGTTCGGTGACCTGCCCTCGTCCGAGCGGATGCTGGCCGGGCTGTCCCGCAGCCTGGGCAAGCACCGCGCGCAGCAGTTGCTGCACGAGCTGATCGCTGCTGACACGCGCGACATCGGTGCGGCCCTCGTCGCGGCCGGCGCGGCGAGCCCGGACGAGGTCCGGGAGTGGACCGACGGCTGGCCGATCGCCGCGGCGGCCGCGATGACTGATCTCGTCGTGCGCCGGGCCCGCGAGGCACGCGACACCGAGCCCGCGGAGTGGCCGTGACGTTCCGCCGCTTCGCGCTGGCCGTGCTGCCGACGCCGCTGGTCCGCGCACGCGGGCTCGAGCGGGCACTCGACGCCGCGCCGATCTGGATCAAGCGCGACGACCTCACCGGGTTTGCCACGGCCGGTACGAAGGCGCGCGCCGCTGGAGTACCTGATCGGCGACGCGTGCGCATCCGGTGCCGAGGTCGTCGTGGCGACCGGCGCCCCGTCGTCGAACTTCTGCGCGGTCGCTGCCCTCGCCGCTCGCGCGGCCGGGCTGGAGTGCGAGGTGCTCTACGCCGGCGCGGCCCCCGACCCGCTGCCGCTCACGGTGCGACTGGCCGGCGCGGCCGGGGCGCGACTGTGCTTCGACCCAGACGTGGCCCGCGAGGATCTGGACCTTGCCGTCGTCGAGCACGCGGCGAGGCTGGGGGAGCGCGCGTACGTGCTGCCACGGGGCGGCGCGACGGCGGTGGGCGCGCTCGGCTGCGCATACGCGGCCCGGGAACTCGCCGACCAGTTGCCCGAGGCGGGAGCGACAGTGGTCGTCGCATCCGGATCCGGTGGCACGCAGGCCGGACTCGTCGCCGGCCAGGTCGGATTCGGCCTGCCGCTGCGGGTGATCGGGGCATCGGTGAGCCGCCCGCTGCCGCAGGCGGGCGCGCACGTACTGGCCGTCGCGCAGGCTTGTGCCCGCCTGCTGAGCACCCCCGATCCAGGCGCATCAGACGTCGATATCAGGGATGCGGTCGGTCCCGGCTTCGGCGTCGCCGCGGACGACGACCGGGCCAGTGCGGCGCTCGCGCTGCGCCATGAAGGGCTGCTGCTCGATGACACCTACACGGCGAAGTCGATGACCTTGCTGCGCCGGTTGCTGCGCGAAGGCGTCGACGGCCCGATCGTCTTCTGGCACACCGGTGGCCAGATGGCAGCACTGCAGACGCTCGGCCGGGACAGAGGAGGCAGCGAATGACGCGCCGAAGTGGACCGCCGATCGGCTCAGCCGCGCCGGAGCTGGTCGAGTCCGGCTTCGCCCTCGAGAACGCCGACGCCCCGTTCCTGCACGAAGGTCTCAACCTCGCCGACATCGCGCACGTTCTCGACCTGCGGCGGCGCAAGATCATCCCGGCCCATGCGGCCCGTGAGCTGCTCGCGTTGCTGCTCGAGATCTACCCGACCGACGCGGACGAGTTTCCCTACGACCCGCAGTTCGGCGAGCCGTACAACTCGCGCGAACGGTTCTTCGTCGAACGCCTCGGCGACGTCGCCGGCTGGCTGCACGCGGGACGTCCCCGGCGAGAGGCGGCGCGGATCGCGTTGCGGTTGTGCCTGCGCAGCCTCCTGCTCGAACTGGTCGCCGAGATCGTGCGCTCGGCCCGCGACGCAACCGCGCTGGCGGGCCGGCACACCACGACGTTGATGCCCGACCAGACCTACCTGCAGCAGGCCCAGCCGTCGACGTTCGGCCACTACGTGCTGTCCTTCGCCTATCCGGTGCTGCGCGACGGAACGCGGCTGCTCGACGAGTTGGACTGGGTCAACCGCAGCCCGGGCGGCGCGGGATGTGTGAATGGCACGCGGCTGCTCGACGATCGAGGGTTCATCGCTACCGCGCTTGGCTTCGACGACGTCATCGAGCACACCCGCGATGCGATGTGGCAGATCGACGGCCTGATCCACATTCTCGCGAGCGCGGCCAGCCTGCTGTCGACCCAGAGCAAGCTCGCCGAGGACCTGGAGATCTGGTCCAGCAGCGAGTTCGACTTCGTCGATCTGGACGACGCCTATACGCGGTCGAGCATTCTCATGCCGCAGAAGCGCAATCCGTATTCGCTGGCGATCGTGCGCGGCGCGTCGGGCGTGCTGATCGGGCGGCTGACCGGATTCCTCGCCGTCGCCAAGAGCCCGTCGGCGCGCAGCGACAACCTGATCTTCGCCTACGGCGAGGTGCCGCGGGCGCTCGATCTGTCCATCCGCGTCACGCGGCTGATGACCGGCGTCGTGCGCACCCTGCGGGTCAACGCCGACCGGATGCGCGAGGAGCTCGACGCCGGCTACACGCAGGCGACCGACCTGACGGAGTACATCGTGCAGGCCTGCGACGTCGACTACCGCCGCGCGTACGTCGTCGTCGGCAATGCCGTCCGCGAGGCCAGCCGGCGCGGCTTGCCCGGCAAGGACATCACCGGCGAACTGCTCGACCAGACAGCGCTTTCCGAGTTCGGCGAGGACTGGGGGCTGACCGGTCGCGATCTGAGTGACGTGCTGGATCCGATGAACATCGTCGCGACCCGCACGGCCACCGGCGGCGCGGCGCCATCCGCCCTGGCGACGATGATCGCCCAGTGCGAGCGGCGAGCGGACGACCTCGCCTCGGCGGTCGACACCCGCCGCGAGGCTCTCGACCGGGCCACCGAATCCCTGCTCGAACGGGCCCGTGCAGCAGTCAACGAGACGGAGGAGCCATGAGCGCGCAACTGCCCAGCGATGTCGAAGTGATCAACATCGGGCTCCCGCTGTTCGCGGATGCGGTGCGCGATCAGGGCCGGCCGGTGCAGCAACTCGATTGGCGCATCCCGGCCGGCGGTGACGCCGATGCCGTGGCGGCGCTCGAACAGCTTTATGGCCCGCGGTCCGAGTCGATCGATCGGGCGAACGCCGAAGTGCTGCGCCGCCTCGACGAGGGCGCGCCGCTGCTCGTCGACATCGCGACCGCGGCCGACGTCGTCCCTGGCATCGGTCCTCGGACGCTTCTGCATTGCGGACCCGCCATCGAGTGGGCTGCCGTGTGCGATCCGCTGCGCCGCTCGATGCGGGCCGCGGCCGTCGCCGAGGGGTGGGCGAGCGATGTCGAGCACGCCGACCGGCTACTCGCCGGCGGCGACGTGCACCTTGCCCCGGCGACCGATCACGCCACGGTCGTGCCGATGGCTACGGCGATCGGCCCGTCGATGCCGGTGTTCGTCGTCGACAATCCGCAGGGCGGCACCCGGGCCTACGCGCCGATCAATCAGGGTCCGGGCGATACGGCCTGGTTCGGGCGCGACACCGCCGCGGCGATCGGCCGGTTGGAGTTCCTGCGTGACGTCGTCGGACCGTTGCTGCGCGAGGTCATCGCCGGCGTCCGGACCGATCGACGTGCTGGCCCTGGCGGCGCAGGGCGTCCAGATCGGCGACGACATTCATATGCGTACGCAGGGGACGACGAGCCTGCTGATCCGCAACCTGCTGCCGCATCTCGTCGCCCTGCCCGGTCCGGAAAGCGTCGAGCTGGCCCGGTTCCTTTCCGGGCAATCACCTGTTCTTCCTCAATCTCGCGATGGCGGCGGCGCGCTCGCTGACGATGGCGGCCGAGCAGGTCAGCGGATCGAGCATCGTCACGACGATGTGCCGTAACGGCACGACGTTCGGCATCCGGCTGGCCGGCAACGACACGATGTTCGTGAGCGACGCGCCACCGGTCGAGGACGCGATGTACTACCCGGACTACGGGCCGGAGAGCAGTGCGCCCGACATCGGCGACAGCGCCGTACTCGAACTGGTCGGGCTCGGCGGAGCCGCCGCCGCCGGATCACCAGCCGTAGCAGGCTTTCTCGGTGGCCGGATGTCCGACGCGGTCGCGGTGACCGAGGAGATGGCGCTGATCTGCGCCGGTAGCAGCAGCCGCTTCCAGTTGCCGACGTGGAACTACCGGGGTACCCCGCTGGGTGTCGACGCTCGTCACGTGGTCGACCTCGGGATCAGCCCCAAGATCACCACGGGCATCCTGCACGCGAGCTCGGGTGTCGGCCAGATCGGCGCCGGGGTCGCGACCGCACCGATCGCCTGCTTCCGGGCCGCCGTGCGCGCCCTGGCCGCCGACGTATGACCGGACAGCGCCGGGTATCTGCCAAATGGGACGGCGGCCTGCGCGCCGTCGTCGACACCGGTCGCTTCCAACTCATCGTCGACGAGCCCGAGTCTTCCGGCGGCACCGACCGTGGCCCGCAGCCCACCGATCTCCTGCTCGCCTCCGTCGTGTCCTGCTTCGCCATCGCAATGGCTTACGTGGCCGACAAGTTCAGCGCCGACCTTCCCGACCTGCAGGTCACGGCAACCGGTACCTACGACGGACCGCGGTTCTCGGCCATCGCGATATCGCTCGTCTCGACGGCCGAGCGCGCGATGCTGGAACAGCTCATCCCGCAGGCGCAACGCGTCTGCTACGTGACCAACACCCTGCGTCAGGCCCCAGAGATCACCGTTCGCGTCGAGTGAATCCGGCTAGCCGGCGCTGTCGATCACGATCGACGTGTGGCGGCCGGCCCGCATCGTCGAGTCGGTGTATTCGCGGATACATCCGCTGGTTGATGCGCGGCGCGGGGGAGGCCTTGAAGACTCGAGCGCATGTTTGCTGATGAGATCGAGAAGAGTCCTGCGCGCGCAGGAAGCCAGCGCTGGAGAGGTGTTCAGCAGCGTGCCGTCGTCGCTGCCGTCACGGTGTGCATCATCGCCCTGGTGCTCGTCATGGCGGCCAGTGCGACAGCGGACCGCTCCTGACCCATCGGTGGCGCCGCTGGCGTGACCGGCGATGGAGCGTTGCCAGACCTCACGGCGTCGGCAGACGGGTCTGCCCGGCGCGCCGCTCGCGGACCATGGCGCGCGTCGCGTAGGGGGAGTACCGCGGAACCCAGGCCGCCAACGCCGCGGCGGCGAGCAGGCCGGCGGATCCGATCGCGACTATGCCGGCGGCGAGCGTCCAGGCCGTGGCGACGACCGAGACGACCACCGGGCCCGCGGCGTTGCCGGAGTCGCTCATCACCCGCCAGATCGACAGGAACTGGATGCGACCGTCGGCGGGCGCCGCGTCGGCACCTATCGTCATCATGATTCCCGAGCCGATGCCGTTGCCGAAGCTCATGATCACGGCGACGAGGGCCAGGGTCACCGCGCCGCCGGTCAGCGGGAGCACCATCATCGCTACGCCGAGGATCGACATCGACGGCAGCGCGATGGCAAGACGGCCATGGCGATCCATCACCTTGCCGGCCGGATAGAACAGGGCCATGTCGACGGCGCTGGCAATGCCGAAGATCAGGCTGGTCTTCTCCGGGCTGAGGCCGATGTGTTCGGCCCACAGCGGCAACACGGTCTGACGTGCGGCCCGGACAGCGCCCACCGCCAGTACGGCGAGGCCCAACGTGGCGAACAGCCGCCGATGCGCGCGGAACATCGCATAGGCGCTGACGCTGCCCCGAACCACCCCGGGTTGGTCGTCGGCCCGCTCGGCGTCCGGGATGACGATCAGGACCACGGCTGCCGCAGCGGCGGTCAGCATCGCGACGACGTACGGCGCGCGCAGGCCGAACAGCCCGATGGCCGCCGCGCCCACGAACGGACCGATGAACAGCCCGATGCGGTGCGACCCGCCGAGCGTCGACATGGCCCGCGCACGCAGCTCGACCGGTGCGACCTCGGTCAGATAGGACTGCCGCGCGAGGTAGTAGGTCGCGTTGCACATTCCCACGACGATCAGCGCCAAGCCGAGCAGCGGCAGCGATTGCGTGACGAGGCAGCCGAACAGCGCGACCACGGCAAGGCCAGCCGCGGCGATCATCGCGTGCCGATCGCCGATGCGGTCGGCCAGCCAGGACGACGGTATGTCGCCGAGCACCTGCCCGATGCCGAGCAACGCGAGCATGTAGCCCGCGGTGCTCGGCGAGGCGCCGACGTCGAGGGCGGTCAGCGCAATGATCGGGGCGATGGCGCCGTTGCCGATCTCGTAGACCATCGCCGGCAGGAACACCGACGGCGCGATCGCCCGCAGGGTGCCCGCGGTAGGCGCGGAGTCGGTGCTTTGCGACTCGGCCATTCTCGGCGGGCGTCCCATCTAGGCGGTTGGTCGGCTGGTTCTCGCACGATCATCTGCCGATTGCACGATTGCCCGCCACGCGGCGAGTCGCCTTCGTGGCCGCAATCACGTCCGGACGAGCCGGCGTCTCACCTACCGGCCCGCGGGAGCGAAGAGCCGCCCGGCCCATTCGACGATCTCGAGCAGTTCCTGGGACTTGCCGCCTTCGTGGCCGTTCCACTCCCAGATGCGGACGTCGACGGGACCGCCATAGTCGTTGGCCGCGGCCATCACGGTCGAGGGCGGGCACACGTCGTCCATGAGGCCGGCGGAGATGAATGCGGGGCACAGCGAGCGTCGTGCGTGGAACACCACGTCGAGATGGGCCAAGGTATCCAGGGCCGTCACGGCTTGCTCGTGATGTACGCCGAGCCAGCGGGTCAGCTCGGCGTAGGGCTCACGGTCGGTGATGGCAGCCCCGCGCTCGATCGCGCACAGGAACGGCACCCGGGCGCACACGCCGGAGAGGTTGCCGGTGAGAGAGGCGGCAGCCAGCGCGATGCCGCCGCCCTGGCTGCCTCCGTAGGCGAGCAGCCGGCCCGGGTCGCACCCCGGCAACTCGCGCGCCACCGCGATCGCACGCACCGCGTCGACGAAGACCCGGGTGTAGTAGTGCTCCGCGGGCGAACTCAGACCGCGGGTCAGGAAGCCGGGTGCGCTCGGGCCGGAACCGTGCGGATCCGGCGTGTCGCCGACGTTCCACACCGCTCCCTGGCCCCGCGTGTCGACGACGAGGTGCGCGTAACCGCAACTTGCCCACAACAGGCTCTCGTGCGGCTGGCCGCGCCCACCGCCGTATCCGATGAACTCGACCACCGTGGGCAGTGCCGCCGCCGAGCCGGCCGGACGGATGTACCAGGCGCGTACCGGATCCGCGCCGTAGCCGGCGAATGTCACGTCGCTGACGTCGAGTGTGGTCAGCACTGTGTCGACCGGTTCGGTGCGGACGTCGAGTGGGTGCTTGCGCTGGTCGGCGAGCACGTCGCGCCAGAACGCGTCGAAGCCCGCCGGCTCCGGGCGCTCGTAGCGAAACGACCTCAGCTTGTCGAGCGAAAGATCAACCAGCATCGCAACTCCTGGCGTCGTCGGCATGTGCGGCGAACCTGACCTGGCCGCCGGCGCCCACGTGCGTGACCGCTCCCGCGGGGCGAAAGACCGAGAGCTCGACGCTCGTGCAACGCCGTTCGCCGCCGTGCAGCACCGGGGCCGGTGGGCGGCTGCCGCCATGGTCGGGCAGTACGTTCGCCGGTTCGACGCCGAGTACGTACGCGCGCCCGAACCAGGGAAAGTCCTGCGTGGCATGCACTTCCTGCCACAGCCAGGCGTGCGGGAACGTGCCGACGTCCCAGGTCAGCGCGGCGCCGACGCCGCGTGCCTCGTTGACCACGGCGCACCAACCGGCGGCGAATTCGGTTGCCGCGGCGAAGATCTCGCGCGGACGGTCCGGTCCGGGTAGGTGGGTCAGGTCGAGGGGATCGCCTTTTGCCGAAAGGGCATTCGGCCAGCGGTGACTGCTGCCCGCTGCCAGGACGGTGCCCGGTGCGGCCGGATCGGCAAGCACGGTGCACCCGGGCAGGTACAGGCGGCTGGCCGAGTCGAGAAGCGGCGCGCCGAAGCCGATGTGTTCCACCCAAGCCACCGAGCAGTCACGTCCGCCCAGATTGTGGATCGAGTCCGTCACCTCAAGCACCGGCCCAGTCAAGCGAACCGTCCGGCCGAGGCGCAGGGGAGCACTGAACAGGTCGACCTCGGCGGTAAGCGAGGTCTCGTCGTACGCGCGCACCTGCCACGGCACGACGGCCGCTTCGCCGTGAAATCCCTGGAACGCTCCTTCGACATGGCGTCCCGCCCCGGCATTGGGGCACAGCACCTGCCAGCCGCCCGGGTATCCCGCGAGCCAGCGGGACTGGTCGTCCCACGCCGCGGCGGCGGCCACCGCGCCCGACCACGGCGAGCGGAACATCAAGTCGGTATCGGTAGCTCGGTCCAGCACCGACACGATGTCGCACCCGCGGGCAGGGCGCACGAGGACGTCGAGCGCGGCGTTCGAGAGCCGGATGTCCGTGGCAGCGGTCATGCCGTTCAGAACTGGCCGAGGGCCAGGCCACGGGCGAACAGGCGTTGTGTCCCGAGGAAGAGCGCGATCGTCGGCAGCGACACGAGAAGCGCACCGGCGAGCACGGTCGGCAGCGCCGATCCGCCGTAGGTGCTCTGCAGGCTCGTCAACGCCGGCATGATCGGGCGGACGTTGTCGCCCTGCGACAGAGTGAGGCCGAGCAGCAGGTCGTTCCAGACGAACGTCGCCTGCAGGATGAAGATTGCTCCAAGAGCACTGGATGCCAATGGCAAGTAGATGCGCCAGAACACATGCCACGGGGAGGCGCCGTCAACCGTCGCCGCCTCGTAGAGGGAGAAGCTGACGCCGGTGAAGAAGTTGCGCATCACGAACGTCGCGAACGGCACGCTGATCGCGGTGTAGACGAGCAGCAGACCCATTCGCGTGTCGTAGAGATTGGTGTTCGCGTACCCGACGAACAGCGGAACCAGCAGCATCTGCAAGCGGGAAGATCGTCCCGGCGAACAACACGGCGAACCAGAGGAAGCCGCGCCGCAGGCGCAGGGCCACGATCGCGTACCCAGCCGCTGCGCCGACGATGACCGCGACCAGCGGGCTGATCGTGCTGTACAGCAAGGTGCTCACGACACTGTGGCTCAAGTCGGCCTTGCGCCACGCATCGCCGATGTTGCTGAACAGTGCGAACGACTTCGGCTTCCAGACCGTGCGCGAGTCGTACTCGGTGGCCGGCTTGGCTGCGTTGACGATCATCAGGTAGATCGGCGCGAGCCAGATCGCCCCGAACAGCAGGAGCAATCCGGTGCGGATGGACTTCGTCATGTCATCCTCCTAGACGGCGTTCCGGCTGGGGCTGAGCTGACGCCGCAGATACAGCAGCGACACCGCGAGGGTGAGCACGCTGAGCGCCACCGCCAGCGCGGAGCCCGAGCCGTAGTCGCCGGCTACGAACGTCTGCTTGTACATCGCGACGGCGAGGGTCTCCGACGAGACGCCGGGTCCGCCCTGGGTCATGACCCACACGATGTCGAACGTCTTGAGGCTGCCGACAATGGACAGGCCGACCACCACGACGGTGAGTGGCCGCAGCAGCGGCCAGGTGACGTGCCGGAACAGCGCGAATCCCTCGGCACCGTCGAGCCGGGCTGCCTCCAGCGGTTCACGGGGGATCGATTGCAGGCCCACGACGAACAGCAGCGCGTTGACGCCGACCGACTGCCACGAGGCCGCCATGATCATCACGATCGTGTTGGTCGGCGCGTCGAGTAACCAGCCGGTGTTCTGCCCCGGCAGGTGCAGTGCGTGCAGTGCTTGTCCGAGCGCTCCGCCGGTCTGCAGGATGAAGCCCCAGACGACGCCGACGCCGACGCCGGAAACCGCGTACGGGATGACGAACGGCAGCCTGATCAGCGTGCCGAACCGGCGGCCGTAGGTCGAGACGGCAAGCAGCAGGCCGAGCCCCACGGGAACGGTGACCGTACCGACGACCCAGTACAGGGTGTTCCGCGCGGCGGTCAGCAGGTCGCTGTCGTTGAAGATCGCCCGGTAGTTGTCCCAGGAGGTCCAGGCCGGCGTGCCGAGGCCGTTGTACCGGGTGAAGCTCAGGTACGTGGTCCAGAAGAACGGCAGGTAGAGCAGGCCTGCGACCAGGAGGATCGCCGGCAGGCTGAACGCGCCCGCGCTGACATTGATCCGGCGCCGGCGCCGGGGCCGAATCGGCGCGATCGCTGGTTGGGCAATCTTGTTGCGCTCCGCAGTTATCGGCTGAGCCACGTTCTCCGCCTCCTGTCTTGCGCCTTACGTCGACGCCGCGGGCCCGATCCGCCATTGACTGCGGCGGATCGGGCAGTGCGCGGCGCTCAGTTGGTTGAGGACCAGTACGTGTCGGCCGCCTGCTGGATCTTCTTCAGTTGCGCCATCGGGTCACCGGGATGCGTGACGAACGCGCCGAACGCGTCGAGGGCAGCAGTCAGTACGGGGGCCGGGGTCGCCTCGAAGTAGCGGTTCAGCAGTCGCGTCTGGCCACCGCTGACGTAGCTCGCCTCCTGGGTGAGGAGCGGGTCGTTGCTCTTCGCCTTCTTGTTGAAGGAGATGTCGCCACGTGTGTTCGACCAGGCCGTCTGCGCGTCGGGCTTGAACAACCAGTCGTTGAACTTCGCAACGGTGGCCTTGTGCGGCGCGTTGGCGGCCGAGCACACCGGGCCGGCCTCGACGATCACCGACGTCTTCGGCAGCGAGGGGTTGACGTTGGGAATGGTGAAGAAACCGTAGTCCGTGCCGGACTTCGCACCGAGCGTGTTGAGCGATCCGCTGAACCAGGTGCCGAAATCGGCCATGGCGACCTGGCCGTTCTTCAGCATCGCCTGGGGATCGGTCTTGATACCCGGATTGTTGAAGTAGCCCTTGTCGATCATGTCCTTCCACTGGTTCATGACGTTGACGACGGACGGGTCGGTGTACTTCGCCTTGCCCTGACTCAACGCCACGTACTCGTCCGGGTCGGTGCCCGCGAGGAGGGTTTCGAACCAGACGAACGAGAACAGGATGTTGGTCTGGTAGAACGGCGTCACGCCGGCCTTCTTCAGGGTGTCGGCGACGGCGAGCAGATCCGGCCAGGTCTTGGGCGGGGTAATGCCGTTCTTGGCGAAGACCTTCTTGTTGTAGTAGATGACCCAGTACCCGACGCTCAGCGGTACGCAGTACTGCTTGCCGTCGATGGTGAAGTACTGCTTGAGATCGGCCGGAACGTCGCCGTCGGCCTCGGCCTTCTTCCACACGTCGGTCGTGTCGGCGACGAGGTTCTGCTTGACGAGGTCCTGCAGTTGCCCGCCCGTCGCCCAGGTGAACAGGTCGGGGCGGTTCTTCGTCCGGAACGACGACTTGATGAACGCCTGGTAGGTGTTCTCGTCCGAGTACCCGACCGGGCTCAGGTTGACGCCGGTCGCCTTTTTCGAGGCCGCAGCCAGATCCTGGAAGTTCGCCTTCCACGCAGCCTTGTCGTTGTAGAACTTGAGATCGTCTGTCGTTCCGCCACTGCCGCTGGATCCGCCGCAGGCAGTAAGGCTTGCGGCGACGGCAAGCAGGATCGTCACGACCGCGGTCCTCTTGCGAATAGACCTCACGATTCACCTCTCGAATTCAATGGCCCGGGCCGGAACGGAGCGGGACGCAATTGGCTGGTGGGAACGATCGGAGCAAGCGGACCCACCCGGCGGACGGGCCCTGCGCGTGGCCTGCGCGGCGGCTCGATAAGGACGTGTACCCGCCCGGTCATCCGGCGAACCGCTCGACGCGACGGCCGGCAGCGCCGACGCCGGCCAGGCCGAGCACCGAGCCGTCGATCGCGGCCGGATCGGTGAGATCGAGCCCCTCTCGCGCCGAGGTGATGCAGAGCAGATCCAGCCCCGCACCGGCGAATGCGCACGAGGACGGCTGCGCAACCGGAACGGCCAGCGTGCACAGCACCGCGCCGTCGGGGGCCAGGCGAAGCACCTGCGCCCCGCCCCAGAAGGCAACCCAGAGGCAGCCCTCGGTGTCGACACAGAGCCCGTCGGGGATGCCGGCCACGTCATCGCCGAAGTGGACGAGCGTGCGCCGATGGCCCAGCTCCGCGTGCTCGACGTCGAAGTCGAATGCCAGGATCTCGCGGCCGACCGTGTCGACGAGGTAGAACGTCGTGCCGTCCGGACTCCAGTCCATACCGTTGGGCAAGGTGACGCCATCGAGCACAGTGCGGTAGGACCAATCGGCGTCGAGTACGTGCAGCGCGCCGCGCCCGGCGGCGAAGTCCATCGCGCAGCTCCCGGCCCAGAATCGGCCGCGGCCGTCGCACTTGGCGTCGTTCATCCGTACGCCGTCAGGCAGGAACGACAGCCTCGGCTCGTACGTCCCGCTCGCGGATACCGCTCCGAATCCCTCAGCGGTGGCGACGACGAACCCGTCCTGCGACGGCGCGGCCGCCCCGACAAGGGTCGGCAACTGCACGGTGGTGGTGGTTGCCGTGTCCAGGTCGCTCGTGTGGACGGCTCCGCCGAGGATGTCGACCCAGTGCAGGACGCCGCCTTCGGCGTCCCACACCGGTCCCTCCCCGACCCGGGCGCACGCCCTGATCAGAACCTTGGGGGCGCTCACCGTGCACCACGATCGAGCGACGGCGAGCTCGCGACGTTGTGGTCGGCCCACCGGGTGTTGGGCACGAGCGGGAACCACGACGGCCGCCCGGGGTCGCGGTCGTAGGTGTAGCTGCCCAGTCGCTGGTACTCCTCGGCGAACTTCTCGACCTTGTCACGGTCGAGTTCGACGCCCAGGCCCGGACCGCTCGGCACGGCGATCGTCCCGTTCGCGTATGGCATCTTGCCGCCGACGATGACGTCGTCGCGCAGGTGGTGGTAGTGCGCGTCGGCGGCGTAGGTCAGGTTCGGCAGCACGGCGCCGAGGTGCAGCATCGTCGCCAGCTGGATGCCCAACTCGCCCGAGGAGTGCACGGAGATCGGCAACTGGAAGGTCTCGCAGATTGCGGCCGCCTTGATGCTCGGCCGGATCCCTCCCCAGAAAGTGGTGTCGAGCAGGATCACGTCGATGGCGGGATCGAGAACGTTCGTCGCGAGTTGCTCGAAGTCGACGACGAGGGTGTTCGTGGCGAGTAGCAGTCCGGGACGGCGGATCGCGCGCATGCCGTTCAGGCCCCACGTCGGGTCCTCGAGATAGTCGTTGTTCAGATCGCTGATCCGGTCGATCACCCGAACGCTGTCGGCGACCGACAGCCCACAGTTCGGGTCATAGCGGAGGCGATCGTCGGGGAACGCCTCGGCCAGCGCTCGGTAACAGTCGATCTCATAATCCGGTGCATAGACACCACCCTTCAGTTTGTGGACGTGAAAGCCCTCCGCTTCACGTAGTTGCGTTGCATGTGCGACGAGTTGGTCGGGCGTGCGAACCTCGCCGATACCCGTCTCCGGGTCGGGGTAGCGGAAGAACAGGTAGCTGGCGAAAGGCACTTCGTCGCGCAGTCGGCCACCGAGCAGGTCGTGCACCGCGACGCCGAGGCGGCGGCCGATGAGGTCCAGGCACGCGAACTCGATCGCGGCGTGCAGTTGCACCCGGTTGTTGTAGAGCGACGCCGTCGGATTGCAGATCTTGAACCGGAGCGCCTCGAGGTCGAACGGGTTGTGCCCGATCAGGTATTCGCGCAGGCCGCTCATCGCTGCCTCGGCGGACTGGCCGCCCCCGCCCATCTCGCCGAGCCCGACGAGCCCGTCGGACGTCTCGACCTCGACGATGGTGCGCACGAACCGGCCCCAGTGCGCGCCGGCGGCGTGGCGTAACGGCGCCTCGAGTGGAACCGACACAGTCGTGGTGCGGATATCGGTGATGACGAAGTCACGGGCGGCCGCGGTCATTTCGACGCTCATTTCGACAGCACCACCCCGGCGGCCGCGAGCAGGCCACCGTCCACCGGAAGGCCGACGCCCGTCACGAAACTCGACCGCGTGCTCGCGAGGAACCCGATCACCTCGGCGACTTCCTCCGGACGCGCCACCCGCCCCATCGGATGCATGCGCCCCCATTCGGCGACGAGCGCTTCCTCGCCGGCCGCGGTTCCGTCGGAGAAGCGCCGCGCCGCCCAGCGCAGCATGGGCGTGTCGACCGAGCCCGGGCA
The DNA here is from genome assembly GCA_963709985.1 of uncultured Actinomycetota bacterium. GTDB lineage: Bacteria > Actinomycetota > Actinomycetes > Mycobacteriales > Jatrophihabitantaceae > DASXRA01. The sequence goes on from CAVPYQ010000043.1 coordinate 109,390, forward strand.
CACCGCGTTGGCCCGGATGCCGTGCTGCGCCTCGTCGACGGCAACCGAACGGGTGAAGCCGTTGAGTGCGGCCTTGCTCGCGGTGTACCCGGCGACCTCGGTCTGGGTCACATACGCCTGGACGGACGAGACGACGACGATCGAGCCGCCGCCGCGCCGGCGCAGGTGGGGGAGCGCGTGATGCACGGTGAGGAAGCATCCGGTCAGGTTGACCCGCAGCACCTCGTCCCATTCCGCGGCGGTCGTCGACTCGGCCGTGCCGTAGCGCTGGACGCCGGCCGCCGTGACCAGCACGTCGAGTCCGCCGAACGTCTCGACCGTGCGATCGACGAGCGAGCGCACCGAGTCCTCGTCGGTGACGTCGACCGGCACGCCGAGCACGGAGGTGCACGCCGCGGCCGAACGGACCTCGGCCGCGGCGGCGTCCACCTCGACGGCGTCGAGGCCGGCCAGGGCAACGCTCGCGCCGCGCTCGGCGAGCAGTTGCGCCGCAGCCTTGCCGATGCCGCTGGACCCTCCAGTTACCAGGGCAACCTTGCCGTCGAACTCCGACACGCTCGCGTCTCCCGGGGGTTTTGTTGTGGACGTACCGACTGAATCCGCGTCACAACGACGCTATGGGTCCAGGATGCTTGCATACAAGAGTGCAAGTATGCAAGAGTCTGGCTCGTGCCTTCACAAGACACCGACCTGCCGGTGACGCCGACCCCGCTCGTTCCGGTGAGCCGCGACGCCGGTGCGCAACGGGCCAGCGACCGCGTTTTCGCGACGCTCTCTGCCGCGATCCGCGATCTCAGCCTGGAGCCTGGCCGCTCACTGGCCGAGACCGAACTCGCCGAGAGCCTGCACGTGAGCCGGACGCCGCTGCGCGAGGCGATCGCCCGCCTCGTCGACGCGGGCCTGGTTCAGGTGGTGCCGCAGGTCGGCACGCGCGTGGCGCTCATCCGGCTCAGCGACGTTGAGGAGGCGCGCTTCATCCGGGAGAGCCTGGAGGTCGCTGCTTTCGAGGTGGCGTGCACGAGTCCGGAGCGCAACGTGACGGTCCTGCGCCGCCTGCTCAGACAGCAGAAGGACGCCGCGACCGACCACGATCTGGACGGCTTCTTCTCCGCGGACGAGGCGATGCACCAGCAGATCTTCTCGATGAGCGGGCACCCCGGCGCGTGGCAGGCCGTCCAGCGCATGAAGGTGCAACTCGATCGGTTGCGCCGCCTGAGCCTGCCCGAGCCTGCGACGCTCAAGGAACTCATCGCCGAGCACAAGCTGATCGTCGACGCCCTGGAGCAAGGGCCTCGTCGACGAGGGACGAGGTCACATCCGCAGCCATGCCCGTCGCGTGCTGCTGCACGCGCCGACGCTGCGTCAGAAGCATCCGCAGTACTTCGCCGACTGAGCCCAGCCGTGCACAGCGCACGACTGCCGTTCAGCGGTTTCGACGCGTTGACACGCGCGTCGTCATCTACCCCCGGAGGCCGTGATGCACCCGAACCCGGCGCACCCGAACCCGGCGCAGCCGAGTTGACGCAGCCGAAGCTGGCCCAGCCGTCCCGGCGACGCCGCCCACCGCCGAGGCGGATGCGGCTCGCCGCCGCTGCCGTCGCAGCACTCACCGTCACGCGGCGGCGCCGTCGCTGACGGGGCGAACGCGAGCGTCCCGCGCCATGTCGACGCCGGACCCGACGTACCGACCGTTGTGTCGGCCACTCCCGATTCGGCGTTGAACGCGCAGTTCACTGCTTACGGAAACTCCGGCGACGGGTGGACGGGCGCGGACTCCACCTGGTCGACGCGCCTTCCCGGCGGCAAGGAACTGTTCATGTTCTCCGACACGTTCCTCGAGCCGATCACCGCGCCCACCCGGCCGACGGACGCGCAGTTGGTCCACAACTCCTTCGTCCAGATCGACCAGGGACACATGTCGACGATCGTCGGTGGAACGCCGACGCAGCCAGACACCCTTATCCAGCCGAGCGATCCGTCGCACTGGTTCTGGCTGGGGGCAGGCACCTACCTGGGCGGCACGCTGCAGGTGCCGCTCACCGAATGGCGCTCGACCGGATCCGGTGCGTTCGATCTGGCGCTGGTCGGGTCGTCGCTCGCGAGGTTCGCACCGACGGACCTGCGCCACCCGCTGAGCATCACCGCGCTGCCGAGGGCGGCCGGGTACGAGTGGGGCCAGTGGGTGCTGCCGCAGGGCGACTACACCTACGTCTACGGCATCGAGGATCTCGGCGCGGACAAGTACCTGCACATCGCCCGGGTACACGGCACGGACCTGCGCGGGGCGTGGCAGTTCTACCGCGGCGGGGACCGGTCCGATCCCGGCTCGTGGTCGGCGAGCGAGGCCGATTCGGTGCGGGTGATGGACTAGTCGCGCCGGAGCTGAGCATCCATCAACTGCGGCCGAACCTGTACATGCTCACGACGCTCGACGGCACGGAGCTCTTCAGTAGCCACATGGTGGCGTACTTCTCCACCTCGCCGACCGGTCCGTTCACGAACAAGACGCCGCTGTACACGACTCCGGAAACTGGAGCGTTGGGCTCGTACGGCAACCCGAACGTGATCACCTACAACGCGCACGTGCATCCCGAGCTCTCGACGGCGAATCGCCTGGTGATCTCCTACAACGTCAACAGCCTGGACAGCACCATCGGCGGCGACCTCTACCGCGACGTGAGCATCTATCGTCCCCGATTCATCGATGTGACACTGCGCTACGCGCAACGCGGCCGGTGACCATGAGCCGGCAGCTCCCGACCGTCGAGGACCTGGCCGCGGATGCGGTCACCCGTCGCTTCGACGACATGTTCGCACCGCCCGGACTGACGAATTTCCTCGGCGCCGCGCAGGTCGACCACGACATTGCGGCGGTGCGCAGCGTGAACTTCCCGCCCGTGGGGCAGGGCGACACGGTGACCGGCCAGTTGTTCATCGACGGACGGCTGTTCCGCTCGCTCGGGCGCGCCGGTCACGTTCGCGTGGCGTCCCGACCGCGTCACCCGGCACGCCGAGGTCGGCGACCTGGCGCTCGAGACGGTGACGGCCTGCGTGCCGGGCCGGCCGGCTCTCGTCGTCGACATCCGCGTCACCAACCGCAGCGCACAGGCTCGCAGCGTGACCTGGGCCTGGCGCTCGCGTCCGGAGCGGTCGTCACCGGCGGCGCCTGGCGCGCGCCGCAACCGCCGAGCGCGCCGAACGCGATTGCCTTCTCGGCAAGGCGATCGGCGGTCGTCGCGACGCCGCGCAATTCGTCGGCGAACGCCGAGTCGTTGCGGCCCGAGGGCTTCGGCGTCAACCGGTACGAAGCGGGGCCCGGATTCGCCGCAGGGCGGGGCGTCCGTCCAGGGCGTGGACGTCGACGGCGCGGTATGGGAACAGGGCGTTCTCAGCGTCCCGGTCGAGGTAGCGGCCGGGCGGCAGCGCGCGGGTCGGCTACGTGCACGCGACGGGGTCGACCGGCGACGAGGCGACGGCGTTGTTCGACGAACTGCGCGATCGGGTCGCGGCCAGCATCGATGGCGCCACCGCGATGTGGAACCGCGAACTGGCCGCCATGTTCACGCCCGGCAATGACAGCTACGCCGGATGCCTACCGGCGCTGGAGACTTCGTCGGACGCGCTGCGGCGGATCTACTGGTGGGGCGCCCTGGGCGTGCTGTGGTTCCGCCGCGACAGTCCGCACAGCGTGCTCGGGCGCTCCTACGACACGCTGATGCCGCGCTACTGGCAGACCTGCACGGTCATGTGGGACTACAGCATGAGCTCGTTGGTCCATGCCCTGCTGGATCCGACGACGATGCGCCGGCACATCGAGCACTGGGTCAGACCGACATCCACACCCACTTCGGCACCGAATGGCAGACCGGCGGCCGGGTCGGCAACTGGTACTCGGTCAACGACTACGCGATGACGCGCATGGTGCGCGAGTACGTGCGGTGGACCGGCGACCGCGACTTCCTCGACGCCAAGCTGGCAAGCGGCGAGGCGGAGTCGAGATCGGTCATCGACCACCTCAAGGGCTGGGCCACAGCCTGGGAGGGCCTGCGCACGGGGCACGCCCTCGCCGACTACGGCCCGGACGTCAACAACCTGCTCGAATGCGTGAGCACCTACAAGCACGAGGTTGCCGCGTTCAATGCGGCCAATGTGTGGTGCCTGCGGGTGGCGGCCGACGCCCTTGACCTGCACGGTCGCGACGACGAGGCGGCGGATCTGCGATTCCGGGCCCACCGCCTCGTCGATGCGGTGCAGGAACTCTATGTCCAGGGCGGCGGCTACTGGTCGGCCCGCTACCCGGACGGGCGCCTCGTCCCGGTGCGGCACTGCTACGACTTCAACGTCGTGGGCTCGGCTCTCGCCGAGGATCTGCCGGCCGGGCAGCGCGCGGAGATGGTCGCCTTCTTCGAGCGGGAGCTGCAGACGCCGACCTGGATGCGTGCGCTGTCGGCGTCCGATCCCGATGCCGCGTTCAGCGTGCGCCCGGACCACCAGTGGAACGGCGCCTACCCGGCCTGGCCGGCCGACGCTGCGTCGGCGCTGATCCGGCTCGGCCGTCCGGACGTCGTGAACGCCTGGCTGCCCGGGCTCGCGCGCAGCACCAACCAGGGGCCGTGCGGCCAGGCCCACTTCGTGGCCGAGGCGGCCGATCCGATCAATGGCGGCGCGGCCAAGGCGCCGCCGATCGAGCCGTATATCAACGACTGGGCGTGTTCGTCGTCCGGCGCGTGGGTGAGCCTGGTGGTCGAGGGCATCTTCGGTGTCCGCGCGGGACTGGACGGTACGGTCGAGGCGAGGCCACACCTGGACGGGCTCGACGAACACGCGCGGCTGACCGGACTGGTGATCGGCGGGCAGGCCTACGACATCGACCGCGACGGAGCACGCCTGCCGCTGACGGCTGACTCGGCGATCGGGGCGCCAGGACGAAAGGCGGCCAATGAATCAACCCGTCGGGCTCGACACGCTGGCCCGGGTCGGCGTCATCGCGGTGCTGCGTGCACCGTCCGCCGACCTGGCCGTCCAGGCGGTCGATGCGCTGGTCGCCGGCGGCGTGACCGGAATCGAGATCACCTACACGACGCCGGACGCCACGACCGTGATCCATCGCGTTCGGGAACGGCACGGCGAGCAGATCCTGCTCGGTGCCGGCACGATCACGACGCCGGATCAGGCCCACCAGGCGGCCGACGCCGGAGCCTCGTTCCTGGTCAGCCCGGGCTGCGACCCGGAGCTTGCGGCCCACATGGCGCGTACGGGCGCTGCCGTCATGCTCGGCGCGATGACGCCCACCGAGATCATGGCGGCGAGCCGGTACAAGCCGCTCGTCGTGAAGATCTTTCCGGCATCGCTCGGCGGGCCGGCCTACCTGCGTGCGCTGCGCGGCCCGTTCCCGGACGTGGCGATGATGCCGACCGGCGGCGTCAGCCCCGACAACCTCGGCGAGTGGTTGCGGGCGGGCGCGATCGCCGTCGGAGCGGGCAGCGAACTGTGCAGTGCGGCGGCCATGACCGAGGGCCGCTGGGCCGAGATCGAAGGCCAGGCGAAGTCCTTCGCGGCTGCCCTCGCGGCGGCGAGGAGCGCGACGGCCTGAACGAACGTCAGCGGTGGACGGAGTCGCCGGCGGCCTGCCATTGCTCGAGTTCGGGCCGGCGTCGGCGCGCCTTCCCAGTCGCCGGCCACGGTGCAGGCGAACGCCCCGCACGCTATGGCGGTGCGCATTCGCTGCTCGACGGGTTCGTGCCGGATCCACTCGGACAGCCAACCCGCGACGAACGCGTCGCCCGCGCCGACGGTGTCGATCGCCGGCACCGCAAGAGCGGCGGACTCGACGAGGCGGCCGTCGCTGCGCGCCGATGCGCCGGACGCCCCGCGTTTGACGACGACCTCACCCGGGCCGGCCGACGCGACTTTCTCCAATTGCGCAAGGGGTGTTCCGGCGCCGACGAGATATTCGAACTCGTGCTCGGAGCCGAAGACGAGGTCGGCTCGCGACAGCAGTGGCCGCAGCGTCGCCGCGAACTGGTCCGGATTCCACAGGCGGGACCGGTAGTTGAGGTCGACCGACACGGCGGTGCCGGATTCTCGCGCCCACCCGACGGCGACGTCGACCGCCTCGCGCGCGCTGTCGGACAGGGCGAGCGTGATGCCCGTGACGTGCAGGACCTTCGCGCGACTCGGATCAGGTCGCGATCGAGGTCGGTGACCGCGAGGTTGGCGCCCGCGCTGCCGGAGCGGTAGTAGAACACCCTTGCCGTGTCGGACGTTCGCCGTTCCTTGACCATCAGCGCCGTGGGCCGTTCGGGGTCCGTCGTCGCGTGGACGTGCACCGTCTCGGCAAGCAGTTCGCGCACCACCAGGTGGCCGAACTCGTCGTCGCCGACGCGGCCGATCCACGCCGACGAGGTACCCAGCCGGCGCGCCCCTATGGCGACGTTGGACTCACTGCCGCCGATGCCGAGGTCGAGGCGGCGTTGGTGGCGCAGCAAACCCGGCTGGGCGTTCGACATCAAGGCGAGCGTCTCGCCGACCGTGACGAGCTCGGCATCGTCATGCACCTGCTGCATCGTTCAGCTCGCCGACGGCGCGGAGCCCGGCTGCCGCACGATGTTGTCCAGCGGCTCACCTGCGACAAAGCGCTGCACCTGCTCGACGACCAGGCGCTCGGCCAATTCGCGCCAACCGGCCGCGCCGCCGCCTACATGCGGCGTCAGGATGAGATCGGGCATGTTCCACAAGGGATGATCGGCCGGCAGCGGTTCGGGATCGGTGACGTCGAGAACCGCCCGCAACCGCCGGGTCGCCAGTTCCTGCACCAGCGCGTCGGTGACGACGATCGGCCCGCGGGCGACATTGACCACGATCGCGCCGTCGGGCAGGCGGGCCAGCAGCGCGGCATTCACCAGCCCGTGGGTCTGCTCGGTCAGTGGGATGGCGACGACGAGCGCGTCCCGGCCCTCGCACAGTTCCGGCAGTTCGTCGACCGCGTGGACGCCGGGGCGCGCGTGCCGGCCGACCAGAGTCGTCCGGGCCCCGAGCACCGACAAGACCTCGGCCACCTTGCTGCCGATGTCGCCCGCTCCGAGGACGAGGACGGACTTGTCGCGCGCCGTGTCGCGGTCGTGGGCCAGCCACCGGTGCTCGCGCTGCTGGTCGAGCAGAAGCGGCATGTCGTGCCAGTGCATCAGCAGGCCGGTGATGGCCAACTCGGCCGTCGACGAGCCGTGGACGCCGCGGCCGTTGCACAGGATGACGTCCGCCGGCGCAGCCGGGAGTACCGGCAGCCACGCCTCGTAGCCCGCCGACATCAGCTGGATCGCCTTGACGCCGGTGAAGTGCGCGAGTTGCTCGCGGGTCCACGCCGTGGTGCGGTAGGGCGGCACCAGGAAGTCGACCGACGCCAGCGCCTGCGGCGGCGGCCCGTCGCCGTCCCACACGACAACGTCGACCTTCGGCACCGCGTCGGAGACCACTCGCCCGAACGGCTCGTCCGGCACACACACCGTCGTCATCGATCCGTATCCAATCTGTCGCGCCAACTGGTCCGCGCCCGGTCGACCCGCGGGCCGACCCGGAACTCCAGCGTCGCGCAACTCGCCCGGCGGCCAGCAGCCGGGGGCCGTGCCGCCAGCTGATCGGGCGCAGCCGGCGGCGGATCGCCGACAGCCGGCGCCTGCCTGAAAGGATGGTCGAATGAGCGGGAACGGACGAGCGCGGCGCAGCCAGGAATGGTTCGGCGCCGAGGGCCGCTCGGGCATGGTGTACCGGTCGTGGATGCGCAACCAGGGTTTCGGCGCGGAGGTGTTCGACGGCCGGCCGGTGATCGGCATCGCGACCACCTGGTCGGAGTTGGCGCCGTGCAACGCCCACCTGCACCGGGTCGCCGAGGCGGTCAAGCGTGGCGTGTGGCAGGCCGGCGGGTTCCCGCTCGAGTTCCCGGTCATGGCCACCGGCGAGACGCTGATGCGCCCGACCGCCATGTTCTACCGGAACCTTCTCGCGCTCGAGGCCGAGGAGCTCATGCGCGCCAACCCGCTCGACGGCGTGGTGCTGCTGTCCGGCTGCGACAAGACGACGCCCGGCCTGCTGATGGCGGCGGCCAGCGTCGACCTGCCGGCCGTGATGGTCACCGGCGGGCCGATGCTCAACGGCAAGTACCAGGGCCAGGACGTCGGTTCGGGAACGCACGTGTGGAAGTTCGAGGCCGAGATGAAGGCCGGCCGGATGACCGTCGACGAGTGCCACATCGCCGAGGGATGCATGGCCCGCTCGAACGGGCACTGCATGACGATGGGCACCGCATCGACCATGGCGTGCATGGCCGAGGCGCTCGGCATGCAACTGCCCGGATCGGCCACTTGGCCCGCGGTCGACTCGCGCCGCTTCGAGATCGCCCAGCAGGCCGGGCAGCAGATCGTTGCCCTGGTGGAGGACGATCTGCGCCCTAGCTCGATCATCACCCGCGGGTCGTTCGAGAACGCCATCCGTACCAACGCGGCCATCGGCGGGTCCACCAACGCGATCATCCATCTCACCGCAATCGCCGGGCGGCTGGGCGTCGACCTGTCGCTGGACGACTTCGACCGGCTGGCGCGCGACGTCCCGACCCTGGTCGACCTCATGCCGTCCGGCCGCTTCCTCATGGAGGATTTCTGTTACGCGGGTGGGCTTCCGGTGGTGCTGCAGCGGCTCGCGGCAGCCGGGCTGCTCAACCAGGACGAGCGCACCGTCACGGGCAAGAGCATCGGCGACAACGTGCACGACGCCGTGTGCTGGAACGCCGAGGTCATCCGCGAGATCGACGCGCCGCTGCAGCCGGCCGGTTCGGGAACCGCCGTCCTGCGCGGCAACCTCTGCCCGGGGGGAGCGGTGCTGAAGCAGTCGGCCGCGTCGCCGGATCTGCTGCGGCACACCGGCCGGGCCGTCGTCTTCGACTCGCCCGAGGCGTATCACGCCGTGTGCGACGACGACGATCTCGACGTCACGGCCGACGACATCCTGGTGGTGCGCGGCGCCGGGCCGAAGGGGTATCCGGGGATGCCCGAGGTGGCGAACGTGGCCCTGCCCGCCAAGCTGCTGCGGGCCGGCATCACCGACATGGTGCGGATCAGCGACGGACGGATGAGCGGTACCGGGTACGGCACCGTCGTGCTGCACGTATCGCCCGAGGCGGCCGTCGGCGGGCCGCTGGCGCTGGTGCGCACCGGCGATCGCATCGAGTTGGACGTGCCGGAGCGCCGGCTGACCCTGGCGGTCTCCGACGAGGAGTTGGCGCGCCGGCGGGCCGACTGGACGCCGCCCGAGCGTGATGCCGAGTCCGGCTACCAGTGGCTGTATCGCGAGCACGTCCAGCAGGCTGACGCCGGCGTCGACTTCGACTTCATGCGAGGCAGCCGCGGGCACGCCGTCCCGCGCGATTCGCACTGATCCGGCGGGACGTCACATACCGCGGGGTACGGTCGAGGAATGTGCTTCTCCGCGCAGGCCGATCTGGTCGGCGGAGTCGTTCTCGTGGCGATCGGATTCGACGCCGTGCGTCACGTCCACGATCAGCGCGACCACCTGGCATTCGCGGCGCTGCCGTTGCTGCTGGGGGCGCACCAGTTGGACGAGGCGTTCGTCTGGTGGGGCCTGCAGGGCCACATCAACGCACATGTCGGGCAGGTCGCGATGTGGCTGTATCTGCTGTTCGCGTTCGTCGTCCTGCCGGTCTACGTGCCGCTTGCGATCCGGGCCCTTGAGCCGCCCGGCCGGCGGCGGAAGACGATGACCGCGGTTCGCCGGGCTCGGCGCGCTCGTCTCGGTGGCACTGCTCGCGGCGATGCTGCGCGGCCCGGTCACCGCTCGCCTCGGTGATCATCACCTCAGTTATGGCATCCACCTGCATGCCGGGCTCGGCATCGTGACCGCCTACGTGCTGGCCACCTGCGGTTCGGCGATCTTCTCCGGTTACCGCCACATCGCGATCTTCGGCGTCGTGAACCTGATCGCGGTTGCCGCCCTGGCCCACCTCGAGATCGACGGCTTCGCCTCGCTGTGGTGCGCCTGGGCCGCCCTGACCAGCGTGGCGATCGCGCTGCACCTTCGCTTCGGCACCGAGCGCCATCAGACGGTGGTGCAGGCGCTGTCCTAGCGGCGGCTTGCCGATCAGAGGGGCGTCGTCCCGGACATAAGCGCTTACTACTTCTCGTACGCCGATGTACGAGTTAGATTGCGCTCACGGGCTGCAGTCGATCGGCGAAGGTGTCGGTGGCGGTCACCAGTTCGTGCATGATGCCCGGCTCGAGGGACGAGTGGCCGGCGTCGGCGACGATGCGCAGGTCCGCCTCCGGCCATCGCGAGGCGACGTCGTGCGCGGTCACCGGCGGGCAGCACAGGTCGTACCTGCCCTGGACGAATACGGCCGGCAGGTGGCGGATTCCCTCGATGCCGTCGAGGATTTGCTGCTCGCTCTCGAAGAACCCGCCGTGCATGACGTAGTGCGCGAGGATCCGCGACATCGCCAGGCCGCGATCATCGGCGTTGAGTGTGTCGATGAGGGCCGGGTCCGGGCGCAGGGACGAGTTGACCGCCTCCCATCGCAGCCACGCGTGGCTGTAGCGCGTTGCCAACTCGCGGTCGTCCGAGAACAGCCTGCGGTGGTAGGCGGCCACGATGTCGTGGCGTTCGCCGACCGGGATCGGCTCGACGAATCGCTGCCACTCCTCGGGCTGCAGGTGGCTCGCGCCGTCCTGGTAGAACCAGCGGCGCTCGCTGTCGCGCAGCAGGAACAGGCCGCGCAGGACCAGACCGGTGACCCGGTCGGGATAGGCCTGCGCATACGCGAGAGCGAGCGTCGTACCCCAGGATCCGCCGAAGAGCAGCCAGGACCGGATGTTGAGCCGCTCGCGTACGCGCTCGAGATCCTCGAGCAGGTGCCAGGTGGTGTTGTTCTCGACGCTGCCGTGCGGTGTGCTGAGGCCGGCACCGCGCTGGTCGATCAGCACCACGCGGTAGCGATCCGGGTCGAAGAACTGCCGGGCCGAGGGCGTCAGGCCGCCACCGGGACCGCCGTGCAGGTAGACCGCCGGGATGCCGTCCGGGCGGCCGACCTCTTCGACGTAGAGCCGGTGACCGTCGCCGACATCGATGCGATGCGTTGCGTACGGCTCGACCGGCGGGTACAGGACGCGCACGTTGCTGCTCTCCTCCCAGGCCTGCCATCGAACGGGCAGGCCGCCGCCACATCGTGCCGGGACAGCGCGCCGCCGCCGTTGTGCCGGCCAGCGGTTTCTCAGATCAGCGCAGCGCCGTGTCGAACCGGTGCTTGAGGTCGCCGAGTCGCTCGACCGGCTCGTTCGCGAACACGAGGCGCAGGTAACGCTCGCCGCTCGGCCCCCATCCGGTCATCGGCGTCGCGGCCACCTGCGCGCGATGGAACAGCCGTTGTGAGGCGGCTTCGGGCGACAGGCCGAGTTCGGCCGTGTCGATCAGCAGCGACCATCCGCCGTGTGGCCGGACGCACGGGTAGTCGGCAAGTTGGTGCAGCACGGCGTCGCACCGTTCGTGCCAGACGCGCACCGCCGCGGCGACCTCGTCGGCGGCGTCGGGCGCGGTGAGAGCGGCGGCAACCGCCTGTTGGGCGATGCCGACCTGGCAGACGACGTTCGTCAGTCCCACCAGGCCGATGTCGGCCACGATCGGCGCCGGCCCGACGACCCAGCCGACCCGCCAGCCGATCATCCGCAGTTCCTTCGACGCCGACCCGACGGTGATGGTCCGCTCACGCAGCACGGGATGGCCGGCCGGATGCAGGGGAGGCGCACCGTCGAAACGGATGCGTTCCATCGCCGCGTCGTAGATGACCCACGTGCCGTAACGGGCGACGGGTCCGGCGATCGCGTCCAGATGTTCGGCGGTGAGCAGGGCTCCGGTGGGCATGGCTGGCCCCATCAGCAGCACCGCCGCTGTATCCGGACCGATTGCCGCGGCCAGTTCGTCGGCGTCGGTCTGCCACCCGGCCGGCGTCGGGCGGCACTGCACGTGGCGGGGCACCGCGCCGGCCAGCCGGATCCGGTTGACCAGCCCGGCGTAGATCGGATCGGCGATGACGACCTGCTGGCCCGGCTCGACCGTTGCCAGCAGGGTGTTGAGCACCCCATTGAGGCCGCCGGCGACGATCACGCACTGGCTGCGCGAGTCGTAGGGAGTGCCGGCGATCCGCGAGACATGATCGGCCGCCGCCTGGCGTAGCTCCCAATGTCCCTGGAAAGGCAGGTAGCTGTTCGCGGCGTCGTCATCGACGGCCCGGCGGGTTGCCTCCCGGGCGATCGCCGGCGGTGGCAGGTCGGTGTCGAGATTCTCCATACGCAGAAAGCGTTCGTCGTGCGTGGCGTCAGCGGCGTCACCGACCTGGTCGACGCCGATGCCCGGGATGTCACGCAGCCGTGAGACAGACATCGTCAACCTCCAACTCCGGATGGCCCGGGCCACCCTCCATGCCGGCGTTGGCAGCCATTGGTCTCGCGAACGATCCGGCTGCGAAATCGTCGCTGGTTCGCTCTAGCAGCGGGCGTTACTCTCGACGACGTCTTGTCGGACAATTCGTGTTGGACGTGCCGCACAGTGTCATTCGATACGAACGACCGGGGCCGACCGAGTGGCCTGACGTCAAGCCCGAGGTGTGCGCCGTGAACATGACCGACAACGCCGGGCGCATGCTCGGCACGGTGAACGCCGCCGCAACCGGCGGGTGACGTCGTGCCGGACTACGGGGTGGGAAGCTGGCCGGCCCGCCGGGCCCGGATCAACGGTGCCGGTATAGCGCTTCGTCAGGATCGGCGCAGTCTGACCTACACAGCCTGGCCGATCGTGTCGACCGGTCGGCCGGTGCCTTTCGCGGCTCGGCGTCGGCCATGGCGATCGGGTCGCGTACATCGGCGCGAACGACATCGCCACGTTCGAGGTCTTCTTCGCCTGTGGACGGCTCGGCGCGCTGTTCGTACCGTTCAACATTCGGCTCGCTGCCAGCGAGATCGCCTTTCTCATCGAGGATTCCGAGCCGGTCGTGCTCCTCCACGCCCCCGAGATGGCCGCGGTCATGGCCCAGATCGATCCGTCGGCGCTCGGCGTTCGTTGCGTCGTGCCCCTCGACGGCACCGGTGAGGGCAGCTACTCGGCGCTGGTCGAGGGAGCGCTGCAGACCGCGCACTCAGACGTCGCGTTGTCCGACGACGCCGTCATCCTCTACACAAGCGGCACGACGGGACGGCCGAAGGGCGCCGTCCTGAGCCACGCAAACATCACGTTCAACACGATGAACCAGTTGGCACACGCTGATGTGCTCTCCAGCGATGTGGCCCTGTGCATGTGCCCGCTGTTTCATGCAACCGGCCTTGGGCAGGTGAGCCTGCCGACCCTGTTCAAGGGCGGCACGGTCGTGGTCTTGCCGAAGTTCGACGCTGGCACCGTCTTGTCGATCATCGAGAGTCTCGGCATCGCGTCGTTCTCCGCCGTGCCGACCATGTTGCAGATGCTCTGTGACCACAGCGAGTTCGCGGCCACGGACCTCGTCTCGCTGCGCTACGCGATCTACGGCGGATCGATGGTTGCCGAGCGTGTGGCGGTCGCGTGGCAGCGGCGCGGCGTGGAGATCTGCAGGGCTACGGCATGACCGAGGCGAGCCCGGTGATACCTGGCCGTCGGGACGGGCGCGGCCGGCCGGCCGGTGTCGATCGGCGTGCCGCACTTCTTCACCGACGTCGCCATCGGCGCGGACGCCGGCCGCCGATGCCGGGCGCATTCGGCGAACTCACGGTGCGGGGCCTGAAGTATACGCGGATACTAATCGGCCGGTCGGACGGAAAGGAATTCAACGACGGCTGGTTCCGATCCGGCGACGTCTGCGCTCGAGGCCGACAGGTGGGCCTACGTCGTTGACCGGGTCACCGATCTGATCATCCCGGCGGTGAGAACGTTATCCCGCCGAGGTCGAAGCCGCCATCAACACGATGCCCTGCGTCACGGACTGCGCGGTTATCGCAGTCGGCGACGAGCGATGGGGCGAGGTCGGACTGGCATTCGTCGTCGCGGATTCCGGATCGTGGACGGCCGACTCGATGCGCGCAGCCCTGCAGGCGACGCTGGCCGCCTTCAAGATCCCCAGGTACGTGCGGTTCGTCGCAGACCTGCCGCGCACCGCCACCGGAAAGGTGCGCAAGCAGGAGCTTCGCGCCCGCATCAGCGAGGAGGGCAACCGAGGGCACGGTGGTTGACGCCGTGGCGAACTCGAGCCGTTGGCCGGATGAAACCCGGGCGAGTGGGCAGCGGGCCTCTCGACGCCACCGGCGGCGGGACAGCGCGCCCAGCCAGCTAGTCGGGTCGCTGCTTGCGGTGCTGCGTCCGTGACCTCTCGGGGAGCACGTACCAGACGAGCAGAACGAGCAACGCCATCGCAGCGGTCACAACAGCCGCGGCGGGGGCGCCGACGACTACGTCGACGATGAGCAGCACGGCGCCGAGGATCGCGAGGGTGAGGAACACCAGTCCGGCGCCGGCCAGCCGCCCGGTATACGCGACCAGTTCGTCCTTCAGCCCTTGCCGGAACAGCAGCCGGTGCGCCGCAACGGGCGCGATCAGCAGAACGGCCGCGACGGCCGCCGCGATGAGCGTGCCCAGGTAGACATCGCGCTGAAAGGTGGAAAGAGCGGCGAAGCGCTGCTGGAAGGCGATGGTCAGCAGGAAGGCGAACAGGATCTGCACGCCGGTCTGCGCTACCCGCAACTCCTGGAGCAGTTCGGCGTAGTTGCGATCGAGACGCTCGGCATCGGTCTCGTCACGCGAGTACCGCTCCGGCTGTCCGTCCATCTGCCTGAGCTTTGCCGGTGCAGGCAAGGAATGCCAGCACATCCCGTTGTCGGCCGGCAGTCGGCGCACGAGCTAGGGCAGGCTGCGCACCGTGGTTACCGTGCCGGGAGGGCGGATGGTCGGCCGCTCGGCCGCCGGAATCGCGCGCAACGCGAAGTAGAGCACGACGATCGCGATCACGGTGATGAGAACCGCGAACACGAATTGTCGTCTCGACCGCGAGGTGCCGTGATGCCGGCCGCGTAACGACACGCCCGGCACCCTATGTCCGAGCTGTGCACCCCGGTCAAGCGAGTAGGGCAACAGTCGCATCCGGGGCGCTCGGACCGCCGGATTGGGTGGGACGGTGTGGGCCTGTGCTGGTCGCGGCCTGTCCGCTTCCGTGTACGCTGACGTCGCTTCAACGGCAACCCGGGCGATTAGCTCAGCGGGAGAGCGCTGCCTTCACACGGCAGAAGTCACTGGTTCGATCCCAGTATCGCCCACCATGCAGACCCCGAAGTTCGGGGCGCCCAGCTACGTCTTGGCGACTATCGCTCAACCGCTCCCCTCGAACTTCACGCACATGGGCAGCGTCGAACGTCCACGGTCTCAACTCCGCGCCGGGGTTACGGATTCGGCGTCGCGGAGGAGCGAGTTGTCGTCGGCGAGGAGCTGCCGGGCCAGCTTGCGCAACAGTTCGCTGAGCTCAGGAATCTCCTCGGGCGAGTATCCGTCGAGGAGGTTCGCCAGTCCGACCCGGCGCGCGTCGACGAGGCGGCTGATTCCCTCGCGTCCGGTCGCCGTGAGCGTGAGGTTCGCGCCGTCGGCAACGTCGGTCGCGCGCCGGATCATGCCCGCGATGACCAGTTGGTCAAGCACCGGGTCGAGCGTCGCCCGCGGAAGGTGGAGGGCGTCTGCCAAGTCGGCTTCGCCGTGCTCGGGGTGCTCAGCAATGCGATAGAGCAGCCAACATGCCTTCGGATCGAGGGCGAGCCCGGCGCGGTCCGCGAGTCGTCGATAGAGATCCGCGCGGTTCTCCCGCTGCGCGAGGACACAAATGGCGAGCTCGACCTCCTGCAGAGAGGTCCGGTCGGCGGGCATGGCAAACGTCTCGCCGGGATCGACGGCGGTGTTGGTCGTGCGGAGCGCCACCTCGGGAAGCAGCCAAGTCAGCGCAAACGCCAACGCGGAAATCGGCACGGCGATCAGGAACACGGTCTGCAGTGAGGCAGAAAAGGCCTGCACGTATCCGGCGTGCACGGCCGGCGGGAGCGAGTCGAGCGTCCGCGGACTGGCACCCGCACTGCTGGAGAATCCAGTCGGCAACGGCTGACCCGCCAACTCATGGGCGAGGTTGCCGCCGAGGACGCCGGAGAAGATCGCTCCGAACACCGCCACACCGAAGCTGCCACCGATCGACCGGAAGAAGGTCGCGCCGGACGTGGCGGTGCCCAGGTCCGCGTAGCCGACCGCGTTCTGCACGGCGATGACCAGCACCTGCAAGACCGCACCGATGCCCAGGCCGAGCACCAGCATGGCGGCGGAGGCTGCGAGTGCGCTCGTGTGCACCGTGAGTCGCGACAGCAAGAACAAGCCGATGGTCATCAAGGCCGTACCGACAATGGGGAAGACCTTGTACCGGCCGTAACGGGTGATGAGCTGTCCGGACCCGATGGAGGTGATGAGCAGCCCGCCGATTATCGGCAGCAACCGCAGCCCCGAGCTCGTCGGGCTGACTCCTTTGACGATCTGCAGGTACTGGGGCAGATACGTGATCGAGCCGAACATGGCGAAGCCGACGACGAACCCGATCGCTCCCGCCGTGGTGAACACCCGGTTCTGGAACAGACTCGGCGGTAGGACCGGCTCGACGGCACGGCGCTCGACAAAGGCGAACAGCACCAGCGCCACGACCGCCGCGACTGCCATGCCGATGATCGCTGCCGAATCCCAGGCGAACGCATTGCCCCCGAGGCTGGTCACCAGTACGAGTCCCGTCGCGCCGACGGCCAGCAAGGCGGTGCCCAGGTAGTCGATAACCCGGCGCACGGTCTGCGACCGGCTCGGCAGTACGACCCCGGTGACCACCAGCGCGATGGCACCGAGGGGCAGGTTTACGTAGAACACCCAACGCCACGACAGTTGATCGACGAAGAACCCGCCCAGAAGCGGCCCGAGCACGCTGCTCACGCCGAACACCGCACCGAAGATGCCCTGGTAACGGCCCCGCTCGCGCGGCGACACGACGTCGCCGATGATCGCCTGGGCCCCCACGATCAGCCCGCCGCCACCCAGGCCCTGCACGGCGCGGAAGGCAATCAGCTGCAGCATCGTCTGGCTCAGCCCGGCCATTGCCGAGCCGATCAAGAAGATCACGATCGCGGCTTGGAAGAACCTCTTTCGCCCGTACAGGTCGCCGAGCTTGCCCCAGACCGGCGTCGAGACCGTTGACGCCAAGAGATAGGCCGTGACGACCCAGGACAGGTGCGACAACCCGCCGAGGTCGCCGACAATCGTCGGCAGCGCGGTCGCCACGATCGTCTGATCCAGCGAGGCGAGCAACATGCCGAGTAGCAGAGCGCCGATGATCAGCCACAACCGGCGGCGGCTGATCGCCGGTGTCTGGGGCGATCCGCCTGCGCTGTTCCCGGTCTCGGCCATGGCCGCGCCTCCAATCGGTCATGCACTCACGTGGCGGCGCGCGTAGCTGGGTACGGCCGGGCACGAGACGACGTGGACGCGAGGCGACAACCGACGTCACGCCACGGAGCGGCCCGATTGCCCCTGGGCGTGATCGGCGGTCGGCACTGACCGCCCCGGTGGGAGAAGCACCAATAGCATGGCAGCAAGTAACGCCGCCCCTTCGGCGAATGCCGAGACTGTCTTCTTGGGGAACCAGATCGGTTCGTACATCGAGGGGATGGGCCCGATTTGGCCGATGTCGTTGTAGCGGTAGATGAGCAGCGCTAACAACGCCGAGCCTGCGACGAGGGCGGCGAATGCCGCTGTATATCGACGGGGACGGACGACGAGCAGCAGCGCGGCGATGATTGCGACCACGCCTTCGGCTCGGAACAGCTGCGCTTGGCTCAGCGTGCTCGTCTTGATCACCTCGTAGTTGCCGGCGAGATTGAAGTGCACGTAGGCGTCGATCGTGAGTCCAACCACCACGACCGCGATGACCGCGATCCTGACCACCAGCCATCCACGGTCTCGAGCAGCTGATGCGGGTGCGCCCATCATCGGTCTACTGCACGACGATGGTGCCGGTCATGAACGGATGTATGGAGCAGTGGTACTTGACCGTGCCGGCGGCGCTGAACGTATGGGTGTAGGTCTGCCCGTTTCCCAACGCCGCGGACTTGAAGGAGTTGTCGTCGGCGGTGACCGTGTGGTCGGTGGAGTCGTCGAACTTCCACGTCACAGTCGTGCCGACTGCGACGGTCAAAGCCATCGGCATGAACATGAAATTGTTGATTTCGACCGTCGACCCACCGCCCGCTCCCGCCGAAGCGGGGGCAGCCGGGGACGCCGCCGTGGCAGGCGCGGAGGTTGCCGGCGAACTGCCGCCACCGCCGTTCGAGCTCGAGCCGCACGCGGTCACCAGTACGAGAACCGCCGCCATCAGCCCGACCAAGGCGATGAACGTGGCGCGAGGTAGCGCGGAGGACTTGGGCGATGTTCCAGCTCGATTCATGACTGCCCCGATTCAGTAGGAGACGCCGAGCGCGCTCTCGGCGGTGATCCCACCGAGGCAACCTCAGCAAGAAGATGCACCGGCGACTCCGACACGGAGATGAACGGTGCGACATGCGCCGGCCCGGCAGATGTTCGCCGAGCCGCATCCTGAGCAGATCGATTCCTCCTTGTCGTATCGCTCAATCCCAGGATCGCGCGAAACCGACCTGGTCGCCCCCGAGTGGACCCCTGGGGTGTCCCTGGTTTTGACGGTCCCGGGTATCGGAGGACCGCCGTGGCGTCCGCCGCGAGCTAGCGTCGTCTTGCAGAAGATCCGAGCTGACACCGAGGCGAGCAGTCGACGTGGCGACCGACCCAGGCGCTTCCCGGTAGCAGCGGGCGGTGCGGGGCTCGGCGCTCATCCGATCCGAGGTTGGTAACCCTTATGAGAGACCAGCGGGCAGTCAGGTCGCGGAAGGCGGGTCACCACGCGGTGGCCACGCGATCGGGTAAGGGCAACGGCCGGAACCAACCGGACGACACCCATGAGCCGATGCCGACGATGGACATCGGCACAGCCCTCGACCTGCTGGCCGCCGCCGTCAGTCGCCGTGGCGGGGACTTCGTGTACCAACCGGTGTGGGTCGACGAACCCAGGTATCTGACCTGCCTGTATGCCCGTGACGGCGCCCCCGACTGCATTGTCGGCCACGTGCTGGCAGCGGCGGGCGTGCGTCCTCGCGAGCTCGAGGCCATGCGTGATGACGGAATCGAGGATCTCTACCGAGCAGGCCGGTTGCCGATCGACCTGACCCTCGGCGCGCTCGCGGTACTCCACACGGCGCAACAGAGTCAGGATCGCGGGTGTCCGTGGGGGGACGTTCTTGCCGCCGCGAACGCAACGGCGGTCAGAGTCCTCGATCTGGTGCCGAATGCACTGTTCGACAGCGTGCGCAAGCCGGGCAAATCCGGCGCCAATCCGCCCAACCGGCACACCTCGGCGTCTGAACTAGGCCGCCCTGCACTAAGCGTTACCTCGCGAGTACCTCTTGTGATCTTCGGGGGTAAGTGCGTACGGTCCTGACCGGCAGCGGGGACATCGGCGTCCTGGTGGTCCGCGCCAAGCGCGGCTGACCGGCAGGGGGAAGCAATGAGCCGAAGCATCGGAAGGCACCGGATGGACGATCCGATCCGTGAGGTCACCGGCCGTCTCATCGTCGAGTATCGGGGCGCGCTGCCGCCCGGCACGGTAATGCGATGCGTTGCCCGTTGCCGACAGCAACTCAGGCAGGCCGGCATCCGGGCCGGGTTGGATCACGCGGTCGAGGCAATGGCCCGCCACCGCCTGCGCGAACTGCGCCAGATTCGAGCCGCCCCGTAACTCACCCGCCGGCGGGCCCGCTCCGATCCCGCGTGGTCGGCCGGTACGACGCGGCGGGCCGTGCCCTGCGTATTGGGGAGCGAATCCCCCCTCGATGCATCTGCCAGCGAGAAGGCGCCGCATCGACGATGTAGGCGTCAATCACGCGCACGCCGGCTGGGGGAGTGGTTCGACCTCTTCGTCCAGTCGACGTCGGCAGGCCCGGCCGCATGCCGCTTCGGCAACCGGCGACCAGGATCTGGCGCCGCTCGCGCATGATCGACATCAGCAGTTGCTGCTGACCCTGTCGTGGCCGGCCCGTGCGCACCCCCCGGAGCACGGGCCGTCCACCACGAGGGTTTGGGCCCGCGCGATCACGGGCGCCGCAGCGCTCAGGCGGCGCGCGCGGCGGCGCGCACGGCGCTGACGACCTGACTCGAGTCCGATCCTTTGAACACGCAGGCGACGGCGCCGAGGTCCATGGCGGCGACTGCCTGCCGCCCGTGCACTGCGGAAGTGAAGATGACCACCGGCAGCGTCGGATCGTCGGCCAGGATGCGGCGCGTGGCCTCGACCCCGTCCAGATGTGGCATGGCCAGATCCATCAGGACGACGTCTGGACGCGAATGGGCGATGAAGCCGCATGCCTGCAGTCCGTCGGCACATCCACCGACGACGTCGATACCACCGGAGGCCCGTAGTGCCTCGCTGATCGACTCGCGCATCAGGTCGTGATCGTCGACTACGAGTACCCGGATCACGTGGACACCTGTCAGTCGTCGGCGGCGAGCGCCGGGTTGATGCCCCGACGGAGGCTGGTTTGCATCCGATTGTGGTCGGAACCCCGGCTGCGCCGGTTCACCGATCACGAGGCACTTGCCAGTGTTCTCCAACAAGAGCGCCCGAAACATCCCCAATACGGGTGGACGGCTTCCACTGAATCGCCCAAAACTTGACAACCACTTCACATACGGGTCACGCTGCTGGAAGCGGCGCGGCCCCCGCTGACGCGAGGTCTGGAGGGTCCGGAGGGAGTCGTGGGTTCGATGAGCCAACCGCAGTCAGACGGCGGGCCGTCTTTTCGCGTCCTGATCGTGGACGATCATCAGACGTTCGCCGAACTGCTGGCGCTCGCACTGTCCACTGAGGACGACTTCGAGTGCACGGGAATCGCGGCCGACGGTGCGACCGCCTACGAGCTCGCCGTGCGCACCGAGCCCAATGTGGTCGTCATGGACATCCAGCTTGGCGGGGAGAGTGGCCTCGATGCCGCCCGCCGGATCCGCGAGGCGTTGCCTGACGTCGTGGTCGTCGTCGTGTCGGCGCACGGCGACCCGACGTCCGTGGCCAAGGCGTCGCACGCCGGTGCCAGCGCGTTCGTGCCCAAGTCCGGGTCGCTCAGCGAGATGCTGTCCATGGTCCGCCTCGCCAAGAACGGGACGATGCTCGTCGCGCCATCGCTGTTCGAACAGGTCACCGCACTCGGCGCGGCGCAGGCACCGGGGACCAAGCTCACCAACCGCGAGTACGACGTGCTCGTGCTCATGGGCCAGGGGGCCGCGCCGCGACAGATCGCCCGCGAGCTCAACATCAGCCTGAATACCTGTCGCGGGTACGTGAAAGCTGTTCACGCCAAGCTCGGCGTGCGCTCACAACTCGAGGCGGTCGTGCGTGCGCAGAGCCTCGGACTGATCAACATCAGCAATGATCGATAGGGCGGATCGGCCGCAAGCGACGTCCCGGCGACCGATCCGTCCGAAGATCGATCGTCGCGCTGATCGCGACAACTCTCGTCGCATTCACCCTCGTCGCTGCCGGCGCGACAGTCGTGGCCCGCCACATCGCCCGCAAGGACGCCTTGGCGGAGGCCTTGCGCAGCGCGCGCGTGCTGAGCACGACGGTCTTCGCGCCGCTGATCACCTCGCTGATGGCGGGCGACAGCGATGCCGTCGCCCGCCTCGACGACGCGTTCCGGGTGCGCTCCCGCGACGGGTCCCTCGTCCGCGTCAAGGTCTGGCAGCGAGACGGCACGGTGCTCTACTCCGACGACCATTCGGTGATCGGCAAGCGGTTCGAGTTGGACGCCGACGTTGCCGAGTCGATCGACGAGCAGCTGGGAACCGCCAACCTGTCGAGCCTGCAAGATCCGGAGAACGTGTCCGAACAGGCGCTCTACGACCGGCTGGTCGAGGTCTACATCCCGCTGAATCTCGATGACGGCAGCAGGCTTGCGTTCGAGATGTACTCCTCCGATGCCCGCGTCATCGCCGCCGAGAACGGTCTGCGCGGCCAGTTGGTGCCGTTCGGCTTGCTGGCTTTGCTGATTCTGCTCGTCCTCCAGTTGCCGGTATCGGTCTGGCTGGTGCGCCGAGTCGGCCGGGCGCAGAGCGAGCGCAGCCGCCTGCTCAACAGCGCGCTGGCCGCATCCGTGCGTGAGCGGCGAGCAATAGCCCGCGACCTGCACGACGGCGTCGTCCAGGACCTGGCGGCCGCGACCTACGCAAGCGAGGCGCTCGCCCGGACGCTCCCGGACCAGGTGGACGAGCGTTCGCGAAAACTCGTCGACACCGTGCGCGGTGTGCTGACCAAGTCGGTCGGGTCATCTGCGCACGCTGATGGTCGACATCTATCCGCCTGACCTGAATACCCATGGGCTTCGCGCGGCAGTCGACGAGCTCGCGGGCAAGCTTCGCCCCGGCATCGACGTCGTCGTCGAGATCGAACTCGAGGCCGAGCCGACGCCCGAGGTCGCGGCAATGCTGTACCGCTGTGCGCGCGAGGCTCTGGCCAACGTGGCCAAGCACGCGAACGCCCACCACGTCGAGGTACGGCTCGTCGACGACGGACGGTCAGTGCGCCTGCGTGTTCACGACGACGGGGTGGGCCTGCCTGCGGAGGGAATCGACCGTCGGTCCGAAGGGCATCTCGGGCTGCATCTGCTGCGTGACGCCGCAATCGAACTCGGCGGCGAGATGCAGGTGTACACCGATCCCGGCGGCGGAACGACCGTCGTTCTCGAGCTGCCGAACTCGAGCGTCGGATTCATCGGCCGCCCGAGCTGAGGCGGTCATTTGTCGAGGCGCCGGCTCAGTTGCGTTGCGCGCTCGGT
The DNA here is from genome assembly GCA_963709985.1 of uncultured Actinomycetota bacterium. Lineage (GTDB taxonomy): Bacteria > Actinomycetota > Actinomycetes > Mycobacteriales > Jatrophihabitantaceae > DASXRA01. The sequence continues at coordinate 132,363 of CAVPYQ010000043.1, forward strand.
CTCGTCCGGTTCCAGCTTGCGGGTATCGCGAGGAACGGCAAACGGCCTTTCCCGCTCGGGTAATCCGCCGGCTATCGCGTGTTGGTGCTCGAGTTCGGCGTCGACCTCCGCGCCGAGCAGCACCGCAACGTTCGAGACCCACAGCCAGACCAGAAACACGATGACACCTGCGACAGAGCCATAGGTCTTGTTGTACGAAGCGAAGTTGGCGACGTATACCGCGAAGCCGCCGGACGCGATCAGCCAGATAAGCACGGCAATTGTGCTGCCGGGCGTCAGCCACCGGAACGACGGCTGCCGGACGTTCGGGCAGGCCCAGTAGAGCAATGCCAGCATCAGGCTCACGACAACCAGCAGCACGGGCCACTTGCCGACGTCCCATACCGTGACTGCAGTGGAGCCGATGCCGAGCATCTGCCCGACCTGCTCGGCAACCCGGCCGGTGAGCAACACGATCGTGGCACTGACGATCAGCATGACTACGACGGCCGCCGTGACCGCCAGCCGGATCGGCAGCGTCTTCCATATCGGGCGACCTTCGCCGACGCCGTAGATCGCGTTGGCGGCACGCATGAATGCGGCGATGTAGCTCGACGCCGACCAGAAGGCGAGCACGATGCCGAACACTGCGGCGATGCCGGCAGTCGTGCGCTGCCGTTGCGCGTTGTCGACGACGTTCTGGAAGAAGGACCGCACCGCGCCGGGAGCGATCTGGCCGACGTTGTCGACCAGCGTGTTCGTCGCCGATTGTCCGAGCAGGCCCAGGACGGACACGACGACGAGCAGGCCCGGGAACAGGGCCAGCACGCCGTAGTACGTCAGCGATGCGGCCCAGTCGGTGATGTTGTCCGCGCGGAACTGGCTGACCGAGCGACCGAGCACGGAGCGCCATGACGCCCAGTTGAGGTGCTTCCCGCGGTGTGTGCGCGCCGCGGCAGGTCCCGCCGTCATCGCGCGCGGCGCGATGTGTGCGCCGTCCGCGTCCGACCGGGCCAGGTGCCGGTCGCGGCCGCGAAGCCGGTCGCTCCCGCGCGCTCGACGATCGCCTTCACCACACCGAATACGGCGCCTTCGATGGTGGCGGCGATCGCGATCTCTGCCCACCCGCGGTCGGCGTCGGTCGGGCTCGGCGCCTCGTCCTCGTGCGCGACCGCACGCCACACGCGCTTGAACAGCGCGCTCGCCGCCAGTCCGCCGAGAACGCTGACGAGCAGTCCGAACGGCCGGTACATGGTCTGGGCCCTCATGACGCACTCCGCCGCGATGCATCGATGAGCCGCCCGGCGGTATCGGCCGTGGACGCCCGCGCCTCGGTCGACAGTTCCTCGGGCCCAGGTTCGCTCGAATTCGTCACTGTGCGCTCCCCGCGTCGTCAGCTACCGGCCTCGGTCGCCTGCGGCCGTCTCGGATGCGGCACGCGTCATGCGGTCTGCCGCGCACCGCGTGCGCTGCGCAAGCGCAGCAGGGCGGCGGCGCCGGCCGGCGCATGACCTCGGCGTAGTCGGCTTCGGTCAACCGTGTCCACCGGCCTACCCACCGGCCCGGCAGGCCAAACTCCTACTCCTCGAGCGTCAGGACCGAAGCGGTCTGCATGATCTGGCGCAGGTCGGCCGCGAACCGGGTGGCGGGCGCGCCGTCGACGACGTTGTGGTCGACAGTGAGGGTGAGGTCGATGACGTCTCGCACCTCGACCTGATCGGCCACGGCGCGCGGACGTCTGCTGACTCCGCCGACGACGAGCAGCAGCGATGCCAGCGTGGGCGGCGCGATGCCGAAGCCGCCGCCCTCGGCGAACATGCCGACGGCGCTCACCTGCACCGTGCCGGTGGCGAGGTGCACGCGGCGTGAGCGGCTCATCGCCGCGTACATCGCGCGGTAGAGGCCGGGAATCCGCCCGACGGTGGGCGCGATGCTGTCGAGCAGGCGACCGGTCCTCGTGGTGGTCGAATCGGCCTTTGACGGCGCGCAGTTCGGCACTGATCGCGCTCACGCTGCGCACGTCGGCGTCGCGGACGACATGCACCATCCCGAACTGACCGTCGCTGGTGGGCACCTCGATCAGCGTCTGGACGTCGACGTGCCGGTGTTCGACCAACCGGCCGCGCCAGTCCCGGTAGGCGTGCACCTCTGGATGCGCGGCCGCTGCTCGCCCGATCGAGGCGACGACGAACGCGGTGAGCGACAGCGGCGGCTCGTGCTCGGCGAGCAGCCGGCGGGCGGTGGTGATGTCGACGTCGAACAGGCCGTGCATCGGCACGATCCGGCGACCGCTGCGGACCGCCGCCGTCACCAGGCGGCGCCTCGACGGGAACGGCCGCACGACCACGCCGCGCTCGCGCGCGTTGCCGCCCGCATTCGTCACTGGCCGTCCCGCCGTCCGACGCCGCCGATACCGTCCGGGCCGATGCTCGCCGCGGGCGTGACCGGCGGGCAGAGGCGAACGTCCCAGTCCGGCGTCGGTGGCCGACCGTTGCGGCCGCATCTAATCGATTTGCGGGTGTTCGTGGCGGTCGTGATTGGCTGGTACACGTTCGCACCACATCTACCGGCCGGCAGGCACGTCCGGGCCGGCCATTCGACGGGGGATTTCATGCAGGATCATCGGGCGAGCCGTACCGCAGTGCTGGTTGGCCAGGGTCGTGCCGCGGCACACGGACGAATCGCACCCGAACGGTTCTCCGACGAAACCGCGACGGCGCTGCTACGCGGCGAAGAGCGGGCGCCGGTCGAGCAGGTGCGGGCCGGCACCCCGCCGAACGGCTGGGGCGAGCGGGCCGAGTACGAGATGGTGCGGGCCAGCGCCGAGGTGATCGTGCCGCGCACGGTAGCTATCGACGAGGCGGTTCGCGCGCGGCACTACCCCGCAGCTGGTGATCCTGGGTGCCGGTCTGGACGGGCGCGCCTGGCGGCTGGCCGAGCTTTCCGATGTCGAGGTGTACGAGGTCGACCATCCGGCTTCCCAGCAGGACAAGCGCGACCGCGTCGGCGATCTGCCACTACTGGCCAAGTCGCTGCAGTACGTGCCGGTGGACTTCACGCGCGACCGGCTCGACGTCGCGCTGGCATCGGCCGGACACCGCCAGTCCACGGCGACGACGTGGATCTGGGAGGGCGTCGTCCCCTACCTCACCCGCGCGGAGGTCGCCGCCACGATGGCCGTCGTCGGCGCCAAGTCCGCGCCGGGCAGCCGCCTGCTCGTCAACTACCAGTCGCCTGCGGTGTCCGCGGCCGTCGGCCGTCTCGTCGCGCGCGCCATGACCGCCGTCGCTCGCCGGCCGAGCCCGTGGGCCCGCGAGCCACGCCGGTCGTCGTGGACACCGGCCGCGATGCGGGCCCAGCTCGTCCGCCACGGCTTCAACGTGATCACCGACGACGATCTGCTGACCCTGGCCGCGACGCTGCCCATGCCGGTACGCCAGCGCCGATCGTTGAGCAACGGCCGGGTCGCCGTGGCCGACCGGTAGGCGGCCGGCCTCACGGGTCGAGCGTGACCCGAACAGCTCGAAACTGTTCCGGTGTCGCCTGCAGGACGCGCAACCTCGGGTCGGGCACGGACAGGAACGGATCACGGCGAAGGCCCACTAGCTTGGCCAGTCGCGGATCGGCCAGCACCGCGTCGACGGCGGGGTGGTCGCCACCGCAGACGAGCGCGTCGAGTTCAGCGGCTCGGGGGAGCAGGATCCGGGCGGTGGTGTCCGCCGCGTCGGAGAACGCAGCCCGGGCCTGGTTGGCGCGGCGCCGGGCGAATCGCTGCTGCGACCACCCGCCGGCCCGCGTGGTTCCCTGCACGTAGGACGAGTCGACCTTGGAGACGACGAGATCGGGGCCGGCGAAGATGCCGACCGCGTGAGCGCGCCGCCGCACGAGCAGCACCCCCACCGTCCGGGCCCGTCCCGCGTGGGCGATCAGGGCAGCACGCGGGTCCTCGCCCGAGGCGATCGACGGCAGCGGCGGGAACGGCACCTCGAGCCAGGCGCGCGCACCGTCACCGCCGATGAGCCGCACCTCGGCGGCATCGGCCTCGGTCTGCGTCGCGCCGTGGCGTTCGGTGAAGCCGTCCAGCCATCGGGCCAGCCGTTCGGCAGGGACACTCACCCGGCGCACCGTCACCGGTCAAGCTCACCACGTCGGCAACGGCGGCGTCAGCCGGACTGCTCGTGGTCGGCGAGAACCCGGTCGAGGACCTGTCGGGCGGTGCCCGCCTCGACGTGATCGGTGTCGACGTGGTCGGCGAGCAGGATCAGCGCCTTCCACAACGCCCAGCCGCGACCTCGTGCCCAGGTCGCGCGATCCACGCCGAGCGCGGACCGGAACGCCTCCCGGCTCTCGCCCGACGAGCAGCGTCCAGGCGATCGTCATGTCGCATGCGGGATCGCCGACTCCGCAACATCCGAAGTCGATCACCGCGGCCAGCTTGCCGTCGCGGACCAGCAGGTTGCCGGCGCTGACGTCACCGTGGAACCAGACCGGCGAGCCGGGCCAGGTGGCCGCGATCGCGGCCTCCCAAGTTGCCGTCGCCGCGGCGGCCGGGATCTGCCCGCGCAATTGCTCGATCGCCCGACGCGTATCGGCGTCATAAGTCTGAAGCGGCGCACCGCGAAAGGAGCTGTGCGCTCCGGCGCGTGGCCCGCCCGTCGGATCGATCCGCTGCAGGGCAGCGAGGAAGTGCCCCAGTCGCTCGGCGAACTCGGTCAGGCTGTCGATCCGTCCGACGTGTGCGTTCTCGCCGTCGAGCCACCGGTAGACCGACCAGCCGAAGGGGTAGCCCGCGCCGGGAACGCCTCTCGCGATCGGGGTCGGTATCGGCAACGGCAGGTGCGGTGCGAGGACCGGCAGCCAGACATGCTCCTTGTCGACCTGCGGGGTGTATCCCTCGGCGCTGGGCAGGCGCACCGTCATCTGCTCGCCGAGATGAAACGTCCGGTTGTCCCAGCCGCCGTGCTCGACCGGCGTGATCGGAAGGTCGGCCCAGTCGGGGAATTGCGCGGCCACCAACCGCCGCACAAGGGACGTGTCTATCGAAGGCGGCGTTACCGGGTCTGCGGTGCCGACCCATTCGTCCTCGATCATCCGATTGAGTCTCGTCACGGGCGCGCGGGCGGGGCAAGCGCATTTCCGGGCGCGCTTCCACGGGCTTCGCCGCGAGGCCGTCCGCGGCTACATTCCTGCAATGCGGGTGACTGTTCTCGGTGCGGGGTTCGGCGGTCTGGAGCTGACGACCCGGCTGTCCGAGGAGTTCGGCGACGATGTCGACGTCGTGCTGATCGACCAGAGCGACGGCTTCATCTTCGGCTTCTCCAAGCTCGACGTCATGTTCGGCCACGCCCAGCCCGCGGCGGTCCGGCACCACTACCGCGACCTCGTCAAGCCCGGCGTGCGCTTCGTCCAGACGACGGTGCGCTCGATCGATCCGGTCGCCAAGCGGGTCGAGACCGACGCCGGGCCGTTCGACGCCGACGTCCTGGTGGTCGCTCTCGGGCGCCGACCTGCACCCGGACGCGACGCCCGGGCTGGTCGAAGGGGGCCACGAGTTCTACACGGTGGCCGGGGCCTTCGCGCTGCGCGACGTGCTGGCGCGTTTCGAGGGCGGGCGGGTGATCGTCGGCGTCACCTCGACGCCGTTCAAGTGCCCGCCCGCGCCGAGCGAGACCGCGCTGTTGATGCACGACTTCCTGTCCGGACGCGGGTTGCGTGACGCGTCGCAGATCGCGGTCGTCATGCCCATGGGCGTGCCCATCCCGCCGTCGCCGGCCGCGTCGCAGGCCGTGCTCGGCGCCTTCGCCGAGCGCGGCATCGAGTGGCACGCCGAGCGACTGGTGCGCGCGCTCGATCCCGATCGCAAGGTCGCTCTGCTCAGCGACGGCAGCGAGATGCCCTACGACCTGTTCCTCGGCATTCCCGTGCACCGGGCGCCGCGCGTCGTGCAGGAATCGGGACTGGCCGTCGACGGCTGGATCCCGGTCGATCCGCTGACCCTCGAGACGGCGTTCCCCGGCGTCTACGCCGTCGGCGACGTGACCAGCGTCGGAACGCCGAAGGCGGGCGTGTTCGCCGAAGGGCAGGCCGCAGTGGTCGCCGACGGCATCAGCGCGCTCATCCGCCGCGACGCGGCGTCGGCGCAGTACGACGGCCACGGCATGTGCTACCTGGAGTTCGGCCACAACCAGGTGGCGCGCGTCGACGTCACGTTCGCCAGCCGGGCAGCGACCCACCGGCGGCTTCGAAGGACCGTCGCCGGCGTTGACCGCGGACAAGGTCGAGTTCGGGTCCAGCCGAATCCAGCGCTGGTTCGCCCGCAGTTGGCCGGCAACCGACGAGGCCTAGGTCGCCGCCGGGGCCGCGAAGATGACGATGTTGTCCTCGTAGCTAAGGGCTTCCTTGTCGAACTGGCCGCCGCAGGTGATCAGCACGAGCCGGGCCGGCCCACCGGCGGCGAACAGGTCCGCGGGCAGGCCCGCGGCTTTCGAGTACGAGCGCCGCGCGGTGACCAGGTAGGTCGACGCGGTCGCCGCGAGCGGTCGTCACCGTGACGGCATCGCCTTCGTGCAACGTGGTGAGCGCGAAGAATGCGCCGAGGCCGCGGCTGGCCGAGTCGACGTGGCCGTCGAGAACGACCGAACCCGAGGGGGATCCGGGCTGGGCCGCCCCGGTCCACCAGCCGACGGTCATCGGGTCGTCCGGCACGCCCAACTCGCCGTCGACGCTGGTGACGCCCTCGATCGCCGCAGTGACCTTCAGGGCCGGGATCTCGATCCGTACCGGGGGAGCGGGCGTCACGCGCACCGGCGCCGGTGGCCGGCTGCGGTGCGCCGGCGCTGACGCGGTGCTGGGCGGACGGGCGGCAGGTGACGCTCGTGACACCGAAGTCGCGCGCTGCCGGATGCTCACGAGCCAACTGCGTGGCCGCGACGGCGACGGCGATCAGTCCGGCCACCGCGCAGGCTGCGCAGGCGGCTGCGGCCAGCCGCCGTCCGGCTGACCGCCTCGCACTAGGTCGCCTCATCGCCGTACGGCGCCGATCCTCAGAAGCGGACGGGACGGCGTAGCCGGATCAGGCCGGCCGCTCCGACGGCCAGGACGAGGACTCCGATGCCGCCCAGGAGCAGTTGCCGGTCGTGCGCGCCCCGGCTCGTGGTTGCCGCGTGGCCGCCTGAGCCCGCGGGAACCGCAGTCGGTACGCCGCCGGATGTGACGACGAGGGTCGCCGAGCCGAAGTTGCCGCCGCCGCAGCGTCCCGACACGGTGTAGGTACCCGGCGCCGTCGACGCGGGAATCTGCGCGTCGACGGAGAACGCACCGGTCGCGTCGGTGCTGAAACTTGCCGCCCCGACGCCGGCGAAGTCATGCGTCGCGTCGTGCAGGAAGGCGTGCGAGATTGCGAACCCTTCTGTGTTCGCCTCGCACGTGCCGCTGACGTGGACCGAACCGCCGGCCGCGACACTGCTCGGTGACACCTGAAGCGATGCCGGCGCAGCCAGTGCGGCGCCCGCCGAGACCCAAACCATCGCCAAGCCACCCAGTAGCAGCCAGCAACAATCGTCCCCGCGCAGAACCTGGAGCCATCACGCACCTCCGCCGTTGATTGCGGTCCCGGTCGATGACCGGAGCTCTACCGATCCAGACACGCGCCGGGCGGCACCTGTTGCAGTACGTGATGCGTTCTGATCGGGCGCGGTGCGCGTCAGTCCTGTTCGGGCTGGTCGGCGTTGGAGCTCACGATCACCAGCGCGACGCCTGCGACGATGACGCAGGTGGCGATCAGCGCGCGAACGGTGAGGTGTTCGCCGAGCAGCCACCAGCCGAGCAGGACCGCAACGACCGGGTTGACGAACGCGTACGTGGCAACGATCCGGCCGGGCGCATGCTCGAGCAGCCACTCGTAGCAGCTGTACGCGAGCAGGCTGCCGACCACGACGAGGTAGCAGAATGCGACCGCCGAACCCGACGTGAGGGCATCGGGGTGTACGCGACGGGGTTCGCCGGCCACGATGCCGATGACTCCGAGTACGAGTCCGGCGCTGATCATCTCCATTCCGCTGCCCAGGTGCGGTTGTTCGGGACGGGCGGCGTGTCCGGCGTACACCGAGCCGACTCCCCAGCACAGCGCCCCGCCGAGGGCCACGGCCGACGCGACGAGATCCGCGGAGCCCCCGGCGAACGGGTTGACGAGCACGCCCACGCCGAGGACACCGAGCACGAGACCGGCGGCCGTCGAGGCACTGATCGCGGTGCCGTCGACGATGCGGCCCATCACGATGATCCAGATCGGAATGGTCGCGAGCAGCAGTGCCGTCGTGCCGGCCGGCAGTTGCTGCTCGGCCCACGTCGCGCCGCCGGTGCCGGCCGCCGGTAAGGCCAGCCCGAGGATGACGCTCGCGCGCCATTGCGCCCCGGTCGGCGCGGGCCAGTGCTGCCGACGTCGCTGCCAGGCGCACCATGCGTAAAGTGCCGCTCCGGCAAGGAGAAAGCGGGCTCCGGACATGATCAGCGGCGGCAGATCCCGCACGCCGACACGCATGGCGACGTAGGTCGAACCCCACGCGACGTACACCACCGCCAGAGCAGGCACGATCGTGCGCTGCGACCTGGACGTGGCCCGGGCTGCCACGGCTGTCATGTCTGCCGCCCTCCATTCCGAATCCGGCTCACCTCCGACTCTGCCGACGCCGGTGCCCGGACACGTATGGCTGCTTTGCCATATGTGCCGCAGTTTCTGCCACACTGGGTTCGTGGTGAGCAATGTGGCCGTGCCGTTGCTGGAGCCGGTCCCAGCCTTCGAACTTGGCGTGCTGTGCGAGACGTTCGGCCTCGATCGTCGAGACGTCGGGTTGCCCCACTACGAGTTCGCCGTGTGCGGTGAGCGAACCGTGCCGATGCCGACGACGTCCGGCATCAGCGTCGTACCGAGCCACCGGTTGAGCCGGCTCGCGCGCGCCGATCTCGTCGTGGTCGTGGCCGCTGCTCCACCGTTGCGCCCGTTGCCGCCGGCGCTCGTCCGGCAGTTGCGTGCCGCCGTGAACCGGGGCGCCACGGTAGCCAGTGTCTGCACCGGAGCGTTCGTCCTCGCCGCGGCCGGTCTGCTCGACGGTCGCCGCGCCACAACCCACTGGCTGCACGCACCGCTGCTGGCTCGGATGTATCCGAACGTGCGGGTCGAGCCGGACCGGCTCTATGTCGAGGACGGACCGATCGCGACGTCGGCCGGCTCGGCGGCCGCCATCGACCTGTGCCTGCACCTGATCCGTCGATCGCACGGCGCCGATGTCGCCAACACGACAGCCAGGCACATGGTCGTCCCGCCGCATCGCCGGGGCGGGCAGTCGCAGTACGTGCAGGCCCCGGTCGCCGACGCCGCCGCTGGTACCGGCGATGAACTGGCAGCGATCCTCCAATGGATGCAGGAGAATCTCGATCAGCCGCTGCCTGTGGCGTCCCTCGCGGCGCGCGCTCTCATGTCGCCACGCACCTTCGCCCGCCGATTCCGCGAACGAACGGGAACGACGCCGGCCGCCTGGCTCACCCAGCAGCGGGTGCTTCTGGCCGAGCGCCTGTTGGAGCGCAGCGACGACACCATCACGACCATCGCCGCCAGGACCGGGCTAGGCAGTACGGACACACTGCGCCGGCACCTGGGCCGGTCGCGCGGCATCACGCCCTACGACTACCGCCGCACGTTCCGCCGCGCGACGTCCTGAGCTACTGCTCGCCAAGGGCATTCGCCAGTTCGTCGCGGCCCATCTTGGAGCGGCCGGGAAGGTCGCGACGTTTGGCGATCTCGTACAGCTCTGTACGTGTTTTGGGGGACGCCGAGCCGGTGCGCTTGCGCTGGGCGACGGCGGCTCCCTGTTTGCCCAGTGCCGTCCTGGTCTTCTTGGGCAGGTGCGAGATCGTCCTCTTGCTGCTGGCGGCCTTCTGGGCCTGCTTGACGTTTGCCTTGGCGGCCCGGGTCTGCTTGGTCGTTGCCATGCTCGCGGTATACCCGTTGCTGGCGAGGGTTATTGCGGCACGTTCTGTTGGGCCATCCGCAGATCGTCGACCAGGCCGACGAACATCTTCTGGCGGTCGGCGTCGTCCGCGCGCAGCACGGCAGAAGGATGGATCGTGGCCAACGCGGCCGAGACCGGCGTCTCGTCGGTGGCGAAGTCACCCTTCTGGGGCGGCCAGGGCAGCAACTGGCCGCGGTGCTGGGTGAGCCGAAATGCCGATCCGAAAAGGGAAGTTGCGGCGACAGCGCCGAGCGCCACCACCATGCGCGGCCGGATGACGTGCAGTTCGGCGGCCAGCCAGGGCCGGCACGCAGCGGACTGGGCCGCGGTCGGCCTGTCGTGGATGCGCCGCTTACTCCCGGCCGTGCTCTTCCAGCGGAAGTGCTTGACCGCATTGGTGAGCCACACCTGGTCGCGCTCGATGCCCGCGTCGCTCAGCGCATGGTCGAGAACCGCTCCGGCCGGTCCGACGAACGGCCGACCCTCGGTGTCCTCGACGTCGCCTGGCTGTTCGCCGACGAGCATCATCGCCGCGCGCGCCGGTCCCGCGCCGAACACGGTCTGGGTGGCGCGCTCGTAGAGGTCGCAGCCGTGGCACTGCTCGGCGGCCTTCGCGAGTTCGCCAATGCCGCGCGTGCTGGGCACGAACTGCTCGGCCCCGGGATAGGTCTGCCGTTGCGCCATGGCGTCGACGCTACCGCCGCACTTCGGCGTTTCGATCGGCCTCGACGCGGGAAGACACTCGGCATGACGAGCACTGCTCGAGTCATGGCGCATGCCCGCTTGACCGACTGGTGGCACGGGTCGCCCACGGCGTCAGGGCATCAGGGATGTGACCGGTGCTGCGCCGGTTCGTATCACAGACGATCTGCCGTCTCGGCGCCGCTCACCCGGACCCGGACCGCTGAGCAACTGCTGACGGGTATCAGGTGTTCAGGTCGGCCTCGATCTCGAGAACGATCTGGATCCTCTCGCCGAGGGTCATCCCGCCGCCGGGGATCGGCCCGTTGTAGCTGACGCCGAAGTCGGTGCGGTTGATCTCGGCCGTCGCGGAGAAGCCGGCCTTGACGCCGTCGAACGCGTCGACGCCGAACTCGGGTGGCTCGACGGCGAGCGTCACCCGCTTGGTGACACCGCGGATCGTCAGGTCGCCGTCGATGTAGTACCGGCCGCCGTCGTGGCGGATGCCGCTCGAGGCGAAGGTCATGGCCCGATGGTGCTCGGCGTCGAAGAAGTCGGCCGAGCGGATGTGGTCGTCGCGCGTTGAGTTGGTCGTGTCGACCGATGTGACGTCGATCGACGCGGTGACGGCTGAGTCGAGCAGATTCGGCGCGGTCGTGATCTCGCCGGTGAAGGACGTGAACCGGCCGCGAACCTTGGCCACCATCAGGTGTTTGATCACGAATCCGATGTAGGAGTGGACCGGGTCCACGGTCCACGTGCCGACGACATAGCCGGGCGTCTGCAGTTCGGTACTGGTCATGCTGCTCCTCGATCAATGGCTGAATCTGGGGGTTCTCATCAGTTCCTCGGTATCGTTTGGGAACTGAACACATCGTTGGACAGCAGCGACGTCGAGGGCAATCCGGCACTTTGAAGTGCCTCGGTTATCTGGAGGGAACCGTGACCGACCTACGGGCCGATGTGCAGCCACCCGTCGAGTGCCGGGCGCGCGACATCCTCGACCGGGTCGGCGACAAGTGGTCGCTGTACGTCATTGCGTACCTGGGGCAGGGGGCGGCCCGGTTCACCGAACTGCGGCGCGGCATCGAGGGAATCAGCCAGCGCATGCTCACCGTGACCCTTCGCGGCCTCGAACGCGACGGGATCGTCACCCGCACGGTCCGCCAGGTGATGCCGCCGCACGTCGAGTACGCACTGAGCCCGATGGGCGAGACGCTCTTCGCCGCCACCAAAACGCTGATCGCCTGGAGCGATGATCACCTTGCCCAGATCGAGGCGTCGCGTGCGGCCTACGACGCGCAGGCCCGCACCTGATCGCATCGGTAGGCTCGAGAACGTCATGAGATGGTGCGTCGTCGGAGCCGGTGCGATCGGCGGCGTATTCGGAGCCAAGCTGCATCAGGCCGGCGAGGACGTCGCGCTCGTCGCGCGGGGTGCTCACCTGCAGGCGATCCAGCAGCGTGGCCTGACGCTGGTCGACGGCGACGGAACCCACCTGCTCGACATCCGCGCAGAGTCCGACCCGGCCAAGCTCGACCTTCGCGACGGCGACGTCGTCGTGCTGGCCGTGAAGTCACAGCAGACAGCGGCCGCGCTCGACGCGCTCGTGCGGTCTGCGCCATCCGGAGTGCGGATCGTCTGTGCGCAGAACGGAATCGACAACGAGCGGCAGGCGCTGCGGACCTTCGCGCACGTCTATGCCATGAGCGTGACGCTGCTCGCCAGTCATCTCGAGCCGGGCGTCGTCATCGCGCACAGCGCACCGATCGTCGGGACGTTGCAGATCGGCGGGTACCCGCGCACCGTCGATCCGGATCCGTTCCTTCCGGAAATGGCGGCGGCGGTCGAGAAGGCGTCGTTCTCGATCACGTCGCGCGCCGATGTCATGCCCTACAAGCACGCCAAGCTACTGGTGAATCTCACCACCGCGATCGAGGCATTGTGCGGTCCGCAGGCTCGTTCCGGGCGGCTGGCCGAACTGGTGCTGGCCGAGGGCGAACGCTGCCTGCATACGGCCGGGCTCGAACTGCCGTCCGACGGCACGGCGCAGCCGGGCGGCCCCGGCTCCGAGGTCGTCGTGCCGCGTGCGGGCGGCTCGACCTGGCAGAGCCTGCACCGAGCGACCGACAGCATCGAAACCGACTATCTCAACGGCGAGATCGTGCTACTCGGCCGCCTGCACTCGATACCCACTCCCGCGAACGAAGTCGTCCAGCGCGCGATGCGGGAACTGGCCGGGCGCGGCGGCCGGCCGGGCACCGTCGCCGAGGCGGACCTGCTCAGCGCGCTCTGATCAAGTCCGTCCGGCGCCGGCAGGGGTCAGCGGCTCAGGATGACCTTCAGGGCCTTGGTCTCGGCGGCTCGACCGAAAGTGTCGTAGGCATCCATGATCTCGCCGAGCTTGAAGTGATGCGTGGCGAACTGCTGGGACTGGAGTTTGCCCTGTGCCACGAGTTTGAGCAGCATCGGCAGCGTGGTCGCGCTGACCAGGCCGGTCGTGATCGCCACGTCCTTGATCCAGAGGTCCTGCAGCTTGAGCTCGACGGACTTGCCGTGCACGCCGCAGTTCGCGACGGTCCCGCCGGGACGTACGAGTTCGGTGCAGGCGTCGAATGTGGCCGGGATGCCGACGGCCTCGACCGCCACGTCGACACCGAGCCCGTCGGTCATCGCCCTGACCCGGTCCTGCCAGCCCGGCTCGCCGCTGTTGACGCTGTCGGTCGCGCCGAACTTCTTGGCCATTTTCAGGCGGTTGTCGTCGAGGTCGATGGCGATGATGCGTGCCGCCCCGTAGAAGCCGGCGGTCATCATCACCGACAGCCCGACCGGTCCGGCGCCGACCACTGCGACGACGTCGCCCGGCTTGACCCGCCCGTTGCGAACGCCGATCTCGAAGCCCGTCGGCAGGATGTCGGACAGCATGACCGCGGCCTCGTCTGCCACGCCTTCGGGCAGCTTGTGCAGCGAGTTCTCGGCGAAGGGCACCCGAACGTACTCAGCCTGCGTGCCGTTGATCAGGTGCCCGAATATCCACCCGACGCCGGACGCGCCCTCTTCGGCCATGCAATGTGCCGGGAGACGGGCGTGGCAGTAGGCGCAGGAACCGCAGGCGCTGATGCAGGCGATGATCACTCGGTCGCCGACCGCCAGGTTGTTGACCGCCGCCCCGACCTCGGTGATCGTGCCCACGCCTTCGTGGCCGAGGATGCGGCCGTCGACGACCGCCGGCACGTCGCCTTTGAGGATGTGCAGATCGGTGCCGCAGATCGTCGTCGTGTCGACCTGCACGATCACGTCCGTGGGTTCGATGATCTTGGGGTCCGCAACGTCCTCCCAGGCCTTCTGGCCCGGTCCGTGATACACGAGTGCCTTCATCGGTCCTCCTCGGCGTGTTCTCGAAGCCCGTGGCGTCGAGCGCGCCCGAAATGTAGCTGTATGTGCTCACGCGTGTGCGCGACGTCACGAGTCTCGCACGTCGCGGACGAGCAGCCGGCCGACGATGCGCCAGCTGCCGCCGACTGAGGTGGCGCCGCGCATGCCCTGAACGGTCGCCGCTTGAGCCAGCTCGATGACGCGGACGTCGTCCAGTGAGGCGGCGCCGAGCGTGCGAGCGGGGTCCCAGTCCGTGGAGCGTCGCAGGCGCTGCGCCATGTGTGCCCAGGCCCGCCGGAGCGTCGGCGACGACCCACGCATCGGGCCCGCCGGCGGCGAGGCGGCGCGCGGGTCTGAGCCAGGACGCGGCAGTTGCCGGCCAGTCGACGACGTCGACGATCTCCCCGCCGTGGTCGGCCCAGGCCCGGGCGAACGCGGCGGCCGTCATGCGGGATGCGTCGTTTCGACCGTGGCCGATGGCGACTACCCGTGCCCGCAGTTCGTGCGCGAGTTCGACGAGGCGCGCGATCTCGGCGCTCGTGTGCGGCCCCGGGCCCGGCTCAGGCGGCATCGTGGAAGATCAGGCCGAGCGTGAACCGCTGCCCGGACCGCACCGCCGAAACGCCGTGCCGTACCGGCGCCGCCGACCAGCCCCGCTTCGACTCGACCGGGCGATCGCGCGTGGTGAACACGAGCCCGTGCCCCTGCGGGACGAGTATCGCTGTGCCCCGCGACTGCGCGCGAGGGCGCTGTTCGAGCAGCAGGAACTCCCCGCCGGTGTGGTCGACTCCTGGGTTGCTCAGGTTGATCACCACCTGCAGCGGGAACACGAGATCGCCGTAGAGATCGCGGTGCAGGGCGTTCCAGTCCTTCTCGCCGTACTTCAGCAGGATGGGTGTGGACTTCGTCTGTCCCGCGGCATGGCACATGTCGAGCCACTCGTCGAGCGTGTCGGGCCACGGCGCCGGCCGGCCGAGTTTCGCGTACCAGTCGCGGGCGATCGGCAGCAGCCGCGGGTACAGCGCCTGCTTCAGCTCGTCGATCGGCTCCGGGAAGGGGCGCGCGAAGTAGCGGTACTGCCCCTCGCCGAAGCGGTGGCGTCCCATGTTCACCGTCGACCGGAAGTGCTCGTCGCAGTCGTAGAGCGCAGCCAGCGTCGCTGCCTCACGCGCGGTGACCAGTTGCGGGGTCAGCGCGCAGCCGTACTCGTTGACGTCCGCGGTGATGGCGTCCCAGTCGGCGTCGCCGACGCGCCGCGCAGCCGTGGTCACGCCGCCTCCAGGTCGAGGAGAAGGCGCTTCGCCGCCGGGCCGCCGAGGTAGCCGCCGGCGGATCCGTCCGAACGCACGACGCGGTGGCACGGCACGACGACCGGCAGTGGGTTGTGAGCGCAGGCCGTGCCGACCGCGCGTACCGCCTTCGGGCTGCCCGCCGCGGCGGCCACGGCGGCATAGCTCGCCGTCTGGCCATAGGCGATGTCGCGCAAGTGGGTGAGCACCGCGAGGCGGAAACCATGCGTCAGGGAGAAGTCCAGCGGCAGGTCGAACGTGTGGCGCCGACCCGCGAAGTACTCGTCGATCTCGTGGGCGGCGGCGTCGAGTCGCTTGGGGGCGTTCAGGATGCGCGGGCTGATCCGCGTGGCCAACGCCTGCAGGACGTCGTCGTGGCCCTCGCTGTCGTAGGCGACCCGGACCAGACCGGCCGGGGTCGCCGCGAGGAGCAGCGTCCCGACAGGTGTGTCGAGCGTGCGGTAGGCGATGTCGAGGATGCCCTCCGCATCGGCCGTGTCGGCCAGCCGATCGTGCAGGAGGCGAAGTTCCGCGTCGGTCGCGGTGGGATATGTGTCGAACAGGTTCATCGAGAATCTCCTTTGCCGGAAGGGGTGTCCGGGTAGGTCTGGCGGAGCTTGGCGATGCCGTCGGCGGCCGATCGGCGGGCGGCGTCGGTGCTGCCGCCGATGACGGCGGCGACTTGCTGGTAGGGCAAGCCCGCCAGGTAGTGGTAGGCGACGGCCTCGCGCTGCTTGCGTGGCAGCGCGGCGAGGGCGTCGCGAAGGTCGAGGTCATGGGCGTCGGCCGGGCGCGACGGTCGGTCGGGCACATCGGCGACGGGGGTCGCCCTGCGTGCCGCGGCGCGGGTGACGTCGATTGCCTTGCGGTGCGCGATCGTGACCAGCCACGCCTCGACGTTCGCGTCCTCGGGCAGGTCGGGGTACGCCCTGAATGCGGCGAGGAACGTCTCCGACCAGGCGTCGTCGGCGTCGTGCGGGCCCACCACGGCGCGGCACACCCGTAACACCGTGGCGCCATGGGCGGCGACGACGGCCTCGAAGGGCGGCTTTGCTGTCACATCGGGTAGACGGTCCCGGTCGCTGGAACGTGAGGTGGCCGATCAGAAGAGTTTCACCGCGACTGACTCTTCCAGCTCTTCCAGATCGAGCAGGAATCTCTTGCGGGACAGCCCGCCGGCGTAGCCGGTCAGCCGGCCGTCCCGGCCGACCACCCGGTGGCACGGCACGAGCACGCACAGCGGGTTGCGGCCGACCGCCGCGCCGACGTCCTTGGCGAGCCGGACGTCGCCGAGCCGGCGAGCCAGATCACCGTAAGTGGCCGTCTCGCCGTAGGGGATCTCATCGACGAGAGCCCAGACCTGCCGCTGGAACGCGTCGCCTCTGTCGGTCAGTGGAGCCAGCGCGACGTCGAAGCGTTGCCGCTCGCCCGCGAAGTACTCCGCCAGCTCCCGCTTGGTCTGGTCGAAATCGGCGTCGCAGCGCGCCCCGAAGGTCGCGGGATCCGGCTTGTACCAATGGTGCGGAAAGTAGACCCCGGTCAATGCGCCGTCCTCGGCGACGAGGGTCAGCTCGCCGATCGGCGTGTCGGCGGTGGTGAAAGTGGCAGGCATGTCGATCACCTTTCGTTGTTCGCTTCACCGGGTAGACGCATACGGCCGCGCCGACGTGAGGTCCGGCCTCGCGACCCGTCATTTCGGGACCTTCGTCCCGATCGACGCGGGCGATAGGTCCCTACGCCGCGGGCAGCCGAAACGCGAGTGTTGTCGCGACGGTGCGCAGCCGTGGAGTGCTGCTGCCACAAGACGATGGGGTGGTTCGGTGGATGCGTTGATGCTGGCGCGATGGCAGTTCGCGACGACGACGGTCTATCACTTCTTCATCGTGCCGTTGTCGATCGGGCTGACCGCGCTCGTTGCCACCATGCAGACCCTCGCGTATCGCAAGCGCGGTACCCCGGCGGGCGCGGACTGGGATCGCGCGACCCGCTTCTGGGGGCGCATCATGCTGGTGCTGTTCGCGCTCGGCGTGGTGACCGGCATCGTGCAGGAATTCCAGTTCGGCATGAACTGGTCGGTGTACTCGCGCTTCGTCGGCGACATCTTCGGCGCTCCGCTGGCCATGGAAGGCCTGCATCGCGTTCTTCCTGGAATCGACGTTCCTCGGCCTGTGGATCTTCGGGCGTGGATTGCTCAGCCCTCGACTTCACCTTGCGACGATCTGGCTGGCCGCCGCGGGCACGACGATCAGCGCGTACTTCATCCTGGCCGCGAACAGCTTCATGCAGCACCCGGTGGGACTCGTCCTGGTCGATCACAACGGCCACCAGCGAGTTGAACTGACCTCGATCTGGAAGGTAATGACCAACTCCACGCAGCTGGTGACCTTCCCGCACACGATCTTCGCCGCGTTCATGACGGCTGCGGCGATCCTGCTGTCGGTCAGCGCGTTCCACCTGCGCCGCGACCGCGAGGCGGCCGACCCGGTGCACCGCAAGGTCGCCGCGTTGTCGATCGGCGTGCTGCTGGCGGCCGTGGTCGGGGTGAGCCTGGTCGGCCACGTGCAGGGCCAGATCATGACCGACCAGCAGCCGATGAAGATGGCCGCCGCCGAGGCGCTGTGGGATACGAAGAACAACGCTCCGTTCAGCCTGTTCGCGTACGGCGACGTCAGCAACGGCCGCAACAAGATCAACATCACCATCCCGGACGGCCTGTCGATCCTCGCGAAGAACCGGCCCGGCGCCACCGTCGAGGGCATCAATGACGTGCAGGCCGCCGAGGTAGCGAAGTACGGGCCGGGCAGTTATGTCCCCGTGGTCTGGATGGCTTACTGGATGTTCCGGCTGATGATCGGATTCGGCGTTCTGGCCGGGCTGATCGCGCTCGGCGTTCTTGTCCAATGGCGGCGCGGCAAGCTCACCGCGAGCCCGCGGATGCTGCGCGTCGCGACCTGGACGGTCGCGCTGCCGTTGCTGGCCAATGCGACCGGCTGGCTGTTCACCGAGACCGCGCGCCAGCCGTGGCTGGTCTACGGGTTGCTGCGTACGCGCGACGGCGTGAGCACCAACGTCTCGACCGGCTTCGTCGCGCTGACGCTCATCCTGTTCACCGCGCTCTACGGGGTACTCGGCGTCATCTGTTTCCGAATGGTTCGCCGGATCGCCCGGGCGGGGCCTGACACGGCCGCGCCGCCGACGGCGGAACTCGCAGACGATCAGCAACTGAGCCTGGTCTAGGAGGGACGGCCATGCAGGGGTTCTGGTTCGGCGTCATCGGGGTGTTGTGGGCCGGCTTCTTCCTTCTCGAGGGATTCGACTTCGGTGTCGGCATGCTGCTGCCGGTCGTCGCGAACACCGAGACCGAGCGCAAGATCGCATTGCGCTCGATCGGGCCGGTGTGGGACGGCAACGAGGTGTGGCTGCTCGTCGCCGGAGGGGCGACGTTCGCGGCCTTCCCGGAGTGGTACGCCAGCGTGTTCTCCGGCTTCTACCTGGCCTTCGCCGTGCTGCTCGTCGGCTTGATCCTGCGTGGCATCGGCATCGAGTACCGCGGCAAGGCCGCCACGGAGACCGGCCGGCGGTGGTGCGACTACGCGATCGTCGTCGGCTCGCTGCTGCCGGCACTGCTTCTCGGCGTGGCGTTCGCCGACTTCATGCGCGGCGTGCGGATGAACGCGGCGCATGACATGACGGGTGGGTTCTGGGACCTGGTAACGCCCTACGCGCTGCTGGGCGGACTCGTCACGCTCACCCTGTTCGCCTTCCACGGCGCCCTGTTCCTGGCGCTGCGGACGGACGGCGAGGTTCGCGACGTCGCCCGCAGCCTGGTGCGGACCTTGGCGATTCCCACCGGGATCCTGGCGGTGGCGTTCATCATCTGGACGTCTCAGGTGCGTGGCGAATGGGTCAGCTTCGTGCTCGGCGCGGTGATCGTCGTGTCGTTCCTGCTCGCGGTGCGCGCCGATTACTCGGATCGACCGGGAATCGCGTTCTCGGCGAGTTCGGTTGCGGTGACGCTCGTCCCCATCTGGGTCTTCGCCGTGCTGTGGCCGAATGTCCTGCCCGCCCGTAACAACTCGCTGTTCTCGCTGACCGTCTACAACGCGAGTTCGAGCCCTTACACGTTGCGGGTGATGACGGTCGTGGCGCTGGTGTTCACGCCGATCGTGCTCGCCTACCAGGCCTGGACGTACTGGGTCTTCCGGGCGCGGGTCACCGGCGAGGACGTTGCCGGTGACGGTTACGGCGGTGTCGGCCAGATCGTCTCGAAGGCACGCGAGTCAGCCCGGGAGACGCTCGGCACGACCGACGCCGAGCCAGAGTCAACGGCAGGTACTGCCCCGACGTTGTCATGAGCCGTCCGCTCGATCCGCGGCTGCTGCGCGCGGTTCCATCGATGCGGCGCTACCTCGCGACGCTCGGTGTGCTGCAGGCGCTCGGCGCGGTCCTGACCGTGACGCAGGCCGGCGTGCTCGCGCAGTTGATCGTGGAGATCTTCCTGCAGCACAAGGGCGTTTCTGCGTTGGTCACCCCGCTGCTGGTGCTCGTCGCAGTCGGCCTCGGCCGCGCAGGGCTGACCGCGACGCAGGAGTTCCTCGCGGCCCGGTACTCCGTGCGCCTGCGCGCTCACCTGCGGCGCTCTGTCCTGGACGCCGTTGTGCGTCTCGGGCCGCGCTGGGCCGCCGGCCAGCCGTCGGGCCGGCTGGCCACGGCGGCCGGCCCGGGCCTGGAGGCGCTGGACGGCTACGTGACGCGCGCCGTTCCCGCGCTGACATCCGCCATGGTCGTTCCCGGCATCGTGCTCGTGCGGATCGGATTCGCCGACTGGCAGGCCGCGGCCGTCCTGATCGCCGCCTTGCCGCTCGTCCCGCTGTTCATGGTCCTGGTCGGGATGATGACGCGCCGGCAGATGGACCGGCAGTACGCGGCGCTGGCCGGTATGGCCGGTCACTTCCTCGATCTCGTGCAGGGCCTGACGACGCTCAAGGTCTACGGGCAGGCCAAGCGCCAGGTCGAGACCGTACGCCAGGGTACGGAGAAGTACCGGAAGCGGACGATGGCGACGCTGCGGATGGCGTTCCTGTCCGGGCTGGTGCTCGATCTGATCGCGACCCTGTCCGTGGCGGTGGTTGCCGTCGATGTCGGGCTGCGCCTGGACCACAGCGAGCTCGGCCTGCAGGCCGCGCTCGTGGCGCTGCTGCTCGCGCCGGAACTGTTCGCGCCGCTGCGGGCGATGGGCGCGCAGCATCACGCCAGCGAGGAGGGCATCGTCGCATCGTCGGCGGCGCTCGACGTGCTCGACGAGGCAAGCGAACTGCCCGGCCCGGCCTTGCTGCGCGGCGGCGTCGGCACGACGGGATCGCTGCGGATCAAGGCCCTTCGTGTGTCCTACCGCGATCGGCCGGAGCACGCGCTGACCGGACTGGATCTGGTCGTCGAACCGGGCGAGGTCGTTGCCGTGCAGGGGGAGAGCGGTGCCGGCAAGTCGACACTGCTCGCCGCGCTGCTGGGCTTCGTGCCCGTCCAGGGAACGATCGCGGTGGGCACCTCCGAGGGCGTCACCGATCTCACGGCACTCGACCCGGCCGCGTGGCGCGCCAACCTGGCCTGGGTGCCGCAACGGCCGCAGTCGACGCAGCCGACCGTCGCCGCCGAGGTGGCATTGGGCGACCCGAGCGCGGGCGCCCACGAGGTGGCCGACGCCGTCGCCGACTGCCACGCACCGCATCCGGACACGCTGCTCGGCGAGGACGGCGTGCAGATCTCGGCCGGCCAGCGCCGCCGGGTCGCGCTCGCCCGGGCCCTGCTGCGTGCCCGCCGGGTGCGCGCGGGCGGCCACGTGCCGATCGTCCTGCTCGACGAGCCGAGCGAGGACCTCGACGCGACGACCGAGCGCGTCGTGGCGTCGGTGATCGCCGAGATGTCCGGCTGGGCGACCGTGCTGATGGTGACGCACAGCGTCCGGCTGGCGGGCATCGCCGGCCGGCGGGTCGTGCTGGGCGGCGGGCGGCTGCTGGACGACATCGCGCAGCGACCGGTCGAGGGCGCGCCCATCGGGCCGGCCCGGATGCCGCAACCCGCACGACGGGCCGCAGCGCCCGCGCCCGACATCGCGTCCACCGACCTCATCGGCCTGCGCGGCGCGAGCCGCCGGTTGCTCGGCGCCGCACTGCTCGGTGGCGCCTCGGGTCTCGCCGGCCTCGCCCTGACCGCGACGTCGCTGTGGCTGATCTGCCGGGCGGCGCAGCACCCGAACGTGCAGGAACTGGAAATCGCCGTGGTGGGCGTTCGTACCTTCGCCCTCGCCCGGGCATTGCTGCGCTACGCCGAGCGGCTGGTCAGCCACGACGGTGCGCTCAGGCTGCTGGCCGACCTGCGGGCCAGGGTCTTCGCGGCGCTCGAACCCCTCGCCCCGGCCGGCCTGGGCGGGTTTCGCCGCGGCGACCTGCTGCGCCGGTTCGTGTCCGATGTGGACGGTGTCCAGGAGGGCCTGGTCCGGGCGGTGGTGCCAACTGCGGGCGCGGTGGTGACAGCCGCCGGTGCGGTGGTCGTGGCGAGCCTGCTCGTTCCGGTCGCGGGCGCCGCCCTGGCCGTTGCCCTGTTCGCCGGCATCGTCGCGGTGCCCGCGATCGTGCGGCGCCTGGCAGGTAGTGGCACGGTGCTCGCGGCCGCGGCCGGTCGGCGCGACGAGCGGCTCGTGTGCAGTCTGGACGGGCTGGCCGAGCTCACCGCGTACGGCGCCGAGCGGCGGGCCATCGCCTCGGTGGGCCGCGCCGACATGGCGGTCGTGCGAGCGTCGCGGCGTCCGGCCGTGGCCGGAGCGGCCGGGTCCGCGCTCGGCGTGGCACTCGCGGCGCTGGCGCTACCGGCCGTTCTCGCCGCCGGTGCGGCCGCGGCATCCGCCGGCCGCCTCTCCCCGGTGGCGGTGGGCGTTCTGGCCGCCTGCGTGCTCGCCGGATTCGACGCGCTCGCCCCGCTGCCGACGGCGTTCGCGGCCTGGGCGCGACTGCGGGCCGGCGTGCAGCGGGTGGCCGAGGTCCTCGCCACCACGCCGCCGATCGCCGAGCCGGCCGTTGCGCGCGAGGCCCCAGCCGTGGGCGCAACGGGCTTGCGCGTCGTGGCCGTGACCCTCGCGCCGGCACCGGACGCCGCCCCGGTGTTGCGCAACGCCGACCTGACCGTGTCGCCCGGGCATCGGGTGGCCGTGACGGGACCGAGCGGGTGCGGCAAGAGCACGTTGCTCGCAGCGACTCTGCGGCTGCTCGACGCAGAGCACGGGCACATCGAGTTGACGACGCCGACCGAGACGGTCCGGCTGGCCGACCTGTCGGCCGACGACATTCCGCCGCTCATCGCGGGTTCCCTGCAGGGCGATCACGTGTTCAACACCTCGTTGCGCGACAACCTGCGGGTCGTGCGCCCGTCGGCGACCGACGCCGATCTCGACGCCGTGGCCGGGCGGGCGGGGCTGGCCGGATTCGTGCAGGGATTGCCGGGCGGCTGGGACTCGTCGGCCGGGCCGAACGGCGCCGCCCTGTCCGGCGGGCAACGCCAGCGCCTGTTGCTTGCGCGCGCATTGCTGGCCGATCCGCGCATTCTCGTGCTCGACGAGCCCACCGCGCATCTCGATCCCGAAACCGAACGGGCCGTGCTCGCCGATCTACTGGCCGGCACTCGGGGGAGCACGGTGCTGATGTCGACGCATCGGCGGATCCTGCCCGATCAGTTCGACTCGGTCGTGCGCATCGAAGACGGTCGGATATCGCGCGCGTCAGATGCCGAGCAGGCTCACCTGGTGCTGGATGCGGACCCGGTGGTGGTCCTCGGCTGAGCGCATTGCTCAGTCGGTACGTGGCGTCGGCCCGACCACGTCGGCGAGTTGGGTGCGTTCGTAGTAGGCGGCCGGGCACGGGCCGAAGTCCGTGTCGACGGTCTTTTCGCCCCGTACGAGGTAGAGATGCCAGTCAACGTCCTCGAGCAGGATCCGGCCGGTGCCCTGGTCCAGATACTGCACGCCGCGACACGGACCATCGACGCAGAACACCCGGATGATCGCGTTGGCATGCACCTCCCGATCATTCAGACATCGCCGCGCGCGAACAAGAGGAGAACGTCCTGCGCAGGCCTGCTGTCCCGGCGATCTTGCTCGGACCTCTCCGCGTATGGCCGAATGCCCTGGTCGCTCACCGTTTCCGCCGGATTGCGGTGCGAACGACTAGCCAGGTTAGGACGTTCGTCCCTCCCGCATAAGGGGGTCCGTGCGGTGGTCTTGATATGGGACATGCGTGCGAGGGAAACGGGATGGGTATGCACATAGTCGTCGGCGTCGATGGGTCTCGGCCGGCCGAACGCGCGCTCGTATGGGCGGCCGAGGCAGCATCGCGCGTCCGCGGTCAGCTCGTCATCGCGCACGGTGGGTATGCGCCGACCAAGGCCGAGGTGGCCTCCGGCGACGTCAGCGACCACACCCGCGACCTGCTGCGCGAAGCGGTCGCGACCGCGATCGACGTCGGAGACGACTGTGATGTCACCACGGTGCTGCGCGATACCCAGCCGGCGCAGTTGCTGCTCGAACTGAGCGAGGACGCGCAGATCGTCGTCATCGGCACGCACGGCAAGGGGCGTATCACCGGCGCACTGCTCGGATCGGTTGCCTACCGGGTCGCGGCGCACGCGAGATGCCCCGTGGTCGTGGTGCCCGAGCAGTGGCGGGCACCCGCAGGTGGCGAGTCGCGGCTGGTGGCGGTCGGCATCTCGAACTCGGTGTCCGGCCACGAGGCGCTGGACTTCGCCCTGGCCGAGGCCGAACGCAGACACGCGGGGCTGGTCGCCGTCCGATCCTGGCCCGACCGCGACTCGGCACCGCCCGTGGCGGACAAGGCGAACGGCAATGACACCGTTCGGTCCCGGCAGCAGGAACTCCTGTCCGACCTCGTCGACGCCGCGCGGACCCAGCACCCGGACGTCGAGGTCGTCACGGAACTGACGAGCGAGCCGATCTACGAGGCGCTGCTCGCCGCCGCGGCCCGGGCCGATCTGCTCGTGCTCGGTTGCCGTCACGACGACGAGCACCGCTTCTCGCGTCTGGGCCCGATCGCTTCGCGGCTGCTGCACACCGCGCCGTGCCCGGTGGCGATCGTCGGGCATCCGGTCGCGCAGGCCCCGCCCGATCCGGCGACCGACGAGTCCGCACTAGAGCCTGCCTGATGACGCACGGCCGGGCACACGGGGTACCGAGGGGTGCTTGGTCAGCTGACCTGTTCGACCGCGACATCCACAGAGGGAGTCAACGATGAGTACAAACCCGGCGACACACGAGAACGTGATCGTGGTCGGGGTGGACGGCTCCGAGCCGTCGAAGTCAGCCCTGAAATGGGCGGCGCGCATGTCGGCCATGACCGGCGCCACGATCGACGCCGTCACCGCCTGGCAGCCACCGGCGAACTACGGCTGGGGATATGCCTACGCCGACTCGACCTGGCGGCCGGACCAGGATGCCGAGAAGGTGCTGACCCAGGCCGTGGACGCCGTCTTCGGTCCCGACCGACCGGTCGGAATGCGCCTGATCATCCAGCAGGGAAACCCCGCCAAGGTCCTGCTCGACCACAGTGCGAAGGCGCAATTGCTCGTGATCGGCAGCCGGGGTCACGGCGGATTCGTCGGCCTGCTGCTCGGCTCGGTCAGCGCGAACTGCGCCGAGCACGCAAGGTGCCCAGTCCTCGTCGTGCACGGCACGGCGACAGATCAAGACCAGCAAGACCAGCAAGACCAAACCCTGACCACCAACCAGATCTCAGGAGATCAACGATGACAATCCGCGTGGGCATCAATGGCTTCGGGCGCATCGGCCGGGAGTACCTGCGTTATGCAGCCGACCATGACGACATCGAGGTCGTCGCCGTCAACGACGTCACCGATGTACTGACCCTGGCCCGCCTGCTGCGCCACGACAGCACGTTCGGCCCGTTCCCCAAGGTCGGTCGAGGTGCGCGACGACATGCTCGTCGTGGACGGGCACAAGGTCGCCGTCAGCGCCGTCCGCGAGCCGGAGGAGCTGGCCTGGGCAGAGCACGGCGTCGAGGTCGCGATCGAGTCCACCGGCAAGTTCCGCAGCCGCGAGACCGCCGGGGCGCACCTGGCGGCCGGCGCATCGCGGGTGCTCATCTCCGCGCCCGGCAAGGACGTCGACGCGACGATCGTGATGGGCGTCAATGACGAGATCTACGACCCGAAGTCGCACTTCGTCATCTCCAACGCCTCCTGCACGACGAACTGCGTGGCGCCCATGGTCAAGGTGCTGCACGACGCGTTCGGCTTCGAGCAGGGCTTCATGACCACGGTGCACGCCTACACGAACGACCAGAACGTCCTCGACGCCCCGCACAAGGACCCGCGCCGGGCCCGGTCGGCAGCCGTCAACATCATCCCGACGACGACGGGTGCGGCGCGTGCGGTGGGCCTGGTGCTTCCGGAACTCGCCGGGCGTCTGGACGGCGCGGCGCTGCGCGTACCGGTGGTCGACGGCTCACTGGTCGACCTCGGCGCACTGCTCGGCACCGATGTGACCGCCGACGACGTCAACGCCGCGTTCGAGGCGGCCGGCGCCCAGGGTTCGCTTGCCGGCAAGCTCCGCTACACCACCGAGCCGGTTGTGTCCTCCGACGTGATCGGCGATCCCGCGTCGTGCCTGTTCGACTCGGGCCTGACGCAGGCCTCCGGGCGATTCGTGAAGGTCTTCGGCTGGTACGACAACGAGTGGGGCTACACCTGCCGGCTCGCCGACCTGACCCGCCTGGTCGCCGGCACCTGATCACCCGGTGACCTTGTACCTGTGCCGCGTGCCGCTCGGGCCACCGCCCGAGCGGTACGTCACGTTATGCGGACGCTGGGCTCGCCAAACCGGGCCCTTGGTCCCTGACATTTCGTCGCTGCGTTGGCGACGCTTGACCAATGCCGAGCAATGACATCGATGCGGTGCGCGCCGACGGAGGATTGGTCCACATCCGGCCGGTACAGGAGGGCGACCGAAAGGCCCTGCTGGCGCTCAACGAGCGGGCATCCGACCAGTCGATCTTCTACCGCTTCTTCACGCTGAGCCGCCACGCCGCCGACGACTACGTCGAGCGCCTGCTTCGTCCGGCCAGCATCGAGCACCAGGCGCTCGTGGCTCTGGTCGATGACGAACTGGTCGGTGTGGCGGCCTTCGAACGGCTGAGCCGGACCTCGGCCGAGATCGCACTTCTCGTCGACGACAACGACCAGCACGAAGGCATCGGCACGCTGCTCATCGAGCACCTGGCGGGCATCGCCCGGCGCCACCGGATCCAGCGGTTCGTGGCTGAGGTCCTCGCCGAGAACGCCGCGATGATCCGGGTGATTCGCAACCTCGGCTTCGCGACCGAGAGCCGCCTCGAGTACGGCGTTGTCCGGCTCACCTTCGACCTCGAGGCGAGCGCGCGGGTCGTGGCCGCGATCGACGACCGCGAGCGCGCGGCCGATGCCGCGAGCCTGCGTCCGCTGCTCGCCCCGCAGTCCGTCGCCGTGATCGGCGCGAGTGCCCGGCCCAAGTCCGTCGGACACGAGGTGTTGCGCAACATCCTCGCCAGTGGCTTCACCGGGACCGTGAACGCCGTCAACCCGAAGCACGACACGGTGCTCGGCATTCACACCGTCGCCTCGGCGCAAGACCTGCCCGTGGCACCGGATCTTGCCGTCGTGGCCGTGCCTGCGGCGAGCGTCCTCGACGTCGTGCACGAGTGCGGCGAGCGCGGCGCGCGCGGGATCGTGCTGCTCAGTTCCGGCTTCGGCGAGACCGGAGCGGCCGGCGAGGCGATGCAGCACGAGGTGGTCGCGGCCGCCCGCCGGCACGGGATGCGCGTGATCGGCCCGAACTGCCTCGGCGTGATCAACACCGACCCCGACGTGTCGCTCAACGCGACATTCGCGTCGGTGTCGGTGAGCCCCGGCCACCTCGGCCTGGTGTCGCAATCGGGCGCCCTGGGCATCGCCGTGCTGCTCGCGGCCAAGCGGTGCGGGCTCGGTGTCTCGCAGTTCGTCTCGGTCGGCAACAAGGCCGACATCAGCGGCAACGACCTGCTGCTTGCCTGGGAGCGCGACGAGCGCACGTCGGTGATCGCGCTGTATCTCGAATCGTTCGGCAATCCGCGCAAGTTCTCGCGTATCGCGCGGCGGGTCTCGCGCCACAAGCCGATCATCGCCATCAAGGCCGGGCGTTCGGCGGCGGGGCAACGAGCCGGCCAGTCCCACACGGCCGCGGCCGCCTCGTCGGACGCGGTAGTAGGACGCCATGTTCGCCCAGGCCGGCGTCCTGCGGGTCGACACGATGGAGGAGATGCTCGACGTCGCGCGGGTGCTGTCGGATCAGCCGCTCGCGGCGGGCCCGCGCCTGGCGATCGTCGGCAACTCCGGCGGTCCGGGAATCCTCGCCGCGGATGCGGCCGAGGCCGCCGGGCTGACCGTCGTCGAACTCTCCGCGCAGACGCAGGCCGCCGTGCGCGCCGCCGTTCCGTTCGCCGCCTCCTGTCAGAACCCGGTCGATCTCGGTGCGGGCGCGCAGACCGCGGAGACCGGCGAGGCCATGCGCATCGTGCTGGCCGCGGACGAGGTCGACCTCGTGCTGACGGTGTTCACCGAGACGATGGTCACCGATCCCGACGAGGTCATGGCCTCGATCGCGTCCGCGGCGGGCACCTCGGCCAAGCTCGTCGTCGCAACGCAGGTCGGCCGCGAGAAGCGCTCGATCCCGATCCCGGGCACGCCACGGAACATGGCTGTTTTCGGATTCCCGGAGCCGGCGGCCGCGGCGATCGGATTCGCCTGGCGTTACGCGCAGATCGCCGCTGCCGCCGCTCGGCGAGCCGGCCCGGCCCGAGGGTCTCGACGTCGAGGGTTCCCGCGCTCTGGTCGCGGAGTTGCTCGCCGCCGGCGAGGGCTGGCTACGCCCGCGCGACGTGGCCCGGTTGCTCATCCGCTACGGCATACCGATGAGCCCGCAGCGAATCGTCAGCCGGGTCGAGGACGCCGTGCGCGCCGCGGCGGAGTTGGGCTACCCCGTCGCGGTGAAGGTGGCCGGCGACACCGTGCACAAGACCGACGTCGGCGGCGTTCGGCTCGGGATCGCCGACGAGCAGGAATTGCGCAGCGCGTTCGACGCCGTTCATGCCGTCGACGCCGGCCCGGGCCGCGACCCGGACAGCGCGGACGTCCTGATCCAGCCGATGGCACCCGTCGGCACGGAGCTCATCGCGGGCGTGCTGCAGGAACCGCAGTTCGGCCCGGTGCTCATGCTCGGCGCGGGCGGCGTACTCGCCGACATGATCGCCGACCGCCAGTTCTGCCTGGCGCCGCTCACCATCCAGGACGCCGACCAGATGATCGCCGGTATGCGAACGGCACCGTTGCTCGACGGCTACCGCGGACGGCGCGTCGTTTCCCGGCCGGCCGTGCGCGACCTGCTGCTCCGGCTCGCGGCGCTCGCCGAGGACCTGCCCGAGGTCGCCGAACTCGACCTCAACCCCGTCATCTGCGCGGGCGACGACGTGCTCGTCGTCGTGGACGCGAAGGTGCGGATCGCGCCGGCTCCCTTGACGGCAGATCCAGTGCTGCGGCAGCTTCGGGACTGACCATGCCGGAAACCGAGCCGTTGAAGGACAAAGTGCCAAAAGACGAGCACGCAAAGGGTCAGAAGAAGCACCACGCCAAGGACTCGGGGTCGACGTCACGCCTGAACAAGGCGGTGTACGAGAAGGAACTGGTCCGGCTGCAGGCCGAGCTGGTCACCATGCAGGAGTGGGTGCGCACCACCAACGCGCGCATCGTGGTGATCTTCGAGGGCCGCGACGCCGCCGGCAAGGGCAGCACGATCCAGCGCGTCACCCAGTACCTCAACCCGCGCGTTGCCCGCATCGTCGCGCTGCCCGCACCGACCGAGCGGCAGCGCACGCAGTGGTACTTCCAGCGCTACGTCGAGCACCTGCCCGCCGCCGGTGAGATCGTGCTGATGGACCGGTCCTGGTACAACCGCGCCGGCGTCGAGCGCGTCATGGGCTTTTGCACCCCGGAGGAGTACAAACGCTTCCTCGCTCAGTGCGCTGTCTTCGAACGACTGCTCATCGACGACGGGATCCTGCTGCGCAAGTACTGGTTCTCGGTCAGCGACGAGGAGCAGGAGCACCGCTTCCGTTCGCGGCTCGACGACCCGATGCGCCGGTGGAAGCTCTCGCCGATGGATCTCGAATCGATCCGGCGGTGGGAGGACTTCTCCCGCGCCAAGGACGAGATGTTCGTGCACACCGACACCACCGAGTCGCCCTGGTTCATCGTCGAGGCCGACGACAAGCGCCGCGCGCGCATCAACATGATCGCGCACCTGCTCACGACGATCCCGTACTTCCTGGTGCAACGCGCACCCCTCGAACTGCCGCCGCGGCCGTCGGCGACCAACTACATCCGCCCGCCGCGTGATCTCTACCGAGCCGTGCCCGATCACGCCGCCACTCTCTAGCGTCGCCCGGCACCGCTGGGCGCACGCGCTAATCGGTTCGGCGCGTCTCCTCGGTGAACACGCGTTGCTGCCATTCCGCCTTCGACTCGGGACGGATCACGAATTTCCGAACGTCGCCGGGCGGGCCGCATCGCCAACCCACGTCGAGGATGATCGTCTCGTACGGGCAGGCCAGCATCTGGTGGGTGTCCGCGTACACCGGGCAGCGCTGAACCTGCCCGATCAGCGACATGCCATCACGCGGGAAGAACCCGTGACGCGGCCGGACGCTCGCCACGCTCACCGTGGCTCCCGACGTCGAGAGCACGATCACCTGCGGGCCGCCGGCGCGACGCAGTTCGTCCAGGTTCGCAGCGGCCTTCGCCGACGCGACGACATGAGGCAGTTTGTTGATTGTCGTTGGGCTGGATGAGTTCTCGATCGACATGGCGTCCCCCGTAAGAACGTGGCTTGTCGTACCTCCACCCTGGCGAGCTTCGATCGGTGCGGACACCGTCATTCGTCGCCACCGATCGGGACCTAAGGCCCTATAGGCGAATGAGGTCCAGCGCAAAGATCGGATGGGCCGAGTCGGCGCGTAGTGCGCCGTTGTGTCCGACATGGCATCTGCGCACGGCGCGGCCGACCCGAAGGAGCTCCCATGGATCACGTTGCCGAATGGGACATCGACGTCTACCTGTTCGAACGCGACGACGACGCGACGCTCGCCCGGGTCGTGCTCAAGACCGGCGCGAACACCCTGCACGGCGAAGGTGCGGCCGATCGCGGGCAGCTGCTGGAGATCGGCGACGAGCTCGCAGTGGGCCGCGCCCTGATCGACCTCGGCAACCAGTTGGTCAGTGCCGCCGCGGACGACACTGCGGCGCTCGGTCGCCGCGACAGCTGACCGGCCTCAGGAGGAGGACTCAATGTCAGAGGATGAGCGCCCGGTGGTCGTCGGAATCGACGAGTCGGCCGGGACGGATGCGGCGCTGCGGTGGGCAACCGCCGAGGCTCTGGCGCGCAACGCGCCGCTGCGCCTCGTGTGTGCCTTCCACTACGTCGTACCGCCCGGGCGCGTACCGGCCTACCTCGACGTGCCCGAGGTGGTTCTCGAGCAGCCCCGCCAGATCGCCGAGCAACTGGTCGCGAACGCGATCGAGAGCCTGAGCGTGGTCGACCCCAGGCCGGACACCCACTGGGAGGCGATCGACGGAGACGCCGTTCGCGTGCTCGTCGACGAGTCGGCGACCGCGGCCGTCACCGTGCTCGGCTCGCGCCACCTCAAGGCATTGAGCTCCGCACTGCTCGGTTCGGTGGGCGCAGGTGTGGCGGCCCGATCGCACTCGCCCGCGGTCGTCGTGCGCGGCCCGGCCGGCCGCCCGGAGGAGGGCGCCGCGGTCGTCGTCGGCGTCGACGGCACGGAGGGCTCGGAGGCCGTTCTCGAATACGCCTTCGAGCACGCCACGCGCCATCGCGTGGCGCTTCGCGCGGTGCTGTGCTGGCACCCCGACCTGCTCGCGTCGATGAGCTGGCGGGCCGGGCCCCCGGCGCCGGAGCGGATCGAGGCGGCGCTCACCGAGATCCTCGCTCCATGGCGGCAGAAGTTCCCCGACGTGGTCGTCCACCCTGCTGTCGTCCGGGAGCACGCGGTGGCGGGCCTAGTGACGGCGTCGCTGTCCCAGCACCTGCTCGTCGTCGGCAGCCACGGTCACCATGCGCTGGCGGGCACGCTGCTCGGATCGGTCAGCCAGGGCGTGCTGCATCATGCGAACTGCCCCGTGGCCGTCGTTCCCACCTACCCCCGTTGAGGCGCCTGACGGCGTTCCCGGCCGACGCCGTGTCGCCGGGCCGCCCATGAGGGACCCGTCGCTCACCTTCGTCGGCGGTGCCGGCACGGTCACGGGCAGCAAGCACCTGCTCGACACCGGACGGTCGCGAGTGCTGGTGGACTGCGGCCTGTTCCAGGGGCTCGGGGCGCTTCGCCGGCGCAACTGGGACGCACCGCCCATCTCGTGGCGCGACCTCGACGCGGTAGTGCTCACGCACGCCCATCTCGACCACAGCGGGTACCTGCCCGTGCTCGCCCGGCACGGCTGGCGCGGGCCGGTCTATGCCACGGAGGGGACCGCCGAACTCGCCGCGATCGTCCTCGCCGACAGCGCGCATCTGCTCGAGGAGGAGGCGGCGCAGGCGAACGAAGGCGGCTGGAGCAAGCACCGCCCGGCGCTGCCGCTCTACGACGCGCAGGACGCGGCGCGGGCCTGCCGGCTGCTGCGCCCGGTGCCCTCAGGTCAGGCCGTCGACCTCGCCGACGACACCCAGCTCACGTTCGGCCGGGCGGGCCACATCCTCGGCTCGTCCTGGGCGCATCTCGCCGTGGCGACGCCCGCGGGCGAGCGCACGTTGCTCAGCAGCGGCGACATGGGCCGGCCGGCGCATCCGGTCCTGTTGCCCCCAGAGCCTCGACCGGAAGTCGACGTGCTGCTGATCGAGTCCACCTACGGGGACCGACGTCATGAGGACGCCGACGCGGTCGAGCAGTTGGCCGATGCGATCCGGCGGACCGCCGCCCGCGGGGGCAGCGTGCTGATTCCGGCGTTCGCGGTGGACCGGACCGAGGTGCTGCTCGTCCAACTCGCGAAGCTGCGCGCCGAGGGCCGGATCCCCGACGTGCCGGTCGTCGTCGACAGTCCGATGGCGCTGGCGTGCCTGCGCGTCTACCGGAAGGCGCACGAGCAGCACTGGCCGGAGATGCGTACCGATCTTCCCGGCGAGGACCCCTTCGACCCGGGCAAGCTCATCGAGGTGCGCACGGCATCCGAGTCGGCGCAGTGGAATGACCCGCGCACGCCCGTGATCATCATTTCTGCGTCGGGCATGGCGGCCGGCGGGCGAGTGCTGCACCATCTCAAGCACATGCTGGCCAACCACCGGCACACGATCGCGATCGTCGGCTTTGCTGCCGCCGGCACCCGCGCCCGGCAACTGCTCGACGGTGCTCGTGCGATCAAGATCCACGGCCGGTACGTGCCGGTACACGCGGATGTGCTCTCCCTCGACGCGTTCAGCGCCCACGCCGACATGGACGAGCTCTACGCCTGGGCCACCGCCGCTGCGGCGCCGTCGGCCTGTTACGTCGTGCACGGGGAGCAGGCGGCATCGGAGGCATTCGCGGCTCGGCTGCGGGCCGAGGCCGACTGGCTGGCGATCGTGCCCACCGAAGGCGAGCGCGTCCTCATCTGACACCCCGGCAAGGACCGGCCGATCACCGCGCGAACTCGGCTCGGACACCGAGCAGCCGCACCGGCCGCCGGTCGGTGAACCGGTCCAGCGCCGCGAGAGCAGCCTGCTCGATCACGGCGGGCCGCCCGGTCGGGATACTGATCGGCTGACCGCGGGTGTGCGTGAAGAACGGCGCGAAGCGTACTTTCACCACGACGCGTACGGCCGTTCGCTGCTCGGTGGCGATGTCGTCCGCGACCAGGCGGGCGAGCCGCGCGACCTCACGCCGGACCTCGGCCCAGTCGTCGAGGTCGTGCTGATAGGTGGTCTCCCGGCTGCGTGAGCGAGCCAGGTACGGTGCGGCCGAAACGGGCGAATCGCTTTGGCCTTGCGCGAGGCGCACCAGCCAGGGCCCGGTCACCGGACCGAGCTGCGCGGCCAGCACCTGTGGATCGGTGCCGGCGAGGTCGCGCACCGTGGCGATGCCGAGTGCGGCCAGCCGCTTCGCGGTCTTGGCGCCGATTCCCCAGAGCGCATCGGTCGACCGGTCGCCGAGCACGTCGTACCAGTTCTCGTCGGTCAGCCAGAACACGCCTGCGGGTTTGCCGAAGCCGGTCGCGAGCTTGGCCTGCAGCTTGTTCTGCCCGATGCCGACGCTGCATTCCAGGCTCGTCGAGTCCACCACCCGCGACTGGATCCGGCGGGCGGTCGCCAGCGGATCGTCGGTGTCGACGGCCAGGAAGGCCTCGTCCCAACCGACGACCTCGACCACGGCGTCGAACCCGCGAAGCGTGGCCATGACCTTCGCCGATGCCGCCTCGTAGGCCGTACGGTCGACCGGCAAGAACACCGCCTGCGGGCAGCGACGGGCGGCGATGCGCAGCGCCAGACCGGAGTGCACGCCGTGTTCGCGGGCCTCGTAGGATGCCGTGCTGACCACCCCGCGTTTGGTCGGATCGCCGTCCCCGCCGACGACGACCGGCCGCCCGCGCAACTCGGGTCTGCGCAACACCTCGACGGCAGCTATGAACTGGTCGAGGTCGACGTGCAGCACCCAACGGGACACGCCTGTAGTTTCGCTCGGTCCCAGGTAATCGGGGTGATCGAGTGGCCGAAGATCTAGGGACTATTGGCCCTGCCTCGACGCGAGAGAACGAGACACGCTTAACGGGCTGGGCATTCCCGGCAGACACACCTGGGGAGTACCTCAATGACGGTATATGTGCCGCGATGGGCACATGGTTTGTCGAACGGCCTCGCCACCAGCGCTCGCTCCCGCGGGCCGCTGACTCTGGTGTCAGGCAAGGAGAAGGGCGCAATCCGATCAGGACCTTTGCGACTACCGCTGGAGCAGACATCAGCCAGGTCGAGGGCGGCACGGTCATGACCGCGACGACCGCGATGCCCTCGGCGGAGCGCCTGGTCAGCGACATATCCCGAGAGCTCGCCCAGCAGTTCGCGGGCATCCTCTCGGCGACGGTGATCG
Organism: uncultured Actinomycetota bacterium; assembly: GCA_963709985.1. Classification (GTDB taxonomy): domain Bacteria; phylum Actinomycetota; class Actinomycetes; order Mycobacteriales; family Jatrophihabitantaceae; genus DASXRA01. Next base: position 166,908 of record CAVPYQ010000043.1, read on the forward strand.
CCGGCTGCGTGGCCGCCGCGATCCGCGATCTGCGCGGCTCGATCAGCGGCGAGGCGCTTCCGGAAATGGCCTCACGCCTGGCTCGCGTCCGGCTCGCCGAGGTCGTACGTGCGTGCAGCGCTCGACGCACGTTATGAGTGCGGCCGACTCCTCGCCTCTCGTCTTTCGCCCGTACACCGATTCGGTTGCGCCTGGCGCCGGGCCACGGGCGGCGAGCGCATCGCGCGAACGCGTGGACAAGTACGACGTCGACGTCGAGTTCACGATGCCCGACGTCGCAGGCGCGTCACCTGCCGTGGATCGCATCGCCGAGCAGGACACCCTCGAACTCGAGAGCGCCTACTACGACACGGCCGAACTCGACCTCATGCGCGACGGCGTGACACTGCGTCGCCGGCGCGGCCCGGTCGACGCGGGCTGGCAGTTGAAGCTTCCCGATCGCGATGCGCGTATGGAGCTTGCCCTACCCGGGGGCAAGGGGCCCGTCCCGAAGCAGTTGAGTGATCTCGTCGTCGGGATCCGGCTCGGGCGCCCGTTGAAGCGCGTGGTCGACATGCGGATCTCGCGCAGCGTGCAGCGGTTGCTGACCGAGGACGGCCGGGTTCTCGCGATTCTGTCCGATGACACCGTGCACGCCGACACGCTGACCGGCGACCCCGTGATGAGCCAGTGGCGCGAGATCAAGGTCGAACTCGGCGAGGCCGGCGACGAGGCGCTGCTCGCCGATATCCGCCGCCACCTGACCGGCGCCGGCGCCGTTCCCTCCCCGATCTTGTCCAAGTTCGAACACGGCCTCGGCACTGAGGAGGCAGTGGACGCAGAGGCGGGTTTGCCCGCGCGATCGCGCAAGCGCAAGCGCAAGCCGGTGACGGCGGGCAGCCTGGTCGTGCGCTACCTCGCCTGGCAGCGCGCTGCCCTGTTGCGCGGCGATCTCGCCCTGCGTGCCGGGTATGACGTATCCGGCGCAGTCGAGGCCACGAGCATCGCCACCCGCCGCCTGCACAGCACCTGCCGGGTCTTCGCCGATCTGTTCGACGCCGACCGGTCCAACGCCCTGGACGTCGAGTTGGCGTGGTTCGCGACGCTGCTCGATGCGGTGCGCGACCGTCAGCGACTGCGTAACCGGCTGCGCGAAGCGGTCGGCTCCGTTCCGGGCGACCTGCTCGTGGGTCAGGTGGCCGACCTGATCGATGCCCAGCTGCTCGCCCAGCAGAGCCAGCACGAGCGCGTGCTGCTGCGTGCCCTTCGCGGGCGCAGGTACCGCGCGCTGATTCAGGACCTGAGCAACTGGACGACCTCGCCGCCGCTGCACGACGATGCCGACGCGCCGGCGCCCGCCGTCCTTGATCGGCTTGCCTCGGCCGAACGGCTGGTGGCCAAGAGACTGCGCCGGGCCACCGGCGCCAAGGGCACCGATGCCGACCTGCAGCGCGCCCGGCGTGCGGCCGAACGAGCCGGCGACGCCGTCGAGGTATGCCGCGCGCAGCTCGGTAAACGCAGCCGCAAGGAGAAGCTCGCGCGCTTCGCCGGTTTGGCGGATCTGCTCGGCGAGTACGAGGACGCCGTGGCGAGCGCCCAGATCGTGCGCCAGCTCGGGACAGCGCGTGGCACGAACGGGTTCACCCTTGGCGTGCTCTACGAGCGCGAGCAGCAGCGGGCCGCGGCAATGCGGCGGCGGGCGAGCGGCGAGGCGCTCGCGCTGGCCAAGGCGAAGAGCTAGACGACGCGAAGAGGCGCACGCGAACGCGGAGGCGCACGCGAACGCGGAGGCGCAGCCGTACGCATAGGCCAGACGTCCCGCGGCCGGGGGGACCGTGTTCCCTACCTGCCGCTCAGGGGATCGGCTCAACTGGTGGGGGGACGGCCTGGCGCGCGGACGGCCGCAATGTCGCCGCGACCCACCGGTCCAGGCCGTCCCCCTACGCAGTCGCCGTCGGCGACGCGAACGGTGTGTACAGGGGGTAACACCGATGATCGAGCGCCCACCACTACGCGACCTCGGACTCAGCACCGGCAAGCGGGCGCGGCTGGCCCGCATCCTGTTTCAGCACGGATCGGCCAACGGCACCGCGCTGTTCCTTCCCTACGACCAGGGACTCGAGCACGGGCCACGAGACTTCTTCGCCAACCCGCCCGCCGCGGACCCTCGCTACATCGTCAAGCTGGCCCTGGAGGGCGGCTTCAACGGCATCGTCGTGCAGATCGGCCTGGCCGAGAAGTTCTACTGGGACTACGCCGGCGAGGTGCCGCTGGTGCTCAAACTGAACGGCAAGACCGACATCCCGTCCGACGCCGAGGCGTTCTCACCGCTCAACGCCACCGTGGAGGACGCGGTGCGACTCGGTGCCGACGCGGTCGGCTACACCCTCTACGTGGGCACTCCGGCGCAGGAGCGCGACTTCGAGCAGTACCGCAAGGTCCGGGCCGACGCGGTGCGCCTGGGCATGCCGCTCGTCGTCTGGGCCTATCCGCGCGGCGAAGCCATCGAGGCCAAAGGCGGCAAGGACTCCTTCTACGCCGTCGACTACGCGGCGCGTACCGCGAGTGAGCTCGGCGCGGACGTGGTCAAGGTGAACTTCCCGCATCCGGAGAAGAACACCAAGGTCAAGGCGCCCTATACGGGCGAGTTTTCCAGCCAGCAGGCCGTCGACGCCGTCGTGCGCTCGGCGAACCGGACACTCGTGCTGATCTCCGGCGGTAGCAAGGCAGGCGACGAGGTGATGCTGGAGAAGGCACGCCAGTCGATGCAAGCCGGCGCTACCGGGTTGATCTTCGGGCGCAATGTCTGGCAGCGCGAGCACGACGAATCGCTGCGTTTCGCGGCGGCTCTGCGCAAGATCCTCGACGAGCATCCAAGCGACATCGGCTAGAACACAACGGGGGTTGTGCCATGAAGGCAGTAATTGTGTACGAGTCGATGTACGGCAACACGCGCAAGATCGCCGAGGCCATAGGCGAAGGCCTCGGGCGCACGGAGGACATCGTGGTGGTGCCGGCGGGTCACGTGTTCCCGGGGGTGCTCGCTAACGCCGATCTGGTGGTTGCAGGCGGCCCGACCCACGCGTGGGGCATGTCTCGTCCGGGCACCCGGACGACCGCCGTCACGAACGCGCACAAGCCCGGGAGCGGACTGGTGCTCGAACCGGACGCGGCCGGCCCGGGGCTGCGCGAATGGCTCAGTTCGGTCGAGCACCTGCCCGGCCGGGCGGCGGCGTTCGACACTCGCCTGCAGGCTCCGAGCGCGTTCACCGGACGGGCCTCGACCGGCATCGTCCGCAAGTTGCGTCAGCGGGGCTGCCAGCCAGTGGGCAAACCGCAGAGCTTCCTTGTCACCAAGGCCAATCAGCTCGTGCCCGGTGAGGAATCGCGGGCGCGGGCGTGGGGCGAGCAACTTGCCGCGGCAATGGCGCTGCGCTGACCGGTTCGCCCCTGGAGACCGGCACCACGTCCGGCCGACGCCCGCGCGCCGGAGCGGTGGCTTCTGATTCACTCGTGCCATGTCGGCCATCGACCATCTTCTGCACGCCAACGAGATCTACGCCGGGACCTTCCCGGGGCCACGACCGCGCCGCCCGAAGTTGCGGCTGGCCGTCATCACCTGCATGGACTCCCGGCTCGACCTGTTCGGGGCCCTCGGCCTCGAGATCGGCGACGCCCACCTGATCCGCAACGCCGGTGGCCTGCCGACCGATGACGTCCTGCGATCGCTCGCGTTGAGCCAGCACAGCCTCGGCACCCGCGAGGTCGTCCTGATCCATCACACCGACTGCGGCATGCAGGGACTCGACGATGCCGCGTTCCGTGACGCCCTCGCCGCGGACGCGGAGGCGGACGACGAGCCGCCGTGGGACGTCCCCGGATTCGACGACATCCACGCGACGACTCGCCAGTCGTTGCAGACGGTGCGCGAATGCAGCTGGCTTCCGCATCGCGACGACGTCCGCGGGTTCGTGTTCGACGTCGCGACGGCCCGGCTCGAGGAGATCCACTGACTGCGCCGATTCCACTGATTCCACTGATTCCATAAGGACTTCAGGCCCGTCCCGATAGGACCAATGCCACTGCACCCGCCGAGTGTCTTTCAAGAGACTGAAGGCGCCAGGGAGACCTGGCCGCACCCCTCGGGAGCGGACATCGGATGACGGTTCTCTCAACGAGCCGTACTTGACCCAGCGTCGCAAGACGGGGAGTCCGCCCGGGGGGTGTTCACGTCTGCGGCCACAGCCCGCACCGGCCGGCTATCGCGCACTACGCGGCACAGTTCGCCCGCGGTCGTGACTTGTGCAGCCGACATCGGGACGAACGTGCGCTGGTGTTAAGGACGTTCGGCCGGAGCCGGCCTGCGGCGCGCCGCGGGAGAGTCGGGGCGCGAAGGGACGACTCATGGCTGACCTTGTGGTTGAGAACCCGACTCCGACCGGCGAGCTCGAATGGGTCCGGACGACCGTCGCCGGTCGGCCCGCGTCCTACGGTGTGGCCGGCACGGGGCCGGTCGTTGTGTTCCTGCACGGATGGGGACTGTCGCATCGCGCCTACCGCAAAGCCCTGCAGCGCCTGATCGACGCGCACATGTGCGTGTATGCGCCGGCGCTGCCGGGATTCGGCAGCGCCGACCTGCCGGCTGACGAACGGGACCTGCCCGGTTACGCCCGCTGGGTGGATCAGTTCCTCAGCGCCGTCTGGCCCGACGAGCCGGTAACCCTGGTCGGCCACTCGTTCGGCGGCGGGGTGGCCATCCAGACCGCATACGACTGGCCGGCCCGGGTGGCCCGCCTGGTCATCATCAACTCGATCGGCGGCTCGGCCTGGTCACACGGTGGCGTGGTTCGCTCCATCCGGGAACGGCCGCTGTGGGACTGGGGGCTGCACATGCAGGCCGACGTGCTGCCGCTGCGCCAGATCAGCCGCGTCCTGCCGGTGATCGCTGCCGACGCCGTGCCGAATATGCTGCGCCATCCAGGTGCGATCGTGCGGGTTGCCAGGCTTGCTCGGCTGGCGGATCTGACCGGCGAACTGGAAGAGCTCAAGCGCCGCCGCCTGCCGGTCGTGATCTTGTGGGGTCGCAGCGACACGGTCATCCCTTATGCGTCACTCGAGGCCTTACGCGCCGCGCTCGGTGATCCGGAGGTGATCACCGTCCCGGGCACGCACACGTGGTTACTTGCCGACCCGGACTCCTTCGGCGAGGTGATGACCAACGTGCTCGGCGCAGCGGCCCTCGGGGATGCGCAGCCGGCACTCTGACCGACCGGCCTGCGGGTCAACTGGCGTCAACGGCGCAGCGAGTCCGCCGGCGGCGGGAGGTAGGTGTCGTCGATCCGGTAGGAGATGTCGTCGTGCACGCCGACGACACCGGCTGTCTGGCGCACCGCTTCGACCAGCGGCGCGATGAGCAGGCGCCGCTCGACCTCACCGGTGAGAGTCGCGACGCCGTCCTGCACGGTGACCTTGACGCCGGACAGGTGGCGGCTGAACCGGTGGGCGAGCACGTCGTCGGCGAGATGGTGCTCGATCTCCTCGTCGCGACGGCGGAAGACGCTGAGCAGGTCGGAGCGGGTCACGATTCCGAGCAGCACGTTGCCCCGGTCCACGACCGGAAGCCGCCGTACGTGTTCGAGCGCCGCGATGCGTGCGGCGTGCACGATCGACGCGTCCGGTGCGATCGTCACGACCGGTGCGCTCATCAGCTCGCCCGCCGTCTCGGCATGCGACTTGCGCCTCGTCTCGGACTTCTTGGCGTGTCCGACCTTGATTCGCGCCTTGGGATCGCCACCGGCGACCACCTTGGCCAGCAGGTCGGACTCGGAGACGATGCCGACCACGCGCTGGCCGGCGTCGATGACCGGTACCGCACTGATGCGGTGCCTGGCCAGGATGTCGACGATCTCCTTGAACGGGGTCTCTTCGGTGACCGAGTGGACCGTGCGCGCCATGACGTCGCGGACGAGGTTGTTCTCGATGTTCCAGTAGAGGTCGCCGTGAAGGGGCGGACTCGCGTGCGTCTCGTGCGCGCCGGCAACCGCGTTCAGGTAACGCTCGAGTGCAGAGTTGTACCGGTCTGCGGTCGGGCCCCTGTGCGAGGTTGTGACTGACGTGGCGTCGCGTTCTGCGGTGAATTTCTCTTGGTCGGACATCTCGGCCCCCCACCATGGACTACACCTCTAGCGTGTATTCGGGCTGGTCGAGGCGATAGGGACTTTCGGTCCGTGCCCGTCCGCCTAGGTCGTGTCTGACCTAGGTAACCGGTGCCGGACGCCCTTGCGTGACGGCATTGTCAGCTGATCGCGGTGGGTGTGTAGCTCAGCCGACGGCGATGCGATCGCCCGTGCACAGCAGGGTGCCGGTGGCGTCGAAGGTCTGCGCGCCGGTGCTGGCCAGAGCGGCGCTCGCCTTGCGGAAGTGGTGCGCGCACATCAGCAGATCCACTGCGTGATCGCGATTCGACGTCGAGGGCAGGATCACGCGTACGGCGGGCGGGGCCGGGCAGCAGCACGCGCGCTCGACCGGGGAGAGGGGGGCGCGCAGGTCACGTGCGAGATCGGCGGTAGGCCGGTCGGCTGCCGTGGCGTCGGCAGTAGTGACACTCCGCTGGTCGACATCTTCTTCGCGCATACCCATACGTTCGACAGATCCGAGGCCGATCTGCAGGCGCAGAGTTCCCACCTAGTCAGGACTCTGGTCCCACGTCAATAAGGTCGTCCGACCCCTGACAGGCGCGACCGCGATCAGGGCGTCTGCGGTGCCCGGTCGTGCGAGGACAGGCGCACGGCGAGCGCCACGGCCTGGTAGGACAGCTCCACGAGCACGGCTCCGGCCGCGCCGATCACCGCGGCGATGAGCAGGCGCGGCGGGGTGATGTCGAGCAGGAACACGCCGTGCGCCAGTGCCGGCACCGCGACCACCACGGCCACTATCCCGGCCATCGCCGCGACGAGGGCCAGCTTCCATCCCGCGAGCGGACGGGCCAGTACGAGAAGCGTCCACAACGAGATGATCAGCACGACGAGCGTGGCCGTGGTGCGCCCCCCGGCGACGCCGGCCCCCGAATCGAGCAGCCGGGTGGCGCGATAGCCGATATAGGCGGCGACGCCGATGACCAGCCCGGTGGGAATCGCGAAGCGCAGTACCCGCAGTAGGAAGCCGGGAATGTAGCGGCGGCGATTGGGCCCGAGCGCAAGGAAGAATCCGGGGATCCCGATCGTCACCGTCGAGATCAGCGTGAGCTGGATGGGCGCGAGCGGGTACGCCGCGAGCGTGACCGCGGTGATCAGGGCGAGCACGAGTGAGTAGATGTTCTTGACCAGGAACAGGTTCGCCGCCCGTTCGATGTTGGCGATGACCCGGCGTCCCTCGGCCACGACGTCGGGCAGGTGCGCGAACCGCCCGTCGAGCAGGACGAGTTGGGCGACGGCGCGGGTTGCGGGTGAGCCGTTGCCCATCGCCACCCCGATGTCGGCGTCCTTGAGGGCGAGCGCGTCGTTGACGCCGTCGCCCGTCATCGCGACGACGTGCCCGCGCCGCTGCAGCGCGGCCACCACGGCCCGCTTCTGGTGCGGTGTCACCCGTCCGAAGACGCTGTGCGTTTCGAGCACGTCGGCCAGTTCGTCGAGATCTTCGGGCAGTTCCCGCGCGTCGACCGCATCGGCGGCCCCGCGCACGCCCGGCACGCCGACGCTTGCGGCGACGGCGCCGACCGTGCGCGGATTGTCGCCGGAGATGACCTTGAGCGCGACGCCCTGCTCGGTGAAGTACTGCAGCGTCTGGGCGGCGTCCTCGCGTACGCGTTCGGCGAGGACGACCAGGGCAGCCGGCAGGAGATCACCCGGAAGGCGGGCGTCGCCGTCCTCGCCGTGGGGCGGTTCGCTGTCGGAGCGGGCCAGCAGCAGCACCCGCCTGCCCTCGGCCGCCAGGGTGTCGGCCGCCGTCCGGGCCTCGCGCTGCGCGGCGGACTCCGGCGCGGGCAGCACCATCTCCGGCGCGCCGAATACCCAGGTGCCGTGGCCCTCGGCCGTGACGGACGACCACTTGCGCGCCGACGAGAACGGCACCGCACCGGACTGCTGCCACGTGCTCGACGAGAACGCGGCCGCGACCGCGTTGGCCGTCGCATTGGCGTCGCCCGCCGCAGCGATCAGACCGAGGGCCTGGGCGACGTCCGCATCGGGTACGCCCAGTGGTTCGAGGCGGTCGAAGGTGACGTCGCCGTGCGTCAACGTGCCGGTTTTGTCGAGGCAAACCACGTCCACGCGGGCGAGACCTTCGACCGCGGGCAGTTCCTGCACCAGCGTCTTGCGGCGGGCGAGGGTGACGGTGGCCAGCACGAACGCGACGCTCGTCAGCAGCACCAGACCTTCGGGCACCATGCCGACAAGCGCGGCGACGGTGCCGGTCACCGCCTCCTGCCAGCTGTTGTTGTCCTTGCTGCGGAACTGGCTCCACAACAGGATCGGGCCGACCACGAGCATCACCAGCGAGATCCAGCGCAGCAGTCGGTTCGTGCCCGACACCAGTTCCGAGCGGGTCACCGTGAAGCGGCGTGCCTCGGTGGCGAGCTTGGTCGCGTACGCCTCAGCGCCGACGGCGGTGGCCTGGAACCGGCCGTGGCCCGCGACCACGATCGACCCGGATCGCACCTGGTCGCCGGGCGCCTTCGCCACCGGATCCGCCTCGCCGGTCAGTAGTGACTCGTCGATCTCGAGGCCGGCCGACTCGCGGACGACGCCGTCGGCGGGCAGTTGATCGCCGGCGCGAAGAGCGAGCAGGTCGTCGGCCACGACCGCCGCGACCTCGACGTCGTGCTCGTCGCCGTCGCGCACGACGCGGGCACGCGGCGCGTTCAGGATGGCGAGGCGGTCAAGCGTCCGCTTGGCGCGTAGTTCCTGGACGATGCCGATTGTCGAGTTGGCGACGATGACGGCGCCGAACAGGCCGTTCTGCCACTGGCCGGTCGCCAAGATGATCACCAGCAGGGTCAGCAGCAGGCCGTTGAAGACCGTGAACACGTTGGATCTGATGATTTCGGCGGGGCTGCGGCTGGTCCTGCTCTCGACTGCGTTGGTGCGCCCTTCGGCGACGCGGCGCGCAACCTCGGCCTCGTTCAGGCCCTCCGGGGGCGTCCGGAACGACTCCGTCTGCGACGTGGCAGGCGGGCGAGCGCCGGAGTGCAGGGTCATGTCGTAACTCCCTGTCGGGCGGTCGCGTTCATTGACACTAACCGGCTTGGCAGTGCCGGTCATCCGGACCGATCCGGTCAGCACTTGGTCCCGCGCCTGGAGGACCAATACCACTGGATACGCAACGCCGGGCCAAAGATGCTTTGTAGATCGGGGGATTCGACTGTCGCCTATTGCGAGGATCCCCATGACCGACCACTGGCCGCCCCAGTCCGACAATTCGGTACGCCGCACGACGTCCGCGTTGCAGTGGAGACACCGCACTCGCACGGTTGCCGTCGCTGCCGCCGTCGCACTCACCGCGTCGGCCGTCTGCGCGCTGATCGCCCCGGGCAAGGCGGACGCCGCCGCACTGTGCGCATCGTCGCGCAATCCGTACGCCGGTGCCCACGTCGTGCGGGTGTTCGCGCAGCACGGCATCACCGTGCGCCGCTACACGAAGGCGGGGCTCGGCCCCCTCTACGTCGCTACCGCCGACATCGCCAACGTCGTGCCCATGCCGATCCTGCCCTCGCACGTGACCGTACGAACCGTGATCGGCACCCTGGTGGCCAAGTCCAAGGCGATCGTCGGTGTCAACGGCGACTTCTTCCGGCGCATGGGCGACGGCTCGCCGATGAGCGTCGAGGTCGTCGCGGGCGGGCGCGTCATCAAGGCAAAGGCGGGCTGGCAGCCGGCTCTGGTCACCACACCCGCCGGGCGCCTCATCTACGGCCCGCTGCGGGCCAACATCGCGCTGAGCGTGGGCAAGAGCCGCTACCTCGCCAGCGTCATCAACGACAGCACGATGCCGCACAACGGCGTCGGCGTGTTCACCCCGAACTGGGGTTCGCGCGAGCCCGAGGGCGGCTCACCGGGATGGCGCGAGTGGGTCGTGTCGGGCGGCCGGGTCGTCGCCACGCACGCGTACGCGACACATGCCGTGATTCCGGGCAACGGCTTCGTCGTCGAGGCCTCAGGTGTTTCCGCCAGCCGGATGCAGGCCCAGGGTTGGCGCACCGGCGCGGTGGTCGGTCTGCACGTCAACGCGATCTCGACCATCGGTCCCGTATACGCGGCGCTGGGCGCCGGCTCGCGTCTGGTCCACCTCGGCGCCGTCGATCGCGGCGGCTGCGTGCGCGACCAGCCCACCGGGCGTACCTCGGTCGGCATCTACGCCGGCGCCCGCCAGATCGCCATGGCGTCCGTATCAACCGGACGCGGGATGTCCGAGAGTGAGTTGGCGGCGTTCATGCGCTCGCTCGGCGTTCGCGAGGCCGTGTCGCTCGACGGCGGCGGCTCCTCGACGATGGCCTCGCACGGGCAGCGCTTCACCGGCCCCCGCAACGGGGTCTACCGACCCGTGCCGAACGGGTTCGGCTTCTACCCGCGGTAGCGGGCGTGGTCAGCCGTCGTTGTGCAGGACGGCGGCACCGCTGAACCGGCCGTGCGCGAGATCAGCCAGCGCGGCCGGAGCCTCGGCCATTGGATACGCGGTCGTGGTCGCCCGCACCCCGAACCGTTCGGCGAGCAGGAGGAACTCCTCGCCGTCGTGACGGGTGTTGGCGGTGACGCTGCGCAGCTTGCGTTCGCGGAACAGCTCCGCGTCGTAGTCGATGCGCGGGATGTCCGACAGCCAGATCCCGGCAACGGCGAGCGTCGCCCCCGGCGTCGAGCGCGCGCAGCGCGACGGGCACGAGGTCACCGGCCGGGGCGAACAGGATCGCCCCGTCCAGCTGCTCCGGGGGCATCGCTGTCGCCTCGCCGACCGAGTCCGCGCCGAGCTCAGTGGCCAGCTGCCGGTTCTTCTCGCCCCGGGTGAGGACGTGCACGCGCATCCCCAGATGCAGCGCGACCTGCGCGGTCAGGTGCGCGCTGCCGCCGAAGCCGTAGATGCCCAGCCGGCCACCGGCCCGAACCTCGGCCAGGCGCAGCGCGCGGTAGCCGATGATTCCCGCGCAGAGCAGGGGAGCGGCCTGCTCGTCACCGATCGAGTCGGGCAACTGCGTACGCGAAGCGCTCATCGACCACGCAGGCGTCGGCATAGCCGCCGTCGACGTCCCAGCCGGTGAACACCGGTGCGGTGCACAGGTTCTCGTCACCGCGACGGCAGAACCGGCACGTGCCGTCGGTAGCGCCGAGCCAGGCGGCGCCGATCCGGTCACCTACGGCGAACCTTGTGGCACCCGGCCCGAGTTCGTCCACGCGCCCGACGATTTCGTGACCGGGTACCACGGCGGGGTGGCGTGGCGGCAGATCGCCCTCGGCGAGGTGCAGGTCGGTACGGCACACCCCGCAGCAGACCACCTGAAGCCGTACCTGACCCGGGCCGGGCGAGGGCAGGTCGCGCTCGACGCGGCGCAGCGGCCCGTCGTCGATCGGTGCGGTGTGGTCGACGACCCAGGCCTGCATGGGCCTATTCTGCCGCGACTCCAGAGGCCGGCAGGTCAGGGGCGACGCCGCGGACGCCGGGACCCCGGGTCGGTGCCGCCGGTGTCGAGCCGGAACGGCGGGTACTCGTCGGTCATCAGCACCGCATACGCAAACACCCGGTAGCACCAGCGGTTCATGCCCATCACGAAGTCGAAGATCGACCGTGGATAGCGCGCGGTGAACAGCAAGACCACGGCCGCGATCAGGGCCAGTACGTCGATCAGCCCTGCGCTATTGCTGCCCTGCCAGTCGTGGTGGCCCGAGCCGCCGCCCCAGCCCGCGCCCCAGCCACCGGCGAAGAACGAGATGACTATGTAGTGCGGGATCGCGAGCAGCCACCACTTGACGAGCACCAACCCCCGCGACAGCCGCTCGGGGTACTCGACGTCGAAGTCGGCGGGGTAGTTGGGATCGGGCCGCAGCGAGAACGGCGGGTAACGGTCAGTCCCGAACGCGCCGATGCCGTAGAAGTGCACCCGCCACGTCCAGCGCATGACGCCGAGATTGAAGTCGAAGATCGAGCGCGGGTAGCGAGCGGTGAACAGGATCGCGAAGAACGCGACCACCGTCAGGAAGAATGCCGCGATCCACAGGAAGATCAGGACGAAGATGTGCGGGATTATCAGCAGCCACTTGATCAGCCAGAGCCAGCGCCCGGTTGCCGGGTCGAGCTCACCGTCGAGCCGTGCGGGATAGGCCGGATGGGTCGGACGGGTCGGATACGCACTCGGATCGGACATCATTTCCCCCTTGTTTGACAACACTCATCGGGTGGTCACCCCGAGTTCGGCGAGCACCGCCTCGGCGAGGTCCGGCAGTGCCGCAGCGACCGCTGCCGACAATCCGTTGCCGTAACCGAACTCTGCTGCCTCGACGGCGAACACCGCCATACGCCGCGGTATGCGATCGAGTGCCTGCCCGAGCAGCAGTGCCTCGGGAATTCCGAGGCCGTGGCTGCTGGGCGCCCGCCCGCTGCGCGGGATCTGCTCGACGGACGTGCGATGGATACGCCCCGGTACGGACGGTTCGAGGAGCACGGCATCGACGACCACGGCCAGGTCGGCGCCGGCCCAGGCGTCGAGCAGTTGGGTCGGTTCGCCGTCGGCGATGACGAGCCGCACGCGGGCAAGATCGAGTGGACGCAGGTATTCGACGAGCGCGGGACCGATGCCGTCGTCGCGGCGGAATTCGTTTCCGACGCCGATGACCACGGTCCACGGCTCGCTCATCATGCAATCTCGCTCTTCGCGCAAGCGCTCATCGGCGGATGACGGTCAGGTCGAGGAAGTGGGTCGAGCAGGAGATGCACGGGTCGTAGTTGCGGATCGCCTGCTCGCACAACGCGGTCAGCGCGTAGTCGTCGAGTTCGATGTTGCCGGCCACGAGGCGGCGCAGGTCGTCCTCGATCGCGGCCTGGTTCTGCGATGTCGGCGGGATGATCGTTGCCGACTCGATCAGCCCGGCGGCGTCGATCTGGTAGCGGTGGTACAGCAACCCACGCGGCGCCTCGCTGACGCCGTGCCCGACGCCGGCGCGCGGCGCCACGGGCACGGCGGGCAGTTCCGGGCGCTCGTACTGGCCGATGATCCGCAGGGCCTCGTCGACGGCGTAGACGATCTCGACCGCGCGCACGACGATGCTGCGGAACGGGTTGCGGCAGGTCTCGCCGAGCCCGGCCGCCGTGGCCGCCTCGCGCGCGATCGGTGAGAGTTGCTCGCCGTTGAGCGTGTAGCGGGCCAGCGGGCCGGTCAGGTAGGAGTGGCCGTCGAGGGTGGCCTGAAGCGCGGTCGAATGAGGTACCTGGCGCTCGACCACGTGGTCGAGGAATTCGCTGCACGCCGAAGCTCAGACCGGTCGAGCGGACGGACTGGCCGGTCTCGATGGCGTAGCGGCCCTGGTCGTGCACGGCGAGCAGGTCGTGGCCGAGGTCGAGGTCGGGGAAGTCGAAGCCGGCCACCCACTGCACGGTCGCCAGCGCGTCATCGAGGGCGTGGCGAAGCTCCTCGGCGAGCGGGACGAAGTCGGCCGCGGTCGGCGCCCGGTAGAAGCCGCCGACACGTGGGTTGATCGGGTGGATCGCCCGGCCGCCGACGGCTTCGAGGATCGCGTTTCCCGACTTCTTCAGGCGAAGCCCCGCTCGACGATGTCGCGGTGGTTGTTCGCGAGCGTGATCGCGTCCGGGTAGCCGAGGAAGTCAGGCGCGTGCAGCAGGTAGACGTGCAGGGCATGGCTGGAGATCCACTCGCCGCAGTACAGCAGCCGCCGCAGTTCGGCGATGCGCGGGTCGACGACCACGCCGCACGCGTCCTCGATCGCCTGCCACGCGCTGGACTGATACGCCACGGGGCAGATGCCGCAGATGCGCGAGGTGATGTCGGCGACCTCGGTGTGCTGGCGTCCGCGCAGGAACGCCTCGAAGAAGCGCGGCGGCTCGTAGATCTGCAGTTCGGTGCGCAGGACCTCGCCGTTCTCGATGACGACCTCGAGCGCGCCCTCGCCCTCGACCCGGGCGAGCGAGCTCACCTGCAACTGCCGGCTGCGATGGGTCATTTCGACGTCTCCCGCAGGAAACCCGCCGCGGCGACGTTGAACGTGCTGAACACGCGGTCGACGTCGCCGTCGCTCATGCCGCACGCGTGCAACTGCGGGATCAGCGCGGGCAGGTTGGCGCCGGTCATCGGGCCGAAGCAGCCGTAGCAGCCTCGGTTGACTGCCGGGCACAAGGCACCGCATCCGGCGTGGGTGACCGGCCCGAGGCAGGGCGTGCCGTCGGCGACCATGACGCACGTCAGGCCGCGTCGCTTGCACTCGGTGCACACGCTGGTATCGGGGATATCCGGCTTTCGCCCGACGAGGAACGCCGAGATCACCTCGAGCAGTTGCCGTTTGTCGATCGGGCAGCCACGCAGTTCGAAGTCGACCGGGACGTGGTCGGCGATCGGCGGTGGACGTCGCGAGCGTGTCGATGTACTCGGGGCTGGCGTAAACCACCGAGCGGAACTCCTCGACGTCGCCGAAGTTGCGCAGCGCCTGGATGCCGCCGGACGTGGCGCATGCGCCGATGGTGATCAGCGCCCGCGACTGCTCGCGCACCCGCTGGATGCGCTCGACGTCCTGCGGGGTGGTCACCGATCCTTCGACGAGCGACACGTCGTACGGGCCGGGCAGCACAGTGGAGGTGGCCTCGAGGAAGTGCGCGATCGTGACCTCGCCCGCGAGGGTCAGCAACTCGTCCTCGCAGTCGAGGATGCGTCAGCTGGCAACCGTCGCAGGAGGCGAATTTCCACACGGCAAGGGTCGGCACCATCACAGCTCCGCGGTGGCGAGTAGGGGCTGGGCCTGCGCGTAGTCGATGACGGGACCGTCCCGGCAGGTGAGCAGCGGTCCGAGCTGGCAGTGGCCGCACAGCCCGACGCCGCACTGCATGTTGCGCTCCAGCGAGATGCGGATGTCTGTCGGCGAAACGCCCTTGTCCAGCAAGACCTTTGAGCTGAATCGCATCATCGGCTCGGGCCCGCAGACGAACGCGATCGTCCGCTGCGCGTCGAGCGTCGAGGCGGCGCCAGCGGCTCGGTGACGAACCCGACCGTGCCGGGCCAGCTCTCATCGGGCAGGTCGATGGTGAGGTGCACCTCGAGCTCGGGCTGACGCTTCCACTCCTCGAGCTGGTCGCGGAACAGGAACTCCGCCGGGCTGCGCGCACCGACCACGAGCACGAGCCGTCCGTACTGCTCGCGGGCGGCGAGCGCACCGAAGATGATCGGGCGAACCGGCGCGAGGCCCACGCCGCCCGCGACCACGACGAGGTCGCGACCGACCGCGGTGTCCAGGCCCCAGTCGGTGCCGAACGGCCCGCGCACGCCGAGGACATCGCCTGGCTCCGAGCCGTGCAGCGCCCCGCTCACCGCGCCGACGTCGCGGATCGTGTGGATCAGCGAGCCGTCGTAGGCGGACGGGTCGCCGCTGATCGAGATCGCGATCTCGCCGACGCCGCGGGCGTAGAGCATGCTGAACTGGCCGGGCACGAAACGAGGGCAATGCGTCGCCCATCGGGTCGAGGCGCAGCGTCACCGAGTCCAGTGTCTCGACCGTCCGATCCGCAACCCGGTACGAGTGCGGCACCATCGGGTCGAGGTCAACGCTCACGGGGGCTCCCGTACAGGTCGAGCAGCCGGGCGCGGGTGTTCTGCAGCCGCTGCAGCAGCGCCGCGAAAAGCCCGCGCGCCAACTGGTAGCCCAGCGCCGGGTCGGTGGTCGGCGAGCGCGTTCAGCCGATCGGTGTCGAACTCGACCGCGGTGACGCCTCGATGGCGACCGCGCCGAAATGCCATTGGCGCGGTTCGATGAACCACGACCACCCGAGCACGTCGTCCGCGCCGAGTGTCTGGACGACGAGGTGCGGCGCGGCCGGGTGCGACTGTCTCGAGGTTGACCGCGCCGGTCCGGATCAGCCAGCAGCCCCTGGCCGGCTGGCCCTCGTCGAAGAGCCGCGCTGCCCGGCGGCGAAGGTGACTTCGATGAGCGAGCTCGCCGACTGCGGCCCGCTGCGCCTCGGTGAGCGTCGCGAGCAGCGAGAAGCCGGCCAGCTGATCAGCGCTGAGCATCGAATCCCCCTCCGTCGGATCGGGCCGCGTCTCGGTCCTCGGCGAGACGGGTTACTTCCTCGGTGATGTCGATGCCCACCGGGCACCAGGCGATACAGCGACCGCACCCGACACAGCCGGACGTGCCGAACTGGTCGTGCCACGTGCTCAGCTTGTGCGTGATCCATTGCCGGTAGCGGCTCTGCCCGGACACCCGGACGCTGCCGCCGTGCAGGTAGGAGAAGTCGAGTTCGAAGCAGGACGCCCAGCGCATCCAGCGTTCGGCATTGTCACCGGCGAGGTCGGTGACGTCTTCGGTCGTCGTGCAGAAACAGGTCGGGCACACCATCGTGCAGTTGCCGCAGGTGAGGCAGCGGTCCGCGACGTCGTTCCACCGCGGCGATTCGCGGCTGTCGCTCAGCAGCGTCCGGATGTCGCCGACGGGCATCTGCCGCCCCATGTGGTTGGCGGCCTCGGCGACCGCGTCGCGGGCATCGGTCACCTCGCTGTCCGTGGCGGGTCGATGTTCGAGCAGGCTGAGCACCCGGGCGCCTTCGGCCGTACCGACGTCGACGAGGAACCGATGGCCCGCCTCGTCGATCCGCTCGGTGAGGGAGAGGTCGTACCCCGGTCCGGGCGCCGGGCCGGTGCCCATCGACGTGCAGAAGCAGACGCCGCCCGGCTCGGTGCAGCCGGCCGCGATGACGAGAAGCCCCTTGCGCCGCCGGGCATATCCACCATCGGGGTGGGCGCCGCCGCTCAGCACGCCGCCGAGCGTGGCGATGGCGGCGAGATCGCAGCCACGCACGCCGAGGAACGCGTACTGCGGCGACTCGTCCGGCGGGGGCGAGTACCCGTTGCCGTTGCTCGACCACAGCAGCTGCCGCGACGGATGCAGGAACTGCTTCCACGACTGCGCACCTGCCGAGTGCGCGAACACGGCGGAGTCGCTGCGCCGGTGCAGGCGGTAGCGACCCGGCCCGGTCTCGACGCCCCATCCGGCGGGTAGTTGCGCGCCGGATTCGAGGTGATCGAGCACGATCGCGTTGTCGCGCACAGTCGGCCCGACCACGCGGTAGCCGTCGGCGATCAGCACCGCGATGAGCGCGTCCAGACCGGCCCGGTCGAGCACGGCGGTGCCGCCGGCGCGGTCGGTCTGCGCGCCGTTCGCGGCGCCGGAATCGGCGCTCACGCCGACTCACCGGGCGTCGCCCCGACGACGTCGCACGCGGCCGAGGTGATGACGAATCGCAGGCCCTCACCCGCGGCCAGCGAGAACCCCTCGGCCTCACCGGGCGCCACATCGAGAACGAACTGATCCTGATGCCAGGCCGCATCGAGCCGTTTGTCGATGTAGAACGGGCAGCCGTCGATCTCGCCGAGCAGGGTGTCGTTGTCGCCGACCACGAACTCGCCGGCGGGAAAGCACATCGGCGTGCTGCCTGCACAACAACCACCGGACTGCACGAACATCACCGGGGCGCCGCGCGCGGCGCGCAGGCGACGGATCGCCTCGCGCGCCGCGACGGTACTAGTCACTCGCAGCTTTGCGGCTGTCTCGGGCATCGTTCAGAACAGCCCGAGCGGCTTGGTGCTGTAGCTGACCAGCAGGTTCTTCGTCTGGCTGTAGTGATCGAGCATCATGCGGTGGTTCTCCCGTCCGATTCCGGAGATCTTGTATCCGCCGAATGCAGCGCCTGCCGGGTACTGGTGGTAGCAGTTCGTCCAGACCCGGCCGGCCTTGATCGCGCGGCCCATCTTGTAGGCGCGGTTCCCGTCACGTGTCCAGACTCCGGCACCGAGGCCGTAGAGGGTGTCATTCGCGATCGCCAGCGCGTCTGCGTCGTCCTCGAAGGTCGTCACAGCGAGCACCGGGCCGAAGATCTCCTCCTGGAACACGCGCATCTTGTTGTCGCCCCTCAGCACGGTCGGTTCGTAGTAGTAACCGTCTGCGTACTCAGCGTCGATCTTGGCACGGCGGCCACCGATGAGCACCTCAGCGCCCTCGGCGCGCCCGATGTCGACGTAGGAGCTGATCTTCTCCAGCTGCTGGGCCGAGACCTGCGGTCCCAGTTGGGTGTCCGTGTCGAGCGGGTTGCCCTGCTTGATCGCGGAAATGCGGTCGAGGCACCTGGCGATGAACTCGTCGTAGATGTCGCGGTGGATCAGCGCACGCGACGGACACGTGCAGACCTCACCCTTGTTGAACGCGTAGAGCACGAGGCCCTCGACGGCCTTGTCCAGGAATTCGTCGTGCTCCGCCATGACGTCGGCGAAGAAGATGTTCGGGGACTTGCCGCCGAGTTCCACAGTGGACGGAATGAGGTTCTGGGCCGCGTACTGCATGATCAGCCGGCCGGTCACGGTCTCGCCGGTGAACCCGATCTTCGCGATGCGCGGGCTGGTGGCGAGCGCCTTGCCGATCTCGGCACCCGGTCCGGTCACGATGTTGATCACGCCCGGCGGCAGGATGTCCTCGATCACCTCGGCCAGCTTGAGGATCGACCACGGGGTCGGCGAGGCGGGCTTGAGCACCGAGCAGTTGCCGGCGGCGAGAGCCGGCGCGAGCTTCCAGGCCGCCATCAGCAGCGGGAAGTTGAACGGGATGATCTGGCCGACGACGCCAAGTGGCTCACGGAAGTGGTAGGCGACCAGGTCCTTCTCGATCTCGGTCGAGCGGCCCTCTTCGGCACGCGCGGCGGCGGCGAAGTAGCGGAAGTGGTCGACCACGAGTGGCAGGTCGGCATTGAGGGTCTCGCGGACCGGCTTGCCGTTCTCCCAGCTCTCCGAGACGGCCAGCATCTCCTTGTTCGCCTCGATCGCGTCGGCGATCGCGTTGAGCACCTCGGCGCGCTCGGTCGCGGATTTCTCGCCCCAGGCGTCCTTGGCCGAGTGGGCGGCGTCCAGGGCCAGTTCCACGTCGGCAGATGTCGAGTGCGCGACTTCGGTGATCGGCTTGCCGGTCGCCGGGCACAGGTCGATGCGGTACTTGCCCTCGGTGGGTGCTAGCCACTTACCCCCGATGAAGTTCTCGTACCGCGATGCGACGCTGACGATGCTGCCGGGTTGGCCTGGTGGTGTGTACTTCATGACGATCCCCCTTTGTGAAGGCAGATCGGGGCGGCGCGACACGGTCAATCGCCGTCGCTGCGGCCTGATTGCCTACGAACCACTCAACTCCCGGCACTACGCGATGGGCAGTGACGAAGGTCCTGTCTTACCGCGTTCTGGCCGTTACGCGACGACGAGCTGGCCGTGCGGGCTGCGAAACGATGCCCACGACTCCCGGCCACCTGAGCACTGGTGGTAGCCCCACGACGTCGAGAACCGAGCGACGATCTCACGGCTTCGGCCGGCGCCCCGCCAGGCGTTGCGCCGCGTCGCGCGGGTGGCCTGCTGATCGTGCACGCGAACCGTCACGGTGCGGTCGACGACCTCGACCGATACGTCCACCGGCGTCCGGGCGTTACGCACGCTGCTGCGGACGAGTTCGCCGGCGACCAGCGTGGCGTCCTCGACCAGCGTGGCCGGCAGGCCCGACTCGCTGCACAGGTCGCGGACGAGCCGTCGAGCGGCGCGGTGCGCGAAGGCGCGCGGGCGAAGGCTCACTTTCCGGTGCGCCGCGGCGCTGGTTGCCGAATGTGCACTCGACATCGTGTCTCCAAGGTCTCGGGGCAACGGCCGGACGGAAAATTGCACCGGTGGAGATTCGCAGCATTCGACAGCGCCGGGGCAGGGTCCTCGGGGCCGCGTCTGCCGGGCCGTTGGTCCCATGCACGATGCGCGTGATCGGGTGATCATCCGCGGCTTTCGCGTCCGCGGCTCAGATCGCCGGGGCCACCGCGACGACGGCTTGGGCGGGTTCCTTCACCGCTTCCCGCAGGTGTTCGTGCACCACCGCGACCGGGCAGGACGCGGCGTGCAGCGCAGCGGTTGCCCGCCCGCCCAGCGAGTGGCGAGCGAACGGGAGTCGTCGCCGGTGGCCGAGCACGAGCAGGTCGCCCGGTGTGCAGATCGACGCAATCGCCTCCGTCAACGAGCCGCCGAAGGCCGTCGAGGTCACCTCGACGCCTGGGTACTCGCCGCGCAGTGCGACCAGGTCGTGCGCGAGTTGCGTCTGCTCCGGCGAAGCGGGCTCGTCAGCCTCGCGCGCGGCATGCACGACCTCCAGCGGCGAATTGCGGTGCGCCGCCTCGGCGAACGCGAAGCGCAGCGTCTGCACGTTGATGGAAGCGCTGGCGATCGCCGCGACGACCCGGTCGACGGTCGCCGTGTCGATGCCACGCGGCGGGCAGCCGACGGCGACGACCGGGCACCCGGAATTGGCCGCGAGGTATTGGGTGACCGAGCCGAGCAGCAGTCGTGAGACCGCGCCGCGGCCGTTTCGGCCTATGACGACGAGGGAAACCAGAGACGACAAGCGCACCAGGATGCGGTTGGGCGACCCGACGAGTACGCCGCCACGTGCCGGGATCTTGGGATCGATCTTCGCCGCGAGCGCGAGACCTTCGTCGATGATCGGCCGCGCCATCTCGCGCAACCCGGCGCGCAGGCCCTTGGTGGTCGTCCACAGTCCGTAGTCGTGCGCCTCGCAGGCGTGCACAAGGATCAGGCCGCAGTTGCGGGCTCGCGCCTCGGCCAGGGCCCAGGCGATTGCGAATTTGCTTTCGGCTGATCCGTCGATGCCGACGAGAATGTCGCTGCTGCGGTTCATGGTCTGGCCCGCCCCCTCGAAATGGTGCGTACCCCAACACTGGTCCTTGCGACGACGACCGGGGCAGCGTCGTCCGTACCGGATCGACGGGACCTTCGACCGGTCCCGGCGTCGCAAGGTGGGACGTTCGACCCTGGCTGTGTCATGCGACGGGCGCGAGGCTTCCCACGTGAGGGTCATGGTCCTTTGCGCCGCTGCCGTCGGCGTTGCCACGCTCGTCGAAGCCCGGCGATTTCGCGACTGGGGTGCGACTAAGGGCGAATGCGCGGCCACGCTGCCCGGCGACGAGCTGGTCGCCGATCCGGCTGATGTCACCACCCGCGCCGTGACGATCGAGGCGCCGGCCGACGAGGTGTGGCGCTGGCTCGTCCAGATCGGTCAGGACCGCGGCGGTCTCTACAGCTATGACTGGCTCGAGAACCTTGCCGGGCTCGGCATCCACAACACAAACGAGATTCGCGACGAGTGGCAGCACCTTGCGGTCGGCGACCGCGTCCGCCTCGTACCGCCCGGCTGGCTCGGCCTGCGTGACGGGATGGCGCTCCCGGTGGCCCGGCTCGAACCGGGACGCTTGATCGTGCTCAGGCAGCAACCACCCGAGATGCCGTGGGACGCCGTGTGGTCCTTCCACGTCCTGCCCCACGGTCCGGGCAAGTGCCGTCTCGTGTCCCGCGGGCGAGCGGCACGTCAGGGCCGCAGCGCATGGATGGCGGCGCAGGTCATGGATCCGATCACGCTGCTGATGACCCGCCGCATGCTGCTCGGCATCAAGGCCCGCGCCGAGGCGTCAGCCGCCGTCGCGACAAAGCGTGCGCACATCGAATACGAGGCTGTCCGATGACGCGGACCTGGCCGGTCGTGCCTGGCGTGCCCGGGGCACCGGTCACGCCGGCGATGCTCGATCTGGTTCCGGCAGCGGTGCGCCGCTACCTCACCTGGAGCGGCGTCGAGGGGCAGCCGATTCCCACGACGTCGTGCTTGCACCAGGTCGGCCGGCTGCGCTCGGCGAACGACAAGCCGTGGATGAACTTCCGGGCCGAGGAGGATTTCATCACCGACCCGCCCGCGTTCAGCTGGCGGGCCCGCGTGCGCTTCGCGGGGTTGCCGCTGGTGCGTGCATGGGACTCCTACGTCAGTGGCCACGGCCGTATGCAGGTTCGCCTGGCGCACGCCGTCACCCTCGCCGACCTCAGCGGCGAGGCGATGAATCAGGCGTCGCTGCTGCGGTATCTCAACGAGCTGGTGTGGATGCCCGGCGCGTACCTGCTGCCCAACATCCACTGGCAGGAGATCGACGACCGGTCCGCGCGGGTCACCATCGTCGACTCCGGGCTGAGCGCCGCCGCGGTGCTGAGGTTCGGGCCGGACGGGCGGCCCGTGGAGTTCGTCGCGCTGCGGCACCGGCATCTGGGCCACGGGCGGATGCGCCTGGATCAATGGGCGACTCCGTTCACCGACTACGGACTGCAGAACGGCGTCATGGTCCCGACGGCGGGATTCGCCGAGTACCGGTCGGCGTCGGAGGTCCTCAAATACATCGAGCTGAACATCGTGAGTCTTCGGTCCCGATAGTCCGGGCCGACCGGCTCTACCCGGGCTCGGGCGGGCGCGAACATGCTGAGCGCGACTGCGACGAGACGGAGTTCGCCATGATGCATTCCTACGGCCACCACATGGGGGTCGGCGGCTGGCTGCTGATGAGCCTGCTGGCCGTCGCCTTCTGGGTCGTGGTGATCGGCGGCGCCGTCGCGCTCATCCGCTCCCTGACCGGCCGGCAGCAGTCGGCCGACAATGCCCGCCGGTTGCTCGACGAACGATTCGCGCGGGGCGAGATCGACGCCGACGACTACGCCGCGCGTCGCGATCTGCTCGGACGCAGGTAGGTCGACCCGGCAGGCTCGGCCGGGCGCTCGCGGACGGCCGCAATGTCCAGGCCGCGGCGGGACCTTCGCCCCTGCCCTTTCGCGCACGGCCGGCGTGTGCTGAAAGGAGTCGGCCGTTCTTGATCCACGGGGGAGATTCATGGCATTGACGGCATTGATGGCATTGACGGCATGGACCCGTGAGGCACGCATGCCTCGAACTCCGACCGGCTAGCGCCGACGCTGATGAGTGCGCGCGGCTGGTTGGTTGTAGGCGTCGACGGTTCGCCGGGCGCCGACACTGCTCTGGCCTGGGCAGCCGACGAGGCGTATCGACGGCGAACGGGCCTACTCATCGCACATGTCGACCGGTTGTCCGACGGCCTGGATCGGTTCGCGCCGATTGCCGGCGCCGCCGGCCAGGGTCTACTGGCCGCGGCTATGGCGTTGGTGGCCGGCCGCCGGCCAGACGTCGATGTCGCAACGGTGAACCCTCGCGGCCGGCCGGTCGAGCGACTCGTCGAGTTGAGCGACGGCGCGGACCTGCTCGTCGTCGGCCGCCACGGCCGGCACGCTCGACTCGACGCCCTGCTCGGCGGGGTAGCTCCTCGGGTCGCCGCCTACGCTCGCTGCCCGGTGACGGTCGTGCCGCATCCGGCGAAGCCCGCATCGAGCCGCCTCCGACCGGTTGTCGCTGTCGGCGTGGGCCGATCGGCCGGCGCGATGGGCGCGCTCGATGCGGCCTTCCAGCACGCCCGGCGAGTGCAGGGGTCTGTGCTCGCCATTCGTGCCTGGGGTGAGATGGACCGGTTCGCATCCATGCGCATCTACTCGCCGCAGTCCGTCGACCGCTGGCGGCTGGCCAGCGAGCACCTGCTCAACCATTGCGCTCGCGTCGTCGCATCGCGCTATCCCGGCGTCCCGGTCGACGCGCGCCTCGTCCGCGGCAGTGTCGCCGCTGCCCTACTCGACGCCGCCCGCGAGGCCGATCTCGTGCTCATCGGCGGCCGCCGCGCCAACGACCGCAGGGTGTCGCGCCTGGGCTGGGCGGCCGGTGTCCTGCTCGCCAAGTCGCCGGTCCCCGTCGAGGTCGTGATCTGGCCGATCGCGGGCAGCCAATCCAGCACCGGCCACGGACGGCCGGTCGCCGGCCACGCGGCCGCCGAATGAGATCGGCGCCCAGCCATGACCGCGCCACGGACCCCGCAAGGCCAACGTAGAACTGCGTTCGGCCGAGGGATCCCGCTCGGCGTGTACCGCGGTGTGCGGGTGTCCGCGCACTGGTCGGTCTTGGTCATCCTCGCGATGCTGACCGATGTGCTCGCGGCCGGAGTCCTGCCCCGGGCGGCGCCGGGACGCGGTACGACGGCTTACATACTCACTGCCCTTGTTGCTTCGGCCGCGTTCCTTGCCGCCCTGCTCGTGCACGAGCTTGCCCACGCCCTGGTGGCGCGCCACTACGGCATGCCGGTCGAGCGGATCACGCTGTGGATGTTCGGCGGGATGACCGAGCTTCGAGGCGACGTGCCCTCGCCGCGCGCAGACGCCGCGATTGCCGCTGTCGGCCCGGGGGCGAGCCTGGCGCTCGGTGGCGTGTTTGCCGGTATGGCCTGGCTGATCGGTAGCTCCAGCCTGATCGGCGCGGCAGCAGTGTGGCTCGCCGCTACGAGCGTGCTGCTCGCCGGATTCAACCTGCTTCCCGGAGCTCCGCTCGACGGTGGGCGCCTGCTTCGCGCGGCGTTGTGGCACCACTACAACGACCGTGCCCGGGCCGCTGACATCACCGCTGGTGCAGGCCGCACGATGGGCCTGACCTTCGTCGCGTTCGGCGTCTTTGCCTTGTTGCTCGGATCCCGCAGCGGGGTGTGGTGGGCCTTGATCGGCTGGTTCATCGTCGCCGGCTCGGCCGGTGAGCGATACGCAGGACTGGCCGAGCGCATGCTGGGGATGACGGTGCGAGATGTCATGACGACACCACCGACGCTCGCGCCGTCGTGGTTCACGTTGAGCGCCTTCGTCGCACATCTGTCGGCGCGAGAGGCGGGCCAGCCGGCCTTCGCGGTCGTCGGATTCAACGGAGAGTCCGAAGGTGTGCTGCTGGCGCGCGATCTCAACCGGGTCCCGCCGGCCGAACGCGACGCGCTACGCGTGCGAGACATCTGCCAGAAGCGGATACAACCACTCATCGTCACGCCGACCACGCCGCTGGCCGAAGTCATGCCGGCGATCCGAGCGCACGGGGGCGTGGCCGTCGTGGTCGAGGACTCCCGCCTGATCGCCACACTCGTTACGGCCGATCTGGACCACGCAGCCGGACGCGTTCGCCAAGCTGGCCGCCGTGCCGCACGAGGCCGTCCCTCGTCCTGAGCACCCCGGCCTACGGCATCGATCGGCTATTTGCCGGCTACGACACGGAAGGCAGATTCGGCCTATTTCGCTGGGTGTTCACGACCGCGTCGACCAGACAGGTCGAGCCTGCCGCGCGAGCCTCGATGTGCAGGCAGTGGTAGCGGATTCCGCTGAGCAGGTCGACGTCGCCCAGGGGGACGGCGGCTTGCACCGGGCGGGTCGTCTGCAGTGCGGGCAGCCCGAAGACGGCGTCCACAAGGCTGTGCCGGACCTGCATCGGCAGGTGACCGCGGTCGACGCCGAACTGGACCCGCACGACCGACCCGTCCTCGACGACGTCGGCCGCCGCGACGAGTCGCCCGCCGGTCTCGACCTGGACCCGTGATGTGTTGCCCTCGGTGGTCACGAGGCAGTTGACGGTGGCTGGCATCGGCTGCTCCTTCCGCTGTCCTAGCCAGTGTCACCGCCGCCGGGCAGATTGTCGCCAGCCAGACGGTCGAATAGTCCCGACCTTTAGGGCCTAAGGCACAGGACCTTTGACCCTGCCGGGAGCGGGCGGGCTCGTCGACCATCGACGGAGCACGGTGTGACGGCACTCCAGCGCCGGAGCGCGTCAGCGTGACCCGGGGGGGTCGCACCGTGCGCCGGCACTCGCGGATCGGCCCGGAGACAGGACGCCGGGCCGGTTCGCGACCTGCGAAGACGGCAGACCGTCAGGCGGCCGATGACCTTGGCTCTAGTGGTGACAGGACGTTCGCCTCTGCTTCCCCGGGCTTCGCCCGGGAATCGTCACACAACGAATGACCCCAATCTCGTCAAAGGAGAACTCATGGGCAGGAAGACTCTCGACCGGCTTCTCGCTGCTGGCGGCCTCGTGGTCGCGGCCATCTTGTTGATCGCTTCGGGGCTGCTTTACTGGGCGCACTCGTTCGTCGACGACGAGGTCCATTCGCAGCTCGCCGCTCAGAAGATCTTCTTCCCGCCCAAGGGCAGCGAGGGTCTGGCAGATCCGAAGATCAAGCCGTACCTGGAGAAGTACGCCGGCCAGCAGCTCGTCAACGGGGCGCAGGCCCAGGCCTACGCCGATCACTTCATCGCGGTCCACCTCGAAGGCATCGGCGGCGGCCAGACGTACTCGCAGCTGTCCGCGAAGGCGCAGGCCGCTCCCACCGACACCGTGCTGGCCGGCAAGGTCCAGACGATGTTCCGCGGCGAGACGCTGCGCGGGCTCCTGCTCAACGCGTACGCCTTCGGAAAGATGGGCCAGATCGCGATGTGGGCTGCGACCGCCGCATTGATCGGCGCGGTGGCCATGGCGGTTCTGGCGGTTCTCGGATTTGCCCACGCTCGCCGACTCAACGTCGAACCACCTTCGTCGCCGAGGGATCTCGCCCCACTTGTCACCACATAGCGCACATTGCTCAGTTAGCCAGTGACCCAAACGGAAACCAGGGGATATCCGTGACGAACTCAATTCACGCCAAGCAGACCCAGTCGTTGCGGCAGGCGGCGGTGCGAGCGACCCTCGCACCGTCGGTGCACAACACCCAGCCGTGGCGTTTCGTCCTCACCCAGGGCAACCTGGAAATCCACGCCAACTGGACCCGCAAGTTGCGGGTGCTCGACCCGACCGGCCGGCAACTGCTGATCAGTTGCGGTTGCGCGCTGTTCAACGCCCGGGTGGCACTTGCCGCCTCGGGATACGACGCGGTCGTCGAGCGGTTCCCGGATCCGCTGCGACCGGATCTCTTGGCCCGCCTGACGGTGTCGGACAAGACCGCCGAATGGCTGCCGATCGGCGCGCTCGACGCAGTGATCGAGTTGCGCCAGACCAATCGGCGGCGCTTCGCCGACGATCCGGTGCCGACCGACGTGGTCGACTCCCTCGTCGACGCCGCGGCGGCCGAGGGCGCAATGCTCTTTCGGATCACCCAGCCCGACCACCGACTCGCGACCGCGCGGCTGAGTCAGATCGCCGATCGCGAGCAGAACGCCAATCCCGGCTATCGCGCCGAATTGCGTTCGTGGACCAGCGACGATCCCCGACGCCGTGACGGTGTTCCCGCGCTCGCTGTGCCCCACGTCGACTCCGGTGCCAACGACGACGTGCCGATCCGCGACTTCGACACACACGGCGTGGGCTGGCTGCCGGTCGA
Organism: uncultured Actinomycetota bacterium; assembly: GCA_963709985.1. Classification (GTDB taxonomy): domain Bacteria; phylum Actinomycetota; class Actinomycetes; order Mycobacteriales; family Jatrophihabitantaceae; genus DASXRA01. The sequence goes on from CAVPYQ010000043.1 coordinate 194,157, forward strand.
GACGCGTTCCAGCGTCGACCAGTGCCTGGTCCTGCTGGGCACCCTCGAGGACCGGCAGGCGGCCTGGCTGCGGGCCGGCGAGGCGCTCGAACACGTGCTGCTCGAGATCACCCGGCAGGGATACGCCGCGAGCCCCCTCACCCAGGTGGTCGAGATACCGCGTACCAGGGCGCAGTTGCGCGAAGAGCTGGGCCTGGACATGAACCCACACGTACTGTTGCGTATCGGACGAGCGGCCAAAACGCCCGCATCGCGCCGCCGCCGACTGGTCGATGTGCTCACCGAAACTGACTGAGCGAAGATCAGTAGACACGACTACCGTTTGAGTATGTTGCCGAGCGATGCTGACGAGCATCCGGCGCGGAACGGAGCAACCGCGCCGGCCTCGGCCGACGTCCCGAATCTCGGCCTGGACCAACTGCTCGCCCAGCTCGTCGATCGGGCCCAGGACTTCATCGCCGCACAGGACCGGCTACGCGGCCTGCTGCGCGCCAACCGCGTCATCGTCGGCGACCTGGCACTCCCGGTCGTGCTGCGGCGCATCATCGAGACCGCCCGCGACCTCATCGGTGCCCGCTATGCCGCGTTGGGCGTGTTGAGCTCCGACGGTGGACTCGAGCAATTCATCCACGTTGGACTCGACGACAACGCCGTCGTCGAGATCGGGCATCTACCCGAGGGCAAGGGCCTGCTCGGTGCATTGATCGACGATCCGCGCCCGATCCGGCTCGAGACCATCGCCGACGATCACCGCTCGGTCGGGTTCCCCGAGCATCACCCGCCGATGAACTCCTTCCTCGGGGTGCCGATCCGGATCCGCAACGAGGTGTTCGGCAACCTCTACTTCACCGAGCGCGAGGGTGGGCAGTTCACTGCCGAGGACGAGGAACTCGCCTCCGCGCTGGCCGCGACCGCCGCCACCGCGATCGAGAATGCCCGCCTGTACGAGGAGTCCCGGCGCCGCCAGCAGTGGCTGCAGGCGTCCACCGAGATCACCCGCCAGTTGCTCTCGAGCGAGGGCGAGTCGCCCCTGCGGGTGATCGCCCGGCGCCTGCACGAGATGGCCGAGGCGGATGTCGTCACGGTTGTTCTCCCGACCCCGGACGAGCAGAACCTGATGGTCGAGGTTGCCACCGGCGAGCGGGCGGCCGAACTCACCGCCGTGACCTATCCGGTGGCGGGCACGCTGTCGGGCCTGGCGATCAGCGGCTGCCGTCCCGTCCTCGTCGGTGACGTGAAGGACGAGCAGAACTACACGGTGCACATATCCGAGGTAATGCCGATCGGCCCGCTGATGGCCATCCCGCTGGTCGGTGCGCAACGCACCCGTGGTGCGCTCATGGTCGGGCGGCTGCACGGCCGGCACCGCTTCAACGAGGCCGACCTCGAGATGGCGATGACCTTCGCGCAGCACGCGGCCGTTGCCCTGGAACTGGCTGATGCGCGCGCCGACCAGCAACGCATGGTGCTGCTCGAGGACCGCGACCGCATCGCCCGCGATCTGCACGATCACGTCATCCAGCGCCTGTTTGCCGCCGGGACTGACCGTCCAGAGCGTGGCATCGGGTCTCGGCGGTGATCAGCGTTCGGAGCGGCTGGGCCAGGTTGTCGACGACATCGACGACACGATCCGCCAGATCCGCACGTCGATCTTCGAACTGCGTGGCGCGCTCGCACCACAGGTCGCGTCGGTGCGCAGCAGGCTGATCGACGTGGCGGCCGATCTGACCCAGCCGCTCGGCTTCTCCCCGCGCATGGGCTTCACCGGCCCGATCGACGTGGTCGTGCCCGACGCACTCGGCGACGACCTGGTCGCGGTCGTTCGTGAGGCGCTCACGAACGTCGCCAAGCACGCCCATGCCAACAAGGTCGAGGTCGAGGTCAGAGCCTCGTCGACGATGCTCTCGATCGATGTCATCGACGATGGGGTCGGCATCGGCGATGCCACGCGTCGCAGTGGACTGGCAAACTTACGACAGCGCGCCGAGCGGCACGGTGGAAGCCTCACCACACCCGATCACAAAGGAACGCATCTGCGATGGACAATTCCGCTGACCTGACCCCGGAAGTCCCTGACCCGCCGGAGGAAGTGCGCGTCTTCCTGCTCGACGACCACGAGATCGTCCGGCGCGGCATCGCCGATGTGCTCCAGGCCGAACCCGGCATCACCGTCGTGGGCGAGGCATCCACCGCCGGCGAGGCGCTGCGGCGCATCCCCGCCGCGAAACCCCACGTCGCGTTGCTCGATGCCCGACTGCCCGACGGCAGTGGGATCGACGTGTGCCGCGACATCCGCTCCTCTGCGCCCGACGTCCGCTGCCTGATCCTCACCTCCTACGACGACAACGACGCGCTGTTCGCCGCAGTCATGGCCGGGGCTGCCGGATACCTGCTCAAGGAGATCAGGGGAACCTCGCTGGTTGACGCCGTGCGCCAGGTCGCGGCCGGCAAGTCCCTGCTCGATCCGGCCGTCACCGGGCGGCTGCTCACCAGGTTGCGTGAAGGCGCGCCGCAAGATGAGCGGCTCACCTCGCTGACCGACCGCGAGCGCGAGATCCTCGGCCTGATCGCCGACGGGATGACCAACAAGCAAATCGGTGAAAACCTGTTCCTGGCGGAGAAGACGGTCAAGAACTACGTTTCGGGCCTGCTCGCCAAGCTGGGAATGCAGCGGCGGACCCAGGCCGCGGTGTACGGCGCCGAGGTCCGGCGGACCTAAACTCCCGTCGGCTCGGGACGTCCGCCCCTCCCGCAGAAGTGTTCGCACGGCCAGGCTCGTAGGTAGGAGCCGACTCGCGGGAGACACAGTGACTAGCACTCGAATAGTCGTGGGAGTCGACGGGTCCACAGGGGCGCGTTCCGCGCTGCTTTGGGCTGCCGACGAATGCCAATTGCGCCGGCGGACCCTCGTCGTCGTCCACGCACCCTTCTCAGCGCGCGGCGCTGTCGTCGAGTCCGTCGACGATGCCGCCATGCGTGTGCTCGAGGAGAGCGGCGAGAGACTGCTGGCCGAACATGCCGCCGCCGCCTCGTCCCGACAGCCGAGCGTCCTGGTCACCACCGTGCTCAGCAAAGGGGCAGCGGCAGACGCGCTGATCGACCTGAGCGGCGATGCCGACCTCGTTGTTGTCGGTACGCACGGGCGCGGGGGGATCGTGTCGAGCATCCTCGGATCGGTCAGCCACCGCGTCGCAACGCACGCGCACTGTCCGGTTGCCGTAGTTCCCGAGCAACCCCGGCTGCGCACGACGCCGCCGGCACCATGCGTCGTCGTCGGTGTCTCGTCGGCGAAGTCGGGCCAGTTCGCCTTCGAGTTCGCCATCGACGAGGCGCGTCGGCGGGGCGCGACACTCGTCGCGGTGCGGGCATGGGGCGAGCCGGACAAGTCGCTCCTTGCCGAAATCGACGACACAGTTGCCGCCCGGTGGAAGTCGCGGGCCGGTGACCACCTCGAGCGTGACCTCGCGGCGATGGCCGGGGGCTATCCCGACGTCGTCGTTGAGCGGATCCTCGCGAACGCGGAACCGGCGCAAGCGCTGCTGCACGCTGCCCAGACCGCGCAACTCGTCGTCGTCGGCTGCCACCACAGCGACGACCGGTGGAGCACCAGGCTCGGGCCGGTGCCGTCGGCGATCCTGCACCGGTCGCCGTGCCCGGTGGTCGTCGTGGGTGAGCGTTTGCATGTGTCGATGCCAGAACTCGACCACGCCATGGCCGCCGACGTCAGCTGACGATGATCGACCGGCCGCTGGCTGCGCGAGGCTGATCCAGGCGCACGGACCCGGGCCGACCCAACAAGCCGACCCAACCAAGCCGACCCAACCAAGGCGCGCGGGCATGCGCGAGCGACGACGTGCCCGTCCCACCCGGCGGGCACGTCGATCACCCTCGTACATCCCGGCTGTCGTGCTAAGCGCTCGGGACCGAGCGCCGTCTCGTTCCCGCGCCCACCCGGCCAGACGGGCTCAATAGGCCGAGCGGGCGAGGGGGATCGCGACGTGCGGCGGTACCGGGCAGAGCTCGATACGCGCACAGCTCAGTTCTGAGCGAACCGGCTCCCATCGGGTTACCTCGCGGATCCTTATGACGAGAACGACGAGATCCCCGAGTCTCAGCACCTGACCTTAGGTAGTGACCGGGGCAGTGCGAAGGGTCGAAGGTCCCGTCTTGGCCACCTTCGACCCGATCGCGATGCCGGGTGTGCCCGGCTATGTCGCTGACCCCTCTGACTACCTGACTGCCCGCAACATCGCGCGCCAAGTCGGGTGGTTCATGCCGCCGGTTGGCGGTAGCTGATGGCGCCGCTGGAAACCCACGACCGCTGCCTTCGTCGTGGACATGTAGTTGCCGCTGGCACTGACGTGCAGCGCGTGCTGCACCGCGACGACGGCCGGTCCCCTGCTGCCGTAGGAGACCGTCGCCCCGGAGAACGTGACCAGGTCGCGTTTGGTCGCCGACGCTCCCGCGGCGGGATTCACCTTCGGGTAGTCGGTGCAACGACGCGGGTTGGCCTTTACGTATCGCGCCGCCCAGTTGAGATCGCGCGGCCGGCAGGTTCCGTAGTCAGGCGCTGCGACGCGGTGGGTCCAGAACGACGTCCGCTTCATTGCGCCTTCCCACGACAGCGAGATGTGCATGTGGTTGCGGTGGCAGGTCGAGTCCCAGGACGTCTCGGGGTGGGTGGCGCAACTCGAATGCGGATGCCACGCGCCGTCCCACCCTCCCCAGATGCGGTTGTCGTAGACGATGTACATGACGCCGAGCCGGCGCGCATAGGCGAACTTGTGGCCCGCGCGAGTCGCGAACAGCCAGGTCAGGAACGACTGCAGCTGGCGTCTTTGGGTCGCGTTGCGATACGACGCCATCCAGTCGACGGCGCGGCCCTCGTAGTGCTCGCTGACCGTGCCGTCCGTCGCGCAGGCGTAGGCGCTGTTGAACGACGTGCCCGGGTAGGCGCTGACCAGAAGCCGGCCGAGTGCGACAGCCCCGGGCTTGGCCACCGGATCACAGGAGGTCTGCGGTACGTAGTCGGCCAACCCTTCGAGTGCGGTCGGCAGCCCGCGCGGACTCGGCGGCGCTGCCGCGGCGGTCGATGCGGAAACGGCGATGCCGGCAATCGCCAGGCACAGAACGGCAAATAGCGAAATGGATCTGCGAACCATCGTGGGGAACCTTCCCGTTACGGCACGCCCCGCTGCATGCCCCTCAGTCCCCGCCGGCACAAGCATCTGTTCCGGGCAGCGCGCGATCCAGTGACCTTCGGTCCCCGCGGGTGAGTCCGGCGTCCCGAGCTGGCCCATGTTGATCAGTGCCAACCCACCGGCCGCCGGGGGGTTATCGCAGCGTCGAGGTGTGGATCCCGTAGTTGCGGATCTTGCGATAGATCGTGGCCCGGGACATGCCGAGCTTCTGCGCGGCACTCGCGACGTTTGCGCCGCTGTCGACGAGACTCTGCACGATTGCGTCGCGTTCGAGTGCCTCGATGCGGGTGAGGACGCGACGGCTCACGACGCGGCACTCGGGCGGAAGGTCATCGACCTGGATGACGCCCGCGTGGCGGCGTTTTGCGATCTCGGCAAGCACCCGGCGCAGCTGGGCGACATTGCCCGGCCAGGCGCAGCGCTGCAGCACGGCCATCGCTTGTGGCGAGCAGCGCAGGGTTTCGCCCTTGCCGAGTTGGGCGAGGAAGTGCGGCACCAGTTCGGCCACGTCCTCGCAGCGATGCCGCAACGAGGTCATCTCGATCGTGCGCGGGAACAGGGGGAGCAGTTCGTCGACGTCGTCACGTTCATGCGGCACGTCAAGGGTGATCGCCACCCGGGAGCGACCGCCGGGCTCGCCGTCCTCGCTGCCCTCGTGCAGGGTGTCGAGCAGACCGCGCATCGTGTGCTCGTCGAAGCGGTCGGCGTGGGCCAGCACGAGCAGCCCGTTCGGTGCCTGCAACTCGTCGGCGACGAGGGCGAGCCAATCGGCGAGCTCGCCATGTTCGGGTGGGTCGAGAACGCGCCAGTGTCCGGCCGGGCTGCGCAGTCGGTGTACGGCCCGCAGCATCGAGAGCTTGCCCGTGCCGCGCTCGCCCTCGACGGCCACCCAGTCACCCGCGTCGTAGCACGCGCTGACCTGCATGGCGCTCTTCATCCACGCGGTGCCGCCCACCAGGCCCGGCAGGTTCATCGCGGTGGCGGCCGGCCCGGTCGCCGGTGCCGGCCGGGTCGAGGCGCGCGCGAGCCGGACGTTGAACACGCCACCGGCCGGGCCCGACTCGCTGATCGCGGGCGTGTACCGCAGGTTCGCGGTCAGCCCGCTGGGCAACTCGACGGTGCGCATGACCTCGCCGCTGCTCAGCATCGTGTCGGCCGAATAGCCGATCAGGGCGTGCTGGTCCTGGGCATCCATGATCTGGCGCAGATGCTCGTTCATCATGACGACGTCGTTGTTGAGCGCCAGGACGGCGCCGTTCGAGCGCTGGCAGGCCTTCAGGTACTCCTGGAAGAGCGCGAACTCCCGAAGGCCCGTCTGCGCGAGCAGTTCCTCCTCGATCTGCTGGGCGGTGGCATTGGCCAGTGCCATCAGCATCGACCCGGACGTCTGCGCCCAGGTGGTGAGATCGAGCAGGCCGATGACCCGGCGCTGGGTCGGGTGGTGGATGGGGGCGCCGGCGCAGGCGAACAGCCCCAGTTCGCCGGTGTAGTGCTCGCGGCCGTCGACGAGTGCGGGCCGCGCGCTGGACAGTGCAGTGCCGATGCCGTTCGTCCCCGCGTGCTCCTCGGCGTAGCTGAAGCCCGGTGCGAGCTGGACGGCGTCGAGGCCGCGGGCAATGGACGGGCTGGCGCACCGCCGGTCGACGACCAGACCGGCCTGGTCGGTAAGGATGATGCTGACCGGTTCGCCGGACAGTTGCTGGTGCAGAGCGTCGAGGATGGGCGCAGCGCTGCGGGCCAGCGGCGTCTCGAGGTCCGGGTCGCGCAGAAAGGGCACCGCGACCCGGTCACTGTCGACTTTGTGGTCCTGCGAGCGCTTCCACGAGGTCAGGATCAGCCGGCGGACCGCTTGGTCGCCCACGGCCTCGGCCGCGAGGAACCGTTCGCGCGCGTAGGCGACCGAGCCCGCGGGCGCGGACATCGATGTGGACGCTCTGGGCACAGACCCCCCTGAATGTGGTCATGTGGTCGATGTCACGGAGCCTATGAACAACACGTTACGGCAGAAGTCTCGTAGTGAGACTGTCGCGCAGTCCGCCGCGGATCGCCAGCGGTACAGAATTCGCGATCCGATTGTGATCTTGATGGCGACCGCGGCGGCCTGGGCCGTGCGGATCGGGGCGAAGTCGGGTGTCCGGCGATAGCATCCGATGAGTAAAGATCGGATGCTAGTGTCGACGCATGGCATCCGTTCCGGCCCGAGCGAGCCGGAACGCTCCGGGTTGGCCCGCGCTCGGGTCGGAGGAGCGCGAGTGGGTGTCGTCCCTGCCGGCTGGCCTGGGCTCGCGCACGCTGCGGCGACGCCATGCCGGGTCCTACGAGGCAGCCGTCGTGCCCGCCATCGCTCGCCTCGACGTGGCGTTGCCGACCGCCGCCCTCGCCCTGGCCGACGAGGCGTCCAGCGAGATCGCGCGCTTCGATGCCGAGATGGGCGCCGAGATCGCCCCGTTCGGCGCGATCCTGCTCCGGTCGGAGTCATCCTCGTCGTCGAAGATCGAGAACCTCACGTCGGGTGCGCGTGCCATCGCGTTGGCCGAACTCGGCAACGACGACAAGCAGAACGCGTCGGAGATCGTGGCCAATGTGCATGCGATGCAGGCGGCGATCGACCTGGCCGACCGGCTCGACACGCACGCCGTGCTCGCGATGCACGCCGCGCTCATGCAGCGCCACCATCCCGAGGCGGCCGGGCACTGGCGCCGGGAGCAGGTGTGGATCGGTGGGGGCAACTTCGGCCCGCACGGGGCCACGTTCGTCCCGCCGCACCACGAGCGGGTGCCCGCAGCGATGGCCGACCTGATGCGATTCGTGCAGCGTGACGACCTGCCCGTGCTGGCCCACGCGGCGCTGGCCCACGCCCAGTTCGAGACGATCCACCCGTTCGCCGACGGCAACGGCCGGACGGGGCGCGCGCTCGTCCACTCGATGCTGCGGGCCAAGGCGCTGACCCGCAACGTCACCGTGCCGGTGTCGGCCGGGCTGCTCACCGACACCGATGCGTACTTCGCGGCGCTGACGAGTTACCGGCGCGGCGATCCGGCGCGGATCGTCGTCGCTGATCGCCGAGGCATCCTTCGCGGCGATCGCCAACGGCCGCCGGTTGGTCGCTGATCTGCGCGACACCCGCGAGCAATGGGACTCCGTCATCAAGGCCCGCCAGGACGCCGCCGCGTGGAAGTTGGCCGACCTGCTGATGCGGCAACCGGTGGTCGACGCCGAACTCGTCCAGCGCGAACTCGCAGCCACGTCGGCGAATGCCCAGCGGGCCATTCGCCAACTCGCCGAGGCGGGCGTGCTGACCGAGTTCAGTGGCCGGCGTCGTGACCGGATGTGGCAGGCCCGCGAGGTGCTGTCCGCGCTCGACGCGTTCGCGGCACGCGCCGGGCGCCGGCGGCTCGCCCACGGGTGAGCCTCAGCGCACTCCCTTGATCCGAAAGACCATTGCCGCGCCGGCCAATGTCGTCACGCCCGCGGCGGCGAACAGCACCAGGTAGCCGCCGAGCACACTGATGATCACGCTTGCGGCGAGCGGCGCAAGGGCCTGCGGGGCGTTGGTACCCACGTTCATGATGCCGAGATCCTTCGCGCGGGCGTGGGCATCGGGCAGTACGTGGATGACCAGCGCCTGATCGACCGACAGGAATGCTCCGTACCCCGCGCCGAGGAACGCCGCTGCTACGAGCGCGGTGCCGAAACCCGGCCACGCAACGAGAAGCAGCGCTGCGATTGCCTGCAGCGCTGACGCGGCCGCGACGAAGATCCGGCGGCGGCCGGTGCGGTCGGACACGATCCCGCCGCCGTACGTGGAGGCCAGCGTGAACACGAGATAGATCGCCGTGGTCACAAGCAGCGCGGTGTCCGGGTCGGTGAGCTTGAGGTAGTCCTGGAAGAAGTAGAGCAGGTAGCACGTGCCGAGCGCATTGCCGGTGTTCACCAGGACGCGGCCGGCGAACGCCCAGGCGAAGTCGGGATTCTCCCGGGGGTTCACCCAGATCGAGCGCAGGATCGCCGTCGGTGTCAGGGAGACGACCTGGCGGTCTTCCGACACGTCTCGGTACCGGCGGATGAACGGGGTCGCCAGCACGAGCAAGGCGATGGCCAGGAACACGTAGCCGCCACGCGTCGAGGTGAAGACGGTGGTCAGCACGACCAGGCCGACCAGGATGCCGAGCGCCTGCGGCCCGAACATCGCCGCGGAGATCTCACCGCGCTGATCGTCGGGAACCTGGTCGGCCACCGAGGCGGTCAGGCCGGCCGTCGCCATGCTCATGCCGACGCTCGCGACGACCCACGCCGCCGCGATTCCCGCGACCGAGTGCAGGGTGCCGGTGGCCGCCACGCCGATCGCGAACACCACGATGCCGCCGAGCATCCAGACCCGGCGGCGGCCGAACCGGGACCGGGTGTGGTCGCACAATGCCCCGCACACCGGCAGCGCGACGAGCGTGACGAGTCCGCCGATGCCGAGCACCAACCCGAGGTCGTCGACCTTGTGCGCCTTGTCGATCGCATCGAACTGGTCGGGCAACAGCAACTGGACCGGCGCCAGGTTCGCCATCCAGAAGCCCAGCCACACCAGGGCGAATCGCAGCGTCCAGCCAGGCGGGACGCGAGTTGTCGGTTCGGCCCACGCCGATTCCGACGCTGAGGTGGCGGCCGAGACGGCCTCTTCGGTCACGTCGGTTCCTGCCGCTAGCGCCGGGGTGATTGCCTCGCGACAGGATGATTTGGGCGGCCGTCCAGGTCAAGTGCCCGGCATCGGGTTCAGGCGTCCGCGCGGGTGAGCTCCATGATCCAGTTCGTCTCCCACGTGCGGTCGCCGTCGACGGAGAACGCCTGCTCCCACCGGGCCGATGTCGGCGTGATCGCCGACCAGATGTAGCGCACCCGGATCGGCCGGCCCTCGTAGTTGTCGTCGCCGAGGAACTCACCGCGCCCGTCGACGAATCGGCCCACCACCGGCGGGTCGATGACGTTGCGGCGGCTGCTGACCCAGAACAGCGACCACGTCTGCTCGTCGGCGTCGAACAGCCGCAGGGTGAACCCCGACCAGCCCATCGTGGGGAATTCGATCTCGTCGACGTTTCCGGTGCCGCCGAAGATCGGCCGGGCGAGCGAGCGTCCGGGGAACTGGTCCCACTCGGTGCTGCCGCTGAGCGGCTTGACGAGCTTTCGGTTGTGGACGTTCCAGGTGCCGTGGAGGAAGTCGAAGTCATGTGTCATGGCGCGACGCTATGGCCGGTCCACTGACAACCCTTGTCAGTGGTATCCGGAGAATTGTCGGCATGCGTGCCAGCCGTCTGCTCTCCCTGCTATTGCTCCTGCAGACGCGCGGGCGGATGACTGCTGCCGAACTCGCCGTCGAGCTCGAAGTCTCCGTTCGAACGGTCTACCGAGACGTCGAGTCACTCGGTGCCGCGGGCGTGCCGCTCTACGGTGACGCCGGGCACGACGGCGGCTACCAACTCCTCGAGGGCTACCGCACCCGGCTCACCGGCCTGACCGCCGACGAGGCCGAGGTGCTCTTCCTCGGCGGACTGCATGGTCCGGCCGCGGAGCTTGGGCTCGGGTCGGCGCTGGCCGCGGCACAACTCAAGCTCAAGGCGTCCCTGCCGGTGCAACTGCGCGACCGGACCGAACGGGTTCGCGAGCGGTTCCACCTGGATGCGCCGACGTGGTACGGCGTTCCCGACGACACGACCCACCTCGGTGTGGTGGCCGACGCGGTCTGGGCACAACGCTCGCTGCGCATGCGCTATCGACGCTGGACGGCACCGACCGACCTCAGCCGTACCGTTGATCCGCTCGGCGTGGTCCTCAAGGCCGGACGCTGGTATCTGGTCGCACGCGGCGTCGATGCCATCCGCACCTACCGTGTGTCGCAGATCCTCGACGTCGATGTCCTCGACCATCGCTTCGAGCGCCCGGAGCAGTTCGACCTCGCGGAGCACTGGCGTCAGTACGTCGCCGACTTCGAGGTGCGCCGGCATCGCGGCAACGCGGTCGTTCGGCTCTCGCCGCGAGGCGTCGAGCGGCTCGCCGGCCTGGACCCGGCGACTGCCCGCATCGCGCAACGCACGGCGGGGGAGCCGGACGCTAGGGGCTGGGTCCAGGCGAACGTGCCGGTCGAGACGATCGAGCACGCCGTCGGCGAACTGCTCCGGCTCGGCCCCGAGGTCGAGGTGGTCGCGCCCCCGCAGTTGCGAGCGCGGCTGGCCGAAGCCGTCGAGGAGCTTGCCGAGATGTATCGCCGCCCGGCCGAAGACGCCCGCCGGCAAGCCGGTTAGCTCGAACGGCCGTCGGCCGAGAGGATGAGCGATGAGCCTGCCTGCACCGTCCGCGCACAGCCGTGCCGTCATCACCGGAGCGTCGTCCGGCATCGGCGCCGAACTCGCCCGCGAGCTGGCGCGTCGCGGTCACGGCCTGATCGTGGTCGCGCGGCGGGCGGATCGTCTCGCCGATCTTGCCCGTGAGATCACCGCCGAACACGGCGTGACGGTCGACGAGCGGCCGGTGGATCTTGCCGACCGGGGCGCCCGCCGGGCACTCGCCGACGAACTCGCCGGGCGGGCGGTCGACGTGCTGTGTGACAACGCGGGGTTCGCCACGTTCGGCCGGCTGCACAGTCTCGACCGGGCGCGCGAGCAGGACGAGGTCGAGGTCAACGTCGTGGCCGTGCATGACCTACTTCTCGCCGTACTGCCCGGTATGGTCAGCCGCCGGACCGGCGCCGTGCTCATCACCGGTTCGACGGCGGGCAACCAGCCGTTGCCGGGCAACGCCACCTACGCCGCGAGCAAGGCATTCACGAACTCGCTGGCCGAGGCGCTGCATTCGGAGTTGAAGGGATCCGGCGTCACCTGCACGCTGCTCGCGCCGGGGCCGGTCCGCACCGAGTTCACGCGCGCCGCGGGAATCGAGCAGGTCGAGACGACGGTGCCCGATTTGCTCTGGACGGACGCCGCCCACGTCGCGCAGCAGGCCGTGATCGGCATGGACCGCGGCGCTCGACGGGTCACGCCGGGTCTGCCCGCCCGCGCCATGAACCTGAGCCAATTCGTCCCCCGTGGCCTGCTGTTGCCGGTCGTCAAGCGCGTCTACGGCAGACACGTGTGAGCGTCCGTCGCTTCGGGATTTACAGCGCTGTCCTCCCGAATTCATCTGCCGGACGCCGGATTCACAGGTGCGGCTTGAACTGGCTCACGTTTCTGCGGCGTCGGAATGGACGCATGCTTGCGCGGGTTGTCGTGCGCGTGTGTCGCCTTGATTTCGACTGGAGTTCCTCATGACCGCCTCTTTGTCCGCACGCAAGGCCCGCGAAGCAATGCGCTCGCGTCCGGACGGGCTGTTGCTGGCGGTCGTGTGCGTCGCGCAGTTCATGGTCGTGCTCGACATCAGCATCGTGAACGTCGCCCTGCCGGACATGCAGCGCGACCTGCACCTGTCGCAGAACGGCCTGGCCTGGGTGCTCAACGCCTACACGCTGACCTTCGCCGGGTTCCTGCTGCTCGGTGGCCGGGCTGCTGATCTGTGGGGGCGGCGCCGGCTGTTCCTGATCGGTGTGGCGCTGTTCTCGCTCACGTCCCTGATCGGCGGCCTGGCCCAGACCGGTGGCGAGTTGATCGCGGCGCGGGGCCTGCAGGGTCTCGGCGGTGCGGTGCTCTCGCCGGCGACGCTGACGATCCTGACGACGACGTTCACCGAGCCGCGGGCCCGCGCGCGGGCGCTCGGGATGTGGAGCGCGGTCGCAGGTGCCGGGGGAGCCACCGGCGTTCTGGCCGGCGGCGTGCTCACCGATCTGCTGTCCTGGCGCTGGATTCTGTTCATCAACGTGCCGATCGGCCTGCTGGTGCTGGCCGTCGCGCGCTTCGCGATCACCGAGTCGCGGGCCGAGGGCGAGCGCCCGACGCTCGACTGGGCGGGTGCCCTCACGATCACGGCCGGCCTGGTTGCGCTGGTCTACGGCGTCGTCTCGACCGACCAGCACTCATGGGGTTCGCGCGAGGTCGTCAGCTACCTGGTCGCCGGTGCCGTACTGATCGGCGCGTTCCTGGTGATCGAGAGCCGTCACCGCCACCCGCTCGTGCCGTTGCGGTTGTTCCGGTCCCGCGCGCTGACCGGGGCGAACCTGATCATGGTGCTCATCGGTGCCGTGATGTTCTCGGTCTTCTTCTTCCTCTCGCAGTTCCTCCAGAACGTGCAGGGGTACAGCCCGCTGCGGACCGGCTTCGCCTTCCTGCCGATGCCGCTCGCGATCATCGTCGGTACCCAGTTGTCGTCCCGGTTGATCGGCCGAGTCGGAGCGCGGACGCTGCTGGTGATCGGCCCGCTGATCGCCTCGGCCGGGCTGCTCCTGCTGTCCCGGATGCACACCGGCAGCTCGTACGCGCTGCACGTCGGCATCCCGGGCGCGATCATCACGTTCGGCGTGGGCATGTCGTTCGTCCCGGTGACGATGGCAGCCAACTCGGGGGTCGAACGCCGCGACGCCGGCCTGGCGTCGGGCCTGATCAACACGACGAGGCAGATCGGCGGTTCGCTGGGCCTGGCCGTGTTGCTGACTATCGCAGCGTCGCGCACGCACGCGCTGGCCGGATCAGGTCCGCGCGTCGCCGAGACGGCCGGCTTCGACCGCACGTTCGCGGTCTCAGCGGCGTTCATGGTGCTCGCCGCGGCGGTTGCGTTGATCGCGCTGGCCCGGCCACGCCCGCCGGAACCGGTGCGTGTTGTTGAGAGTGCGCCGATCGGCGAACCGGCCGTCGAGAGCGCCTAGCTCGCCTACCGGCGGGGCGGCGCCGCCGCGAGACCGGCGCACTCGCGGGCCTGGGTCCACTCGGCATTGATGCGGGCCGCTTCGCCGCCGGTGGCCGGCACCGGGACGCCGCGATCGTCCAGGTGCGCCGGTGCGAAGTAGGCCCGGACGACGCGGCTGCCCCGGAACTTGAGGGTCAGCACGCCGTTGTCGTCCTGGACGTTGCCGAAGGAACGCCACCACAGGAAGTTGCCGAGTCCGTAGGCGACGTATGCACCGTCGTGCCGCCAGCCGGCGCCCTGCAGTTCGTGCACGTGCGCCCCGATGACCGCGGCGGCACCCGCGTGGGCGAGGGCGTCGGCGAGGCTGCGCTGGTCGCCGTCCGGGCAGCCCGTGTACTCGATGCCCCAGTGCAGGTACACGACTACGGCGTACCCCGCCGCCTTGGCCGCGCGGACCGACTGCAGCAACCGCTCGTTGTCGGCGCTGGCGATGCCCGGCGTGCTCGGGCCGGCCGAGAAGTTGGCCATCGTCTCGTCGCGAACCTGACTGGCCGCGATGACCGCGACCTTCGTGCCGTGCACGGTCGTCTTCCACGCGGCGTAGGCCTGGTCGGCGTCGCTCCGATGCCGACTACCGGAAAGCGGCTCGACCGGATAGCGGCGATCGTGTCCTGCAGGCCCACCGCGCCGTAGTCGGCGGCGTGGTTGTTCGCCATGGTGGCGACGTCGACGCCCGCATCGCGCAGTGCGGTGAACGCGGTCGCCGGGGTACGGAAGTGGAACTCCTTCGGTGCGGGCTCGCCGCGGGTCGTCACCGCCGTCTCCAGATTGACCATGGTCAGGTCGGCTGCGCCAAGACCGCGGGCAGCCGGCCCGAACGCCGTGGACGGATCGGCCAGGCGCTGCGCCGTCCGGTCCATGAAATGGACGTCGCCGGCGAAGGCGAAGGTGAACTCACCCGACGGACTCGGCCGCCGGGTCGGGGCGACGCTCGGGTTCGCCTGCTGGGCGGCATGCTGGGTCGTGGTGGCGGTCTGGCGCGGTGCCTGTCGCGGACGGCTGGTCGAGCAAGCGGCTACGACGACAGGCGCCACTGCGAGAAGGAGCCACGGCGCGATATGTCGTCGGTGTCCTCGGGGCACGGCACTAGCATGCGACACGTCGCGCTATACAGCTGGTAAGCGCCCTGTCGCCGTACTGAGGAGAATCTCGTGTCCGCCACCGCGTCCCCCCCTGCGTCCGTCCGGACCGTAACGGTCGCTGCGGGCACTACGGCGGCGGCCGCGCTGCAGCAGGCCGGTATCGAGCTCAACGGGCCCTCTGGTGCCGTCGTCGTCCGCGAAGTCGATTCGCGCGCGTTGCGCGATCTGGCCTGGTCGCCGGAGTCCGACACTGATGTCGAGCCGGTCGCCGCCGAGTCGGCGGACGGCCTGGCCGTGATTCGCCACTCGGCAGCGCACGTGATGGCGCAGGCCGTCCAGGATCTGTTCCCCGGCACGCTGCTCGGCATCGGGCCGCCGATCGAGAACGGCTTCTACTACGACTTCCTGCCCTCGCGCCCGTTCACGCCGGAGGACCTGGCCGCCATCGAGAAGAAGATGGCCGAGATCATCAAGGCCGGCCAGCGCTTCGAGCGGCGCCCGGTCACCGACGCCGACGCGCGCATCGAACTCGACGTCGAGACGTTCAAGCTCGAGCTGATCGGTCTCAAGGGCGGCCAGACCGCCGAGGAGTCCGTCGAGGTCGGGTCCGGCGGGCTGACCATGTACGACAACCGCGACGCCAAGACCGGCCACCTGATCTGGACCGACCTGTGCCGCGGTCCGCACCTGCCCACCACCCGGCGCATCCCGGCGTTCAAGCTGATGCGTACCGCCGCCGCCTACTGGCGCGGCAACGAGAAGAACCCGCAGTTGCAGCGCATCTACGGCACGGCGTGGGCCTCGCGCGATGACCTCAAGGCGCATCTGACCCAGCTCGAGGAGGCGGCCAAGCGCGACCACCGCAAGCTCGGCGCAGAGCTCGACCTGTTCAGCTTCCCGGAGGAACTGGGCTCGGGCCTGCCGGTATTCCACCCGAAGGGCGGCGTGCTGCGCCGCGAGATGGAGGGCTACGTCCGGCAGCGGCACATCGACGAGGGCTTCGAATTCGTCAACACCCCGCACATCACCAAGGACGGCCTGTTCCACACCTCGGGCCACCTGCCCTACTTCGCCGACTCCATGTTCCCGCCGATGGAACTCGAGTCGTCGGAGTACCGGCTCAAAGCGATGAACTGCCCGATGCACAACCTGATCTACCGCTCGCGCGGGCGGTCCTACCGCGAGCTACCGCTGCGCCTGTTCGAGTTCGGCACCGTGTACCGCTTCGAGAAGTCCGGTGTGGTGCACGGCCTGACCCGGGTGCGCGGCCTGACCATGGACGACTCGCACAGCTACTGCACGCCCGAGCAGGCGCCCGACGAGATCAAGGCGTTGCTCCGGTTCATCCTCGGGCTGCTGCGCGACTTCGGCCTGGACGACTTCTATCTCGAGCTGTCGACCCGGGACGACGCGGTGGACAAGTTCATCGGCACCGACGAGGAGTGGTCGGTCGCGACCAAGGTGCTCGCGGAGGCCGCCGCCGAGTCCGGGCTGGACCTCGTGCCCGATCCGGGCGGCGCGGCCTACTACGGACCGAAGATCTCCGTGCAGGCGAAGGACGCCATCGGCCGGACCTGGCAGATGTCGACCATCCAGTACGACTTCAACCAGCCCGCCCGCTTCGAGCTGGAGTACCAGGCCGCTGACGGCTCGCGCCAGCAGCCGGTGATGATCCACTCGGCGAAGTTCGGGTCGATCGAGCGGTTCATCGGAGTGCTGACCGAGCATTACGCCGGCGCCTTCCCCGCCTGGTTGGCGCCGGTGCAGGCGGTGCTCATCCCGGTCACCGACGACCAGGTGCCCTACCTGCACGACGTCGCCGCCAAGCTGCGCGCGCAGCACGTGCGGGTAGAGGTCGACGACTCCGACGACCGCATGCAGAAGAAGATCCGCACGGCGCAGAAGCAGAAGGTGCCGTTCATGATCATCGCCGGAGCCACCGATCAGGAGTCTGGTGCCGTCTCGTTCAGGTACCGCGACGGCGAGCAGCGAAATGGCATCGCCGTGGACCAGGCGGTCGCAGAGATCGTGGACTTCGTGGCCCGCCGCATCAACGAGTCGCCTACGACCACGCATTTCCCGACATGACCGAGGAGCTCCCGGCCAGCGACTTCGCCGGCGAGCCGGACGGATTCGGGCGCCTCTGGACGCCGCATCGCCTCGCCTACATCCAGGGTGGTCCCGGCAGTGGCAAGCCGCGCCACGACGAAGCCGGCGACGAATGCCCGTTCTGCCATGCGCCCAAGCTCTCCGACGAGGACGGCCTGATCGTGGCGCGCGGCGAACTCGTGTACGCGGTGCTCAACCTTTACCCGTACAACAGCGGGCATTTGATGGTGCTCCCGTACCGGCACATCGCCGACTACACCGACATGACGGCGGCTGAGGCGGCCGAACTGGCCGCGCTCACGCAGCAGGCGATGCGGACCTTGCGGGCGGTTTCCGGCCCGCACGGCTTCAACATCGGCATGAACCAGGGAGTCGTGGCCGGCGCCGGAATTGCCGCACATCTGCATCAGCACGTCGTGCCTCGCTGGGGCGGCGACACCAACTTCATCCCGGTGATCGCCCAGACGCGCGTGTTGCCGCAATTGCTCTCCGATACGCGGCAACTGCTCGCTGATGGATGGCTTGTCGTACCAGGAACATGATCGTCACGACTCGCCGCGCCTACCTGCGCCCTGTAGGGTCCCCCTGTCTTGCCGGGCCCTTGGGGGGCTAACAATCGGGGTATCCGATGCATAAGTTCGCTGGTCCTATGGCGCCCATTGCTGCTGCGGGCCTGCTGATCGGCGTTGTGATTGCCGTTGCGGGTTCGCCCGCCGGGTCGCTGAACGGGCGGGGCCATGCGTCGATCGCTTCGGCGTCGCACGGGCATCGACCACCAGCCGCTCATGATCCGTGGGCGGGCGTCCAACTGCCGCGCCGCACGGTCACGCCGGCTGCGCCGGCCGCTCGCCCGCCGGCACCCGTCCCGCACCTCGACGGCCGCCTGCAGACCGCTCCGGCCATGGCCGACGGCACGGTCGAGGTCACCATGCGTGGCGACGCCGCGTCGCTGACCAAGGCACTGGGCCGCTCGCGCGGGCGGATCGTGGCCGCGGCGTCGGATGCCGTGACGGCTGTCGTTCCCAAGTCGGCACTGGCCGGTCTGGCCGGCAGCCCCGGCGTGCGCTCGGTTGCCCGCCCCGTGCGTGCCTTCGCCGATGCCGCCGTGTCGCAAGGCGTCGCCGCGTCGGACGCGAGCGTCTGGCAGGCCAACGGATTCGCCGGGCAGGGCGTCACGATCGGCATCGTCGACGCCGGATTCGCCGGCCTGTCGGCCGAGGTCAGCGCCAAACGTCTGCCGGCCGGCCAATCGATCGTCGGCAACCACTGCGCGAACTCCAGCACCACCCCGCACGGCACGGCCGTTGCCGAGATCGTGCACCAGATGGCTCCGTCGGCGGCGCTGGCGCTGTACTGCGTCGACGACAACATCGGCTTCAAGACTGCCGAGCAGCAGTTGCAGGCCGCCGGGATCAAGATCGTCAACAGCTCGCTCGGCTTCCCCGGCGACAGCCGCGGCGACAGCACCGGCGACGCCGACAGCACGGCCGCGACCGTCCGGACCGCCCGTAACGCAGGCATTCTGTGGATCCAGTCCGCCGGTAACAACGGCGAAGATCACTGGGGCGGCACGTTCCAGGACCTCAACAACAACCACCGTGCCGACCTCAATCCGGGTGTGGGTGGGGGAGCTGACCCGGAGATGGACGGTGTCCCCGTGTTTGCGGGCGGTTCGGCGCTGTTCATGCTGCAGTGGGACCACTGGCCCGCGAGCACGAGTTCGGACCTGGTGAGCTTTACGTACCAGCCGTACGACCAGATCACCAAGAAGCTGGTCGGTTCGCCGACGACGGTCACCCAGCTGGTCGGCCAGACGCCGTGGCTCGCCCTAGACGTAACGAATTCCACGGCCACCGACGCCTTGCTACATGGTCTGGGTCGGGCTGCCCTCGAACACGCCGCACTACCGGTACGACCTGTCCTACTGGGGCGACGTCGACACCTCGCTCTACGCGTCGATCGACCCGGCCGATGCCGCGGCGGAGAGCATCACCGAGCCCGCGAGCTCGCAATACGCCGTCGCCGCGGGCGCCGCGTACTGGCAGAACGACAGCCTCGAGCCGTACAGCTCGCAGGGGCCGACCATCGACGGTCGCGTCAAGCCCGACATCACCGGCTACGACGGCGTGAGTTCCCCGATCTACGGCACGACGAGCGGGACGAACGACGGACTCGGTTTCTACGGAACGTCAGCGGCCGCGCCGCACGTGGCCGGTGCGGCCGCCCTGGTCAAGTCGGCGCATCCGAGCTGGACTGCCGATGACTTGCAGGGCTACCTGGAAGATCACGCCGGCCACAACCCGCCCGCGAACAACCAGACCGGTGCGGGGGTCCTGCACCTGGGCGGGCCGACGATCGACACCCTCGCGCCGTCTCGCTACGTGACGCTTGCCCAGCCGGTGCGGATTCTCGACACCCGCACCAGTGTCGGCGGCCACCCCGGCATGATCGGCACCAACCAGGCCATCTCGGTGCCGGTCGCGGCGAACGTTCCGGCCACGGCGACGTCGGTGGTCGTCAACCTCACCGGCCTCACGCCCCAGAGCGCCAGCGGATTCGCCGTCTACGGCGACACTTGGGCCGGCACGACCAATCTGAATCTCACTACGGCCGACTCGCCCAATGCCGTGCTGGCCGTCGCCCCGCTGCGTGCCAACCGTTCGTTCACACTGCGCACTACCGGAGCGGCGGTGCACGCCGTCGCCGATCTGGTCGGTTACTTCGACACCGCCTCCGGCGACGGGTACGCCACCGCCGCGCCCGCGCGCCTGCTCGATACGCGCACCACGCTGGGCGGCCATCTGGGCAAGCTCGCGAACGGCTCCACCGTCCGCATTCCGCTGAGCAGTCGGCCGGCCGGCGCCCACGCCGTGCTGGTCAACATCACGGCGATGGCCGTCACCTCCGGTTCGGGCAACCTGAGCGCGTACGGCAGCACGTATACCGCCAAGCCGACCGTCAATGTCGGCCGCTACAACCGGGCCAACCTGGCGATCGTGCCCATCGCCGCCGACGGGTCCATCAGCATCCGCAGCGCGGCGCCTGCCACCGACGTGGTCGTCGATCGCATCGGGTGGTTCGCGTCGAGTGCGACGGCCAGCTACATCGGCCTGAGTACCCCGCTGCGCAAGTCCGATACGCGAAGCGGTCTGGGCGGCCGGACCGGTGCGCTCGCCAACGGCGCGACGGTCGAGTACGCCGGAGCATCCGCGCTCGGCGTTTCGTCCTCGGCGCGGGTGCTGTTCACCAGCACGACGGCGGTGCCGCCGGACTCCGGTTACCTGATCGCCTACGCCGCAGGCTCCGCCCGCCCCGGCGTGTCGATGCTGAGCTACAGCGACAACCGCCTGGTGCCCAATGCCGTCATGGCGCCGTTGGGGACCGCAGGTAGGTTCGATTTCTTCAGTAGCGGCAGCACAAATCTGGTCGTCGACCTGTTCGGCTACGTCGCGTAGGTGGCTGGGTAACGTCAGCGGGCATGACTGCGCTGCACCTACGCGGGGTGTTCCTGCCCGATGAGACCGAACGCGACGCATGGATCGTCGACGGGCGGCTCTGCTTCGAGTCCTACGCCGGCCCGGCCGAGACGATCAGCGCGGGCGGCTGGATCATTCCGGGTTTCGTCGACGCGCACTGCCACATCGGGATGTCGCTGCACGGATTCGTCGACGACCCGGACGGCCAGGCCGAGCAGGCGCTCGCCGATCGCGACGGCGGGGCGTTGCTGCTTCGTGATGCCGGCTCGCCGGTCGACAACAGGTCGGTGCAGCGGCGCGAGGACCTGCCCAGGCTGATCCGCGCCGGGCGCCACATCGCGCGTCCGCACCGCTACATACGTCACGTGGCCGTCGAGGTCGAACCGTTCGAGCTGGCCGACGAGGTTGCGGTACAGGCCGCCGCCGGGGACGGCTGGGTCAAGATCGCCGGCGACTGGATCGACCGTGCGGCCGGCGACCTGGCCCCGCTCTGGCCCGACGGTGCGCTCAAGGAGGCGATCGGGCGGGCGCACGAACTCGGCGTGCGAGTCGCCGCCCACGTCTTCGGCGAGGACGCGCTGCCCGGGCTGATCGCGGCCGGCATCGACTCGATCGAGCATGGCAGCGGGCTCACCGCCGACCTGCTCGACGACGTTGCCGAGCGCGGCATCGCCGTCGTGCCGACCCTGATCAACGTCGAGAACTTCCCGTCGTGGGCCGAGCAGGGCGAGGCGAAGTTCCCGAGGTACGCGGCGCACATGCGCGACCTGCACGAGAACGCCCGGCCGCGCATCCGCGCCGCCTGGGAGGCCGGGATCGCGCTCTACACCGGCACCGACGCAGGAGGCTCGCTCGGACACGGCCTGATCCGCGACGAGATCCGGGCGCTCATCGAGGCGGGAGTGCCGCAGGCGGAGGTCATCGCCCAGGCGTCCTGGCGTGGGCGTGAGTGGCTGGGCCTGCCCGGGCTCGACGAGGGAGCGCCCGCTGATCTCGTCGTCTACGACGCGGACCCGCGGGTCGACCTGGCCACGCTCGCCGCGCCGCGCCGGATGGTGCTGCGCGGCGCCGTCGTCGGGTGAGCTCCGCCCTCGCCGCCCGGCCGGGTAACTCGATCGATTCGGCTGCGAGGGGGTCCGTAGCATTGCGCCTCATGGCACGCGTGCTGACTTCGCAGACTGATGACTTCCCCCGCTGGTACCAGGACGTGATCGCCAAGGCCGAACTGGCCGACAACGGTCCGGTTCGCGGCACGATGGTGATCCGGCCGTACGGCTACGCCATCTGGGAGCGGATCCAGGCCGAGATGGATGCCCGCATCAAGGCCTGTGGCGCGCAGAACGCGTACTTCCCGCTGTTCATCCCGGAGTCGTACATGCGCCGGGAAGCCGAGCACGTCGAGGGGTTCAGCCCCGAACTCGCGGTCGTCACGCACGCGGGCGGCAAGCAGCTCGAGGAGCCGATCGTCGTGCGGCCCACGTCGGAGACGGTCATCGGCGAGTTCATGGCCAAGTGGGTGCAGAGCTACCGCGACCTTCCGCTACTGCTCAACCAGTGGGCCAACGTCGTGCGGTGGGAGCTGCGGCCGCGGCTGTTCCTGCGGACCAGCGAATTCCTGTGGCAGGAGGGGC
This sequence comes from uncultured Actinomycetota bacterium, assembly GCA_963709985.1. GTDB lineage: Bacteria > Actinomycetota > Actinomycetes > Mycobacteriales > Jatrophihabitantaceae > DASXRA01. The sequence continues at coordinate 216,470 of CAVPYQ010000043.1, forward strand.
ACACCGCACACGCCGACCGCGACGACGCCCGCGAGTACGCGCTGCGCATCCTGCACGAGGCCTACGAAGACCTGATGGTCAACGTGCTGGCGATCCCGGTGCTGGTCGGCCGCAAGACCAAGCAGGAGCGTTTCGCCGGAGCAATCAACACGCTGACCTGCGAGGCGATGACCCTTGACGGCAAGGCGTTGCAGATGGGTACGTCGCATGAGCTCGGGCAGAACTTCGCCAAGGCGTTCGGCATCGAGTACTCGTCCAAGGACGGCGTGCGCGAACATGCCTGGACGACGTCCTGGGGTTCGTCGACCCGCATGGTCGGCGGGCTGATCATGGTGCACGGCGACGACGCGGGCCTGCGGGTGCCGCCGGCCCTGGCGCCCACCCAGGTCGTGGTCATGGCCGTTAAGCCGAGGTCGTCGACGCCGTGCACAAGATCGGGTCCGAGCTGCGCGATGCCGGGGTGCGCGTCGTGGTCGACGACCGCGCCGACATTCCGTTCGGGCGGCGCGCCGTCGACTGGGAGCTCAAGGGTGTGCCGCTGCGCGTCGAACTCGGCCCGCGCGATCTCGACGCCGACGTGGCGACCCTCGCTCGTCGTCTCTCCGGCGGCAAGACGCCGGTTGCGCTGGCCGACCTCGGCGCGGAGATCGCGCGACTGCTCGTCGAGGAGCAGCAGGCCATGCTCGAGTCCGCCCGCGAGGCGCGCGATGCCCGGATCGCCGAAGTGTCCACTGTGGACGATGCCGCGGCTGCCGCGGCCGAGGGGTGGGCCAAGATCTCGTGGTCGACGCTCGGTGTGGACGGCGAGGCGAAGCTGGCCCAGTCGGCGGTCACGGTTCGGTGCCTGCAGCGGGCGGACGGTTCGGTGCCCGAGAGCGACACCGAACCCGATCTCGTCGCCTACGTCGGCCGCTCGTACTGATCGGCCCGGGTGATCGTGACCGGCCAGGTCAGGATCGGCATCTCGGGCTGGCGCTACCCGCCTTGGCGCGGCGTGTTCTACCCGAAGGGCCTGCCGCAACGCGACGAGCTTCGCTACGCCGCCGAGCATCTGAACTCCATCGAGATCAACGGGTCGTTCTATTCGCTGCAACGCCCGCAGAGCTACCGGTCCTGGTACGACCAGACACCGGAGGGATTCGTCTTCGCCGCCAAGGGCAGCCGGTTCGTCACGCACATGAAGCGGCTGCGCAACATCGACACCGTGCTGCCCAACTTCTTTGCATCGGGCCTGCTGGCGTTGCAGGAGAAGCTCGGCCCGTTGCTGTGGCAACTCCCGCCGAACATGCCCTTCGACGCTGAGGTCTTGGACGCGTTTCTCGCCAACCTGCCGCGAACGACGGCCGAAGCGGCCTACCTGGCCCGGCGCCACGACGAGCGAGTCGCCGGCCGGGCCTGGACGGGCACCGATCTGGACCGTCCGCTCCGGCACGCGATCGAGGTACGGCATGCCAGCTTCGAGACACCACGATTCGCCGAGTTGTTGCGCGAGCACGGGGTGGCGGCCGTGCTGGCCGACTCCGGCGGTCGCTGGCCGACGATCCGCGAGCCGACAGCCGATTTCTGCTACGTCCGGATGCACGGTGCGCAGGAGTTGTACGCCAGCGGATACGACGAGCCGGCACTGCGCGAGTTGGCAACGACGATCAGGACGCTCAGATCAGCGCAGCCCCGCGACGTCTACGTCTACTTCGACAACGACGCCAAGGTGCGTGCACCCTTCGATGCGATGTCGCTGGCCGCACTGCTCGGGGTCACGACCGGCGTGCCCAGCGGCTGAGGCTCAGCGGCTCGGCGCGCCGAATTCGCAGGCGGGCGGCGCCGCCGCCTCGATGCCGCAGGAGAGGATCGCGCCGGAGGCCGCGGACGGATCGACGACGCCGTGCCGGGCGGTGGTGACGAGGAGGCGACGTTCTCCCGTTCCGCTCAGGCACACACTGGTCGGTCGGGGCGCCGGCACCGAGACAGTCCGGTACAGCGAGGCGTCCGGCTCGTAGCAGCGCACGGCCCACCCGTCCCACAACGCCACCCACAGCCGGCCCGAGTCGTCGACGGTCATGCCGTCGGGGCCGCCGTCGTCCGGGCCGAGTACGAGGAACTCTTCGCGCTCGACGACATCGCCCGCGGCATCGACCCGGCAGCGGTAGATGATGCCGGCCGCCGTGTCGGTCACGTACATCGTCTGGCCGTCGGGTGTGAATGCGGGGCCGTTCACGATCGTCATTCCGTCCAGGACGCGGGTGACGGTGCCGTCGGGGTCGACGCGGTAGAGCGAGCCCGCGCCCGGGGTGTTGTCGTAGGCCATGCTGCCGGCCCAGAACCGCCCGAACGGATCGCAGACGCCGTCGTTCATCCGCATCGGCACGGCCGCGGCGTCCTCGGGCCGGTCGATCCAGGTCAGGCGACCGGGCGGATCGAGCAGGGCGAAGCCGGTGCCGGCGGCAGCGATCCAACGGCCCGGCGAACCTGCGACCGGGGCGACCGCGCCGAGCGGAACGTCAAGCTGGGCCAGCAGATGGTCCTCGCCAGAAGCGGAAACCTCGAACAGGCTGCCCGCGAGGATGTCGACGAACACCAGCCGGCCGTCGACCCATCGGGCGCCCTCGGCCAGCTCGTAGCCGCCGGAGACCGCCACGGAGGGGAGGTGCTTGGTCATCGGATCGTCGTGCCTTCGCCGGCGTCGAGCAGATGCAGGTCGCCCCGATCGGGCAGGCCCTCCCAGTCGCCTTCGCGGGCGACGGTGAACGCCGCCGTGGTGACTCCCCGCTCGACCCGCTCGGTCACGACCTGCTCGTCGAGCAGCGCGGACAGGTAGCCGGCCACGAATGCGTCACCGGCACCGACCACGTCGACCACCGGCACCGATCTCGCGGGTACCGAGGATTTGCCCGCGCTGGTATAGGAATCCGCTCCCGATGCACCGCGCTTGACGACGACGTCGCGCACGCCGTCGGCGATCAACTGCTCGGCCGCGGCGTCGATGTCGGCGGCCGGGTCGGCTGCGACCAGGCGCAGTTCGTCCTCGGACGCGAACAGGATGTCGATGCCCTTGATCAGTGGTCGCAGCGTCTCGCGCGCAGCGGCGGCCGACCACAATCGGGACCGGAAGTTGACGTCGAGCGAGACGACCATGCCACGCTCGTGCGCCCGGCGGGCGGCCGCGACGACGCAGTCGGCCGCCTTGGCGCCGAGGGCCAGGGTGACCCCGGTGACGTGCAGCAGCCGGGCATCGTCGTCCAGTGCGGGAAGGACATCGTCAGCGGTCAGGGCGCCGCCGGCCGAGCCGGCACGGTAGTAGCTGACCCGGACGATCTCGCTGACCCGTCGCTCGAACAGCAGCAACCCGGTGGGACGGTCGGCATCGACCACGACCGACGAGGTGTCGACGCCCTCGGCGCGCAGCGTCCGCACGACGAGCGCGCCCATCTCGTCGTCGCCGACACGACCGATCCACCGTGTGCGGTGGCCGAGGCGGGCGAGGCCGATCGCCACGTTCGACTCGGCGCCGGCGATCGATAGCCGCATGGTGCCCCCAAGGCGCAGCGGTCCCGTGCCGCGCAGCGACGCCATCGCCTCGCCGAAGGTGACCATGTCGATCACGTGTAGTTCGCCCCCTCGAGCGCGTCCACGAAGCTGCGGGCGCGCTGCCTCAAGTCCTGCTGCGAGCCGCCGGACGCGGCATCGCCGACCAGAGGCGAGCCGACTCCCACGGCAACCGCCCCGAGTGCAAGGTAGGCCAGGGCACCGTCAACGTCGATTCCACCGACCGGCACGAATGGCACGTTAGGGAACGGATCGCGCAACGCCCGCAGGTAACCCGGCCCGCCGAGAGAGGCCGGGAAGATCTTGACCGCGGTCACGCCGCCGGCCATCGCCGCGATGATCTCGGTCGGCGTAAGGGCGCCGCCGACAACGGGCAGGCCCCGGTCGAGCGCGCTTCGTGACGCCGGCACCGAGGCCGGGTGTCACGACGAACGATGCGCCGGCGTCGGCGGCCCGGGCCGCGTCGTCCGAGGTGATCACCGTCCCCGCGCCCAGCGTGGCGTCCGGCCCGAGAGTGTTGCGGGCCTTCGAGATCACCGAGGCGGCGTCCGGGGTGTTCAGTGACACCTCGACGACGGCGATGCCTTCCTCGAAGAGCGTGAGCACGGTGCGGAGTGCTGCGTCGGCGTCGGTTCCGCGCACGATGCCGATGACCCGGCTGGCCCGGACGAGGTCGAGGAACGTCATATCGCCCGCCCCGCGGTGATGTCGAGTCGCCACTCGACGGCGCCACTGGCCGGCACGGTGATCGTGTCGTCGTCTTGCCCCTGCGCGCGATCGAATACCGAACCGAGCATGGGCTCGACGCCGATGCTGCGGTAGGGCCGGTCAGCCGGAAATCCGCCGAGATTGCGCCAGAGGGCCACCGACGTCGTGACGTCGGCATGCACGCGCATCTCGAGCCGGTCCGCGCCATCGATGACCGCCGCGCTCGGGCACCCGACCGCGATCGCGCCGATGGCCGTGCCGTCGTCCGGCCCCAGACGGTCGAGCGGCAAGCCGAGCGGCCGCGGCCAGGTGCCCACGACGAACGGCGGGCGGCCCGGTTCGGACGCTGCGTCGGTATAGACGCGCACCGGCGTGCCGTCCGGCAAGACGATGCGCGCCTCGGCCGAGACGTCGAGCAGCGCATGGGCGGCCCACACGAACCGGAAACCCGGCGCCGCGTCGAGTCGGTAGTCGGCGTGCACCCCGGAAGCGTCAGCGCCAAGCCGCCGGTGCAGCACGAAGTCGCCGCAATCGACGACATCGGCGCCGTTGTCGTGCCGCCACTTTCGCGTCCAGGCCGCGCCGTGGTCGGGAGTGCCGCGCACGGTCGGCACGCACTCCTCGAGGCCGCCGGCATCTGCGAACGCGTCACCCGGTCGGGCTGTGGCCCGCCGTGGTTCGTCGCGGGACCACAGCCATTCCCGACCGCCCAGTCGCAGCGACGTCCACCGGCCGCCGTGCGAGATGTCGGTGGCGACGTACGGCGTGCGGGTATCGGTCACCATTCGCGAAAGGAGCCGTCCGCCGCCCGCCACAGGGGATTGCGCCATTCGTGCCCGATCTCGTCGGCGCGCTGCACCGCCCGCTCATCGATGGTGATGCCCAGGCCCGGGGCGTTCGGCAGGGCGGCGTGGCCGTCGACGAAATGGAACGGCGACGAGTCGAGCAGGTAGTCGAGCAGGTCGTTGCCGGCGTTGTAGTGGATGCCGACACTCTGTTCCTGGATAAGGAAGTTCGGCGTCGCGAACGACACCTGCAGGCTGGCCGCCAGCGCGATCGGACCGAGCGGGCAGTGCGGAGCCATCGTCACGTCGTAGGCCTCGGCCATGGCGGCAATGCGGCGTACCTCGCTGATGCCGCCCGCGTGCGAGACGTCCGGCTGGGCCACTGCGATGCCAGTCGGGAGGACGTCGCGGAAGTCCCAGCGGGAGTACAGGCGCTCGCCGGTGGCCAGCGGCACGGTCGTGCCCTGCACGAGCGCGCCGAGGTCACGCGTGAATTCGGGCAGGACCGGTTCCTCGACGAACAGCGGCGACAACGGCTCGAGCAGCGGCAGCAGCCGGCGGGACATCGCCGTGGACATGCGCCCGTGGAAGTCGACGACCAGGTCGCGATCCGGCCCGATGGCCTCGCGCACGGCGGCGACCCGCTCGACCACCTGCCTGGTCTGCGCCAGGGTCTCGATCGGCGCCATTGCGCCGGAGCCGTTCATCTTCACCGCGGTGAATCCGGCCTCGGCCTGCTCGCGGGCCAGGTCGGCGAGTTCGCCCGGCTCGTCGCCGCCGATCCAGGCGTACATCCGCACGCGTTCGCGCACCGGCCCGCCGAGCAGTTGATGCACCGGCACGCCGTGGACCTTTCCGGCGATGTCCCACAGGGCCTGATCGATACCGGCGACGGCGCTGGACAGCACCGGGCCGCCTCGATAGAAACCGCCCTTGGTCAGCACCTGCCAGTGATCCTCGATGCGCAGCGGGTCCTCGCCGATCACCAGGTCGCCGAGTTCGTCGATCGCCGCGCGCACCGTCTCGGCGCGTCCCTCGACCACGGGCTCGCCCCAGCCGGTGACCCCTTCGTCGGTGTCGATGCGAAGGAACAGCCAGCGCGGAGCGACCAGAAACGTGGTCAGCCTCGTGATCTTCACGATGCGGGCTCGCGCTTCGGTCGGCTGCGCCGGGCGGCCGGCGACCGGCGGGCGCGCGACGGCGGAGCGCCGTCCAGGCGGGCGGCGTCGACGGATGCCTGCTCCAGCAGGGTTTCGACGGCGGTGGCCGCGGCGGCGCCGTCGCCCGCCTCGATCGCGTCGAGGATGGCCCGGTGCACAGGCACCGAATCGGGCCAGTGCTCGCCGCTGTGCACCATGACGTCGCGTGCCCGAAGGCCGGCCTCGATCACGACCTCCATCCGGCTGAGCAGTTCGTTGTGCGCCGCGTCGAGCAGCGCGCGGTGGAAGGCGAGGTCGGCCTCGACGACGGCTGCGGCATCGGTCGCCGCGTCGGCCATTGCCTGCAGCGCCTGGCGCAGGGCGTCGAGATCGTCGTCGGAGCGGCGCGAGGCGGCCAGGCGCGCGCCCGCCGGCTCGACGATCGCCCGGACCTCGGCCAGGTTCTCGAGAAACGCCGCGTCCGGTTCGCCGCCCTGCCAGCGCAGCAGGTCCGCGTCGAGCAGCCGCCACGACGAGCGCGGCCGGACGACGGTGCCGCGCCGCTGCCGTGCGTCGACCAGGCCTTTCGCCGCGAGCACGCGCAATGCCTCGCGCAGCACCGTCTTGCTGATGCCGAACTCCTGCTCGAGTTCCTCGGGCGGAAGCGACGTGCCCGGGGCATACCGCCCGTTCACGATTCGGGACCCGATCGTCTCGACGGTCTGGCCATGTAGGCCGCGCAGCGCGGTCGACGGCCGGGCGAGCGGTCGCGGCGTGGCCACGTGCCCGTCGTCCTGGGTTCGCTGGGTCATCGTGATCCCTCCACCGGTCAAGCCGAATCCTTGAGGATGCTCCAGCCGCCGTCGACGACGAGGGAGGCACCAGTGACGAACGATGCGTCGTCGGATCCGAGGAATGCCACTGACCGCGGCGACCTCCTCGGGCCGGCCGAACCGTTTCGCCACCGTACCGGCGATGCTCGTCGCCCGGTCAGCTTCGCCGATGCCGTCCCACATTGCCGTCAGGATCGGTCCGGGAAGCACCGTGTTGACTCGCACGTCCGGCCCGTACTCGACTGCGAGTTGCCGGCCCAGCGCGCACAACGCGCCTTTCGCGGCCGCATAGGCCGGATGACCGGGAATGCCCACGAGCGCATGCACCGACGAGGTCAGCACGATCGAACCGCGCGCCTGGCGGAGCGCGTCGATGAATGTCTTGACGCCAAGCCACGTCGCGGTCAACGACACGGCCAACTGCGCGTGCCATTCCGGCTCGGTCAGTTCGTGGGCCGCCTTGATGATCACGCCGCTGGCGTTGCTGTGCAGCAGGTCGAGCCGGCCGTGCTTCTCCTGCACGTGCTGCTGCGCGTTGTCCCAGTCGGGCGCCGACGCGACGTTGAGATGCACGAATGACGCCGTGCCGCCGTCGGCCGCGATCTGCGCGGCCAGCTTCTCGCCGCCGGCGTCGTCGATGTCGGCCAGCACGACGCTCGCCCCTTCGCCGGCCAGTCGGCGTGCTGTCGCCGCGCCGATGCCCGCTGCGGCAGCGGTGATCAGCGCGACGCGACCGGCGAAACGAGCGTTGTCCACGGTCCCCCTCAGCGGCGCGGATGGGTGAGCCGCGTCCATACGCGGCCCGGCGTGGAAGCGAAGTTACCGCCGAGAATTAAATATGTAAATAGTATTGACATCGTATTACGGGCGTCTCAGGATGGGCGTCCAAGCGGGCCGGTTGGACAGGCTCGGTTCGGCGAGGGCGCAGCGCCCGCGCCCCGCGCTCAGCACCCGTTTCTTCCACTGGAACAACGAGAAGGGTCAGCACGATGCACGGTTCGCGCCGCGGCACCACGGCACTGACGGCACTGGGGCTCGCTCTGGCTTTGGCCGGCGGCCATGATCGCCGGCTGCTCGTCCGGCAAGACCTCGTCCGATCCCAACAAGTCCGGGGGACCGGCGAAGAAGTCCGGAACGATCAAGATCGCCTACCTGCAAAAGCAAGGCGATCAGCAGTACTTCGTCGACGAGGCCAACGGCGCGAAGAAGGAGGCGGCGACGCTCGGCAACGTCAAGATCGATGTCGTCGACCTGGGCACGGACTCCAACAAGGCGATCAGCGCGATGACGACCGAGGTCGGCCAGCGCGTCGACGGCATCGCGATCGTCGTGCCGGATCAGAAGATCGGGCCGCAGGTCATCGACGCGGCCAACAACGCCAACATCCCGATCGTCGCCTCCGACGACCCGATCCAGAGCGGCGACGGCAACTCCGCGGCGTTCGTCGGATTCGACAGCGTGCAGATGGGCACATCGGTCGGGCAGGAGGCCGGCAAGCTGTTCAAGCAGGCCGGCTGGACGGCGTCGGACACCAAGATTCTGGCTGCGTACAAGCAAGATCTGTCCGACTGCCAGTTGCGGGAGCAGGGCGAGGAGCAGGGCTTCAAGTCCGCTGCCGGCGCTTCGCTGCCGATCGTCAAGCTCGGTACCGACAACTCCGTCATCGACGCCCAGAACAAGGCCGGTGCGGCGCTGACCGCGAACCCCGGGCGTCAAGCACTGGGTCGTCTGGGGATGCAACGACGAGAGCGAGACCGGCGTCGTAACCGCCTTGCAGAACAGCCATATCTCGGCGTCGAACATTCTCGGTGTCGGCCTCGGCGCGTACCTGACCTGCAAGGACTGGAAGGCCGGCGTGCAGTCGGGCAACAAGGCCGCGCTCTACATCGGCGGCGCGGACGTCGGCGCGTCGGCGGTCCGGGTACTCGTCGAGCGCATCCGAAACGGCGGCCAGCTACCGCCCAAGACGATCGCGAAGACCACGATGGTCGACTCGTCGAACTGGAAGTCGACCATGGCCGAGTGCACCTGATCGCACTGCACCGCAACAGATCCGCAGGCGAGAGGAGCGATCGTGACGGGGACGGCCCGGCTCGTGATGCAGGACGTGAGCAAGGCCTTCGCGGGTGTGCGCGCGCTGCGCAACGTCACGGTCGAAGGACGCTCGGGCGAGGTGCTCGCGCTGATGGGCGAGAACGGCGCCGGCAAGTCGACGCTTCTCAAGATCCTGGCCGGCGCGTACCTGCCCGATCACGGCACGGTGGCCATCGACGGGGAGACGGTCAGCTTCCGCTCGCCCCGTGACGCGCACCTCGCGGGCGTGCGGGTGATCTACCAGGAACCGGAGATCATCCCGCACGTCTCGGTGGCCGAGAACGTGTACGTGGGGGAGTTGCCGCGACGGGGCCGCTACTTCGACCGGCGGCGGCTGCTCGCCAAGCTGCGTGATGACCTCGAGCGGTACGGGTTCAGCCAGGCGCTGGACCCGGCCGCTCTCGGGTTCGCAGCTGTCGCCGGCCCAGCGCCAGCTCGTCGAGATCATGCGTGCACTGATCGCCGACGTGCGGATCATCGCCTTCGACGAGCCGACTTCGTCGCTGTCCGATGTCGAGGTCGACTCGCTGTTTCGCCTGATCCGGCGGCTGCGCGACGACGGCATCACCGTGCTCTACGTGTCGCACCGGCTGCCGGAGATCTTCCGCATCGCCGACCGGGTCACCGTCCTGCGCGACGGCGCCGTCGTGGGTACGCGGATCACCACCGAGACCGACGACGACGAACTCGTGGCCATGATGGTCGGGCGCGACCTGACCGACATGTTCGTGCGCCAGTCGCACGAGGCGGGCGAGGTCGTGCTGTCGGTGCGGCACCTGACCAGCGACGACGTCGCCGACATCAGCTTCGACGTGCGCGCGGGCGAGGTCGTCGGCATCGCCGGGCTGGTCGGCGCCGGGCGTTCCGAACTCGCGCACGCCATTGTGGGCAACGAGCCGGTGCGGTCCGGATCCGTGCAGGTCGGCGGGCGGACGGTGCGCATCCGCAGCCCGCGAGACGCCGTTCGCGCCGGTATCGGGTTCGCGCCGGAGGAACGCAAGGCCCAGGCGTTGCTGATGCATCGCTCCGTGCGCGACAACATTTCCCTTGCTGTGCTTGGGCGAATCAGTGTGGCGCATGTCGTGCGACGCGGCGAGGAGCGGCGGATCGCTGACCGGTTCGTCAAGCGGCTCGCGGTGCGGACGCCGTCGCTGGAACAGCTCGTCGCCAACCTGTCGGGCGGCAATCAGCAGAAGGTCGTGCTCGCGCGCTGGCTGGCCCGCCGGCCACAGGTGCTCATCCTCGACGAGCCCACCCGCGGCGTCGACGTCGGCGCGAAGGCCGAGATCTACCACCTGATCAACGAACTCGCCGGCGAGGGAATCGCGATCGTCGTGATCTCCTCGGAACTGCCCGAGATCCTCGCGCTCGCCGACCGCGTGCTCGTCATGCAGGCCGGCCGCATCACCGGCGAACTTGCCAGGTCAGAGGCCACCGAGGAACGCATCCTCGCGCTGGCCATGAGAGAGGACGCTGTGACGACCGGAGCCGCCTCATGAGTTCGACGGCGACATCAACTGCCGCATCCACGCTGGCCGAGCGGCCGCCGGACGCCGGGCCGGGTCGCGTCCGGCGGGTGCTCAACGCCGTCGGCGTCCAGAACATCAGCCTGCTGATCGCGCTCGGCGCGCTCGTGGCGTTCATCGGTGCGCGCAACAGCAACTTCTTCCTGGTCAGCAACATCAAGACGGTCGGCACGACCGTCTCCATCGTCGGCGTGCTGGCCATCGTGCAGACCGTGGTCATGCTCATCGGCGGGCTGGACATCTCGGTCGGCAGCGCCGCCGGTCTGACCTCGGTCGTGTCGGCGATGGTGTTCACCAGCTCGCACAGCGCCGGGGTCGGGATGCTCGCGGCCGTCGGAGTCGGCGTGCTCACCGGCCTGTTCAACGGGCTGGTCATCATCTACGGGCGGGTCAACGCGGTGATCGCGACGCTGGCCACCTACGCGGGCTATCGCGGGCTCGCGAACCTGATCTCCAACGGGCGGGCCCAGGGATACACCGGCAAGGACGGCACGTTCGTCTTCATCGCGCGCGGCTCGATCGCCGGCATCCCGACGCTGATCTGGATCCTGGTCGTGATCGCCGTCGCCGTGCACTTGCTGCTGCGCTACACCGACATCGGCCGCAACATCTACGCGATGGGCGGCAATGCGACTGCCGCCCGGCTCGCCGGCATCAACCTCAACCGCTACGTCATCGGGTGTTACATCGCAGCGGGTGTCGTCGCCGCGATCGCCGGCATCATGCTCACGGCGCGCACCGGTTCGGGCCAGCCGACCTCGGGCAGCCAGGGCCTGGAGCTGCAGTCGATCACCGCGGCGGCACTTGGTGGCGTGGCCATGCAGGGCGGCAAGGGCACGGTGTCCGGCACGATCCTCGCCGTCCTGCTGCTCGGCGTGCTGCAGAACGGGCTGACCATCCTCAACGTCAACTCCTTCTGGCAGGACATCGCGCAGGGCTTCCTGCTGGTCATCGCCGTCGATCATCCAGCAGCGCCGTCGGGGGATTCGCGCCATCGGCCTGCCCTGACGTAACTGATCGCGCGCGACCTCCACCCCCGGGAGATCCGATATGCCTTATCGCACCGGACGAATCTGTGCCTTTTTCGCCACGCTCGCGCTTGTCGGTGGCTCTGCTCGTGGCCACGTTGCCCGCCCGGGCGGCGACGCCGACGATCCGAATCGACGGGAATTCGGCGGGCCGCACCTTCGACGGCGTGGGCGCGCTGAGCGCCGGTGCGTCGTCCCGGCTGCTGATCGACTACCCGGAGCCGGAACGCAGCCGGATCCTCGACTACCTGTTCAAGCCCGGGTACGGCGCCGCGTTGCAGATCCTGAAGGTCGAGATCGGCGGCGACACCAATTCCACCGACGGCACCGAGTCGAGCCACATGCACAGCGCGTCCGACCTGAACTGCAACCGCGGCTACGAGTGGTGGCTGATGGAGCAGGCCAAGGCCCGCGACCCGAACATCAAGCTCAATGCGCTCGCCTGGGGCGCGCCGGGCTGGGTCGGCAACGGCGCGCAGACCGTCTGGACCGATCAGTTCATCCAGTACCTGCTGACGTGGCTCGGCTGCGCGCAACAGCATCACCTGCGCATCGACTACCTCGGCGGCTGGAACGAGAAGGGCTTCAACGCCGACTGGTACGTGAAACTGCACGCGGCGCTGGCCAGTCACGGCTACGGCTACATCAAGATCGTCGCCGACGACAGCTTCAGCTGGACGGTGGTCGGCGCGCTGCAGAACAACCCGGCGTTCGCCGACTCGGTCGACGTCGTCGGCCAGCACTACGTCTGCGGCTATCTCGGCGCGTACACCGACTGCCCGAGCCCGGCCGCCGCGCAGGATCTCGGCAAGCCGCTCTGGGCGAGTGAGCAGGGTTCCGAGCCGTACGACACCGGCGCCGCCCCGCTGGCCCGGGCGATCAACCGCCAGTACACCGACGGGCAGATGACCGGCACGGTCAACTGGTCACTGGAATGGTCGGCCTACAAAGGGCTTCCCTTCGAGGGCGACGGCGTGCTGCTGGCCAACGAGCCGTGGTCCGGGCATTACGTGGTCGGCCCGAGCGTGTGGGCCGTCGCGCAGACCACGCAGTTCACCCAGCCGGGCTGGCGCTACCTCGACACCGGCAGCACCCGGATCGACGGCGGCAGCGTCGTCAGCCTGCGTGCACCGTCGTCCGGCGATTGGTCGAGCATCGCCGAGACCCTCGACGCGACTGCGCCCCAGCAGGTCGATTTCGCCGTCAGCGGCGGGCTGTCCAACGGTCCGGTGCACGTGTGGGCCACCAACCTGAATTCGGCCGATCCGGCCGACTGGTTCGTCCGCCAACCTGATGTCGCAGCAGCACGACGGCTCCTTCAGCGCCACGCTGCAGCCCGGCTACGTGTACTCGTTCACCACGACGACCAGCGCGGGCAAGGGCCGCGCCGTCTCACCGCCGCCCGCCGCGTGGAAGCTGCCCTACCACGACAACTTCGACCAGTACCGGGCCGACTCCACGCCGCGCTACGTGTCCGACCTGGGCAGCACGTTCGCCACGGCGCCCTGCCACGGGCGGCTCGGGCAACTGCCTTCGCTCGGTCGTCGACCAGCAGCCGGTGCAGTGGAACAGCCTCGACAACCGCCCGCTGACCGTCGTCGGTGATCCGACGAACTGGCACGACTACCAGGTCGGCGTCGACGCGCTGATGGAGCAGGCCGGCAGCGTCGACCTCGGCGGCCGGGTCGTCAACGGCGTCTCGGGCTACCACCTCAAGGTCACCAGCGCAGGCGCCTGGACGTTGACGAAGGTGGCGCCCAGCGGCGCGGCGACAACGCTCGCCAGCGGCACAACGACCGTCGGCGTCGGGACGTGGCACCACCTTGCGCTCAACCTGCGCGCGCTGGAGGTGACCGCCTCGATCGACGGCCACGCGCTGGCCACCGTCAGCGACCAGACCTACGACACCGGCCAGGTGTCACTCGGCGGTTCGGCCTGGCAGAACGCCGAGTTCGACAACCTGACCGTGACGCCGTCGCCGGGCGCCGCGTCGCGGCTGTCCGTGCACGACGTGTCGCCGGTCTACGTGGCGCGGGCGGGCGACTCGACCGAGGTGAGCGCACAGGTCACCAACCCCGGCCCGGTGCAGGCGACCGCAATCTCGCTGACCCCGGCGGCGCCGGCCGGTTGGACGATCACGCCGGTCGGCACCGGCCCGACCTCGCTGGCACCCGGCCAAACCGGCACGTGGCAGTGGCAGGTGACCGCTCCGGCCGACGCGGCCCCCGGCCGCTACCCGGGCACGCTAACGTTGCAGTACACATCGGGCGGACAGGCCGGCCTGATCGCGCAGGATCTGCCGATGTTGCTGGGCATCGTCCCGCACAGCGGCATGACGGCGAGCACGGACAGTTCGCAGAGCGCGGACTATGCAGCGAGCAAGGCGATCGACGACGACCCGACAACGATGTGGCATACCCAGTGGTCGCCCTACCAGCCGTTGCCGCACGAGATCACGCTCGACCTCGGCGCTGACTACGACGTGACCGGGCTGCTGTATCAGCCGCGCAACGACAACAACGACCACGGGATCATCACGTCCTACACGGTCTCGGTGAGCGCCGACGGCACGAACTTCCAGCCGGTCGGCAGCGGCAGTTGGGCCGACGACCCCTCGCTCAAGAAGGCCTCATTCGCCGGCCCGGCGGCGCGTTACGTACGGCTGCAGGCGCTCGCCGGCGGTGCCGGCTATGCGTCCGCGGCGGAGATCAACGTCCTCGGCACGCCCACCCCGTGAACCCCCGGAGGAACCAGATGTATCGGCGGTTATTCGCAATCCCGCTCGCCGGCCTGCTCGCCGCAGGCTTGACAGTCGCGACCGCTCAGGGGGCGACAGCACAGCCGGCCGCGCCGCACGAGGCCGCTCCCGCCGCGCCGGTCGCCGCCACTCCGCCCATGGGCTGGAACGACTGGTACGCGTTCCAATGCAACCTCAACGAGCCGCTGATCGAGCAGACGGCCGACACGATGGTCAGCTCAGGTATGCGGGCCGCCGGCTACCAGTACGTGAACCTCGACGACTGCTGGCTCTCGCACAACCGTGACGCGAACGGCAATCTGCAGGCCGATCCGGTCAAGTTCCCGAACGGCATCAAGGCGGTTGCCGACTACGTCCATGCCCGTGGGCTCAAGCTCGGCATCTACGAGGACGTCGGCACTGCGACGTGCGCGGGCTATCCGGGCAGTTACGGCCACGTTCAGCAGGACGCCGACACATTCGCCTCGTGGGGCATCGACTTCGTCAAGGTCGACTGGTGCAACGTGCCCTTCGGCGACTTCCCGGGGATGTCTCAACAGGACGTGGCGAAGAAGCTGTACACCGCCTACAGCCAGGCGCTGAAGGCGACCGGACGGCCCATGCTGTTCAGCATCTGCGAATGGAACCCCGCACTACAGCCGTGGACGTGGGCGCCTGCGATCAGCAACATGTGGCGCACGAACAACGACTACGGCGACACCTGGGACCAGATCGTGGCCAATCTCGACCAGGAGGCCGCGCTCGCGCCGTTCGCCGGCCCGGGCCACTGGAACGATCCCGACATCCTGCAGGTCGGACTTGGCCGCACGAGTGCGGCGCAGGACCAGGCCCACTTCAGCGCGTGGTCGATGCTCGCCGCACCCCTGCTCGCCGGTAACGACCTGCGCTCGATGTCGGCTGCCAGCAAGGCGATTCTCACCAACCGTGAGGTGATCGCCATCGACCAGGACCCCCTCGGCGCCGAGGCGACCCGCCTGTCGCACGACGGCAATGCCGACGTCTGGACGCGCACCCTGGCCAACGGCGACCGGGCCGTGATGCTGCTCAACCGCGGCACGGTGCCACTCTCGATCGGCACCGACGCGCATGCGCTGGGCCTGCCGAGCTCCGGCGCGTACAGCATCCGCGACCTGTGGGCGCACACCTCGACGGAGTCGGCCGGCCGGATCGTCGCGTCCGTGCCGGCGCAGAGCGCCGCGCTGTACCGGGTGGCGCCGCTTGCACGACGACGTCGACAACTACCCGCCGGCGACTGATGTATCGGTGTCGCCGGACGTGCCGCCGGCCTACCCGGGTTCGCAGTTTCACGTTGTGCAGCCAGGGCAAACCGTGTCCGTGGCCGCGAACGTCCGCAACGACGGGCGATCCTCGATCACCGACGCGAAGCTGTCGCTGTCCGGGCCCAGCCGGGTGGACGGTCGAGGGTGGTTCGCCCACTGCCGGATCGCTGCCGACCGATCACCAACTCGGGGGGACCTGGCAGGTCACCGTGCCCGCGACCACCGGCGCCGGAACCTACGAGCTCACCGCGAATGCCGGTTACCGATGGGACGACGGCACCCAGGCGGGGGCGAGCAGCGGTCAGGGCGGCTTCCAGGTGCTGGTGGCGCCCACCGGGACGCAGAACCTGAGTGACCTGACCTGGCTGGCCGCGGTCAACGGATACGGCCCGGTCAAGATCGACCAGAACTACTACGGCGGCCCGCTGACGATTCACGGCGTCGCGTATCCGAAGGGACTGTGGGTCAACGCGAACGCGTCGATCAGCTACTACCTCGGCGCGAACTGCAGTCGCCTCACCGCAGATCTCGGGCTCGACGACTCCGATCACGGCACCGGCACCGTCGACTACCAGGTCTTCGCCGATGGCACGAAGGTCTACGACAGTGGCGTCGTCACCAACACGACCCCGACCGTGCATCTCGACCAGGACGTCACGGGTGCGCACGTGCTGCAACTTGTCGTCACCGACGCAGGTGACGGGATCAACTTCGACAACGCCGACATCGCCGCCCCGCAGTTGACCTGCGGCGGCTGACACCGAGCGGAGACGTCATGCCATCGAACGCACCCGGGTTGTCCCGCCGATCCGTGCTGAAGGGAATGCTCGTCACCGCCGCCGGTGCGAGCGTTGCCACTCGCGTCAGCGCGGCCGACGCCGCCCCCGCATTGTCGTTGCCGGTAGGGGCGATCCGCGCGACGTCGCCCCTACGCCGCGCGGTGGTGGGCATCTCGCCGTCGCACGACACCCTGTCCTGGGCGGCAAGTTATGACGGGCGAGCGGTCATCGCGCCGTCCGCGCTCAGGCCTCGTACTGGCGTCGGGTGACGTGCTCGGTCCGGGCGCGTCGATCCGGCGGGTCAGCCGCCGCCAGATCGACACGACGTGGAAACCGCTGTACGGGCGGCAGGCCGAAGTCGCCGATCGGTACGAGGAGGTCCGGGTCGAACTGGTCGATCCGGACAGCCGGCACCGAGTTCGCCGTCGTGGCGCGGGCGTACGACGAGGGTGTCGCGGTGCGGTACGAGCTCACCGGCAGCGGCACGATCGAGCTCGCGGGGGAGGCGACGGCATTCGCCCTCCCGTCCGGATCGCTCGTGTACAGCGCCCGGGACGAGGACCCGTTCCTGCTTGTCGCGCCGGATCAGATTCCGGCGAGTGGCAGCACCGGGCGCACCGATACCGGCCCGCTGAGCGACCAGCCGCTGACCGCAACGCTTCCCGACGGGGCGCTGGCCTGCATCTGCGAGTCGGCGCGGCTGGGGTATCCGCGGATGATGCTGGCGGCCGACCCCGATCAGGTGGGCCCGTTGCGTACGCATCTGATGCAGTACGCGGGACGCGGTAGTTCGCAGCCGGTGCAACCCACGTTCACGGTGACCGGTCCGTTCGCCACGCCATGGCGGGTGGTGGTCCTCGGCTCGAACGGTCCCGAACTCGTCGACCATTCCGATCTGGTCACCACCCTTGCCCCGCCCACCAAGTTGGCCGACACAACATGGATCCGCCCGGGCAAGGCCATCCGGGCGACCTCGCTGACGACGGCCGGTGGCCTGGCGTGCATCGACTTCGCCACGCAACGGGGACTGCAGTACATCGAGTTCGACGCCGGCTGGTACGGACCGGAAACCAGCCCGACCTCCGATCCCACGAAGCCGATCGCCGCACTCGACCTCGCGCAGGTTCTCGCCTACGGCAAAGGCAAGAACGTCGGCGTGATCCTCTACGTCAACCAGATCGCGGTGACCGATCCGGACGGCCTGTTCGCGCTCTACGAGCAGTGGGGAGTGGCGGGCCTGAAACTCGGCTTCATCTATGAGGGCACGCAGACGCAGACGAACTGGATCACCGGTGTCGCCGAGACCGCCGCGGCCCATCATTTGCTGCTGAACATGCACGACGACCTGCGGCCGTTCGGCCAGGAGCGCACGTTCCCGAACTGGATCAACCTCGAAGGCGTTCGCGGCAACGAGCACTTCCCGACGGCAACGCACAACGTGACCCTGCCCTTCACCCGCAACATCGGCGGGCCGATGGACGCCACGATCTGCCTGGCCCAGCCGCGTGATCAGACGACGAATGCCCATCAGATGGCGATGGCCGCCGTCTACTACGCGCCGCTCGTGTGGTTCTACTGGTACGACCAGCCCGCGAAATACGCCACCGGCGACTGGCCGGAACTTCCCTGGTTCGACGCGATACCCAGCGTCTGGGACGAGTCGCGGACCCTGGCCGGCGAGATCGCGCAATACGTGGTCATCGCCCGGCGCAGTGGAACCACGTGGTTCGTGGGTGCGATGACCAACGAGCAGGGCCGGGTGGTCGACGTCCCGCTCGGCTTCCTCGGCTCCGGCAACTGGCAGGCGACCGTCTACGCCGACGGCGGCACGCCCGACAACGCGCGGGACACGCCCGTCGTCGTGAGCCAGCAGGCTGTCACGTCGGCCACGACCTTGACGATGCGCCTCGCACCGGCCGGTGGTCAGGCCGTCGTCATCAGAGGAGCGTCATGATCAGACGAATGTTCGGGGGATCGGCCGCTGCCCTCGTGGTCGCAGCCGGCGCTGTGGCCCTTGGCGTCGCACCGCCGGCCTCCGCCCTCGACAACGGCTTGGCGCGCACGCCCTACCTCGGCTGGAACACCTACTACGGGCTCGGTTCCTCGTTCGACGAGACCACGATCGAGTCCGTCGCCGACGCGATCGTCAGCCGCGGACTCAAGGCCGCCGGCTACGACTACGTGTGGATCGACGGCGGCTGGTGGTCCGGAACCCGCGACGCCCAGGGCAACATCACCGTCGATGCCACGCAGTGGCCCCATGGCATGAAGGCCGTCGCCGACTACATCCACTCGAAGGGCTTGCGGGCCGGCATCTACACCGACGCGGGGTCGGACGGCTGCGGTGGCGCGAACCAGGGCAGCTACGGGCACTACCAGCAAGACGCCGACCAGTTCGCCGCCTGGGGCTACGACGCCGTCAAGGTCGACTTCTGCGGCGGCACCAACCTGAAACTGGACCCGGCGGTCGCCTACGGCCAGTTCCGCGACGCGCTGCTGCACAACGCCAGCCACCGCCCGATGCTGTTCAACATCTGCAACCCGTTCACCCCGGACCGCCTCGGCCCTGGTGACCCGCCGCTCGAACGATCCGCCTATTACTCCTACACATTCGGCCCGAGCACGGGCAACTCGTGGCGCACCGACACCGACGTCGGCTTCGTACACAGCGTCCAGTGGCCCGATGTGCTGCGCAATCTCGACGACGACGCCGCACACCCCGAGGCCGCCGGACCGGGCCACTGGAACGACCCCGACTACCTCGGCCCCGAACTCGGCATGACCGCCGCCGAGGCGCAGGCGCAATTCACGATGTGGTCGATGGTGGCTGCCCCGCTGATGATCGGCAGCGACGTGCGGGCACTTTCGCCCGCCACCATCGCGATGTTGACCAATCGCGACGTGCTGGCCGTGGATCAGGACCGGCTGGGCGTGCAGGGCACTCGCATCTCCGCGCAGGGCAACGGCGATGTCTGGGTCAAGCCGTTGGCCAACGGCGACCGGGCCGTCGCATTGCTCAACCGCGGCTCGACCCCGCTGACCATACGGACGAGTACGGAAGCGACCGGCCTGGCCCGCTCGTCGCAGTACCTGCTGCACGACCTGTGGACCGGGAAGGAGACCGAGACGGCCGGAGGGATCACCACGACAGTGCCGCCGCAGAGCGCGGTGCTCTACCGGGTCAGTCGCGGTGCAGCCGATGTCGAGCCGGCGACCGATCTCAGCGCTCCGGCCGTTCCCGCGACGCCGGGTTCGGACCAGAACCTCGTGCTCCCCGGCGTGCCGCTCGACGTGTCGGCGACGTTCCGCAACGACGGCCGTGAGCCGATCAGCAACCTGCACATCTCGCTCACCGCCCCTTCGGGGTGGACCGTCACCGGTGGCGCCGATCGGCCCGTCGTCCCGAGCGGCGGCAGCGTCACGTCACGGTGGCGGGTCACGCCGCCACCAGGCACCCTGCCGGGCACTCATCTGCTGACGGCCCGCTCCGGCTACCGATGGCACGGCGGCACTACCAGCCGGAACGGCGACGTCGGCGTCCTCGTTCCATCGGCGCCACCGGACGGAACTGCCTATCTCAGCGACCATTCCTGGCTGCAGGCCAGCAGTGGATGGCAAGTGGCCGCGCCGGACCAGAGTGTCGGCGGTGGTCCGATCACCATGCTGGGCACGGCGTATCCGAAGGGGCTCGGCGTCGCGTCCGTATCGCGCGTCGACTACTACCTCGGGGGCAACTGCACCCGCGTGACGGGCATCGTCGGCATAGATGACGCAGTGAACAACGTCGGGCCGGAAGGCGGCACCTCGACGTTCACCCTCGTCGGCGACGGCACCTCGCGCTATGCCAGCGGGCTCGTCGACCGGTCAGCCACGAAGTCGTTCGACGTCGACCTCACCGGCGTCGACGTGCTGAGCCTGCAGGTGGGCGACGGCGGCGACGGCGGCTACAACGACCGCGCCGACTGGGCCGGTCTGCAACTGACCTGCGGGCCACCCGCGACGGGTGCGTGGCCGCAGTTCGTTCCGCATGCGAACCTGACTGCGACCGCGACGAGCGCGCACGACGGCTACCCGGCAACAGCGGCTGTCGACGGTGTGCTCTCGACGATCTGGCACGACGAGTTCGCTCCGCAGGCTCCGTTGCCGCAGGCGATCACGGTCGACCTGGGCGCCGACTCGGACCGTCGGCGGCATCACCTACCAACCGCGCCTGGACGTCAGCACCACGGGCACGATCACGGCCTACCAGGTCGAGGTGAGCGCCGACGGCGTGACGTTCACGCCGGCCGCGAGCGGCTCGTGGCCCGACGACCGATCGCTCAAGTCGGTGCCGTTCGCCAGCCGGCCGGCGCGCTACGTACGGCTCGTGGCGAACGCCGGCGACGGCGGTTATGCCTCGGCGGCCGAGGTGGGGATCGCGGTCAGCGGCTAGCCGTGGCGGCGCTCAGCCCGTTCGCGGCGATGACCTCGCGGTACCACGAGGCGGAGTCCTTGGGCCGGCGTTCGAGGGTGTCGTAGTCGACGTGCACGAGACCGAAGCGCTTGTCGTACCCGAATGACCACTCGAAGTTGTCGAGCAGCGACCACACGATGTAGCCGCGAACGTCGGCACCTTGCTCGATCGCGGAGTGCACGGCGGCAATGTGGCCGCGCAGGTAGTCGATCCGGTCCTCGTCGCGGATCTCGCCGGACGCCTCGACGACATCGTCGAACGCCGCGCCGTTCTCGGTGATGACGAGGGGCAGGCCGGGGTAGTCACGGTCGATCCGGACGAGAAGTTCGGTGAAACTTGCCGGCTCGATCAGCCAGTCCATCGCCGTGCGCGGTCCGGGCTCGGGCACTGCGAAGGCCAGATCGGTACCTGGCCACAAGGCTGCGCCGGCGGGCTGATCTGCCTGTGCCGCAAGCTCATCGGAGGCAGCGGCGATGCGCGCCGGCGTGTAGTAGTTCACGCCCAGGAAGTCGATGGGGGCCGAGATCGCCTCGAGGTCGCCGTCGCGGACGAACGCCCAGTCGCTGATGTGCCGGGTGTCGGCGAGCAGATCCGGCGGGTAGGCGCCGCGACTGATCGGATCGAGGAAGAGCCGGTTGGCGATCGCGTCGACGTGCCGCACCGCGTCGGCATCAGCGGGGCTTGCCGCGCGCGGCACCGCGAGGTTCAACGTGATGGACACCTGGGCCGACGAGGGCAGCGCAGCCCGCAACGCGGCGACGCCCCGGCCGTGCGCGAGCAGCAGATGGTGCGCGGCCATGAGAGCGGTCGCGTTGTCGGCCATGCCCGGCGCGTGAACACCGGTGGCGTGACCGAGAAAGGCCGAACACCACGGTTCGTTCAGCGTCGTGAACGTCGGTACGCGATCACCGAGGGCACCGGCGACGACTGCGGTGTACTCGGCGAACCGCTCGGCGGTGTCGCGGTCGGCCCAGCCGCCGAGATCCTGCAGCGCCTGCGGCAGGTCCCAGTGATAGAGCGTGACGATCGGCGCGATCGACCGCCCGAGCAACTCATCGACCAGCCGGGAGTAGAAGTCGAGCCCGGCCTGGTTCACCGCGCCCGAGCCGGCGGGCACGATCCGCGGCCACGCGATCGAGAACCGGTACGCGGACAGGCCGAGATCGGCCATCAGTTCCACGTCCTGTGCCGTGCGGTGGTAGTGGTCGGTGGCGACATCGCCGGTCGTGCCGTCGGCGATCTTGCCCGGCGTGTGGCTGAACGTGTCCCAGATCGAGCGGCCTCGCCCGTCCTCGGATGCTGCGCCTTCGATCTGGTAAGCGGCAGTCGAGGCTCCCCAGATGAAGCCTGCCGGGAACTGAAGCGCCGTCGCCGCGGCCGGTTGATGCTGCGCTGCCGTCATGTCCGGACCCCGCTCTGCGCCGTTTGGTGACGCCATGGTCGCTGACGTCGTGCCGACACGATCACTCGAACCGCAACATACCGGCGCTCTATCCCCGAACTGGCGAACGTCAGGCGCTCTGCCGGCGAATGAGCTCGACGGGAAGCACGGTCGAATGCGGCGGCTGCTCACCGTCGAGGCGGCGCAGCAGCAGGCTCGCCATCGTGCGCCCGAGTTCGGTGATCGGTTGGCGGACCGTGGTGAGCGGCGGCTTGGTCAGGGACGCCTCGCGCATATCGTCGAAGCCGACGATCGCGATGTCGTCGGGGATCGTGCGCCCTGACTCCTCGATCGCCCGAATGGCGCCGATCGCGGTCAGGTCCGATGCCGCGAAGACGGCGTCGATGTCGGGATTCGCCCGGAGCAGGGCGCGCATCGCAGTTGCCCCGCCCTCGACGGTGAAGTCGCCGGTGGCAATGCAGGACTGGACGACGGCGCGGCCGGCTGTGCACAGTGCCGACTCGTAGCCGGCCAGGCGGTCCTGACCGGGGGACATGTCAAGCGGGCCGGTGATGGTCGCGATGTGCTGGGCGCCGCGGCCGATCAGGAACGTGGTGGCAGCAGCGCCGCCGGCGACATTGTCCGAGTCGACGTAGCAGATCGACGGATCACCGGATAGCGGTCGACCGTTGAGCACGGTCGGCACGCCGAGCTTCTCCAGCGTCTGTGGCAGGTGATCGTCGCCGTGCAACGACAGCAGCAACACGCCGTCGACGTGGCCGGCCGCCGCATATTGCTCGAATTGCTCGGCTTCGGGCGCGGTCGAGGCGATCACGAACAGCAGTTGCAGTCCGGACGCCGCGATCTCGCCCTGTGCCCCGCGCAGCATCGCGAGAAAGTACGGGTCGTTGAACAGGCGATCTTCGCTCTCGGCGACAGGAAGGCAACAGAGTCGCTACGGCGGGTGACGAGCGAGCGCGCGGCGCGGTTGGGCGTGTACGCGATGTCGCGGGCCGCCTGCAGGACCGCCTCGCGGGAGCGCTGGCTGACATTGCTCCCACCGCGCAGCACGCGACTCGCCGTTGCGCGCGACACGCCTGCTCGCGCCGCGACGACCTCCAGGGTCGGCGGGCGGAAGGCAGGGCGAGCGCTCTCAGGCACGTGCTGCACCTCTCTGCGGGCCTTTGCCGAGTCTAGTTGCCGGAATGAGTTGATCTTGATTTGCGAGGCCGCCGATTGCAGTGAGATTCAAGGAAAAGATCATGTGGATTCGGCTTGCATAGCGGATGACGAGCGAGTAGACATTGCGCTACGCCAAGCCGAAAGGCACGGCGGGATCGGAAGAAAAGCTGGTTTCGAGTTCGCCGGGGAGACCCGACGGATACCGCGGGTGACGACGCGAGAGAACGGCAGATCTTCCGTGAAGACCGGGAGGCGTCACGGGCTCACGGTCGAACCGTCGGCCCCTCGAACTCATACTTCGAGGGGCCGACACCTTTTTGTGGCCGGTTTGCGCCAGTCCTCGGACCGCTGGCCTGCGCAGTGCGTGGTGACCTCTCGAACTCATACTTCGAGAGGGCTTTACTTTCTTACCGCGACGCCGCCCGCAACCGGCGTCGGCGCGCCGAAATCGTGGCAGACACCGCAGTTGCGCCGACGCAGATTCGGTGAAGTTTGCCGCGCGTGGCAGAATGGCCGGCTGAGTACCGACCCGAAAGCGGACCCTCTCACCGCCCTCAGGTCAGTCCACCCGGAACGCTCGCATCCCGCGAACCCCACCAGTGGATGCGTTGCGTCCATCCCTGCAACCTCTGGAGCACAAACACCCGTGGCCACCAAGATCAAGCTCATGCGTCTTGGAAAGATGCGCGAGCCGCACTACCGCATTGTCGTCGCCGATGCCCGCACCAAGCGCGACGGAAGATCCATCGAGACGATCGGTGAATACCACCCCAAGAGCGACCCGTCGCTGATCAAGCTCGACGGCGAGCGTGCGGCCTACTGGCTCGGCGTCGGCGCACAGCCCACCGAGGCGGTCACCGCGATCTTGAAGGCGACCGGCGACTGGCAGAAGTTCAAGGGTCTGCCGGAACCTCCGCCGCTGCGCTACCCGGCCCCGAAGCCGGACAAGCAGGAGCGTTTCAACGCCGCGCTCGCCGAGATCTCCGGCGAGCCCGCGACCGAGGCCACCACCGCCAAGAAGCGTCCGGCAAAGGCGGCGAAGGCCACGGAGGCGCCCAAGGCCAAGGCCGACGAGACGCCCGCGGCCGATGCGAGCGAGCCGGCCGCTGATTCGGCGGGCGAGCAGGCGGGAAGCTGACGTGCTCGAGGAGGCCCTCGAGCATCTTGTGCGTGGCATCGTCGACCACCCGGAAGACGTGCGGGTCGACGTGGTCAACAACCGCCGCGGCTCGCGCCTGGAGATCAGAGTCCATCCAGACGATCTCGGCAGGGTGATCGGACGCAGCGGCCGTACCGCCAAGGCGTTGCGACAGGTCATCAACGGCGTCGGCGGCAAGGGCATACGCGTCGACGTGATCGACGTCGACCAACGCTGAGCAGTGACCGGCGCGGGTGAGAGCGCAGCCGATGACCTTGTCGCGGTCGGCCGGATCGGTGCCGCGCACGGCATTCGCGGTGAGGTCGTCGTCCAGGCGTTCACCGATCAGCCCGAGGAACGCTTCGCGGCCGGTTCGGAGCTGGTGGCCGAGCCGGCCGCCGCCGGGCCGCTCGTCGTCGTTTCCTCGCGCTGGCAGGGCAAACGGCTCGTCGTGCGGTTCGAGGGAGTCGACGATCGCGGCGACGCCGAGGCGCTGCGCGGCACCGAGTTGTTCATCCGCGCGTCGCGATCGTCGCGATCTCGACGATCCGGACGACTTCTACGACACCGACCTGATCGGGCTCGCGGCGGTGACCGGTCGACGGGCGCCGGCTCGGCCCGGTCCGCGACGTCGTCCATGCCCCGGCTGCCGACTACCTCGTCATCGAGGTCGAGGGTCGTGAGCGTCTGGTGCCCTTCGTCGCGGCCGTCGTGCCCACGGTCGACGTATCGCGGCGGCACTGTCGTCATCGACCCTCCGGAGGGGCTGTTCGAGCTGTGAGCGGCCTGGCTGTCGACGTCGTCACGATCTTTCCCGACTACCTCGCCCCGCTGCGCCAGGCGCTGCTGGGCAAGGCGATCGCGCGGGGCCAGGTCGAGGTGCGGGTGCACGACCTGCGGCGGTGGACCGACGACGTGCATCGCACGGTCGACGACACCCCGTACGGCGGGGGACCGGGCATGGTGATGCTGGCCGAGCCGTGGGGGCGCGCGCTCGACGAGATCGCGCCGCCGGACGCTGATCGGGCGCCGCGTCTGCTCATACCGTCACCGGCCGGCCGGCCGTTCACGCAGGCGATGGCCCGCGATCTGGCCGCCGAGCCCTGGCTGCTGTTCGCCTGCGGACGCTACGAGGGCATCGATGCCCGGGTGCACGACTACGCGGCGCGGGCGAATGCGCGTCGACGAGGTGAGCCTCGGCGACTACGTCCTGTCCGGCGGCGAGGCGGCGGTGCTGGTGATCGTCGAGGCGGTCGGCCGCCTGCTGCCCGGGGTGCTGGGCAACGCCGAGTCGGCGGCGCAGGACTCGTTCAGCGACGGCCTGCTCGAGGCCCCGGCGTACACGAAGCCCGCGTCCTGGCGGGGGCTCGACGTGCCCACGATGTGCTGCTGTCGGGCAATCACGGCGAGATCGCCCGCTGGCGAGCCGAGCAGTCGCGGCGGCGCACTGCGCAGCGCCGGCCCGACCTGCTCGACTGACACGGGCGCGGGCTCCGCGTCCGTTGTTGCGTGCAGCCCGGCACCGTCTGCCCGGTTTCACGTTAGGTCGGCCGGTGTGGCACCATCGACGGGTTGCCCCGCGATCATCTTGCGCGGTGGCGCCACCAATGAAAGACCATCAATGGACAGGCGTCGGCATGACGACCGCGCGGTTCGTCGCGCGCCGACTCGAGTACGACAGGAAGCGAACCCGAGATGAACACGCTCGACACCCTGGACGCCGAGTCGCTGCGCTCCGACGTGCCCGATTTCCGTCCCGGCGACACCCTCAAGGTGCACGTGCGCGTCGTCGAGGGCACGCGCTCGCGCATCCAGGTCTTTCAGGGCGTTGTGATCCGCCGGCAGGGTGGCGGGCTGCGCGAGACCTTCACGGTCCGCAAGGTCAGCTTCGGTGTCGGCGTCGAGCGCACGTTCCCGGTGCACACGCCGGTCATCGACGAGATCGAGGTCGTAACCCGCGGCGACGTCCGCCGCGCGAAGCTGTACTACCTGCGCGACCTTCGCGGTAAGGCAGCCAAGATCAAGGAGAAGCGGGAGACGGTCGCCCGCTGAGTACCAGCGGCGACGATCGCATGGCCGACGAGGATTCCCGGCGCCGTCCCTCCGTCGCAGATGGCGCGTCGCTCGACGCCCCGCCCGCAGCCGGGCTCGGGTCCGCAGCATCTGCCCGAAACGACGGGCATGAGCAGTCGTTTGCGGTGACCGGCAGCGACCCCACTGACGACGGCGACCCCGCTGACCCGGCCCGTTCCGCTCACGACCCACTCCCGGGCGAGGGAGCCGCTACGGGGGTGGCCGGGGCGAACCACGGCACCGGCGAAACGGTGCCGCCGGTGGCCGGCGCCGGCAGCGCCGATGACGGCACCGGTCCCAAGCCGCCTCGACACGGCGTGCTGCGCCGGCGAAGCGAGCCGAAAAAGCACAAGAAGGCACCGTGGTGGGAGCTGCCGGTTCTCATCGCGGTAGCCATCGCGGTCGCCGTGCTGATCAAGACGTTCCTCGTCCAGCCCTTCTACATCCCGTCGGAGTCGATGGAGAAGACGCTGCACGGGTGCCCCGGCTGCTCGGGCGATCGCGTCCTGGTCAACAAGCTGATCTTCGACATGCGCGACCCACATCCTGGCGACATCGTCGTGTTCCGGGCGCCGCCGAACTGGGACGAGGAGCCGACCCCGTCGTCGCCCTCCAACCCCATCGTCAAGGCGTGCACTGGTTCGGGCAGCTGGTCGGGTTCGTCCCGCCCAACGAGAAGGACCTGATCAAGCGGGTCATCGCGGTCGGCGGGCAGAGCGGTGCAATGCTGCGACTCGCAGGGCCGCGTCCAGGTCAGCAATCACGGAACGAGCGGTCCGTGGCACTCGCTCGACGAGCCCTACATCTTCGAGAACAGCGCGTGGGACCCACGCAGCAAGCCCGGCAAGCTCGCCTCCGGCGGCAGCGACCAGCGCTCGTTCGGCCCGGTCACCATCCCCAAGGGCCGCCTGTGGGTCATGGGTGATCACCGCGGCGACTCCGCGGACTCGCGCTACCACTGCATCGAACAGGCGCCGACCACGCACGAGTGCGGTACCGCCAACACGACGGTCTCGGTCAGCAAGGTGATCGGCAAGGGCGTCCTCATCGCGTGGCCCCCGTCGCGATGGCGCACCCTCGGCACGCCCAGCACGTTCAAGCAGACGGCGGACGCGGCGTTGCCGGCACTCGGTGGGGCTGCCCTCGTGCTGCCGGTGTTCGCGATCCGTCGCCGCCGCCGTCGCCTCTAGTGGCGTCAGACGGGCCGCGGCGTACGGCGGCCGGGTACTGCTCCTAGATCCCGACGGCCGGGTGCTGCTGATCCACGAGCGAGCGGGGACCGAGGCCGCCACACGCTGGCTGGCGCCCGGCGGCGGAACCAAACCCGGCGAGACGCCGCGCGATGCCGCGATCCGCGAGACCTACGAGCAGACCGGCATGCGGGTGGAACTCGCGCCGGACGCTGTCGAGGTCATGACCTCGCGCGGTAGGTGGGCATGGGACGGAGGCACGTATGACCAGACCGATCATCTGTTCCAGGCGCGCGTCGGCAGGGGGTCGGTTGTCGAGCCTGTCGCGCTGACCGCGATGGAGCAGGTGACCGAACTCGGCTCGCGCTGGTGGACGATCGAGCAGTTGCGTGCCAGCGACGAGGTGTTCGAGCCGGCCCAGATCGCGGATCTGGTCGAGGGGCTGTGTGCCGTACCCCGCACAGCGGGTCGGGTGCTGCTGGTGGACTCCGCCGACCGGGTGCTGTTGATCGAGAACTACGTCGACCTCGGCGCGGCATCGACGCACTGGATCACGCCTGGGGGAGGCGCCGAACCCGGTGAGACTCCGGCACGCGCCGCGGTTCGCGAGCTACGCGAGGAAGTGGGTATCGACGTCGCGCTCGCCGATACCGCACTGCCTGTGCACGTTGATCGCGAGCGGTTCACGTTCAACGCCACCTCCTACGACCAGACCAACCACTACTTCCTCGTCCGTATCGCTGCGGGAACACGGCTGCATGTGGCAGGCGTCGACGACATCGAGCAGGCCGTGCTGGTCGGAGAGCGGTGGTGGAGCCTGGCCGAACTGCGCGCGACGACGGCAACCGTCTACCCGGTCGGTCTCGCCGATCTGCTCGAGGGCCTCCTGTCCGCCGAGCGGTCAGCCTCCGCGTAACGTCTGCACCGTCATGGCCAGTCGCATTCCCACCGTCTCGCTGCCGTTCCGGCCACCCAGGCTGATCGTGCGCCGAGACGCCGGACTATCCGCTTACGTGACGGCTCTGCAGCGAGCGGGATTCGGCCTGGTTGCCGGAGCCGACGAGGCGGGCCGAGGAGCATGCGCCGGGCCGCTCGTCGTCGCCGCGTGCATCCTGCCGGCCGGGCGTCGGGGCGAGATCGACGGGCTCGCCGACTCCAAGCTGCTGACGCCCGCCGTCCGCGAGTCGCTGTACGGCGAGATCGTCCGGCGCGCCACCGCGTTCTCGGTCGTCTCTATCCCCGCCGCCGAGATCGACGAGCGCGGACTGCACGTCGCGAATCTGTCCGGCATGCGCCGCGCGCTCGCCACGCTTCGGCCCTCTCCCGCCTACGCGTTGACCGACGGCTTCCCGGTGCCCGGCCTCGGCGTTCCGGCGACTGCGGTGTGGAAGGGCGACGCCGTCGTCAGCTGCATCGCCGCCGCGTCGATCCTCGCAAAGGTCACCCGCGACCGCATGATGGTCGAGATGCACGATAAGTGGCCTGAGTATGACTTTGCGCAGCACAAGGGATACATAACACCCGAACACTCCGCTGCATTGGACCGATTCGGCCCGTGTCCACAGCACCGCGCGTCGTACGTGAACGTTCGGCGGGCTACCGCGCTGCACGGTGGCCTGACATTGCGGGAGAATGTCTGGATGGACGCGGGACCGCCCGTGGATCAGTCGGAGGAGATCGCGTGAATCCTGACCTGCCAGCGACGGCCCGATGAGCGCCGAGGATCTCGAGAACTACGAGACCGAGATGGAGCTGCAGCTCTATCGCGAGTACAAGGACATCGTCGCCCAGTTCAGCTATGTCGTGGAGACCGAGCGACGCTTCTATCTGACCAACGACGTCGACCTGCAGCCGCGCAACGTCGAGGGCGATGTCTACTTCGAGCTGACCATGCGCGACGCCTGGGTCTGGGACATGTACCGCCCGGCCCGGTTCGTCAAGACCGTGCGGGTCGTCACCTTCAAGGACGTGAACATCGAGGAACTCGAGCGGCCGGAGCTCGAACTGCCCGACGCCAAGGGCGGTTTCGGCAGCTGACGTCGAGCCGGCGCTCGCCTTCTTGGGCGCCGGCGTGCCGCGTCGCGAGTGGCGTGGTCGGCCAGGATCAGGCGCGCCTGCGGTTGAGCAGCGGGTGCTTTCGGTGGTGATGGTCCGGCCGCGATGCCGTACGTGCGCTGAGATGCTCAGCATGCGCCGCGGCGGTCAGCGTGCGCCCTGATGCCGCACCTGGTCGCGACGGTCAGCGTGCGCCGGTCGCCGGCGCCGGCGGTTGGTGTCGCCCGCTGATGGCGTGAACCGCTGGTGGTGTGAACCGCTGATCGCGTGATCCGGGTTTAGACGGGGACGGGTCGAGTGCCGGCAGACCGGATCGTTGTCAAATCCGTCGTCCACAGGCGACCCCGTCATCCACAACTTGGTCGAACTGGCTGCCTCGCGACTCGGCGCGCGGCAGCGTAGTGGCATGCGCGCGAAGGATGCTGTCGGCCAATACGGTGAGCGAGTTGCAGCACGGCATCTGTGCGATGCCGGCCTCACGATCATTGCCTGCAATTGGCGTTGCTCGCGCGGTGAACTCGACCTCATAGCACTCGAGGGCGAGGTCCTTGTCTTCTGCGAGGTCAAGACCCGCTCGTCGAGCTTGTTCGGCGCGCCGGTCGAGGCCGTGGGCGCTGCCAAGGCACGGCGAGTGCGTCACCTTGCCCTGCGTTGGCTCGCCGAGCAACGCCAGTACGGCGAGGCCAGATTCTGGCCCGAACTGCGATTCGACGTTGTCAGCGTGTTACGCCAACCTCGGGGCGCGGCCGAGGTCACGCACATTCGGGCCGCGTTCTGATGGCCATCGCGCGCACTCTCGGTCTGGCGCTCACCGGTATGGACGGGCACGTGATCGAGGTCGAGGCGGACCTCTCGGCGGGGCTGCCGGGGCTGACGTTCACCGGGCTCGCCGACATATCCGTTGTCGAGGCTCGCGACCGCATCCGGGCCGCAGTACTGAACTCGGGAGCCGACTGGCCCAACCGGCGTATCACGGTCGCGCTGCTCCCGGCCGACGTGCGCAAGGTCGGCTCCCGATTCGATCTCGCAATGGCGCTGGCCGTTCTTGGCGCCGCAGAGGTCGTGCCGTCCGACGCGATCGCCAACGCCGCGTGGATCGCCGAACTCGGCCTGGACGGCAGACTACGGCCGATCCGCGGCGTGCTGCCTTCGGTCATTGCGGCCAAGCAGGCCGGGTTGCGCCATGTCGTCGTAGCCGAGGCGAACGCCGCTGAGGCTGCTCTCGTCACTGATCTCGACGTGCGGGGCGCGCGCACGCTCGCGGAGGTGATCAACTGGCTGCGTTCAGAAGGGCCGGCCCCCGCAGTCGCGGCACCTGCGCCGGTGGTACCCATCGATGTCGCCCCCGATCTAGCCGACGTCGCCGGACAGGCAACGGCAAAGCGGGCGCTCGAGGTGTCGGCCGCCGGCGCACACCACCTATATCTCGTGGGGCCACCGGGCGCTGGCAAGACCATGCTGGTCGAGCGCCTGCCCGGACTGCTTCCCGAACTCGACGACGTGGCGGCGCTCGAAGTCACCGCTGTGCACTCGGTGGCCGGGGCGCTCGCCGGACACGGCCAACTGCTCCGCCGGGCGCCGTTCCAGGCTCCGCACCACACAGCGTCCGTTTCGGCGCTAGTCGGCGGCGGATCAGGTCTCGCCAGTCCGGGCGCGATTTCCCTTGCGCATCAGGGCGTTCTCTTCCTAGATGAGGCTCCGGAGTTTCAAATGTCGGCACTGGACGGACTTCGTCAGCCACTCGAGAGCGGGCGCGTGGTGCTCCACCGAAGTCACGGGGTCGTGAGCTACCCGGCGCGCTTCCTGCTCGTCCTTGCCGCCAATCCGTGCCCGTGTGGAAGCCCCGCGAGAGACTGCTCGTGCGCACCCGCCGCTCGACGGCGTTACCGCCAGCGTCTGTCAGGTCCATTGCTGGATCGGATCGACATTCGGCTGTCCGTTGATCCGGTGCCGCGCGCCGACCTCTTCGCCGAATCGGCCGACCGTGAAGGGAGTGCAGCCGTTGCCGCTCGTGTCGGCTCTGCCCGATCAGCGGCAGCCGAACGATGGCGGTCGACGGGCTGGCGAACAAACGCCGACGCTCCTGGTGGCGCGCTCCGGCAGCGGCCGTGGCGACTGCCCCGAGCGGCCGTGCTTGAAGCAGAACAGCATCTTGACCGGGGCGAGTTGAGCGCCCGCGGGTTCGATCGTGTGCTCCGCCTGGCATGGACCGTGGCCGACCTCGGCGGACATGCAGTGCCCGACGCCGGCGACATGGCTGAGGCAGTCTTTCTCCGCACCGGACGCGCCGCGGCGTGGGCAGCATGAGCGACGTGAGCCCCGAAGGCGAGAGCCTCCCGGTCGACACCGATGACATTCTCGTCGCCCGCGCGTATCTGAGCAGGGTCGCCGAGCCGGCGTCGATTCCCGTATGGGACTGGGTACGACGCCACGGTCCGGTGCGGGCTGCGGAGTCCATCCGCGCGGGCGACGTGCCGAGTGATGTCGCCGAGGCGACGAGTGCGCGGCGAGCTTCGGCCGATCCGCATGCCGACCTCGATGCTGGAATGCGACACGGCATCCGATTGGTCACCCCCGAGTCGCTTGAGTGGCCGCACTTCGCGCTCGCGCCCTTGGAGGCCGCCGCACAGGCACGACTGCGCGCGTACCGAGCCGGCACAGAGCGCCATCGTGACGGCGGCGAGCCCATTCCGCCCATGGCGTTGTGGGTGAAAGGGGCCGCCGAGTTGGCATCGGCAGCTTTGCGGTCGGTTGCCGTGGTGGGGTCGCGTGCGTCGACCGCATACGGGGAACACGTCACGGCCGAACTGGCGTACGGATTGGCCTCGCGTGCCGTCGACGTCGTATCCGGAGGTGCCTACGGCATCGACGCGGTGGCACATCGTGGCGCGCTCGCGGCCGGCGGTCAGACGATGATCGTGTCGGCAGGTGGCCTTGATCGACCCTATCCGGCCGGAAACGCATCGTTGTACGACCAAGTCGCCGAGGCAGGCCTGCTGATCTCGGAGAGCCCCCCGGGCGCTGCACCTCAGCGACATCGCTTCCTCACCCGCAACCGCCTGATCGCCGCGCTGGCTACCGGCACGATCGTCGTGGAGGCCGCGATCCGATCCGGTGCCTTGAACACCGCGCGTCACTGCCAGATGCTCGGCCGGGCGCTGATGGTGGTACCCGGCCCGGTCACATCGGCAATGTCGGCGGGCTGCCACGCCCTGCTGCGGCGCGGCGTCGACCCAGCGGTGCTCGTAACGTCGGTCGAGGACGTGCTCGCAGTCGTCGGCTCGGCCGGCGAGGGGCTGCAGACGCTGGCCGACGATGCGCCCGTAGACCCGTTTGAGCTGAGCGCCGTTCTTGATCGCCTCGACCCGGTCGCGCGTCGCGTCTTCGACGGCGTGCCGATCCGGCGACCCGCTCACGAAGATCAGATCGCGCGGCGTAGCGGCGTGTCCGTCGTCGAGGTCATCCGGGCTCTTCCGGCTCTGGGCCTTGTCGGTCTCGTCGAGTCCACCGACGAGGGTTTCCGCATGGCCGGCGCGTTTCGCAAGCGAGCGTCACGAGGTCCGCAGTGAGCGTGGCGACTTGACCCGGATGCACTCGCCGCGCACCGTCAGGTCGTGGTGGCGCGCGCTGGCGACGACAGGGTGGATCTGGTCGGTCTGCGTGCCGATCTGCCGTCGGGTATTGCCCGAACCGTCGATGCCTTCGAGCGTTACCTGCGACTGGAACGGAACCGGTCCGCGCACACCGTTCGCGCCTACGTCGGTGACGTCGTCAGCTTGCTTGACCATCTG
Source organism: uncultured Actinomycetota bacterium (assembly GCA_963709985.1). Taxonomy (GTDB): domain Bacteria; phylum Actinomycetota; class Actinomycetes; order Mycobacteriales; family Jatrophihabitantaceae; genus DASXRA01. Next base: position 250,206 of record CAVPYQ010000043.1, read on the forward strand.
CGCAGGCTGGGCGGGGCGGCGGTTGCCGATCTTGAGCTGCAGGTCCTGCGCAGCTGGCTCGCCAAGCAGCGCACGACAGGTGCGGCTCGCAGCACGCTCGCGCGGCGGGCGGCCTCAGCTCGCACCTTCACCGCCTGGGCGCACACGGCGGGGTATCTGGCCACCGACCCGGGGGAGTTGCTCGCGAGTCCAAGGCCGCACCGGGCGCTTCCGGCTGTCCTGGCAGCGGACGAAGCCGGCGCGCTCATGGACAGCGGGCCCGCTGATCCGACACCGATCGATCGCCGCGATCGGATGATCGTCGAGATCCTCTATGCGACCGGCATACGGGTGGGCGAACTGGTCCGGCTCGACATCGACGACCTCGACCGGGGGCGCCGCGTAGTCCGCGTCTTCGGCAAAGGTTCGAAGGAGCGAATGGTGCCCTACGGACTGGCGATGGAGCGGGCGCTCGACGACTGGTTGCGCAATGGGCGTTCGGTGCTCGCGACCGAGTCAAGCGGGCCGGCGCTGCTGCTTGGCGCCCGGGGCGGACGCATTGATCAGCGCACCGTGCGGCGTGTTGTTCACGAACGAGTTCGTCAAGTGCCTGGCGCGCCGGATCTTGGTCCGCACGGCCTTAGGCATACCGCTGCCACCCACCTGCTCGACGGCGGGGCGGATCTGCGCGCGGTGCAGGAGCTACTCGGCCACGCGAGTCTCGCCACCACGCAGATCTACACGCACGTCTCCGTCGAACGACTGTTGCAGGCGTACTCCCAAGCCCATCCGCGTGCGCTGAGCCGACTCCGCTCCGACGCGCTGACGTCGACGATCCCGCCGGGTTCATTGCTGCTGGCGGGTCGTCGGGACGACAACTGGATCGTTGCCTCGTTCGTGGCGGCGTCGTCGCGAGTGCAACTGAACGTTGCGGATCTGCTGCGCTGGGCGTGCACGTCCGAGGCGCCCTAACCCGGGCCGTTCGAGGCTCGACGCTGCTGGGTCTGCACTTCCGAGGAGACTGCTCGTGCTGATCGAGCGGCGCGGCGCGCGCCGCACTCGGTCTCGCTTCCTGCTGACCCGCCCCGCACCTTGCCGACGTACATCAGCAACTGGCCGTCGTGTCTGACCGTCGACCAGGCCCCGGCAGTCTCGGTCCGCTCCGGCAGCCCCGGCCCCTCGCGCCAACGCGATCGCTCGGCGGCAACGACCGTTCCGATGGCCGGCCACGGAAGCAGGCGGACCGGCCCGAGCGGGCGCAGCAGCAGCATCGGGTCGAGGTACAGGTCGCCTCGTCGTGCTCCCCAGTGCAGGCATCTGTCAGGCGAGCACTGATCGTGCTTGCCGTGCAGCTGCCCGATCGGCTGGCCGGCGGTCACGACCTGGCCCGCCGACACGAGAGGATGCACCGGCTCGTATTCCGTGCGAATGCCGTCGGCGTGCGCCACCACGACGACGCCACGTCCGGCAACCTGCCCGGCGAAGCTAACGCGACCCGGAGCTGCTGCGACTACGACGGTTCCACGTGACGTTGCCAGGTCTACGCCGCGATGGCCGGCCGCGTAGGGCGAAGGCGGTGCCTCGAAGGGACGTAGGACCACGAGGCGGCCGAGCAGTGGGGCGCGGTATCGAACACCGACGCTGAGTGGCCCGACGGATGGGGTGCGTACCAGCCGATCCGCACTCGCCGGCAGGACGAGAGGCGCGCCGAGCCCGAAGAGAAGCGCGCAGAACAAGGACAACAGGCCTCTGATGGCCTGATGGCGCCGAGGCCGGCGACTGGGCTGCCCGGCACGCGGCTCGGTAGAGGTCGGCTTCTTGGTGCGCATCTGGGCAAGGCTGCCGTGCGGGTTCGGGTTGTGGGCGTCCCTGCGACGATCTGTGGAAAAGCGGCGCGGTCATCCACAAGACGACGGAATCGCTCGCGTCGTGGTCGAAGAACCACGACGCAAATGACCGATTGCGGGCGCGACCCGATCTGACGGTGCCGGCCGATCTGACGGTGCCGGCCGATCTGACGGTGCCGGCCGATCTGAGGCGGATGCCGGCCGATCTGACGATGCAGGCGGACCAGGCGGACCAGGCGGACCAGGCGGGTCAGGCTTGTGCCGGCCAACCGACACTGGATTGTCCGGCGGATCGAAAAGCGCCCATTCTTGCACCGGCCGCCTCAGACTCGAGCGAGATCCGGCATCGTCGGCCGGCTGCCCCCGACGTCCTGGATCCAAGCGCTGACCGGCGCCGCGGCCCAAGCACCCGCGGTGCCGATTCCTTTGCAGTGCCGGGGCCCCGATCCTCGGCAGAGATGGCGCCAATCCCGACAGCTCCGACGGTCGCTGCCGCAAACAACAAGGTCAACCGCCGCCACCTCAGGTATCGCGCCGCCCCCTCATAGTCCTAGGTAGTGCCGGCATAGCCAAAGTAGGAAGTTGTCCCGATGCCGCAGCCCTCCTCAGACGCGCAATCTCAGTGTGTCGGCAACGGCCGACGCGATTGCGGAGGACATCATGCAGCTTCACCCATCCACGGCGTTCGAGGCCGAATTGGCCTACCGTCGCGAGCGGATCGCGGCGGACTTCGAGCGCACGGGCGGCCGCCCACGACGCAGCCGTACCGGCGGATCCGATCGCCGGCGCTGGCACCGGCGACACGATCGGACCGCCACGTGACAGTGGGTTCGGCCCGATGACGGCCGCTGCGACGCCCGTCGGCCCGATCACGGATCCGAATGGATCCGAGCCACGGGATCGACGTTTGTCAGTGCCAACCGTCAAGATTGCACCTGTGCCCCGTCCAACCACTCCGCTGATCGGTCGCGGCGTCGAGCTGAGGCATCTGCAACAGCGGCTCGACGGTGCGACCGACCGCGATGCCGGCTCGGTCGTGCTGTCCGGCGACGCCGGGGTCGGCAAGACGCGGCTGCTCGCTGAGGTCACCTCACGGGCAGATGGCGGCGGCATGATCACGCTGATCGGCCACTGCATCGACTTCGGTGATGCCGGCCTGCCGTATGTGCCGTTCAGTGAGGCGTTCGGGCGATTGGCCGCGGATCGTCCGGACCTGGCCGAGCCGTTGCTCGCTGAATACCCCCCGATCGCCCGCCTGATCCCGACCCAGCGCGTCATCGGGGCACCGACCGCCTCGCCCGACGAGCGCATCGAGCGCAGTGCCTTGTTCGAGGCGGTGCTCGGCGCGTTGGGCGCGCTTGCCGAGCGCGACCCGGTGTTGCTGGTCGTCGAGGACGTGCATTGGGCCGACCAGTCCACTCGCGACCTTCTCGGTTTCATCCTGGCGCGGCTACGCGACCAGCGGGTTGCCGTCATCGTCAGCTATCGCAGCGACGACCTGCACCGGCGCCATCCGTTGCGCCGCACGGTCGCGGAATGGTCGAGGCTGCCGCGAGTCGAACGTCTCCACCTTCCGCCGCTTGATCAGGACGAGGTTCGCGCGCTCATCCGATCGCTGAACGCCGAGCCGATGTCCGAGCCGGACGTCCGCCGAATCATCGACCGCTCCGAGGGCAATGCGTTCTTCACCGAGGAACTCGTGGCCGCGGCGATCGATTGCGCCAGCACGAACATGATCCCGGCCGAGCTCGCCGACCTGCTGCTCGTTCGCCTGGATCGGCTCTCCGACGACGCCCGCCATGTCATCCGAGTCGCGGCCGTCGCCGGCCGGCGGGTGTCGCACGCCTTGCTCGCCGAGGTCGCCGATCTGCCCGACGGGCCGCTCGACGCGGCGCTGCACGAGGCGATCGACGCGCACCTGCTCGAACCACGCGGCGACGCCGGTTACGGGTTCCGGCACGCTCTGCTCGCCGAGGCGGTATACGACGATCTGCTGCCGGGCGAGCGGGTGCGCCTGCACGCCGGTTATGCCGCCGCGCTCGCCAAGATGGTCGAGGGCACCGCCGCCGAGATGGCCCGTCACGCGCGCGAGTCACACGATCTCGCCACCGCATTCGAGGCCAGCATCCGCGCCGGCGACGAAGCAATGACCGTCGGCGCGCCGCAGGAGGCGATGCGCCACTACGAGACCGCGCTCGAATTGGGCCCGGCGGTATCTGCCGATGCTGAGGTTCTGCCGCAGTTGGTCGTCGATGCCTCCGAAGCGGCGATGGCTGCGGGGCATCCGCACCGGGCCTTCCATCTGGTGCGTGCCCAGCTCGACGAACGGCCTGACGACATCGACCCGATCCTGCACGCGAAGCTGCTCTACGCGATGGCGACGGCGTCATTCGGCGTCGACGACATCGACTTCGACGTGCTGACCGCCACATCCGAAGCGCTCCAATTGGTGCCCGCCGAACCGATCAGTGTGTTCCGGGCCCGAACTGCCGCCTTGCACGCGCGCGCCGCGGTCGCTCGCAACCGGGGCGACGAAGCCGAGCGGTGGGCGAACGAGGCCATCGAGGCGGCACAGACGCTGGGCCGTCCCGAGGTGGCGGCCGAAGCCCACATCACGCTGGCCCTGCTGCGGCGTCGCGCGGGTGAGCCCACCGCTGCAGCGAAAGGCCTCGCCGATGCCGCCCGACAAGCGCGCGCCGCCGGCGAGATCACCGCGGAATTGCGCAGCCGGCACAACCTCGGCGGCGTCTACTACGACCAGGGCGACCTCGACCAGGCGCTCGAAGCCCACGAGGCGAACATCGCCCGCGCTCGTGATCTCGGCCGGCCATGGACGGCGTACGCGCTGGACTCGCGAATACTCGCCTCGATCGTGCAGTACGTGCGCGGCGACTGGGACGCGAGCGCGCGCTTGGCCGGCGTTGCGGGCGAGTCGCCACCCGCACTCGCCGAAGCGGCGCTGGCCGCCGTCGGAATGGCCGTCAAGGCCGGTCGGGGCGAGACCTCTGCTCTCGATCTGCTGCCGAGGCTTCGGCCCTGGTGGCAGCGCGACGGGCTGATCGCCATTCTCTCCGGCGGCGCGGCGATCGAGCTCTACGCCGACGCCGGGCGCACCGAGAGCGGCCTCGACGTCCTCGACGAACTGATCGTTGCCGTCTCAGAGCTCTGGCAGCTGCCTTGGTTCCTCGGACGTATCAGGCTCTCCGGCCTCGGCCTTGCTGCCCTGGCCGGCACGGTCGCGACCCAACCGGCTGCCGAGCGCACCGCGTCGGTCGAGCGTGGGCGCGGCCTCATCGAGGGTGGACGAACCACTCTCGAACGTGGCCGCCCGTTCGGCCGGCGTCTCGGCGTCGAGGGTTTCGCCTGGCAGGCGCGTCTGGAGGCGGAATGGGCCCGCCTGCGGTGGCTGGCTGATGTCGATCCGCCCGACATGAACGAACACGTCGAACTGTGGCAGCGAACGGTCGACGGATTCGGGTACGGCAACCTCTTCGAGCAAGCCCGCTCCCGAGCCAGGCTGGCGGCCGTCCTGCGCGCAGCCGGGCAGGCGAGCGAGGCGGCCGAACAGGCCAGCGAAGCACGCGAGGTCGCCCGCCGACTCGGCGCCGAGCCCCTCCTGGCCGAGTTGCGCGCGCTCGGCACATCGCGGGCACCGAGCCACGCCGCGTCCGGGTCGAGCGCACTGACCGGGCGCGAACACGACGTGATGACCCTGATCGTCGAGGGGCGCACCAACCGCCAGATCGCCCGTCAGCTCTACATCAGCGAAAAGACCGTCAGCGTGCACGTCTCGAACATCCTCGCGAAGCTCGGCGTGCACAGCCGCACCGAGGCGGCAGCCGTCGCGCGCCGGGACGGCTTGCTGCGCTGAGCGACCGACGGCCTGACCGCTGATTCTCAGCCGGCCGAACCAGCCGCCTATCGTCACAAGGCGCGTCTGCGGATCGGCCTCAATGCGTGCGCAGCCGCTCTCCGAGCACGCGCACAAGAATCTCGTCAGCCACCACGTCGGGAGCCTCGTCCGGTATCCAATGGCTGACCCCTTCGAGCGGAAGGAAGAGGAAGTCGGCGTCGACGTAGTCACCCGACGCCTGCGCGACCTTGCGGCCGAACGCCATGTCCTCAGTGCCCCATATGTAGGTGGTGGGCACCGTGACCATCCCGAGCCCGTCCGCGTCGTGCGGCGACATCGCCCGGTACCAGTTCAGCGCTGCGGTCAGCGCTCCGGGAGCGGTGAGTGCCCGGACGTCGACGTCGACTCGGTCCGGCGAGACCGCGCTGCCGAACAGAGCACGCAGGCCCCGGGCATCGTTGTCGAGCAGTGCGTGCTCGGCGCGTCCCGGCTCGCGGAACATGCGGATGTAGGCGAATCGCTCCCGCTCCTCGGGCGCGAGGGCGTGAATTGCGTTGATCGCCAGTTGGTTGGGCGTCGAGACAGCCGTGAACGTGTTCAGCCGGTCAGGGTGCCGCGCGGCGACCTGCCAGCCGACGACTCCGCCCCAGTCATGGCCCACGAGATCGACCATGCCGCCGAGTTCGTCGATGATCGCCACGACATCGGCGATGAGATGCGACATGCCGTAGTCGGCGACCTCGCCCGGGCGCGCACCGGGCGAGTACCCGCGCTGGTCGACCGCGACGGCGCGCAGCCCACAGTCGCCCAGCCGCGCCGCCACCCCGATCCACGACGAGCAGGTTTGCGGGAAGCCGTGCAACAGCAGGACCGGCCGGCCGGTCATCGGCCCGACGCTGAAGCCGGAGAAATCGAGTCCGTTGGCGGCGATCATGAGCGGCGCGGCCTCTGCCATGGGCCGACCCTAATCCGACCGATCGTGACACGGGCGGCCCAACGCCGACACGCAAACTGACAACGCGGACCAGCCGGGCATCCCGGCCCGAGGATTCGTCGGACCTGCCCGCGTGTGGCTAAACTCGACCTCGCGATCTCTCACGGAGGTCGACTTCGCGTGCCCGCCCGACGCTCCACGTATCGCCGGCGCAGTCGGGTAGGCGGCCACCTCGGTCCGACCGGTGAAATCCGGGCGGCAGAACATGGCCGCGACGCCGGGCACCAGGGCGGTGGGCCACCCGGCTCGTCCGCGACAACCGAGGCTCGCGCTCCACGGCACTGCAAGAACAGCAAGAAGCAGTCCGCGGGCGCACGCACAGCAAGGAGGACGATCCGGCATGGCCGTCGTCACCATGAAGGAGATGCTCGACTCCGGCGTTCACTTCGGGCACCAGACCCGGCGCTGGAACCCGAAGATGAAGCGGTTCATCTTCACCGAGCGCAACGGCATCTACATCATCGATCTGCAGCAGACGCTCGCCTACATCGACCGCGCGTACGAGTTCGTCAAGGAGACCGTCGCGCACGGCGGCAGCGTGCTGTTCGTCGGTACCAAGAAGCAGGCCCAGGAGGCCATCGCCGAGCAGTCCACGCGCGTCGGCATGCCCTACGTCAACCAGCGCTGGCTCGGCGGCATGCTCACCAACTTCTCCACCGTGTTCAAGCGCCTGCAGCGGCTCAAGGAACTCGAGGCGATGGAGCAGGCCGGCTGGGAGGGCACGGCCACCAAGAAAGAGCAGCTCATGCTCACCCGCGAGAAGGACAAGCTCGAACGCACCCTCGGCGGCATCCGCGAGATGAGCAAGGTGCCCGAGCGCGATCTGGGTCGTCGACACCAAGAAGGAACACATCGCCGTCGGCGAGGCACGCAAGCTGGGCATCCCGGTGATCGCGATCCTCGACACCAACTGCGACCCCGACGAGGTCGACTACAAGATCCCCGGCAACGACGACGCGATCCGCTCAGCGCGCTCTGCTGACCAGGGTCGTCGCCGACGCGGTCGCCGACGGCCTGGTCGCTCGCGCCGCAGCCGCCGCAAATGCCGGTCGCGACGAGAAGCCTGAGCCGGGCCGCCTCGCCAGCGACGAGCCGCTGGCCGAATGGGAGCGCGAGCTCCTGCAGCCGGCCGGTGCCGCCACCGATGCGCCGCCAGCTGCCGAGGCCGGCCCGTCCGCACCCCCCACCACCGAGTCCTGATACTTCGAGAGCTAGGGAAAGACACACGATGGCGAACGTCTCCGCCGCGGAGGTAAAGAGACTCCGCGACGCCACCGGCGCCGGCATGATGGACAGCAAGAAGGCCCTCGAGGAGGCCGAAGGCGACTTCGACAAGGCCATCGAGCTGCTGCGCATCAAGGGCGGCAAGAAGGTGCAAAGCCGCGGCGAGTCCCGCGTTGCCTCAAACGGCCTCGTGGCCGCGGCCGAGGGCGCGATGATCGAGCTGGCCTCCGAAACCGACTTCGTCGCCAAGAACGAGCAGTTCCAGACGCTCGCCGGCGACATCGTCGCGCACTTCGCTAATTCCGCAGCCACCGATGCGCCGTCACTGCTCAACGAGAAGCTCAAGGACGGCCGCACAGTCGGCGAGAACATCGAGGGACTAGCGGCGGTCATCGGCGAGAAGCTCGAGTTGCGCCGCGCGGTCAAGCTCGACGGCCAGGTGGCGACCTACCTGCACAAGAAGGCCTCGGACCTTCCGCCACAGGTCGGCGTGCTCGTGCAGTTCGAGGGCGACGACCTCGAAGCGGCGCGCGGTGCTGCCATGCAGGTGGCCGCCCTGCGCGCCCGGTACCTCACCCGCGACGAGGTTCCGGCCGACGTCGTGAGCGCCGAGCGGCACGTCCTCGAGGAGAAGTCGCGCGCCGAGGGCAAGCCCGAGGCCGCGCTGCCCAAGATCGTCGAGGGGCGACTCAACGCCTTCTTCGCCGACAACGTCCTGCTCGAGCAGGAATCGGTGCGCGAGGCCAAGCAGACGGTCAAGGCGGTGCTCGACCAGGCCGGCGTGTCCGTGACCCGCTTCGCGCATTTCGAGGTCGGACGGGCCTGACGACGCCGTAAGAGCCCGGTAGGGCAGGATCGGCGACGAGAGTGACAGCCTGAACACTCCAGCGAGAGGAGCGGCCGCCGATGACCGAGGACGTTTCGGCGGCTGCGCCTCCGCCGGCTGAGCAGTCCACGGCTGAGCCCGCCGGGCTGAGCGGCGCGCCCTACCGGCGGGTGCTGCTGAAGCTCTCCGGTGAGGTGTTCGGCGGCGGCTCCATCGGCGTCGACCCCGACGTGGCCCACTCGCTGGCCCGCCAGATCGCAAGCGTGGTCGGCCTCCGGAACCCAGGTCGCCGTCGTCGTCGGCGGCGGCAACTTCTTTCGCGGCGAGGAACTGCAGCAACGGGGTATGGACCGCGATCGCGCCGACTACATGGGCATGCTCGGAACGGTCATGAACTGCCTTGCGCTGCAGGACTTCCTGGAGAAGGCGGGCATACCGACCCGGGTGCAGACGGCGATCACCATGGGGCAGGTGGCCGAGCCCTACATCCCGCGCCGGGCCGAACGCCACCTGGAGAAGGGGCGCGTCGTCATCTTCGGCGCGGGCGCCGGGCTGCCGTACTTCACCACCGACACCGTCGCCGCGCAGCGCGCGCTCGAGATCGGTTGCCAGGTGCTGTTGCTGGGCAAGAACGGCGTCGACGGGGTGTACGACGCCGATCCGCGCACCCATCCCGAGGCCGTGAAGTTCGACACGATCAGCTACGACGACGTGCTGCGGCAGGGCCTGCAGGTGGCCGATGCCGCCGCGTTCAGCCTGTGCCGCGACAACGGAATGCCGATCGTCGTCTTCGAGCTCGCCGACGGCAACATCGAGCGGGCGGCGCGTGGTGAGAAGATCGGCACGCTCGTGAACAAGACGGGTTGACCGCTGTGACAGGGAGAATGCAGCCGTGATCGACGAGACGCTCTTCGAGGCCGAAGAGAAGATGGAAAAGGCAGTCGGCGTGGTCCGCGACGAGCTGGGCGGCATCCGCACCGGCCGGGCGACCCCGAACGCGTTCGCCCGGCTGAACGTCGACTACTACGGCTCGCCGACGCCGATACCGCAGATGGCCTCGGTGAGCATCACCGAGGCGCGCATGGCGGTCATCAAGCCCTACGACGCCGCGCAGCTCGGGGCGATCGAGAAGGCGATCCGCGACAGCGACCTCGGCGTCAACCCGACCAACGACGGCACGATCATCCGGGTCATCTTCCCGCAGCTGACCGAGGAGCGGCGCCGCGAGATGGTGAAGGTCGCCCGCCACAAGGGCGAGGAGGCGAAGGTCTCCATCCGGTCGGTGCGCCGGCACGCCAAGGACGCCCTCGACAAACTGGCCAAGGACGGCGAGGTCGGCGAGGACGACGTCACGCCGGGCTGAAGGCGAGCTCGAGAAGACCACCGGTAAGTACATCGTCGCACGTCGACGAAATCGTCAAGGCCAAGGAAGCCGAGCTCCTCGAGGTCTGATGAGTGATCATCCGACCGCTCACATTCCCCGGGTGGCGGGTGAAGGCTCCTCGCGGCATCGCCGACCGGAACCCGGCGACGCCGACGCGGTAGATCTCACGGCGCTGATCGCCGAATACCGTCAGGTCGCCGGCGGCCGGCGTCACCGTCGTCGAGCGGCCGAGGACGAAACGGCCGAGGAGAAACGGGCGCAACTCGAAGCGGCACAACTCGAAGCGGCTCAGGTCGACGTCGTCGCTGACGGCGACCAACGAACTCGAGCCGGTGCGCGACGCCCCGCCGACTGAACCTTCGCTGCCGGCCACGGCGGAGACGGCAGACGCGGTACCCGTCAAGACATCGCGCGCCGGGCGCAATCTTCCCGCCGCGATCGGGGTTTCGCTCGGCCTCGGCGCGGTCATCGTGGCCAGCCTGTTCATCTACCGGCCGAGCTTCGTCGCCATCGCCATCCTCGCTGTCGCCTACGGCATCTACGAACTCGTCGCGGCGATCCGGACCGTCGAGGCCCGGCCGCCGCTGATTCCGTTGCTCGTCGGCGGCGTCTCGATGGATGTGGCCGCGTGGTACCGGGGGCCCAGCGGCTTGGTCGTCGCCCTGCTCGTCACGGTCTGCGGGGTGAGTCATCTGGCGGCTCGCCGACGGCGCGTCGCGGCTACCTGCGCGATGTGTCGGCGTCCGTGCTGGTGCTGATCTACCTGCCGCTGCTGGCCGGTTTCGCGGTGCTGCTCGCCCATCCGGACGACGGTGCGGCCCGGGTGCTCGCGTTCATCGGCACCGTCGTATGCAGCGACACCGGCGGATACGCCGACCGGCGTGCTGTTCGGCAAGCATCCGCTCGCGCCGGTCGTCTCCAAGGGCAAGACCTGGGAGGGCTTTGCCGGCTCCGTCGTGGCCTGCTGCGTTTGCGGCGCGCTGATCATGACGCTGACCTTCCACCAGGAGTGGTGGAAGGGTGCGTTGTTCGGCCTGGCCATCGTCGTCACCGCGACCGTCGGCGATCTGGGCGAGTCGATGATCAAGCGCGATCTCGGCCTGAAGGACATGGGCCGACTGCTGCCCGGGCACGGCGGCATCATGGACCGACTCGACTCGTTGCTGCCCTGCGCAGCCGTTGCCTACCTCGTGCTGTCGGCGTACGTGCCCACGTAGCGGCGGCGTGCCAGTCTGTCAGCTATGTACGAATCAGTGGCTGAGGTCGCCGCTCTGCAGGATCTGCTCGATGCGAGCTTCGCCCGCGCATCGGAGCACCTGACATCGATCATGACGCCGGCGCGGCGATTGACCGCACAGCGCGTCATCGACGACCTGGCCGGCATCGCGGTGCTGAACATCGCCACCGTCACCGCACGCGGCGAGCCGCGGATAAGTGCGGTCGACGGGCATTTTCTGCACGGCCACTGGCACTTCACGACATCGGGCGGCTCGCCCAAGGCGAGGCAACTGCGCGCCCGCCCGGCGACGAGCGCGTCCTACACACCCCGCGACGGGTACGGCGTCTTCTGCCACGGCCAGGCCCGCTCGCTCGATCGCGGCACGCCGGAGTTCACGATGCTGTACGAGCACTGGGTCCGCACCTACGGGCAGTCGCCCGACGACCTGGGCGACGACATCGCCTACTTCCGCATCGACGCCTCGTGGCTGGTCGGCTTCGAGTTCGCCCGCGAGGACGCGGCCGAGTGAGCGAGCACGCCTTCGACCGCATCGACCTCGCGGCATTGCGCCGACGCACAAGTTTGAAGTGGTCCGAGTACGGCCCGGACGTGATCCCGCTGTGGGTGGCCGAGATGGACTTCCCGCTGGCCGAGCCGATTCGCCGTGCGCTGCACGAGTTGATCGATCGCGGCGACACCGGCTACCCGGTCGGCCCGCCGCACGCCGAGGCGTTCGCCCGATTCGCGGGCCGCCGTTACGGCTGGGCGCTCGATCCGAGTCTCGCCGTGACGGTCCCCGACGTGATGACCGCGGTGGAATACGCGATCGGTGTGTTCACCGAGCCGGGCGATCCGGTCGCGTTCCTGACCCCGGCCTACCCGCCGTTCTTCGTCGCCGTCGAGGCCACCCGCCGGTCGGTGACCGGTGTCGCGATGGCGCGCGACGCCGACCTCGGATGGACCATCGATCTGGATGAGCTCGGCCGGGTCGTGCGCGGCGGCGCGACCGCGATCCTGCTGTGCAATCCGCACAACCCGACCGGACGGCGGTTCACCCGAGACGAACTCGCCGGCGTGGCCGCTGTGGCCGACCGGTACGGAGCCGTGGTGATCAGCGACGAGATCCACGCCCCGCTCGTCCTCGATCGCGCCGGCGGCGCCCACGTGCCGTTCGCCACGCTCGACGCCGAGTCGGCGCATCGCAGTGTCTGTGTGCATTCGGCGTCCAAAGGCTGGAACCTGCCTGGTCTCAAGGCGGCGGTCATGATTGCCGGCGGCCGCGAGACCCGGGCCCAGCTTGCCTCGCCGGCGTTGGACGAGCTGACCGAGCGGTCGGGCATCGCGGGCGTCACGGCCGGAATCGCGGCTTTCGACGAGGCCGAGGACTGGCTCGACGACACCGTCACCTACATCGCCGCCAATCACCGGCTGGTGCAGGACCTGCTGCCCGAGGCGTTGCCCGGCGTCCGGCTGGACCCGGCCGAGGCCACCTACCTCGCCTGGCTCGACCTGCGCGGTGTTGCGACGCTGGGCGGCGGTGAGCCGGCCGAGGTGCTGCTTGATCGGGCCGGCGTGGCGCTCGTGCCCGGCCCACGGTTCGGGTCCGGCTACGGCGGGTGGGCGCGACTCAATCTCGGCACGTCGCGGCCGCTCCTGCGCGCCGCCATCGAACGCATCGGCGCTCGGCTCGGCTGACCGGATGGCAGACTTGACGCCACGATGACGTCTCTGCCCCTGGTTTTCGACGCCCCCCGCCGTGGCATGCCCCCGCGGCACCTTGCCGATCTCAGTGCGGCTGAGCGGCGGGCGGCGGTGGTCGAACTCGGCCTGCCCGCCTATCGCGCCGATCAGCTCTCGCGTCACTACTTCGGCCGGCTGGAGAACGATCCGCACGCGATGACCGACCTGCCGCCGCAGGCGCGCGAGCGTCTGGGTGACGCGTTGCTGCCCGAACTGCTGACCGAGCTACGCCATGTCGAGACCGATGCCGGCACCACCCGCAAGTCGCTGTGGCGCCTGCACGACGGCACGCTCGTCGAGAGCGTCCTCATGCGCTACCCGGACCGGGTGACCGTGTGCGTGTCCAGCCAGGCGGGCTGCGGAATGGCTTGCCCGTTCTGTGCCACCGGCCAGGGCGGGCTCACGCGGAACCTGTCGACCGCCGAGATCGTCGAGCAGGTCGCGGCGGCCGCCCGGGCGACGGCGCGCGGTGATCTGCCGGGCGGCACGACGCGGTTGTCGAACGTCGTGTTCATGGGCATGGGGGAGCCGTTGGCCAACTACGCCCGGGTCGTCGCGGCGCTTCGTCGTTTGCTCGACGCGCCGCCCGCCGGGCTCGGGTTGTCGCAGCGTTCGATCACGGTGTCGACGGTGGGATTGGTGCCGGCGATCGGCAAGCTCGCCGACGAGGGTCTCAAGGTCACGCTCGCCGTCTCGCTGCATGCACCCGACGACGAGTTGCGCGACACCCTGATCCCCGTGAACACCCGGTGGAAGGTGGCCGAGGTGCTGGGCGCGGCCGATGCCTATGCGGCTCGTACCGGGCGGCGTTACTCCATCGAGTACGCGATGATCCGCGACGTCAACGACCAGCCCTGGCGCGCCGACCTGCTCGGCGAGTTGCTCAGGACCCGCCTGGCGCACGTGAACCTGATCCCGCTCAATCCGACGCCTGGTTCGGCCTGGGATGCATCGCCCAAGCCGGTCGAGCGCGAGTTCGTGCGACGCCTGGAGAGCCACGGCGTCGCGGTCACGGTGAGAGATACCCGCGGCCGTGAGATCGACGGCGCCTGCGGTCAATTGGCTGCCTCCCGCTGAAGGCTCGCCGTCCGGTATGCACGTCCGGCACGTCCGAACGGCGCGGGCCGGGGCGCTCGGCTGAACGACAGCGCAACACGCCCGCCTCCGGACGGGTACGACCCATCCAGAGGCGGGCGGCTGCCAAGGGCGCCGTCCGCACCCTGATTTCCAAGGTGCTGCAGAACGTGCCGACGCCCTCGGCCGTCGGCGGCGGTCAGGCAGCTGCGAGTGCAGGCTGTCGACGTACCGCGAGCAGGATCACCGCCAGCGTGGCCGCCAGGAAGATCGCCGATCCGGTGAACGACATCGCGATCGCATGAGCGAGTTCGTGATGCCGCTCGACGCCGGCCGACACGCCGTGCAGCGGATGGTGGGCGGCATTGCGGCTCGACGTGCCGAACACGGTGACGAGCACGCCGAGACCGAGCGATCCGCCGACCTGCTGCATGACGTTCACCAGACCCGATGCGGCACCCGCGTCCTTGGGCTCCACGCCGACCAGGGAGGCGTTGGTCAGCGGGATCATTGCGACGCCCATCCCCAACCCGAGCAGCGTCATCGGGATGACGACGTTCGGGAAGTACTGCGTGCTGGCCGATATCCGGGTCAGCCAGGCCATGCTGATCAGCGCCAACGCGACGCCGCCGATCATGAAGCGGGTGGCGCCGACCCGCGGCATGAGCCGCGGCACAGTGCGGACCATTGCGAACAGCGCAATCGTCATCGGCAGGAACGCGAATCCGGCCTTGAGCGGGCTGTAATCGCGCACTCCCTGGAGGAACTGGGTCAGGAAGAAGAACATGCCGAACATGCCGCCGACCAGCAGTAGGCGAGCCACGTAGGAGGCGCTTCGCTCCCGGCTGGCGAACAAGCGCAGCGGGGTGATCGGCTGGGGCGCCCGGAGTTCGTTCGCAACGAACAGCGCGAGCAGCACGATCCCGGCCACGAACGACCCGACCGTTCCGGCGTCGCTCCAGCCGTCGGATGCCGCGCGGACGAATCCGTAGACCAGCGACGCCATACCCAGGGTCGACGTGACGGCCCCCGCCAGGTCGAATCGGCCCGGCTGCTTCGGGGTTTCGGGCAGATAGCGCGGCACGAGGCAGATCAGTGCGATGCCGATCGGGACGTTGATGAACAGGCCCCACCGCCAGGACAGCCAGTCGGTGAGCATGCCGCCGGCGACCAGTCCGACGCTGGCGCCGCCGGAGGACACCGCGCCATAGAGGCCGATGGCCCGCAGCCGTTCCGGGCCCTCGGTGAACCGGGACGTGAGCAGGGCAAGGGTCGACGGAGCCGCGATGGCGGCGCCGATTCCCTGCAGAGCACGGGCGGTCAGCAACTCGGTCCCGGTCTGGGCGAGCCCGCCGAGCAACGACGTGATCGTGAAGATGGCTATGCCGACCGTGAACATGCGGCGGCGCCCGAGGATGTCGCCGGCGCGGGCGCCAAGTAGGAGGAACCCACCGAAGGTGAGCGTGTAGGCGTTCTGCACCCAGGACAGGCTGGTCGGCGAGAAATGCAGCGCGCCTCTGATCTTGGGAAGCGCGATCGTCACGATCGTCGCATCGAGCATGATCATCAGCTGGCCGGTCAAGATCACGGCCAGAACCAGTGCGGCTCCGGCGCGCGACACCGACTGCTGCTCGCGTACCGCGGACCGGGCAGGCGAGATTGTGGTCATTGGAATTGGTCGATCCCTTCGGGGATTGTGACTACCGAAAATGCTAAAGTGGAGGCGCCCTCCAGAAACTATACGGAGGCCCCCTCCGCTTCGCAAGCGGATATGGAGACCGATTTGCGATGACTACGCCAACTGCCGACGAGACGCTGTCTCGGCGCCCGATGCGCGCGGATGCCAGCCGTAACTACGACAAGCTGATCGAGGCAGCCCGCAGCGCGTTCGCCGACAACGGCGCCGACGCCTCACTCGAGGCGATCGCGCGTGCTGCGGGTGTCGGCATCGGCACGCTCTATCGCCGTTTCCCGTCCCGGCAGGATCTGTTGGAAGCCGTCTACGTCGAAGAGGTCGAGACCCTGTGCCGGTCGGCCGAAGGCCTCGACGATCTACCGCCGTGGGACGCCCTGGTCGACTGGCTGCACCGATTCGTCGGCTACGTCGCGACCAAGCGGGCGCTCTCGACCGAACTGATGGCCACGGTCGGCATGGAGTCCGACGTCTTCCGCAAGTGCCATGACGCCATCCGCCAGGCCGGCGAGCCGCTGCTCGAGCGGGCGCAGCAGGCGAAGGTCGTCCGTCCGGACACCGACTTCCTCGACCTGATCCGCATGGTCAGTGGCATCACGATGATCAAGTCCGCCGACGCCGAGCAGATCGACCGGATCCTGAGCCTGGCCCTCGACGGTCTGCGCTACCAGTCGTCCGAGCAGCCTGCCGACAAGCCGGCAGCCTCGCGGCGCCGTCGCTCAGAGCGCTCGTCGTAGCGCACGGCCAGCGGCGCTAGTCGCGGCGAAAGCGTCGCTCGCCACTTCTGCGCGATCTTCTCGATGCGAACGGCGTCGACGCCGTCAGCGGCGAAGGCAGCGAGCTCGGCGCGGGTCAGCGGCCACGGCGGTCCGTCGGTCGGGCCGTCCCGCTCGTCGTGAGCAGCGGCGATGACGAGCAGCGTCCCACCCGGACGGACGAATCCAGCGATGGCCGCGGCCGCCGACTCGTGCATGGGCGGCGGCATGGCCTGCACCGTGATGCTCTCGACCACGAGGTCGAAGGCGCGATGCCACGACGCCGGCGCCTCGAGCAGGTCGGCCGGCAGGTAATGGACCGGCGACTCGGGGAAGCGATGTCGCGCCTCCCGCACGGCGGACGGCGCAATGTCGAACGCCGTCGTGTCGAAGCCCAGCGAGGCAACGTGTTCGGCGTCATCACCGAGTCCGCACCCGACGACCAGGGCCCGTTTGCCGTCGCCGGTAACCCGGTTCGTGTGAGTCCAGTCGACGAGAAGTTGCTGCGGTGACTTGCGGTCCCACGGCACGCCGACACCCGTCTGTTCCGCGCTCGCGTAGAGGCGTTCGAACCACCCGGTCGGGTCGCCTGCTGCGAGAGACTCCGTGGCGAGTCTTCGGGCCTGCTCGTCGGCGGGATCGGCTTCATCGGTCGGCATCAGTGCGAGGTCCTTCGGTCGCGTTCGAGACGCACCGCGGCCAGTCCCGACGACTCCGAGTCGGGCCCGGCCGCGGCACGCAGCAGCTCTCGGTCAGGAATCGCCGGCGTCGATGTTCAGCACCGGCCGAACCTCCATCGCGAAGTACTTGGCGTCGGGCCAGCGTGCGGCGATCTCGACCGCACGTTCGGGGGTCGCGCAGTCGACCGTGAGGTACCCGGCGAGTTGCTCTTTGGCCTCCGCGAACGGCCCGTCCGTGGCTGCCGGGACTCCGTCTCGTACCCGCACCGTCTTGGTGTGCGACGAGTCGGCCAGCGCCTCGCCGCCGACGAGTTCACCCGACGCGGTGAGTTCCTTCATGATGACGTCGACCTCGCCGAACAGCGCGTTGCGCTCGGCCTCGGACCATGACTCGTAGGTGGCCGGGTTGTTGTAGATCAGCAGCATGTACTTCATGGCTCTACTCCCTCAGGTCGGGCGCCTCCGGTCGGGCACCTTTCACCGGAGACATCGGAACGGGCGAGCAGATCTCGACACCGGATCCCGACATCATTTTCCGAGACGCTATCTGTCACGTCCGGCGGGCCGCCTGGCTGCCCTCCCCAGGCCGAACCAGGCCCGTCTCGTAGGCGAGGATCGCTGCCTGCACGCGGTCGCGCAGGCCGAGTTTGGCGAGGATGCGCTTGACGTGTGTCTTGACCGTCGACTCCTCCACCACGAGCGTCGCGGCGATCTCGCCGTTCGACAGGCCGCGGGCGAGCAGTTCGAGGACGTCGCGTTCGCGAGGCGTCAGCCGCTGCAGAGCGCGACCCGCAGCCGGTCCGAGCTGGGGCTCGCGCGCCATTCGGTCGATGACCCGCCGGGTGACCGACGGCGACAGCAGTGATTCGCCCGACGCGATCGTGTGGATCGCGGCGATGAGCTGCTCGGGCCGGGTGCGCTTGAGCAGGAAGCCGGAGGCGCCGGCGCGCAGTGCCCCGAAGATGTAGTCGTCGTCCTCGAACGTGGTCAGGATCAGGATGCGCGCCTGCGGTGCGGCGGCGACGATCTCGCGCGTCGCCCGGATGCCGTCGAGGTTGGGCATGCGGACGTCCATGAGGACGACGTCTGGACGTAGGCGGGCGGTCTGCGTAATCGCCTCGCGCCCATCGGCGGCCTCACCGACGACGTTGATCGTCTCGTCGCTGGACAGCACCGCACACAACCCGGCACGCATCAGATCGTCGTCGTCGGCGACGAGGACGCGCCGGACGCTCACGACAGAGCCGGGGTGTGCGGAAGACGGGCGAGCAGCCGGAAGGTTCCGTGGTCGGCCTGCGCCTGCAGGGTGCCGCCGAGCAGCGCAGCCCGCTCGCGCATACCCACGATGCCGTGGCCACCGCTCTGCTTCGAGTCGGCAGATCCGGTCGGGTTGGTGACCGCGATCTCGACGGCGTCCTGGTGGAACACGACGGCAACCTCGGCGCTGCCGCGCCCGTGCCGCGCGGCGTTGGTCAGCGCCTCTTGCAGGATTCGGTACGCCGCCCAGGCGACGCTGCGCGGCAGCCCCTGGCGTGAGCCGCGAACGTGCGTCGCGATCGCCAGGCCGTTGTTGCGGTGGTGGTCGAGCAGTTCGTCGATCGCGGCCGGGTCAGCGGGCGCAGGTTCGCGGTCGTCATCGCGCAATGCCCGGACCAATCCGTCGATCTCGGCGATGGTGGCGCGGGCGACGTCCTCGATCGTGCAGATGGCCCGACGCGAGCCGTCCGGGTCGCGGTCTCGCAGCAGTCTCGCGGCGCCGGCCTGCATGAGGATGACGTTGATCGCGTGCCCGGCGGAGTCGTGCAGTTCGCGGGCGATGCGGATTCGCTCCTCGGCAGCGGCAAGGCGTCGTTCGCGCTCGGTCTCGTGTTCGACGCGTTCGGCGCGTTCTTCGAGTTCGGCAATGCGCTCGCGGCGCAACCGGGCAATCT
The DNA here is from genome assembly GCA_963709985.1 of uncultured Actinomycetota bacterium. Lineage (GTDB taxonomy): Bacteria > Actinomycetota > Actinomycetes > Mycobacteriales > Jatrophihabitantaceae > DASXRA01. The sequence continues at coordinate 269,405 of CAVPYQ010000043.1, forward strand.
CTGCCACGACCCATGCGCCGGCGATCGTCACCGCCCAGAACAGAACCCCGGGAGCCATGCCGTCGCCCCAGTAGCCGCTGGCCACGATGACGCCGGCCGCGACGGGCACGAACCCGGCCGCAGCGACTCGGGCGGCAATTCGTCGCGTACGTCGCGGGTCCCCGCCGTAGGCGTCAGCGACCGAATAGACGGCGACGACGCAGCCGAACGGGAAGTCGACCGCATAGTGCAGGCCGATCAACGCAATCGTCGCCGCCCCGACTACGGCGTAGACCGCCATCGGCGCACGCCGCCGGGCGATCAAGGGAATCGACGCAACGATCGCGAGCGCGACTCCCGCAGCGTCCAGGTCGGCCGTATCGGGGGCGGGCGTACCGAGCCCCCGCGAGGCCATCACGGCAAGCGAGAGGGCGAGCACCAGCATCGCGATGCTCGCGTCGAGTGCCCGCCTGCGCCCAGTCACGTCCTAGAGGGTAAATCGGGCGGCAACTGCGCGGAGTCATCCTCAGCGGGCATCCAGTGCACCACCGTGGGGGGACGCGCAGTTCCCCCCGTGGTGTCTTTCTGATGACTGCTCGTCGTTCATAGCGTCGCTGCGAAATCACTCCAGCTCAGCCGGAGGTCGTTGCACGATGGCCGAGCCAGCTCGCCGTTTCGGTCTGATGACGCTCGCCGTCCTCGGAGTACTCGCCGGATTCGTGGCCGGCATCGTGCTGTCCGAGCTGAGCGGCATCGTCGGCGTGGTCGTGTTCGATCGCGCCGTCGGGATGAAGTTCCTGCCGTTCTATCTCGCAGTAGCGTTCGCGATCGTCGTGCCCGGCCTGGCTGGTCGATCGAGACGGCGGACCCGGCGATGAGTATCAGCCGCCGCAGGCTGCTCCGACTCAGCCTCGTCGCGGCGGCCACCGTGCCATGGGGGTGCACGCCCGGGCGCCGGACCGACACCACCGGCGAGGTCGCGTTCGACCGGGCACTGGCAATCCCGCCGCTCGAACCAGGACGCATCGACACCGCGGGTCGCCGCGTGTTCGACCTGACCGCCCGGGCCGGGCACCGCGAGTTCCTTCCCGGGAGGGTCACCGATACCTGGGGATTCAATGGCGATTACCTGGGCCCGACGCTGCGCGCCAAGCGGGGCGAACAGGTGGTGATCAACGTCCACAACGCGCTCGATGAGGCGACGACGGTGCACTGGCACGGTATGCACCTGCCTGCGTCCGCGGACGGCGGTCCGCACCAGCCGATCGCGCCCGGCCAGACGTGGTCGCCGAGTTGGCGCATCGACCAGCAGGCCACCACCCTCTGGTACCACCCGCATCCGCACGGCGAGTCGCGACGGCACGTCTACCGCGGGCTCGCCGGCATGTTCGTCATCGACGACGATGCCGAATCCGCACTAGGCCTGCCGCGTACTTACGGGGTCGACGACATCCCGGTCATCGTGCAGGACAAGCGATGCCGTCGAGACGGCCGATTCGACGAGGACGACCGCGGACCCATCGGTCTGCTCGGCGACACGTTGCTCGTCAACGGAACGGTCGGCCCGTACCACCGGGTGACCACCGAACGGATCAGGCTGCGGCTGCTCAACGCCTCGAGCGGGCGGATCTACTCGTTCGGCCTCGACGGCGGGCGCACGATCGCGCTCGTCGGCACCGACGGCGGGCTGCTGCCGGAGCCCTACGAGACCGACAGCATCCAGCTCGCACCCGGCGAGCGCGCCGAGGTCGTCATCGGCGTTCGCCCTGGTGAACGGGTGGTATTGCGCTCCTTCGCACCCGATCTCGGCAGCAACCGGGGGATTACCCGGATCGCGGGCGGCGACGATTCCTTCGACGTACTCGAACTGCGGGCGGCAATCCGGCTGACGAGGTCGGCGCCGTTGCCGCAGCGGCTCGTCGAGGTCGCGCGGTTGGATCTCGACAACGTGGCCCGCATTCGCCTGTTCCGGATGGCTGGGCGCGGCATCAACGGCAAGCAGATGGACATGGATCGCATCGACGAGGTCATCACCAGGGACACCACCGAGATCTGGCAGGTAACCAATCTGCACGAGCAGCCGCACAGCTTCCACGTGCACGACGTGCAGTTCCAGGTCCTGACCGTCGGCGATGCCCCGCCACCGCGGCAGTTGGCCGGCTGGAAGGACACCGTCTACCTGCCGCCGCACGTGCCACTCCGGCTCATCATGCGATTCACCGAATACACCGACCCGGCGATGCCGTACATGTACCACTGCCACCTGCTGCTGCACGAGGACTCCGGAATGATGGGCCAGTTCGTCGTCGTGGCGCCCGGCCAGCCGGCGCGCCGGTCCGTCGGTGGCGGGCACCACCATTGACGGGTCTACAGCGCACCGGCCGCGTGAGCGGACCACATCGACGGGTAGAGCGCGCGAAACCCGAGTTCGGTCCGGATGCGTGCCGTGTCGACGATGCCGTGCCACATGTCGCCGTCCGACGCCCCGTTGTCCGGCATCGACTGCCCGTTGATCTGGTGCAACTCCCACGCCGTGACGGGCGATTCGTCGGCGGCGTTGTAGATCCGGCCGTCGATGCCGGGGGCGTTCAGTGCACGAACCAGCGCCTGCGCGACGTCGGCGTGGTGGATCATGTGCAGGCGTTGATGGGCGGGCCACTGCGCCGCCCAGTGCAGCGACTCGCGCAGGTGCGGGTCGCCGTCGCCGTAGACGAAGGCCAGCCGGACGATGCGAACATCCAGACCGGCGAGGTCGAGAAGCGCGCGCTCGGCCTGCGCCTTGGTCTGCGGGTAGGCGCCCCAGACCGGCTCGGGCGCGGCCTCGTCGGCTTCGGTCGCCGGCCGGCCGAGGCCGCCCGGGTAGACCAGGTTCGTACTGGTGAAGACGAGTCGCGGCACGCCAGCCGTCGCAGCCGCCCGGGCCAGGCTGACCGTCGAGTCCAGGTTCACCCGCTTGATCAGGTTCTCGTCCTGGCTGCGCAGCACGGCCCCGACATGCAGGACGGCGTCGTGGCCGGCGAGCGCATGCTCGTAGGTCGATGGGTCGAGCAGGTCGCCGGTGACCGCCTTGGCGCCCACCGCCGTTATCGCGTCGACGGCCGCCGGATCGCGGACCAGCGCGCTCACCTCGTGGCCACCGGCGGCGAGCCGGGGGAGCAGTCGGCGCCCGACCCGACCGGTCGAACCGGTAAGGAAGATCTTCATGGCGAGTCCCTTCAGTCGTTGCCTGCGCTCGACCGTGCCGGGCGCTGCCCGACTCAGGAAGGACGCGCCCATCCAGGGATTGGCGATCCCTGGCACGGGCGGCGGCCAGCAGGGCATGCTCGGTCGGTGGACCGTGCCGACCTCGCCGACTTCCTGCGCATCCGCCGCGAGAAGCTGTCACCGCGCGACGTCGGCGTGCCCGCCTCGACTCGGCGCCGCACGCCGGGGCTGCGTCGCGAGGAGGTGGCCCTGCTCGCCGGAATGTCGGTGGACTACTACGCGCGGCTCGAACAGGCGCGCGGCCCGCGTCCGTCCCGCCAGGTGCTGACCGCGCTGGCCCGTACGTTGCGGTTGTCCGACGACGAGCGAGACCACCTGTTCCGCCTGGCCGGCGAGCCTGCGCCGGAACGGACAGCGGTGTCGCGGCACGTCCGGCCGGGCGTCTTGCACCTGCTCGACCGGCTCGGCGACAGCGCGGCCATGGTGATCAGCGACAACGGCGACGTACTGGCCTGGACGCCCTTGGCCGCCGCGCTGTTCGTCGACTTCAGCGAGCAACCCGACGACGAGCGCAATCTCTACTGGATGGCCTTCGCCGGGCCCGAGTCCTTGCACCGGCTGCCCGACGAGGATCGCGAGCGCGTGTCCCGGTCACACGTGGCCGATCTGCGCGCGACGATCGCCCGCCGCCCCGACGACGCGGCCCTGCGCGAGTTGGTCGACAAGTTGCAGGCCGCCAGCCCGCTGTTCGCGCGACTGTGGGCCGAGCACGACGTTGCCGTCCGCCACGATGACCGCAAACGAATCGTGCACCCCGTCGTCGGCCTGCTCGAACTCGACTGCGAGGTGCTGCTGACTCCCGAGCACGGCCAGCGCCTGGTGCTGCACACCGCGCCGCCCGGCTCGGAGACGGCCGAGCGGCTCGATCTGCTGCGCGTGCTCGGCCTGCAGGAGTTGGCGCCGGCCCGGCCGGGCGACTGAGGCTCAGCGCTCGTCGGCCTGAATGCGGCGGACGGATTCGGGGACCGGAATGCCGGCACGCAGGTCCGGCGCGTCGAGCGGCTCGCCGTAGCGGATCGTCGCGGGCAGCACGCCCGCCCACGCCGTCCCGGCCAGGTCGTCCGGCCCGTCCTCCGGCCAGACCTCGGACACCTTCAGCGACCACTCGGCGATCGGCAACGCGAGGATCAGCGTGGCCGCGATCTCCTTCGCCGTGGACTCGCGGACCTCGGCCGTGCGTCCCGGCAGCAGTGAATCGGCGACAACGCCGAGGGCACGGCGCTTCTCCTCGGGATCATCGAGTCGGCACGCACCGCCCGAAGATCACCGCGCTCCGGTAGCGCATCGACGATTCGAACGCCGACCGCGCCACGACGAGCCCGTCGAACGCCGTGACGGCCAGACTGGTCGGTGCCCCGGCGGCGAGGCGGCGCAGCCAGCCCGAACCGGTCGAACCGTGAGCGAGTACGCGATCGTGATCGCGCACGACCGCAGTGGGCAGCACGACCGGATGCCCGTCGTCGGCCACGAGGGCGAAGTGTCCGATGTGGACAGTGTCGAGCAGCTGGTCGAGCTCGGCGCGCTCGGTGCGGGCCTTCTCGCGCAGGCGGGTGATCGTTGTTCGCGCCATCCGTCCGTCCTCTCCCGTTGCGTATCAATCCGGGAGGAACGGCCTCCTCGATGACGACACGTCGCAACTCAGAGCTGAGGATGCCGCATGCTGATGACACAGCAGCACCACATTTCCGCGACACTCGCTCCGTCCCGCCGCCTGCTCGTCGGCCGGCCGCTCGACTCGCGCCGCGCGGCGATGGCTCTCGCCGAGGGCGACGTGGTCGGCCAGGGCTTCGCGAATCTGTATGTCATGACGACGCGTCCCGGCCGCGACACGGTGCGCCGGGTCAACGTCATGAAGGGCCGCCCGCCCGACCAGGTCGGCAGCATCACGACCACGCCGTCGCGCATCCCCGACGTCTACGACTGGTCGGCGCTGCCCGACGGGGTGACGCGCCGGTCGATCCTCGGCGTGATCGACACGTTCTACGGCATCGGGCCATTCGGTTTTCGTGGTCCGGCTGCGCCGCACGTGCCTTCGCACCTGACCCTTTCCGTTGAGGGGGTCACGACGGCGCAGGTGATCGCTCCCGGATACGCGTGCCCCTCCAACGAGTTCCTGGCGCGGGCGCTCGAGGAGGTCGACAGCGATCTGCTCCACACGACCTCGGCGAACCGCTCGCGGCACGCCACCGGCGCTGACGACGCACCGGCACACTGGCGCTCGGCCGGTTTGCACGACGAGTTCGGTCACGAGTGCGACTTCCTGATGCTCGAGCACGACGACGAGGACGCCGCCCGCATGCGCTACCCGCGCCATCTGCCGATGCCGACGACGATCCTCAGCTTCCACAAGGTCGGCAGCGAGGGCAGGAGACCGAGCCTCGTCCTCGAACGGCACGGGTCGATGCACGTCGACGATGTGCGCACGACGCTCGACGGTCTCGGCTTCGGGCTGACGATCGGCCCGCGTGCCACGGCCCGGTTGCAGTTGCGCCAATACGCCTGATCGAGCGGGTCAGCGCCCGAGCAGCCCGTTGACGGCGTTCGCAAGTCGCGACGGGCGGCCTCGTCGATTCTCGGCAGCATCGGCCCACGTCATCGCCCGCAGTCCGGCGTTGGCGCCCAGCCAGCGAAGCGGCTCTGGCTCCCATCGCGGCGAGCGATGCCCCACCCACGGCAGCGCGGTCAGCGGCGAGTCGCGGCGCAGGACGAGGTCGGCGAGCGTGCGCCCGGCGAGATTCGTCGTCGAGACACCGTCGCCGACATAACCGCCTGCCCAGGCCAGGCCCGTCGTGCGGTCGAGCCCGACCGAGGAATGCCAGTCGCGGGCGATGCCCAGCGGGCCGCCCCACCGGTGGGTGATCTCGACGCCGCGCAGGATCGGGAACAGCTCACCGAGTGTGCGCTCCAGCGCGGCGAACACACGGGGCACGTCGTCGTAGGACGCCGTGATGCGTGAGCCCAGGTGGTACGGGGCACCTCGGCCGCCGAAGGCAAGTCGGCCGTCGGCGGTGCGCTGACCGTAGATGATCAGGTGGCGGTAGTCGGAGAACGTCTCGCGTTCGGCCAGGCCGATCTCGTCCCACACCGACTGGGCAAGCGGGGCCGTCGCGATCATCAGCGAATACACCGGCGCGATGGTGCGTTTCTGCCCGCGCAGGCTGGGCGTGTAGCCCTCGGTTGCCCGCACGACGACGTCGGCGCGTAGCAGCCCGCGATCGGTGTGCACCAGGCCCGGCTCGACGGCGACGGCGGCCGTGCGCTCGAAGATGCTCGCGCCGCGCGCTTCGACCACCTCGGCGAGACCGCGTACGAGTTTCGCCGGGTGGATCGCCGCGCAGTGCGGCGTGTACGTAGCGCCGAGCACAGAGGTCGCGCCGAGGCGTCGACGGGCGGCGTTCTCGTCGAGCAGATCGAGGTCGATGCTGAACTCGCGCGCCTCGTGCACCTCGGCTTGAGCGCGTTGCAGTTGCGGGGCCGACCTCGCCACCACGACCGTGCCGCCTCGTGCGATGTCGGCATCGATGGCCTCTGCTTCGGCGACGCGTGCCACCTCGTCCACCGACTCGCGCATCGCCCGGTACTGGGCAACCGCGGCGTCGCGCCCGTGCTCGCGTGCCAGCGTCGACGCGCTGACCGCGAACAGCGCCGAGCACCATCCGCCGTTGCGCCCGGACGCCCCGAAACCTGCGATCTCCTTGTCCACAAGGGCAATGCGCAGCGACGGGTCAGCGTCGAGCAGGTAGTACGCGGTCCACAATCCGGTGAAGCCGGCACCGACAATGGCCACGTCGGCGCTCGTCGAGCCGGGCAGGGCCGGCCGCGGGTCGAGTGGGCCCGGCACGGTGTCGTGCCAGAGCGAAAGGTCTCGATAGCCCGCCACCGAGGCCCTCCCTCGTCTAGTTGAGTGGTGCGCTAATTGCGCAGTGGTGCGTTATACCGCACCACTGCGCGGACAACGCACCACTCCACGAGATGAGGGAACGGGGACGGCTCAGCCGAGGGCCGCCGTGATGCTCACCGACTCGTAGCCATGGGCCTCGGCGACCGGCGCGTTCGTGACTGCGCCGTCGTGGGTGTTCAGCCCGAGGGCCAGTGCCGGGTCGGCGCGCAGCGCGCCCTGCCAGCCGCGGTTGGCGAGCTCGACGGCGTAGGGGAGGGTCACGTTCGTCAGGGCATACGTGGACGTGTGCGGCACGGCGCCGGGCATGTTGGCCACGCAGTAGAACACCGAGTTGTGGACCTGATAGGTCGGGTCGGCGTGGGTGGTCGGGTGCGAGTCCTCGAAGCAGCCGCCCTGGTCGATGGAGATGTCGACGAGCACCGAGCCCGGCTTCATCCGCGAGACCAGTTCGTTGCTGATCAGCTTCGGCGCCTTCGCACCCGGGATCAGCACCGCCCCGATGACGAGGTCCGCGTCGAGCACGGCGCGCTCGATCTCGTAGGCGTTGGACGTGACGGTCTGGCAATGGCCCTGGTAGATCGCGTCCATCTGCCGAAGCCGAGCGACGTTGCGGTCGAGCAGCAGCACCTCGGCCTGCATGCCGAGCGCAATGGCCGCTGCGTTCTGCCCCGACACACCTGCGCCGATGACGACGACCTTGGCCGCGTACACGCCGGGCACGCCGCCCATGAGCACGCCGCGCCCACCGCCCTGACGCATCAGGTGATACGAGCCGACCTGCGGGGCAAGCCGCCCGGCCACCTCGGACATGGGAGCCAGCAGCGGCAAGGACTTGTCCTCGAGTTGGACGGTCTCGTAGGCGATCGCGGTGGTGCCGGCGGCGAGCAACGCGTCGGTGCAGTCCTTCGATGCGGCCAGGTGCAGGTAGGTGAACAGCACCTGGTCCTTGCGCATGCGCGGGTATTCCTCGGCGATCGGCTCCTTGACCTTGAGGATCAACTCGCCGGCTGCCCAGACGTCGTCGGCGGTGTCGAGGATGCGCGCGCCGGCCGCGACGAAATCATGCGTTCGGGATCGACGAGCCGACGCCGGCGTCGCGCTGGACGAAGACCTCGTGCCCGTTTCTCACGAGTTCATGAACACCGGCCGGCGTGATCGCCACCCGGTACTCGTGATTTTTGATCTCGCTCGGAATGCCGACCTTCACGGTGTGCCTCCACACAGGCTGTCGTTGGCTGTAGGGACGACTCGGGGTCTACCCGGGATGACTACGAACACTCCGAATGATGAATCATCGCAAAGCAACTGGCTACTTGACTGACAATGATTCTGTAACCTGTCCGAATGGCCGCGGATGCTTCAGATGAACGGGCCCGTCCCGCTCAGACCTCGAACAATCTTCGAGGCGCTGAACTCGACGCTGTTGACCGGCGGATACTGCGCGTGCTCGCGGGTGACGCCCGAGTGCCCAACAATGCGTTGGCCGAGCGCGTCGGCATCGCTGCGTCGACCTGTCTCGGACGGGTGCGCAGCCTGCGCGAGCGCGGCGTGATCCGCGGCTACCACGCCGACATCGACCCCGCGGCGCTCGGGCGCCCGATCCAGGCCATGATCGCCGTCCGGTTGCAGTCGCACGCCCGGGGCCAGATCAGCGAGTTCGCCGCGGGCGTCGCGAAGCTGCCCGAGGTGCTCAACGTGTTCTTCCTGGCCGGCGCCGTCGACTTCTACGTGCACATCGCGGCGACGAGCACCGAGAACCTTCGCGACTTCGTCGTCGTCAACCTCAGCGGCAACCCCGACGTGGCACTCACCGAGACGAACCTGATCTTCGAGCACATCCGCTCGGGTGGTTCCCTGTGACCGCTACAGGCGGGCCCATGCCTCGGTGAGGACCGAGCGCAGGATCTGCTCCATCTCGTCGAACTCGGCCTGTCCGACGATCAGCGGTGGCGCGAGTTGGACCACCGGATCGCCGCGATCATCGGCGCGGCAGTACAGGCCCGCGTCGAAGAGCGCCTTGGACAGGAAGCCGCGAAGCAGTCGCTCGGACTCGTCGTCGTCGAAGGTCTCCTTCGTGGCCTTGTCCTTGACCAACTCGATGCCGTAGAAGAATCCGTCACCGCGAACGTCGCCCACGATCGGCAGGTCGTACAGCTTCTCCAGAGTGGCGCGGAAGGCTGCCTCGTTGTCGAGGACGTGCTGGTTGAGGCCCTCCTTCTCGAAGATGTCGAGGTTGGCCTGGGCGACCGCCGAGGAGACCGGGTGCCCGCCGAAGGTGTATCCGTGCGGGAAGGACGCGCCGCCGCTCCAGAAGGGCTCGGCCACGCGTTCGCTGATCATGCACGCGCCGATGGGGGAGTAGCCGCTGGTCATGCCCTTGGCGCAGGTGATGATGTCGGGGACGTAGCCGAACTTGTCCGAGGCGAACATCTTGCCCAGCCGGCCGAAGGCGCAGATCACCTCGTCCGACACGAGCAGCACGTTGTGCCGATCGCAGATCTCACGTACCCGCTGGAAGTAACCGGGCGGCGGCGGGAAGCAGCCACCGGAGTTCTGCACCGGCTCGAGGAACACCGCGGCCACGGTGTCCGGTCCCTCGAACAGGATCGTCTGCTCGATCTGGTCGGCCGCCCAGCGGCCGAATGCCTCGATGTCGTCGCCGTGCTCGGGCGCCCGGTAGAAGTTGGTGTTCGGGACCTTGAACGTGCCCGGTACCAGCGGCTCGAACATCTCGCGCGCGGCGGGGATGCCGGTGATCGAGAGCGCTCCGTGGGTGGTGCCGTGATACGCGATCGACCGGCTGATCACCTTCGTCTTCATCGGCTTGCCGGTCAGCTTGAAGTAGTGCTTGGCGAGCTTCCACGCCGTCTCGACGGCCTCGCCGCCGCCGGTGGTGAAGAAGACCTTGTTCAGGTCGCCCGGCGAGTAGCCGGCGAGGCGGTCGGCCAGTTCGATCGCCTGCGGGTGGGCGTAGGACCAGAGCGGGAAGAACGCGAGTTCCTTCGCCTGCCGGTACGCAGCCTCGGCCAGTTCGACGCGTCCGTGGCCGGCCTGCACGACGAACAGCCCGGCCAGTCCGTCCAGGTAGCGCTTGCCGTTGACGTCATAGACGTAAGCGCCCTCGCCACGCACGATCGTCGGCACCGGCGAATCGGCGTACGAGGAGATGCGCGTGAAGTGCATCCACAGGTGATCGCGCGCCTTGTCGTTGAGCCCATCGGCGTTGAAGGAGCTGACGTCGGCGTCGGTTGCAGTCATGAAACGGCCTCGCTTGATCGATAGGGCGGACAAGTCATCGGGCACCCCAGTTGTAGGTCTGCTTGGTGAGCTTGAGGTAGAGGAACGTCTCGGTTCGGAGCACGCCCGAGATGGTGCGGATCTGGCCGTTGATGAGGTCCAGCAGGTGATCGTCGTCGGTGACCACGACCTCGGCCAGGATGTCGAACGCCCCGGCGATGACGACCAGGTAGACGATCTCCGGGATCTTGGCCAGCCGGGCGGCGATCGACTCGATGTCACCGGTGGCCGATATCGCGACCATCGCCTGCCGGTCGAAGCCCACCTGCATCGGATCGGTGACCGCGACGATCTGGATGACACCGGTGTCGACCAGCTTCTGTACCCGCTGTCGCACCGCCGCCTCGGACAGGCCGACGGCCTTGCCGATCGTCGCGTAGGCCCGGCGGCCGTCCTCCTGCAACTGCTCGATGATCGCCTTGCTGGCGTCGTCGGGCACGGTGCGCGCCGGGAGACGGGTCATGGATGCGAGCTTGCCTGCTGGTCCCCGTTTTTGGCAAGCGAATCCGTTGCCAGCGCTTACCGTGACCACTGATCTCGTCGTTCAGAGATGGATCAGGGGACGAAATCATGGGTCACCTGGTTGCCGCCGCCGACATCGCGCTGCGTAGCCTCGTCGCGAAGGAGGACCGCCAGAATGAGCCGATACGGCCCGCAGTTCGGGCCTGATATCACCTTCCTCGGCGTCGACCGGTGCGACTGGGCCGAGCCCGCGACCTACCACGACGCCGACGTCGTCATACTCGGTGCGCCGTTCGACGGTGGCACCTCGCACCGACCGGGCACCCGCTTCGGCCCGCAGTTCATCCGCCAGACCTGCTACCTGCCGCACGACGGTTCGCGGCCCTCGCTCGCGCTTCGCGTCGACGCGCTTCGCGACCTGCGCGTCTACGACGCAGGCGACGTGGAGATGTTCTCGGGGGATTCGGCGCGTTCGGTGCGTGACCTGCAGACGGCCGTGCACGCGGTCGCGAGTTCGGGGGCGATCCCGCTGATCCTCGGCGGCGACCACACGATCGCCTGGCCGGATGCCGCCGGCGTCGCGCAGCATGTCGGCGAAGGCCGGGTGTCGATGGTGCACTTCGACGCGCACGCCGACACCGGCAACATCGAGTTCGGCTCGCTGATCGGGCACGGCCAGCCGATGCGACGCCTCATCGAGTCCGGTGCGGTGCGCGGTGATCGCTTCCTGCAGATCGGCCTTCGCGGCTACTGGCCGCCGCCGGAGACGCTCGACTGGATGGCCGAGCAGCGCATGCGCTCCTACGAGATGAGCGAGATCGGGACGCGCGGGCTCGACGCCTTGCCTGACCGAGGCGTTCGCCATCGCAGTGGACGACTGCGACGCCGTCTTCTTGTCGGTCGACATCGACGTGTGCGACCCGGCGCATGCGCCAGGCACCGGCACACCGGAGCCAGGCGGTCTGTCGGCGCGGCAGTTGCTCGACTCGGTACGGCGGGTCTGTTACGAACTGCCGGTCGGCGGCATCGACGTGGTCGAGGTGTCGCCGCCGTACGACCACGCGGACATCACCTCGTTCCTCGCCAATCGCGTTGTTCTGGAGGCGTTGTCGGGCATTGCCCGGCGGCGGCGCGACGCGGCCGAGGGGACGGCCTGGGATCCGGGGCGGCCACTGTTAGACGGCCGCTGACGCGCGCGCCCCTGCGAGCGCGCCAGCGACCACCCCCCGGGCTTGTGTGGGCTACGGCCCTCCGGCCACTGCGATCGACGGCGGCAACTCGTCTGAATCGACGACGAGGGTCGGCGTGTCATGGCTGAGTGTCTCGCCGCGGAAGAAGGGTGGTGAGACCGCCCGCCAGGTGAACATGAGGATGATGCCGATGAGGAATGTGCCGATGCCGATGAGGAAGACTCCGCCGATCGTCCAGTGCGGCGAGAACGGCATCGTCCATCCGGTGTAGCTCGTGCTCACATCGCTCGGTGCCAGCCAGTCGTCGTGCAGGCTCCAGGCGAGCGCGAAGAACAGGATCAGGCCGCCGAGTGTCGGGATGACGCCCCGCATCCAGAAGGCGTAGGCGTTGTCCCGCAAGGTCTTGCGGTAGTACCAGGTGCAGGCAAAGCCGGTCAGGCCGTAGTAGAAGGCGATCATCATGCCGATCGCCGAGACACAGTCGGCGATGACCGACGTTGCATTGCCCGAGTAGTTCAGGCCGGCGTAGAGCACGATCGAGATGGCGCCGAAGGCGAGGGTCGAGACGCTTGGCGTCAGGTGACGCGGGTGAATGCGCGCGAACGTCCGCGGCAACGCGCGGTAGACGGCCATCGACAGGCTCGTGCGCGCGGTCGGCAGGATCGTCGTCTGCGTGGACGCCGCCGCCGACGTGAGCACCATCAGGATCAGCAGGTGGCTCAGGGTCGAACCCAGCCCGCTACCACCGAACACGGCCTTGCCGAGCACCGAGATGACGTCACCGGAGTTGTCGCCGTTGCCGAGCCCGATCCCGGTGTCGCCGACACCGGCGAACGTCTGCGCCGCGAGGGTGACCAGCGTGTAGGTGACGACCAGCGTCACGGTCGAGATGACCGCGGCGCGACCCGGCGTCTTGTGCGGATCGGCCGTCTCCTCGTTGACCGCGACCGCACTGTCCCATCCCCAGTAGATGAACAGCATCAGCAGCAGACCGCGAATGAATGCCGAGAACGAGCCGATGTGGAACGGGTTGAACCACGACCAGGAAAAGCTGATCGACTCCGCTGCGCCGTTGCCGGGCCCACCTTGGCCAGCGCGACGACGGCGAACACGAGCAGCATGATCAACTCAACGGTGAGCAGGACCTTCTGCAATCTCGCCGACAATTCGATGCCTACGTAGCAGATGTAGGTCATCAGGACGATCCAGAGCACGCCGACGAGCAATACCCAGCCGCTCGTCGGGTTGCTCCCGATGCCGTCAGCATTGAAGAGCAGGAACAGGTACTGCCCGGCGACCTGGGCGAGGCTGGCCATGACCAGGATGTCGGCGGCCAGAATGGCCCAGCCGCCGAGCCATCCGGTCTTCGGCCCGAATGCCCGAGTAGCCCAGGTAAAGGTGGTCCCGCAATCGGGGTCGGCTTTGTTCAATTCCTGATAGCCGATTGCGGTAAAGAGCATCGGGACGAAGGCGAGTACCACCACGATGGGCGACTGCACGCCGACGAAGGCGACGATGAAGCCGAGCGTCGCCGCGAGGCTGTACGCCGGGGCCGTCGAAGCAACGCCGATCACCACGCTCGAGACGAGATTGAGCGCTCCCGACTTGAGGCCTTTGTCGACGACATCACCGGACGAGTAGTTACCAGTGGCCTTCGTGGTCATAGACGCTCCTGCCCCGACGAAATTCGTAGATGCGTTTATCGCAGCCGAGACTCGATTCCGCAAGGGTTTCCGTATCGGAAGTTTCACGCAGCTATGGAATTCGTGGTGATCAGTTACCTATAGTGCCCGCATGCGAGCCCTGATCCTGGGCGCCGGGGGCGTAGGTTCCGCCGCGGCGCTCATAGCAGCCCGTCGACCATTCCTAGAGCATGTCGTCGTTGCTGACTATGACTTCTCGCGAGCAGAACGGGCAGCGGCTGCGACCGGTGACGACAGGTTCGTCGCCGCGCGACTAGACGCCTCCGACCAGGCGGCCATCGAGGCGCTGATCGCCGAGCATCGGATCGACGCGGTTCTCGGCGCGACCGACCCGCGTTTCACCATGCCGATCTTTCGCGCCGCGCTTGCCGCGCCGCATCCACTACCTCGACATGGCGGCGTCGCTGTCGCGTCCCCACCCGACCGAGCCCTTCGCGAAGACGGGCGTGAAACTCGGCGACGAACAGTTCGCTCTTGCCGATGAATGGGCAGCCTCTGGCCGGATTGCCCTTGTCGGAATGGGCGTTGAGCCTGGACTGGCCGACGTGTTCGCCCGCTACGCCGCCGACCATCTGTTCGCCACGATCGACGAGGCCGGCGTGCGCGACGGCGCGAACCTCGTCGTCGACGGTTACGACTTCGCTCCGTCGTTCTCGATCTGGACGACGATCGAGGAGTGCCTGAACCCGCCGGTCATATACGAGAAGGAACGCGGCTGGTTCACCACCGAGCCGTTCAGCGAGCCGGAGGTCTTCGACTTCCCGGAGGGGATCGGACCGGTCGAGTGCGTCAACGTCGAGCACGAGGAGGTTCTGCTCATTCCGCGCTGGGTGGACGCCGGACGGGTGACCTTCAAGTACGGACTGGGTGACGAGTTCATCGACGTGCTCAAGACACTGCACAAGCTCGGCCTGGACCGAACCGATCCCGTCAACGTGGGCGCGACCACGGTGTCGCCGCGCGATGTCGTGGCCGCGTGCCTGCCCGATCCGGCCACGCTCGGTGACCGCATGCGGGGCAAGACCTGCGCCGGCCTGTGGGTGCGCGGCACGGGCAAGGACGGCGCAGCCCGCTCGACCTACCTCTACCACGTCGTCGACAACGAGTGGTCGATGCGCGAGTACGGCACCCAAGCGGTCGTGTGGCAAACCGCGATCAACCCGATCGTCGCGCTCGAGTTGATCGACTCCGGCGCTTGGACCGGAGCCGGGGTGCTCGGTCCGGAGGCGTTCGACGCGATGCCGTTCCTCGACCTACTCGCCGGGGACTACAAATCCCCATGGGCAATCAAGGAACTGACCCCGTAAAGCGTCTGGTCGCCGCTGCGCAATCGGATCGAGCCTTCCGCGGTGACGAAGCGTTGGGCGGCGACCTGGTGACCGAAGCGTTCCGCAGCCGCGCCGACCCACGGTGACGAGCTTCCAGCCGCGCCGAGATCGGCATCGAGCCTTCCGGCGCGTGGCGAGACAAGGTGTTGGGCGGCCACCTGGTGACCGAAGCGTTCCGCAGCCGCGCCGACGCAACGGCAATTGGATCGAGCCTTCCGGCGCGATCAGTTCGCCTTACTGACGCCAGGACGTGCGGCGGCGGTTGATGTCCCAGACGAGGGCGATGGCTATGCCGACCGCGGTTGCGATCAGCGCGAGCGCCCCGGCGCCGTTGTAGTGCGTGGCCGTCGTGGAGAGCAGCAGCAGCACAACGACCACCCAGCCGGAGATGCGAGCCCACCGGCCCCATTCGCCGTGCCAGCCCCAGTCCGACGGGTGGTCTGACGGATGATCGGCGGCGTAGTCGTCGGGTGCGCCGACGTTCGGCTTCTCGCTGCCGGGGGTGAGGGCCACAGTCGTGCTCCTGTCTCGCGGACGCTGAGCCCCATTCTGGCATTGCTGCCTGCAGTCGGCGAGAATGACCCGGTGACCGAACAGCGAAGCGTCGTCGTCCTCGGATCCACCGGCTCGGTCGGTACCCAGACGATCGACGTCATACGGGCGGCGCCGGACCGATTTCGTGCCGTAGCCGTGTGCGCGGGAGGTTCGGACGTTGCCGCGCTTGCCGCCCAGGCGGCCGGGCTGCGGGTCCGGGCGGTCGGCATCGGTCGCGACGATCTGGCCGGCGAACTGCGCGATCGGCTCGACGCCATCTGGCCCGCGGACGCGGCGCCACCGCAGATCGTCGCCGGCCCCGGGGCAGCCACCGAACTCGCCACGTTCGACGCTGACGTCATCCTCAACGCGGTGGCCGGTGCGCAGGGTCTGCGGGCAACGCTTGCGGCGCTCGACGCCGGCCGCACGGTGGCCCTCGCCAACAAGGAGTCGCTGGTGGCCGGCGGCCCGCTGGTCACGAGTCGGGCGGCGCCCGGCCAGTTGGTCCCGGTTGATTCCGAACACGCGGCGCTGGCGCAATGCCTGCGCGGCGGCACGCCGGACGAGGTCGCGCGTCTCGTCATCACGGCAAGCGGCGGCCCGTTTCGTGGCTACCGGCGCGACGACATGGCCGACGTGACTCCGGCCGAGGCGATGCACCATCCGACCTGGGACATGGGCCGGCTCATCACGACGAACTCGGCGACCCTGGTCAACAAGGCCCTGGAGGTCATCGAGGCGCACCTGCTCTTCGGTATCCCGTACGAGCGCATCGAGGTTGTCGTGCACCCGCAGTCGATCGTGCACTCGATGGTCGAGTTCATCGACGGCGCGACGATCGCCCAGGCGTCACCACCGGACATGCGGCTGCCGATCGCGCTGGCTCTGGGCTGGCCCGATCGCGTGGCCGGCGCGAGCCGATCGGTCGACTGGGCGGCGGCGCAGGCGTGGACGTTCGAACCCCTCGACGTCAAGGCTTTTCCGGCCGTTGAGGTGGCCCGCGAGGCCGGTGCGGCGGGCGGATGCGCCCCGGCCGTCTACAACGCCGCGAATGAGGAACTGGTCAGCGCTTTCCATGACGGACGATGTGAGCTTCCTGGGCATCGTCGACACGATCACCCACGTTCTGGACGAATGGCTCGACACTCGGCACGCGGAGGCCGGGAACCCAGGTACCGTCGAGGACGTCGAACGTGCCGAGGGGTGGGCCCGCGGTCGCGCGCGGGAGATCGTCGGACGTCGCTGAGGAGGGCGCACTGTGCTGTACCTGCTCGGTGTCTTGATCTTCGCTTTCGGCCTGCTGGCCTCGATTGCGCTGCACGAGGTCGGCCACATGGTGCCGGCCAAGAAGTTCGGCGTGAAGGTCACCCAGTACATGGTCGGTTTCGGCCCGACGCTGTGGTCGCGCAAGCGCGGCGACACGGAGTACGGCGTCAAGGCAGTCCCGCTGGGTGGCTACATCCGGATGATCGGCATGGTGCCGCCGCACGTTGACGGTTCGCGATCGCGCTGGCCGCGCCGCCTGGCCACGTCGGTCGAGGAGTTCCGGGCGATGAGCCGCTCCGAGGTCGGCCCAGGCGACGAGGAACGGCAGTTCTACCGGCTCACGCCGGGCAAGAAGATGATCGTGATGCTCGGCGGGCCGACGATGAACCTCGTCATCTACCTGATCCTCACCGTGCTGCTGCTCTCGCTGCTCGGCCAGAAGCACGACGACCCGACCACCAAGGTCGAGGCGGTGTCGCAGTGCGTGGTCGCCGCGAACTCACCGGATGCCGCGAGCAACACCTGCCCGGCGGATGCGCCGCGCGCCCCGGCGTACGGCGTGCTGCAGCCGGGTGACGTCATCGAGAACATCGGCGGCACGCCCGATCAAGTCCTGGGACCAGGCCGTCGCGATCATCGAGAACTCGGCGGGCAAGACCCTCAGCGTCACGATCCGGCGCAACGGCGTGGACCAGGCCGTCTCGCTGACGCCGGTCGAGAACGTCAAGTACGTCAACGACACGAGCAACAAGACCAAGACGGCCGGCTACCTCGGCGTGTCGTCGGCGGTGCACTCGTACTACGCCGCCGTGCCGGCGACCCAGATTCCCGGCCAGATCGTGAGCCAGTTCGCGCTGGGGCTGCACGCGCTCGGCAGCTATCCGAACAAGATCGGCAGCCTCTGGGACACCGTCTTCGAGGGCAAGAAGCGCGATCCCGCCGGTGCGATAGGCGTCGTCGGCATCGGCCGGCTCGGCGGCCAGATCGCCGACAGCCACAAGCTCGACATCCAGGACAAGGTGTTCTTCCTGGTCGGGCTGCTCGCCACCGTGAACCTGTTGCTGTTCTTCTTCAACCTGCTGCCGCTCCTGCCGCTCGACGGCGGGCACGTGGCCGGCGCGCTCGTCGAGGCGGCCAAGCGCGGCCGGGCGCGGATGCGCGCGCGGTCGCGCGGTCGGCGCCGACGGCACCGACGGCGACCGGCGAGCGGAAACGTCCGGCGATCTACGTCGACACCGCGCAGATGTTGCCGGTCATGTATGCCGTCGCGTCCGTACTGATCGTCATCACGCTGCTGGTCGTGTACGCCGACATCGTCAAACCGATCATCGACCTGGGAACCTGACCAGCCCGATAGCGCATGCGACCGACGATGACGCGTGGCGGATACTTGACGTCGTGACGACTCCCGTATCGATAGGCATGCCATCCGCCCGCCCGGAACAGCCGCCGGTACTCGCCCCACGCCGCAAGTCGCGCCAGATCAAGGTCGGCTCGGTGGCGGTCGGCGGCGACGCGCCGGTGTCGGTCCAGTCGATGACCACGACGCTCACCGCCGACGTCAACGCCACCCTGCAGCAGATCGCCGAACTCACGGCGTCGGGCTGCGACATCGTGCGGGTGGCCGTGCCGTCCCAGGACGACGCCGAGGCGCTGCCGGAGATCGCGAAGCACTCGCAGATCCCGGTGATCGCCGACATCCACTTCCAGCCCAAGTACGTGTTCGCCGCGATCGACGCCGGCTGCGCGGCCGTCCGGGTGAACCCGGGCAACATCAAGGCATTCGACGACAAGGTCGGCGAGATCGCCAGGGCCGCGGCCGACGCGGGCGTCTCGCTGCGGATCGGCGTCAACGCGGGCTCGCTCGACAAGCGACTGCTCGCCAAGTACGGCAAGGCCACGCCCGAGGCGCTCGTCGAGTCGGCGTTGTGGGAGGCGTCCCTGTTCGAGGAGCACGGCTTCCGCGACTTCAAGATCTCGGTCAAGCACAACGACCCGGTCGTCATGGTGCGGGCCTATGAACAATTGGCCGAGCAGTGCGACTACCCACTGCACCTCGGCGTCACCGAGGCCGGGCCGGCGTTCCAGGGCACGATCAAGTCTTCGGTCGCGTTCGGTGCGTTGCTCTCGCGGGGCATCGGCGACACGATCCGGGTGTCGCTCTCTGCGCCGCCGGTCGAAGAGGTCAAGGTCGGCCTGCAGATCCTGGAGTCGCTGAACCTGCGGCAACGCCGCCTGGAGATCGTGTCGTGCCCGTCCTGCGGCCGCGCGCAGGTCGACGTGTACACGCTCGCCGACAAGGTCACAGCGGGCCTCGAGGGCATGGAGGTTCCGCTGCGCGTCGCCGTCATGGGATGTGTCGTCAACGGTCCCGGCGAGGCGCGCGAGGCCGACCTCGGCGTCGCATCGGGCAACGGCAAGGGCCAGATCTTCGTCAAGGGCGAGGTCATCAAGACCGTGCCCGAGTCGCAGATCGTCGAGACGCTGATCGAGGAGGCCATGCGCCTCGCCGAGCAGATGACCGCCGAAGGCGCGATGTCTGGCGAACCGACGATCTCGGTCGTCTGAGGCTGATCAGAGCAGCCCGTCGCGGCGCAGTGACCGCATCGCCCACCAGCCGGGGATGGCAAGTGCCCATACGGTGATCAGCCGGGTCATCAGGGCCGCGGCGGTGGCTTGCACGGTCGGGACGCCACCAGCAACCAACCCGGCGATCATTGCCGACTCCACGGCACCGACCCCGGCGGGAGTCGGCACCAGCGATCCGGCACTGGCCGCGCCCAGGTAGACCGCAGTCAAGGTCAGGACGGAGGCGTGCCCGCCGACGGCGTGCACGCTGCAGGCAAACGTCGCGACGTGCGCGATCGTGAGCCCGGCGGATGCACCGAGGCCGGTCAGCACTCGCATCGGATGCTGACGAAGGTGCGTGCCGACCAGTCGCAGAGCGTTGCCGACTGCGCTGACCGCCCGCCGCGCCGCCGGCACCCGGCGCCCGACGAGTACCGCGACCACGATCACGACTGCCACGCCGCCCACGACGGCCAGGGCGGTTCGCGGGTCCGGGGCGGGCAGGTCGGACGCGCTCACGGCGGCGATGACTCCCACGACCAGGATGGTCATGATCAACTGAGCTGCCTGCGCGGTGCCGACGACGGCGAGCGCCTCGGTCGTGCCGAGCCCGCTGCGCACGAGGTAGCGCGCGCCGACGGCCGGCGTACTGACCGCCGACGGCGCGATTACCCGCAGCCCGCAGATCGCCAACTGGGCGCGCAATGTGTCAGCCGCCCGCAACCGCAGCGGCGCGAACGCCGACAGGTTGTGGGCCGCCGCGGCGAGGGAGAGGGCCGTGCCGAACACGGCGGCAAGCAGCCAGTTGATCTGGACGTGCGCGAACAGATCGCCGAGCGGTACGTCGGTGCAACTGGACCGCGAGCAACGCGAGCGAGGCGATGGCGGCCGCTGCGCCGAGCCAGGTCGTGCGCCGCGACGAGGGGGCAGACGCGACGGCGGATGCGGTGAGAACGGCCATGCATCAACCCTGATCAAGGCGACGGCATCTGTCTGTGGGGGTCGCCCCCCTTTCCGCGGTGGTGCTGGGCCCCGTCCGAATACGGGTGAACCCCGAGATCGACTCAGGGTCGCTCCTCGCACATGCGGGCGGCGTCAACCGGTAGCGTCAGCGATCGTGACCGCCTTGCGCTCGGCGAGCGAGACGATCAGCACTGTCCGCGAACTCGATGATCGGGATCTGCCGGACCTCCAGCGCCTCGTCGACACCGACCCGATCACGAACGCCGTGGTTGCGGCCAGGCTCGAGAGCGCCGGGACCCTGCAGGGCAATCGTCTCGGCGGCGGCATGGTGGGTGTCGGGGCCCCCGGCCACGTGCGCGCCGCGTGCTATCTCGGCGGCAACGTGCTTCCGGTCGGCGGCGGTCCGGATGAATGGCGTGCGCTGGCCGAGCATGCGGGCGCTAGTCCGCGCAAGTGTTCGTCGATCATCGCCGGCGCCGAGACGATCTCGACGCTGTGGTCCTCGCTGTCGGCTCACTGGGGTCCCGCTCGGATCGTCCGGCCGTGTCAGCCCTTGCTGGTCACCGCCGCCCCGGCCGGCGTTCGGGCCGATCCGCAACTGCGTCCAGCGGTCATCGGTGAGATCGACCGCTACGTTCCGGCTGCCGCGGCGATGTTCGCCGAGGAACTCGGCGTCGTCGCATTCCACGGTGCGAGCAGGCCGGCCTACCGGATGCGCCTCGCCGAGCTCATCACGGCCGGCCGCGCCTTCGTCCGGTTCGACGAGCACGGCGAGGTCATGTTCAAGGCAGAACTTGCCGCCGTGTCGCGGCACACCAGCCAGGTGCAGGGCGTCTGGGTGCGCCCGGACTGCCGGGGCAGGGGAGTGGCAACCGCCGCAATGGCCGCGGTGATCGAACTCGCGCTGAGTTTCGCGCCGACGGTCAGCCTCTACGTGAACGACTTCAACGTGCCGGCCCGGCGCCTCTATGCCCGCCTCGGTATGCGCCAGGTCGGCACCCTGTCGACAATCTTGTTCTAGTCGTCTGCCGTTTCGCCGCCGGCAAATTCGGGTGGCGGTGGGCCGATATCGTCCTACGTCGTGACAGTTGACGCGGTTATTTTTGACTGGGGCGGCACGCTCACGCCGTGGCACACCCTCGATGCTCGCGAGTCGTGGCTTGCGGCCACCGGCGACGCTTCGCTCGCCGATCGTTTGGGTGCCGCGGAGGATCTTGCCTGGACCCGTTCGCGCGACGACCACGTCAGCGCGACCCTCGTCGACGTGCTCGAAGCGGCAGGTGTCGACGCCGACGATCACTTTCTCGCCAACTACCACGCCTGGTGGGAGCCGCACACCCTGACCGACCCGGACGTTCCCGAGTTGTTCGCCTGGCTGCGCGAGCAGAGGATCCGCATCGGCGTGCTGTCGAACACGATTTGGCCCCGCGAGCGGCACGAGGACATCTTCGCTCGCGACGAGGTGCTCGCCCTCATCGACGGCGCCGTGTACACCTCGGAGATCCCGTGGACCAAGCCGCACGCCGAGGCGTTTCGGGCGGCGCTTGCGGCGGTCGGCGTCGCTGACGCGTCGAACGCGGTCTTCGTCGGTGACCGCCCGTTCGACGACATCCACGGCGCGAAGTCGGTGGGCATGCGAGCTGTGCTCGTCCCGCACAGCAAGGTGCCTGACTGGCAACGCGGTCACGTCGAGGGCGAACCAGACGCCGTGGTCGAACGGCTGGCCGACCTGCGTCCGGTCATCGAGGGCTGGCTCTAGCCAGTCACTGGTCGATTCCCGGAAATGGCACGGTCGCCTTCGCCGGGGTGCTGCGTTGCCGCCATCGCATGGCGCGCAGAGCACTCGCGGTCAATGACCCTTGTGCCGACACTCGGATGGCTGTCACCCGGTTTGCGTCGAGTCCGGCGCTGTCGGCGCCCGGGTCAGCAGCGACTGAGATCAGGTACCGCCACGCGGACGCCGCCGCCGTCTCCAGTTGCGTTGCGTACCGCTGTGCGCTCAGTTCGTCGGATACCGGAAACGGCAGCGGGTAGTCGGCTTCGGGGGACCCCGGCGGTTGACCGGCCGCGATCAATTCGGCAGCCGTGCGCTCGCTCAGGTCTTGATGGGCCTGCTGGTTCGCGCGGGCCAGCGCCGTCGAGTCGCCGTCGGTCAGGCGCGGCCCGAGCACTCCGTAGCCGAACACCGCTGCGTACTCGGCGGCGAGGGCTGCCTGCCAGGCCTGGGTCACCGACGTCATGTCAGCAACTCGGCATGCGTGGACTCCGCGGCCGAGATGCTCGCCAGCAGCGCGGCGTGCGCCCCGGACAGGGCGCCCGACTCGGCGGCGGCCAGGCGCGCAGCCCGCAGCTCCGCTGCCCGCAACCGGGCCAGTGACGGCGGCGCCGCGGACGGCGGCGACGTCTGCGACGACGCGGTCTGGCCTGCGGGGGAGACGCCGGCGATGGCTGATTCAAGGGCGGCCGCGTGCGCGGTGTGGTCGGCCTCGACCTGGTCCAGACGCCCCCGCAACGTCGGATCGTGTTGTACGGCAAGGTGAATCGCCGCAATCAGGTCCTGCTCGCGGGACAGTGCGCCGGTCAACTGCGGCGGGGGCTGCTTCGGGGCGGCGTCGTGGTGACCGATCGGTCGCCGCAGGCCAACCGCCGCCCCGGCGCCGCCGGCGGCGAGCACCACGCCGGCCGCAAGCAGATGGCGACGGGTGATCATGAAGGAAAGCGGGTGGCCATTAGGCGGCCCAGTCTCGCAGACTGGCTAAGCTCACCTAGAACGCACGGCGCCGATGGCCGCGCGACAACTGCACACCGAGGGAGGAACGCCCGATGCCGTCCGATCAGGCAGGTCCGCCCCCCGATGCGGCACGCCGCCGCCTCGATGCGCTGCTGGCCCCCATCGTCGGGGCCGCTGGTTACGACCTCGAGGACATCACCGTGCGCGTCGTCGGTCGTCGTAGCTTGATCCGGGTCACCGTCGATGCCGACGGCGGCGTCGACCTCGACGACGCCGCCGAACTCAGCCGCACGATCTCCGCGGCCCTAGACGCGGCTGAGGCCGACGGTCTCGAGTTCGCCGGCCCGTACGTACTCGAGGTGACCTCGCCCGGCGTCGACCGGCCCCTCACCGAACCCCGGCACTGGCGGCGCGCCCGCGGCCGACTCGTCTCCGTCGACGTCGGCGACGTCGGCGTCACCGCGCGGGTGCTCGATGTCGATGACCAAGGCGTGAACATGGATACCGACGGGGTAGTCAGCCACGTCCCGTGGAGCCGGCTCGGTCGGGGCAAGGTAGAGATCGAGTTCAGCCGTCCGCGCGCAGGTGCCGAAGAGGAGAAGGGCTGAGCCATGGTCCAGGTCGACATCGCGGCACTGCGAAGCATCGAGCGCGAAAAGGAAATCTCGTTCGAGACGATCATCGACGCGCTCGAGACCGCGTTGCTCACCGCCTACAAGCACACGCCGCACTCGATGCCCCATGCGAGGGTCGTGATCGACCGCAAGAGCGGCGAGGTCGTCGTGTGGGCCCAGGACCTCGACGCCGACGGCGAACTGCTCGAGGAGTACGACGACACCCCCAACGACTTCGGTCGGGTCGCGGCGATGACGGCGCGCCAGGTGATCCTGCAGCGCCTGCGCGACGCCGAGCACGACCAGACCTTCGGCGAGTACTCCGGCCGTGAGGGCGACGTCGTCACCGGCGTGATCCAGGCCGATGCCTACGCCTCGCAGCGTGGCATCGTCCTCGTCGACATCGGCAAGATCGAGGCGGTGCTCCCACAGTCGGAGCAGGTACCGGGCGAGGAGTACACGCACGGCTCGCGGCTCAAGTGCTACGTCGTCGGCGTCGTGCGCGGCATGCGGGGCCCGCAGGTCACGGTCAGCCGCACCCATCCCAATCTGGTCAAGAAACTCTTCGCACTCGAGGTTCCGGAGATCGCCGACGGAAGTGTCGAGATCGTCGGAGTGGCGCGGGAGGCCGGCCACCGGAGCAAGATCGCCGTGCGTACCTCGGTACCGGGCCTGAACGCCAAAGGCGCCTGCATCGGGCCGATGGGACAGCGGGTGCGCAACGTCGTCGCCGAACTGCACGGCGAGAAGATCGACATCATCGACTGGGCCGCGGAGCCGGCCACCTATGTCGGCAACGCGCTTTCGCCGGCACACATCGTCGCCTCGCGCGTGGTCGATGCGGCGGCGCAGGCCGTCCGCGTGGTCGTGCCGGACTTCCAGCTGTCGCTGGCGATCGGACGGGAAGGGCAGAATGCGAGGCTTGCCGCCCGGCTCACCGGCTGGCGAATCGATATTCACAGCGACGCCGAGGCTGATCCGATGGGCGACTCAGCACGGTCTGAGCGTGCGGTCCCGGAAGCGGCCGGCCGCGACGACACGCCCGACCGCGAGGAGTAGAGTCACCGGTGGTCGTTGTTCGATGACGGCATCCGATGCTGCCCGGCGGCAGTTGCATGTGCCCGCCGGTTCTGCGAAGCAACAGGTGCGAGCTCCTGTTCGCATGTGTATCGGCTGCCGTCAGCGAGTTGCGGCCGCCGAGTTGCTTCGTGTCGTCGTGGCACCGCAAGCCGCCGGTGAGGACCTCGCGAATTCGGGTGCTTTGTCGGTGGTGCCGGATCCGCGTCGGCGCGCATCCGGCCGGGGTGCGTGGTTGCACACCGACCCGCGGTGCGTCGAACTCGCGCAGCGGCGCCAGGCTTTCGCCCGGGCACTGAAGGTGCCCGGCCCGCTCGACCTGGCGGCGGTCCGCGAGTACGTCGCAGCACATCCGGCTGCAAGAAGCGTTGAACCGTAAGAAGAGGTAAGCAAGGTCGGCACCCGGCCAGCCTTGCCGGCGCGCGGCGAGTCGTTGTCGCGAGCCGATGTCCGCAGGGGAGCAGAAGAGCTATGGGCACTCGATGAAGCGCCAGCGATGAGCAAGACCCCCGTCTAGTCGGACCGAGCGGGATGCCGCCCGGTCCTCTCTAAGGAGTCCAGTGGCAGGCAAGGCCCGCGTACACGAGCTCGCCAAGGAGCTCGGAGTCACCAGCAAGGACGTTCTCGCCAAGCTCAACGAGCTCGGCGAGTTCGTCAAGAGCGCGTCGTCGACGGTCGAGGCACCGGTCGCGCGCCGGCTGCGCGAATCGTTCCCGGCCGACGCGCCGAAGAAGGCGCCCGCCAAGAAGGCGCCGGCGAAGAAGGCGGCCCCGGCGCCCGCGGCGGCACCTGTCGAGCCCGTCGCGGCGGCGCCCGAGCGCCCCAGAGCCGGCGCCGGCGTCGCCGGCTGCGCCGCCCGTCAGGCGCCGGTCGAGCCGCCGACGCAGCTTCCCGCTGCCGAGACCCCGGCCCCGCCGCGTCCGACCGGCGACCCCGAGTCCGGCCGCACCGAGTCCGGCCGCGCCACGGCCCGCGGTCCCGCGCCGCGTCCGGCCCCGCGTGTGGCCAACAACCCGTTCGGCGTCGGCGGGGGAGCACCCGCGCCGCGTCCGTCCGGCGCCGCGTCCGGCCGGGCCGACACCCGGCGGCATGCCGCCGCGGCCCGGCGGACCGCGCCCCAACCCGGGCATGATGCCGCCGCGGCCCAGCCCAGCGGCGGCGCGTCCGGCCGTCCCGGCGGTGGGCGTCCCGGTGGCCGGGCGGCGGCTTCCCGGCGGTCCGGGCGGCGGCCCGGGCGGCGCGGGTCGCCCGGGCGCGCCGGGCGGGCGTCCCGGTGGCGGCGGCGGCGGTTACCGCGGCGGTCCGGCGGCGGCCCGGCGGCGGCGGCGGCCCCGTGGCGGCGGCCCGGGCGGCGGCGGCTTCCGCGGCGGTCCCGGTGGTGGCCGTCCCGGTGCCGGCGGCCGCGGTCGCGGCGCCGGCACGGCTGGTGCGTTCGGCCGGCCAGGCGGCCGCCCGACCCGCGGGCGCAAGAGCAAGAAGCAGCGCCGTCAGGAGTTCGACAACATGCAGGCGCCGTCGATCGGTGGCGTGCAGGTTCCCCGCGGCAACGGCGAGGTTCTTCGCCTGCCGCGCGGCGCGTCGCTGACCGACTTCGCCGAGAAGATCGACGCCAACCCGGCCTCGCTGGTCACCGTGCTGTTCCACCTCGGCGAGATGGTCACCGCGACCCAGTCGGTCAACGAGGACACGCTGCAGCTGCTCGGCGCGGAGCTGAACTACACCGTCCAGGTGGTCAGCCCCGAGGACGAGGACCGCGAGCTGCTCGAGTCCTTCGACCTCGACCTTCGGCTCCGACGAGGGCGACGAGGACGATCTGGTCGCGCGCCCGCCGGTGGTCACCGTCATGGGTCACGTCGACCACGGCAAGACCCGCCTGCTCGACGCCATCCGCAAGACCAACGTGGTCGCGGCGACGAGGCGGGCGGCATCACCCAGCACATCGGTGCCTACCAGGTGCACGTCGAGCACGAGGGCACCGACCGGGCGATCACGTTCATCGACACCCCGGGCCACGAGGCGTTCACCGCCATGCGTGCCCGCGGCGCGTCGACCACCGACATCGTCGTGCTCGTCGTCGCCGCCGACGACGGCGTGATGCCGCAGACGATCGAGGCGCTCAACCACGCCCAGGCGGCCGACGTGCCGGTCGTGGTGGCGGTGAACAAGATCGACAAGGAGGGCGCCAACCCGGACAAGGTGCGCCAGCAGCTCACCGAGTACGGGCTGGTCGCCGAGGAGTACGGCGGCGACACGATGTTCATCAACGTGTCGGCGCGCGCGAACCTCAACATCGACGGCCTGCTCGAAGGCATCCTGCTCACGGCCGACGCGTCGCTGGACCTGCGGGCCAACCCCGACCAGGACGCGCAGGGCATCGTCATCGAGGCGCGCCTGGACCGCGGTCGCGGCCCGGTGGCCTCGCTGCTCGTGCAGCGCGGCACGCTGCACATCGGCGACTCGGTCGTGGCCGGCGACGCGTTCGGCCGCGTACGAGCGATGCTCGACGAGAACGGCGACCACGTCGACGTCGCCGGCCCGTCGCGTCCGGTCCAGGTGCTCGGCCTGACCTCGGTGCCCGGCGCCGGCGACTCGTTCCTCGTCGTGGACGAGGACCGCATCGCCCGCCAGATCGCCGACCGGCGCCAGGCCCGCGAGCGCAACGCCCAGCTGGCCGCCAGCCGCCGGCGGATCTCGCTCGACGACCTGGACAAGGCACTCGCCGCCGGCGAGGTCCAGCAGCTGAACCTCATCATCAAGGGCGACGTGTCCGGTTCGGTCGAGGCGCTCGAGGACGCGCTGATGAAGATCGACGTCGGCCGAGACCAGCGACGAGGTGTCGCTGCGGGTCATCGGCCGGGGCGTCGGCGCCATCACCGAGAACGACATCAACCTCGCCATCGCGTCGGATGCCGTCGATCATCGGCTACAACGTCCGGCCCGAGGGCAAGGCGCGCGAGGCGGCCGAGCGCGAGGGCGTCGACATCCGGTACTACACGGTCATCTACCAGGCCATCGACGAGATCGAGGCCGCGCTCAAGGGCATGCTCAAGCCCGAGTTCGAAGAGGTGCAGCTCGGTACCGCCGAGGTGCGCGAGGTGTTCCGGGTGCCGCGGGTCGGCAACGTCGCCGGCTCGCTCGTCCGCTCCGGCACGATCCGGCGCAACAGCAAGGCGCGGCTCATCCGCGACGGCATCGTCGTCGCCGACAACCTGACCGTCGATTCCCTGCGGCGGTTCAAGGACGACGCGACGGAGGTTCGCGAAGGCTTCGAGTGCGGCATCGGACTCGGCTCGTTCAACGACATCAAGATCGATGACGTGATCGAGACGTTCGAGCTGCGCGAGAAGCCGCGCGCCTGAGCGAGACGAGTGGTCTGCCGCCCGGGCTCGTGCGGCAGACCACCGGTCCAGGGAGGGAGTCGCGCCATGGTGGTCGGCACCCTGGCGCTTGATCTGCTGCTGGGCGACGTCCACTCGTTGAAGGAGAAGCGCTCGGTTGTGCGCCCGATCGTCGCCGAGCTGCGGCGGCGTTTCGAGGTTGCGGCCGCCGAGACGGGTGACGCCGATCTGCACCGGCGCGCCGAGGTCGCCGTCGCGGCGGTCGCCTCGACGCACCGGCACGTCGTCGAGGTGCTCGAGCGCTGTGAGCATTTCGTCGCCGGACGGGGCGGAGGTCGAACTGCTCGTCGGCTCGTCACCGGGTGCTCGACGACGACGACCTCGATGAGCGTTGCGCAAGTCTGAGAGGAATCAATGCGATGGCTGACCCCGGACGTGCGCGCCGCCTGTCCGGGCGGATCAAGCAGATCGTCGCGTCCACGATGCTGGAGATGCAGGTCAAGGACCCGCGGCTGGGCATGGTGACGATTACCGACGTTCGCCTGACCGGCGATCTGCACGACGCGACGCTGTTCTACACCGTGCTCGGCGGCGACGAGGAGCGGACGGCGTCAGCCGGCGGCGCTGGAGTCGGCGAAGGGGGTGCTGCGCAGCGAGGTCGGGCGGCAGACCGGCGTGCGGTTCACGCCGACGTTGACGTTCATCGCTCGACTCGCTGCCCGAGGACACCAAGCACATCGAGGAACTGCTTGCCGTCGCCGCCGCAGGCGGATGCCGCAGTGGAGAAGATCCGCGAAAACGCGATGCCTGCTGGTGACCCGAACCCATATCGTGAGCCGCGTGACGTCGAGACGAATGACGAGTGCGCCGGGTCGGCGCACTCGACATCCGCGCCGGCGACCGAGGACGACTGGCAACGCATCTGGCCGATCTGGCACGAGGTCGTCGCCGCCGGCGACACGTTCGCCTACGACCCGGACGACCAGCTTCGGACGAGGCGCGAGCGGATGTGGTTGGCGCCCGCACCGGAGGAGACCTGGCTCGCCGCCGACGGTGACGAGCGTCGTCGGCATCTACCATCTTGGGCCCGAATCACGGCGGTCCCGGCGCGCACATCGCGAACGCGTCGTACATGGTCGGCGCAGCGGCTCGCGGGCGCGGCGTCGGCCGGATGCTGGTCGAGCACAGCCTGCGCCGGGCGCGCGAGGCTCGGCTACCTCGGCATCAAGTTCAACGCCGTCGCCGCCACCAACGTCTACGCGATCAAGCTGTATCACGACCTCGGCTTCACGACGATCGGCACGGTGCCGCAGGGATTCCGGCACCCGACCGAGGGGCTGGTCGACCTGCACATGATGTATCGATCGATGCGTGATGTCGGCCCCGTCCGGCTGACGGCAGGATCGACGCGTGACTGTGGCCGCTGACGTCTCGACGCGGCGGGTGCTCGGGCTCGCCGCGTCGGCGTTCGTCGTGCTCGCCGCCGAGCCCCTCTACGTCCTTGTCGACACCGCGGTCGTCGGCCATCTGGGTGCGGTGCCGCTCGCCGGACTCGGCGTCGGCGGCAGCGCTCATGGCGCTGCTGCTGCTCATCGGCGCGTTCGTCGAGTACGGCACGACCAGTCGGGCCGCGCGATGGTTCGGCGCCGGCCGCCACGACGCCGCGGTGCACGAGGGAGTGCAGGCATCCTGGCTGGCGGTGATCATCGGCGTCGTCGTGATCGGCCTCGGCGAGTTGCTGGCCCATCCGGCGATCAGGCTGCTCGGCCGGCGGCAATCCGGACACGCAGCACGCGGCCGAGTCGTGGTTCCGTATCGCCGTGCTCGGCATGCCGGGCGTGCTGCTCGTCCTCGCGGGCAACGGCTGGATGCGCGGAGTGCAGGAGACCCGCCAGCCCGTGCGCATCGTGCTGCTCGCCAACGCGTTGTCGGCCGCGGCCTCGCCGATCCTCGTCTATCCGCTGCATCTCGGGCTCGAACGGCTCAGCGATCGCGAACGTGGCCGCCCAGGTCGTCGGCGGAGGGCTGTTCCTTCGGGCGCTGCACCGCACGAGCTCGACGGTTCGTCCACAGTGGACGGTCATGCGCTCGCCAGCTCGTACTGGGACGCGACCTCGTGCTGCGATCCGCGGCGTTCCAGATCGCGTTCCTGAGCGCCGCCGGCGTCGCTTCGCGCATGGGCACAGCGCAGATCGCCGCACACCAGATCGGCTTGCAGCTATGGGAGTTCACCGCCTTGCTGCTGGACTCGTTCGCGATCGCCGCGCAGTCGCTGGTCGGTGCCGCGCTGGGTGCGAGCGATGACACGACGGCCCGGCGCATGGCGTGGCAGGTCACCCGGTACGGCTTGTGGGCCGGTTGCGCGTTCAGCGTGGTGTTTGCCGCTGGCTGGGTCGCTGATTCCGCAGGCGTTCACGTCGTCGCAGGCGGTGCTGCACCAGGCCCACCTGCTGTGGCCGTGGTTCGTCGGCATGCTGCCTGCGGCCGGCGTCGTCTTCGCTCTCGACGGCGTGCTGATCGGCGCGGGCGACGTTGCGTTCATGCGCACGATCACGCTCGTCGCAGCCGTCGGGGCCTTCGCGCCGCTGAACCTCGCGGCGCTGCACTGGCACTGGGGCATCGGCGGAGTGTGGGCCGGGCTCACCGCGTTCATCGTCGTGCGCTTCGTCGGCATGGTCATGCGCGCGCGGGGCAGCCACTGGATGGTTCTGGGAGAGCAGCGATGACCTCGGGCCTCGTCATCGTCGACAAGCCGGCCGGGCTGACCTCGCACGACGTCGTGGCCCGCATGCGTCGCATCGCCGGCACCCGTCGCATCGGCCATGCGGGCACGCTGGACCCGATGGCCACCGGGGTGCTCGTGCTGGGCGTCGACAAGGCGACGCGTCTGCTCAACCATCTTGTGCTTGCCGACAAGGCATATTCCGCGACGATCCGGCTCGGGCAGTCGACGCTGACCGACGACGCCGAAGGGGAGTTCGTCGGCGGCGTCCACGGCCGCGGCGCTCACCGAGGACGATGTCCGGTCGGCCATGCTGCCCCTCACCGGCGACATCGCGCAGGTTCCCTCGTCCGTATCGGCGATCAAGGTCGGCGGGCAGAGGTCGTACAAGCGAGTACGAGAAGGCGCGGCGGTGCAGCTTGCCGCGCGACCGGTGACGGTCCGGCGATTCGACCTCGTGGAGCTACGCCGCCCGACGGCGGATCTGCTCGACGTCGACGTGGACGTCGAGTGCTCGTCGGGCACCTACGTGCGGGCGCTGGCCCGTGACCTTGGCGCATCACTCGGCGTGGGCGGCCACCTCGTCGCGCTGCGGCGTACCCGGGTCGGACCCTTCACGCTGGCGGTCGCGCGCACGCTCGACGAGATCGCCGGCCTCGACGATCCGGTGGCGATGCCACTGGCCGATGCGGTGCGATCGACCATGCCGGTCCGTGAGGTGTCCGCCGACGAGGCCCGGTCGCTGTCCTACGGCAAGGCACTGGACGCCGCCGGAATCCCCGGCACATACGGCGCATTCGGCCCGGACGGCACGGTGCTCGCGCTGCTCCGAGAGGGCGACGGCCGCGCCCAGCCAGTGCTGGTTTTCGTCGCCGCGGGCTGATTGCCCACCGGACAGGACAACGGGCGACGGGTGGCCGGCGTTACCTGTACGTGCGAATGATCAAACGCGCCGTGATCGGCGCCGCTGCGCTGGCGATGCTCACCGCGTGCGCCTCCGGCCTCACCGCCCAGGCCCAGCGAACCGCCGACCCAGACCTACGCGCCGATCGCGAACCTGGCGCGCGCGACTGCGCTCAACGCGGACAGCCGGTTCGGGGCCGACCTGCTCGCCTTGCTGGGCAAGCCAACCGACAACGTCGTCCTCTCGCCGTACTCGATCGCGGTCGCCCTGCAGATGGCGCTCGAAGGCGCGAAGGGCGAAACCGCCGCGCAGATGGCGAAAGTGCTCCACATTCCGGGGGTTACGCCGGAGCAACTGGCCGCCACGGCGGCCACGCTGCGGCGCGATCTGACCGCATTGGACGATCCGCGCAAGCAGGTCACCCTGCGTATCGCCAACCGCATGTGGCCGCAGGCGGGCTTCCCGATAATGCCCCCGTACACGGCATCCTTGCGCGACGGATTCGGCGTGAACGTCCAGCAACTCGATTTCGCCAACGACCCGCCGGGAGCCCGCGAGACGATCAACCAGGCCGTGTCGGACGAGACGAACGGCAAGATCCCCGAACTGCTGAGCGAGGACCTCGACCCGATGACCCGGCTCGTACTCACCAATGCGATCTACCTCAAGGCGGGCTGGACCTCGCCGTTCCAGGCGGGGGACACGCGTCCGGACACCTTCAATCACGCCGACGGGACATCCGCCGAGGCACCGTTCATGCACCAGGTCGGCGAACTCGACTACGCGAAGCGCGACGGATATCAGCTCGTGCGACTGCCCTACGGATCGGGTGATCTGGCGATGACCCTGATCGTGCCGGACGGAGACCTGGCGCCGGTCGAGCGCACTCTGCAGCAGAAGGGGCTCGCCGCGGTGCTCGGTGGCCCGCTCGAGCCCGCTGAGGTCACGCTCGCCCTGCCGAGGTTCAAGATCCGTACCCATGCCGAGTTGGCTCACCCCTTGGAGCAGCTCGGCATGACTGACGCATTCAAGGACGGCGCGGCCGACTTCCACGGCATCGCCGACGAGGAGCTGTTCATCTCGCAGGTCGCCCACGAGGCGTACATATCGGTCGACGAGAAGGGCACCGAGGCGGCTGCCGCGACGGCAGTGGTGATCGCCGCCTCGGCCGGTCGCGTCGTTACCGCGAAGGCGACCGTGATCGCCGACCACCCGTTCCTGTTCGCGATCACCGACACCCGGACCGGCACGCCGTTGTTCCTCGGCCGCGTGGCCGACCCGTCGGCGGGATGACGCGCGGCCAGTAGGCTCATCGGCGTGCAGCGCTGGCACGGCCTCGATTCGGTCCCGCACGGGTGGGGCCGTTGCGTGGTGACGATCGGGGTGTTCGACGGCGTCCACCGCGGACACGCCGAGATCATCGGCAAGGCCGTCGAGCATGGCGGCGGCGCAGCAACGTGCCGAGCGTCCTGCTGACGTTCGTGCCGCACCCGTCGGAGGTCGTGCGGCCCGGCTCGCACCCGCCGATGCTCACCACGCTGGTGCGCCGGGCCGAACTCGTCGAGCAACTCGGCGTCGACGTCTTCTGCGCCCTGCCGTTCACCCTGGACTTCTCGCAGCTCTCGCCGGCGGAGTTCGCGCACGAGGCGCTCGTGGCCCGCCTGCATGCGTCCGCCGTCATCGTCGGCGACAACTTCCGTTTCGGGCACAAGGCCGCCGGCGACGTCGCGATGCTCGCCGAACTCGGTCGCACGCTTCGGGTTCAGCGCGCACGGCATCTCACTGTTGCGTGAGGCCGAGACGCCGCTCAGCGCCACCTACATCCGCTCGTGCGTGCAGGCCGGCGACATGAGCGCCGCCACCGCCGCGCTCGGACGCCCGCACCGCCTGGACGGGATCGTCGAACGGGGCGACGAGCGCGGCCGGGTCCTCGGGTTCCCGACCGCCAATCTGCGAACCGACGACTGGGCCGCCGTGCCGGCCGACGGCGTCTACGCGGGCAACGTCGTACCGCCTCGACGAATGGGGACGTACCGCGCCGGACGGGCGGCTCGGCATGGCGGCGATCTCGGTCGGTACCAATCCGACATTCGAGGTACGCCAGCGCCGGGTCGAGGCGTTCATCCTCGATTTCGAGGGCGACCTGTACGGCGACGGCCTCGGCGTCGAGTTCGCGCACCGATTGCGGGGTATGGAGCGGTTCGACAGCGTCGACGCGCTCGTCGAGCAGATGAGCGACGATGTGAAGCAGACACGGGCCCTGCTCGGCTGACCGTGCCGGTTCGGCCACGCCGCGTGGACGCTGTTACCCTGAACGTCGGTGTCGTGTGAATCTCGCGCGGCCGAACGCAGGACGTATCCTCTCCCGCCGTGCCAAATACCGGTGGGGTGCGCCTGCACAGACACAGAAGGAGTCGTACGTGCCACTGGCCAGCGACGTCAAGAAGCAGATCATCGCCGAGTACGGCTCCGCCGACGGCGACACCGGATCGGCCGAGGTGCAGGTCGCGCTCCTGTCCAGGCGCATCCGCGACCTGACTGAGCACCTCAAGACGCACAAGCACGACCATCACAGCCGTAGAGGGCTGCTGCTGCTCGTCGGCCAGCGCCGTCGACTGCTCAACTACCTGCACAGCACCGATATCAACCGGTATCGGTCGATCATCGAGCGACTCGGCCTGCGCCGATAGCCATCGCGGGGAGTGGTCCAATCCGGATCGCTCCCCGTTTCGCAATAACCGAATAGCGATCGCCGGACGCGCAAGGCGCGGCAGCGACGCGGTTCCCGCCCAGGACGCCGGTCCTCGGTAGTGGTGGCCGGGTCAGCTGGGACAGCCCAGAGACCCAGCCGCTTCGATCGAAGACCGGCACCCGACAGGTGAACCGCTCGTACGTCGCACGCGCTGCCGGCGCTGATCCGGCAAGCATGGTGCTTGCCGGCGTACGAGAGGGGAACTCCGTGACGGAGTCCAACGAAAACGCAGTACACGAGACCGTTGCCACGATCGACAACGGCAAGTACGGCACCCACACCATCCGGTTCGAGACCGGTCGGCTCGCCCGTCAGGCAGCCGGTTCCGTCGTCGCCTACCTCGACGACGACACGATGCTTCTGTCGGCCACGACGGCCGGGAAGTCGCCGAAGGAGCAGTTCGACTTCTTCCCGCTGACCGTCGACGTCGAGGAGCGCATGTATGCGGCCGGGCGCATTCCCGGCTCGTTCTTCCGCCGCGAGGGCCGTCCCGGCGAGGAGGCCATCCTCACCTGCCGCCTGATCGACCGCCCGCTTCGGCCGTCGTTCGTGAAGGGCCTGCGCAACGAGGTGCAGGTCGTCGTCACGATCATGGCGCTCGAATCCCGAGCACCTCTACGACGTCGTGGCCATCAACGCCGCGTCGGCGTCCACGCAGCTGTCCGGCCTGCCGTTCAGCGGCCCGATCGGCGCCACCCGGGTCGCGCTCATCGAGGGCCAGTGGGTCGCGTTCCCGAGCCACGCACAACTCGAGCAGGCGACGTTCGACATGGTCGTCGCCGGCCGGGTGCTCGACTCCGGCGACGTCGCGATCATGATGGTCGAGGCCGAGGCCACCGAGGGCGTCGATCGAGCTCATCGCCGACGGCGCCACCCGGCCGACCGAGGAGGTCGTCGCCGAGGGCCTCGAGGCGGCCAAGCCGTTCATCGCCGAGCTGTGCCGCGCGCAGGCCGAGCTCGCCAAGGTGGCCGCCAAGCCGACCGTCGAGTTCCCGGTCTTCCCGGACTACTCGCGACGAGGTGCTCGACGCCGTGACCGCCGAGGTCAGCCGAGCCGCTGGCGGCAGGCGCTGACGATCGCCGACAAGCAGGCACCGCGAGGCCGAGCTCGATCGCGCTCAAGGAGCTCGCCAAGCAGAACGTCGGCGCCGCAGTTCGAGGGCCGCGAGAAGGAGATCAGCCCCGCCTACCGCGCGCTGACCAAGAAGCTGGTGCGCCAGCGCATCCTGCGCGACAAGGTCCGCATCGACGGTCGCGGCCTGACCGACATCCGCACGCTCTCGGCCGAGGTCGAGGTCGTTCCCCGGGTGCACGGTTCGGCGCTGTTCGAGCGGGGCGAGACGCAGATCCTCGGCGTCACCACGCTGAACATGCTCGGCATGGAGCAGAAGCTCGACACGCTCTCGCCCGCAGCGCACGAAGCGCTACATGCACAACTACAACTTCCCGCCCTACTCGACCGGTGAGACCGGCCGGGTCGGTTCGCCGAAGCGTCGCGAGATCGGCCACGGCGCGCTGGCCGAGCGCGCGCTGCTGCCGGTGCTGCCCGAGCCGCGACGAGTTCCCGTACGCGATCCGGCAGGTGTCCGAGGCGCTCGGCTCCAACGGCTCGACCTCGATGGGCTCGGTGTGCGCCTCGACGCTCGCCCTGCTCAACGCCGGCGTGCCGCTGAAGGCGCCGGTGGCGGGCATCGCGATGGGCCTGGTGTCCGACACCGTCGACGGCAACACCGAGTACGTCGCGCTCACCGACATCCTCGGCGCCGAGGACGCGTTCGGCGACATGGACTTCAAGGTCGCCGGCACCAAGGAGTTCGTCACCGCGCTGCAGCTCGACACCAAGCTCGACGGCATCCCGTCCGAGGTGCTCGCGGCGGCGCTGAAGCAGGCTCGCGACGCGCGGCTGCACATCCTCGACGTCATGGCCGAGGCCATCGACGGCCCGGACGAGATGAGCCCGTTCGCGCCGCGCGTCACCGTGGTGAAGATCCCGGTCGACAAGATCGGCGCGGTCATCGGCCCCAAGGGCCAGATGATCAACGGCATCCAGGACGAGACCGGTGCCGAGATCACCATCGAGGACGACGGCACGATCTACGTGGGCGCTGCCGACGGCCTGTCCGCGCAGGCGGCGGTCGACAAGATCAACGCGATCGCCAACCCGCAGATGCCGAAGGTCGGCGAGCGCTTCCTGGGCACGGTCGTCAAGACGGCCGCGTTCGGCGCGTTCGTCTCGCTGGTGCCGGGCAAGGACGGCCTGGTGCACATCAGCAAGCTCGGCCAGGGCAAGCGCATCGCCAAGGTCGAGGACGTCGTCAAGGTCGGCGACAAGTTGCAGGTCGAGATCGCCGACATCGACCAGCGCGGCAAGATCAGCCTGGTGCTCGTGCGCGAGGACGCCGACGGATCCGCCCCGGCGCGCGGCCACGGTCGAGCCGGTGGAGGCAGCACCGGAGGCCTGAGCGCTCAGGGCCTGACCGTCCGATCGGATCGGGCCCAGTGAGCGTGCAGTGACGTGAACGGGCGGGGAGCTTCGGCTCCCCGCCCGTCGTCGTGTGTGATCAGTCGCCGTCGTTCGC
Organism: uncultured Actinomycetota bacterium; assembly: GCA_963709985.1. Lineage (GTDB taxonomy): Bacteria > Actinomycetota > Actinomycetes > Mycobacteriales > Jatrophihabitantaceae > DASXRA01. Next base: position 306,577 of record CAVPYQ010000043.1, read on the forward strand.
TATTCTCTAGTATGCCGATGGAAGTACCGGCACCTATCGACAACCTAGAGGAGTGGACAACGTGACGCATGGCTCTCGACGCGACCGCAGGTTGATCGCGCTGCTGACCCTGGCTGGTCTAGCTGGGCTCGCCGCGATCGGCGTCGCGGGCTGTTCGTCGGCCAAAGCCTCGGACGGCAAGTCGCTCTCGCTCGTCGCGTACTCCGTTCCCAAGCCTGCCTACAGCGCACTGCAGGACGCGTTTGCCAAGACCCGCAGGGCAAAGGCGTCAAGTGGGGCTCGTCCTACGGGCCGAGCGGCACGCAGAGCAAGGCGGTGTCCAACGGCCAGAAGGCCGACTACGTCGCGTTCTCGCTGGAGCCCGACCTGACCAAGCTGGTGCCGAAGTTCGTCAGCAGCGACTGGCACAGCGGGCCGACCAAGGGCCTCGTGTCCGACTCGGTCGTCGTCATCGCGGTGCGCAAGGGCAACCCGAAGCACATCAACCGGCTGGGACGACCTGGCCAAGCCGGGGATCAAGATCGTCACGCCGGACCCGGGGTCGTCCGGATCGGCGAAGTGGAACATCCTCGCCGCGTACACGCACGTCCTCGAGAACGGTGGCACCGACGCGCAGGCGCAGGACTACCTCAAGAAGTTCTTCGCCAACGTCGTGAGCAAGCCGGCGAGCGGCTCGACGGCCACGACGACGTTCCTCAACGGCACCGGCGACGTGCTGATCTCCTACGAGAACGAGGCGATCGCGGCGCGGCAGAAGGGCGCAGGCGCTCGACTACATCGTCCCGGACGAGTCGATCCTGATCGAGAACCCGGCCGCGGTCACCAAGATCGGCGCCGCAGTCGGCGAAGGACTTCCTCGCGTTCGTCGAGAGCGACGCCGGGCAGAAGATCTTCGCCAGCAACGGCTTCCGGCCGGTGCTGCCGGGCGTCACGGTCGGCACGGTCGCAGGGCGCCAACGACCCGGCCAAGCCGTTCCCGGCCGTCAAGCACCTGGAGACGATCGCCGATCTCGGCGGCTGGGACGCGGTGAACAAGAAGTTCTTCGACAAGGACAACGGGATCGTCACCAAGATCGAGAGCGGTTCCGGGTGACCGCTGCACAGTACGGCTCCGGTCCGGCGACGGCGCGCGGCGGATGCCGGCGATCGACCGCGCCCGGACCGAGTCCGGCTGGGCCCGCTGTCGGGTACCGGGCTCGGCGTGGCGGTGCTGTGGCTGAGCCTGCTGGTGCTGCTGCCGCTGGCCGCGGTGGTCGTCAAGGGATTCGGCGGCGGTTGGTCCGGGTTCTGGGACGCGGTCACCAACCCGCGCGGCGTTGGCCGCGATCCGCCTCACGGTGGTCAGCTCGCTCGCCGTCGGCGTGATCAACGCGGTGATGGGCACGCTGATCGCGTGGGTGCTGGTGCGCGACGCGTTCCCGGGCAAGCGCGTCGTCGAGGTCGTCATCGACATTCCGTTCGCGCTGCCGACCATCGTCGCCGGCCTGGTCCTGCTCACCCTGTACGGCCAGCAGAGCCCGATCGGCCTCGACTGGTTCGCCACCCGGCCCGGCGTGTTGGTCGCCCTGCTGTTCGTGACGCTGCCGTTCGTCGTGCGGACGGTGCAGCCGGTGCTGCTGGCGCTCGACGCGCGAGGTGGAGGAGGCCGCGGCGTCACTCGGCGCCGGGCCGTTCACGACGTTCCGGCGGATCGTGCTGCCGACGATCCTGCCGGCGATCGCGGCCGGGTCGGCGCTCGCGTTCGCCCGGGCGATGGGCGAGTACGGGTCGGTGCTGCTCATCTCCGGCGGGCAGCGCAGCGGACCTCGGTCGCCTCGCAGTACGTCTACGGGCAGATCCAGGACGACGAGTTCGCCGAGCGCCGCCGCGGTCGTCGACGGTGCTGCTGCTGATCAGCGTGCTGGTGCTGGCCTGCTCGGCGTCGTCCAACGATGGGCGGCGCGCCGTGGCTAGCGACCTGATCGACGTCCCGCCGGTGGTCGCCTGCGGCGACGCCGGTCGCACGCCGCGGCGCCGCGAGACGCCGGCGCCGGCCGATCCGGTACCTGCTGCGTCGTCGCCATCGGCTACGTGGCCGCACTCGTCGTGCTGCCGCTCGTCGTCGTCGCTCTGGCGGACGATCGACGCAGGGCGCGAGCACGTTCTGGAACGCGATCACCTCGCCGGATGCGGTGCACGCCTATCGCGTCACGGCCGAGGTTGCCGGGCATCGGCGGTCGTCATCAACACCGTCTTCGGCGTCGGGCGTGGCGCTGTTGCTGGCGCGCTACCGGTTCCCCGGGCGGCGCGCTGCTGAACGTGCTGCGTCGACGTCCCGGTCTCGATCTCGCCGATCGTCGTGGGCCTCGCGCTCGTCCTGGTGTTCGGGTGGACGACGGGCTGGTTCGGGCCGGCGCTGCAGAACGCCGGTATCGCAGGTGATCTTCTCCACGCCGGGCATGGTGCTCGCCACCGCGTTCGTCTCGCTGCCGCTGGTCGTGCGCGAGGTGCTGCCCGTGCTGGAGGAGGAGGGCATCGAGCAGGAGCAGGCGGCGCGCTCGCTCGGCGCCAATGCCCTGCAGCGGCTGCGCCGCATCACGCTGCCGACGATCAAGTGGGCCCTCGCGTACGGGGTCGTGCTGAGCGTGGCCCGGTCGCTCGGCGAGTTCGGCGCGGTGCGCGTGGTGTCCGGCGACGTCAGCGGGCAGACCCAGACGCGTGACGCTCGTCGTCGACGAGCGGGCCGAGCAGTTCGAGCCCGGGCGCCTACCAGATCTCGATCGTGCTGATCGCCGTGTCGGCGATCTGCATCGTCCTGATCTCCCTGCTCCGCCCGAAGGAAGAACGCTGATGGGCCAGATGGGTATCGCCGCGCACCACATCAGCAAGCGGTTCGGCGACTTCGTCGCACTCGACGACGTGGACCTCAACGTCGAGCAGCGGGCGAGCTCACCGCGCTGCTCGGGCCGAGCGGCGGCGGCAAGTCGACCCTGCTTCGCATCATCGGCGGGCTGGAGGAGCCGGACGCGGGCACGGTCGCACATCGACGGGGTCGAGGCCACCGGGGTCCCGGCGCAGCGCCGCAACGTCGGCTTCGTGTTCCAGCACTACGCGGCGTTCAAGCACCTGTCGGTGTTCCGCAACGTCGCCTTCGGCCTGGAGATCCGCAAGCGCCCGAAGGCGGAGATCCGCAGTCGCGTGCACGAACTGCTCGAGCTCGTGCACCTGGACCAGTTCGCCGACCGGCTGCCGTCGCAGCTGTCCGGCGGCCAGCGTCAGCGGATGGCGCTGGCCCGCGCGCTCGCCGTCGAGCCGAAGGTGCTGCTGCTCGACGAGCCGTTCGGGGCGCTCGACGCGAAGGTGCGCAAGGAACTGCGCGACTGGCTGCGCCGGCTGCACGACGAGGTGCATGTGACGACGGTCTTCGTGACGCACGACCAGGAAGAGGCGCTCGAGGTGGCCGACGAGATCGTCGTCATCAACAACGGGCGGATCGAGCAGACCGGCTCGCCGAACGATCTCTACGACCATCCGGCCAACGACTTCGTGATGGGCTTCCTCGGCCCGGTCACCCGGCTCGACGGGCGCCTCGTGCGCCCGCACGACATCGAGGTGCTGACGGTCGAGACCGCGGGCGCCGTCCAGGCCGAGGTCGTGCGGCTGGTCCGGATCGGCTTCGAGGTGCGGGCCGAACTGCGCAGCGGCGACCGTCCGCGGGCGAGCCCTGGGTGCAACTCACCCGCGGACAGGCCGACGCGCTCGAACTGCGCCCGCAGCGCACCGTGTGGCTGCGCCCGGCGCAGCACGCGGCCACCCTGGCGATCAGCTAGCCGCCGAGTCTCCGACGACTCGGCGAGGCTCGCCGGGCGGGCCGTACTCGCAATTCCTCGCGGATTTGCGAGGATGCGGGCGTGGAGATCTCGGCGAAGACGGATTACGCGGTGCGGGCATTGCTCGGCCTGGCCGCTCGCGCCCCGGACCTCGTCAAGATCGAGGTGATCATCACCGAGCAGAAGCTGCCGCGAAAGTTCGTCGAGGCGATCCTCGGCGAGTTGCGGCGCTCGGGCCTCGTCCGCAGCCAGCGCGGTGCCGAGGGCGGCTACGCGCTCGCGCGCCCGGCCGCCGAGATCATGCTCGGTCAGGTGATCCGCGCCGTCGACGGCCCGCTGGCCGAGGTCCGCGGGCTGCGACCGCACGAGACCACCTACACAGGTGTCGCCGAGCACCTGCCGGAGGTGTGGGTGGCCGTGCGCGCGTCGCTGCGCCGCGTTCTGGACGAAACCAGCCTGCAGCAGGTCCTCACCGGCAAATTGCCCCCGCACGTCAAGCGCATGGTCGAGGCCCCCGACGCCTGGCTGCCGCGCTGAGCGAAGCCGATTGACGACAGGGGCGTCGGCCGCGGCCAGGCATGATCTGACGAGTGCGACTACGCCTGCGACTGCCCCTGGGGCGCGAATCCCTGCGCGAACTTCCCACCGAGGTCACGGCACTCGCAGCGGTCGCGTTCATGGTGGCCCTCGGATTCGGCGTCGTCGCCCCGGCGATCCCGCTGTTCGCCCGCCACTTCGGCGTCAGCAAGACCGCGGCCAGCGGGGTGATCAGCGCGTTCGCAGCAGCCCGGCTGATCGCCGCCCCGTTCAGCGGACGGCTGGTGAACGCCTTCGGCGAGCGGGTGATGCTCGCCACGGGCATCGGCGTCGTGGCGGTGTCCAGCTTTCTGGCGGGCCTGGCCGGCGACTACTGGCAACTGGTCTTGCTGCGCGGCGTCGGCGGCGTCGGCTCGATCATGTTCAGCGTCAGCGCGTCCAGCCTGCTCATCCGGGTCACGCCGGGACATCTGCGTGGCCGCGCTCAGGGCGTGTTCGCCGGGGGATTCCTGCTGGGGGCGATCGGTGGCCCGGCGCTGGGCGTCGTCGCCGCGTGGTCGCTGCGGGCGCCGTTCTTCCTGTACGCAGGCACGCTGGTCGTCGCCGGCGCGATCGCCCTCGGCGCGCTGCGCCACAGCGAACTCGCCGCGCGCTCCACGTCCCGGGCGTCGACCCTGGCGCTGCGCACCGCCTTGCGCGACCGCGCCTACCTCGCGGCGCTGACCAGCAATCTCGCGGAGGACTGGGCCGTCGTGGGGGCCCGGTCGGCACTCGTCCCGCTGTTCGTCGTCGACCGGCTCTCGTTGAGTTCGAACTGGACCTACTTCGGCTTCTTCACTCTCAGTGCCGTCAGCGGCGTCTTGCTGCTGCCGTTCGGCAAGCGGGCCGACACCAAGGGCCGTCGGCCGGTGCTACTGCTCGGCCTGCTCGTCGGCGCCGCGGCCTTGGCGAGCCTGCCCTTGGTGCCCAATGCGGCCGGGCTGATCGGGGTGATGGCCCTGCTCGGGGTCTCCGGAGCAGCGCTCTCGGTGGCGGCCGGCGCGATTCTCGGCGACGTGGTCGGCGGACGAGGCGGCACGGTGGTCTCGACGTACCAGATGGCCGGTGACGCCGGTACGGTCGCCGGTCCGCTCGTCGCCGGCTGGCTCGCGGACGCACACGGCTACGGCGCGGCGTTCGGCGTCTCTGCCGCGATCGTGGCCGCACCCGTGGCGATGGTGCTGATCGCTCCCGAGACGGGGCAGGTCGTCCCGCATGTCGCGACCGATGTCGAGCAGGCATCATCGGACCATGTCGCTTGACCTGGTCCTGGGCGATATCACCGAGCAGCAGGTCGACGCGATCGTCAACGCGGCGAACTCGTCATTGCTCGGCGGTGGCGGGGTGGACGGCGCGATCCACCGCCGCGGTGGCCCGGCCGTGCTGGCCGAGTGCCGAGAGCTTCGGGCCGGCGAGTACAGCGACGGATTGCCGGCCGGCCAGGCCGTGGCGACGACTGCGGGGGAGTTGCCGGCCCGCTGGGTGATCCACACAGTGGGCCCGGTCTACGCGCGGACGTACGACCGTAGCGACACGCTGCGTTCGTGCTATCGCGAGTCGCTGCGGGTAGCGGGCGAACTCGGCGCTTCGTCGGTGGCGTTCCCGTTGATCTCGTCGGGCGTCTACGGCTGGCCGATCGACGACGCACTGCGACAGGCGATCGGCGTCCTGGTCGGGGCCAGTTGTGCCGTGCGCCTGGTGCTGTGGCAGGACTCGACGCTCGTGCAGGCGCGCCAGATCCTCAGCCGATTCCACTAGCGCCGGCCGGGGCATTATCGGCGCGCCCGTACGATCACGGGATGACTGCGACGAGTAAGCACTCGGGGGCGCGCGGCCTGACCCGTGCCACAACCCGTCCCGTCGCCGCGACCGGCGGCGGGCAGATCACCAAGACCGTGCTGCCCGGAGGCCTGCGGATCATCACCGAGGCCATGCCGGGCGTCCGCAGCGCGAGCGTCGGTGTGTGGGTGCCCGTCGGCAGCCGGGACGAGACGCCAGCGGTCGCAGGCGCCAGCCACTTTCTCGAACACCTGCTCTTCAAGGGCACAGCCACGAGGTCCGCCCTGGACATCGCTAGCGCGATGGACGCCGTCGGCGGCGAGTTCAATGCGTTCACCGAGAAGGAGCACACCTGCTTCTACGCGACGGTGCTCGACCGCGACCTCCCGCTGGCCATCGACATCGTCACCGACGTCGTGCTGAACGCGACGGTCACGGCGCAGAACGTCGACGTGGAACGCGGCGTCGTACTCGAAGAGATCGCGATGCGCGACGACGATCCGGCCGATCTCGTGCACGACGAGTTCGCGAGCGCGTTGTTCGGCGACGTGCCGCTCGGGCGGCCCATCCTCGGCACCGTCGACTCGATCGCGAACGCTTTCGCGGCGCCAGGTTGCCGGCTACTACCGGCGCCGCTACCGGCCGGACGGCATGGTGGTGTCCGTCGCCGGAAACCTCGACCACGCCGACATCGTGAAACGGGTGCGCACGGCGTTCGCCGGTCGGCTCGACGGCCGCAGCGACCCAGCAGCGCCACGAGGCGGCCACGGTCAATCGTGCCCGCCGACCGAGCCGATCAGGATCGTCGGCGACGACACCGAGCAGGCCAACGTCGTGCTCGGCATGCGGGGCGTCTCGCGCCATGACGATCGGCGATGGGCACTGGGCGTGCTGTCCTCCGCGCTCGGCGGTGGCATGAGCTCGCGGCTGTTCCAGAGCATCCGCGAGCAACGCGGCCTGGCCTACTCGGTCTACACGTTCAGCGGGGGCTACGCCGATGCGGGGCTGTTCGGCGTATACGCGGGCTGCCAGCCGGGCAAGGCCGACGAGGTGCTCGACCTGATCCGCACCGAACTCGACCGGGTCGCGCAATCGGGCATGACCGACGCCGAGGTGCAGCGCGGCAAGGGCCAGATGCGCGGCGGCATCGTGCTGGGCCTCGAGGACTCCGGCTCGCGAATGACCCGGATCGGCAAGAGCGAACTCGTCTACGGCGACGTGCTCGGAGTCGACGACCTCATCCACCACGTCGATTCGGTGACCCGCGACGATGTCGTGGACGTGGCCGCGTACCTTCTGCACCAGCCCCGCTGCCTCACGGTGGTGGGTCCGTTTGATCAGCACGCATTCGACGGCGCCGTGTGAACGGAGAAGCAGTGACCGAACCGATCCGGATCGGTGTGCTCGGCGCGCGCGGACGGATGGGCCAGCAGGTCTGCCAGGCGGTCGTCGCGGCTGACGATCTGGACCTCGTCGCGGCCGTCGACGCCGGCGACTGGCTGTTCAGCGTCGCGGACGGCGGTGCCCAGGTGCTGGTCGATTTCACCCATCCCGACGTCGTCATGGACAACATCCGGTTCGCGATCGACCAGGGCATCCACGCCGTCGTCGGCACGACCGGCTTCACCAACGAGCGTTTTGCGACGCTGCGCGAGTGGCTCGCCGACGCGCCCCAGGTCGGCGTCCTCGTCGCGCCGAACTTCGCGATCGGGGCCGTGCTGGCGATGAAGTTCGCCCAACTTGCCGCTGCGCATTACCCGTCCGCCGAGATCGTCGAACTGCACCACCCCGCCAAGATCGATGCACCCAGCGGGACGGCCGTGCGCACAGCACAGCTCATCGCGCAGGCGCGCGCCGAGGCTGGTCTCGCTCCGGTGCCCGATGCCACGACGCAGTCACTCGACGGCGCGCGCGGCGCCGTGGTCGACGGGCTGCACGTGCATTCGGTCCGGGCGGCGGGCCTGGTGGCGCACCTGGAGATTCTCTTCGGCACCGAGGGCGAAACACTGACTATCCGGCACGACTCCTACGACCGGGCCTCGTTCATGCCCGGCGTGCTGCTCGGCATCCGGGAGATCTCCGCTCGCGGCCCGGTCTCACGATTGGCCTCGAGACGCTGCTCGGCCTGTAGGGCGTTCATCCATTTCCACCCTGGTTGGCCGGATAGCAGATGCCGACCGCGCGGCCGGTTCCTGCCGCGCGCGGATCCGGATCGAGCACCCGGACCTACGCTCAGGGCGCCGCGCGAGCGTCGCGGCCAGGCAACCGGGAGGTGGCGATGTTCGTTCAGGTCATCCAGGGCAGGCTCGCCGATGGCGCCGACGAAGCAGACCTGCGGGCCGCAATGGATCGGTGGATGAGTGACTGTCGGCCAGGCGCGATCGGCTGGCTGGGCTCGACCGGCGGTATCACCGACGACGGCACGTTCATCACCGTCGCCCGCTTCGAATCGCCGGAAGCCGCGCGTCGCAACAGCGAACGCCCCGAGCAGGGCGCCTGGTGGGCGGATACTTCGAAGTCGTTCGCCGGCGAGGTGACCTTCACCGACTGCCCGAACGTCACGACGTGGCTCGCCGGCGGCTCCGACGACGCGGGCTTCGTGCAGGTCATCACCGGCCATTACGACGACCCGGAACAGATGCGTGACTTCATGGATGCGCACAGTCAAGACATCAAGCAGATGCGGCCAGAAATCATCGGCGCGACCGTCGCCGTGCAGGACGACGGACACTATGTCCAGACCGTCTACTTCACATCGGAGGCCGAGGCGCGCGACCATGAGGCGGTGGAACCGCCACCAGATGTCGCCGAGATGATGTCTAATTCGATGAAGGACGCGGTGTTCTACGACCTGCACCACCCGATGATGATGTCGCCCCGCTGACGCGGGACGACCGATGCCAGTTCGCGAGCGGGGCGCTGCTGTGATGGGATGACGCCACATGTCGTGGTCTGAGGAGCGTGCATGAGGCGCCGGTTCGTGCTGGCCTGCCTGGGCACCGCCAGCCTGACGGTCATGATGATCAACATCCCGGGTGATCTGTCCGCCGAGCAAGCCCTGGATGCGGTCGCGGCCCCGGCCAGCGCGGCGAGTGCCGCGAACCGGCTGGACCTGCATCGCTTCCCGGCTCCGCCCAGCATCGACCAGTGCCAGGCCACCTATCAGCTCGCGTGCTACTCGCCCGACCAGTTGCGCCGCGCCTACAACGTCGAACCGCTGTTACGCAAAGGGCTGACCGGTCGCGGTCAGACGATCGCGATCGTCGACTCGTTCGGCTCGCCGACGATCGAGCACGACCTGCAGGTGTTCGACCAGGCCTGGGGCCTGCCCGATCCGCCCTCGATCCGGACCATCATGCCGGCGGGGCCGGTGCCTGACTTCGATCCGGCCGACGACGACATGTCCGGCTGGGCCTTCGAGACAACCCTCGACGTCGAGTACGCCCACGTCATGGCTCCCGAGGCCGAGATCCTCGTCGTCGCCACTCCGGTGTCCGAGACCGAGGGCGCCGTCGGATTCCCGGAGATCGTCGCCGCGGAGAACTACGTCATCGACCACGGCCTGGCCGATGTGATCTCGCAGAGCTTCGGCGCCACCGAGCAGACGTTCGCGAGCCGGCAGAGTGTCCTCGCGCTGCGCAGCGCATTCGTCAATGCGGCCAAGCACGGCGTCACGGTTCTCGGCGCGGCCGGCGACTCCGGTGCGACCGACCTGCAAAGCGATCAGCAGACGCTGTACTCCTATCGGGTCGACTCCTGGCCGTCCTCCGATCCGCTGGTCACGAGCGTCGGTGGGACGAAGCTGGCGCTTGACGCCGACGGCAACCGCACTGCGCCCGACCAGGTCTGGAACGACGACTACGGTGCGGGCGGCGGGGGGCTGTCCACGATGTTCGGGCGGCCGGCCTTCCAGGACAGCGTGCAAAGTGTCGTCGGTGCCCGGCGCGGCACCCCCGACATCGCGATGTCTGCCGCGCTCGACGGAGGCGTGATCGTCTACACCTCCTACGACGCGGACGACGTCGGATGGGGGATCGTGGGCGGCACCAGCGAGGCGACGCCGATGTTCGCCGGTGTCGTCGCGGTTGCCGCCCAACTGGCCGGGCATCGGCTCGGCCTCATCAACTCCGCGCTGTACTCGATCGCGCAGCGCGGCGCTCCGGGCATCGTCGACGTGACCGATGGCGACAATTCCTTCGGTGACGTCGGGGGATTCGACGCCGTCGCCGGATACGACCTGGCCTCAGGCGTCGGCTCGGTCGATGCTGCGCACCTGGTGCCCGAACTCGCCGCCGCAGTGAAGCGTCCGCACAGCTGAGCGGTCGCGGGCGATCAGCGCGCGTTCGATGCGCCGACGTGGGTGTCGAGCCACCCGGTCAGCGGAGCGAGCGCCCGCCACGCCTTGGCGATCTCGTTCTTCGCCCGCTTGGTCGAAAGCCAGGCCGGACATCCGAAGTCGCGATGTCCGGTCAGCGTCTTGTACCGGAGCAGATCGCCGCGTGGATGATCCTTCGCGAATCCCGCCGGTATTCGCACAAGTTGCTGACCCTCGATGGAGAAACCGGCTTTGCGCACCACTGACAGGGCCCGTTCGAGTTCGGCGCCGGCCACGTCGTCGTCGACGGCCCGGCGCATCCGCTCAACCTGGTCAGACGCGGTGTCCCAGTACCCGCCCGCCACCAGCAGCCCGGCGGCCGAGATGTGCAGGTACAGCGAGGACTCGCCGAACCACGCGCCCTGCGCCGTCTTGTACGGGGTCTTGTCCTTGCTGAACCGCACGTCGCGGTACGGGCGAAACAGCTTGGCGCCGCCGAACTCGGGCGCGAGTTCGGACACCAGGGCCTCGAGCGGAGCCCGCACCGACTCGTCGTAGACGTGCTTGTGCGCGGTCCAGAATGCCTTGCTGTTGTCGGCTTCGAGGTCTTCGTAGAAGTCGAGCGCGGCGGTCGGAACACCGGTGAATGTCACGTCTGCGGTGCCTCCTCGAGCGACGCGTGCAACCTGATCTCGCGGACCTCTCCGAACCCGGTGTCGAGCGCGCGGGCGTACCCGTCGGTCTCCCAGCCCGCCGACCGGAAGAACGTCAGCGACGCGGCGTCCGCGGTGGGGATCCACGTGATCGCGCGCTCCATGCCCTCTCCGCGGGCGTGATCGACGGCCGCCGCAAGCAGGCGCGAACCGTGACCGCGTCGGCCCCAGCGAGGCTCGACGAGCAGCGGCCCGATCTGAACGGTGCCCGCCGGATCGGGGTCGCCTTCTTCGAGGTCGTAGGCCGGTGCCATCGCGACGAACCCGACGATCCAGTTCTGCTCCTGGGCGACCAGCACGTGATGCCGCTGGGTCGGCGGCGCATCGACGGCGGTCGTCCAGGCCTGCACGGCCTCCTCGGTGGACAGCGCCTCCAGCACCGGCGTGGGGAGCACGGCCGTGTACGCCGTTCGCCAGGTGTCGATCTGGATGCGCGCGATCTCGGCAACATCGGCAGTCCTCGCCGGCCGCACGCTCACATCCGCCACGAGTCGAACCTAGTCGTGGCCAATCCGGTGTCGCACGTTCGGGGATGCGATTTCGGTGTCCCCCGACCTCTGCGACGAAAGTGGTGGCCGGCCTCTGTAAAGTGCCGAGCATGCGCACGACTCCACTGCCGCGCGGGCGATGGCACGGCCTGTCCAAGCCGATCGCCTGAGCCGCCTCGACTGATTCCGGTGCTGAACCGGACTGATAGCGTCTCGGGCGCTGGGCAGACGCCAGCTAGTGCAAGCCCACCAGTCACGCCTAATCCGGAGTTGTGCCCAATGACCACGCCTGTCACTGTTCCTGATCTGAGCGGCCATTTCGGCCCGTACGGGGGGCGCTTCGTCCCCGAGGCCCTCATCGCCGCGCTCGACGACCTGACCGATGCGTTCCACGCGGCCCAGGCCGATGCCGACTTCGCTGCCGAACTGAGCCGACTGCTGCGCGACTATGCCGGCCGGCCCTCGCCGCTGACCGACGTGCCGAAGTTCGCGGCCGAGGCCGGCGGTGCTCGCGTCCTGCTCAAGCGCGAAGACCTCAACCACACCGGTTCGCACAAGATCAACAACGTGCTGGGCCAGGCACTGCTGACGCAACGCATCGGCAAGAAGCGGGTGATCGCCGAGACCGGCGCGGGCCAGCACGGTGTCGCCACCGCCACGGCGGCAGCGCTGATGGGCCTCGAATGCACCGTCTACATGGGTTCGGAGGACACCCGGCGTCAGGCGCTGAACGTCGCCCGGATGCAGTTGCTCGGCGCCGAAGTGATACCGGTGACGACAGGCTCGCGCACGCTCAAGGACGCGATCAACGAGGCGATGCGCGACTGGGTCACCAACGTCGCGACGACGAACTACGTCTTCGGGACGGCGGCCGGGCCGCATCCGTTCCCGACGATGGTCCGCGAGTTCCAGCGGATCATCGGCGACGAGGCGCGCGCGCAGGTGCTCGAACGGGTCGGTCGCCTTCCCGACGCCGTGACCGCCTGCGTCGGAGGCGGCTCGAACGCCATCGGGATCTTCACGGCGTTCCTGGCCGACGAGGGCGTCCGGCTCGTCGGATACGAGGCAGGTGGTGACGGCGTCGAGACCGGCCGCCACGCAGCAACTGTCAGCGCCGGGGCGCGCGGCGTGCTGCACGGGGCGAGGTCCTACCTCTTGCAGGACGCCAACGGGCAGACACTCGAGTCGCACTCGATCTCGGCCGGGCTGGACTACCCGGGAGTCGGCCCCGAGCATTCCTACCTGCATGACACCGGCCGGGCCGAGTACCACCCGATCACCGACGCCGAGGCGATGGACGCCTTCGCGCTGCTGTGCCGCACCGAAGGCATCATCCCGGCCATCGAGTCGGCGCACGCCCTCGCCGGAACGCTGAAGCTCGGCCGCGAACTTGGCCCCGACGCCGTGATTCTGGTGAACCTCTCCGGCCGTGGTGACAAGGACGTCGAGACCGCATCGAAGTACTTCGGGCTGGTGCAGTCGTGAGCCCCGTCTCGACCGCGATGGCCAAGGCGAAGGCCGACGGTCGCGCCGCCCTGATCGGCTACCTGCCGGTCGGCTTTCCCGACGTCGAGGTGTCCATCGACGCCATGCGAGCCATGGTCGCGGGCGGCGTCGACATCGTCGAAGTCGGCGTCCCGTACAGCGATCCGGTGATGGACGGGCCGGTGATTCAGGCCGCCGCTGACCCGGCGGTACGAGCCGGGGTCGGTCTCGGCGACGCGCTCGCCGCGGTCGCTGCCGTTGCGCAGGCCGGAGCGGCGGCCGTCGTGATGTCGTACTGGAACCCGATCGAGCGGTACGGGGTCGAGGCCTTCGCCCGCGATCTCGCCGCGGCGGGCGGTTCCGGCGCGATCACGCCCGACCTCATTCCGGAGGAGGCGGGCCCCTGGATCGAGGCCACGGAAGCCCACGGCCTGGACCGGGTCTTTCTGGTCGCGCCGTCGTCCACCGACGCTCGCATCGCGTCGACGATCGCGGCGTGCCGGGGATTCGTCTACGCGGCTTCGACGATGGGCGTCACCGGCACTCGCGACCAGGTCGGCGATGCCGCCGAGCGGCTGGTCGCCCGCGTTCGCGCGGCCGCGCCTGACTTCCCGGTCTGCGTCGGCCTCGGCGTCTCCAACGGCGAGCAGGCGGCGCAGGTGGCGTCCTTCGCCGACGGGGTGATCGTCGGTTCGGCGTTCGTGCGCCGGCTGCTCGACGAGCCGGATGCCCGCGGGGTAGAGGCCGTTCGCGCGTTCGCGGTCGAACTCGCAGCCGGCGTGCGGCGCTGACCCGTTGCTCAGCTTGCTCAGCCGATGGCCAGCGCCTGCAGGCGGTCATAGGCGCCGTTGAACACGTCCTGATCACCGGGGAACGTGCCGGAGTCGGCGTACTGCCAGAACGTGTAGTAGCCCCATGGGTAGGGCAGGGTGCCCGGATCGGCGGCGTAACGGGCAACCCAGAGCGGGCTGTTGGCCGTGAAGTCGCCGAGGTTGCCGGTGCACTGCGACCACCAGCTCGCCGCGGTGTAGATCACCGGCCAGCGACCGGTGCGTGCCTGATACTCGTTGCTGAAGTCCTGGATCCAGCCGACCAGGCCGGCCGCGCTGTAGCCGTAACAGGTCGCCCCGTACGGGTTCCACTCGATGTCGAGCGCGCCCGGCAGCGTCAGTCCGTCAGCGGACCAGCCACCACCGTTGTCGACGAAGTAGTCGGCCTGGGTCGCACCGCTGGACCGATCGGGCAGGGCGAAGTGGTAGGCGCCCCGGATCATGCCGACGCCGTAGGACCCGTTGTACTGCTGGGCGAAGTAGGGGTTGGTGTAGCCGATGCCCTCGCTGGCCTTGACGTAGGCGAAGCGCGCGCCGTTGTTCCAGGCGGCCGTCCAGTCGACGTTGCCCTGGTAGCTCGAGACGTCCATGCCGTAGACGGCGTCGGCGCCCGAAGCCGGTGACGCAGCCACCACCAGTCCGATTCCGGTGACGGCAGCCACGGCCAGCACCGCCAGCCCGGCGATCAGGCCGGCGCGCCTCCGGTGGCGGGGAGTCGCGTCGTCTGGTCGGTTGTCGCTGTTCATGCCGAAGTCCTCTCCGTCAGTGGACCCGAACTGGGGCGCCCCACCCGGCGATCTTGTGCCGACGCGCCGGTGATGGCGCGTGCTCCTCGGTGCGTCGGCACAAGATCGCGCGGGGACGCCGGGGATCAGCCGTTGGCCAGCGCCTGCAGCCGGTCGTACGCGCCGTTGAAGGTGTCCTGGTCGCCGGGGAAGACTCCCGAGTCGGCGTACTGCCAAACCGTGTAGTAGCCCCACGCGTAGGGCAGCGTGCCCGGGGCCGAGGCGTAGCGGGCCACCCAGAGCGGGTTGGTGGACGTGAAGTCACCGCGGTTGCCCGTGCACTGCGACCACCAGCTCGTCGCCGTGTAGATCACCGGCCAGCGCGTGGTCTTCGCGTGGTACTCGTTGCTGAACGACTTGATCCAGGACACCATGCCGCTCTGCGACAGGCCGTAGCATGTGCCGCCGCTGTAGGGGTTCCACTCGATGTCGAGTGCTCCGGGAAGCGTCTTGCCGTCGCGCGACCATCCGCCGCCGTGCGCCACGAAGTAGTCGGCTTGAGTCGCGCCGGAGGAGATGTTCGGCCGGGCGAAGTGGTACGAGCCCCGGATCATGCCGACGTTGTAGGAACCGTTGTACTGCTGGGCGAAGTAGGGGTTGCGGTAGCTGGTGCCCTCGGTGGCCTTGATGTAGGCGAATCGACCTCCGTTGTTCCACGCGGCTGTCCAGTTGACGTTGCCCTGGTAGCCGGACACGTCCATGCCCTTCACACTGCTGGCGGCCGACGCGGAGCCGGCGAAGCTGACCACGCCGATCGTGACGACGGCAGCCCCCAGGACCCCGCCCACGGTCGTGAGCAGGGCTTTGCGTCTCTTGCGGATCGTGTCGAGGTCCATCTCGCGGTGTCTCCCCTGTCCGGCCCGGCTCCGTCTGCCGGGAACACAGCAGACACTGGCCTACCTATTTCGGACATGCAAGAGACTCAGCGTGAATTCCGCTTATACGGTCAGTTAGGCCGACAACGATCGAACGGGATGTTCAGGGTATGAGTAACAGTTTGCCCATAGTGCGCCGCGACTCCAGATCGTCATACGCGCGGCGGACGTCGTCGATCGGGTAGCGGCCGCCTATATCGACGCGCAGCGCACCGTCTCGAACCGCGGCGAGCACCTCGCCACCACGCCAGAGCAACTCGTCGCGGGTGGCCGTGTAGTGAACGAGGGTCGGCCGGGTCAGGAACAGCGAGCCGCCCGAGTTGAGCCGCTGCGGATCGAACGGCGGCACCGGGCCGCTGGAGGCGCCGTAGAGCACCATCGTGCCGCGGCGCGCCAGCGAGGCGAGCGAGGCGTCGAAGGTGGACTTGCCGACGCCGTCGTAGACGACGCTCACGCCGCGCCCGCCGTTGCGCTGCCGGACCTCGGCGGCGAGGTCGTCGACCTGGTCGTAGCGGATGACCTCGTCGGCGCCGGCCTGTTCGGCCTTGTCCTGCTTGGCCTGGGTCGACACCGTGCCGATGACGATCGCCCCGCGACCTTTTGCCATCTGTACCAACAGTTGCCCGACCCCGCCGGCCGCAGCATGAACCAGGGCCGTGTCGCCGGGCTGCACCGAAAACGTCGACCAGACCAGGTAATGCGCCGTCATTCCCTGCAGCATGACCGCCGCGGCGACCTCCGCCGAGACGCCTTCCGGCACCGGTACGAGGTTGTCGGCCACGGCATTGACGACGCCACTGTGGCTGCCCGGGCTAGATGCCCACGCGACGATGTCGCCGACGGCAAATCCTTGGACGCCGTCGCCGAGCGCGATGATCTGGCCGGCGCCCTCGCCGCCGAGCGCGAACGGCGGCTGGATCGGATAGATGCCCTTGCGCTGATAGGTGTCGATGAAGTTGATGCCTGACGCCGCGACGCGGACCTGCACCTCGCCCGGTTGCGGTGGGCCGACCGTGCGCGGCGCGACCTCGAGTACCTCGGTGCCTCCGTGCGCCGTGACCATGACGGCGCGGGTTATCACATCAGTCATTCGACCAACCTAGGACCACTGGGACCTCCGTGCGCTTAGGGCAGCGAGTCGTGGCGCCGATGGCGGTACCGACTACCGTTGCGGCGTGCATCCGCTGGCATCGATTCCGAGTCCGACCCACGCCGTCTGGCATCTCGGCCCGATCCCGATCCGCGCCTACGCGCTGTGCATCGTGGCCGGCATCTTCGTCGCACTGGCGGTCACGGCCCGCCGATGGCGTGCGCGCGGCGGCAAGGACGAGGACATCTGGGACGTCGCCGGGTGGGCCATCGCCTTCGGCATCGTCGGCGGCCGGCTCTATCACGTCATCACCGACGGCCAGAAGTACTTCGGCGACCACAAGCACCCGGTCGACGCGCTCAAGATCTGGGACGGCGGCCTGGGTATCTGGGGGGCCATCGCCCTCGGCGGTCTCGGCGCCTGGATCGGCTGCCGGCGCAAGGGCATTCGGCTGACCGCCTTCGCCGACGCGGCGGCGCCCGGGATAGTGGCGGCGCAAGGCATCGGCCGGTGGGGCAACTGGTTCAACAATGAGCTCTACGGCGGGCCGACGAGCGTGGCGTGGAAGCTGCAGATCCATGATCTGGACGTCACCTCCGGTCGCGCGCAGCCGTGCACCTTCGGTCACCTGGGCGAGACCGTGTGCGGGTACTACCAGCCGACCTTCCTGTACGAGTCGTTGTGGGATCTTGCCCTCGCGGTGCTCCTGATCCTGGCTTCGCGCCGCTGGCGGCTCGGTCGTGGCAACGTCTTTGCCCTGTACGTGATGGGCTATACCGCTGGGCGATTCTGGATCGAAGCCCTGCGCAGCGACCCGGCGCATCACTTCCTCGGCCTGCGACTCAACGACTGGACATCCATCGTCGTATTCCTCGCCGGCCTGGCGTGGTTCTGGCTGCACCGCAATACGTTCGACGAGTCGCCCTACACCCACCCGCTGGCTGAGACGACCGCCGGCGCCGAGGCGGATACCGACGCAGAGTCCGATACCGACGCAGAGTCCGAGGCCGAGTCCAAGCCGTCCGACGAGGACGCGGAAACGAAGGACGAAGTCGAGGCGAAGACCGGCGCCGACGGCGAGGATGCGGTCGAGACCAAGACCGACGATGAGGCCGACGTGGAGGCCGGAGCCGAGACCAAGGCCGAGACGGTTGCGAGAGGCGAGGTCACCGGCGACGACGAGCACCTCGAAGGCCCTGACGCGGCCGTGCCGACTCTGCCCGGCGAGCCGGTAGAGGTCGAGTCGGATTCGCAGAGCCGACCGTGAGCGAGCCGGAAAGTCTCGAGATCCATCACGAGCACCGTGACATCAGCAGCGGCTGGCTGCGGCCGACGGTGTTCGGGATGATGGACGGGCTCGTCTCGAACTTCGCGCTGATCGCCGGAGTGGCGGGAGCCGGAACCAGTGTCAGCACCCGGGCGGTGACCCTGGCCGGACTGGCCGGACTGGTCGGCGGCGCGTTCTCCATGGCCACGGGCGAGTACGTCTCGGTGCAGAGCCAGAACGAGTCGGCCAAGGCCGAGATCGAGGTCGAGCGCCACGAACTCAAGCACAATTCCGTGGCCGAACTCGCGGAGTTGACTCAGATGTACGTCGATCGCGGCGTCGAGCCCGCTCTGGCGGAGAAGGTCGCGAGCCAGCTCTCCCGTGATCCCGAGCAGGCGCTGTCGATCCATGTGCGCGAGGAACTCGGGGTCGACGCCACCGAACTGCCCAGCCCTTGGATTGCTGCCGGGTCGTCGATCATGTCGTTCTCGGTCGGGGCGCTGCTTCCCCTGCTGCCGTACCTGTTCGGCGCGAAGTCGCTCTACATCTCGGCCGTTCTTGCTCTCGTCGCGTTGTTCGGCGCGGGGGCCTTCACCTCCCGCTTCACCGTTCGCGGGTGGTTCTACTCGGGCATGCGCCAGTTGCTGCTCGGCGCGCTTGCCGCCGCGGTCACGTTCGGCGTCGGCGGAGCGTTCGGCGCGACGGTCGGCTAGCTATCAGGCCGTGCTTCCCGCGCTGCGGCCAACAGGGTGAGTACGGCGGCGGCGGTCTCGTCCGGCGGCCCGGACGCATCGACCGAGTCGCCCGGCTCGTCACGCCCGAGCGGCTCGAAGTCGGCGAGCTGGCTTTCGAGCAGCGACGCCGGCATGAAATGCCCGCGCCGGTGGGCCAGCCGGGCGGCGAGTACGTCGGCCGAGGCGGTAAGGCAGACGAAGTAGACATCCTGATGGGTGCCGCGCAGCCGGTCGCGGTAGCGCCGCCGAAGCGCTGAGCACGTGATCACCCCGCCGCTGCCGGCTGCCGAGCGAGCGTCGATCCAGGCGGCGATCTCGTCGAGCCAGGGGCGGCGGTCGGCGTCGGTCAGTGCCGTCCCCGCGCGCATCTTCGCGACATTGGCGGGGGAGTGCATGTCATCGCCTTCGGCGAAGGGCCACCCGTAGGCTGTCGCGACCAGTCGGGCGATGGTGCTCTTTCCGGTGCCGGCCACGCCGGTGATGACCGCCACGAGTGGGCACATGGGCGCTATCGTCGCAGAACGATCGGCAGCCGTTGGCCGACTTGTCAGACCGACCGGTCGGTCTCTAGGCTGTGCGATCGTGAGCGACCTTCCCGGACTGGATCTCGAGTCGGTACGGGTGTGGATGGATCTGTCCTGTCCTGGGCTGCGTAAGGGCGATCTGTCCGCCGCGCTCATTGCCGGCGGCAAGTCCAACCTCACCTACCGGCTCACCGACTCCGAGCAGACCTGGGCGCTGCGTCGCCCGCCACTGGGACACGTGCTGCCGACCGCACACGACATGGCCCGCGAATACCGGGTGATCACCGCCTTGGCTGATACGAGTGTGCCGGTGCCACGCACCGTCGCATTGTGCGAGGACCCGGCCGTGCTCGGCGCGTCGTTCTACCTCATGTCCTATGTGGACGGTCGGGTGCTCGATCAGCCGGACGCCGTGCGGGCTCTCGACCGTGTGGCGGCCCGACGCGTCGGCGAGAGCCTGATCGACACGCTGGTTGAGCTGCACCGGGTCGCACCGGACGAGGTCGGGCTCGGCGACTTCGGCCGCCCGGCCGGCTTCCTCGAACGCCAGGTTCGCCGCTGGCACAAGCAGTGGCAGGCCTCCGAGACTCGACCCGTCGCCGAACTGTCGCAGGTGGTCGAGCAACTGCTCGCCCGGGTGCCCGATCCAGCAGAGCCGGCGATCGTGCACGGCGACTACCGACTGACCAATGTGATCTTCAATCAGGAGCTGACCGCAATTGCGGCAGTCGTGGACTGGGAGATGGCGACGATCGGCGATCCGCTTGCCGATATCGGCCTGCTGATCGTGTATCACCGTCTCGCGGAACGCAGCGACCTGGTCATGCCGCGGATGCCTGCCTCCGAGGGGTTCCTGTCGGCCGACGCGCTGGTGGCCCGGTACGCGGTCGGGTCCGGCCGCAACCTGGACGAGTTGGCCTGGTACGTCGCATTCGGCTTCTTCAAGCTGGCGGTGATCGCCGAGGGCATCGCCGCACGACACCTGCAGGGCAAGACCGTCGGCCCAGGATTCGACCGGTTCGGCGACCTGGTGCCGATGCTGCTCACGAACGCACTCGACGAACTCGACGCACTTAAAGACGAATAGGGGATCTGGCCATGGATTTCACGCACAGCGAGAAGTCGCAGAACATGCAGGCGGCCGTGTCGCGCTTTCTCGACGAACAGGTCTATCCCGCCGAGCAGATCTTCGCCGATCAGGTGCGTGAATTGCGCGCCGCCGGCACGCCGTTTCGCACACCCGAGGTCATGACGAAGCTGCGCAGCGAGGCCCGGCAGCGCGGCCTGTGGAACCTCTTCCTGCCCGACGGGCGGTTCGGCGCCGGTCTGTCGGTGCTCGACTACGCACCGATCGCCGAGCTGTCCGGGCGCTCCGGGGCGATCGCGCCGGAGGCGATGAACTGCTCGGCTCCCGACACCGGCAACATGGAACTGCTGGCCATGTTCGGCACCGATCAGCAGCACGCGCAGTGGCTTCGCCCGTTGCTCGATGCCGAGATCAGATCGTGCTTCTCGATGACCGAGCCGGACGTCGCCTCGTCCGACGCGACCAACATCGCCACGCGAATCGAGCGCGACGGCGGCGACTACGTGATCACCGGTCGCAAGTGGTGGTCGACCGGCGCGATGCGCCCGGAGTGCCGCGTGGCGATCGTCATGGGCGTGACCGATCCGGACGCCGCGAGGTACGAGCGGCACTCGATGGTGCTCGTTCCGCTCGATACGCCGGGCGTGACGATCAGTCGCTCGACCACGGTGTTCGGCTACGACGACGGGCCGCACGGCGGGCACGGCGTGATCGACTTCGACGGCGTCCGCGTGCCCGCCGAGAACCTGCTGGGCCCGCAGGGCGGTGGCTTCATGATGGCCCAGGCGCGGCTCGGTCCGGGCCGCGTCCACCACTGCATGCGCAGCATCGGCATGGCTGAGCGGGCGCTCGAGCTGATGGTGATGCGGGCGATGTCGCGCAGCACGTTCGGCTCGCCGCTCGCCCGGCAGGGCGTGGTGCGCGAGTGGATCGCCGAGTCCCGGCTGGCGATCGACCAGGCCCGACTGCTCGTGCTCAAGACCGCCTGGCTGATCGACACGGTCGGGGTGAAGCAGGCGCGCACCGAGGTGGCCGCGATCAAGGTGGCAGCCCCCCGCGCGGCGTCCTACGTGGTCGATCGCGCGATCCAGACCTACGGCGGCGCGGGCGTCTCCGACGACACCCCGCTTGCGAACTCGTGGGCGCAGTTGCGCACCCTGCATCTCGCCGACGGCCCGGACGAGGTGCATCTGCGTTCGATCGCACGGCAGGAGATCAAGGCCGCGCTGCGATGACCGCGGCCAAGATCAAGCCAAAGGCCCGCAGCGAGTTGGGCGTGCGGCAGCGGATCCTGGCGGCCGCGGTCGATCTGTTCGCCGACCACGGCTACGACGCGACGAGCGTGTCGCAGGTGATCAGCCGGGCCGGAGTGGCCAAGGGCGGCTTCTACCACCACTTCGCCAGCAAGGCCGACCTGCTCTACGCCGTCTACGGCGAACTCATCGGCCGTCAACTCGAGGGCATGGACCGCATCCTCGCGACCACGATGTCGCCGGCCGAGAAGCTGCGCGCGCTCATCTTCGACCTGGTCGAGACGACGGCGGCCAGCGCCCGGGAGGCGCTCGTGTTCTCCCGCGAGCTCTCGCAGTTGGGCAACCGCCGGATCATGCAGATGCGCAGCCAGCGCCGCCGTTACCACGAGGGGATGACCCGGCTGGTCCGCGCGGCGCAGGACCGAGGACAGTTCAGCGAGGTCGCATCACCGGAGATCGTGACGTTCACGATCTTCGGCGTGATCAACGAGATGCCCCGGTGGTACCGACCGAACGGTCGGATGCGGCCGGAGCAGATCGCGACCGAGGTTGCCGATTTGATTCTCGCCGGATTGCACGCGGAGGAGATCGACCAATGAGCTGGGGGCTCACCATCCCGCAGAACGGGGTGCCGCTCGCTGATCACGCCGACCTGGTGCGGGCGCTGCCCGGATTCGGCTACACCGACGTGTGGTCGTCGGAGGTGGCCGGTGCCGACGCGTTTACGCCGCTCACGCTGGCCTCGGTCTGGGAGCCGTCGTTGCGACTGGGCACGGCGATCGTTCCGGCCTACACGCGCGGCCCCGCGCTGATCGCGATGTCGGCGGCGACGCTCGCGGGGCTTGCGCCCGGGCGCTTCGTGCTGGGTCTCGGCGCGTCCAGCCCGGCGATCGTCCATGACTGGAACGGCATCCCGTTCGAAGAACCGTTTCGCCGCACCCGCGACGTACTGCGCTTCGTGCGAACCGCGCTGGCCGGCGAGCGGGTCGACGGCAAGTTCGACACGTTCGAGGTCTCGCGCTTCAAACTGGAGAACCCACCGGCCCAGGCGCCGCCGATCCTGCTCGCGGCACTGCGACCGCAGATGCTGCGCCTGGCCGGGCGCGAGGCCGACGGCGCGATCCTGAACTGGTTGGCCTCCTACGACGTGGCGCGCTGCGTGGAGGCGATCGGCAATCCGGACGCCGACGTCGTCGCGCGCGTGTTCGTCTGCCCGACCGACGACGTCGAGTACGCGCGTAACGTCGGGCGCTGGCTGATCGCCACCTACCTCACCGTGCCGGTTTATGCGGCATTCCACGACTGGCTCGGCCGGGCAGACGCGCTGCGCGAGATGCACGAGAAGTGGGCCGCCCGCGATCGTGCGGGTGCAGCCGCTGCTGTACCGAACGACGTGATCGACGCGCTCGTGCTGCACGGGACGCCCGAAGACTGCCGCGACCAGGTGCGCGCCTACGCCGACGCGGGGGTGAAGACGCCAGTGCTCGCCGTGCTGCCCACTCCGGAATTCACCGACCCGGCCGCCCTCGTCGACGTGTTGCGCCGCCTCGGGCCGGGCCGAGTGGGAGCGCCCTGATGCCGCGACGGACCTTGGCGATCAGCGACATCCACGGCGAGCGCAAGAGATTCGAGCAGTTGCTCGACGAAGTGGACTACGACGCCGACCAGGACGAGTTGATCCTGCTCGGCGATTACATCGACCGCGGGCCGGACCCACGTGGCGTGGTCGATCTGGTCATAGCGCTCCGCGACGGCGGCGCCACGGTGCTGATGGGCAACCACGAGCAGATGATGGTCGGCGCGTTCGCCGGCGAGCCGATGTCGATCGGGCGATGGTTTCGCAACGGCGCCCGCGAGACGCTGCAGAGCTACGGGCACCCGGCCGCCGACGCCGACGAGGTGCCCGAGTCGCTGGAGCCGCTGCCGGAGATGGCCGAGCACCTCGCGTTCATGGCCGGGCTCCAGCACTACCACGAGACCGACGACACGGTCTTCGTACATGGCGGCGTCGATCCGGAAACCCCGCTCGCCGAAACCGATCCGAATCTGCTGCTATGGATCCGGGAGCGGTTCATCCTCGGCTACAAGGGACCGAAGACGGTGGTGTTCGGGCATACCGCCACCGAGTTGATCCACGGATCGTTCGACGTGTATTTCGGCGACAACAAGGTCATCGGAATCGACGGAGGTGCCGTGTACGGCGGCTTGCTGCACTGCCTCGAACTGCCGAGCCGACGCGTCCACTCGGTGGCGTGATGGAGATCAAGGACTCCGTTGTCGTGGTCACCGGAGGCGGTGGCGGTATTGGCGCGGCGCTCGCCCGGCGTTTCGCGGCAGAAGGTGCGTCCGCCGTCGTCGTGTCCGACCGCGACGCAGCGGCTGCGGAGTCCGTTGCGGCCGAGATCGGCGCGATCGCCGACAGCACGGACGTCACCGACGAGGGCTCCGTTGCTGCCCTGGCGGCCCGGATCGAAGAACAGTTCGGCCGCATCGACCTGTTCTGCTCGAACGCCGGCATCAGCACCGGACTCGGCGTCGACGCACCGGACGAGGTGTGGCGCCAGGCGTTCGACGTGCACGTCATGGCGCATGTGTACGCGGCCCGCGCGGTCCTGCCCGGGATGGTCGAGCGCGGGCGCGGATACCTGCTCAACACCGCCTCAGCGGCCGGGTTGCTGACCGCTCCGGGCGATGCGCCGTACACGGTCACCAAGCACGCGGCGGTGGCGTTCGCCGAGTGGCTGTCGGTGCAATACCGCGATCAGGGGGTGGGCGTCAGCGTGCTCTGCCCGCTGGGCGTCGCCACCCCGATGCTCATGGGCCCGCTCGCCGACGGCAATCCCGCGGCGCGCGCGGTGGCGGCAAGCGGCGAGATCATCACGCCCGAGCAGGTGGCCGACGCCGTGGTGGCTGGGATCGCCGCCGAGCGCTTCCTGATCCTGCCGCACCCGGAGGTCGGCACCTACTGGGCGCAGAAGGCCAGCGACCCGGATCGCTGGCTCGCCGGTGTGCGACGGCTCATCTCGCGA
Source organism: uncultured Actinomycetota bacterium (assembly GCA_963709985.1). Taxonomy (GTDB): domain Bacteria; phylum Actinomycetota; class Actinomycetes; order Mycobacteriales; family Jatrophihabitantaceae; genus DASXRA01. The sequence goes on from CAVPYQ010000043.1 coordinate 331,216, forward strand.
TGACGTGACGGTCGAACCCGGCCGCCACCGGCAACTCCTCCGGGTTGAGCAGCGCGGCGGCGCGCCGGGACGTGTCCTTCGCCCAGCGCCCGGTCGTCACGAGGCCGAGGACCACGATGAGGACGCCGCACGCCGCGATGATCCACCAGCCGAGGTGACTCGCCTCGACGAATCCGGCGGCGAGCGAGCCGTGGATCCGTGCGGTCACGGCCGTGCCGATGATCGCGACGCCCAACGTCTGGCCGACCTGGCGGCTCGTCGACGCGAACGCGGCGGCCACGCCGGCCTGGGCGCGGGGCAGGCCCGACACGGCGGTACTCGTGATCGGGGCGTTCACCATGCCGAAGCCGAGCCCGAACAGGGCATAGATCGCGAGCAGCATGGCCGTCGAAGTCGTCGTGGTCAGGCCGGTCAGCGCCACACCGCCCGCTGCGATCGCCGTGCCGCCGATGAGCAGCGGGATCCGCGCCCCGAACGCGCCGACGAGGCGCCCGGACACCGGCGAGGCGACCATCATCGTCGCGGCGGTCGGCAGCGTGTACAGCCCGGCGTGCAACGCGGACAACCCACGAACCTCCTGCAGGTAAAGGGTGTTCAGGAACAGCAGGCCGGCCAGCGCGCACAGCGCCGTGACGGCGATGGACGTCGCACCTGAGAACGGGGCGCTGCGAAACAACCGCAGTTCGATCAGTGGCTCACGGCGGCGGGGTTCGTAGCCGAGCAGGCCGAGCAGCGCCACGCCGGCGACAGCGAACGCGCCGACGATCCGCGCGGACCCCCAACCGGCGCCAGGTCCTTCGATGATCGCGTAGCTCAGCGCGGCAAGCAGGACCACGACGAGGACCTGACCGACCGGGTCCACCCGGCGCGGATGCGGCGCGCGCGATTCGGGCACGAATCGTTGGGCCAGCGCCATGCCGGCCAGGCCTACGGGCACGTTGATCCAGAAGATGGCGCGCCAGCCGACCGTGTGGACGAGCAACCCGCCGAGGACCGGCCCGAGGGCGAGGCTGATACCGAACACGGCGCCCCATATGCCGATGGCCCGCGCGCGCTCGCGTGGGTCGGGGAAGGTGTTGGTGACGATCGACATCGCCACCGGATTGAGCATCGACCCGCCGATCGCCTGGACGACGCGGAAGGTGACGAGCCAGCCGAGTCCCGGCGCGAGTCCGCACAGCAGCGAACCGGCGGTGAACAGCAGCAATCCGGTCTGGAAGATCCGCCGCCGGCCGATGCGGTCGGCGGTCGATCCGCCGAGCATCAGCAGGCTGGCGAGCACGAGGGTGTACGCGTCGATGGTCCATTGCAGGCCGGATACCGACGCATCGAGATCCGTGCGGATCGCCGGGAGGGCGATGTTCACGATGGTGTTGTCCAGACCGACCATGAACAGGCTCAGGCAGCAGATCGCGAGGATCAGCGTCCGGCGGCCGTCACGCACGGCACAAACTCCTTAGCTAAGCTAACCAACCACTACGACGGTACCGCCAGTTGGCGATCGGGGGTCACCTGACCGGACGAGGTTCACATCACGGTGGGTACGGTCACGGCGGAGCCGTCGTCCGCCGGGCAGACGTGCGGGGATGCGGGAAGAGGTGCAGGACATGGCAGGTGTGCAGGATCGGGTCGCGCTCATCACCGGCGGTGCGCAGGGGATCGGTGCGCAGACGGCGCGTCGCCTGGCCAGCGGCGGCGCCAAGGTCGGCGTCCTCGACCTCAACGACGAGGCAGCCCGAGCCGTTGCCGACGAGATCGTCGCCGCCGGTGGTTCGGCGCTCGCCGTAGCGGCCGACGTCTCCAAGCGCGAGCAGGTACAGGCCGCCGTCGACAAGGTCGTTGCCGAATTCGGCGGCCTGCACATCCTCGTCAACAACGCCGGTGTGCTGCGCGACAACCTGCTGTTCAAGATGTCCGACGACGACTGGACCACCGTCATGGAGGTGCACCTGCGTGGCGCGTTCCTGGCCAGCCAGATTGCGCAGAAGCACATGGTCGAGGCCAAGTACGGGCGCATCGTCTGCCTGTCGTCGACCTCCGCGCTGGGCAACCGGGGACAGGCCAACTACTCGACGGCCAAGGCCGGTCTGCAGGGCCTGACCAAGACGCTCGCGATCGAACTCGGCCCGTTCGGGATCACCGCCAACGCGATCGCTCCCGGGTTCATCGAGACGGCGATGACCAAGGCCACGGCCGAGCGGGTCGGCAGCGACATCGACCAGATGCGTGCGGCAGTGGCGCAGATCGTGCCGGTGCGCCGCGGCGGGGTGCCCGACGACGTCGCGAACGCGGTCGCGTTCTTCGCCGCCGAGGAGTCCGGCTACGTCACCGGCCAGGTCCTCTACATCGACGGCGGGCGCGGCCTGCTGTGACCGACCCGGTTGCCCGTACGAGGGCGACCTACGACGTCCTGGCCGACGAGTTCGCACGGACGAACGCGACCCCCTGGCCGGAACTCAACGAGTTGATGTCGGCCTTTCTGGTGCGGCTTCCCGAGCGAGCGCGCGTGCTCGACGCCGGCTGCGGGCCAGGCCGCGACACGCGGTCATTGCGTGCCAGGGGAGCCCGGGTGGTCGGCCTCGACCTGTCCTTCGGCATGTTGCGCTCGGAGAGCCTTTCCGGCGCCGCGCAGGCGGACATGCGCGCGTTGCCCGTCGCCGACGCCGCGGTCGACGGGGTGTGGTGCCAGGCCGCGCTGCTGCACATTCCGCGTACCGAGGTGCCGGGAGTGCTGGCCGGCTTCGCCCGGGTCACCCGCCCCGGCGGTGCACTGCACCTCGCGGTCTCAGACGGCGACGGCGAGGGCTGGGAGCGCGGTCGCTACCAGTCGGCCGAGCCGCGTTGGTTCGTGCACCATCGCCTCGAGCCGATGCGCGAGATGCTCACCCGCGCCGGCTGGCACGTAGTCGGCGTCTCGCGACTGCACCATCACCGCGACTGGCTCTACCTGCTCGCCCACCGCGCCTGAACGAGGCGCTCAGCCGGCGTGGCTGAATGTGCGCAGCGCATCCTTCAGGCGGGACGCTTCGGTGGCGCCGAGATGTTCGACGTATCGGCGCTCGGCATCCTCGGGCAGGACAACCTGCTGCATCCCGTCGTCAACTACGCCTCGGCTCGGCTGCTCGCCGGTGGCGACGGCGCCAAGACCGTTACCGTCGCGGCCGGCAAACTCGCCTCGGCCCCGCGCGGCGCCACGCTGGGCCTGACGGGCGCGCCCGACTCGTTGCCGTTGCCCGCACAGTTGCTCGCCGGGCCCTGGACCGCGTGCTCGCAGACCTCGGCCACCCAGCCGCGCAACGCCGCGCCGGTGTCGACCCTCCTGCTCGGGCCGCACGGCTCGGGTGCTGCTGTCGGCGCCGGCCGGGGCGTCATCGTGCGAGCGCGCTCCGGGCAGCGATTCGTGCTCAGCGGAGGCATGCGCTTCCGCACCTCCGGCGACATCGCAGCCGTCGCCCTCGGCTATGACGCGGTGGCCGCGCTGACCGTGTCGCCTGCCTTCCTCAACGCCGTGCCGGCGGGCCGCGATCTGAACCTCATCGCGGCGGACCCCGCACGGATCGGCACTCCCGGGCCGCCGATACGCGGCACCCCGACCCGCGTGGGCCAGGTGCTGCAGGTCGGCACGGTCGGGGCGACGAGTCGCTACTACGTCGTCCACGCCGACGGGATCATGCACATCACGCAGACGGAGGCCGCGCTGATCCTCGGCGATCCGGCCAATCGCGCCGCCTACGGCTCGGGGCCGGCCCCGTCCACGCGCGGCCTCGCCCTACGACATCGCGTCCGCGCCGCGGTCGGCTGAGCAGCCGGCGAGCGGCTACCCGGATCTGCTGCCGAGACCGATAGCCACGCCGGGGCGCGGGGCCGCACTGTGCGTCGAAGGCGACGGCCTGCACGATGCCGCATTGTTCGTGTCGCCCGACCTGCCCGTGCCGGCCGGCGGCGAGGTCACGACGACCGGCGCGTCACCCGATCCGTTCGTCGCAGACCGGGTGTACGTGCCGCCTGCGGCAGGCGCGCTCGTCGCCGTGACCCCGGCGCCCGGCGCGCCGGCGGGCACCGTCTACCTCGTCACCGACACCGCTCGGAAATACGCGGTCGTCAGCCCGGCGGCACAAAGCGCACTCGGCTACGGGTCGTCGATCACGACGGGCGTCTCGCCGGCAGTACTCGGACTGCTGCCCACGGGTGTGCCACTCGATCCGGCCGCCGCCGAGCAGGTCGTCAGCGGGAGCACCCGATGACAGCGGTCAGACCGATTCTGGTGGGCGTGGTCGAGGACCACCCGCTATACCGGGCCGCCGTGGCTCGAGTGCTCGCCGAGGCGCCCGACGTCGAAGTCGGCGAATTGGCCGAGTCCGTCGCGCATTTCGCCGCCGGGCGCCACCGCCGGGAGTCGTCATCGTCGATCTCAATCTGCCCGGCGTCAGTGGAGCCGGCGCGGTGATGCAGATCGTCGCCATGGGTCACACCGTGCTGGTCGTGTCGGCCCAGGCGGGCCAGGAGGAGGTGCTGGGCGCGATCTCGGCCGGGGCTCGGGGCTATCTCACCAAGGACGCCGACGGCGCCGAGATCGTGCGCGCGGTGCGCGAGGTGGCAGCCGGGAACAGCTACGTTTCGCCAACGCTCGCCACGTTCCTGCTCAACACCTCGCGGGAACGCAAGGTAGGCCCGAAGATCGCCCTCTCGCTTCGTGAGCGCCAGGTGCTCTCGCTGCTCGCATCGGGGGAGCGCGACCAGGACATCGCCGAGGCGCTGGCGATCAGCGTGCGCACCGTGCGTTCGCATCTGGACCGGATCAGGGACAAAACCGGGCGGCGCCGACGCTCGGAGCTGACCCGGCTCGCCATCGAGGAAGGCATCGTCGGCGAGCATCGGCTGGTCTAGTCTGCGGCGCCCGGCACGTACGCTGGGCGGGTTCCCCCTTGGAGTTGCCGAAGCGCCGCAACCATCGCCCGAGGTCTGCCTTGTTCGACACGCTCTCCGATCGGCTCTCCGCGGTCTTCACCAGCCTGCGGGGCAAGGGCCGCCTCTCCGACGCCGACATCGACGCCACAGCGCGCGAGATCCGCATCGCGCTGCTGGAGGCGGACGTCGCGTTGCCGGTGGTCGGCGTTCATCGCGGCGATGAGGGAGCGGGCGCGCGGCGAGGAGGTCTCCCGCGCGCTCAACCCGGCCCAGCAGGTCATCAAGATCGTCAACGAGGAGCTCGTCACGATCCTCGGCGGCGAGACCCGGCGGCTGCGGTTCGCCAAGCAGCCGCCGACGGTGATCATGCTGGCCGGCCTGCAGGGCTCCGGCAAGACGACGCTGGCCGGCAAGCTCGGCCTCTGGCTGCGCGAGCAGGGCCACACCCCGCTGCTGGTCGCGGCCGACCTGCAGCGCCCGAACGCGGTCACCCAGCTGCAGGTGGTCGGCGAGCAGGCCGGGGTCGACGTGTTCGCGCCCGAGCCGGGCAACGGCGTCGGCGACCCGGTCGACGTGGCCCGCGGGTCGATCGAATCGCGCCGGCGCGCCCAGCACGACATCGTCATCGTCGACACCGCCGGCCGGCTCGGCATCGACGCCGAGCATGATGGCGCAGGCCGCGGCGATCCGCGACGCGGTCGCAGCCGGACGAGATGCTGTTCGTCGTCGACGCGATGATCGGCCAGGACGCGGTCAACACCGCGCAGGCGTTCCAGGACGGCGTCGGCTTCACCGGCGTCGTGCTGACCAAGCTCGACGGCGACGCCCGCGGCGGCGCCGCGCTGTCGGTCCGGTACGTCACCGGCCAGCCGATCATGTTCGCCTCCACCGGCGAGAAGCTCGACGACTTCGACGTCTTCCACCCCGACCGGATGGCCTCGCGCATCCTCGGCATGGGCGACATGCTCACGCTGATCGAGCAGGCGCAGCGGACGTTCGACGAGGACGAGGCCGAGCAGATGGCGGGCAAGCTCGCCACCGGCAACCAGTTCACCCTGGAGGACTTCCTCGAGCAGATGCAGGCGATCCGGCGGATGGGCCCGATCTCCAACCTGCTCGGGATGATGCCCGGGATGGGCCAGATGAAGGAGGCCGATCAGCCACGTCGACGACCGCGACCTGGACCGGACCGCGGCGATCATCCGCGGCATGACGCCGGCCGAGCGGGAGAACCCGAAGATCATCAACGGCTCGCGCCGGCCTGCGGATCGCCAGCGGCTCCGGGCGTGGCCGTGACCGAGGTCAACCAGCTCGTCGACCGGTTCTTCGAGGCCCGCAAGATGATGCAGCAGATGGGCGGCGGGATGGGCCTGCCGGGCAGCGCGCCGCAAGAAGACCAAGCAGAAGGGGAAGAAAGGCAAGAAGGGGCGGCCGGGGGCCGACGCCGCCGAAGGATGCGCGGCGGGATGCCGGCGCTGCCGCCCGGCGGCCGCTCGACCAGCTGCCGCCCGGCATGACGATGCCGGACCTGTCCAAGCTCAACCTGCCCGACAAGTAGGCGCTACCGGTTGACCGCCACGAGATAGGGCTCGGTGCAGA
>CAVPYQ010000044.1:0-49112 GCA_963709985.1 uncultured Actinomycetota bacterium
GTGAACGCCGGGTCGTCGGTTGCTAGCGTACGGCCGCTTAAATCAGATCTACGTTATCGCCTCGGCGCAACGGCAATTCAAAATGAAAAATAGAGCCTCTGGGGACACCAGCCGACACCCAGATCCCACCATTGTGGCTGTCGATGATCGATTTACAGATCGATAGACCCATTCCCATGCCGCGTGTTTTGGTCGTGAACATTGGGGCAAAAATGCGATTGAGGTTGGCTACATCAATTCCGCTCCCGGTATCCGCGATCGAGACAAGGACGCTGTTGTGTTCGGTAGATTTGGATTTAATGGAGAGCACGCGAGGTTCTGCTACTGAAACCATCGACTTAATGGCATTCATCACCAGATTCAAAACCACCTGCCGCAACTGGACCTCATTTCCAATAAGCGGGGGAAGTTGTTCGCTGAGGTTCAGTTGAGTTTCAATGCTGTGTTTGCGTAGGTCTATATAGACCAATGCCAAAACTTTCCCGATCAGTTTGTTCACATCGGTCGGAGTTTTTTCCTGCGTATCCTTCCCGAATAGCTCGCGGACATTTGTGATGACGTCACTTGCGTGATGACCGGTCGCCACAACATTATTCATTGCGTCCCGTGCCTCACCAATATCGGGGATCTCCCTTGAAAGCCAACGTACGGCGGCATTGGCCATTGCTACCATGCCCGCGATAGGTTGCCTGATTTCATGGGCAATGGCGGCCGACAGCTCCCCCGCTGTCGCCAAGCGATTGAGCTGGGTCAGTTCTGCCATCGAATTGCGCGCCTGCACCTCGGCAAGATGGCGACGCCGATGTTCATAAAGCAGCCAAAAGATCAGCGCGGCCTGTATCAGAATTGCAGCGGCGACTGCCAAGATGTAAGCGCGATATTGCCCCCATACCGTCGGATCACGAAACAGGATTTCGCCCCCCGGCGGAAGGTTTTTTTCGCTAATTCCCCAGCGCTGCATTTGCCCCCAGTCGAACCTCGGCGCTGAAAATTCGACGGGTGATACCTTGATGTCGCCTGCCTTCTCACCGTTCAGGATGCGAACGGCAACGGTAGCCGTCAGTCGGCTAGTATCGGCCACTATGAGAAGCGGGCCACCTACGATCGCGCTACCGAAGAAGGATTTGTCATAGGAAAAAATCGGGGCGTTAGCAACGGCATGAAGTCGTTCCAATGAGAGGTCGCCTTCGTGTACGACGCCTGCCGCATCGACAATCATCAACTCCCAGAAAATAGCAGTATGCGGCGGGAGCGCGGAGGCTTGTTTTAACAGCTCTCCAAATGGCAATTCCCAGTGCGCAGCCAGACCCGCGCCAGCAGTTCGTCCTTCGAGGAGAACGCGTGGTAGATGCTGCCGTTCGACACGCCCGCCGCCGAGGCCAGCCCGCGCAGGGTCAGCCCCGAAGGGCCGGCGTCGGTCACGATCTGCTCGGCGACATCGAGCAGATCGTCGACGTCGTGGGTGCGCGGCCGTGGCATGCCGAGAACTGTAATAGAGCAGATGTTCTAGAACCAGTGCTCTGTTATCCGGGCCACCCCCGGATCGGCCAGACCGCGATCAGTGCGTGTGCGGCCGGCGGCCCGGTTCCTGGTGCGGCACGGTCTGCTCGGTGGGAACGGTCGGCAGCGGCAGGGTGGCTGCTTCCTGCTTCTCCAGGTCGAAGAGCGGGGCCGGGTCGGGCAGTTCGGGAAAGTGCCGGTCGCGGTGGTGCAGGCGCAGGGACGACGTCATGTCGCCGAGCGTGTGGCGGCGCCAGGCGCTGATGTTGGGTTCGTAGACGCCGAAGCGCTGCTCGAGAAAGCGCAGGGTCGAGGTGTGGTCGAACGCCTCGCTGCACACCCATCCGCCGCGGCTCCACGGCGAGATGACCAGCGCGGGAACGCGGAAGCCGGGCCCGACCGGACCGGCGATTCCTGATGCGCCGCTGGGCAAAGGGGAAACGGTGACCCACTCGCCGGGTGTCCCTTCCGGTGCGGTGGGCGGTGGGACGTGGTCGAAGCGGCCGTCGTTCTCGTCATAGTTGATGATGAAGACGGTCTTGGCCCACACATCCGGACGCGAGCCGAGGGCGTCGAGAACGGTGTACATGTACTCGGCGCCGGCCGACGGGAAGTTGCCCGGTCCTTCGGCGCCCTCGGGCAGCCCGTAAACCGAAGGAAGGTACTGCGCGTCCAGCCAGGTGACCGAGGGAAGGTCGTCGCTGCGGATCAGGTCGGCCACCTGGGACGGCGAGTAGGGCACCATCGCGTTGTCGTAGAGGGGATCGCCGGGCTTGGCGTCCTGGAACGCCTTGAACCAGCCAAGGTCGGTGTCGGGCGGATACGCGGTGCAGTAACGCCAACTGATCCCGGCCGCCTGCAGTCGCTCGGGATAGGTCGTCCAGCGAAACCCGGTCGAGTGGTTGTCGACGACCGGACCGCCGAGCTTGCCGTCGGCATCGATGGTGCCGCTGATCGCCATGATCCGGTTCGGGTGGGTCGGCCCCAAGACTCCGCAGAAGTAGTTGTCGCAGACGGTGAAGGCGTCGGCCAATGCGTAGTGGAACGGCAGGTCGTCGCGCGTGTAATAGCCCATGGTGAACGGGCCTTTGACGGCACCGTCGAGGGCGCGGTGCGTCGGCACCCAGTTGTCCATCTGCCCGCCGTTCCAGGACAGGTGCTGGCCCTTCCATGAATGGTCGGTGCCGTAGGCCAGGATGGCGCTGGTCGTCTTGGTGTCGTTGTGGAACGGCAGCAGGTAGCCGTCGGGGTTCTCCGGGTCCGGCTGGTAGAACACCGAACGCCCACTGGGCAGCGTCATCGCATGCGGGTCGTCGAAACCGCGTACGCCCTGCAGCGATCCGAAGTAGTGATCGAACGAGCGGTTTTCCTGCATCAGGATCAGGACGTGCTCGACCTGGTCGAGCGAGTGAAGCTGCTGCTCGGGCGCGGCGAGCGCTTTCCGCATCGAGCCCGGCAGCAGCGACAACGCCGCCGTGCCCGCTGCTGCTGCTCCCGCGGTCCCAAGGAACCTGCGCCGGGTGACACCGTGGTCCATGCCGAACTCCTTCGACCGATCGGGGATATTGCTGCACGATTACGGCGAAGTATTACGAAAGCATGAATTGCGGCCACCCGCACCATGAACCTCAGACTGCTGGTCAGCTCACGGGTTGGTCGTTCGGCGGTGGGAGGGTGCTGCCGTCGCGGAGCAGAACCGGTCCGACGGGGACGGGCTCGGAGACCGGTGAGGGCGGCAGCGGCGTGACCGGCGGAGTCGGTGCCGGCGGTGCGGGCTGGGTGATCGTCGCCGTGAACCGGGGCGGTGCCGGCACACTCGTTGCCGGGTCGATCAGGTCGGCCAGGCTGGGTGCGTCGTCCAGGCGGGGCACGCCGAGCGGGGGAAGGCCGAGCAGGTCGAGCACGGTCTTGCCGACACTGACGTGGCTGTTCCACCGCGAGTCGATCCCCGGCTTGACGTGACCACCGAAGATCAGCAGTGGCACGCGGGGGCCGAAGGCCAGTTGCACGCCGTCCGGGGTGAACTCGACGTTCGGGGTCGCGACGTGATCGTCCCAGCCACCCCAGTCGTCCCAGGTCAGCAGGAACACCGTGTCGTCCCAGTGCCCGGCCGCGGCGATCGCGTCGACGGCCTGCCAGACGGCATCGTGCCCGAGGGTCACGTCGGCCGGTGGGTGCTCGTCGTTCGGGCTGTCGTGCCAGACCATCGCGAGCGCCGGCAGCGAGGACGCGTCGGTGAGCAGTTGGGCGCTGGGCACGATGTTCGGTGAGCCCTTCAGTTGCTCGTACAGCGTGACCGGATAGCCGGACGTGCCGGTGTACGCCTTCCAGGTCAGGCCGTGGTCCTGCGCGTGCCCGGGCAGTGAGGGCATGTCCCATACCGGATCGGGTTGCGAACTGGGCGGGTTGCGCAGCGTCGGCGTCTGCCCGCCGAGGATCAGCAGGTGGTTCGGCGTGGAGTTGGTGCCGAAACCGGAGCAATGATTCTCGAGGAACGCGCCGGTCGCGGCGAGGTAGGCGTAGAACGGCAACACCGTTGTCGTGTCGAACTGGGTATGCGTTGCCGGGGTAGCCGTTCCGGCCTGCTGGGCGTGCAGCCACTTCGCGTACGCCGCCCGGGTGTGCGACTGGTCCGTCGCCGGCGGGTTGACCTGCGTCGGCCAGTCCGTCGCGACGTTGGCACCCCACGCCGCCATCGACCGGAAGTAGTTGTCCGTCGTGTGGTTCTCCTGCACGAACACGACGACGTGCGCTATGCCGCTGGTATCGGTCATGGCGTCCACCGTCACCGGCGACGATCACGAACGCAAGTGAACAAGGCCCGATGTGGCAGTCGCGGGCTACCTGGTCGCGTCGATGTGGAAGTAGTCGAATCCGACCTGGAGGTTCGTGGTCGTGCCCGCCCGGTTGAACGCGAACACACCCGCCTGCAGGTTGTTCAACGTCGCCCCCGTCGTCCATACGGGAACCCACGTCACGCCGTCGACGGAGTAGGACGTCGAGTAGTACGGGCCGGTCTTCGTCATCCGCAGCCAGATCGTGTTGTTCGCCGGCAGGATCGCGTTGGCGTTCAAGGTGTTCAGCGTCTGCGTTACCTGCACGCCGTTGAGGGTGTCCTCGAGCGACGTGTTGAACTGGACGTTGGTCGGCCGACGTCGCCTCGAGGTCGAACTTGAGGTAGTTGTCGTCGTCCTGGTAGGCGATGATGCCGCCCTGCTGGGTGGCCGTGTCCGGGCGATGGTCGAACGTGAGCTTCGTCGTCTGGGTCCAGTTGCCGAGCGCCGGCTGGAGCAGGACGTTCTGCGCGGTGTTCGTCGTCGTGGTGAGGTCACCGGTCTTCGGCGTGATCGTGAGCGATCCGGGGTTGGCCGACAGGCTCCAGTCGGTCGGCGCCTCGCGGACGAAGTGCCATTGCGGGCCGAGCGCCGGGCGGTTGAACTCGTCGCCGGACGGGCCGTCTTCGCGAAGTTGATCTGGTAGGTCGTCGACGATGCCGTCCGGCCCGGTGGACGTGACGGTAGCCACGCCGGGGATCGAGGTCGCCTGCGTGATCGCGACGGTGCCGGTCGGCGCTGCGTGGCGCTCAGTTGCGGCACCGTGCTCGTGCCGTCCGGGACGACGACGTCGTAGTTGGATGACGTCCGGGTTGGAATCCGGTGAGTTGCCTGCCGTTCACGTTCAGGCTGCCGAGGTCGGACAGCACGCGCACGACGAACTGGGTCGAGGTCGTCCGGCCGTGGTAGGTCACCTTCGCGGTGACCGTCGCCGCGCCATTCGCCACCGTACGGATCACGCCGTTGCCGTCCACGGAGACGACACCGGGCCGGTTGCTCGAGTAGCTTGAACGTCATCCCGGCCGGGAAGTGCTTGCTCTGCCCCGGCGCGATCCAGCCGTAGAGGGTGTCGTCGTTCATCGCCACGGTCAGGCCGGGGTCGATCGTGACGCCCTCGGGGTACATCACGCGCTGGCTGATGCCGCGCACCGCGTCGCTGCTCGTGATGCGCGGCTTGCGCCGTGAGGACGCTCGGCTTCGGGGTCAGCGCGCTGTTGACGTTGATCGTGTCCTGCGCCTGGATGTCGCTGTCCGCGCTGGATGTCGCGATCTGGATGCCGTACGCGCCCCGGTCGACCTCGAAGCGCTTGTCCGCCTCGTTGTAGAAGGCCAGGTCGGCGATCTTGATCGGCAGCGTCACCGTCCTGGTCTGACCGGCGGCGAGCGAAGACCTTCTGGAACCCCTCCAGCCGCTTGATCGGCCGCTCCAGCGACGGGGCGGCGTTCGGCGTGTTCACGTACATCTGCACGATCTCGTTGCCGTCCACGCGAACTCGTGTTCCTGACGTCGACGCTGACGTTGATCGTGTCGTCGGCGCTCGGATCGTGGTTGGAGACGTGCAGGTTCGAGTAGGCGAACGTCGCGTAGCTCAGGCCGTAGCCGAACGGGTAGGAGACCGGACCGTTGTAGTACATGTAGGTCCGGCCGTTCGGGCCGACCGGGCGCAGCGCGTAGCTGTAGATGCTCGGGATCTGGCTGGTGTTCTGGTACCAGGTCTCCGGCGTGCGGCCGCTCGGGTTGTACGTTGCCGAGCAGCACGTCGGCGAGCGCCTCGCCCTTGCGCATGCCGTTGTACGAGCTCCACAGGATTGCCGGGGTCGTCGAGGCGAACGACGTGACGTCCTGCGGGCCTATCGTCTCCATCGCCGCGACCGTGTTCGGGTTGACGGCCGCGACCTGGCTGATCAGCTGGTCCTGCACGCCCGGCAGTGCCAGCGACGTGCGGTCACGGTCCTCGGTCCCCGTCGTACCGTTCGACGCGGTGGAGTCCATGCCGGCGTAGACGACGACGTAGTCGTAGTCCGCCGCCGCCGCGACGGCAGCCGGGTCGATCGCCGTGCAGCAGTTGCCGGCGTTCGTGCCGGTGCCGGTGAAGCCGCTTCAGGTAGTCGACCTGGGCTGACGGGTTGATCGCCTGGATCGCGGACCTTATGCCGGCGTACGGCGTCACCTCGTTGGCCTGCCCGGTGGCGCTCTGGATCGAGGAGTAGCCGCCGAGGTAGAAGTTCGGGTTGTTCGCGTACGAGCCGAGGACGAGCACCTTGAACGAGCCGGTCGCCGGCACCGACATCGGCAGCAGCTTGCCGGTCGAGCCGTCCTTGCGGGTGGTCGTCGCGTTCTTCAGCAGCACCAACGACGCGTCGGCCGACTTGCGCGCCAGTGCGAGCCGCGCCGCCGTCTCGGTCGGCGCCGTCGCGTTGTTCCAGGGGTAGACGCCGTAGGACTGGTCGCGCGCGACGGCCTGGGTCAGCCACGGCACCGTGCTGTCCGGGTTGAACTCGCCGAGCTTCATCCGGTTCGTGAACAGCCGCGTCGCTGACACGTCGAGGTTGTTGACCGTGGTCTGGCCGGTCGGCGTCGTGACGTGCAGGCCGATCGCGTTCGTCGCCCCGCCTGCGGTGGTGGAGGGCGCCGTCGGGCCCCGGTAGCTGCCGGTGCCGTTGTAGCCGGCGTTGCACTCCGCGTCCTCGCCGGATCCGAGCGTGTAGGCGAACTGCTCGACCGTCGACGCGACGTGCCCGAGCCCGTCGGGCTGCCAGTGGTGGCGCTGGTTGATCTCGTTGACCGCGTCGCAGTCGCCGGTGAAGTAGCCCTGCAGGCCGAACGTCTCGCGCATCAGCGCGTCGTTCAGATAGGAGTTCGCGGCCGACGGCACACCGTTGATCTCGTTGTAGGAGCTCATGATCGCGCCGTTCTGGTCCGACTGGACGATCTTGCGGAACGGCATCGTGTAGTACTCGCGGATCGAGCGGTCGTCGGCGTTCGACGAGCCGTTCAGCCGGCCGTTCGGGTCGGCGTTCGACGTGCCCTCGGTGTTGTTCATCGCGTAGTGCTTCAGCGTGGTCGTCGTCTTGTAGAACCCGTCGCCCTGCGGCAGGAGCTGACCGTTCTGGTCCTTGCCCTCCATGCCGTTGACGAACTGGCCCGCGACCTGCGCCTCGAGCAGCGGATCCTCGCCGTAGGACTCGTCGTTGCGGCCCCAGCGCGGGTCGCGCGCGAGGTTGACCGTGGGCGAGTAGAAGTCGAGATCGAACTTGTTGCTGCGCACGATCTCGCGCGCCTCGTCCGATTCCGCCTGCGCGACCTGGTAGGTCAGCGCGGGATCCCAGCTCGCGGCCCGCGACAGGTCGATCGGGTACGACGTCGTGTTGGTGAGGGTGACCGCGTTGCCCGACGGGTTGAGCGATTCGGCGTTGATGCCGTGCAGGGCCTCGTTCCACCAGCCGTACGCGGGAATGCCCTGGTACACGTTGGCCGCCGTGCCGGCCGGGTATGGGTGCGCGAAGGCCGGAGTGACGGTGGTGGGCGTGCCGAGGTCCTGGGCGGCCACGCCGATCGCGTGGGCGAGCGCGAGCGGTCCGGTCAGGGTGATTCCGGTACCGCTCGCTCCGGACGTGCCGACCGTCTGGATCGTCGCGATCTCCTGGTTGGCTCCGGAGTCGATGCGGATGAGATGACCGGCCGTCATGCCGAACGTGACGTTGACCTTGATGTTCGTGTCGCCGGGACCGGCCGCGGCGGCGAGGGACGCGGCGAACGCGGCGGGGCCGCTGCCGACCGTCGCGACCGTCACCGTCTCGGCGGTTCCGTTCGGATCGAACGTGAGGGTGGCTCCCGGGGAGAGCCCGGCCGCGCTGTTCGTGATGATCGAGGTGTCGCCCGCGTTCGCCGGCGTGACGAGGGTGGTCTGCCCGGCGAGGACCGGCTTGAGCAGCGGATCGGCCGCGGTGCTGATCGCCGGCGCCTGGCTCGACACGAGCTGGCTCGCCCGCTGTGCCGGTGTCAGCCGCGCGACGAGGTCGGTGGCGCGCTCGGCGAACGAGTAGGACGGATTCAGGTAGATCGGCGTTGCGGCGGCGGCCCGCGCGGTGTTCGCGGGCGGCGTCGCAAGTGGAACCGCGGCACATATGCCGGCGACTGTCGAAACGATCCCGATCCGGATGGTCGCGTTCCGCCAGCCCATCATGGCCTCCTTGAACCGCAATTGCCGGAGTCAGGCAGCGCGGGACGTTACGCGTGGCCCTGGGCGAAGTCAACGCGTATGCGGGACATCGTTCCCCGGATTTCGCCTTGCCGGCAGCACAAGATCGGCACCGATTGCGGGTCATTCGGGGATACGTTCAAGTCGATTACGTCAGTATTGAATTAAGCTTCCCGCCGTGTCGACGCACGCAAGTCATCGCGCGAACGCATCCGCTCGGCCTGCGCGAACTCAACCGGTTGCGGGTGATCGAGGCGATCTACCGCCATCCGTCGTGCAGCCGGACCGATATCGCCCGCCGGACCGGGCTGTCGCGGGGCACGGTCTCCACCGTCGCGGAGGAACTCGGCCGGGCCCAGCTCATCCGCGAGCACGACGCCCCGGACGACACGCAGCGCCCACGCGGCACCGGCCGGCCGCCGACCCTGCTGTCCCTCGTGCCCGGCGCCGCCTTCGCGGTCGGCATCGACATCGGCCATCAGCACGTCCGGGTCACCATCTGCGACCTCGCCGGTGAGCCGGTCGCCGACGAGTGGTCACGGGCGCAGGTCGATGACGCACCGACCGACACGATGGACCTGGCGCACGAACTTGTGCAGCGCGCCCTGCGGGATGCGGCCGTCACACCGGAGCGGCTGCTCGGCGCGGGCATGGGGCTGGCCGCACCGATCAACGAGAGCACGGGGGAGGTCAAGGCCGAGGGCATCATGCCCGGCTGGCACGGCATCACCCCAGCCGTCGAGATGCAGGACCGGCTCGGGCTCTCCGTCCAGCTCGCGAACGACGCCGACATGGGCGCCCTCGGCGAGAAGGTCTTCGGCGCCGGGCGCGGCGTCGACGACATGACCTACATTCGCCTGTCCGCCGGGGTGGGCGCCGGCCTCATCCTCGGCGGCCAGCCCTACCGGGGCGCCTACGGAATCGCCGGCGAGATCGGGCACGTATGCGTCGACCCCGGCGGGCCGATCTGCCGGTGCGGCAACCGCGGTTGCCTGGAAACCGTGGCCAGCCCGGTCGCCGTGGCGCGGCTGCTCGAGCACATCGTCGATCGGCCGATGACGCCTGACCAACTGCTCGAGCTCGTCGCCTCGGGCGATCGGGGCGCTCGCCGGGCCGTGGCCGACGCAGGGGAGGCCGTCGGCATGGTCCTGTCCTGGATCGTGAACGTCATCAACCCCGAGCTGATCGTCGTCGGGGGCGAACTGGCGGCGGCCGGCGACGTTCTGCTCGACCCGATCCGAATGGGCATTCAGCGGCACAGCATCCCCGGCGCTGCCGCCGACGTGCGCGTCACGACGGGCGCGCTGGCCGACCGCGCCGAAGTCCTCGGCGCCGCCGCGCTGATCCTGGCTCAATCACCGCTCGCGCTGGCCGAACGGGTCCGCGCCTGACCGGGGGGAGTGGTTCGAGCACCCAGGTCGGCACGGCCGTCATCGCCCGCGGCGCCACTCCGGTTTGCGCTTGCCGAGGAACGCGTGCATTCCCTCGGCGGCATCGGGGATCTGGCTGGCGGCCGCCATGACCTCGATCGCGTAGGCATAGGCCTTGGGCTGGTCGAGGTCGACCTGCGCGTAGAAGGCGCGCTTGCCCAGGCCCTTGCTCTCGGCGCTGCCGCGGGTGACGCGCTCGAGCAGATCCTGCACGGCCGAGTCGAGCTGCTGATCAGGCACGACCCGGTTGACGAGTCCCCAGTCGGCCGCGGTGTGCGCGTCGATGACGTCGCCGGACAGCGCCATCTCCATCGCCCGCTTGCGGCCGACGTTGCGGGCCACCGCCACTGCCGGGGTGTGGCAGAACCAGCCGCCTTTGCCGCCGGGCAGGCAGAATCCGGCGGACTCGGACGCGACGGCGAGGTCGGCGCTGCCGACCAACTGGCAGCCGGCCGCCGTCGCGAGCGCGTGCACCCGCGCCACGACCGGTTGCGGGATCTCCTGCATCAGTTGCATGAGGCGCGTACACGTCACGAGAAGGTCGCGCACCTCGGCATGTTCGTGGTCAACGACGTCGGCGAAGTCGTGCCCGGCCGAGAACACCGGCCCGTTGGCCGCGAGCACCACGCCGAGCGCGTCGCTGTCACCGACCTCGGTGAACGCGGCGATCAACTCCTGCATGTGTTCGCGCGAGAGGGCGTTGCGTCTTGCCGGGTTGTTCATCGTGATCGTGGTGAAGTCGCCGCGGCGCTCGACGAGGACATGCGTGTAGGCCATGACCTAGTGTCGCGCACGGAGGAGGTTCCGGTGCGAAGTATCGACTGGGTGGACGGCCAGATCGTTCTGCTCGATCAGACCCGACTGCCGCGCGAGGAACGGCAACTGCGGGTGACGACGGTGGACGAGTTGGTCGACGCGATCGGCCGGCTGGCCGTTCGGGGGGCCCCGGCGCTGGGCGCTGCGGGGGCGCTCGGCGTGCTGCTCGCCGTCCACGAGGCGGCGCGGTCGGGCTGGGACGAGGCAGCGTTGCTGGCCGCCGTGGAGCGGGTGCGCACCGCCCGGCCGACCGCGGTCAACCTCGCGCGCGGCGTGGATCGCGTGTCGGCGCGTCTCGCCGAAGGTGCCGCCGCGGTCGAGGACGAGGCACTGCGCGTCCTCGCCGAGGACGGCAAGGCCAACCGGGCGATCGGGCAGTCCGGAGCGCGGCTGCTGCTCGGTCTCGTCGACCAGTGGGTACCGACCGGCTTCGGCTCTACACGCATTGCAACGCCGGGGCCCTGGCGACCGTCGAGTGGGGTACGGCGTTGGGCATCGTCCACTCGCTGTTCGACCTGAATCGCCTGGGCCTGGTGTACGTCGGCGAGACCCGGCCGCTGCTTCAGGGCAGCCGCCTCACTGCCTGGGAGCTGCAACGCCTCGGCGCCGACTACCGGGTCGTCGTGGACGGGGCAGGCGCCGGGGTCATCGCACGCGGCCTGGTCGACGCGGTGGTGGTGGGGGCCGATCGGGTGGCCGCCAACGGCGACGTGGTGAACAAGGTGGGAACCTTCCCGCTGGCGCTGGCCGCTGCCCGCGCGGGCATTCCTTTCGTGGTGGCCGCGCCGGAGTCCACAGTGGACGCCGAGACTCCGAGCGGTGATGCGGTGACGATCGAGCTCAGGTCGGAGGACGAGGTGCTGGCCGTCGGCGGAGTGCGGATCGCTCCGGACGGTGCGCGCGGACTGAATCCGGCCTTCGACATCACTCCGGCCGATCTCGTGACTGCCCTGGTGACCGAGCACCGGATCGTCCGGCCCGCTACCGGGGAGCGTCCGGCGTGAGCGATCGAATCCGCGAGAGCCTGATCGATCTCGCCCAGGCCGTTGCCCGGGCGGGACTCGTGGTAGGCGCGGGCGGCAACATTGCGGCGCGCGTGGGGGGCGACCAACTATGGGTGACGCCGCGCGGCTGGAGTCTCGCCGAGCTCACCGTGAACGACCTCGTGCGGGTTTCACTCGACGGGCAACGCCTCGAGGGCGCCAACGTCCCGACGAGTGAACTGGATCTGCACCTGGCGGCGCTGCGCGAGCGCCCGGATGTGACCTGGAGCGTGCACCTGCACCCGCCGACGGCAACGCTGCTGCACGCCCTCGACATCCCGATCCGCACCATCACGACCGACCACGCGTTCTACCTGCGCTCGATCGCCGAGGTGCCATACCTGCACCCGGGGTCGACGGAACTCGCCGCCGCGGCTGCCGCGGAACTGGCTTCGGGCGCTGTGGTCGTGCTGCTGCGCCATCACGGGTGCCTCGTCGTGGCGGACGCCGCCGACCTTGCCCTTTCCCGCGCGGCCAACCTCGAGGCCGCCGCGACCGCCAACTACCGGGCGCGGCTGCTCGGCGCGGACCCGGTCGAGTGCCCGCCTGAGTTCCTGGCGCACGTGCGCAGTCAAGAGGCCCGCGGGCAGGGCTACGGCCTGCGCAGCATCCAGGAAGACGTGTCCTGACCGGCATCTTCGCCGCAGGCTCCGGCCCGATCAGTTCCTCACTTGCACTTGCTTGACACGGCGTTTGTCAGATTGCCGGCCGAGTCCTTCACCTGCGTGATCGATGAGCCGATCTGCGCGATCGCGGCGGCGGATGGCTGGCCCACCACAGACTTGATCGCCGTGCTCAAGCCCGACAGCGCGTCCTGCAGCGCGGTGATCTGCGGGGCGAAGGCGGACTTCGCTTCACTGGCGAACGTCTTGGCGTCGCTTTGGAGGCTGCTCAGCGCGGTCCTCAGGGAGCCGAGGCCGTTCTTGGCGACGTTGACATTGCTGAGGTTCTGCGTGGACGTCTTGAGTTGGTCGGCCGCGGTGCAATACGCCGGCTTGTTATTGCTGGTGCATCCGGCGATAAGCGCACACACGAGCAGGGCGACCGCGAGGAGCGCCGACGCCGGAAGAGACACCCCTGGGTGCATGGCCGGCCGATGTGCAGGTTTCATGCCGTTCCTCCGTGGAGGCGAGGTTCCGAGCGTGCGTCATCAGGGCGGAACGTTCCCGCCGGCCCTCAGCCCAAGCCCCGCCCGATCACCTTGACAGCGCTCATGCCCGGGGCCATCACCCACCAAGGATGAGCGGGCCGAGCGGCCGTCCACTGTGGACGGCGTCCGTGCGGATTCCGCGGTCTGATTTCGCGATCCATCGCGAATCGGCCGGGCAAAGTGCACGCGATCACTCGTCTCGGATGATGTGCCGAGGTGGCCTCCTGCTATTCGATCGCAGTACGCGCCCGGCGTTGTGCCGAGCGGACAAGGAAGTCTCGTGGGGGAGGCATCAACGATGGTTGATGAGGGCGCAACGCCGGTATTGGACGTACTGGCAGGCATGACCGCCGTGTCGGTCGAGAACACGGCGTTCGATCCGGGGTTGCAGGTGCTGCTGCGATTCGCCGCGCTCGTCGCGCTGGATGCAGCGCCGGCGTCCTACCTGTTTCATCTCGGCGCGGGGGCAGAGCAGGGGCTGACGATGGAGGATGCCCAACAGGTATTGATCATTCTCGCTCCGCTTGGTGGGGACCGCTCGGATCGTGTCGGCGAGCACGAAGATCGCTCGCGCGCTCGGCCTGGCTGTCGCCGTCAGCGACTCTGCCGAGGAGTAGGCCGGCAGCCACCCGCGATGCGCAGGAATATGGCTCGAAATCCGCAACTGCCAAGAACATCAGCGAGGCAACGAGAGGAGTCATGATGGAGCGGAGAGGTGACGGCTGGGTGGTGTTCGCCGGCATCGTGTTGATCACGGCGGGCATCATGCGAGTCTTCGACGCGATCTGGGCTTTCCGCTATCACGGAGCGCTCCCGTCGAATCTCGAGGACGCGATCTTCGGGCACAGCCTGAAGACGTACGGCTGGGTCTACCTTGTGGTGGCGGCCATCCTCATCGCGTCCGGGTTCATGGTGTTCGGTGGATCGCGAGATCGGCCGGTGGGTCGGGGTCGTTGCCGGCGCGGTCGGAGCGATCAGCGCGATCTGGTGGATGCCGTACTACCCGGTATGGTCGTTGACCTACATCGCCATCGGCGCAATGGTGGTCTACGGGCTTATCGCGTACGGCGGCAAAGCCCGAGTCGGCCTAGACACGCCGTGGCCGATGACGCAACACGGGCCTGCTGGGATCAGGCACCGACGACGCAACAGATCGGTCCGTAACGTTCGGCGTCGAAGACCGTCGTTACCCACTGGGCGCGGTGTCCAGCTCTGGCCTGTGCTCTCGCTCGGGCCGGCCCGTCAATGACGGCAGGGCGTAGGGGCTCACCGGCACGCGGACGGCGTGCCGGTGACCTCTGACCTGGTTCTGATCGCGCTCGCGGTCGCGCTCGATCCGCTGCCGCTCAGCGCGTTCATCCTCGTCCTGAGCGCGCCCGGCGGGACCAGGAAGGGAGCCGGGTTTCTGAGTGGCTGGCTCATCTCGCTCGTCGGGGTCGTGGTGCTCACCCTCGTGCTGACGGGTGGGCAGCCGCTTCGGCCCAACACGGCTCCGTCCGAGGCCGGCCTGGTGATCAGAATCCTGATTGGCGGCTGGCTGCTGGTCGTGGCGTGGTCGCGCCATCGCACGAGGGGGCGTCCTCGTCCCACGCCACGCTGGATGTCCATGGTGGATCGGCTCAATTTCGCTTCCGCTGCGGCGTTCGCGTTCTTGCTGCAGCCGTGGGGACTGATCGCGGCGGGAGCGGCAACCCTCACCCAGGCCGACCTGTCCGAGCCCGGAACGGTGCTGGCGATCGTCGTCTTCTGCCTGCTCGGCACGATGACCTATCTGGTCATGGAGGTATACGTGATCGTCTCGCCGGACGTGAGCCGTTCGCGGCTGAACAAGCTGCGGGTCAGCATCGACGCGCACCGCGACCAGGCGATCATCACGTTGTCGCTGATCGTCGGGCTCTGGCTCATCGCCAAGGGTTCGTATCTGCTTGCCGCATAAGGCATTCGCCGTCGTGCGCCGGCGTGCGAGCCCACGGCCCGACGACGCCGGCCGAATTGTCAGCCGAGAATCTTGCGCTTCTGCTCTTCGAACTCGGCCTCGGTGAGGACGCCTTGCGTCTTCAGTTCACCGAGTTGCTTGAGCTGTTCGAGCTTGTTGCTCATGCCGTCTTCGGCCGGGGCGGCCGGCTGCGGCGGAGCCGCCTCCTGCGGCGCCGGCTGCTGGGCCTCGGCCTGCTGGTCGTCCTTGGCCGCCCATCGGCCCGCTTGCCGCCGTGACACGCGATTGGACACGGCCGTGGCCGTGCCGGCTATGACTGCGGTTCGGGCGATTCCGCGAAGTAGTGGCATTTCAACGCACCCCCGCTGGAGAATCGTTCGCCGCGACGTCGGCCTCGGCGGAATCGAGCGCGTCGAGTACGTCGAGATCGGTATCCGCCCGCTCGCCACGACCTGGGCCTCGTTACGCCGAAGCGCGGCGGCTAACGGGGCGGCCCAGGCGTTCTCATAGATCACCAGCGCCGCGGAGTTGCCGGGCTCGAGTACGGACGCCGCGTCGGCAATGTCGTCCTGGCCGGCGAGGCCGGAGGACGCCCCGTCGAAGACGGCGAGATCGACGTCCAGATCGTCGAGTGTCAGGACTACGACCGAGCCGTCGAGTTCCTTCTTGACGAACACCAGGTCGAGGATCCGGATGATGCCGCGATCGACGAGATCCACCAGCAGCGGAAGGCCTTCGCCGGTCAGGCGGCTGCCCGGGAACTCGACAACCAGGTAGTCGACCGGTCCTATCTCGGGTACCTCGGCCATGACGGACAACCCCTCCTCATGGGCACGGTACGCACCAGCCGTGGCGTCGGCGCAACGACCTCCGGAATAAAGGGATGATGCCGTCACGGCCGGGGACCGCGCGTCACCTTCCACGGGTGACCGCGGCCGGTCTCTCACACGCCGTGCGCACGCGCCCGGTTCGGCTCCGGCTCGATTCGTGACGGCTTCATCCTGCGCGGGTGATGCCCGTGCGGCCTCGAAGCGGGGACATTACGGACCGGGCGATCCATCCGAGGCCGGGGAGTGTTGGTCATGATCCACTCGGTCCCAGGGCTTGCGGTGATCGCGTCCTACCGGCGTGAGTGGCTGCTCAAGGACATGATCGCGGGCGTCGTTCTCACGACGCTGCTCGTCCCGCAGGGCATGGCCTACGCCGAACTCGCGGGCCTGCCGCCGATCACGGGTCTCTACACGTCGATCTTGTGCCTGCTCGGATACGCCGTGGTCGGCCCGTCGCGCATCCTGGTCCTCGGCCCGGACTCCTCGCTCGGGCCGATGATCGCCGCGACGATCCTTCCGCTCATTGCCTCCGGCGGTGACCCGAAGCGCGCGGTCGCACTGGCGTCAATGCTCGCGATCATGGTCGCGGCGGTCATGCTGCTGGCTGCGGTCGCGAAGCTCGGATTCATCGCGGACCTGCTCTCCAAGCCGACCATGATCGGCTACATGAACGGCCTGGCGCTGACGATCCTCGTCGGGCAATTGCCGAAACTGTTCGGCTTCAAGGTCAGCTCGGACAACTTCCTCGGCGACGTCACCGGCTTCGTCAAGGGTGTCGCCGACGGCAAGGTCGTCGGCGCCGCGGCTGCCACCGGCATCGCGGGCATCGTCGTGATCTTGGTCTTGCAGCGGTGGTTGCCGAAGGTTCCGGCTGTGCTGGTCATGGTGGTGCTCTCGATTGCTGCGGCTGCCATCTTCGATCTCGCCAAGCACGGCGTGAGCCTGGTCGGAGTGTTGCCCCAGGGGTTTCCACCGCTCACGTTCCCTGACGTTCGGCTCGCTGACCTCGGACCGTTGGTCGCCGGCGCACTCGGCATCGCACTCGTGTCACTCGCCGACACGATCTCGACGGCGTCGTCGTTCGCCGCCCGTTCAGGACAGGAGATCCACGGCAATCAGGAGATGGTCGGGCATCGGCGTGGCGAATCTGGCCGCCGGGTTCTTCCAGGGCTTTCCCGTCAGTACCAGCGGATCCCGTACGGCGGTGGCCGAGCGCGCCGGAGCAAGGACACAACTCACCGGCGTCGTCGGCGCCCTCCTGATCGTCTTCATGATCGTTTTTATCCCGGGCCTGTTCCGTAACCTGCCCCAGCCGGCACTGGCGGCCGTTGTCATCACGGCGTCGCTCTCCCTCGCCGACATTCCGGGCACGATGCGCTTGCTGCATCAGCGCAGGGTCGAGTTTCTGCTGTCGATTGCCGCATTTCTCGGTGTTGCCCTGCTCGGCGTTCTGCCCGGAATCGCAATCGCGGTCGGGCTGTCGATTCTCAATGTGTTCCGGCGGGCGTGGTGGCCCTACGACACGATTCTTGGCCGCGCGGACGGACTCGAGGGCTACCACGACGTGCACTTCTACCCGCAGGCGAAGATCTTGCCAGGCCTGGTGATCTACCGATTCAGCGCTCCGCTGATCTTCGCCAATGCGAAGACCTTCCGCGACGAGGTAAGGCGGATGGCCAAGGCGGAGCCGAGTCCTCGCTGGATCGTGATCGCTGCCGAGCCGATAACCGACGTCGACACGACGGCGTCGGACGTGCTCGAAGATCTCGACGAAGCACTTAACCAGCAGGGCATCGCACTCGTATTCGCCGAACTAAAGGACCCGGTACGACGCAAGATCGAGCGTTATGGACTCACCCGCACGATCGAGCCTCGCCATTTCTTCCCGACCATCGAGGCTGCGGTGGCCGCTTACCAAGCCGAGACCGGGGCAAAGTGGTCCGACATCGGTCCGGTGGCCGGATCGGCCACGACAGACGCGGATCCGGGTCGCAAGCTCCGTACGTCGCCGAATGCTCCCGCGTGACAGCGGGTCGGGTATGGGGCGCTGCCCCAATCACCGCGTCCCGTTGGTGATCTCGCTCGTGGGGTCTTCCGCCGCCGGATCGGTGATCGTGGTTGGCGCCTGCCGCACGTCGACCAGTTCGAGGCCGAGGGCGCGAACTCGGTCCAGCAGTGCGTGCAGTTCGTCCTGCTCGAGATCGCCGGTCAGAACGGTCGTGGTCGGCTCGACATCGAGCACGAGGTTCGAGAATGCCTCGCGTGCGGCCGGACCGAGCACACCCGTCACCCGGATCTCGTAGGAATTCCTGGCCACGGCGTCCCCCTTCGGACTGAACGCGTGATCAGGCACCATCTCACGGGAGACGGGCGGCAGGCGTCACCCGATGGTGGTGATGCCGCGCGCAGAGCGAGGCCAGCGAGGAGCCCGAGGTCTCGTGCTTCACCCGAAATCGGTGATGTAGCGGCGACTGGCTCCTTCCTATATTCGATCGGTCCGGAAACGCGAGGAGTGACCAGAGGCGGCCGTCGTCGGGCAGATTACCGGCGGCCGTCGGCGAACCGACCGCACCGTTGGGAGATGACGTCATGCCCTTCGAGAGCTTCACGCGTCCCCGCCCGCGAGGCACCGTCGCGAGTGCCGCAGTGGTCGCGCTGGCCGCAGGAGTCTGCGCGTACGTGTTCACACGGCGCGCTCGGCGCGACCCCGGGGCCGAGCAGGACGTCGTGCAGGAGGAGTCCGAGACGGTTTACGTGGTAGCCGGAGATGCGGATGGTGCACCGAGTGCAGACACGCGCGCGGCGCGAGATGCGCCAAGTTTCGGTGGCCAGATTCGAGGCTGTGAGGACGAGGACGAGTTCGCCTGCTGCGGCAGGGAGATCGTGACGGGCCGGTACTCGGCCGCGCTACCAGCGTGCTTCGTCGTGGTTCCGGTCACGGTGATGTTCCTGCCGATCGCGACGTATCGACGGCATGACCTCGCAAGGTCGCGACGCACACAGCCGCGAGTCAGCTCGATGACGCGCGTTCGCCCGAAGCGCATCGCGGCCCTGGTTGGACGACGCGAGCAAGGTGGACCAGGCCGTCTACACGGCGATCGCGCAGACCCCAACACCCACTTTGGATCGGGGCATGCAGGCGCTGTCGAACGCCGCGAACTACTCGCGCTTGTGGATGGCAGTGGCGGGAGCGCTGGCGATCGTCGGCGGCCGCCGGGGTCGGCGGGCCGCGACGCAGGGACTCGTCTGCATCGGGGTCACCAGCGCAGTGGTCAATATCGGGGCCAAGCGGGTCGGACGGCGGGCGAGGCCAGAACGGCCGGAACAAGTGGCCGCGCGGCGGGTTCGGATGCCGACATCGCTGTCTTTCCCGTCTGGGCATTCAGCGGCCGCATTTGCCTTCGCCACCGGGGTCGGGAGCGGCCTGCCGGTAGTTGCCGTGCCGCTGCACGCTGCCGCCGGCACCGTCGCGTACTCGCGCGTGCACACCGGCGTCCACTACCCGGGTGACGTCGTGGTCGGCTCGATTCTCGGCACGGTCGTCGCGCAGCTCACGACACATGCGCTCGATCACTACCGTCGCGACCCGAGGATCGGATCGGCCGGACACTAGGGAAACGCGCTCCCGTTCACCCGGCGCGGATGAGCGAAGCGGCGACCAGCAGCCGGATCATCGGGTCTGAGCCCTCGCCGTTCTCGACGCCGGGTCATGAACCTGTCGATCAGCAAAGGACGAACAGCGAAGCCGATGAGTGACTCTGCCACGATCGGACGATCCCTCGAGGTCTCGATGGCCGGCTCATTGCCGAACCTCGTCTACCTCGACCGGGTCATCTCGGTCAGCGATCCGGTAGAGGCCACGTTCGAGACGAGCTACTTCGATACCGCGGACCTGCGACTAGCGCGCCGCTCGATCACGCTGTGCCGGGTCAACGGCGGCGACGACGCGGGCTGGTGGCTGGATCGGCCCGACGCTCGCGGACGATCGTCGGTGATCCGCCACCCGCTCGGCCGGTCGACCAGGGCGGTGCCCGCGGCGCTGGCCAAGCCGCTGCGCGTCGTGACCCGGCAGGAGACGTTGCGTCGCGTCGCGACAGTGCACACGACGGGCGTCCGGCGCGAACTGCTGAACGAGGTCGGGGACGTGCTCGCCGTCGTGACCGACAACGTGCATCGAGCTGAACCGTTCGGTACAGGGCGCGCAACCTGCGTCTGGCGCGAGATCGGCACGACGGTCTTCGATGCGGACGACGCTCTGCTCGACGCCGTGCGCACCCGGCTCGGCGCAGCGGGTCTGGAGCCGTCGCACCCCGGCGCCGGTCCTGCAACGCGTGATGCCCGATCGGCTACCGCCGGCCTCGGCAACCTCCCTCGGACCCGCCGCCCCTTCGGGGGACGTGCTGGTGGCGTTCATTCGCAAGCAGACCGACGACCTGATCGGTGAGGATCCCCGTGCGCGGCGCGACGAGCCGGACGGCGTCCATCGGATGCGGGTGGCTACCCGCAGGCTGCGAAGCACCCTGGCCACGTACCGCCCGCTGCTCGATCGCTCCCGCACCGACCCCGTACGCGCTGAACTCGCCTGGCTCGGCGCGGTGCTCGGTGGGCCACGCGACGCGGAGGTCGTGCGCGACCACTTGCAGCATCAGGTATCCCTGCTCGCGCCGGGGCTGGTGCAGGGTCCGGTGAACGAGCGCATCGAACGGGTAACCGCGTCGAAGCATGAGGCGGCGCATGCGGAATTGGTGCAGGCGCTTGACGGCGATCGCTACCTGCTGCTGCTCGACGCACTGGACGACCTCGTGATCCATCCACCGCTACAGGCGAGTCGCGAATCGCCCGGCCCGCGCCGGCCTGCGCCGGCTCGTGAGCCGGGCGTGCCACCGGTTCGACGTCCTGGCCGCACAGGCCGACGACAGTAGCGACCCGCAGCAGCGGGCGGTGCTGCTGCACGACGTCCGCCGAGCGGCGAAACGTGCGCGCTACGCCGCGGATTCGGTCCGACCCGTATTCGGCGACGATGCAGAACGTTTGGCCACGGCGATGGAGCAGGTCCAGGAGGCGCTCGGGGACTACCAGGACAGTGTGACCGCGCTGCCGGTCATCGCCGAGATCGCCGCGGCGGCTCGCGACGCGGGCGAGGACGGGTTCACCTTCGGGCTGCTGTACGGCCTCGAGCAGTGGCACGGCGATCAGGCACTGGCCCGGTATCCGAAAGCGCGCAGCGCCGCACAGAGCAAGTCAGTGCGGCGCTGGACGGGCTGAGCGGAATGGGTGGTGGAGCCGCGCTATGAAGCTGGAGGCCGCTGCGGCAGCGGCGTTGCCCTGCAGTTCGGCCTGCAGTTCCTTCTCGGCTTCCTTGGACAGCGACGACTTCAGCACGGTGCCGCCGAAACGGCTCATGGCCTCGACGGCCTTGTCCGGCGTGACCTTCTCGACGACGAGGAACAGCGCCGACGTACCCGGCTTGACCATGTCGCGCACCTGGTCCTGGAATTGCTTGTCGATCCCGGTCTTGGTGACCTTGCCCATCAGGGCGCCGAAGCCGGCCCCGAACGCCATGCCGAACACCGGCACGAAGAACAGAATGCCGAACAGCAAACCCCAGAACATGCCCCACGTCGCACCGGAACCGACCGGGTGGTGCGTGGTCGTCACGTGATACTTGCCCTCGGCGTCACGACGAATGACGGCGATCGCGTCGGCCTCGATGATGAGGTCCTTGGCGAGCCGTCGCGCCTCGTCGGCGGCCGCAGTGGCCGTCGTCTCGTCGTTGTAACCGATCGCAATCAGGTCGGACATGGAAACCATCCCTCCTTACGGCCTGGACGCATAGCGCTCCGGGGCCTGGCAGTGCGCCGGCAGACCTGTCGTCGCGCCCTCAGTCTTTGCCCATCCGCCGAGAGGGCGGTCACCCGCTCGGGGTGATCTGCTGGACCGGCTCGCCGCGGGTCGCGCCGACGGCCCGCACATAACGGTGATTCGCGAGCAACGCGCGCGGTCGTCGCGATCAGCACATCAGGATCGGCTAGTCACCCGCGGATGATGAGGCTCGGCCAGGGCCGCGTCTCTACCGTGACGATCGAACGCAGTCGTGGCCGTCTGGAGGACTGGGACATGAGCGCTGCACTGCGGCTGGAAGCCTCGCAAGACTATCCGCTGCTGAACCTGTTCTGGACAATGATGCTGTTCTTCCTGTGGACGCTGTGGATCTTCCTGCTGATCAGCATCTTGATCGATGTGTTCCGCAGTTCGGACATGGGCGGTTGGGCCAAGGCCGGGTGGACCATCTTCATCATCGTCTTGCCCTTCCTCGGCGCACTGGTGTATCTGATCGTCCGCGGCTCGGCGATGGCCGAGCGCCAGGGGACCGGCAGGCGAGCCGCCGATCGGGCACAGCGCAGCTACGCCGAATCCGCAGCCGACGGCTCGTCGAGCGTTGCCGAGGAAGTCAAGAAGCTTGCGGACCTGCGGGATCGAGGCATCTTGACCGACCAGGAATTCGCGGCCCAGAAGGCAAAGGTGCTCGCCTGACGCGACGAATGTGCGGGCTAGGAGTCCGGCTGTCAGTCGCGGGCTGATTCCCTCCGGCCGGACCGGCTGATTCGGGACTCGTTCGAGTCGGGAAGGGATGCAGCGCCATGGCGGATGCGAGGGCGAAGCGCATTGCGGAATTGATCAAGCCCCTTCGGGTCAAACCCGGATCGAAGGTGGATCTCGGCAAGGATTTCGATCCCGGATACAAGGCGGACTTCCTCAAGAAGAAGGACGGCGCCGAGCTCCTGAACACGGGCATCACCATGTTGGCCGACTATCAGCGGCGGCTGGCCGCTCAGGACACCTACGGCGTGCTCGTCTGCCTGCAGTCGCTGGACGCCGGCGGCAAGGACGGCACGATCCGTCACGTGATGAGCGGGGTGAACCCGCAGGGCGTACGCGTCAGTGGGTTCAAGGTTCCGTCGGCGGAGGAACTCGACCACGACTACCTGTGGCGCTACGCGTGCCGGCTGCCGATGCGCGGCGAGATCGGCATCTTCAACCGTTCCCAGTACGAGGAAGTCCTGGTTGTGCGCGTGCATCCGGAGAACCTGGACCGGCAGCGGTTGCCGAGAGAGGCCAAGGGCAAGGGAGTCTGGGACCGGCGCTACCGCGAGATCAACGACTGGGAGAAGTACCTGACCGACAACGGCATCAAGGTGCTGAAGATGTTCCTGAACCTCTCCAAGGAGGAGCAGCGAACCCGGTTCCTCAAGCGGATCGATCGGCCCGACCGCAACTGGAAGTTCTCCGCCGCCGATGCCCGCGAGCGGCAGCGGTGGGACGACTACCAGCACGCGTTCTCGCAGATGCTCTCCGCCACGAGCACGGACTGGGCGCCGTGGTACGTCATCCCGGCCGACCGCAAGTGGTTCGCGCGAATCTGCGCGGCCGCAGTGCTCGTGCACACGCTCATCGAGATCGACCCCAAGTACCCGGATGTGTCGGCCGATGCCCGTGACGGGCTGAAAGCGGCCAAGGAGGAACTCGAGGCCGAAGCGCCCAAGGGCGCGGCCGCTGACCCGTACGCGGTCCAGGCCGAGAAAGAGGCGAAGAAGGCGAAGAAACGAGCAAAGCAACAGGCGAAGAACGAGAAGGCCAAGGCCTAGGCGACCAGCCCGACTGGGCCGACCAGGCCGACTGGGCCGACCAGCCCGACTGGGCCGACCGGGCCGACTAGGCCGACCACTCCCGGATCGTTCGAGGATCGGAGGCATCGAATGACCCTGCGAGCCGACGCCCCGGGCCAGCCTGCGACGGCGCCGACCGGGCAGCGCTGGTACTCCCGCTCGGCCGGCGACGTCGCCGCAGTCCTCCAGGTCGAGCCGGCGGAAGGGTTGTCGGCCGGCCGCGCGGCGCAACTGCTGCGCACGAACGGCCCGAACGCACTGCCCGAAGAGAAGCCCAAGCCGGGCTGGCTTCGATTCCTCGACGAATATCGCAGCTACATGCAGATCATTCTGTCGGTCGCCGCCATCGTGTCGTTGGCGATCAAGGAATGGAGCACTGCGGTACTCCTGATCGCGCTCACGGTGCTTAATGCGGTGGTCGGCCTTCGCCAGCAGGGCAAAGCCGAAAGTGCGATGAACGCGCTCAAGTCGATGATGAAGGCGACGGCCCGGGTGCGGCGGGACGGCACCGAGGCCGAGATTCCGGCCGAGCAACTCGTCGTCGGCGACGTCGTCCTTATCGCGGCGGGCGATCAGGTACCCGCCGATGGACGTATCGTCGCGGCCAGTTCACTGCAGATCGACGAATCAGCGTTGACCGGCGAGAGCACGCCCGCGGCCAAGGACGCCACCGTGCTGCCTGACGGCGAACTCGGGCCCGGCGACCAGACGAACATGGCATTCATGAACACGCCGGTGACGCACGGCAGTGGCACCCTGCTCGTCACCGGCACCGGTGCGAACACGGAGTTGGGCAAGATCTCGGCGATGCTGTCGGCGACGGCCAAGGAGAAGTCGCCGCTGACCAAGGAACTTGACACGCTTACGTTGTGGATCGCCGGGGCGGCCGGCTTGACGATGATCGTGATGTTCGTGCTGGGCCGCCAGCGCGACGTGGCGTGGGACGCCCTGTTCGTCAGCGCGGTGTCGCTGGCGATCGCGGCGATTCCGGAGGCGCTGCCGACCGTGACCCAGGTGATCCTGTCGATGGGAAGCGTCGATCTCGCGAAGCGAAATGCGATCGTGAAAGAGCTGCCATCGGTGGAGACGCTCGGCTTCACGTCGGCGATCAACTCCGACAAGACCGGCACCCTGACGATGAATCAGATGACCGCCGTCGAGGTGATCGATCCGGCCAACCGCTACACGATCTCGGGTACCGGCTACAGCCTGGAGGGCAAGGTCCATCACGTCGCGGGCAGCACGGCAACGATCGAGGACGCGATCTTGCCCTACCTCATCGCGAGTGACGCCAAACTGGTCGACGGGAAGGTGGTCGGCGATCCCACCGAGGGAGCGCTGCTCGTCCTCGGCCACAAGGCCGGACTCGACATCGACGCCACCCGCGAGCTGCTGCCCCGCCTGGCCACCCTGCCCTTCGATCCGACCTACAAGTTGATGGCGACCTTCAACTCCACCAAGGACGCGAGCGGAACGCCGGTCGTGCGCTGCTTCGTGAAGGGTGCGGCGCCCGCGGTCATGGCCTGTGCGGCGACCGCTCTGCGCGAAGGCAAGAGCGTTCCGTGGGACGCGGATCTGAGCCGGAAGGGCCGCGAGAACATGGAGCGGATGGAGGGTGCGGGCCAGCGGGTCATGGCCGCTGCCGTGCGCGACCTCGACCCGGGCACGTTCGACCCGAACGGCGACCTGCTCGGATATGTCGTCGATCTGGAGATGACGAGCCTGGTCGGCATGGTCGATCCGCCGCGCGAGGAGTCCAAACAGGCCGTCGCCAACGCGCAAAGCGCGCACATACGCGTGCGTATGGTGACCGGAGATGACGTCACGACCGGCGCGGCGATCGCGAAGCAACTCGGGATTCCAGGTGACGCGATCCTTGGTGCCGAGTTCGCCGCGCTGCCCGAACAGGAGCGCCTGGCCCGCATCGACCGCATCGGCGTCGTGGGCCGCGTCGCCCCGGAGCACAAGGTGCTGCTCGTCGACACGCTGAAGAAGACCGGCAATGTTGTCGCTATGACCGGTGACGGCGTCAACGACGCGCCGGCCATCAAGGCCGCTGATATCGGAATCGCAATGGGAACCGGCACGGACGTGGCCAAGAACGCGGGCCGCATGATCCTGTCCGACGACAATTTCGCCACGATCGTCTTCGCCGTCGAGCAGGGTCGCAAGATCTACGACAACCTCGCCAAGTACATCCGGTTCGTGCTCGTGCTGCTGGTGGCGTTCGTCCTCACGTTCCTCGGCGCCAGCCTGTTCAACATCGCTGCCGGTGAGCCGTTCACGCCGGCGCAGGTTCTCTGGATTCACTTCGTGGTCAACGCCCCGTTCGGCTTCGCGCTCGGCTTCGACCGGGAGACTCCGGGGCTCATGTTGCTCACGCCGCGTCCTCGGGGGCAGTCGGTGCTGACGAAGTCGGTCGTCATCACGGTGGGACTGGCCGGACTCGCCATAACGGTCGGCCTGCTCCTGCTGCTCGAACTCGGTAAGACGCACTTCGACAGCACCGCGATCGGCAACTCGATCGCCTTGACGTCCTTCGCGATCTGCCTGATCGTCGCTGCCCTCGAATGCCGCAGCGAGACCGAGTCGATACTGACGACTGCCACATTCGACAGCAAGCAACTGAACTGGGCGATCCTCGGCGAATTCGTGCTCGCCGTGCTCGTCACCCAGATGGATGTCTTCCACCGACTGCTCGACACCACCGATCTCAACCTGAGGCAGTTCGGGTGGGCACTCGTGCCGGCCGTCGCCCTATTTGCCTTATGGGAACTCGGCAAGTTCCTCGCTCGGCGATTGCGGGCGAAGGCCGTCGCCTGACCTGGCCGGCCGGGTCACCGTTTCCGGATGGTGTGCCGCGTCCCGTCAGCACGAATACTCCTGGCCATGGACGCCGCGCCTGCTGGATACGGGGGAGCCGATGAGCAATGGCCGCTGGTTCTGCCGGCGCCCGCACTGTCGTCGGCGGCCAGCGGCATGGCGCCCGTCAGCCGCTATCCGGCCTCGCCGGCAATGACGGGCGTCCGGGTGCTGGGTAGCCCGGCCGACCGGCGGCGGGCCGGCACCGCCGGGATCGCCGGCATCGCCGCGGTACCGAGCGCGCCCAGGACCGCCCAGCCGGGCGGAGGTGGCAATGCAACCACGCAGTAAAGCGTCATCGCCGACGCCGGCCATTCCGGCCGCCGCGCGTGCGTATCAAGGCCGGCGCGCAGGCGTCGTCACGCGTGTGGTCGCCAGCGCCATCGATCTGCTGGTCGTGATCGCCATTGTCTGTGCCATCTACGGGGTCCTGGCCGGACTGCTGTTTCTGCTCAACCCCACCTCGTTCCGCTGGCCCTCGGCTCTGGTTTGGAGCATCCCCGTGATCGGGTTCGGCGTCGCCGTGCCGTATCTGACGCTGTGCTGGCGGCTGACGGGCCGCACGTACGGCGACACACTGCTCGGGCTGCGGGTGGTCAACTACGACGGCAAACGAATGCGCTTCGTCGGGGCGTTGCTGCGTGCCGTCGCATGTGTGGTCTTTCCGATCGGCCTGTTGTGGGTTGCGATCAGCCGGGCGAACCGGTCGGTGCAGGACGTGGTCATACGTACGTCGGTCGTCTACGACTGGTCGCCCAGCTTCAAGGACTAGCGCGCGCCAGCCGTGCGATGCCCTAGCCGCTAGGCTAGCCGCGCAGGCCGATCGCAGCCACGACCGCGTCGGTGTCGCGGAGGTCGGGCAGCACGACGTGCGCGCCGGCCGCATTCAGTTCGTCGACGCTGGCCGGTCCGGTGGCGACCGCGACCACCCGCGCACCGGCGGCCAGTCCGGTGGCCACGTCGAGCAGCGTGTCACCGACGATGACCGTGTTCGCGCCGGTGAACGCAATGCCCACGTGACGCTCGGCGCGCCGCCAGGCATGGGGCGGTAGTTCGGTGCGGTCGACCGCGTCCGCACCGAAGGCACCGATGCGCAGGTCGACGTGGGCCGCGAGCTCGAAGATCGACATCTTCAAGACCGCGAGCGGGTAGAGGTTTCCGGTGAGCACCGACTGGTGCACCCCGGCCACGGCCTTGCAGGCCCGCAAGGCCTCTTCGGCGCCGGCCAGCACCCGCCCGTCGTGGCGCATCTGATCGGCGCGCGCGTGCAGTTCCTCGACGATCAGGGCCACGAAGGAGTCGATCAGC
Source organism: uncultured Actinomycetota bacterium (assembly GCA_963709985.1). Classification (GTDB taxonomy): domain Bacteria; phylum Actinomycetota; class Actinomycetes; order Mycobacteriales; family Jatrophihabitantaceae; genus DASXRA01. Next base: position 27,579 of record CAVPYQ010000044.1, read on the forward strand.
GCGGGTGCGGGCGGCACGTCGTGGGCGCGCAGGACATCGGCGACGGCGGCGAGTTCGGTGCGCCCGTTGAAGCGCCAGGGCTGGTCGAGCGGGCGGCCGACGACCTTGCTGAACGCTGCCGCATAGGCCTGACGGGTGGCGCCGCCAACCTCGATAAGGGTCTGGTCGATATCCCAGAGGACGAGAAGGGGCCCGGGATCGTCAATGGTCACAATGTAGCGATGATCGGCGTCGGCTGCCCGGGTGCGAAGTGCCAATCGCAGCCAACCGGCCTGAGCTGACCTTCGGCGGGTTTGACGCAGAAGTTTTTTCGACCATGCAACAGATCGGCAGGCTGCGCCGTTGAGGAGCGCAATCACACGTCGAGACGATCAGGAGCAGGCTGTTGGAGTTCGGTGAGTATGTCGCACGGCAGCGTGCGGCGCTGATGCGCTTCGCCACGATCCTCACGAGCCAGACGTGGCTCGCCGAGGACCTGGTCAGCGACGTCCTCGCCCGTGCGTTCGAACGTTGGGATCGGATCTCGTCGATGTCCGAGCCGAATGCCTACGTGCGGCGGATGATCGTCAACGAGTACCTGTCCTGGCACCGTCGGCTGGCCCGCACTTCGCCCCGGGCGGATGTCGAACTCGACATCGTGCGGGCGGGCGACGGCGCCGACGAGCGGGCCGAGCGCGACGCGATGATCCGGCGGTTGGCCGAGCTACCGCGCCGGCAGCGCGCAGCGGTCGTGCTGCGGTACTACGTCGGCCTGTCCGACGCGGACATCGCCGCCCACCTCGGTTGCCGCGAGGTGACGGTACGTACCCAGATCTCGCGCGCGCTGAAGTCGCTTCGGATCAGCGCAGGTCTCGACACGAACAGGCTGACCCCGGTCGCCCATGCGCTCCAGGAGGAGAGATGACCGACTTCCATACCTTGACCGATGCCTTCGCCGAGTTGGAGCGACGGGCTGACGCGGCTTCGGCGAGCTTGCCGGCCGATACCCCACACCACGTACCGGTTCGGCACCGAACGGGGCTGCTGCTGGTCGCCGCGAGCGTCGTCGCGGTGCTCGCCGTCGTCGCGGCGACCACGCTTCTCGCCCGCGGTCGCACCGGAGGGACCTCGGGCACCAAGGCGGCGGGTGCGCCGACGACCGCGGCCGCGCACCCGGCGACGACCGCTGGGAAGTCGGCGGCTCCGAAGACCTTCCAGGTTCCAAGGACGCCGGCCGAGTTGACCAGGCGATTCCGAGCGGTGCTCGGCGACACCGCGACGTTCACGGTTACCGACACCGGCGCGCCGGTGCAGATGAGCCTTCCGGCCGCTCCCAGGCACACCGCGCCCGGCGCGCCCGGCCAAAGCGTTCCCGCTGTGCCTACGCAGTCGGCGGGTTACCAGACCACGGCCCCCGCCGGGCAGGCGATCGGGGCCGCGATCGTCGGCACGCTGACCGCTTCGAGAGTCACCGGCGGCTACGACCTGCAGATCTTCCGCGACCGCCCGGGCGGCACGGCCATGTGCGACGATCCCGACCGCTCGCGGTGCACCGTGCGCCGCCTGGCCGACGGCTCGTCACTGGCGATCGGGCGTGAGCCGCTTCAGGGCGCGCCGCACGCGGTCACGTACCAGGTCGATCTCATCCGGCCCGACGGCGTCGAGTTCCTCATGCACGTCAGCAACGAGCGCGACCCGAAGGGTGAGAGCAGCGTGCTGGCGGCCCAGCCGCCACTGACCACGCAGCAGATGACAGCGATTGTCACGTCCAGTCGCTGGTAGCCCGGCTGGCTCAACGGCTCACTGGCTTACTGGGTGCTGCGCCGCACCCGGTCAAGCCAGTGGGCCAGATCTTTCGATTTCGTCGGCACGTTCGGCGTCGCCTGCGCAATTGATTCGAAGAGATGAACAGCGGCAAACACCATTGAGTGACGATCTACTCCAGGCAGAACCGGCCTGCGATCTTTCTCACCGGGCCAATTGCCCCTATGTAAACAATTGAAACGAGCGTATTTCTCGCGAGTTCGAACGTGATTTGACGTGCCACAGTTCGGCCGCTGGCGGCCTTGGTCAGAGGCCTGCCCTCCCGACGTGACAACGCTGTCGCCGTCGTGCGTCCTGTCGCTTCGATTCACGAGGAATCACGTTGAAATCACCCCTCCCTGCACGACGCCGGCGGTGGCGGCGAGTCGCGCTCCTGTCGTCAGCAACAGTCGCCGCCGCTGGTCTCATCGGCGCCGCCGCTTCCGCACCGGCGATGGCCGCACCACCGTCGACGACTGTCGATTCCGGCGACGGCTGGACGGTCGAGCGCGCTGCCGGTGGCTACGTCGTCAGCCTCAAGCTCGATGCACCGCTGCCGACCCAGGACGACGTTCCGGTTCTCGTCGCGGACGGAAAGACCCTCGGCCCGGCCACCGAGTCCACCGATGGCCTCCGCCTGTCGTTCACGACGGCGGACCCGTCCGTGGCGAAGGCCAGTCAGGTCGCCTGGGAATGGATGTCCGGCGCCGACGCATCGGCGGCTCCCTCCGCCACCGCGAAGCGCGCGGCCGTTGTCCCGAAGAAGGCCGGCCCGACCCTGGGCGACGATCCGACGAGTCCCGGCCGGTTCAGGTACAAGGTCGCTGATTACAACTTCGGTGCGCAGGCGATCCCGCTCGCGAACATCGGCGGTATCCGTGGGGAGGTCCAGGGGCGCATTTACCTACCCACCGGCCGCGGGGCGCATCCGGTCGTGATCTTCCTGCACGGCCGGCACTCGTCCTGTTTCAAAAGCGATCCCTCCGCGCCGACCGCCAGCGGATGGCCATGCCCGACTGGATACACCGAGATCCCGAGCTACGCCGGCTACGACGGAGCGGGCGACGCGCTGGCCAGTAACGGTTACACGGTCGTGTCGATCGGGGCCGATGCCATCAACTCCAACGACAACCAGCTTGCCCCCGACGACGGCGCGGTGGCGCGTGGCCAGCTCGTTCTCGACACTCTCACCTGGCTGCAGAAGGCGAACGCGGGCAAGCAGGTCGCCTTCTTCGACGCCGCGACGAATCAGACGCTCGACCTCGACCAGGCGTTGGCCGGCACCGGCATGAGCGCCGCTGACCTGGTGGGCACGATGAACTTCAGCGACATCGGGCTGATGGGGCACTCTCGCGGCGGCGAGGGGGTCGTTACCGCCGGAACCCTCAACGAAGGGCTCGCCCACCCGTGGTCGATCAAGTCGATCTTCGCGCTCGCCCCGATCGATTTCACCCGGGCGACGCTGCCCGACGTCATCACGACGACATTGCTGCCGTACTGCGACGGCGATGTCTCCGACCAGCAGGGCCAGCACTTCTACGCCGACTCGCGAAACACGTTCAATGACAGCGTGCTGCGGTCGGACGTGTGGGTCATGGGCACTGACCACGATTTCTACAACACGATCTGGACGCCGCCGTACCCGAACGCGGCCGACGACTGGCACTCGCCGAACGATCCGGTCTGCGGGACGGCGGCGCCGACGACCACCCGCCTGACGGCGCCGCAGCAGTTCCAGGTCGGCAGTGCTTACGTCGCCGGCTTCTTCGAGCTGACGCTCGGCGGCGCCACACAGTTCCGGGGCATGTTCGACGGCAGCGGCGCCGAGCCATCGTCGGTCGCCGGATACGCCGACGTGCGGACGGTAGCCCAGCAGCCATCGGCGCAGCGCGAGGACGTGACGTCATTCGCGAACACCAGCCCGCTGATCGGCACCACCGGCTCGGCCACCGCCACGATCTGCGCGGACAAGAACGGTCGCACGGTGCCGGTGCCGCTGGCGTTCTGCACGCTCACCCTCGCCAACCAGCAGGTGCCGTACTGGACGCCGGCGTCGTTCGCCCCGAACGTGCCGCTGAACCAGATGACCCACCTCACCTGGGCCGACGGCACGGGCAAGCTGAACGTCGCGGTTCCGGCGGGGCGACGCAATGTCTCCAGGTTCGGCGAGCTGACCGTGTCCATGTCGCCCGATGAGAATGTCGTCAGCGGCACCGACATGACGCTGACCGTTAGCGACGGTGCGGGGCACATCTGGAGCGCGCCGATGTCCAGCCTCAACCCGAACACGGTCGACCGGATGCCGACCAGCCCGGGCACCGCGATCCTCGACAAGATCGTGCTGCAGCAGGCCCATGTGCCGACCGGCACGCTCGCCGCGGCGGGACTCGACCTGACCGACATCACCCGGATCAGCTTCACCGCCGGGATGGGCCTCGACGGCACGGCAAACGGTGGCGTCTTCCTCCAGGACCTGATGTTCGACTCGAAGAGCCTTGGCACGCCGAGCGTGCAGACCCGCCCGACCGTCAACATCGCCACCACAGCCGCGGAGGAGGGCAGCGGTCCGGGCACCGACGACGTCGCTGTGTATCTGTCGAAGGCGAGCAAGTCGACGATCACGGCGTACGTCACTGCGATCGGCTCGGCGACCGGCAAGGTCGGACTGGCCGTACATCAGGTGACCTTCGGGCCTGGCCAGACCTGCCAGGCCGTCCAGGTACCGACACTCGGCGACACGCTGCCCGGGGCGACGCCGACCACCCCGTTCAAGATCGGCGTCTCGTACTCGTCCAATGCGGTGCTCGGCAGTAACGACTTCGGGCAGTTGGTCATCCGCGAGGACGACGGCGTCACCACCGGCGCGCCGGCCCCGGCGGTTGGCGTGCAGGGCGACGTGTGTGCCGAGCACGCGGCGTTGGCGGACCCGGGTCGGCTCGGCGTCAGCGACTCGAGTCCCGACCCCGGGCAGAGCGTCACGATCACCGGCCGCGGCTATCGCAGCGGCGAGAGCGTCGCCTTCACCATCGGCGCCGCGGCCGTCGGCAGCGCCATCGCTGACAGTTCCGGTACGGCGACGATCAGCGCGATCGTCCCGACGGTCGCAGCACCCACGAGGTTCACGGTCAGCGCGGTCGGCGCGGGATCTGGATTCAGCAATTCGGCCACGCTGACGGTCAACGAGCCGCACGGCCGAGGCTGATCGCACTTTCTCGGATCCCGGGCCGGCACTGGAGTGCGGTCCGGGATCCGAGAGGCGACAGCCGGACCGGGACCTACCGGTCGCGTCTCTGACGCGACCGGTCAGGCGACGGAGCGGGCCGCCAGCGTCGCGATGCCGGTTGCCGGCACAACGCCTCCGGCCACTCGATCATCTGGCCGCCGATGTCCAATCGCGAGCAGCAGCGGCTCGTCGTTGCGACGGATGCACTCGATGGCGTCGACCGTTGCCCGACCGCGACGGAAAAGCTCAGGCATCCGAGCGTGTTACGGATTGCCGGCGCCCGTTAGGGCCTGCTTGCCCATCGCCCGGGCGAGTCGAGCAATGCCCTTGCCTCTTCGACGGATTGGACGAACGCGGTGCGGTAGGCGTGGCGTTTCTGGGGCGGGCCGACGGTCTTCGATACGACGACGGCGCCCTGGGTCATGCCCTGGTCGCGGCTGATTGTCATGAGGTCCGCGACGACACTGTGCAGGTCCGGCGCCCAGCCGCCGGTACCCCGCAGATCCGCCAGCAGCGTCCATCCGGATCGGGGCAAGGTGGTGAGCGTGGCGCGGAATTCCTGATCGAACTGCCGCATGACCGGTACGTCCCACACGCCACGGCAGGCAATTTCGAGCCTGTGCTCGGCCGTGTCCCAATTGAGCCGGTAGGTTCCGGTCACCGCTGTCTCCTTCGTAAGGTGCTGTATTGCCACCCCTATTCGACGCGGGGATCGCAAAGTAAAGGGAATCGAGCGGGTGACTCTCGCCGGACCGTGCTGGCTAAACGTGATTGGTTGCCCGACTGTCCACTGTGGACGGTCGGCCTCGTGTGTTTGTCCTTGACCGCCGGCCGCTGCGGGAGGACGGGCGGCGGACGGGCGCGGACGGGCGGGTAGCCCCCCGTCAGAACACAGATGGCGTACGAGCGCGGCCGGGTGCTAACTTCCGACAATCGTCAGTGGCGGGAGGCGAATGAGCGATCAGGGTGTGGATTTCCGGACCTTGTTCGAGGGGGCACCGGGGCTGTATCTCGTCCTCGATGCCGACCTGATGATCGTCGCGGTCACTGACGCCTATGCGTCCGCGACCATGACCGAACGTGCCGCGATTGTCGGCCATTACCTGTTCATCGTATTTCCGGACAATCCCGATGATCCTTCCGCGGAAGGCGTCGCGAATCTGCGCGCTTCCCTGGAAAGGGTGCGCCGAGATCATGTAGTGGACGTGATGCCGGTGCAGAAGTACGACATCCGCCGCGTCGACGGCAGCTTCGAAGAACGCTTCTGGAGCCCTGTGAACACGCCGGTACTCGATGAATCCGGCAATCTGCGCTACATCATCCACCGGGTCGAGGACGTGACCGACTATGTACGGCTCCGTCGGGCCGACGAGCTACAAGAACGCGAGGTCGCAGTCCGCGCGCAGGAGGTGGCCGCGGCCAGTCGTGAGCTGAAAGAAACCAATGCGGCACTCGCCGAACTGGCGCGCGCGCGAGCCGAACGCGTCGCACTCGTGCAGGATCGCCTCGCCCAGGACCTGACGCAGCGCGTCATCACAAGGCTTTTCGACGTCAGCCTGTCCCTGAGCGCAGTCCGTGCGCTGGCCATCCAGTCGGTGGGGGAACGAATCGACTCGGCCGTTATCACCTTGGACGACATCATGGCGGAGATCCGTACAACGATCTTCGCTCAGCCACCCGCCGATGCGACCCCGGAGGGCAACGGCCGCACGACGTGACCGCGAGGTCCGCGGCGCGCACACGCGAGGTCAGGTCCCGTGCTGCTCGACCTCGATCGCGAACTGCTCGTTGAACTTCACTTCGTCGTGGGGACGGTGGAAGCCGATCTCGGCACGATCGATGTGGCGCCGGGCCAGCAGCTTGTTCAGGTCCTCGAGAGTGGCGCCCGGCGGCAGGCTCAGCCCGGTGCCGATGTGCCACACACCGTCGGCGGTCGGCCAAGCCATGTACTGACTCATGAGCAGGACGGTACGCCGAAGCGCCCCGCTTCGACCAAGCTAAACGGCGTCAGCAGAGATCAGTTCGGGTGCAGGACGAAGTCGTGCTCGCACACGAGGACGCCGTCCCCGCCGGGGACGAAGTCGCGGATGAGCGACTGCTTGACCCCGAACACCGTGTCGCTGTCGAGGTAATCGCTTTGCCTGTCGAAGACGTGCGTGACCACCGGCCGGTACCCGTCCGCGCTGACGATCGCGTGGATGTGGGCCGCGCGCCAAGGGTGGCGCCCGGTCTCGGCGACCAGTTTGCCGACCGGGCCGTCGTCGGGGATCGGGTACGGAACCGGGCGCACCGTTCGGATGACGAAGCGCCCGTCGGCGTCGGTGCGGTAGCGGCCGCGCAGATTCGTGGCGGGCTGGACGTCGGGCTGCTGCACGGCGTAGTAGCCGGTCGCTGCGTTCTGCCAGACGTCCAGCGTCGCCCCGGCAATGGGCGGTCCGGACGGCGAGCGCACCGTCCCGCGTAGCACGGCCGGCTCGCCGCCGTCGTCGTACTCGACCATCGACGCCCCGAGATCACGCCAGGGCGAGTCCGGCACGTAGAACGGCCCGAGGATGGTGGTCTCGGTGATCTGCTCGTCCGCGCCGCCATGGTTGATCAGGTCGACGAGCGTCGACACACCGAGAGTGTCGGACAGCAGCACGAATTCCTGACGGGTCTCGTCGCAGAGTTGACCCGTGGCGGTCAGGAAGCGAATGGCCGCCGCCCACTCGGCGTCGGTCAGGCGCACTTCGGTGACAAAGGCATGTAGATGTCGTACCAACGCTTGCATCACTGTGCGCAGGCGTTCGTCCGGGGTCGCGGCCAATCGGGCCAGAACTTCATCGGTCAGCGCCTGCTCGGTCATCGGTGCCATCGCCCAATCCTGCGACATCGACTGTCAGGAGGCGAGGCGCTCGACGATCAGGAGTACGCCGATGACGACCATTGCCACACCGGCGAAGCGACTCACGCGGCGGGCGGTGGCCGGGCGCGCGTGCAGGGCCGACCGGGCGAATGTGCCCAGGCAGGAGTAGAAGACGCCGCAGGTGGCGGTGAAGGTCAGGCCCAGTAGGCCGATCTGACCGGCGACCGGCCAGGTCCAGTGCGAGTCGGTGAACTGCGGGAGCAGTGCAAGAAAGATCAGCAGCCCTTTCGGGTTGAGGCCGCTGACCCCGACGCCTTTCATGATCGTGTTCCAGGTCGTGCCAGCCGGGACATCGGCTGACGTGGCCGGCGTTGCGGGGTGCGCGAACGTCGTTGTGCCGTGCCACATCAGGTAGGCGCCTCCGACCAGTGTGAGGCTCGTCAGGATGGACGGCGATCCGGCGACGAGCGCCCCGACACCGGTCGCCACGACAAGAGTGACCGCGGCGTAGCCGAGCACCAGGCCGCTGACGGCGGGGAACACGGAGCGGCCGCGCAGGCCCGCGCTGATCGTGAACGCCCAGTCCGCACCGGGCGTGACGATGAGCAGGACGGCCACGGCCCAGAACGCGAGTACGGAACCGGCGGCCATGGCAGCACCTCCCTGAGTCGCGACGTCTGCGGGCAGGCTATTGCCGAATTGCCAGAAGGTGCTCCCAACTTTCCCTGAGGTCCGGGCTCGAGGTGGAAGGATCTGGCGCATGGACGCCATTGACCGCAAGATTCTTGCAACGCTTCAGCAGGACGGGCGGCTGACGGTCACCGAACTGGCCGGCCGAGTGGGCCTGAGCGTCTCGCCGTGCCACCGTCGATTGCGCGAACTCGAGCGGCGCGGAGCGATCAGCGGCTACCGCGCGGTCGTCGATCCCGACGTGGTGGGCCTCAAGTTCCAGGCCCTCGTGTTCGTCACGATGCGCCAGGAAGATCGAGACACGTTGCTCGGTTTCGAGGAGGCCGTCGCCGGCGTCGCCAACGTCGTCCAGGCGCAGCGGCTTTTCGGCGACCCGGACTACCTGCTGCGCATCCTCACTGAGGACCTCGGCGCGTACCAGCGCCTCGAAGACGACGTGCTCGCCGCACTGCCCGGCGTACAACGGCTGAACTCGACGCTCGTGATGAAGCAGGTCGTCAGCGATCGGGCATTGCCCATCAGCTGACGGGCGATCCGGTGCGGTAGTGGTAGCCGCACAATTCGGAGAAGCGCATCCGCTTGTACAGACGCAGTGCCGGGTCGTTGTCGCTCTCGACCTGGAGGTACATGCGGCCCGCCCCATTGGCCACGGCCCAATCGGCAAGTGATCCCAGGATGCTGCGGGCCGCGCCCCGGCCACGCGCCTGCGGCACGGTCGCCATTCCGAAGACGCCCGCCCAGCCGGCTTCGGCCACCGCGCGCCCGACCGCGACGACCTCGCCGGCGTCCAGGGCGCTCGCAAAGGCGCTCGGCGCAGTCACCCGGGCGAGCATCTCCCACTCGATTCGCGGGTCGCTGGCCTGGCCGTGCACGGCGTGCCAGGCCGCGAGCCAGACGCTTGTCGGGATCTCGTCGACCCGGATCCGCGGCTCGTCGCCGCGTGCCTGCGCCTGGACGTCGGCGGTCGAAGCAGTCTGCAAGGACATGCGACTGTGCCGGCGGTAGCCACGCTCGGCCAGCGTCGCGTCGAGATCGCCTGCGCAGGCGCCCGGGCTGACCTGGAACGTCGTCGCCACCCCGAATCCCGCGTAGAACCGCTCGGCCGCGGCGATCATGGGCTCCAGTTCGTCCCGGCCGGAGTCGGCAACGTGCGGCAGCACTGTTCCCATCCACCAGGACGGGCTTGCCGAGCGGCGCAGCCACCAGCCGCCGATGCGCTCGACCTGCTCGGCGGGCAGCGCCCTGGCCACTTTCTCCTGCAGGACACGTACCGTCTCGGGGCCATCCACAGCGGACGACATCGACACCGGTCGCTAGTGCGCGGCGGTTCAGCCGGTCTGGCCGGTCTGGCCGGCTTGGCCGGAACCCGCGTGGTGGGCCAGCCACCACCGGCCGATGGTGTGGAAGTCCTGCTCGAAGCGACGGCGTCCGACACCGGGCAAGGCCATCACCGGCGCGCGCAGCGGGACGCGGTAGCCCCCCTCGATCCACAAGACGACCCGCCGACTGCCGAATCGCGGCTCCTCGGTGACCGCCTCGATGAGACTCCAGGCGAGACGGCGCCGCCGAATGTTGTGCACGAGGACGCCCTCGGGCGTGAGGGTGATCCCGACCCACATTCCGAGCGCGATCATCAGCACGAGCAGGGCGCCGGAGCCGATCGACAATGCCGCCAGACGGCGATCGGAATAGGCCTGATCGATCGAGAACAGGACCAGGTTGAACGCCATCGCGAGCACGGCCAGCAGCCCGCTCAGCACGTTGACCGCGCGCGGGATCCGGATCCGGACGCTGTTCGGCGAGGATGCGGGAACCCGCCCGGCGAGCACAAGGTGCCACACGGCCTGCTCGTAGGGCTGGGCGGCCAGGCGCGGCGTGGCGGCGATCAGTCGCGGTCGCACCCGGAGGAAGTAGATGCCGCTGTACACGAGGCCGATCGGCAGCACGAGAGCGCCGAGCGCCTGCCATGCCCACGTCGCCCGCCGGTAGCCGCAGTCGGCCCACGCGGCCGCAGGCTGCTGGAGCGCGTCGACCGTGCCGCCGATGGCCAAAGTGGATATGCCAATCAGCGCAAAGGCGATGGCCAGGGCCACGACGAGATCCACGAGTACACCCCCGAAGGTCCAGCCCGTCCGGCAGTCCGACCGGCCCGGTCCGCGCACGCTGAGATGCCTGCAGCACAGGATGACACGTCCTGGCTTGCAGAATCTCGTCGTCGTGACCTCGAACTCGCCGGACGATCAGGTCAGATCCGGCCCCAAAGCGCGAAAGTCGCCCGGGCGACCTCCCGTCGTAGGCTGCGCGGTATGCGGGTCGTCCCAGAGCGCTCCACGTCGTCGTTCCTTGCCGACACGGCGAATTTCACCGGCCGGGTCTGGCGCACCGATTACATTGCACCGGCCGACCTGGCTGGGCTCGCCGGCTCGCGGTTCCTGTACGAGCCCGGTGCCCGGTCGCACTGGCATGTGCACGAGAACGAGCAGGCCATCATTGCCGTGTACGGCAGCGGCATCGTCGCGTGGGAGGGGCTGGACGCCCCGATCCCGCTCGGTGCCGGCGACTGGTGGCACGTCGAGCCCGGAGTGCCGCACTGGCACGGCGCCACGACGCAATCCGCGTTCGCGCACCTGGCCGTGACGGCCGGCGGGCGGACGATCTGGCTGCACGAGGTGTCCGACGCGGACTACGGCGTCCCGCCGAGCAGCTGAGCCGCGATCGTGCAACTTTGGCAGTCGTCAGGACGCCGAGGGTTGCACAATCTCGCGACGGGCAGCCACTACCTTTGCTGGTCATGGATGAGGCGACGACGTCCCGGATGCACGTTGCGACCGTGCGAGTGCGCGACCCGAACGTGATCGCGCTGATGGAGGCGCTGACCGCCGAGCTGGCCGGCAGCGGCTACACGCCGGATCAGACATTCGGCTACTCCGCCGAGCAACTGGAGCGTTCGGGCGTCCACCTGGTCGGCGTCCGGGTCGCTGACCGGCTCGTCGGGCTCGGTGGGGTCGAGGTGCAGGGCGGCGGCTTCGCCGAGTTGAAGCGGTTCTACGTCGAGCCCGAGTACCGCGGCACGGGCGTGGCCGACGTACTGATCGCCGCGCTGGTCGACCACGCCACGAGACAGCACGTCGACGTCTTGCGCCTGGAGACCGGCGACAAGCAACTCGCGGCCCGAGCGTTCTACCGCCGGCACGGATTCGTCGAAGTGCCCCGCTTCGAGCCGTACCTGCTGAGCGAAACATCGGTGTGCATGCAGCGCGACATCCGGTCGGCGTAGCTGCGCCGGGCGCGGACTACGCCGGCCGCGGGCTACGCCGGCCGGGATTCGAGTACGTCGAAGTCCCGCTCGGCGTAGAGGCGGTGCTCCCACTCCTCCCTGAGGATGGCCTGCAGGCAGCGGCGTACCGCGAAGCTCTCCTGCTCGGGATAGCCCGGTTCGAGAACCGGTTCGGTCCGGCCGGCCAGTCGCTCGTCGGTGAGATCGGCGAATACGCCGCGCACGGTGGCCATCCGGTCCGCGCGCAGTGCGAGCACCTCGTCCAGCGACGGTCGGGCGTCGCGGTCGCGCGGGACGCTGGGCTCGTCGGGCATCTCGTCGTGCGGCAGGTCGAGTGGGTCCCAGGGCGAGGGGTCGCCGAGGTACGCGCGCTTCACCCAGGCGTCGGTGGCGAAGACGAGATGGCGCAGCGTCTCGATGAAGGACCACTCACCGTCGACCCGTTCGTGCAGCAGATCCGGGGCCATCCCGCGAGCCCGCTCGACGGTCTGCGGCCAGAGCCGTTCGAGGATGTCCCATGCTTCGCGGAACCCGTCGGCATCGGCCGGACGCATCTTCACCCGGTCCGGGTAGCGACGATTCAGTTCCGCCTCGACCAGGGGCACGACGTCGACGCCGTTGACCCGCAGGTTCTCGATGTCGCCGCTGAGGTCCATGTTCACCAGGGCCGCGCCCCGGATCGTGACTCCGGTCAGATCCACCAGGTCGAAGCGCGCATTGGTGAGGTCGACGTCGTGGAATCGGGCGCCGGTGAGGTAGACGTCCTCGAACCGGGAGCCGGTCAGGTCTTCTGCGGTGAAGTCAGCCACCGCATCAGCATGCCTGCCCCTGCTGACGCTTTTCGGACCGGTCCCTGACGCGGGCGAGCAGGCGCCGCACGAGAACGACGTGGCCGCGTGTGCTGATGACGAGCAGTCGGTACGCGCGCCCGGCCAGTCCGGGGAATGCAGCCCGCGACTCGGCGTGACAGCCGCGATCTGTCGGCGTCGACGTCGTCGAGGCGGAACGTCAGGGCGTAGGTCGAGAACCGGTGGCGTCCCTGGAGAACGAGCACAGATCCCGGGACCGCGGTGACGACATGGAAGCCGGGCAGCGTCGACCCTTCGCCGAGTGGTCGTGGCCCGGACGCTTCGCCGTCGGCGCAGCCGATCGCCCGGGCGTAGCAGGCCGCGCCGGCCCGGGAGAGCGCCCGATCCACGGTCTCGACGAGCACCGGCCAGACATCGTCGACACCGGCCGCAATGTCGGTCGAATGTTCGTCGAGGTAGGGCAAGTCAACGTCGTGGGTCACGTGCTTCCGCCGCCCTTTGCGGCTGCTAGCTGGATGTTCATCGCGTCGGCCAGGGCGTGCGCCGCGCTGAGCGGCCGGACCATGACGGTGAGTTCGTCGATCGCGCCGTCCTCGTCGAGATGCAGGAAGTCGCATCCCTCGATCTCGACCTCGCCCACGCGGGCGCGAAAGACGAGTGCGTGGTCCACCGCATCGGCAGCGCCGATCTCGCGGACGTAGTGGAAGTCCGCGAACACCCTCGAGACGGCGTGCAGGATCACTCCGGTGGCGGGCCGGCCGTGGTGGGGCTTGAACGCAACGGGGCTGCGGAAGACGACGTCCTCGCGCAGCATGGCGATGGCGGCGTCGATGTCGCCTGCTTCGAGAGCGGCGCCAAACGGGTGCACGACTTGACCTCCCTGATAGTCAATTAGTTGAATAGGTGCTTCCGACAGTATGCCTCGGAAGGGCGGCTGGCTAGATGGCTTTATGTCACGCAGTGCTCGCCGCGCTGCTCGGGGGAGAGGCGTCGGGTTACCAGCTCGCGAAGCGCTTCGACGTGTCGGTGGCCAACTTCTGGTCGGCCACGCCCCAGCAGCTCTATCGCGAGTTGGAGCGTCTCGAACGGGACGGCCTGTTGCGCGCGCGCGTCGTCCAGCAGCGCCGGCGGCCGAACAAGCGGGTGTTCACCCTGACCGCGGCCGGGCGCAAGGAACTGCGGGCGTTCACCGCACAACCGGCGCGGCCAACAGCGATGCGCGACGACCTCCTGGTCAAGCTGCAGGCAGTGGACGTCGGCGATCGCGAGGCGGTGCGCGAGGCCATATCCACCCGGCTGGATCAGGCGCGTAGCAAGCTGGCCGGCTACGACCGTATGCGCAACGACCTGCTCGCCGGCCGCGACGAGGACGAGTACCTGCGCGACGCCGAGCGCGTCGGGCCGTACCTGACCCTGATGGCCGGACGTATGTACGAGCAGCTGAACATCCGTTGGGCCAAGGCCGTGCTCAAGATCCTGGCCGATCGTGATGCTCAGGCACGGCCATGACCGCTGCTGCGCATCATGATCGTTGGTCGCTTGCGGCGCCCGGTTCGAAGAGCCCGGTCTGGTAGGCAAGCACGACTGCTTGGACGCGGTCGCGGAGGTTGAGCTTCTGCAGGATGTGCGTGACGTGCGTCTTGACCGTGGTTTCGCTGATGAAGAGCTCGCCTGCGATCTCCGCATTCGACAGTCCGCGAGCGACGAGGCGGAACACGTCCTGTTCGCGCGAACTGAGGTCGGCGAGTTGTTTCGACGGCGTGGGCCGGGCAACGCGGGTGAATTGCCTGATGACGCGTTTCGTGACGGTCGGCGAGAGGAGTGCTTCCCCGGCGGCGACGGTTCGGATCGCCGCGATCAACTGCTCAGGCGGGTCGTCCTTGAGGACGAATCCGCTGGCCCCCGCCTTCAACGCCTCGTAGATGTACTCGTCGAGGTCGAAGGTGGTCAGGATCAGGACTCGCGCAGCCGGGTCGGCGGCGAGGATGCGTCGAGTCGCCTGCAGGCCGTCGAGTTCGGGCATCCGGATGTCCATCAGGACCACGGTCGGATGGAACCGGGCCGCGCTGTTGACCGCCTCGAGTCCGTTGCGCGCCTCGGCCACCACATCGATGCCGTCTTCACCGTCGAGCAGTAGCCGGAAGCCCGCCCGGACCATCGCCTGGTCGTCGGCGACGAGAACCCCGATCGTCATGACGAGTCGCCTTCGAGCGGTAGCCGGGTGCGCAGGACGAAACCGCCGCCCGTTGCGGGTCCTGCGGTCATTTCTCCCCCGTAGATCTTGACGCGCTCCCGGATGCCGATGAGGCCGTGGCCGTGACCGTTGCTCGTCGAGTTGCCCGATCCGTCATCGCATACCTCGATGCGCAATTCGGCGGGCTCGTACCTGACCGTCACCTCTGCGTGGCTGGCGTGCGCGTGCTTGAGGGCGTTGGTCAGGCCTTCCTGGACGATGCGATAGGCAGAAAGGTCGATCGCCCGCGCCAGCGGCACGGGCTCGCCGGCCACGTGCAACTCGACGGGCAGCCCCGCACGGCTGACCTCGTCGACGAGCGAGTCGAGGCGGTCGAGGCCCGGCTGCGGCGCGAGTTCGAGGTCGTCGCCCTCGCCCCGCATCGCGCCGAGCAGGCGGCGCATCTCGGTGAGCGCCATGCGTCCCGTCCGTTCCACGCCGCGCAATGCGTCCGCGTCCTCGCCGAGTGTCTCGGGAAGCCGGTGTCGCACGGCGCCGACCTGGAGAACCATGACGCTGACGGCGTGGGCGACGATGTCGTGGAGTTCGCGGGCGATTCGCGTGCGCTCCTCGGCGACGGCAATTCGCGCTGCGGTATCGCGTTCGCGCTCCGCCTGCGTCGCGCGCACTTCGGCCGCTTCGGCCTGTTCGGCCCGTGAGCGCAGGGCGAAACCGCCGAGCCAGCAGATCGCGAACAGGAGCGGGACCGAGACGAGTTCGCCGGATCCGTGGTGGGGCTGGTTGTAGACGATGATCGCCGCGGCGCTGACCACGATGGCCAGGCCGACCCGCGCCTGCCGGGCGTCGCGGAGGTTTCCGAGCAGGAACGCGCCGGCCATGCCGGTGACGAAGATGAGCGCCAGGAACGGGATGAGCCGGCCGTCGACGAATGAGACCGCCGCGGCCAGCGACCAGAACAATGCCGGCGCGGCAAAGGGAAAGTGCCGCCGAGCGAGCAGCGGAAGCAGGATGACCGCGAGCGCCGGCACGACGAACCACATCGTCGTGCGGGGCGCGTCGGCCGAGTCGTGCCGCACCGCAACCTCGATTGCACTTTCCACCAATGCGAGCACGATCAATACGTCCAGCGCGTACCTGCGCGCGACGTACCCGATCCGGCTCACGCCGTGAACGTACTTGACCCCTGCGCGTGCCGCCTCCTACCTCGAGTAGGACTCGGGAATCATCGTCGGCAGGCTGAGCGCGCATGCGGGCTTGTCGGCGACTTTCCGCCGAGCTTGCTGTTCGACTGGCTGCTCGAGTTGATCACCTGCGGATTGCGCACCGTCGAGCGGTGCAGAACCCGCAGGTGATCACGGATGATTCGCCGCCTGAACAGCCCTCCCGCCGCCAGGCTACGCCCTGCGTCCGACGCACAGCGACCGCCTCCTACTCAAGGATGACCCGCGAAATCGTCGCGGGGGATGAGGTCGAGTCCGACTCGGCGCCGACGACTTCGCACCGCCGCGCTCATAGCGTCGGCAACAGATCGCCAAACCAAGGAGGAACGCGATGTCTCCCACCAATCTCGCGGCCCGGATGGGTCGCTGGAGCGCCAGTCACTGGAAGACCGCGACGTTCGCCTGGCTGGCCCTCGTGGTCGTGACCTTCGCGATCGCGGGCCAGATCGGCACGAAGAACGTCGACCCGAACACGTCCGGGCCCGGCCAGTCCGGTCGCATGGACCGGATCCTGGATGCCGGCTTCAAACAGCCCGCCGCCGAGAGCGTGCTGGTCCAGAGCCGCACCGCCCAGGCGGGCGATCCTGCCTTCACCGCGGCGATCCAGGACGTCGTCGCTCGCGTATCGAAATTGGCGGCGGTGCAGAACGTTCGCTCACCGCTCGAACCCGGCAACGCCGGTCAGATCGCGAGCAGCCGGCACGCCGCGCTCGTCGAATTCGAGATCAAGGGCGACAAGGACAAGGCGGCCGACAAGATCGAGCCGGTGCTCGACAGCGTCGCCGCGGCGCAACGCGCCCATCCGGACTTCTTCATCGGCGAGTTCGGCGATGCGAGCGCGGCGCACGGGGTCGACACCGCATTCAGCAACGACCTGAAGAGCGCCGGCGTCTTCTCCGTCCCGATCACGCTGATCATCCTCGTGGTCGCATTCGGAGCGCTCGTCGCGGCCGGGATCGCGCTGCTGCTCGCGTTGACCGCAGTGTTCGCGACGTTCGGGCTCATGGCGCTGGCGAGTCACTTTCTGCCTATGGCGCAAGAGACTTCTGCGGTCGTCCTGCTGATCGGGCTCGCGGTCGGCGTCGACTACTCGATGTTCTACCTGAAGCGCGAACGCGAGGAGCGCGCCGCCGGTCGCAGTGAGCGCGCTGCTCTCGAGGCTGCCGCCGCCACGTCCGGACGCTCGGTGCTGATCTCCGGGTTCACCGTGATGGCGGCAATGGCCGGCATGTTCCTGACCGGGGACGCGACCTTCGCATCGTTCGGGCTCGCGACGATGATCGTTGTGGCAGTGGCGATGGTCGGTTCACTGACGGTCCTGCCCGGCGCTGCTTTCCCGGCTCGGCGATCGGGTCGACCGGCTGCGCGTCCCGTTCGTCGGGCGGCTGCACCGCGGTGGCCAGGGCCGCGTCTGGGGAGCGATCGTCGACCGCGTGATGCGGCGGCCGCTGCTGTCCGCCGTGCTCGCCGGTGGCGTGCTGCTCGCGCTTGCGGCGCCGGCGATCCAGCTCCGGATGACGACGCCGGGCCCCGACACCTACCCGAAGTCGCTGCCGGTGGTCCAGGCCTACAACCAGATGCAGCAGGCGTTTCCCGGCACGGCGCTGCCGGCCGACGTCGTCGTCAAGGCCCCGAACGTGAACGGGCAACCGATGCGGCAGGCAATTGCCGAGCTCGAACGGAAAGCGCTTGCCAGCGGGCGCATGGACGGGCCGATCACGGTCGACACGAACAGTGACGCGACGGTTGCCCGAATCACGGTTCCGATCGACGGGACGGGCACCGACGCGGCATCGAAGGCCGCCCTGGCCCAACTCCGCGACGAGATCGTGCCGTCGACGGTCGGCGCCGTCCCTGACGCCACCGCAGGTGTCACCGGGCTGACTGCGGAATGGAAGGACGCCTCGGACCAGATGAAGGCGAAGCTGCCGCTGGTGGTCGGCTTCGTGCTGCTGCTGGCGTTTGCCCTCATGCTGCTCGCATTCCGCTCACTCGTGATCGCAGTGAAGGCGATCGTGCTCAACCTGCTCTCGGTGGCCGCTGCGTACGGCGTGCTCGTGCTCGTCTTCCAGCACGGTTTCGGCAAGGGCGTGCTCGGGTTCAGCTCGACGGCCGGCATCTCACCAGTGGTTCCGCTGCTGCTGTTCGTGATTCTCTTCGGGCTGTCGATGGACTACCACGTGTTCATCATCAGCCGGATCCAGGAGAGATTCCGGCGCGGCGCCAGCATGGACGAGGCGATATCGCACGGGATCAAGTCCACGGCGGGCGTCGTCACGAGTGCGGCGATCGTCATGGTCGCGGTGTTCTCGATATTCGGGACGCTGTCCATGCTGATGTTCAAGCAGTTCGGCGTCGGGCTCGCGTCGGCGATCCTGATCGACGCAACGATCGTGCGTGCGGTGCTCCTGCCCGCGTCGATGAAGCTGCTCGGCGAGTGGAACTGGTATCTCCCGCGCTGGCTCGAATGGCTGCCGCGGACGGAACGCCACGAACTGGCGCCTGAACCGGAGGAGAAGCCGGTGCCGGCTCTGGTGTGATACCTGATCAGATCGGTCGGATCCCGGGTCCCGTTCGCGGGCCCGGGATCTGACGCTCGCCGGTCGTTGGCGTGGGCCGCCTAGGCTTCCGGGATGCTGCACGGCCGGGTTCGCGAGCGGGAACGGATCCGCGTTCTCGTCGACGACGCGTGGTCGTCTCGCGGCGGGGCGTTGGTCCTGCGCGGCCAACCCGGCGTAGGAAAGTCCAGTCTGCTGCGCGAGGCGAGCGGCTTCGCCGAGGGAATGCAGATTTTGACGACACAAGGCATCGAATCGGAATCACCGCTGGCATTCGCGGCATTGCAGCGGTTGCTGCGGCCGGTGATGCGGCATATGGATCGTCTGCCCGCGACGCAGGCGCGCGCACTTCGGGCGGCGTTCGGAGAGCAAGCCGACGGCGGCGGTGATCGGTTCCTCGTGTTCCTCGCCGCGTTGAGCCTGCTTGCCGAAGCGGCCGAACAGGCGCCCGTCCTGTGCCTGATCGATGACGCGCACTGGCTTGACGAAGCGTCGTCGGCCGGCCTGACGTTCGTCGCCCGCCGACTCGGCTCGGAGCGGATTGCTTTGCTGTTCGCAGCCCGGGAAGGCGACGTGCGCCGCTTCGACAGCGAAGGCGTGGCCGAACTCGCGATCGGCGGCTTGGACGCGGAGACAGCGGGGCGTTGCTTGACGAACGAGCCGGGATGGCGGTGCCGCCCGAGGTGCGCGACGCGTTGATGCGGCAAACCGGCGGCAATCCGCTGGCGCTGGTCGAGTTGCCCTCGACCCTGTCGGCGGCGCAGGTGCGCGGCGTTGAGCCGCTCCCCGAAGAGTTGCCGCTCACCGAGGGCGTGCAGCGCGTCTTCTTCGACCGCAGCCGGCATCTCAGCCCGGCGGCCCAGACGCTGCTACTCGTGGCGGCGACGGATGACTCGACCCGCTCGGCGGTTGTCCGGCAGGCCGCCGCGATCCTCGGTGCCGGTCCGGACGCGCTCGAGGAGGCCGAACTGTCCGGGCTGCTGCAGGTGCGGGGCGCGCACATCGAACTGCGCCACCCGCTGGTGCGCTCCGCGATCTACCAGGGCGCGACGAGCAGCGCCCGCTGTCAAGCTCACTCGGCCCTGGCGCAGGCCATGGTCACGGCCGAGGACGCCGACCGCCGCGCCTGGCATCTCGCCGCCGCGGTGGACCATCCGGACGACACCGTGGTCGCCGAGCTTGATCGCGTGGCCGAGCGAGCCCAGCGGCGGGGCGGCTACGAGGCGGCAAGCGCGGCGCTCGAACGGGGCGCCGAGCTCACCGTCGAGGACGAGGATCGCGCCCGGCGACTGTTCGCCGCGTCGATGAACTCGTGGCTGGCCGGGCAGATGACGCGAGCGGTCGCCTTGGCCGATGGCGCCCGGCATCGCACGTCCGACCCGATCCTGCGCGCCGACGTCGACCGTCTCCGTGGCCGGGTCGAGTTCAACGTCGGTTCGGTCCCGACGGGCATCCGCATCTGGACCCAGGCGGCCCGCGACGTCGCCGTCGCCGATCAGCAACGGGCCTGCGAGATAGGCATGGTCGCCATGGCTGGATCCACATTCCTCGACGCGAGGGACCGGACCGACCTTGATCCCAGCGAGCTGTCCGGGCCGATCGGTGCCGACCTTGGCCCTCGCGAGCGGTGCATCGCCCGCCTGGTCGTCGGATTCCATGGCCTGCTGCATGACGACCTGCCCTCCGCGGCGCCGTCGCTGCGGGCGGCGCTTGATGTGGGCCGGGATCTGACCGAGACCGACCTGCTGACCAACATGGGCATCGCGGCGTTCCATCTGGGCGACGATGAGTCGTTTCGGCGCAGCTTCACGACGCTGCTCGCCCAGTCGCGCGACGGCGGCGCCATCGGCCTGGTGCTGTTCGCGCTTCCGCGGCTCGCCCTCGCTGATCTGGCGGCGGGCCAGTGGAGCAGCGCGACGGCGAATGCCACCGAAGCGCTCCAGCTCGCGCGCAGCATCGGTCACGATGCGCTGACCGCGATGCCGCTGGCCGAGCTGGCGCTGCTCGCCGCGCATCGAGGCGATGACGGATACGACGACCTGCTGCGGGAACTGGACGAGGTGACGGCCGGCCACGCCAACATGGGGATTCTCGGGGTACTCGTCGCCGACACGAGGCGCTGGGCCCAGGCCTGCCACGACGCGCTTGCCGGCGAGTCCGCATCGGCGCTGCATCGCCTCGAGAGCATGAACCAGCCACCGCTCATGCGCCTGGCCGCCTACGACCGGCTCGAGGCGGCCGCGCGGGTCGGACGCGCCGGGCCCGAGGAAGCGTGGTTGGCCGACCTCGCCGGTTTCGCCGACGAGGTCCCCACACCACGCGCGCACGCCGTCGTCGCGTACGGCCGGGCCCTCGTGTCCGACGGTGCTGCCGCGGAGGCCCATTTCCGTGCGGCGCTCGAACATCAGGCCGCGGTCGGCCGTCCCTTCGAAGCCGCCCGCACCCACCTTGCCTACGGCGAGTTCCTTCGCCGCGCGCGCCGCCGAGTCGACGCCCGCGAGCACCTTCGGGCGGCGCTTTCGACCTTCGAGGACGTCGGCGCGCGGCCCTGGGCCGAACGCGCCCGCCAGGAGCTACGGGCATCGGGGGAGTCGGCCCGCAAACGCGACGAGTCGACCGCAACCAACCTGACCGCCCAGGAGCGGCAGGTCGCGCGATTCGTCGCCGAAGGCCGGTCCAACCGCGAGGTTGCCGCGCAGCTCTTCCTCAGCCCGCGAACAATCGACTTCCACCTGCGCAACGTCTTCGTCAAGACCGGCGTGACCTCTCGGGGCGAGCTCGCGCGGCTGACCCTCGGCTAGCCGCTGCGCCCCCCGGTGGGGGACTTGCTCGAGGCTGCTTCCCCGCTGAGTTGACCCGATTTCGCGCCGAAATTTGGTGATCTCGGCGGGGAAGCGGTCTGGCCGGCGAGGCGGTCACGAGAGCCAGCCGTACAC
>CAVPYQ010000045.1:0-116899 GCA_963709985.1 uncultured Actinomycetota bacterium
ACTTTTCGGCAAGAACGGGGGTTGTCCGCAGCGACCGGGCGCGGTCGTTTGGCGGGTCGTGGGCGTCCGGGAATCGGTCCGCAGGTAGGACGCGCCATTGACGTCGACGACTGCGCCGGTGGTCGCCTCCGCCCCGGGCGTCGCGAGGAAGACGACCACGCGGCGATCTCGTCCGGAGTGGCGGCGCGACCGAGCGGCTCTGCGCGCGAATCGCGTCGCCGGCCGGACCGGCGAGCAGGTCGGCGGCCATGTCGGTCTCGACGAATCCGGGGGCGACCGTCGTGATGTAGATGCCGTGCGGCGCGAGTTCCTGGGCGAGCGACTGCCCCAGGCTGTTGAGCCCGGCCTTGCTCGCGCCGTATGCGGTGTGCTCCGGTTCGCCGCGGAACGCGCCCCGCGAGGAGACGTTCACGATGCGGCCGCCACCGTTGGCGACCATGTGCGGCACGACCTCATGGATGAGGTTGGCCGGACCGACGAGGTCGTGTCGATCGTGCGTCGCCAACTCTCGCGCCACTCGGCATAACTGGTGGAGAGCACCGGGTGCGACTCATAGATCCCGGCGTTGTTGACGAGCACATCGATTCGCCCGTGCGCCGCCACGACCTGCGCCACCAGCGATTCGACCGCCGCGGGATCAGCGAGATCGGCCGACACGGCCAGGTGCCCGTCGCCGGGCAGCCCGGACAACGTGCTCTGCGCCGCCGCGTCGTTGTTGACGTAGTGGACGACGACCGTCGCCCCCTGCTCGGCGAAGCGGCCGGCAATCGCCCGGCCGATCCCGCGCGAAGCCCCGGTCACCAACACCACCCGATCGTCAGTCGCCATGGCGCACAGCCTGCCGTATCGGCGGCGGCACCTGGCTTTCGGCCGCGGTGGCCTCTAAGCCGGGCCGGCGACTCCGACCAGATGACCCTCCGGGTCGGTGAAGTGGCCGACGACGAGTTCCCGATCCGGGGCACGGGCCGGCCCCATCTGGCGTGTACCACCCAGACTCTCGGCCTTGCGCAGGGCGGCCTCGACGTCGGGAACGCCGACATAGAAGGTGACGTAGCCGTCGTACCCGGGTCCGCCGCCGACGCCGCCCGGGATCCCGACCCCGCCGGTCGCGCCGGTCGCGCCTGGGTCGACAAAGCCGTAGCTGCCCGGCTGCGAAACCTCCGGAGCGACCGGACCGCTGGTGTCGAATTCCCATCCGAACAGTTCGCCGTAGTAATTCCGCAGCTGCGCCGGATCGCTCCCGATGACTTCGAAGTGCACTACTGGGTATGCCATAGCTACTCCTTCCGTGATCGCGTGCTCTGGTAACGTAGCTCGTATAGTCCTAGAGAACAACTATCTGATTGTTATTCCGCACTTTATAGGTACGATGAGATGCGTGTCGACAAGCCGTACGTACGGGGACGCCTGCGGGATCGCCCGAGCCCTCGACGTCGTCGGCGAGCGGTGGGCCTTGCTCGTCGTTCGCGAACTTCTGCTCGGGCCGCAGCGGTTCTCCGATCTGCGCCGCGCGTTGGTCAACGCGAGTTCGAACCTGGTGGCTGATCGCCTTCGGGAACTGGAAGACCGCGGAGTGGTGCGTCGCCGCAAACTCGCGCCGCCGGCGGGATCGTCGGTCTACGAACTGACCGAATGGGGACGCGACCTCGAACCGATCGTGCTCGCGCTGGGCACCTGGGGTGTCCACGCTCCTCTGCCGCCCGAACCGGTTGCGCTCAGCGCCACGTCCGCGCTGATCGCGCTGCGAAGCTTCGCCCATCCGGATCGCAAAACCCCGGCCGCGACGTGGCACCTGGAACTCGACGACCGCGCATGGACGATCCGGATCGCGGCCGGTCGCGTGGACGTCCGGCCCGGCGAACCCAGCCAGGCCGACGTCAGCCTGAAGACTGATCCGACGACGTTCGCCGCCATGCTCGACAACCCGAAGGCGCTCGACAATGCCGTATCAGGCGGGAATGCCGTCGTCACCGGCGATGTCGCTGCTCTGCGCCGACTGCTGCGTACGGTCAGGTTTCCAGCCGCCCCCGGGTAGGCCATTAGGCTCGGCGGATGACCGCCGGCCGAGCGACACCCGAGCCCGACAGCGTCATCGACGACGCCGACTGGTACGCGCGCGACCTGGACGGCTACACCGCCGAACGCACGACCTTCCTGCGCACCGACCTCACCGAGGCCACGTCCGACACCGGAACCGTGTTCACCGACTGCGTGTTTCGCGATGCCCGTTTCAACGCGGCATCGTTTGCCGACGCGGCATTCCTGAACTGCACGTTCACCGGATGCGACTTCTTTGCCGTCAAATTCTCGAATTGCAAGCTCACCGGCAGCACGTTCGAGCGATGCAAGTTCGCCCAGTTGAGTGTCGACGGTGGGGACTGGTCATTCGTCGCCCTGCCCGGAGCCGATCTGCGCAAGGTGACGCTGCGTGGCGTTCGCATGCGCGAGGCCGACCTCACCGGCGCCCGTTGCGACAAGGCCGTATTACGTGACCTCGACCTGTCCGGGGCGTCGACGGGCAAGGCCAGTTTCGCCGAGGCTGACCTTCGCGGTTCAGATCTCTCCGCGTTCGACCCGTGGTCGGTGGACCTCCAGCGGGCCGTAATCGACTGGCAGCAGGCGATCAGCATCGCCGTCAATCTCGGGCTCGAGGTGCGGACCGACGAGGCTTGACCCCCGATCCCCTTGTGGCGCGGGCACAAATAGAGCGACTCGTCCGCAGCGCGACGGTGTGCTGCGGACGAGTCGCCGGTCTAGCCCGGTGCCGGGCGGGTTGCCGCCTAGCTGTGGCACCAGCCGAGGTTGCCGGGTATCGCGGTGTGGCATGAGTTGTGCTTGACCGTGTTGCCGGTGCCCGTGCCGTCCCACACGATGTCGGCCGGCTGGTTGTGGCGCAGGTGGTTGTTGCGGATCGTGTTGTTGTTCGGGTCGGCACCGCCGAAGGGCGCCGTCGAGACAAGCACGATCCCGCCGGACGCAAAGCTCGGTCCGCTCGGCTGGTTGTCGCGAACATCGTTGCCGCGCACGAGCGTGTGCTGTACGCCGGCCAGCGCGATGCCGATGCCGGACAGCGGCGGGCCATCTTCTGCCGGGCAGGCCCGGTCATTGGCCGACGCCTTGTTGTCGAGGATCCGGTAGTCGCCCGCCGGCACGCCACCACCCGTGTTCAGAGCCATGATTCCGACGCAGTTGGCCCAGACCTTGTTTCCTCGCGCGGTGATGTCGGTGCTGTCGCGCAGGAAGACGCCGAATCCGTTGTGGTCGGCCCAGTTGTTGCTGACGATGCTCTTGGCGTCGGGCGAGTCGCCGTTGTACAGCCCCGCCTCGTCGTTGTACGAGGTCCAGTTCCGCTCGAACACGCTCCTCGTCGACACGAACCGGGCGACGCCGTAGCCCCCGTTGTGGTCGGCGCGCACCTCGCGCACGTGCATTCCCCGCGTATTGAAGCCGAAAACGCCACTGTCGGAGAATCCGGTAACGCGAAGGTCTTCGATCGTGACGTTCTTGACCGGCTTGGATGTGTCGGGATTGAACTGGTCATCGACCACACCCAGCAGGCAGAAACCCATCATGTCGCCCGGACTGTCGCACGGATTGTCGGTCGTCGCGGGCGGCTTGACCACCGTGCGATCCCAGCCAGAACCCTTGATCGTCAGGGTAATCGGGATGAACACGCTGTCGTAGAAGGTCCCCTTGCCCAGCCGGATCGTGTCTCCGGGGTGCGCTTTGGCTACCGCGGCCGAAATGGTGCCAGTACCCGCGTGGGCCCAGATTGTGTGGTGCGCATCGGCTTGCGCCGGTACCGCGGTGACCCCGATTGCGGTTGTGGCTGCTGTCGCAACGAGTGCAGCTTTCAATGCCAAACGCATGGATCGACCCCCCGATCGTCCTGCCCGCCCAGGCCCCCACTGGCTGGGCCGTGGCGCCATGCGTAACACCGCGCTCGGTCGATGTCAACGACGGCCGGTGGCTACATCCTGTTTTTACGATCAGCCGCTATTTGGCGCAATAACCTAGCTGGAATACAACGACCGACGCCCGTCCAGGCCGACGAGTGATCAATTACCGGTGTCCATTTCCAGTCGTATCAGCGTCCACCCGTAGTCATAATTGATGAAGAAATTGCGGCGGCCCAATTTGGACGTTCGTGCACCGCCGAACGGCCGTGCACCGCCGCCGCCGCGAACGTGAGCCCGGCCGGACGAAGATCGCGTCCCCGTGACCGCGACGCCGGATCACGTGACCGGTTAAGGGCAAACCCTTGACTTCGCCCGAAGTGCCCATGACGATCCGCTTGAAGCCGTATTTGTCCGGCCGCCGACTCCGCTGGCGCGCCGGCCCAATCCGGAGGAGGACGCCATGACCGAATCCCCGACCGTTTCGGGTCACGCCGCGAATCACGGCCGATCGACGGACGCCCCCGGCGTGGGCCGGCGCACCTTCCTGGGCGCTGCGGGAGCTGCCGCCGCCGCGGCGATGCTCAGCCAATCCGGCTCGGCCGGCGCCAGCACACCGATTGGCGCGGCGGCGCCCGCCAGCGACCGCGCCCGGCATCGGCGCGTCCGCTTCGGCGTCAACTACGTCCCGAGCAAGAACTGGTGGTTCTCCTGGGCCGACTGGGATCGCCGGTCCGTCGACGCCGACCTGCGCGACATCGCCTCGCTGGGCATGGACCACATCCGGATCATGCTGCTGTGGTCCGAACTCCAACCGAACAGCACCTACGTTCGCAGCGAGCAACTCGATCGGTTGGCCGAACTGCTCGACCTGGCCGACGCCCGTGACCTGGACGTCGAGGTCACCGTGCTCAACGGCGCCGTCAGCGGAGTTCTGTTCGTTCCGCCGTACCTGATCAGCAACAGCAATGGCCGGATCCGCAACGTCCTCACCGATCCGGTGGCGATCGACCGCGAGCAGTGGGTACTCAGCCAGGTTGCCGCACGGATCGGGCACCATCGTCGGTTCCTCGGCTTCGATCTGTCCAACGAGATCCACTGGTTCGCCATACCCCTCGGTATGGCGGCCACGCAGGCGCAGGGAGATGCCTGGCACGACGCCATGTTCTCGACCTGCGAGCAAGTCGCACCGGGCAAGGTGCACGTGTCAGGGATCGACCACTGGCCCTGGCAGAACGACGCCTACTGGACCCGCCAGGGCCTGGGCACCGCCGGGACGATGACCGCAAACCACACGTGGGCCGGCTGGACCGGAGTCATCCAGCAGTACGGCGCATTGTCGACGCCGTCCACGCACTACTCGGAGTACTTCATCGAGGTGATCAAGGCGTTCCACACCGACCTGCAGCGAAAGGTGTGGATCGAGGAAACCGGAATGTCGACCGTATGGATGGATGCCGCCGACATCCCCTCCTGGACCGAGCAGTCGATCCGCACGATGGCCAGTTGCGACAACCTGTTCGGCATCACCTGGTGGGACTCGCACGACCTGAACCCGAAACTGAGCGGATACGTCAATCTCGAGTACGACCTCGGACTGTTCACCAATGACCGCAAGCTCAAGCCCATCGGAGCGACGATCAAGCGGCTGATCGCTGAGTTCGACGCTCACCCGCCCGCACCGCTGGCGCGCCCGGCCGCGCTCGTGCTGCCGGACGACATGCCGCCGTGGACAGGGTTCTTCGAACCGTTCATGAAGCTGATCGACCAGGGGACACGTCCGGCCGTCGTGCTGCAGAGCCGGAGTACGGACGCCGCTTATCTCGCCGCCCGCGGCATCGAACGACTCATCACGCTGGACCAGGTGTAGCGCAGGCGCACCCCGTCAATACATTTGCGAACAATACTTATCGCGCAGTCCCCATTCGGCCACTTCTCCGGTCGGTCCCATTCGTCTTCTTGAAAATGGGACATGACGCTGGTTTCTATTGCTGCCTTCGCAGGCGTCGTTTACGTTCGCGGCCATGACAACAATGAATCCGGGTCAAGACAGCAAGACGAATCGTCCAGCTATCGGCCGCCGCGGTTTCATCGGCGGCGGTCTGGCGACGGCCGGCGCGGCGCTGATCGCGCCATCAGTCGGGTCAGGCGGATCAGTCGCGTCAGCAGCAACTGCTCCGGCGCGCGGGTCGGGCTCGCCAGGGCATGCGCCGAACTCGTTCGACCAATTGCCACCCGATGCCCAGTCTCTGGTGCCGATTCCGCGCGGCCGCATTCACGCGGCGGTCAACGGCCTCGACCACATCGTCCGCGACGTCATGCGCCGCAGCGGCGTGCCCGGGGTGGCCGTCGCCGTCGTGCAAGGCGATCGCGTGCTCTTCGCCAAGGGATTCGGCGTGCGCGACGTCAATACCGGCAAGCGCGTCGACAAGCACACCGTCTTCCAGTTGGCCTCCGTGTCGAAGACGCTCGCGTCAACCGTGGTGTCCGGCGCGGTCGGGCGCGGATTTGTGAAATGGACGGATCCGGTCGTCAAATATCTGCCCGACTTCGCCCTGGGCGATCCGTACGCAACTGAGCACGTGACGCTGGCGAATATGTTCGCGCACCGAAGCGGACTCCCCGAGCACGTCGGCGACCTGCTCGAAGACCTCGGCTATTCGCAGGAATACATTCTCAACCGCCTGCGACTCGAGCCGCTGGAGCCATTCCGCGACACCTACGCCTACACGAACTTCGGGCTCACCGCGGCCGCCGAGGCGGCGGCCGCCGCGGCCGCGACAACGTGGGCCGATCTGGCCGACGACGTGCTCTTCGGGCCGGTCGGCATGCGGGCGTCGAGCTTCAGGCATTCCGATTTCATCAAGGAGTCCAACCGCTCTGCAATGCACGTACGGATCGACGGCAAATGGGTGCAGAAATTCACCCGCGACGCCGACCCGGAGGCGCCCGCCGGCGGGGCAAGTTCCAACGTGCTCGACCTGGCCCGGTGGATGACGGTCCAACTGTCCGGTGGCCTGTGGAAGAACCATCCGGTGATCGACGCCGACGCACTTGCCGAGACACATCTGCCATTGGCGATCAGCAATCTGCCGAGCACACCGAGCAGTCGAGCCGGGTTCTACGGCCTGGGCCTGAACGTCGGCTACACCTACTCCGGCCGGCTGCGGCTGAGCCACTCGGGCGCGTTCGCCCAGGGTGCGGCGACCACGTTCGCGTTGCTTCCGGCCGAGGACCTGGGGATCGTTGTGCTGACCAACGGGATGCCGATCGGAGTGGCCGAAGCCATCTCGTTCTATTTCTTCGATCTTGTCGAAGCCGGACGGATTGTCGACGACTGGTTCAGCTTGTTCGAAGGAGCATTCGCGCCGCTGTTCGTCAACCCGAGCGAATTGGCCGGCAAGACTCCGCCGGCCCATCCGGTTCCCGCGAATGCCGATGCGTTTTATGTCGGCACGTATGCCAACGACTATTTCGGCAATATCCAGATCACGTCGCAGGGCGGTTCATTGCACCTGATCATCGGACCGGAGCCCTTCGATTACCCGCTCGAGCATTGGGACGGAAACCTGTTCGCGTTCTTCCCGACCGGCGAGAACGCACTCGGCATCACGGCGGCGACGTTCAACCCGAACGCCGGCAACAGACCAAGCCGCCAGCGTGACACTCGAGTACTACAACGGAGACGGGTCTCGGCACGTTCGTCCGCGAGTAGTGACAGCAGCAGACGGTTCAGGCGGCGTTAGCCGCGTACGCGCAGCGTGAGAAGCCGACCAGTCACCCGGCGCGCGATCTCCCACCCGCCGATCGCGGGCCGGGTGACTGTACGAGTCAGCGCGGGATGGACGTGCGCTTGAACTCGTTGAGATCGGTCCAGCCCGTCAACAGGTCGACGGTGCGCTCGATGATCGCTATCGATTCGGCCGGATCGGCACCGACCTTCGCGCGGTTCATCAATCGAACGAAGACTGCCTCGGTGCCGGCGATGAAGGTCGGAACGCCCCAGACATCGTGCGACTCGGCGAACTGCTCGTGCTCGGCCCGCAGCGTCTCGAGCGCCGCACCGGAGTCGATCCGAGCGAACACCTCGTCGGGGGTCGACGCCGTTGTCGGTGAGGACGCGCGCGATGACCGTGCGATCGTCGAGCTGCAACGCCTCGTCGTGACGCACCGCGAACAGCGCGCGATGCACGGCGGGGAACTGCTCGGGGAACTCATCGCGAACCACTACGCCGGTCTGCAGCGCGAAGATTCCGGTGTCTTGCTCGGGTTTCTCCCAAACGCTGGGCTGGCCTTCCTCGACATGGACCTGGCCGAGAGAGAACGGGACGTAACGCACCTGCCAGTCGGCGCCGGCGGCGAGGCCGGTGAGCACATGCTCGTGAGCGTTACGGGCGAACGGGCAGCGGTAGTCCCAGGTGACTGAGAACGCGAGAGGGGTCATCTCGGCGCAACGCCGGCGGAGCGGTCGTTGTTTCGCCTTGGTCGGTTGCGCCGGATGCGCGCAGACGAGAGCGCGCTGCCGCAAGTCCGCTGAGCGTGAATCGATGGGCGCGTCCCGTGTACAACTACGCATCGCATGTAAGGCCAGGGTATGCTGTTGGGCACTTAACGATGGAAGCACCCGAACGCCGCGCCACAGGCCCGGTCGGGACGGTGGTCGCATAAGTACCCGAACATGACTGGAGGCGGCGCGCCCCCGTTGCGCCGCCTCCAACGTGTTCAGGTTAGCAACAAGTATCTAGACGGTAAAGTGTTTTCCGAGTCGAATACAGATTGAATCTATATTCGACAAGAGGGATCCCGTTCCCAAAACCGAAGAACCTCGTTGCAGATAAGGGCAGTTTCCCTCGGCTAGTCGGCCACTAGGACCGACTTCAAATTGACGCGATATTGGTGATCAACTAACGTGATGATCAAGGTAAGTGGCTACGGCTGGAGGACATCCAATTACCGTGAGCTATGACCCGCATACGATCCATGACGTCTCGATGTCTTTGCGACGACTCGTCCTCGGTTGGGATGGTTACCGAGCCTCAATCGCAGAGCAACTCGGCGTCGGCACGACCGAGGTCGTCGCCCTTGGACACCTCTACCAGGACGGCCCGCTGACGCCACGAGACCTGGGCCAGCTCCTCGGCCTCACCTCGGGCAGCGTCACGGCCTTGCTCGATCGGCTCGGAAAGTCCGGATTCGTTTCTCGAACGCAGAACCCGAATGATCGGCGCAGCCTGCTCGCCACGGTGACGCCCGCCGGTCGGCATGCCATGCAGTGGTTCTACGAGGAACTCGATGCGATCGTCACCAGAACCCTCGCCGGCTTCCCGCACGTTCCGGTCGACGGGCTCAGCGATGTCGTCACGTCCGTCGGCGAGTCGCTGATGGAGCACGTCCGAGACCTCAAGGCAAACCGCCAGGAATGAAATTCACTCCGCCGCGCCGACCGGCGCGGCTGGGTCAAGCGGCGGCCGGCTGCACGGATCGTTCGGCTCGCACCGGGGTAATCGGTATCGCCAGCAAGGGGAACAGGGCGACCACGGCGAAGCCCAGCGCGTAACGGGTATCGCCGATAACGCCGGCCAACAACGGAGCCGTCAGCAGCGCGGCGATGTTCTGCCCGGTGTTCTGCACGCCCATTGCCCGTCCGGCCCATGCCGATCCGGCGAACTCAGCGACCGCAGTGAACGCGAGCCCGTTGTCGGCCACGGTGACGATGGCGCCAAGACCGAATTCGGCGACCACCCACCACGCCTCCAACCACGCGCCCGCGGCGAGCATTGCCATCAGCAGCGCGCTGGCCACCGCGAGTTGCCGCATGGGCGTGAGCCGGCTGCGCACGGCGTCCGACCACACGCCGGCGCCGATCCGGCCGGCAGCGCCGGCGATCTGGAACCAGAAGATGACCCGGCCGGCCGCCGTGGGATCCCAGTGCCGTTGGCCGACCAGGTACACGAGGGTGAACGCCGAGACGGCGAACTGCGGAACGACGAGCAGGGCACTCGCCGCGTGAATGCGCCACAACACCGATGCCCGATACGGCGAGCCGCCATTCGCGGTGGCAGTCACCGCCGGGCGTGGCGGGTCGGTGACGAGCAGGGCAACCGACACGGCAACGAGCGCACAGAGCCCGGCCGGAAACAACAACGCGGCGTGCAGACCGTGATCTCTCGCGAGCGGAGGCAATGTCAGCGCCGCGACCGCGACACCGAGCGGTTGCGCGGTCTGCCGGGCACCCATGGCCAGCCCGCGCTCGCGGGCAGCGAACCAGCCCATGACGACACGTCCGCTCGCTGCATTGACCGATCCGCCGGCGGCACCGGCGAGCGCGAGCACGACACACAGCAGGACCGCACCGTGCGTGTTCACGGCGAGAAGCAGAAATCCGGCGGCGAGGCCGAGCCCGCTCGCCATGACCAGTCGCTCGCCGTAACGGTCGGCGGCGGC
The DNA here is from genome assembly GCA_963709985.1 of uncultured Actinomycetota bacterium. Taxonomy (GTDB): domain Bacteria; phylum Actinomycetota; class Actinomycetes; order Mycobacteriales; family Jatrophihabitantaceae; genus DASXRA01. The sequence goes on from CAVPYQ010000045.1 coordinate 10,341, forward strand.
ACCCCACGCGATAAGCGTTACGAGCAGGCCGGCCGTCGGAGCCGATATGACGATGCTCGCCTCGAACAGGCTGAGGTGCTCGTCTGCGCGCAGGGCGGGTACGAGCATCGGCAGGCCGTACAGGAAGACGCAGGTGGCCGCCTGCGAGGCGATACCCAGCGCGAGGACGAGCCAGCGCCACACGGGACGGCGACCAGGATCGAGCACCGGGTGAGCCTAGCGTGGCGTCCTACTAAGTAGGACGTATATCTCAAAATATGAGACGGAACGTCAGCCCGTCTCAGCTGGCGTGGTGACCGACTCGGCCTCCGGATCCGCGTCGACGTCCCAGACCGTGAAGACGCCGACCGGCGTGACATCCGGCAATTCCTGTACGCAGGCTCGCGAGATCGGCAAAAGACCTTTCGCGACAAGGGCGATCTCGTCTGCGGACAGCGAACTCCACGCTGCGGATGCTGCCCGGTCGGTGGCGTCCTCGACCGCTGAGATGCGCGCGCGCCCACGCTCGCTGATCGACTCGTCGGCGTTGAGCAGGCCCGAGGCGATCAGCCGATCGACGCCGATGGCCCACTCGTCGTCCGTCCAGCCGCGGGCCGGTTGCAGCAGTGCCCGCGAGACGTCGAGGGCGGTGCGCAGGATCAGCACGTCAAGGCCGGCCAGCCCGCCGGCCACGAGCGCGGCGACGTGGCCGTCACCGCGATGCTCGCGCAGCGTGGTGGCGGCCTGCCAGAGCCGCGCGTACGGATCGTCCGGACGCGGCAGGTCGGCGTTCGCGGCGCCCAGAGCGTGACCGGCGAAGTCGAGGGAGTCGGCAGCACTTTCGAGCGTCGCGGCCGCGCGTTCGACCGTGGGCGCATCGGGCGCCACTCGGCGCAACACTGCGACCGCACCAGCGGAGCGTGCTTCCAGGGCAACCTCGGGGGTGGCCAGCGACCACACCGACGGCAGCGCGCGCCGGACGAACTCGGGCGCGAATCCGCTGAACAACGCGATGACCGGCCCGGCGCCGACCGCGCCGAGCGGGGCGGAGCGCCCGGCGAAGTACCCGCGCCAGTAGCCTCGCAGGCCGGCCGCCTGGTAGGCGGCGCGCGGCTCGGGTGAGAAGTAGCTGATGGCGTGGATCGGCTCGAAGAGACTCCACATTGCGCGGGCGAGTCGGGGCGAGGAGATCATGCGTCGATCCTTGCATCGACCCGCGCCTGATCGCTGCCTGAAGTGAGCGCAGGATCAGCGACGGCGGGCCTACAACTTGAAAGCGCGAACCTCGTTGGTCAGGGAGGCCGCAAGGTCGGTCAGCCGCTGGGTGTACTGGCGCGTCGTATCGGCGTGCTCGCCCACCTGCCGGGTCGTCTCGGCCACGTCGCGGACCCGATCGGCCGCGTGGCCCGAGGTCGATGCCGCGTCGTCGACGTTGCGGGTGATCTCCGCCGTCGTCGCCGACTGCTCCTCCACCGCGCCGGCCACGGAAGTCTGCATCTCACTGATGCGCTCGATGACGCTGCGGATCTCGCCGATGGAAGCAACGGCATTGGACGTGTCCGCCTGGATTGCCTGCACTCTCGTGACGATGTCTTCGGACGCCTGGCCGGTTGCGGTGGCGAGTTCCTTGACCTCCGCGGCGACGATCGCGAAACCCTTGCCGGCGGCCCCGGCTCGCGCGGCCTCGATGGTGGCGTTGAGGGCCAGCAAGTTGGTCTGCTGCGCGATCGAGGTGATGATCTTGACGATGCTCATGATCTCGGCCGATGACACGCCGAGGCGACGCACCTGCTCGTCACTGCTCTCTGCGGCTACGGCTCCGGACTGCGCGACCCTTGCCGCGTCCTGGGCGCCGCGGGTGATCTCGTTGATGGCGAGCCGCATCTGATCCGCGCCGGCCGCCACGGTCTGCACGTTGCCGCTCACCAGGGCGATTTCGGACGCTGCCTGATCGGCCTGTCCGATCGCCTCCTGGGAGATACCGGTCAGTGCCGCGCTCGTCGACTCCAGAGCGTCGACCGCCTCGGTAACCGTCAGGACGCTTGCGTTCAGCCGGGAGACGATTCCGCGGACAGCCTCGGCGGCCTCCTCGGTGCGGCGCGCCATCGTGGTGAGTTCGTCGTGGCCGCGCTGCGGTGGGCACCGCCAGGTGAGGTCGCCCTCGGCGAGACGGCCGAGGCCGTCCACGACGACCGCGGTGGACCGAAGGACGCGCCGGATGAGTAGCCAGGCCAGGCCGCCCGCCAGCACGATCCCGATGGCCAGCGCGGCGATGATCTCGATGCGACTGCTGGACGCCTCGGCCCGCGAGCCGGCCAGGGTGGCGTTCGCAGCGGCCTGCTCGGCGTCGGCGAGATCGTCGAGCGGCACTGACATCTTGTCGTTCGCCACGTTCAGCGTTCCGTACAGCACGGCCAGACCGCGCTTCGTCTGTCCCGAATCGATCAGTGGGCGTAGCTGGCTGTCCCGGATGTGTCGCCACGCGGTGATATCCGCCTGGAACTCACGCATGAGCCGGGCGCGCTCACCGGTCTGAACCTGGAGATAGGCCGCCATGGCCTCGTCGGCCGCGCCGTCGGCCTCCTGCATGTCCTTGGCGATCTCGGCGCGATCCGCGCCCGGTACGACGTAGCGCCACACGTTGACGCGGCTGTCGCCCTGGGCGTCGCGCAGGCTCGACAGGGAGAGCAGTGGCGCAACGGCATGCTTGTCCAGGTCGACGACCCGATGCGACAGGGACGATATGGCAATTAATGCCACGACGCCGACGGCAATTGCGACAACCAGCCCGGCACCGGCCAAGGTGGCAAGCTTCGCTCGAATCGTGTCGAAAGATCGACGGATGACGTCCATTGCGACGGAATGTCCCTCTCGGTTCGCGGTTACTCCCTGCTTCAGAGTCGGCACGGATGCGGCCGACTTGAGCCTTTCCGGAGGACGGGCACCAGCGGATCGCCCAACCAACGACGCCTTGGGCAACCCGTACTGCGGAGTCAGTTCATTTCCGGCCAGTCACTGCCGATAGGCAGGTCGTGCCGCCAATTCGTGTTCTCGTGGTTGATGACTCCGTCGTGATCCGACGCCTGGTCACCGACGTGCTGTCGACTGATCCCGACATCGAGGTCGTCGGCACTGCCGCCAACGGCCTGCTGGCGCTTGCGCGCCTCGAAGTCACGCCGGTCGACCTCATGACGCTCGACATCGAGATGCCCGAGTTGAATGGCATCGAGACTTTGCGGCGGCTGCGTGCGACCAAGCGCAGGTTGCCCGTCATCATGTTCAGCACGCTGACCGAACAGGGAGCGTCCGCCACGCTGGACGCCCTGGCCGCCGGCGCCAGCGACTACGTGACCAAGCCCAGCAGCATGGGCAGCATCGTCGAGTCGCGAGAGAGCGTCCGCGCGCAGCTGATCCCGAAGATCAAGGCACTGACCGGACGTACCGCGCATCGCCTTACTCCGGCCACTCCCCAAGCGTCGGCCGCACTGCGCGACCTCAAGGCCGGTGCGCGCACGAGGCCGCTCGAGGCACCCAAGGTGCTGGCCGTCGGCTGCTCGACGGGTGGGCCCGAAGCGCTGGTCACCGTCCTGAGAGGCCTTCCGCTGACGTTCCCGCTCCCGATCCTGGTGGTGCAGCACATGCCGCCGGTGTTCACGCGTCTTTTCGCCGAGCGGCTGGACCGGGAATGCGCGCTACGGGTTGCGGAGGCGACCGCGGGCTGCCGTGTAGTCCCTGGCACCGTCCTTGTCGCGCCCGGCGACTTTCACCTCGAAGTGGCCGCGGATCCGCAGGGCGGCATTGTCACCCGGTTGCAGCAGAGCCCACCGGAGAACTACTGCCGCCCAGCCGTCGACGTCCTTTTCCGCTCCGTGGCCAATACCTACAAGGGCGGGGTACTCGCGCTGGTGCTCACCGGCATGGGAAGCGACGGCTGCCTCGGCGCCGCCGAGATCCGTAAAGCGAATGGTGAGGTGCTCGTGCAGGACTCGCGAACGTCGGTCGTTTGGGGAATGCCGGGGGCGATCGCCGACCGCGGACTGGCCGACGAGATTCTGCCGCTCGGCTCGATCGCGAGCGCACTGATGACCCGAGCCAATCGCCGTGGACGACCGGCACTTTCTGCCGAGCAGCCAAGGATTTCCACGACTACAACGAGACCAACTCGATGACCGCCGCCGTCCGTCCCGCGACAACCGCCACGACCGCCGTTGCGTTCGACTGGGTCCGTTCGATCGTCTCGGCCGACGCGGCGATCGTGCTCGACCCGAGCAAGGACTACCTGATCCAGGCCCGTCTGGCGCCGCTGGCCAGAGCGGCCGGAATCATCGACGTCACCGCCTACATCGAGCATTTGCGCACCGCGCCGACCCGTCAGGTACGGCAGTTGCTGGTCGAGGCGATGACGACGAACGAGACATCGTGGTTTCGCGACAGTGCGCCGTACACCATGTTCGAGACGTCGATCCTGCCGCAGTTGCGCACGTCGCGTTCGTCTGAGCGCCGAGTGCGGGTCTGGTCGGCCGCCTGCTCGTCCGGGCAGGAGCCGTACAGCCTGGGGATGATCCTGCGCGAGTCACTGCTTCGCGAAGGTTGGCAAGCCGAGATTGTTGCGACCGACATTGACGAAACCGTCCTCGCCAAGGCCCGGACCGGCTACTACAGCCAGCTCGAGATGAACCGTGGCCTGCCGGTGCCGAAGTTGGTGCAGCACTTCACCCGGCACGGTGCCGGCTGGCAGATCAGCAAGGACATCCAGGCTCTCGTGAAGTTCAGCAAGCTCAATCTCGCTTTGAGTCAGCCGCCGTTCGGCCTGTTCGACGTCGTGTTCCTGCGCAATGTCCTGATCTACTTCTCGATCGAGACCCGCCGCGAGATCCTGAACAGAATTCGCCGGGTTTGCCGGCCCGATGGCTACCTCGTGCTCGGCGGCGCAGAGACCACACTCGGCGTCGACGCCCAGTGGGAGCGGGTCGTCGTCGGGCCTTCGACGTTCTACCGGCCGGTGCCGTAACGCGGCGACGGGCCTTCCCGCCTGAAGATGCTTCGCCACACGCGGGTCAGTACGTCCGCGAAGACGTCGGGAAGCACGTCATCGACGACGCCGGCCTGCACGCAGCCGCTGATCACGTTCCATATTCCGTCCGCGCCATCTGCGGCATCGAAGCCGCTACTGAAGAAGGCGCGTACGGCAAACAACTGAGCTGCCGCGGCCGCCCGGACGCGGCCCGTGGTGAATGCCGCCCACGACGCGTCATGCATGGCCTCAGACCAGGCAGCACTCGACGAAGGACGGAGGACCATCGTCGCGGCACGCAGGCGGGCGCGGTCAGTGGCGCTGATGTCGGACACCTCGCGCAGAAGGTTCTTGATTTGCAGGCCATTCGGCCCGACGTCCGGATCTCGCCAGGCCATCGAGCGGCTGGCATCCAGGAACGCCGCAGCGACCAGTTGCCGTGAACCGTTCGGTACAGAACCCAGCGACCACAGCGCGGTGATCGCGTCGACGAAGGCGTCGCCGGCGGCACGCGCCACCGATGGCGTGACGGCGTCGCGTGTTGCCCCGTCCGGGCCATCGCCCAGGACACACCACGCGAGCACGTCGTCGCGGATCAGGCCGTCGAGGGCATCGAGGTCGAGGATCATGCGCTCGCGCAACTCGTTGATCATCTCCGGGACCGACGCGCCGTCCCGCCGTACCGGCGGCCCGCTCACGAGCGAAGGCACCGTGTGCGCGCCCGCGGAACGCAGCACGTCACGAGCATTCGCAGTTCGTACGTTTTCGTTGCGGCGCTGGGCCATTGCAAAGACATGCAGATCCGCCGGCCCACTCGCCAGCGCCCGCAGCAAGACCGTGGCGATCGCGTCGCCGTGCGGATGGCGAGCGAGGTCGAAGCCCAGCACCGGGGCGCTGACCAGCGAGAGCATCACGGCGGATGACCTCCGGTCAGTTTGGCCGTTCAGGAAGCGGTGGCGGACGACAGGTCTAGCGTGCAGTCGACGTCAAGTTGGAGCAACAACTGACCGTCGAGCTTGTACGCGCCGACGATCAATTCGCGAAGCGGGCCGTGCAGCGTATCCGGCGGCTGCTCGAACTGGGCCTCGGTGACATCTATGACGTCGCCGATCCGGTCGACAATCAGGCTCCACACCTCGTCCTTGGCCCGAACGACCACATTGATCGACTGCGCCGGCTCACCGTCGGGGTCGTTCTCGCGTGGTGCCATACCGAGCCGGCGGCGTAGATCGAGAGCCGTGACGACCTGACCGCGAAGGTTGATCAGTCCGGTCACGGCCTGGGCCGCGCCAGGTGTTGGAGTATGTGGTTGCTGCATAAGCACTTCCTGCACCTGACCGACCGGCACCGCGAACAGGTAGTCGCCGAGGTAGAAGGTCGCAAGCTGTACGGTCATCGGCTCACCCATGAGTATTGGTCCTCTGTCTCGTTCAGTTGCAGAGGAACTAGGTCGTCGGCGTCTTCCCCGGCGTAGAAGGCCGGGTCGGCTGCCATGATCGCGGCACGTACGTCGAGCAGCTCGGTCACCCGATCGCGCAGGACGGCAGAACCCACCAGGCCGATGTCGTCAATGTCGCTGGGGATGGCTGCCGCAGCGGACACGATGTCGACGATTCCGTTGACCAGCAAGGCGACACTGCGTCCTCGCGCCGAGTAGACGACCCCTGGCAGCAGGTCCGGCTCGGCCTCGCCCGAGCCACCGTTGCCCAGGTAGCTGCCCAGGCGCATGAGCGGCAGGACGGCGTTGCGGTAGCGAACCACCTCGCGGTGACCGACTCGCTCGATGGAGTTCGCGGGGAACTCCTCGAGCCGCGTGACAACCTCGAGCGGTATTGCGACCTGCCGGCCCTCACCGACGTCGACGATGAGCAACTGGCGCTCGTCTTCAATCGTCAGCTCCGTCTCGTGCGATTCCAGTGCTCGCTGGGCGGATTCGTTGGCGCGGATGCATCGACGCGCGAGGCTCTGCACATCGAGGATCAGCGAGACCCGACCGTCGCCGAGAATCGTCGCGCCGGCGTAGAGACCGATCTCCTTCAATGCTCCCGACAGCGGCTTGACGACGATCTCCTCGGTGTCGAGCACGCGATCGACGACGAGGCCGAAACGGCGGCCGTCTGATTCGAGTACCGCGATCACCGGTTGGCCGACCTGTTCGGTCGTGTTGGTGATCTTGAGGACGTCGGCGAGATGGATGACTGGCAGGAGCGCGTCGCGCAGGCGGTACACCCTCGCGTCACCGATCTCCTCAAGGCCGCCGTTCTTCCTTTCGGCATCGAGACGAACGAGTTCGAGCAGGTTTACCTGGGGGATGGCGTAGCGCTGTCCCGCGCACAACACGGTGAGCGCCGGGACGATGGCCAGCGTCAGGGGGATACGCATCCGCCACGCGGTTCCGACTCCCGGAGTGGAATCGACGTCGATCGACCCGCCGATGCGCTCGATGTTCGTCGTTACGACATCCAGGCCGACACCACGGCCGGAGACCTTGGTGACTGCGGCAGCCGTTGAGAAGCCGGGCAGGAAGACCAGTCGCTGCAGATCGGAGGTGCTCATCTGCTCGCGCTGGGCCTCGGTGAGAATCCCGCTCGCGACTGCCTTGTTGCCGATGGCAACCGGATCGAGTCCCTTACCGTCGTCGGCGATCTCGACGAGGATCTGCCCGCCCTCGTGCGCCGCCCGCAGGCGAAGCACACCGGTGGCCGACTTGCCGGCGGCGACGCGCTTCTCCGGCGGCTCGATGCCGTGGTCGATCGCGTTGCGGACCAGATGGGTCAGTGGGTCCTTGACGGCCTCGAGCAGTGTCCGGTCGAGTTCGGTGTCGCCACCCTCGAGTTCGAGTCGCACCTGGCGGCCGAGTTGGTTGCTGAGGTCACGAACGACGCGGGGCAGTTTCGACCAGACATTGTCGATCGGCTGCATGCGCGTACGCATGACGCCTTCCTGAAGTCCGCTCGCCACCAGGTTCAGCCGGTGGCACGCCCGGGTCAGCGACTCGTCGTTGAGGGTCACCGACCGCTGCACGATCTGGTTACGCGCCAGAACAAGCTCACCGGTCAACCGAACGAGCTGTTCGAGCAGCTCGACGTCCACTCGGATGCTCGACTCGCTCAGCCGGCTGTCGGCGACATCGGCCGCGGGAGGGGCGTCTGCGGCGGATGCTGCCGCCGGCTTCGGTGCGGGTGCTTGTGCGGGTGCTGGTGCTTGTGCGGGTGCTGCTGCCTGTGCCGGTTCTGGTGCCTGGGCCGGTGCTGGTACTGGCTTGGGTGCCGGTTGGGCCTTCGCTACGGGCGAGGGCTTCGGGGCTGCGGCGGCCTTCTTGCGCGGAGTCCGCGGCTTCGGCGCGGCCGCGGCTGGTGCCGTAACGGCCGGCGCGACGTCGGCGCTCGGTGTCTCGATTTCCGGCGCCTCGGGCTGCTCCGGCGGATTCTCCGGCGCGACCTGCGGTTCGGCCTGCGCTTCAACAACAGGTTCAACTGCGGCAGCCGGCGTCGGATCGGGCACATCGCTCGCGGCGTTGGCCGCGGCTTCCTGCGCCTCCATCACCGCGTTGATCTCGGCGACGACGGAGTCGTACTCGACCTCTCCGTCCGTGCCGTCGTTCTCGATATTGGCGAGCATCAGCCGGACGAGGTCGACCATACGCAGCAGTGCGGTGGCCGCCTCCGGCGTCATCGTCGCCGCACCGTCACGCAGCCGCGACAGCAGGCTCTCGCCCGCATGAGTGAGCTTCTCCAGGCGCTGGAAGGCCAGGAAGCCGCTCGTTCCCTTGATCGTGTGGATCGTGCGGAAGATGCTTGCCAGAAGCTCTCGCGAGCCCGGGCTCTGCTCGAGCGCCACGAGGTCCTGATCGAGTTGGTCGAGGTTCTCCTGACTTTCCATCAGGAACTCGTGGACGATCTCCAGATCGAGATCACTTTGCGATGACATGGGTCCTCCGCGACCGGGCTTGTCTGGATCAGACCGTGAAGACCGAGACGGCGGAATTCAGTTCGGCTGCAATTCGGGCCAGTTCTTCGGCGGCCTGCGCCGTCTGTCCAGCGCTGGCTGTGGTTTCTGATGCGGCGCTGGCGATTCCGGTGATGTTGGACGCGATCTCGTTCGAGCCGGTCGAAACCTCGTTGACGTTGCGAACCATCTCGCTCGTCGTCGCCGTCTGCTCCTCGACTGCCGCCGAGATGACGACCTGGATGTCGTTGATCTGCCGCACGACAGCGGTGATCTCGTTGATCGCGGCCACCGACGCCTCGACATCGGCCTGCGTCGTCTCGACCCGGCCGGCGATGTCCTCGGTGGCGCGGGCCGCAGCCTGAGCCAGTTCCTTGACCTCGTTGGCCACCACGACGAATCCCTTGCCGGCTTCGCCTGCGCGGGCTGCCTCGATCGTGGCGTTGAGTGCGAGCAGGTTCGTCTGCTCCGCGATGGACGTGATCATCCGAACCACCTTTCCGATCTCCTCAGAGGACTCACCGAGCTTGGTAACGGTTGCGCTTGCCTCGTCGGCTGTCGTAGCCGCGCGGCCGGCCACCGTGGTGGCCTCGTTCGCGCTGTTGGCGATCTCGCGAATCGCGCTGCCCATCTGCTCGCCACCGGCAGCGACGGTTGCGATGTTGTGGCTGATCTGCTCGGCGGCCGCGGCGACAACCTGGGCCTGCGTGGCGGATTCCTCGGCAGTGCTGCTCACGCTCGACGACACCGACGCCAGTTCCTCCGACGAGGAGGCCAGCATCTGTGCGTGCTCGGTGATCTGCACGATCACTTCGTGGACCTTGCTGATGGACTCGTTCAGTGCGACGCCCATGACGCCGATCTCGCTCTTGTCCGTCACGGTCACGCGCTCGTCGAGGCGGCCGGCGGCCATACCCCGCAGTACGCGCACCGTTTCGGCCAGCGGGCGGCTGATCATTCTGGAGATGGTGACGGCCAGGCCGGCGGCGATCAGCACCGCAATCGCCAGAATCGCGATGATCAGGATCCGCGCGGAGCTGTAACGGGCTTCGCCGCTCTTGATCGCAGCGGCAGCGCTGACGTCTTCTTGTTCCGCGAGAGCATCGTTGACGGTCTGCACCTTCAGGTAGACCGGCAGGAGCGTCTTGGTCGTGTAAGGGGCAAGCGTCTGAAATTGCTTGGCAGCTGCCATGTCGATGCCCTTGACGCGCAGGTCGCGGAACGCGGTCAGATCCGTGCGCATCTGATTGAGTTCCGTCGCCTTGTCGGGCGCCAGGCTCAGGTAGTGCGTGATGGCGTCGTCGAGGTCCTTGTCGGCGGCGACGAGTGTGTCCTTGGCCTTGGCGACTGCTGCTGCGTTCGGTGCGATCGCGATGTCGCGGTACTTCACCTTGATGACGTCAAGCTGCAGGGCGACGTCGTCGACTAGCTTCCATCCGTTTGAGCGTCTGGTTGTACATGTTCTTGAGCTCGGTCTGCTGTCCGGACAGCTTGGACATGCCGATCAGGCCTACTGTCATCAGCAGGACACAGACCAGGCCGAACGAGACGAACAGCTTGTTGCGCACACTCAGATCGCGAACCATCGACAGTGGCGTACGACGTCCGACACGTCCAGCGGCCGACACGGGTGAAGACATGGGAAGGGTCCCTTCGAGACTGCGCGGTGTAAGTACCGCCTAGGGACCTCGATCGGCCTGCGGAGGCGAAACTTTAGGCGCGCCGCCTGAGGTCTTGCGTCCGTTCCGAACAGCCGATCGGCCCGTATCGCCGGACATATCGGGGCGCCGGCCCCGTATCGACTGACCCAACGCGCGGCAGCCGCGCACGTCCTCACCCGATTTGCCGCGACGGGCTCAACATCGCCGGGCGGCTGCCGATGAACACGTTGACGCGAGTGACGCCGTCCTCGCCATTGTTGGAGGTACCGATGCGAGCGCTGGTCATCGACGACTCGCGAGTGGTCCGGCTCATGCTCAGCCGATACCTGTCGACCCTGGGCTATGAGGTGCGACAGGCCGGCAATGGGCAAGAGGCTCTCGACGTGCTCGCCGAAAACGAAGATCTTCCGGATATCGCCTTGATCGACTGGAATATGCCGGTAATGAACGGCCTCGAGTTCGTCAACGCGTGCCGTGCCAACCGCAAGTACCGGTCCATCTCGCTGATGATGGTTACCACCGAAAGCGAGTACTCGCAGATCGTGCGAGCACTGGCCGCGGGCGCGCACGAGTACCTGATCAAACCGTTCGACAATTCGGCGCTCAGCTCAAAGCTCGCCCTGCTCGGGCTGCCCGCCTGAGCCCGACGTCGAAACCCTTTGAAAGGCAGCGCGAATGACTGATCCTGCAACCGTGTCGGCCGGCGCCCTCGACGGCGCCCTGGTCGAGATAGTCCGCGAGACCTTCAGCGTGATGTTCCCGTTCGAGATGTTCGAGCAGCCGGACGGCGAAGAAGTGCGCGCCGGACACACCTCGCTCGTGCACATCACCGGCAACATGTCTCATACGGTGCTGCTGACATTTGCGCCACCGCTCGGAGATCGCATCGCGGCCGGGCTGTTCGAAATGGCCGTCGACGAGCTTGACGACGAGTCGCGCGCGGACGCCCTCGGCGAGATGGCGAATGTCATCGGAGGCGGAGTCAAGGCATTACTGGCAGAGTCGTGCCAACTGTCGCTGCCGACCGTCACGCTTGGAGATGGAGTGCCGATCATCCTCGGCGCGGTCGAGACGGATTCGGTCACGTTCACCGATGGATCCGACAGCGTGACAGTCGCGGTGTGGGAGCAACTAGGCAGTCCGAGCGAGCAAGCAGGAGGATCGGAGTGAAGATCCTGGTGGCCGACGACAGCCGCGTGATGCGATCCATCGTGATCCGCACGCTGCGGCAGGCCGGATACGGCGACGCCGACGTGGTCCAGGCCGGCGACGGCACGCAGGCACTGCAGATGATCCAGGACGAGAATCCTGATCTCGTGCTGTGCGACTGGAACATGCCGGGCCTCGACGGGCTCGACGTGCTGCGGACGATCCGGGCCAACGGCGACGGGCGGCCGTTCGGCTTCGTGACCGCTCAGCAGTCTCCGCAGATGCGCTCGCAGGCCGCGATGGCCGGCGCGCTGTTCCTCATCGCCAAGCCGTTCACGCCGGAAGATTTCCGCGACGCCATCGAGTCAGCGGGAGGTTGATCGAGATGGCCATTGCCGCGTTGCCCAGCCCGAAGGAAGTCCGCGACGTTCTGATGGGCCTGCTCGGACGCGATATCACGCTGTCGACCGGAGACGTTGCCCTCGCCAAGGGCGAGCAGCCGATGGTCGCCGAGTATCACGACGACGTCGGCCGAATTGCCGCGTGCCTGGCCGTCGACCTGCCGCTCGCGATCTACCTCGGTGCTGCCGTCTCGCTCGCACCGCCCAAGGGCGCGCAGGAGATGGCCGCCGCAGGCGCCCTGACCGCGATGATGGAAGAGAACCTCCACGAGATCTTCAACGTGTTCTCGGCCTTGTTCCACAGCGACGCAACCGCCCAGGTGACGCTCGCCGCCGTGTTCGGGCCGGGCGATCAGATGCCGGCCCAACTCGCCGGCTGGCTGTCGACACCGGTCGGCCGGCTGGACCTCGGCATCGACATCAGCTCTTACGGCAGCGGATGCATGGTGCTGGCCACCGGCTGGTGATCAACCGCTGTTGTGCGCGTCCATGACCCGGCGCGATTCGCGGGCGATCTGCAGGTCCTCGCGTGCTGCGATCACCAGCGTGCTGCACCGTCGCGCCGGCAGCCGTGACGTCGGAGTCCAGCCGCCCGGCATCGTTGGCGGCAACGTCCACGGCAACACCCAGATAGCCAAGTCGTTCGGCCGCCATCTGGCGGATGATCGGCGAGCGCTCGCCGATTCCGCCCGTGAACACCAGCACGTCCAGGCCGCCGGCCGACGCCGACATCGCGCCGATTCCGGTGACCAGCCGGTGCACGAACACGTCGAGCGCCAGCGTCGCGGCGGGATCGCCCGCGATGGCCCGGTTCTCCACCACGAGCACGTCGGACGTGCCGGCCAGCCCGACGAATCCGGACCGTTGCTCCAACGCGGTGGCCACCTCGTGCGGCGAGATTCCCTCGTGCTCCTCGAGCCAAAGCACCAACCCGGGGTCGACCGTGCCGGACCGGGTGGCCATCATCAGACCCTCGAGCGGCGTGAACCCCATCGTGGTGTCGACGCTGCGACCACTGACCACGGCGGTGAGCGACGCCCCGGCGCCGAGGTGGCAGGTGACGACGCGCAGACCCTCGACGTCACGGCCGAGCATCTCGGCCGCCCGCCTGGAGCAGTAGGCGTGCGACAGGCCGTGAAACCCGTAGCGGCGAATCCCGTAACGCTCGCGCCATTCGAGCGGCACCGGATAGGTCGCCGCGGCCGGCGGGATCGTCGCGTGGAAGGCCGTGTCGAAGCAGCCGACGGCCGGGACGTCCGGCAACTGCCGGGTGACGAGGTCGAGCGCGGCCAGGGATTTCGGTTGATGCAGCGGGGCAAGGTCGGTGAACTCGGCCAGTCGCTCACGAATCTCGCCGTCGATCAACTCCGCCTCGGCGAAGCGGACACCGCCGTGGACGATGCGGTGGCCAACGACGTCGGGCATCTCCCATCCCTTTAGTGCCTCGGCGAGCTGCGCCTCGTCGAAACCGTCCGCATTCGCCGGCAGATCCGCGTTGCCGATGACCTCGTCTGTCCCGGCGAGCATGCGCAACTTCATGCTCGACGACCCCGCGTTGACGACAAGTACCCGCACTGGTCAGTCCCTGCCCGGCCAGGTCCACTCGGCGATCTCCGGCGCGTCGTCGCCGTGTTCACGGGTGTACTGGCGGGCGGCCAGCCGGGCGTCGGACATCTTCTGGCGCAGGGTGGCGGCCTTGCTGCCCAGCGACGGCACCCGGTCGATGACGTCCATGACGAGGTGGAAGCGGTCGAGATCGTTGAGCATCACCATGTCGAACGGTGTCGTGGTGGTGCCCTCCTCCTTATAACCACGCACGTGGATCTGGTGGTGGTTGTGGCGGCGGTAGGTCAGCCGGTGGATCAGCCACGGGTAGCCGTGATAGGCGAAGATCACCGGCTTGTCGCCGGTGAACAGCGCGTCGAACGCGCGGTCGGACATGCCGTGCGGATGCTCGGTGTCCGGCTGCAGGCGCATGATGTCGACGACGTTGATCACCCGCACCTTCAACTCGGGCAGGTGCTCCCGCAGCAAGGCGGCCGCGGCCAGCGTCTCCAGAGTCGGGACGTCGCCCGCGCAGGCGAGCACCACGTCAGGCTCGCCGTCGGTGTTGCTCGCCCAGTCCCAGATGCCGAGCCCGCGCGTGCAGTGCGCGATCGCCTCGTCCATGGTCAGGTAGGTCAGCGCCGGCTGCTTGCCCGCGACGATCACGTTGACGTAGTGGCGGCTGCGCAGGCAGTGGTCGGCAACGGAGAGCAAGGTGTTGGTGTCCGGTGGCAGATAGATCCGAACGATTTCGGCCTTCTTGTTCAGGACGTGGTCGATGAACCCCGGGTCCTGGTGGGAGAAACCGTTGTGGTCCTGGCGCCAGACCAATGACGAAAGCACATAGTTGAGCGACGCGATCGGTCGCCGCCACGGGATGTCGCGGGTGGTCTTGAGCCACTTGGCGTGCTGGTTGAACATCGAGTCGATGATGTGGATGAACGCCTCGTAGCAGTTGAACAGCCCGTGCCGGCCGGTAAGTAGGTAGCCCTCGAGCCAGCCCTGGCACAGGTGCTCGGACAGCACCTCCATGACCCGGCCGTCCGTGGCGAGGTGGTCGTCGCCGGGCAGCGTTTCCGCGTTCCAGGTCCGATTGGTCACCTCGAACAGCGCGCCGAGCCGATTCGACCCGGTCTCGTCGGGCCCCATGACCCGGAACCGGTCGGAGTTGGCGGCCATGACGTCACGCACGAACTCGCCCATCACCCGCGTCGGCTCGCTGACGTCCACGGCCGGCCGCCGTACCGTCACGGCGTAGTCGCGGAAATCGGGCATGTCGAGGTCGCGCAGCAACTGGCCGCCGTTGGCGTGCGGGTTGGCGCTCATCCGCCGATCGCCCTTCGGCGCCAGCGCCTGCAGTTGCGGCATGAGCACGCCGTTGGCGTCGAAGAGTTCGTCCGGCCGGTAGCTGCGCATCCACTCCTCGAGTTGCGCGCGGTGGCTGGGGTCGCGACGGGTGTTGGCCAGCGGCACCTGGTGCGAGCGGAATGTCCCCTCGACCTGCTGGCCGTCGACCACCTTGGGGCCGGTCCAGCCCTTCGGCGTACGCAGCACGATCATCGGCCAGGCCGGACGATCGGTGACGCCGTCGACTCGCGCCGCGCGCTGGATCGCGGCGATCTCGTCGAGCACCGTGTCCAACGTGGCGGCCAACTTCTGGTGCACGTCCGCCGGGTCATCGCCGGTGACGAAGTGCGGTGCGTAGCCGTACCCGCGCATCAGCGACGCCAGCTCCTCCTCCGGGATGCGGGCGAGCACGGTCGGATTGGCGATCTTGTAGCCGTTGAGGTGCAGCACCGGCAGCACGGCACCGTCGCCGGCTGGATTGAGGAACTTGTTCGAGTGCCAGCTCGCGGCGAGCGGCCCGGTCTCGGCCTCACCGTCGCCGACGACGCACAGCGCGATGAGGTCCGGGTTGTCGAGCACGGCGCCATACGCATGGACGAGCGCGTATCCGAGTTCGCCGCCCTCGTGGATGGATCCGGGCGTCTCCGGCGCGACGTGGCTGGGAATGCCGCCTGGGAAGGAGAATTGCCGGAACAGCGCGCGCATGCCCTCCGTCTGCTGGCCGATCGAGGAGTACACCTCGCTGTAGGTGCCTTCGAGATAGGCATTGGCGACCAGGCCCGGACCGCCGTGGCCGGGGCCGGTGATGTAGATGACGTTGACGTCTCGTTCGCGGATGGCGCGATTCATGTGCGCGTAGAGCAGGTTCAGTCCGGGTGTCGTGCCCCAGTGCCCGAGCAGCCTCGGCTTGATGTGCTCGGCCTCCAACGGCTCGCGCAGCAGTGGGTTGTCGAGCAGGTAGATCTGGCCGACCGACAAGTAATTCGCCGCCCGCCAGTAGGCATCGATCAACGTCAGCTCGTCGGGGGAAAGAACTGTCTCAGGCATGAGATCTCTCATCCAGTTGTGTAGCCGGGTATCTCCGGAGCGTAGGCGCGCGATCTGGCCATGGCACATCGTGTCACCGTTGCGTGTAAATATCGTCCCGCCTGCCCGGCTTGGGTGGTCCGCCGGTCCCGGTCGCCGGCCGTCGCGGTCCCGAGAAGTGGGGACTTTTGACTCACGATCTTGAACCGCTGACGTGGTGTTCTCAACGTGAGGTCCGTGTAAGCACGAACCTCGCTGTCTCGGGGGGAACATGACGGGCGAACTGCTGGTGAACGACGCGCCGCGCACGTTGGCGGTGATGCCGAGCGCATCCGGCCGACCGCCCGCTACGCGAGGAGGTGCCGTGTCCGTCCGACTGCTCGTCGTCGACGGGCATCCGGTCACGCGCTGGGGCCTCGGGCGAATTGCCGACGAGCAACCCGATGTCGAAGTGGTCGGCGAGACCGGCTCGGCCGCTGAGGCTGTGCAACTTGCCGCCGCGCTCAAGCCCGACGTCGTCAGCATCGGCATCGGCCTGTGCGACGGCAGCGGCCTCGAACTCGCCCGCGAACTGCGCGACCGGTACGCGGACCTCGGCATCGTCATCCTCACCGCCCGCGGCGAGGACGACGTCCTGTTCCGCGCGCTCGAAACCGGTGCATCGGCGTTCGTCTCGAAGCAGGCGTCCATACCGGAGATCGTCGCCGCAATCAGGCACTCGGCGGTGTCTGCGTCGTCGTTCAGCGCGGCCGGCCTGGCCCAGGCATTGCGCCGCCGGCAGGAGACCAACGATCAGCTCTCCCTGAGCCCGCGCGAGCGCGAGGTACTTTTCCTTTTGCAGGAAGGCATGTCCGTCCCAGCGATCGCGGCCAACCTCTACATCAGCCTGTCGACCGCCAAGACCTACGTCGCCCGCCTCTACGAGAAGCTCGGCGCGACGAACCGGGCCACGGCGCTCATGGCGGCGTTCCGGCACGGCCTGGTCCAGCAGCCACCCGGACTGACCGGCTGACCGTCGTCTCGCCCTCTTACAGCTTCTTCGCTACGCCCGCTGTCGGGCGAATTGCTGCTTTTCCGCGACGCCCGCTGTCGGGCGAACGGCCGACAAGCGTCATCCGATTGGCGACACAGGCGAGTCGATCACCCGCTATCTCGCCGGTCCGCCAGGAAGCACTCTGATCAACGAAGGGCTGTGACATTCGCTCGGCGGCACAACTGCCGGGCAATGCATCGTCATTCGCGCATCGTCGCGTTTACGCGATTCGGGGGAGGTGACCGTGACGATTCTCTGCGAGCAAAATCAAGAACTCGCCACTGTGCTCGCCGCCCAGATCGACGGCGACGTACAAACGGTCTCGAGCCTGCCAGGTGCCGCGATGGCGCTGGCCGCGGATCCCGCCAAGGCACTGGTCGTCATCGGTGCCGAGCAAGATCTCGAACAGTCCCTGCAGTTCTGCTCGGCGCTACGTCTGGCCAATCTCGCCACGGGTGTCATCCTGCTGCGCGAGTCGCCTGACGCCGAACTGCGGGAGCGGGCGATCGACCATGGAGTGCGCGAGGTCGTGCCCGTCAATGACACGGCTGCGTTCGCACTTGCGTGTCGCCGCGTCCGGGCGAGCGTCACCACCAATGCCTCCGGTCAGCCCGGTCAGATCATCACCGTCTTCTCCGCCAAGGGTGGATGCGGCAAGACGACGATGGCGACGAATCTGGCCGTCGCGCTCAACGCCGGCCGCAGCCGGCGCGTCTGCCTGGTCGACCTCGACCTCGGATTCGGCGACGTGGCAAGCACATTGCGCCTCGATCCGGCCCGAACGCTTGCCGATGCCGCTTCGCTTGACCTCCGGGATACGACTGTCGACGCGTCCGCATTCATTACGCCATTCCGTCCCGGCCTGGATTGCATTCTCGCGCCGGTCGGACCCGGCGAGGCGCAAAGAGTGCCGGCCACCCTGATCGGCGAACTGCTGCCGTTGCTTTCGGCGGAATACGACTACGTCGTAGTTGATACACCGGCGCAATTCTCGCAGCATGTGCTTGCGGCACTGGATAATTCCGACCACCACGTGCTGCTGACCACGCCGGAAGTGCCGACGCTGAAGAGCCTCCGGCTCACGCTCGACACGCTCGACATGCTGTCTTACCGGAACAAGTCCCGGTCCATCGTCTTCAACCGTTGCGATTCCCGAGTCGGGCTCGCCGGTGATGACGTCGAGCGACTGCTGAAGACTCCGATCGCCTGCTGGATTCCGTCGAGTTGGGACGTCCCGGCGTCGATCAATCGCGGCGTGCCACTCGTGGCCGCCCAGCCGGGGCACGCGGTCAGCGCCGCGATCCGGCGGTTCGCTGAGGAACGCCTGGTCGTGCCGCAACTCGCCGTACGCCGGCGTACGGACTCGGCCGAGCGCAGACGGCGGGGATTGACATGACGTCATGCCCCGCGCGGCGCCGCCGCACACCTGTCCGTGGCAGCAAGTGCAGCCGCGATCCGCCCAGTGGCGAAGGAGGTCTCGTCTAACGCAACCGGCGAAATCGCCAACCAGCACTTCATCCCAAGTTGGCCGTCAGATCGGCGGTCAACTGATCAAATCGGGGGAACCACTAATGCTTCAGCAGATCCGCGAAGCCCGTAAGAACGAAAGCGGCTTCACTCTCATCGAGCTCCTCATCGTCATCGTCATCCTCGGCGTTCTCGCCGGGATCGTCGTGTTCGCCGTCAGCGCCTTCAACAACGACGGCGTCACCGCCGCCTGCAAGGCGGACGGCAAGAACGTCCAGGTCGCCAGCGAGGCGTACTACGCGAAGACCGGCGGCTGGGCCGCCGACATCACCGCGCTGAAGACCGCCGGCTACCTCAAGGACGTCCCGCCGACCGGCACCGGCACCGGCGACAAGTACGGGATCACCTACACCGCCGGCACCGGCACCACCGCTTCCACCATCGCCGGAACGATCGTCAGCGGCGGAGCGGCCTGCTTCACCGAGTAACACCTTTGGGGAGGGCCGCTGACTGTGGCCCTCCCCAAGTTCCAAGAACTAAACAAACTTCGGGGGAAGGAACACCATGTCTGGTCACACGATCGGCGCCCGCATCGACGGACTGCTCGGCATGCTATGGGATGCGCGCGGCACTGATCTGCTGCTGACCGCCGGCATGCCACCGCAGGCTCGCGTGCACGGAGACCTGCACGCCGTGCCGAACACACCCGTCCTCACTGCGGACGACACCAACTCGCTGCTCGCCGAACTGCTCACCGTGACGCAGACCAAAGGCTGGGATGCAGCGCGTGAGTACGACTTCTCGTTCAGCTGGCGGGGCGACGCCCGCATCCGCGGCAACGCCTTCACCCAGCGCGGGGCCACGGCGATCGCGTTGCGCATGATCCCGCGCGAGATCCCGACCATGGCGCAGCTCGGCCTGCCGCCCGTGCTGAGCGACTTCGCCCGGCAGCACCAGGGCCTGGTCCTGGTCACCGGCCCGACCGGCTCGGGCAAGTCGACGACGCTGGCCTCGATCATCGACCAGATCAACACCAACCGGGCCTGCCACATCATCACCATCGAGGACCCGATCGAGTACGTGCACCAGCACAAGCGCTCGGCGGTCAACCAGCGCGAGGTCGGCACCGACACAGATTCGTTCAACGACGCGCTGCGCGCCGCGCTCCGTGAGGACCCCGACGTCCTGCTCGTCGGCGAGATGCGCGACCTCGAGTCGATCCGGTTCGCCCTGACGATCGCCGAGACCGGCCACCTCGTGTTCGCCACGCTGCACACGAACGACACCGCGCAGTCCCTCGCCCGCATCATCGACGTCTTCCCCGGCGAGCAGCAGGCCCAGGTGCGAGTCCAGCTCGCGGCCGCGCTGACCGGAATCGTCTACCAGCGGCTGATCCCTCGCGTCGGCGGTGGCCTGGTCGCCGCCTACGAGGTGCTCGTCGCCGACAACGCGGTCCGCAACCTGATCAAGGAAGGCAAGACCCACCAGCTGCGCAACTCCGTGGTGACCGGCCAGCGAGACGGCATGGTCACGTTCGAGCAGTCGCTTTCAGCGCTTGTGCAATCGGGTCAGGTCACCTACGAGAACGCCGTTGCCCGCAGCCTGTACCCGAAGGACATCGAGGCCCGGCCGCGACTTCGCGCGAGCGTGCCGGCATGAGACACCGCAAGAGCCCCCGGCCGGACCCGCACGCCGCAACTCCCGCCCCGGCGCTCAATGTGCAGCCGTCCCAGCCGGCCGACCTCGGCGTCGTGCCGGGCGGCATACGCCTCGGTGAATTGCTCGTCGATGCCGGACTGGCGACGCGGGAGCACGTCGTTACGGCGCTCGAGTCAGCGCAGCGCGGCTCTGGCAAGCGACTGGGCGACCTACTGGTGGAGCTCGGCTCACTGGACGACCGGGCGCTAGCCCACGGCTTGGCCAAGCAGCGGGCGTTGGACGTCGCCGACCTGCGCCAGATCACGCCCGAGCCGGCCGCAATCGACCTGATGACCGAGGCGATGGCGCGGGCACTGACCGCGATCCCGCTTGTCAGTCAACGAGGATTCGGTGGTCGTAGCGGTCGCCGACCCGTCCGAGACCGTCGTCAAGAGCGTGCTGCGACGCAATCGGCAAGCCGGTAACGATCCGGGTCGCAACGTGCCCGGACATCATGCGCGCGATCGGCAACAGCTACCGCGCGCTGACCGGCGTCAGCTCCCAGGTCAAGGCCTTCGAGGCTCGAGACACGATTCGCAAGGAAACCACGCGTCTGGAGACGACCGCCGCGAGCGACGAGGCACCGGTCGTCCAGGTGGTGCAGCTGATGATCACCCAGGCGTCTGCGCGACCGGGCCTCGGACATCCACATCGAACCGCAGCAGGACCGAGTCCGGGTGCGCTACCGGATCGACGGCGCCCTGCACGACGTGCTCGACCTGCCCGGATCGATGGGCCCGGCGCTCGTCAGCCGGGTCAAGATCCTGGCCGGCATGAACATCGTCGAGCGCCGCCGAGCCGCAGGACGGCCAGATCAGCATGGACGTCGAGGGCCGCGCCGTCGACATCCGCGTGTCCACCACAGCTGTCGTCGGGGGCGAGAAGGTCGTGCTGCGGCTGCTCGACAAGAGCCGCCCGCTGTTCAGGCTCGCGCAGCTCGGCATGACCGAAGACATGACCCGCGAGTACTCCGCGCTACTGCGCTCGCCGTACGGCATGGTGATCTGCGCCGGCCCGACGGGTAGCGGCAAGACGACCACGCTGTACGGGTCGCTGGGCGAGATCAACAGCCCGGACCGCAACATCATGACGATCGAGGATCCGGTCGAGTACACGTTTCCGTCGATCAACCAGATCCAGATCAACGAGCAGGCCGGCATCACCTTCGCCGGCGGGCTCAAGTCGATCCTGCGCCAGGACCCCGACGTGATCCTGGTCGGCGAGGTCCGCGACGTCGAGACCGCGCGCATCGCCGTGCAGTCCGCGCTCACCGGCCACTTCGTGCTCTCGTCGCTGCACGCGACCGACGCGGTTGCCGCGCTGCACCGGCTGCTCGACATGGGCATCGAGACCTTCCTCGTCGCGTCGTCGGTCACTGCGGTGCTGTCCCAGCGCCTGGTGCGGCGGATCTGCGACAACTGCCGCGAGAGCTACGACCCGCCGCCGGAGGAGCTGGCGTTCCTGCACTCCATGGGCGGCCACGATTCCCGACGCCGGCTTCCTGCGCGGTGCGGGCTGCAACTTCTGCGCGCACACCGGCTACCTGGAGCGGATCGGCGTCTACGAGACTGCTGCCGGTTACCGACTCGATCCGGGAACTGATCCTCGACCGTGCCTCGCACGACGAGATCCGAAAGCTGGCCCGGTCCGAGGGCATGCGCACTTTGCAGGAGGAGGCCGTCCGTCTCGTCGAAAGCGGCGTGACAACCCTGGCCGAGGTCCTGCGCGCCATCTACGTCGTAGGGATGTGACATGACCAGATACGCGTACGTCGCGATGCGGCCGGATGGCCAGATCGCAAAGGGCATCGAGAAGGCAGACAGCCGCGAGGCGGCCGAACTGGCCCTGTACGAGCGCGAGTTGCGCGACATCAGCGTCAGCGAGAGCAAGACGTTCCTGCAGGCCGAACTGCTGGCCAAGCGCGTCAAGCGCGAGGAGGTCATGCACCTGTCCCGGCAGCTGGGCGCGTTCATTCGCGCCGGCTTGCCGCTGATCGACGCGGTGCACACGCTCGGCGTCGAGGCGAAGAACAGTTCGGTGCGGCGCATGATGGCCGACGTCGAGGACGGCCTGCGCCGCGGCGAGAAGCTGTCGGACTGCCTCGACCGGCACCCCAAGGTCTTTCCCGAGTATTACCGGGGAATTCTCCGCTCGGCGGAACTGACCGGGCAACTCGACACCGTGCTCGACCAACTCGCCAAATACCTCGAACGTGACCTCGAGGCACGACGCCGAGATCAAGGCCGCGATGATCTACCCCACGGTGATCGCTCGTGATGTCGCTGATCACCGTCGTCGTACTGGCCTGCTTCGTGCTGCCGAAGTTCAAGGTCTTCTTCGCCAGTCTGGACGCCAAGCTGCCGCTGGCTACCCGGATGCTGCTGGTTGTAACGGACTTCTTCACCCAGTGGTGGTGGGCTGTCGCCGGTGGCGTGGCCGTACTCGCCGTCGGCATATTCACCGCACTCACGACAGAGGCTGGGCGGCATCTCCGCGACCGCATGTTCCTAGCCGTGCCCGTACTCGGCGAGACGATTCGGTTTGCGCTCGTCGAACGGTTCTGCCGCATCCTGTCCTCGATGGTCGGCGCCGGCGTGCCGCTGCCGGAGGCATTGCGAGTCGCGACAGAGTCACTTCGAAATCTGGTCTTCATGCGGTCTCTCGCCGGCGTCAGCGAGTCCATGCTCGAAGGCGAGGGCCTGGCCGCCCCACTGGCCAAGACCGGACTGTTCCCAACCACCGCCGGGCAGATGATGCGCGTCGGCGAAGAGACCGGCACGCTCGACACCCAACTCGAAGTCACGGCGCAGTACTACGAGGGCGAACTCGACTACAAGCTCAAGAAACTGACCGCGTTGTTCGAGCCGGCCGTCATCATCGTCATGGGCCTGCTCGTCGGCTTCGTCGCCATCGCCCTTGTATCCGCGATGTACGGCATCTTCAGCCAGGTCAAGGTCTGATGAACGCCGCCGTACGTCGATTCCGGAGCGAGCGCGGCGAGAGCCTGCTCGAACTCATCGTCGCGATCGCCATTCTCGGCGTGTGCGTCGTTGCGATCGGCGCCGGCGTCACGTTGAGCATCAAGATCTCCGCCATCCATCACAACCAGGCGACAGCCGACGCCTTCCTGCACAACTACGCGGAAACGTTGCAGGCCTCCTATCCCGCGTGCAGCGGCTCCGTGGCGCCGGACTACGCCGCCGGGCTCCCGACGCCGAGCGGGTTCGCGAGCCCGACCGCCACCGTGGCGTTCTGGGACAAGACCGCTAAGAGCTTCAACAGCACTTCGTGCCCGGCGACCGATCCCGGGCTCCGGCAGGTCACCTTGAACCTGACGAGCACTGACGGGTTCGTCAAGGAGTCGCTCGTCTTCGTGGTTCGGCAGCAGTCATGAAGCGACCACGCCTGCGAGGCCGACGACGCCGGATTCACCTTGATCGAGCTCATCATCACGATCGTGATCATGGGCGTCATAACCCTGCCGTTGGCCAACTTCATGCTGGCCTACCTGAAGAACTACACGCAGACCGAGAGCCGGTTGAGCGACTCGCACGACATTCAGATCGCGACTGCCTACTTCAGCCAGGACGTGGCGAACATCGGCCTGCGCAGCACGACCTCGCCCTACGATCCGCAGACGTCGGTCTGGACGACCGGCTTCCCGGCAAACTACTGCGGAAGCACGCTCGGCGGAACGACGCTCCTGCTCCTCGCGTGGGACGACCAGACGTGGAGCGCCGCCAGTGGCACCGCGACCAAGGCTGTCGACAGCGTCGCCTACATCGCTATTGCGGGAACGCTACGTCGAGCAGCGTGTTCAGGCTCATCCGTCTCGGCCACGACGCTCCAGTCGAACACCGCGATGGCGCACAACCTGTTCTATCCCGATGCCGCGAATCCGTCGCCGGCAACCACTTCAGGTTCGGGCACCGTGCCCAGCGGGGTCAGCCTGAAGCTCAGCATCAAGGGCGAGACCGACACGGCGCCGTCGTACATAACCCTTTCTGGCCAGCGAAGGCAGTCATCATGAAACGCTCAATGTTCGGCCGCGCCGACGACGGCGCCACCTTGGTGATCGTCCTGATCATCGTCACGGTCGTGAGCGCGGTGATGGCCGTGGTGCTCTCGCAAGCCGACACGAGTGTCCGCACAACGGTTGCGATGCGCGATCAGGCGTCGGCGAACTACGCCGCCGACGCGGCCGCCCAGGCGATCATCACGCAGATCCAGAACGGAACACTTGACTGCGCGACTGTGGCCGGCACGATCACCAACCTCGGCGCATCGGCTTCGGCCGCCTTCTATACGCCGGTGCAAACGGCAGACGGCCCGATCAACGCGGCAACTCTCTGCGCCCCGGATACCGTCGCCGGCGTCACGACCACCACGACCACGACGACCACCGGGTCCGGGGTCACGCTCGGCGGAGCAGCGAACAACCTGCCGAACTACGCGCTGCTGGCCATGGCAGGGGCGGCCGCCAGCGACTACGGCATCGACTTCTCGCTGAGCGCCAACAACAAGACGATGTGCATCGAGAACGGCAGCGTCGTCTCCAACACGAAGATCAACGCGTCAGGTGAATTTCTCGGGGTTCGCGTCAGCGGTACGGGCTCCTTATCTGATTGCACGACTGGGTCGAGCACGAGTGCGTCCGGTGTCCAACTCAAGATCGGTGCGGCGGCTGTGGGCGGATGCATCGGCACGAACGGGGTGAACTTCGATCCGACGTTCTGCACGCCCGCGACCGCAATCGGTCTGCCGTCCGCGCCCGTTCCATCGGACCCGATCACCCGGACGAACGCGGCCGCGACGTGCCTGACCTCTGGCGGCAAGAAGTACGCCGCCTTCTTGCCGGGGAAGTACACGAACGTTGCGCTCCTCAACTCGCCGTGTTCGGGCACCGTCGACTTCGAGTGGTTCAGCCCGGGGACGTACTACTTCGATTTCGGCTCCACCACCTGGTCATGGCCCGCCACGATGCTCGCCGGCACCCCCATGAATGCGGCTGGCAACGCGATCACC
Organism: uncultured Actinomycetota bacterium; assembly: GCA_963709985.1. Lineage (GTDB taxonomy): Bacteria > Actinomycetota > Actinomycetes > Mycobacteriales > Jatrophihabitantaceae > DASXRA01. Next base: position 35,634 of record CAVPYQ010000045.1, read on the forward strand.
ACGGTCAACCCCACCAACGCGGCAACCCTCAGCGGGCTGGCCAACATCGCCCCGTTCCCCGCGTCACCCACGGAGACGCCCAAGTCCTGCGCAGATCCCACGACCCAGTCGACCTACCCCGGCGTGGAATTCGTGTTCGGCGGCGCGAGCACGGTAACTCCGATGTCCGGTGGCAACGCGGAGATCTGCGCCAACTACAACGCGACCTCACCACCGATTGCTATCTACGGGGCTCAGACCGCCCTGACCGTACCGGGCGGTACGGTCACCGCAGAGACGCTGTGCACGGCGGCGGGTTGCGGCAGCAACTCCCTGATCAACACCGATACGAACGGCCAGCCCCAGTTCTACATCAAGGGTTTCGTGTACGCGCCGAATGCGCAGGTGATTCTGACCCTGAAGAACTCGAACGGTCAGATATTCAACTGGGGCGTGGTCGTCCGCGACTTCAGCCTCCGGGTGAACGGCGTTTCACCGACCGCGGCATTCATCGCACTGCCAGAACCCAACCAAGGGGTCACGACAACCACGACGACGACAACCACGTACTCGATTCGCTACATCAACGTCTGGACGTGCACGGCGTCGGACACGCCGTGCGCGCACACCGGCCCCCCGACCGTGCGCGTCAAGGTGCAGACCAACGGTTCCACCACCAAGGTGCTCAGCTGGAGTCATCAGCGATGACCCGAGCCCGCGAAGACCTGGCGGCAACTGCCAGACACATGCTCTGGCGCACTGAATTGCTCGATTGATCAACACGCACATCTCGGGGGGGATCTGCAATGACATCGATATACGAAGACCCGAACACCAGCGGACCGCAATACGCCTATCCGCAAACAGCGTCGCCGTACTATCCGGATGCTCCGCCGTCCTACCCGAGCGCGCCAGACTGGTCCTACCCGAGTGCGCCGCCTTCGTACTATCCGCAGACCTCACTCGGGTATCCGCTCGCACAAAGCTTCTCGACCCAGCCGCAGTTCCCAATGCCGAGAAGGAACAACGCCCGCAACATCATCCTGGGGATCATCGCCGTCCTGGTGGTGGCCGGCGTGGCTATAGGCGTCGCGATCAGCACCTCGTCGCACACCAGTCGCACAAGCACCTCGACGATGGACCGGGTGTTCGTCGCCACCATCCACCGCGGCATTCCGCAGACCGCCAATACGGCCGACTCCATGATTGTCGGCGAAGGCCACCAGGTCTGCTCCGCATTTGGCAACGGCGACAACTTCCTGAGCGTCGCCGGCACGGTCATGGACGACGGGTACACGCCCTATGAGAGCGGCTACTACATCGGCGCGAGCATCGCGGCGTACTGCCCCAAGTACATGAGCGCCATCCCCGACCACTGAGGCCCAGTCAGGAACGGCCGATCAGGTGGGTGTAGACGTGCGCGATCGACGGGGCCGCGAAGATCGCGACCAGAGCGCCCGCGATCATGAACGGGCCGAACGGCAGAGCGGTCTTGCGGTTCCCGCGCCCGGCAGCCAGTACGGCAACACCCACCACCGCACCGAGAAAGAACCCGCCGAGGGCACCCACGAACAGCGCGGCCCACGACAGGTAGGCGAGCACGCCGCCGAGGATGCCGGACAGCTTCACGTCGCCGAATCCCATCCCGGCCGGATACGCGAAGGCCAGCGCGAAGTAGAACCCGAACAGCGCGGCCGCCCCTATCGCAGCACGCCCGAGCGCCCACCAGTCGTGGTGCCACGCGGCGGCCAAGGTCAGCAGCACGGCGATCACCGGATACGACGGTAGCACGATCGAGTTCGGCAGGCGGCGGCAGTCGAGGTCGATCAGGGCAAGCGCTATCCCGATCGCGGCGAAGTAGAGGTACGCCGGCAGCGCGGTGAGCAGACCCAGGTCCGAAAGCCGCAGCGTCACCACAACGAACAAGGCCGCCGTCGCCGCCTCGACCAGCGGATACCGCGCACTGATCGACGCCCCGCAATCAGCGCACCGGCCCCGGAGTATCAGCCAGCCGAGCACCGGGACGTTGTGCCGATTGCGGATCGGCGCATCGCACGACGGGCAGTGCGACGCCGGCGTGATCAGCGATTCACCGCGTGGCACCCGGTAGATCACGACGTTGAGAAATGAGCCGATGGCGAGCCCCAACAGGGCGATCAGCACGATCAAGGCGCCCATCAACGCGTCGTTTCTCCTTGCGAGGGAATGGGCAGTGGGCGACCGACCGGCCGTCGAATGTCATGGATCATCGCAGTCCCCGGGCGCCCGGCGAACCCGACACGAAATCGCGCCCGCCACTCAACGACGGCCCCGAAATGCGGAACGCCCGCCCGCCGACATTCGTATCGTCTCATCACGCGACGGTCACCGACCACGGAACAGGCCGACATGAGTAGGGACTTTCGGCCCTTTTCTGGAGGGCTGAATCGAGGGAAGTTGTGTGGACCAGTGTCACGTGTCGAAACGGGGAAGCATGCACAATGCCTTGGAAGCTGATGTTCTGTCGACTCAGGACAGCTTGCGCCTTCTTGGGTCGGTGCCGCTCGGTCGTATCGCCTACACCGATCGAGCACTTCCGGCCGTGCAGCCCGTGCCGTTCGGAATCGACGGCGGAGCGGTGATCGTCCGTACGGGTGATGAGTCGAAGTTGGCGGCACTCGCCGACAAAGCGGTCGTTGCGTTCCAGGCCGATCAACTCGATCCCGAGACGTATCGCGGCTGGGCCGTCACGGTCGTCGGCCGCGCCGATCTGGTTACCGATCCCGACGAAACCGAGCGGCTGAGCCAGCTCATCGAACCGTTCTGGTTCTCAACCGAGAATGATCAATTCATCCACATCTCGGTGGAGATGGTCGCCGGATGGCGGACCAAACCGCTCGAAGGAGCAGCGAAGATCGGCGAGTCAGCGGCTGTCCCGGCTGCGGATGCCCAGCCCGCCGTTTAGCGTGGCAGGTGGATCAGCCAGTAATCCGCTGCGCAGGCCGAGCAAGGCGGGAGCCCGTCTCGTTGAACGGCAATCGGAACGACCGACCGCGTAGCGATTGCGGCTCGCTCCCCCGTGCAGTGCCAATGTCGAACGAAGGCCCGCTACGAGATGTGCTGGGTCGGATTGCGCACTGCGCCGAGATCGGCGAGGGCGGCTTCACCGACAAGGACGTGGACGTCGTTGCCGCGCTCGCATCGGCCGCCGGCGAGGCGATAGAGAGCGCGCGACTGCTCGAGGAGAGTCGGCGGCGTGAGCATTGGCTGGAGGCATCGACCGAGATCACGGCGAGCCTCTTGTCGGGAGGCAGCGCGCAGGAAACGTTGGAACTCGTCGCCGTCCGGGCCCGGCAGGCTGCCGGCGCTGAACAGGCGGTGCTCGCGCTAAAGGCCGAGGGCAGCGACGAGCTGATCATCGAGGTGGCGGACGGCCCAGCCGTCGCGGACCTGATCGGCCAGGCGGTGCCGATCAAGACCACTGCGGTCGGCCAGGTGCTGACATCAGGCCAGGCCCGGTTGATCCCGGACACCGCCGCGGCGCCGGCCACATCCGGCCCAGTTGCCGAGACGCCACTCACGTCCGCGCACCACGGCCCGCGCGCCTTGCTTCCGTTGACGGCAGGAACGCACGTGCTCGGTGTCTTGTCGGTGACCCGGCCGGTGGGCGGTATGGCGTTCGATGCCGCGGACGTCGGCATGCTGACCGCGTTCGCGGTGCACGCCGCCCTGACGTTGGAATACGGCCGGGCGCAACAGGATCGCGCGCGACTGGCCGTGCTCGAGGACCGCGACCGCATTGCCCACGATCTGCATGACCTTGTGGTGCAGCGACTCTTCGCGGTCGGACTGGGCCTGCAGGGCGCCGCGCGAATGATCGACCGGCCGGAGACCGCCGAGCGGGTCGCGGGCTTCGTCGGCGACCTCGACGACACGATCGCCGAGATCCGCCGCACCATATTCGCCTTGCACCGGCAAGCACCCACGTCGTCGATCAGCCTGCGCAGCGAGGTGCTGCTCGAGGTGAGCGAGGCACGCGGCGCGTTCACCGCCGAGCCGCACGTCACGTTCGACGGCCCGATCGACGCCATGACTCCGGACGCGGTACGGGTCGATCTGCTTGCCACCCTGCGCGAGGCGCTGATCAACATCGCCCAGCACGCAAGGGCGTCGAGCGCGGAGATCGTCGTGGTCGCCGACCCGCAGGCCGGGTTCCTGCAGTTGAAGGTGACCGACGACGGCATCGGAATGAGTCACGACACGAACCGGGCCGGCAGCCTGGCCGGTCTTGGCGAGCGCGCCCGCCAGCACGGCGGCTCGCTGACCGTGCAGCCTCACGACGACAAGGGCACCCAATTGATCTGGCGGGTCCCGGCGCACCCCTGAGGTCCCGACAAGGCGCCGCTCAGAGCGGCGCGTTGCTGGCGACCAGCGGCTCGGTGGCGCTCAGGTCGCCCCGCTGACGTGCCGACGTCGCCAGCCACCCGAGCACCGCCACCACAACGCCGACGATCGATACGACGACGAAGCCGCCGGCCTCGCCCCACCAGTCGATCGCCACGCCCGCGAGCGGGGCGCCGAGCGCCGACCCGGTCGTCAGCGCCGAACCGTGCCAACCCATCGCCTCGCCCCGCGCGTTGTCGGGGACGACCCGGCTGAGCTGATCGACGGTGGCGGTGATGGTCGGCGCACAGAGCACGCCGGCGATGAACGCCAGAATGGCGAGCGGCCACACGCTGGTCGCAAAGGCAATCGGGATCGTCGAGAGGCTCAGGCCGCCGAGCAGCAAGAACGCCGGTATGGGCCGGTGCAACGCGCCGTAGATCAGTCCGCCGACCAGCGAACCCAGACCCCAGATCGCGAGCACCGGTCCGATCAGTTTGCTGTCGCCGAAGTGCCGCAGTGCGGCGACGATTGCGATGTCGGTACCGGACAACACGACCGTGGCCGCCGCGGCCGCAACGCACACCGCGATGAACTTGGCCTTGAACCACTCGCGTCGAGCAACACGCACCCGATCGCCGCCGCCAGCGTTCAGGGGAGCCTCAGATTTGATCACCGGGTTGGCCAGCCACAAGATCGTGCCGGTGAGGACTTCGGCCATGCCGACGGAGAACAGCACCCACCTGGTGTCCCACGTCGTGGCGGCCCACACGCCGACGACCGGGCCGATCATGAACGAGATCTCGACGGCCATCGAGTCCAGTGCGAGGCCGGTACGCCGGTCCTGCTCGGGCACCGCCGCAATTACCGCCTGCCGGATGATCGAGAACGTCGGCACGACGAACAGGCCGGCCAGCGCGGCGAGCGCGAACAGCAGCCAGTACCCGACGAACGGCGCGATCGACCAGCAGACCGCGAGGACCACCAGCGAGGGAATGACCACCCGCCGAAGGCCCACACGGTCAAGCAACCGCCCGCGCCATGGCCCACTGATCGCGATGCACACTGTCGCGCCCGCGCTCACCAGACCGGCCTGCCCGTAATTGCGCCCGAGAGTCGCGACAACGTGCAGCGTGAGGACGACCCCGCCCGCGAAGAGCGGCACGCGCACCAGGATGCCGAGGATGATCGCGTTCCGGGCAGCCCGCAGCGCCAGAACACGCTGATACGGGGCAAGAGTCACCTACCGAGCGTGACACAGGACGCCGACAACCCTCCATCGAGTTTCGCCTGCTCCCGGTTGCCCCGCCCATTCTCCCGTTGAGTGGTGCGTTTCGGGCCGAGTGGTGCGTTACAACGCACCACTCAACGCACAACGCACCACTCAGGGCGTCAACGTGCCCCGGATCAACGCCGCCTGGCCGACGTGCTGCAAGTCGTCGGAGATCACGCTCACCAGCCGGACACCGAGGGTGACCGGCGGGTCCCACGACTCGTCGACCACCCAGGAGAGGTCAGCGTCGGTGAGGCGACTGACGTAGCTCACGGTCTGCTCGTAGACCGCGTTGTGATAGGCGATTAGCAGTTCCGCGGACGCGACCCGCACGGCGCCGACATCGTCGGACGACTGCCCGTAGCCGGTCACGCGCTGGCCGAACGGCAGCCCGAAGCGCTCGAACCACCCGTCGGCGAGCCAGACCTGATCGCGCTGCGCGACCTCGGCGACATGGTCGTCCTGCACCCGGCTCAGGTGCCAGACCAGCCAGGCGATGGAGTTGGCCTGACCGTCGATCCGGTGCTCCAACTGTTCGGGGGTCAGACCGTCGACCGTTCCCTGCACGGCACCGCGGATCCGGCCGAATGCGTCCACGAGAAGCTCAGCGCTGTTCACGGCAAGTCCTTTCGGTACATGACAAAGGCAGCGGACGAACGCTACGCCAGCAGCCGCCGGTTGCCCGAGCGCATCTCGTCGATCACCGTGGCCAAGATGCCGATGCCCTCGGCGATGGTGCGCTCGCTGAGCGTGGCGTATCCGAACAGCAATCCGCCCGGACCCTTGCTGGCCATGCGGTACGGGGTCACGCCGTAGACGCCGAGTCCGCGCTGGGCAGCGGCGTCCACCAGCGCCGCCTCGTCGAGGTCGGGCGGGAGCCAGGTGACAAGGTGCAGTCCGGCCGAGACGCCCGTCGGGACAAGTTCGGGCACGTACTCGCGCAAGCGCCTCGAGCAGTGCGTCGCGGCGCCGGCGGTACACCGGGCGCATCCGCCGCAGGTGCCGGTCGAACTCGCCGCGGACGAGGAAGTCGGCGAACGCCAACTGCTCGACCACCGGCGAGCCACGGTCGGCGACGATCTTCGCCTCGGCCACCTCGTCGATCAGATGGGCGGGCACCACCAACCAGCCGAGTCGAAGGCCAGGAGCCAGCGTCTTGCTCGCCGTCCCCGCGTAGACGACCTGATCGGGACCGAGCCCCTGCACGGCACCAATCGGCGTCCGGTCATAGCGGTACTCGGCGTCGTAGTCGTCCTCGATCACGAGCGCCCCCCGCCGAACCGCCCAGCGCAGCACGGCGGCCCGCGCCTCGGCCGACAGAACGGCGCCGGTCGGCCACTGGTGCGACGGAGTGAGGATCACCGCATCCGCGTCGGAGCGTTCGAGCGCATCGACGCGGATACCGTTGTCGTCGACCGGCACGCCGACCACCTCGAGGCCGGCCGCCGCCGCAGTCACGCGCGCGTCGTCGTCCGGGGACGGGTCCTCGACGGCCAGGCGCTTCGCCCCGGACTTCGCCAGAACCTGGATGAGCAGCGTGACGCCTTGCGCGAATCCGTTGCAGATCAGGATGTTCTCGGGTTTGGCCGACGTGCCGCGCACGCGGTTCAGGTAATCGGCCATCGCCTGTTGCAGTTCCGGGACGCCCTGCGGGCTCAGGTACCCGAAGCGTTCGTTCGGTGCCTCGGTCAGCACCTTGCGGATCGAGCGAAGCCACGCGGCCCGCGGGAAGTTCGAAACGTCGGCGCGGCCGTAGCCGAAGTCGATCCTCAGCGGCGGCCTGGCCTGGTCGGTTCGCGCCAACTCCGGGCCGTGTTCCGGACCAATTGCGACCTTGGTGTAGCCGCCGGTGTGGCTGGTGAGGTAACCCTCGGCCACGAGTTGCTGGTAGGCCTCGACGACCACGCCCCGCGAGACGCCGAGGTCGGCGGCGATGGTGCGCGTGGGCGGCAACGACGTGCCGAGCCGCAGGCGGCCGGAGCGAATGCCGTCGCGGATCGACGACTCGATCTGGCGGTGCAGCGGGACGCGCAGGTCCCGCCGGAGCACGATGAGAAGGTCGCCCCCGAGATGCGAATTGGTCCCCGATCCGGCCATTGGATTGGATCTTATCGCCGATACCGATTGCTGACAGCCTCGTTCCCATGACGACGGCGAACCACACACTGGATCTGCTCGACGGCCAACTGCTCCTACCCGGCGACTCGGGATACGACGATGCGCGCACCGTCTGGAACGCCATCGCCGACCGGCGGCCGCGGATGATCATCCGATGCGCAAGCGTGGCCGATGTGGTCACCGCCGTGCGCACCGCCCGCGACCTCGACCTCGAGATCGGCGTGCGCTGCGGCGGGCACAGCATCCTCGGCCTGGCCGTGCCGGACGACGGCCTGATGATCGACCTGACCCCGATGGGCAGCGTCCGGGTCGACCCGGCGCGGCGCCGGGCCTGGGTGCAGGGCGGCGCACTGCTCGGCGCGCTGGACCGCGAGTCGCAGCGCTACGGCCTCGCGACGACCGCAGGCAACGTCTCGCACACCGGCGTCGGCGGGCTGACCCTCGGTGGCGGCATGGGCTGGCTGGCCCGGCAGTACGGACTGGCCTGCGACAACGTCGTCTCGTTCGAGGTGGTTACCGCCGACGGTGACGTTGTCCGCGCCAGTCGCACCGAGAACCCCGATCTCTACTGGGGATTGCGCGGCGGCGGCGGCAACTTCGGCGTGGTCACCGAGTTCGAGTTCCAGTTGCACCCGATCGGGACGCGGACGCTCGTGGCCGAGTACTCGTTCCGGCTCGAAGACGCTCCGCCCGTCCTTCGCGGTTGGCGGGACCTCAACGCGGTCGCGCCTCGGGAGGCCACATTCACCGCGTTCATCGGCGGCGACGGCGTGGCCACGGTCGGCTTCGTCTGGGTGGGCGACCCCGCAGCCGGCCGGCGGTTGCTGCCGGCGATGCGCTCGCTCGGACGCCCGGTCGCCGAGGACGTCTCGGAACTGTCCTATCTCGAACTGCAGACCAGGGACGACGTGGTCGGCCGCCACGCGTTTCGGCGGTACTCGAAAGGCCACTACCTGCGCCAGTTCCCCGACGAGGCGATCGAGGCGTTCCTGACTCGTGGGGACAAGCAGGGACGCGGCGGGAATCTGCCGAGCGTCGGCCTGCAGGCGCACGGCGGGGCGATCGGCGAAGTGCCCGACGACGACGCAGCGTTCAGCCACCGCAACACGATGTTCGAGTTCACCACCGGGACCCGGTGGACCGACCCGGATGAAGACCACGACCGGATGGCAATCGCCCGGAGTTGCGCCGCCGCGCTCGAGCCGTTCGCCAACGGCGTCTACGTCAACATGCTCAGCGACGAAGGGGCCGAGGGTGTCCGCCGGGCCTACCCGGCCGAGAAGCTGGCCCGCCTGACCGCACTCAAGGACACCTACGACCCGCACAACGTGTTCCACCTGAACCAGAACATCCGTCCCAGTCGATAACCGAATCACCTTCCCGGAAAAGGAGAAAGTCGTGCGACGCATCATCAACTCCACCTACGTATCACTCGACGGCGTGATCGAGAATCCGCACCTGTGGCCGAGTCTCGGCGTGTCGGACCCCAATGCCGAAACCATCCAGACCGATCTGCTGAAGTCGTGCGACGCCGTCCTGATGGGCCGCCACACCTACGACGGCTTCGCGCCCGTATGGCCGACCCGCTCCGGCGACCCGTACAGCGACAAGATCAACAGCATGCCGAAGTACGTCGTCTCGTCCACGCTGCACGACCCGGAGTGGAACAACACGACCGTCATCAGCTCGGACGTGGTCGGCGAGATCAAGCGCCTCAAGGATGAGGAGGGTGGCGACATCGTGCAGTACGGCGTCGGCCGGCTGACACACACGCTGATGGCGCACGGCCTGCTCGACGAACTGCGCCTATGGGTACACCCGTTCTTCGTCGGCGCCGGTCGACCGGAAGACCTGATGTTCCGGGACGGCTCGGCCGCGAGATTCGACCTCGTCGAGACCACCCCGCTCAAGTCCGGCATCGTCGTCCTGTACTACCGGAAGGCTTGACGGTCGCAGCGCAATCGCCGGGTCGGCCTTGTGGCCGGCCCGGCGTTCTGCGTCAGTATTCGTGCCGGTCTGCGCGCCGTGTGAGGTAACGTCGTATTGATCCGTTCTGACGTTGTGGGGGAACATGACTAGCGGCGTACGAGGCGACGAATTCGACAACCTCCTTAGCCGGGCGCGTCAAGCCGTTGCCGACGTGAGCGGCGCGCAATCGACAGACACCGCGTCTGCTGAGCCGGTTGTCGGCGAGGCGGCCGACGGAATGGTCCGCGTCACGATGGCTCCGGCCGGCGAACTCAGCGAGATCAAAGTCGATCCGAAGCTGTTGCGCGAAGGCATCGACGAGGTCTGCCAGAACATCGTCGTGGCCACGAACGACGCGATCCGCAAGATGCGGGCCGCCTCCCGCGCTCCCGGCTCGCTCGATCCAGCCGCCCTAGCAGGCACCCTGCGCGAACTACAGCAGGACTCGCTTCGGGAAATGGCATCGTTCGGCTCGGCCCTGAACGACGTCGTCGCGCAATTGCGCGGACGGTCGTAGCCCAATGACGTCCGGCTTCGACATCGACCCCGGCGTACTGCGGGCCGCCGGCAAGGGCGTCGCGGATGCGGCCCAGAGCCTCTCCGACAAGTGGCAGGCGCTGATGGCGTCGTCCGACGGTATGGGCGACATCTTCGGCGACGACATGGTTGGTGGCCTGATCGGTGCGTCGTACATGGCCGCAACTGACATCGCCGATGACTCGTTTTCCTCGACGGCCGACGGCTATTGGCAGGTCGTGGACGGACTCGACGCCATGGCCGAGATGTACGACGACACGGAGCAGGAGAACGCCGAGACATTCGGCGGCGGAGCCGGTTAGCCGCGATGGGACTCATGATTCCCGGCGAACTCGCCGACCTCCTCAACGAACTGGGCTACATCTGGCCGAAGTCCGACGAGACGAAGCTGTTCGAACTCGGCCAGCAGTGGATCGACTTCGCCTCCGGCGTCGACCAGATCGCCCAGGACGCCGACACGTCCGCGGCACTCGCCTGGTCGTCCAACCGAGGCGAGGCGATCGAGGCATTCAAGCGCTACTGGTCAGCCGAAGACGCGCCCTCCAAGAGCGGCCACTCGGGCACGAAAGGTTCGTTCGCCGTCGGCGGTGCGCTGATCGTCTGCGCGGCTGCCGTCCTGGCATTGAAGATCAACGTGATCGTGCAGATCACCATCCTGGTCATCGAGATCGCTGAGGCGGTCGCTACCGCGGTGCCGACATTCGGTGCCTCGCTGCTGGAGATTCCCGTCTTCAAGAAGCTGACCGACATGGTGATCAACCTGCTGATCAGCGAGGCCATGGAGGTCGTCCTTGGTTAGGGTCAGTGAGGAGGCCGGCGAAGCCGTCGAGGGCGTCGTCGCGAAGTTGGCCAAGGATGCGTTCGAGACGACCGGAAAGGACGTCGGGAAGGACGCAACGAAGAGCGGCGGAAAGCGCGCCGCGAAAAGTGGCGGAAAGCGCGCGGCGAAGAAAGTCAGCCGCAAGAACATGGGCTTCACCCCGGCTGATCGAGAGCGCATCTTCCAAAAGAATCTCGAGAAGAACGGCGGCGCCCACAAGTGCGACTACTGCGGCAAGCAGGTCTACCGCCGCAAGTCGAAGAGCGGGGTCCCGGGTCAGCACGACGATGCGCAAATCGATCATGAATTCCCGAAGTCTCGCGGCGGCGAGGGCGCCGAGCATAATGCTCACGTCACGTGTCGCCGGTGCAACCGGCACAAGTCCACCAGGTCATTGCCGGAGTGGGACGATGAACTGCGCGAGTGGCTGGAATGACCGTGTCGGCACGAGAGGCTTGGTGCTGAATGTCCGACGATCAAGAGACGGAAAGGCTGTTCAAGGTCAGCGTCGACCTGCCTGAAGAGAGCCCGACCTGGCCACCGTTCTCGACTGAGCGAATATTCGTGCAGAAGACGGCGATAAAGTCCGAGGGTCAGGTACGGAGCATTCCTTATTTCGCACAAGGTATTGCGTACGACGACATAGTCAGTGTTGGCATCGACAACGTCCGGGAGGAGTTGACGTTCCAGGGCGTCGTTCGCGAGTCAGGGCACTCGACCATACGGATCCTGTTCGATGACGAGAAGCATTCGCAGCATGTGGCGGCGCTGCTGACCGAGTTCGGCTGCGACTGGGAGGTCACGACCATTCCCATCCACTGGGCCGTCGATGTTCCGCCAACCACCCGGTACGACGTGCTGCGCGCCAGACTCGTCGAGTTGAAGTCCGCCGGACTCGTCTCCTTCGAGGAGGCCGCTATCTCCTCGGTGCACCAGGCGCAACTCACCTAGTGTGCTCAGACGCCGGCGCGGCTCTCGGTGCTGAGTGATTCGACCCGGCGGGCGAACCGCCGCCGCTCGACCGGCCCATGCTTCACCATCGTGACGGCCGGGCCGATCGTGACCAGCAATAGTGCGCCAATCGTGGCCTCCTGCGCGGGAATCGCCCAGTGCTGCTGCGCCATGGAGAGTTGCGCGAGCAACAGGACGAGCATTCCGCGGCCGACGATCGCGACACCGGATATCAGCCACTCGTCGCGCCGGACGCCGCGATCCGACGACAGCGCGCGGATCATCGCCAGCGCTGCCACGAGGCAGGCGCACTGAGACACGACGAAAGCCGCGCTGGGATGTTCGACGGCCACCAGCAAGATCGCCCCGGCCGCCCAACATGATTCGCTGAACCGGCACGTGGCCCGCCGACCGTGGCGCACGAGGAACGTCCGCTTGCCGAAAAGGGCATCGCCGCGCACATCGCGGAAGTCCTTCAGCAGGATGCGGCCGATGAACCCGACGTAGAGGGCCGCAAGCAGCGTGAGGTCGGATGCGCGCACGGACTCGCGCATGGCGAATATGCCGACCAGATAAGGCACTCCCACGTAGCACGCCGGCAGGAGCAGCGACGCCAAGGCGCCCCGTGCGGCCAGGCGAACGGGGCGTAGCGAGTAGTTCGCGCTCAAGATCAGGCCGCCGGTTGTGACGACGAGGGCCGGGCGGCTCAGCATTGCGCTGACGCCCAGGGCCACGATGCCCGAGGTCGCCGCAACGACGACGAGTTGACGACGGCGCCCCGTCCCGGCGACGAGCGGCCGACCGGCGTCAGCCAGGTTGATCCGGTCGATCGCCTCGTCGGCCAGGTCGTTGCACGCGACGGAGAACAGCAGGAATGCGATCACGACGGCGAGCGCCTCGGCGAGCAGTCGGCCGTCCTGGCCCCGGCCGGCCTGCGCGACGCCGATCGCCGTGAAGAGGCCGAGCAGTATCAGAACAGCCGGTCGGATAAGGACAATCATCAGTCGAAGTCGGCGGATCACTTGTTACTCCCGAAGTTGCTCATCGCGATCATGAAGAAGACGAATGCGCCCACAAGGGCGAGCCCGGCGATCGCGAACACGATCGCGAGGACGAGTCCGAAGATCGACCACAACGATCGGGCGCGTACGGGGGTCGCGCTCTGGCGTGGATACGGGGGCGGCGAATTGGTCAAGGCTCGTCTCCTTCGATGCGTGCGTCTGCTCGCAAGCATCGACCGATCACGTCGTCGTAGGCCTGAGCATCGCTGCGCGGAATGCGTGAGTACGCCTACTCAGGCCGGGGCGGAACACCGGCTGAACGCCGCCTCGGACATCCGGCCGTTGCGTGGCCCCACTGCCGAGGTCCTGCCGCGGAAAGGCGGTCGGCTATCGTCGCCGTTCCGAGCGTTTCTGCGACTTCGGAGGTGAGGCGCACGTGTCAACCGTCGCGGTGACCGGAGCGAGCGGCAAGACCGGACGTGGCGTACTCGTCGATCTGCTGGCGAACGGCTACGAGGTTCGCGCGATCGACTCATCCGGCGGGCCGGGCGACCGGGGTGAGCTTGCCGAGCTCGGCGCGCCCTTGCTGCGAGCCGACCTGACCGATTACGGCCAGACGATCGACGCACTGGACGGCGTGGATTCGGTGATCCACCTCGCGGCGATTCCGGCGCCGGGGTTCTTCACCGATGCGCATACGTTCACCGCGAATACCGCGATGAACAGCAACGTCTTCTTCGCGGCGGCCAAGCTGAAGCTGGACCGGGTCGTCTGGTCCTCGAGCGAGACGACGCTCGGGCTTCCGTTCGAGGACCCCCCGCGATACGTGCCGATGGATGAGGATCACTACCCGATTCCGACGACGACGTACGCGCTGTCGAAGGTGGTCGGCGAGACCCTGGCCGGCCACATATCCGAGTGGTCCGGCATCCCGTTCATCGCGCTTCGGCTCTCGAACGTCTACGACGCCTCGGACTACGCCAAAGTGCCGACCTTCTGGGACGACCCTCGCGCGCGGATGTTCAACCTGTGGGGCTACATCGACGTTCGCGACGTAGCCCTCGCGTGCCGGCTCGCGCTCGGGGCAGACGTCGCCGGCGCGTTGAGCTACGTGATCGCCGCCAGGGACACGGTGATGAACCGCCCGTCCGCCGAGTTGATGCAAGCCGTGTTCCCGGGCGTGCCGATACGTGACTCGCTCGGCCCGTACGACAGCCTGCACGACAGCGGCCGCGCTCGCACCGACCTGGGATTCGTCGCGCAGCACTCCTGGCGCGACATCATCTCCGAGAGCTGAGCGCCGATCCTGTGCAGATCGAGTCGCTGACGCAGCGCGATCTGCACAGGAACGGCACGCGGCTCAGGCCTCGCGGGCCAGCAACGTACGCGTGCGCGTCGGGGCCCGCCGGGGCAATGTCGCGAGGATGTCGGCGAGCGTGACCGACGCCAGGCTGGCCTGCCAGGCCTGGTGCGCATCGGCCATCTTCGCGGCGAGCACGCACCTCTTGACGCACTGCTGCTCGGACAGGGCACCCGTACCACGCTGGCGGATCTCCTGGCACTGGTACGGCGCGGAACTGCCGTCGATGGCCTCCACGATGTCGAGCAGGGTGACCTCGTCGGCCGGCTTGGCCAACCGGAAGCCGCCTCGTGGTCCGGTTGTGCTCGCCAGGATGCCCGCGCGCACCATCGCCTTCAGTTGCTTCGCGAGGTAGGCGGGCGGCACGTCGTAGTAGCGCGCAAGTGCGGCCGCCGATGCGGTCCGCCGCGGCTCCAGTTGCGCCAGGGACGCGGCGCAATGCAACGCCCACTCAGTGCTCTCTGGCAGCTTCACGTGCGGCAGCCTATCTCAATTACGGATAATCTTGGTCCGTGATAGCTTCGAATGAACTCAGTCGGATACGTGCGAAAGCGAGCGATAGTCAAATGCGGATTGCGGTAGTCGGAGCGAGCGGGCGCATCGGGCGCCTCACGGTCGAACGCCTCACCCGGGGCGGCCACGACGTGGTACCGGTCAGCCGGGCACAGGGCGTCGACATAACGACAGGCGCCGGCCTCGACGCGGCACTTGCCGGGGTCGCAGCAGTCGTCGACGTCAGCAACACGGCGAGCGCCGATCCCGACGAGACGATCGAGTTCTTCAGCAAGGGCACGGCGAACCTCCTGGCCGCCGAGCAGCGGGCCGGCGTCCAGCATCACGTGCTGCTGTCGATCGTCGGCGTCGATCGAGTAGAGGGCAACGCCCACTACGCGGGCAAGCGGGCGCAGGAGAAGCAGGTCGAAGACGGCGGTGCGCCGGCCACGATCGTGCGGGCAACGCAGTTCCACGACTTCCCGTTGATGATCGCTACGTGGACCCGGCAGGGCGACACGGTGGCCCTGCCTCCGGCGCTGTTGCAGCCCATCGCGCCGGCCGACGTCGCCGATGTGTTGGTCGAGGTTGCCACCGGGCAGCCACAGGGCCGCCTGGCCGACCTCGCCGGACCCGGCCCCGAGGACCTCGTCGACATGGCCCGCCGCAGCCTCACCGCTCGCGGCGAGACGGTGCGAATCGTCCCGACGTGGAAAGGGCTTTTCGGTCCGGAGATGGCCGGTGAGGCAATGCTGCCCGGCCCCGATGCGCGGCTGGCCGAAACGACGTTCGACCAGTGGCTCGCGGCCGGCGGCCCGCTCGAGTCGTAAGGACGACCGCTACCAGTTGCGGCGTCGAACAGGTGGCGGGCCATACGGATAGGGCGCGACCTGACCGCGCCCTTCCGGGCCCGAGACGCCGCGCACGACCAGCGCGATGGCCGCTCCGGCAACAAAGCCGAACACGTGGGCCAGATAGGCGACCGATCCCGCCGACGAGATCCCGTACCCGGACGCGTACGCCCACTGCAGGATGAACCACCCGCCGAGCACGATCCAGGCGGGCAGCCGTAGCGGGATGAAGAACAGGAACGGCACGAGGCTCCAGACTTTCGCCCGTGGATACAGGACGATGTACGCGCCCAGCACTCCGGCGATGGCCCCGGACGCGCCGATCAGTACCTCGGTCGAATTCCGGTTGGCCACGGCGAATCCGTAAGCGGCGACGACACCGCAGAACAGGTAGAACAGTGCATACCTGAACCGGCCGAATCGGTCCTCGACGTTGTTGCCGAAGATCCACAGGAACAGCATGTTGCCGAGCAGATGCAGCCAACTGCCGTGCAGGAACATCGACGTCACCGCCGACAGGACCGGAATCTTGTGATAGCTCGGCCGGGCAAGTACGCAGCCCACGCCCCGCGAATCCGAGCCGATCTGCCCGTTGGGTACCAGCGTCAACGGCCGATTGTGAACGAGCTCCTCGGGTATCGCCGCGTACTTGTCGTAGAACGCCTGCTGCCGGCAGGTCTGCGCGAGGTCGGACGCGCTGCTGATCGTCGATGCTCCGGCAGGGGTCAGCAGGAAGACGATGAAGTTCGCCGCGATCAGCGCGTACGTGACCCACGGCGTACGGCGCACCGGGTTGGTGTCATGGACCGGGATTACCACGTGCCTAGTCTGCGGGATGCCGCCCGGTCCGTGTCAGCCAGTACGAGTCAGCCAGCAGGAGTCAGCCAGTCGGTGGGAGGCGCTTAGCTGGCTGCGGCGATGGGAGCGACGACGTCGAGGGCGAAATCGGCCTTCGCGACCGCCCGGCCCCAGAGCCACCCTTGGCCCTCCTCGCAGCCGAGCGCTCGGACCGCGCGCGCCTGATCGACCGTCTCGACGCCCTCGGCCACGGTGACCAGATCCAGTTCCTTCGCCATCGCGATCAGGCCGCGAACCAGAGCACGGGCGCGCGTGTTCGTCTCGATCTCGATGACGAAAGAGCGATCCAGCTTGAGGATGTCGACCGGCATGCCGGCCAGACGGGACAGGTTCGAGTAACCCGTGCCGAAGTCATCGATTGCGATGCGCACGCCCAACGCGCGCAACCGCTCGAGGGTGTCAAGTGCCGTCGGATCGTCGCCGCCGACGGTGCTCTCGGTGACCTCGAGGACCAGTCGGCGCGCATCGAGTCCGGACTGATCCAGGCTGTCTCGGACGACCGCGATGAAGTTCGGGTCGCGAAGCTGCTGGCCGGATACGTTGACCGTCACCTTCGCCCTACCCGCTCCGTCACTGCGCCAGCCGGCAGCGTCGTCACATGCCGTGCGGAGAACCTGCTCACCGAGAATGGAAACGAGTCCGGACTGCTCGGCCAGTCCGATGAATTCATCCGGTCCGATCACGCCACGGTCTGGGTGGACCCAGCGCGCGAGCGCCTCGCCGCCACGCACCCGGCCATCCGTGAGATCGACGATCGGTTGGTAATGAACGGCAATCTGGTTGTTGGACAGGGCGTATCTGAGTTCCTCGACCTTCGCCGCGACAAGTCCCTGCCGCGTGACGCGGTCGCCGCCGGCGCCTTCGCTGTAGACGAGGCCGGCCATTGCCTTCGTCATCATTTGCAAGGGCGTGTCTCCGGGCAGGTTGTCACCGACGCCGATCGAAACGGTGCTGAGGTCGGCGACCGAGGTCCGCACGGTTTCCAGGTAGGCATCAAAGCCAGGCGCGTCGTCGGAGATCACCGCGAACCGGTTGTCGTAGAGGCGCGCCCAGAACACTCGTGCCGGTGCCTCCGCAGCCCACCGGCAAGCCAACCGGCGGCGGAGGGACTCGGCGGCGTCCCCGATGTTGGCCCGAGGCCGTTCGCCGGCGTCGATGCTGACCACGGCGAGGGAAAACGGGTGTTCGGCCTGGGCTGCGTCGCAACGGTTGGCCAGCGCGCGATCGAATCCGCGGCGGCTGAGCATTCCGCTCGCGGGATCCCATTCGGCTTCGGCGGCGCTGCGGATCAGAAAGCTGAGCGCAAAGGCCATTACGAGCGCGACCATCACGAGGATGAACCACGCGGCCGGGGAGAGGAAATGCCCGCCGAATACGGCAATCCCGGTCGCGACGACGCCCCACCCCATCATCGGGATGGCCATCCGCCACGGGAAGAAGACGGCGCTGTCCAGAGGCACGTAACAGAACAGCCAGAACAATGCCTCGCCGCCGGTGTCACGCCCGGCAACGAGCACGGCGACCAGGATGAAAGCGGTACCTCCGACGTTCATCAGACGACGCGTCAGCGGAGGTACCGACGTGGGAAACCGCGCGACGAGCAACCCAGCAGCGATGGCCACGAGCCCCATCGCGGCCACCCAACCCCGGCGCTGGACGTCACCTTCGAACAGCCCGACGAAGAACGCCGCCAAGCCGCCGGACACGTAGAACACGGCAACAACCATCGAGAGTGTGCGGTCGGTCGCGACGGGCGGCGGCGTGGTCCAGAGCCGACGAGCCCTTACCGCCGTATATGTCGTACGAAGTCGCGCAAACGGCCCCTGGGCCGTCAGCGGCGTCGGCACCGCCGGCGGCGTCACAACCACGACCGTCCCATCGGGGCACACGCAGCGCGCGCCTCGCATCCCGGACGCAGGGCGGCATAACGGGTGCCGCCACGAGCTATCGCGACGCAGCCTGATCGCGGCAAGCCACTGTTCACCACAGCACTATCGGCACCTGGCCCCGCGATCTAAGACGGGCGAGCCAGATACCGACGACGTGACCGGCGAGGACAGGAATCACGAATCAAGGCTGAGGTGGCGCAACTTGGCCGGATCGACGATCAGATCCATCGCAGCGATGCGCCCGTCGACAACAGTGAATCCGAGCACGGATATCGGTTCTTCCATTGTTCCGAACAGGGCGCCGGCAGTGCCGTTCACCAGTACCGGATTGGCGAACGCGATGAACTGCGGCGCGGTCGCGAGCACGTGCCGCGCCACCGATTCGGCCCCGGCCAGGGATTCATGCGCCAGGGCCGGTCCGAGGTCGAAGCGCAAGACGACGTCCGGAGCGAGCACGGTAAGCAGTGCATCGAAATCGGCGCTCCGAGCCGCGGTGAGGAACGCGTCGACGACCTGGCGTTGAAGCGTGACATCGCGATCCGGTTGCGGTGCCGCCTGCACCCGGCGTCGCGCGCGGCTGGCCAGTTGCCGGGCGGCCTCAGTGCTTCGTTCCATGATTCGGCCGATCTCGTCGAACGGCAGGCCGAACAGGTCGTGCAGCACGAATGCGAGCCGCTCGGGCGGACCGAGGGTTTCCAAGACCACCAGCAGCGCCAGGCCGATCGAGTCGACGAGCTCTGCCTGCTGTTCCGGGCCGTCCTCGGCCGGCTCCTGCACCAACGGCTCGGGTAACCACGTGCCCACGTAATCCTCGCGCCGAACCTTGCGGGCACGCAGCATGTCCAGGCAGATCCGCCCGACAACCGTCGTGAGCCAGGTGCGCATGTCATTGATCGCCTCGGCGTCGCTGCGGTCGAGCCGCAGCCATGCCTCTTGTACGGCATCCTCGGCCTCGCCGACCGAGCCGAGCATTCCGTAGGCGACTGACTGCAGTCGCGGGCGCGACAGCTCGAATTGATCTGCCAGCCAGTTCCGATCGTTCATCGGTCGCCTCTCTCACCCATTTACCTATAAGGACGGACGGCCAACCCCGAACGTGACCTGGCGCCGCGTTCAGACATCGGTCACGTCGCGGCCCTCGGCGCCGTCCTAGTTCATGTACGGCGAATCCGCCGTCGAACTGACCGGATACGTCGAAGGAGCAACCGAAATGACCGCACATCAATCCGACTGGAACCACATCGCTGTCGAGGCGATCGAGTTGACCAAGACCTACCCCGGTGGCGTTGAGGCCGTCCGCGGCGTCGACTTCACTGTCGCCACGGGCGAAGTGTTCGGCCTGCTCGGCCCGAACGGCGCCGGGAAGTCCACCACGATCGGCATGCTCACCACCACAATCGCGCCGACGAGCGGCACCGCCCGCCTCGCCGGGCACGACGTCGTCGACGACCCGATCGCCGCCCGCGCAGTCAGTAGCGTCGTATTCCAGGAAGCGGTGGTGGACCGGGCGTTGACCGGCCGGCGCAATCTCGAACTGCACGCGCGGCTGTGGGGCGTCCCGCCGGCGGCCACGCGCACCCGGATCGCCGATCTGACCGATGCATTCGGCCTCGGCGACGTTCTGGCCCGGCCGGTCGACAGCTACAGCGGCGGCCAGCGGCGCCGGCTCGAGATCGCTCGGGCACTCGTGTCCGAACCCCGCGTGCTGTTCCTCGACGAGCCGACAGTTGGCCTGGACACCCGCATCCGCTACGAACTGCTCGACCTCATCGGCGGCCTGCGCAGCCGTAACGGGATGACGACCGTGCTCACCACGCATTACCTCGACGAGGCGGAACGGCTCTGTGACCGGATCGCGATCGTCCACGACGGACAGATCGTTGCCCTCGACCGGCCAGGCGCCCTGCTTGCCGGGCTGGGTCAGGAGATCGTCGAACTACGCGTCGAGCGTGATCCGAACGGCGCGCTCGATGCCTTGCGGACACGCGGCATCGCCGACAGCACGGCGTTTGCCGTGGGCGCCACGCTCACTGTGCCGATCGGACGGCATTCCGCCCGCGACACGATCGCCGCAATCACCGACCTCGGCATCGAGCCGGACACCCTGACCACGCGCAGGCCAACCCTTGACGACGTCTACCTGCAATTGACCGGCAGCCGCATCGCCGCCTGAACCCAACAACCCTTCTGCGATTGGAAGTCCATGTCCGTAATCACGGCCGACGCGAGCACCGTCCACATAGGACACGGCCCGCGCTCCATCTCCAGACCATCAATGTTCAACGCGTGGCTTGCCTTGACCGGCCGGCGACTTGCGCTCAGTGCTCACACTCCGCGGGAGATTCTCGCGCCGCTCGCCACACCGATCCTGTTCGCGTTGGTGATCGCGCCGGCGCTCGCCAAGATGATTCCCACCGCAGGTCATGGTGGCGTCGACTACCGCACGTTCGTCATCGTCGGCACCGTGGGCCTGCTCATTCCGCTAACGTGCGCCTTTGCGGGCATCGGGGTGATCGTCGACCGAACGACCGGTGCACGCCGCGAACTGCTAGCCGCGCCCGTGCCGCGTGGGCTTATCGTCGCCGGAAACCTGACCGTCGCCGTGCTGACGAGCGCGCTGCAGGTGACCGTGCTGATGCTCGCCGGCTGGGCGCGCGGCAGCACGTTCGACGTCAGCGCTACCGGCCTCGGCTGGTTCGTCGCGGCCGTGCTCGTCTTCACCGTGTTCATGTACTCGGTGGCCGAGATCCTGGCGAACCGGATTCCCACCCAGGAGGAGTACGTCGGGCTGACCCCGGTCGTGGCCATCCTGCCGTGGTTCCTTGCCGGGTCACTGTTCCCGATCTCGGCCCTGCCGGTCGGGCTGGCCGGCATCGCCCGCGCGCTACCGACGACGCATGTTCTCGCGCTGCTCCGATACGGCCTGCTCGACCGGAACGGCAACGGCTTGCACGACATCTGGGGCTTTGCGAACACGAGCGTCGATGCCCTGCTGAGCCTGCTCGTCCTTGCCGCATGGGCGACACTTGTCACGGCGGCGTCGATGCGTATCTTCCACCGCGCCGCCGTCAGCTGAACCGATCGGCGGGAGGCGCTCGTGATTGACCTCGGCCCGTTCACCGCACTGGTTGCGGCGGACCACGGACTCGCCGTCGTATCGGTGATCCGGCCTGATCAGAGCGTGCACGCCTCCGTCACGAACGCCGGGGTCCTCGCCCACCCCGTGACCGGTGCCCCGGTGGTCGGCGTGGTGGCCGTGGGTCGGGCGCGCAAGGTGAAATACCTGCGCGCCCACCCGCGCGCCACCGTCACGTTGCGAGCAGGCTGGCAATGGGCCGCCGTCGACGGTCCGGTCGAGTTAGCCGGGCCGGACGATCCCCTGCCCGGCGTCGATGCCGAACGGCTGCGCCTGCTGCTCCGCGAGATCTTCACCGCCGCCGGCGGCACCCACGACGACTGGGACACCTACGACCAGGTGATGGCGACGGAACGCCGCACCGCGGTCTTGCTCACTCCTGAGCGCCTATACCGATGACCCTCCCCCAGCGGATCGTTTCGTTATCGATGATCTGCTGATGCCCGGACTAGACTGGCGGGCATGACTCAGGACGTACGCATACCGCCCGAAGTCGACCTCTCGATGCTCTTGAATCAGGCGGGCCACGCCGTCACCAGTCGGCTCAATGCCGCCCTGGCCGACCTCGGTGTCTCGGTCAAGGTCTACTGCGTGCTGACCAAAGGCGTCGAAGGCGATTTCACCCAGGCCCAGCTGGCCGAACGAGCCTGGATGGACAAGACGACGATGGTCAATGTCCTCGACGAGATGGAGCAGGACGGCCTGGCCGTGCGCACCCTCTCGCCGACGGATCGGCGCGTACGCGTGGTCGCAATCACCGCGAAGGGCCGAGCAACGCTCAAGCGCGCCGACGCGATCGTCCAATCCAGCTACGACGATGTTCTTGACACCCTGCCGGCCAAGCAGAAGACCGCATTCCTCGCCGCCCTCTCCAGCCTCGTGCAGGGCCCGCTGGCCACGCCGTTCCACATGGAGGACAACCTCACCCGCACCCGGCGGTCGAAGCGCTGACTTCTGGTCTCTAATAGATTGTTTGTTAGTAGACGATCTGCTAACGTCCGATGCATGACATCGTCCTTTGCATTTACCGGCAAGCGACTCGCCGCGCTCGCAGTCCTGTGCGCGGCGACCATGATGACCGTGCTCGACGAGACGGTCGTGAACGTGGCGATCCCTTCGATCCAGCGTGATCTCGGATTCAGTGCCCACTCACTGTCCTGGGTGGTCAACGCCTACCTGGTCAGCTTCGGCAGCCTGCTCCTGCTCGCCGGCCGCGTCGGAGACCTGATCGGGCGTCGCCGCGTTCTGCTCGGCGGCCTTGGCGTCTTCACGCTGGCGTCCCTGGCCTGCGGCCTGGCGCCCACGACGACAGCGCTGATCGTTGCCCGCTTCGCGCAGGGAATCGGCGCGGCAATGGCATCCTCCGTTGCGCTCGGCATGATCGTGTCGCTGTTCGACGACCCCGCGCCTCGGGCCCGCGCGATCGGGATCTACTCCTTCATGGCAGCGGCAGGAGGGTCGGCCGGACTCTTCCTCGGCGGAGTCGTCACCGATGTCGCCGGCTGGCGGTGGGCGTTCTTCGTCAACGTCCCCATCGGTCTGGTCATGCTGCTCATCGGATTCCGAGTGCTTACAAGGGAAACCGCGGCGGGCCTGCGCGGTGGAGCCGACTACGCAGGCGCGCTGCTGCTGGTCGGTGGGCTCGGCGCCACGCTCGTCGCCGTCGTCGACCCGGACCGGCGCCCAGTGGCAGTGCCCGCCGTGATTCTGCTTGCTGCCTTTGCTATCCGTCAGGCTCGAGCCCGCCGCCCGTTGTTGCCGCTGCGAGTCATGTCGTCACCACCGGTCATCGGCGCCAACCTCGTCCTGGCGACCCTCGCCGGATCGATGCTCGGCTTCCAGTACCTGGTGACGCTGTATTTCCAGAACATCCTCGGCTACACCCCGGCCCAGGCGGGGATTGCGATCCTGCCGATCGCGGCCGGCATCGCGGCAATCTCGCTGTTCGGATATCCCCGGATCAGCCAGCGCACCGGACCGCGGGTGCTCATCGTCCCTGGAATGCTGACGACCGCCCTCGGCATGCTGCTGCTCGTCTTCACGCCGACGCATGGCCACTACGCAACCGACATGCTGCCGAGCATCTTGCTGTTCGCGATCGGCGGCGGCACCGCCCTTCCGGCCATCATGTCGACGGCGATGTCCGAGACGACGCCCGACGCGGCCGGCGCATCGTCCGGATTGCTCAGCACGTCGCAGCAAGTGGGCGCGGCGATCGGACTGGCCGTGCTGTCGGCCATTGCCGCAGCGACTACCAGCGGTCTGACCCAGCACGGCACCGGCGCCGCCGACGCCGCCGTCCGCGGCTACCACCTGGGCTGGGGCGTCGGGACCGCGCTACTCACCGCGGCGGCCGTCATCGCCGCCCTGACCATGCGCGCCTCGCGGCAACCGGTGGCCACCGAGCAGCCGCAGGTACCGGTGTCGGCATGACCGGCCTATGGCGCAAGCAATCCATTGCGGAGCAGTTGCCCGACCGCGCGCACCGTAACGTAGCCGCGCCACTCCAAAGTCGCGGCCGGCGAGGACGACACCCAGTCGACGGGCCAGCCACCGTCGGATTGCTGCAGGCCGGCCAGCCGTCGCAGGTCTTCCTCGACCGGCGACGCCGGCAGCAGCATCCGTACCGCCGTGCCGGGATCGGGCGCGTAGTCGAGTGGACGCAGCACCTCGCCCTCCGCGCCGCCGCCCACGGGCAGGACGCCGCTCGACGGCAGGAAGGCGAGCAATCGTTCGATGAGGGCGGGCGCTTCGGGCGTCGTGGCGGCCGCCGCATCGAGGAACCGCAGGCTGAACGCCAGGACGTACGCGTGTGGCTGCCCGTCCAGCGCGCCGATCGCATCGAGGCAGTACCGCGTCGCGTCGCGCAGCCACGGGTGCGCCGCGACGTCCGGATCCTGCGCAGCGACCCGATGCGCGTTCGCCAAGACCGCCGCGGTGATCTGCAACGACGAGACGCTGCTGTCTGCTCCGGCAAACCACGGCGCGGATCCCTTCGGATCGGTCAGCGGCAGCGCGAACGGCACGCCACCGTCGGCCAGCGACACCGACGCGAGCCAGTCGCACAGTCGCACGGCGTCCGGGCCGGCCGATCCGGCCTCGGCCCAGACCTCGAACGCGTGCAGCGCAGCGCTGGGTTGGCTCTCGGTGGATCGCAGATCCGGTTCCAGGCCCCAGCCGTACCCGCCGTCCCCGTTCCGATACGCCGACAGCGCGGCCAGCGCCGAAGCGGCGGCCGCGCTGTCATCCGGATCGAGCACCAGGCGCAGTCGGTGCCGGTCGAGGATGCGGGCGTGAGTGGCGGCGAACGATACGGCCGCAGCCAGATCGAGTGTCATGACAGCATCGTCGACCCTGGGCATACCGATCGTCTTGAACGAATCGGACGCGTGCCGAACCGGTCAGCGGGCGTGGCTGCCCCGAACGGCGGGAACCATGCGGCTGGCGCGTGCCGCGACCCCGAGCGTCGCCACGGCCAGCACCGCGACGAACACGCCGTAACCAAGCGCGGTGTCGCGCAGGCCGATGTGCGTGATCAGCAGGCCGGCGATGACGGCCGGGATGCTGAACGCCAGGTAGCTCACGACGTAGACGGCGGATAGCAGAGCAGCGCGCTCGTGGGGCTGCGCCAGTTGGGTCACTGAGCGCAGCGCGCCCAGGAATGCCGCGCCGAACCCGGCACCGGCGACCACCGAAGCGACGACGAACAGGTCGGCCGACGACGTGGCAAGCGCCGTGATGAACAGGCCGGTGCCTGCGACCAGGGCGATCGTGCCGCGGAGGGTCATCGACGCGGGGCTCAGGTCACGGACGGCCACGGCAGCCGCTGCGCTCGAACCGGCGAACAGCCCGATGATCAGGCCGACGACGGCGTGGTTGGAGACGCCGAACACCGTGCCGAGCAGCGACCCGCCGACAGACAGGATCAGCCCGCCCAGCGCCCAGGTCGCGACCATGGTCGGCACCGCACCGGCGAACGCGCGCCGGGCCGCCGACGGCACCGCGACCTGCGGGCGAAGGCCGGCCAGTGCGCCGCGGATCGGGCGCACCGTCTCAGGGAGCGCGATGGTGGCCAGGGCCAGCACCAGGAAGGCAACGGCGAGCAGCGCGAACACCAGCTTCGTCGGGTGCGGCGCGTACTCGACGAGCACGCCGGTGAGGACGGCCCCGATGCCGAGGCCGGCCGTCGGCGCGGCGCTGTTGACCAGCGAGCCGAGCCGCGACCCGTCGCCGGGTTGCAGGTCCAGCAGATACGCGCCGAGCACGCCGACGGCCGCTCCGGTCGCAACGCCCTGGACGGCGCGCGCCGCGAGGAGCCAGCCGACACCGTCGGCCGACAGGAACACGACCATCGCGCCCGCCTCGATGACCAGCGCAGCGGCCAGCACCGGCCGGCGCCCGAGGTAGTCCGACAGCCGTCCGACGGTGAGCAGGCTCAGCAGCAGCGCCAACACGTACACCGCGAAGATCGTCGTCAACGTGATGGCGGAGAAGCCGAAGCCGGCCTGCCACACCGGATACAACGGGCTTGGCGCACTCGACGCGGCCAAGATCGCGGCGGTTGCCCCCGCCACCAGCCAGAAGGCGGCACCCCGCGGCAGCGCGCGGGTCGCGGCGGCTGACCGTATCTGTGACGTGTCAAGCAATGTGGTCATGACGGGCTCCGATTCGGTTACCGTTCGAGTTGCATCGAACGGTCACAACCGACCGACCCCGTCGATAGTTCCAAGAAAGTCGAACTGTGATGGCCGCAACAGCCGCAACCGCGCCCCGCGTCCTGCCGCATCCCGACCTGGCCGGCGTCGAACTCACCTCGGTGCTGTTCGCGCTCAGCGACCCCGCCCGGCTGGAGTTGGTCCGCCTGCTCGCCGGCGAGGGGCCGCAGACCGTGGCGCAGTGTCAGATCGCCGGCCCCGACGTCCCGAAGTCGACGTTCTCCCATCACCTCAAGACGCTGCGCGAGGCGGGGCTCATCCGCAACGAGCCGTCCGGGCGCCAGCGCACCATCTCACTGCGCCGCGCCGAACTCGACGCCCGCTTCCCCGGACTGCTCGACTCCGTCGTATAACCGCGGCTGCGCACCTGGCCGGAGCCGCTCGGACATGCGACCGTGGCGCATGGAAATTCTGCGCTGGCAAGTCGGCGATGCCACGGTGTTCCGCATTGGCGAGGTGGACGCCTCGGGTGCACTTGACGGGCTCATTCGAGAATTCGATTCGGCCGATATCGCACGCGCCGCGTGGTTGACGCCGCATTTCGTCGACGACGCGGGTCGGCTCAAGGGGATGGTGCAGGCATTTGTGGTCCTGATCGACGGCAAGGCGATCATGGTTGATCCGGGTGTCGGGAACGGGAAGCATCGGACAGCGGTGCCGGCGTGGAACAACCTGCAGACGAATTTCCTCGATCAGCTTCGGGATATCGGCGTGCAACCGAATGGGATTGACTACGTCGTCAATACGCATTTGCACTTCGACCGTGTCGGATGGCATACGGTCCAGGTCGACGGCACCTGGCAACCGACGTTCCGGTCGGCCCGGTACGTGATTTCGGCGGCCGAGTTCCACTACTGGCAGGCCATACCCGGCGACGAAATTGCTGATCAGCACGCCGGTTTTGCCGACTCGGTCCTGCCGATATATGAAGCCGGCTTGGTCGACCTGGTCGCCGACGATCATCGCATTACCGGCGGCATTCGACTGGTGCCCTCACCCGGGCATACGCCACACCATGTCAGCGTGCTGATCGAATCCGGCGGGCATTCGGCCATGATTACCGGGGACGTGATGCATCACCCGTGCCAGATCGCCTACCCGGAATGGGGAGCGGTATCCGACTTCGACCGCGATCAAGCCCGAGCTTCCCGCACGGAACTCGTCGAGCGCTGCGCCGACACCGACACACTCGTCATCGGGACCCATTTCGCCGATCCAGTCGCCGGGCACATCCAGCGCGATGGCGCGACATTCCGGCTGACACCCGGGCGCCGTTCGAGGTGATCTGCACCGAAATATGGTGGCCAGCCGTCGTAGCGTATCGAGGTAGATCATCTACCTACTCATAAGGACGTCTTCGTGCCCCACCATTCGCATCATCCCGCCGATCGACCCCTCTCCGAAGCCGGTTCCATCAGCCGGCGCAGCCTGTTGAAGGCCGGCGTGCTTGGCGCAGGCGTGCTCGGCGCCGGCGCAGCCGCACTCACCGGTGCGTTAGCGACAGGCATTTCCAAGGCAGGTGCTACCAGCGCGAATGCTCTGCCGGTGGACGACCGGTTCTACCTGTCCAAGCCGTCGCACGAACTCTTCCGCAGCAAGCTCTTGAACGAAACGCATCACGGATTGCAGAGCTTCGTGTTCGACAACGTGAACCGACGCTTGTTCGTGGTCCAACAGTGCAACAAGGATCTCGACGACCTGTGCATCAATCAGGTCAACTACAGCGGCCAGAAGCTCGGCCACATGCGGCTGCCTAATGCCGGCCACGGGGTCTCCATCGGCGTTGAACCGGTCGGCCACAACAGCTACATCTGGCTCGAGTGCGATAAGGCTGGATCGCAGGACACCGCACGGGGCACGGCGCTGCTGCGCTTCCCGTTCGTCCCCAACACCACGCCGTCCGGCCACAAGTACTTCGCCGGCAGCAACACAATCACCTGCGCCACCGATCCGATACACCGCCGGCTAATCGTCCGGCGACGGGAGGGTGCCGGCTCCGCGCCGCCGTTCTACTACAGCGTGTACAACCTCTCGGCGGCCGGGGCCGGGAACTTCTCGAACCGACTCGCGCACGTGCGCGAACCCGATGAGTTGGCCGGTAAGACGTTCCAGGGTTACACCGTGATGGGCAACTGGCTGTACACCTTCGAAGGCAAGGGTCACGAACCGGGCTCCGTACCGAGCAAGCCCGACTCCATTCTCAGGGCGTTCGACTTGAACACCGGCGCACAGCATTCCTGGTTCCGTACCAACGCCGGTGAATCGCTGATCTGGCGCGAGCCGGAGGGCATGGCGGTGTACCAACCGGTCGGCAAGGGCCCTCGGCTGTTCTTCGGCTTCACCTCCCGCGCCGCATCGGGCGGGGCCAACCGGTATGTGAGCCTCTACTACAAAGACGTCCTCGGTCGCGGCTGACCGTCCGTGACAGGGACGAAGGTCTATCTCGCCGCAACTAAGCGGGGTTCATAGGGCGGTGGCGGTGGGATTTGAACCCACGGAGGCTTGCACCTCACACGCTTTCGAGGCGTGCTCCTTAGGCCGCTCGGACACGCCACCGCCGACGAGGATACATGCGACGCGGTTTGCCCTGAACGCGCCGATCCCAAGTCGATCTTCCTGCGCATTGGGTCGCCAGATGCCGCCGGCGCAGGAAGATCACCGGGGCAGACCCGCCGCCAACCTCACCGACGATCAGCGAAGAAGTCCGCGAGCAGCGCCGAGCACTCGGCCTCGCGCACGCCGGCGACCACCTCGGGGCGGTGGTTGAGGCGGCGATCGCGAACGACGTCCCACAGCGACCCGGCCGCACCCGCCTTGGGATCCCACGCGCCGAAGACGACCCGCTCGACGCGAGCCAGGACGCTGGCTCCGGCGCACATCGTGCAGGGCTCGAGGGTGACAGCCAGCGTGCAGCCGGCCAGCTGCCACGAGCGCAGCGCGGCTCCGGCTCGGCGCAGCGCGAGGACCTCGGCGTGGGCGGTCGGATCGTCGGACGTCTCGCGCTCGTTGTGGGCCGATGCGATCACTGCGCCGGACGCATCGAGCACCACCGCGCCGACCGGCACCTCGCCGACCGTCAGCGCCAGCGCGGGCCACGTCGAGGGCAGCACCAATCGCGGCATCGTCCGACGCGGTTTTGGCCATGAGTACGTCAGTGAGCCCAACTGGCGGCCAAAAGCGAGACGCGAGCCGTCACACCCGGACGGCTTCGAAGGCTTCCGAGCACCCGGCCTTGTCGCACACCGCCACGATCAGGTCGATGGGCAACGTGCCCTCGTGCGCACACAGTTCGAGCAGTTCAGTGGCCGAGGTGCCGAGATCGGCGACCAGGCCGGCGTCGCCGAACGGCGCGCTGTCGTGTGCCGGCGGTGCATCCTCGTCGCCGTCGAGGACGTCCTCGCCGATCTCTTCCAATTCGTCGGCGACGACCGCGGCGAGCGGGTACATGTCGGCGGCGTGGCCGTCGGACAGGAAGATCTGCGGATCGTCCGTGTCGTCCACCCGGACGAGCATTGCGTACTCGTCATCCTGTTCTACGACGAGCAGCCGGATATCGCCGGGAATGTCGCGCACGGTGTCGGCGATGTCGTCGACGCTCTCGCAGTCGTCGAGGTCGACTTCCTCCGCACGCCAGTCGTTGTTGGCGCGGACCAGGACGGCGGCGAAGTAACTCACCGGCGCACTCGCGCGGACTCGGTGGCCTGCGCATACGACTCGGCCAGGCCAATACGTTCCACCACGGTCTCGAGCATCTCGTCGGGGTAGGCGTCGAGATCATCGAGCACCCGCTCCATCTCGTCCTCGGTCATGCCGAGGTCGGTGAACAGGTCAAGATCGCCGATCGGCCATACCTCGTCGAGCTCGTCGTCCTCGGGCGGCTCTTCGCCGAGACGGACCAGAACCTGTTCTGCGAGTGGGTATTCGACCGCTGCGGTCATGTCCGAGAGCAACAACGAGATGCGCGGACCGTCCTGCCGGGCAATCAGGAAGAACTCGTCGTCGATGCTTGCGACCACGAACGGACCGCCCTCTGGGGGCTGGCCGCGCAATGCCGCCAGCAGCACTCCGAGGTCACTGACGACGGCTGGTGGCAGCGGCTCGCACCGCCACTGACCGCCATCGCGGAAGGCCGCGACCGCGAACCCGCCCTGTGCCATGACCACACCGTCCCGCGAATCCAATGACGACCTGGGTTGATCCTGACACG
This sequence comes from uncultured Actinomycetota bacterium, assembly GCA_963709985.1. GTDB lineage: Bacteria > Actinomycetota > Actinomycetes > Mycobacteriales > Jatrophihabitantaceae > DASXRA01. The sequence goes on from CAVPYQ010000045.1 coordinate 66,151, forward strand.
TCACAAGGTGCCGTTGATAGTCAGAACGCGCAAGAGCGCTAACGTGCGGACCTATGAGCACGCACCGTGTCCGCTCCGGACGGGGCCGCGAGTACGGCGGCGAGCGCCCGTGACCGCCACTTTCGGGCGGGCCGCCGTGTTGGGCCTGGGGCTGATCGGCGGCTCGTTGTTGCACGCCATTCGGCAGAGCGGCCTCGACGTCGTCGGGTATGACATCGACCCGCAGACCGCGTCAGAGGCCAGCAGTGCGGGCTTTCCGGTCACTTCCAGTGACGCCAGCGCGGTACACGGGGCCGACCTCGTCGTCCTCGCAATGCCACTGCCCGAGGTCGCCGGCGCGCTGCAGTCGCTCGCGCCGCATCTCGCACCTGGCGCGGTACTGACCGACGTCGGGACGCTGAAGGCGCCCGTGCTCGAACTCGCCCGCAAGATCGTCCCGTCGACGCGGTTCGTGGGCGGCCACCCGCTGGCCGGTACGGAGAACACGGGCTGGGCGGCCGCCGACCCGCTGCTGTTCCGGGACGCGCCCTGGTCGCTGACCCTCGAACACGACACGGATCTGGCGTCCTGGCTCGCCCTGGCCGAGTTGGTCTGCGACCTCGGCGCACGGCCGGTGCCCGCCACCGCCGACGAGCAGGACGCGGCAGTCGCGCACGTGATCGGGCTGCCGCACGTGCTGGCCGAGGTGCTCGCCCTGACCGGCCTGACCGGCGGTCCGCTCGGACTCTCCCTCGCCGCCGGGTCGTACACGTCGGGCTCGCGGGTTGCCCGCACGCGCCCGGACCTCGTCGCCACGTGGTGCGACGCGAATCCGTCGCTGGTCGGTGCGCTCGACGAGGCGATCTCCCGCCTGCGCGATGCTCGCGACAACCTGGCCGAGTCCGGGTCCGTGTTCGACCTGGCCAGCGCCGGCTACCGGGCTCGGATGGACTGGGAGCACCGCGCGTTCATGCCGGTCGAGCTCGCGTCCGATCCCGCCGCCTTGCTCGCCCATGGCCGCCTCGGTGGATGGATCACCGCCGTACTGCGCGACGACGACGGTATGCGGCTACTGGGAATGTGCCCGCGCCAGTGATCGTGCTCAAGCGCGGCGTTCCCCTTGTGAATGTTGAACGTTCCGGTGTCGTCGAGACTGTCCACAGTGGACACGTGGTGGTACTCGACTCCCGCGGCAACGTCGTCGTGGCGCTCGGCGAGCCGGATCAGCCGATGTTCCCGCGATCTTCGAACAAGCCGCTGCAAGCCGTCGGCATGGTGCGGAGCGGGCTGGACGTCCCGGCCGAGCAGTTGGCTCTGGCCGCCGCGTCCCATTCCGGCGAGGAGCGCCACATCGCGCTCGCGCGCACGATGCTCGCCGGCGGCGGCTTCGGCGAGGACGATCTCGGCTGCCCGCCGAGTTGGCCGCTCGGCGACGCCGCCCGCGAGGCCTGGATAGCGGCCGGCTGCCCGCAGCAGCGCATCTGCATGAACTGCTCGGGCAAGCACGCCGCGATGCTGCTCACCTGCCGGGCCAACGGGTGGGACGCCGCGAGTTACCGCGACCCGGCCCATCCGTTGCAGCAGGCACTGCGCGATGCCGTCGAGGATCTGGCCGGCGAGGCGGTTGCCGCGACCGGAGTCGACGGATGCGGCGCGCCCCTGTTCGCGCTGACGCTGGTTGGTGTCGCGCGGGCGTTCGGCCGCATCGCCTCGTCGAGCGAGGGCCCGGAGCAGGCCGTCGCCGACGCGATGCGCGCCCGTCCGGATCTGGTGGGCGGCACGGGCCGCACGGTGACGCTGCTCATGGCCGGCATTGCGGGCCTCGTCGCGAAGGACGGCGCCGAGGGCGTGTTCGCGGCCGCGCTGCCCGACGGGTCGGCGGTGGCCGTGAAGATCGACGACGGTGCGCCGCGGGCGGCCGATCGTGCCGTGGTGGCCGGACTGCGCCGGCTCGGCGTCTGCGCGCCGGTGCTCGACGAACTCGCGACAGCCCCCGTACTCGGCGGCGGCGCGCCGGTCGGCACCGTCCGTCTCGTCGACGGGCTGCTCTAGGCACTCGCCGGCGGCGGATCGTGCAACTTCTTCCGCCCAACGGCCGGAGCATGTTGCACGATCGGCACACGACGCTGGGCGGCCGTTCATGGCGCACAATTGCGGCATGCTCGGTTCTCTGCTCGGACTGCTGCTCGTCGGCCTGGTGGCGGGTGCGATCGGTCGGCTCCTCGTGCGCAGCCCCGCCCGGCTCGGCTTCTGGGGCACGATCCTGCTCGGCATCGTCGGCTCGTATGCCGGGGGCAGCCTGGGGGCGTTGCTGTTCCACGACAAATTCGACATCCGCAAGGCATCCACGATCATCGGCGCAATTGCCGGCACGGTCGTGATTCTCGCGATCTGGCGGGCCGCCAGTGGCGACCGGGCACGGAGCAAGCGCTTGTCGCGATAGGCGCTAGCGTCTGCCCCATGACGGCCGACCAGCCCGAACAGCCCGGCAATCTCGACGGGCCGGGCGAGCCCCACCATCTCGACGCGCTCGAGCAGTTGGACCACCCCGACGACGCCAAACTCGACGGCGAGGTGCTGCGCTCGAAGGCGCTGATCACCTCGATCGACCTGCCCGAGCGGGTGGGCTACCGGATCAAGCGCGCGGTACTCGGCCCGCCGTTGGTGAACGCGGCCCTGGGCGAGGAGAAGCTGTCGAAGAAGGCGGCGCTGGGCGTGCTGTCCAGCGACTGCATCTCGTCCTCGGCCTACGGCTCGGAGGAGATGCTGATCTGGCTGCTCCCCATCTTCGGCCTGGCCGGATTCCACATCCTGCTGCCGATGACCCTGGTCGTCATCGGCGTGCTCGTGATCATGACCTTGCTGTACCGCGAGGTCGTCACGGTCTACACGCGGGCCGGCGGCTCGTACGTCGTCGCCCGGGAGAACTTCGGACCCAAGATCGCCCAGATCGCGTCGGTCGCCCTGCTCATCGACTACATCGTGACGGTGGCGGTTCAGGCGGCGGCGGGCACGGCGGCGATCAGTTCGATCGTTCCGGCCCTGCGGCCCAAGCCGGCATCGCACTCGTCGATCACCATCGGAGTCGTGCTGGTGCTCGCGTACGGCAACCTGCGCGGCGTGCGGGAGGCGGGCAAGGCGTTCGCGTTCCCGACGTACTTCTTCGTCGCCTCGGCCGGCTCGTCATGCTGATCGTCGGCGTCATCCGCGAGATCTTCGGCGACCTGCCGACGGTACCAGCACGTCGACCGGCATGATCCCGATCGCCGATCGGCAGCACCAGATCCTGTCCGGCGTCGCGATCTTCTACCTGCTCAAGGCGTTCGCGAACGGCGGCGCGTCACTGACCGGGCTCGAAGCGATCTCGAACGGGGTCAGCGCGTTCAAGCGCCCCGAGGGCATCAATGCCCGCAAGACGCTGACGATCATGAGCATGCATGCTCGGCACGCTCGTGCTCGGCGTCTCTTACCTCGCCTACGAGACGCACGCGACGCCCTACATCGACGGCACGTCCGACCGTGATCAGTCAGGTCGCCGACGCCGCGTTCGGCAACTCCTGGTACGGCAACATCGGCCACGTGATCGTGCAGGTCGCGACCGCGATGATCCTGTTCACCGGCGCCAATACACCGTTCACCGGGTTCCCGTTCCTGGCCAGCTTCATCGCCGAGGACTCGTTCCTGCCACGGCAGATGACCCGGCGCGGTCACCGCCTGGCGTTCAGCAACGGCATCGTCGTGCTCACGGTCGCGGCGCTGGCGCTGCTGCTCGGCGTCGGCGCGCACGTCGACAAGTTGATCCCGTTCTACGCGATCGGTGTGTTCACCGGATTCACCATGGCGGGCCTCGGAATGGCCAAGTACTACAAGACGAATCGAGCGAGCGGCTGGCATCACCGCTTTGCGATCAGCCTCACCGGCGGCATCGTGTCGGCGCTGGTCGTGTTGATCTTCGCCGTCACGAAGTTCACCGAGGGCGCGTGGCTGGTCGTCGTGCTGTTCCCGATCCTGTGGCTGATCCTGATGCGGCTCAATCGCCAGTATCGCGACGAGGCGTACTCGCTGGACCTCGTCACCTGGATCCGCGAGAACGAGGCGGCCGCGCCGCACTATCCGAGGCACGTCGTCCTCGTGCTCGTCGACCGGCTCGACCTCGCCGTGGTGCGCGCACTGCGCTATGCCGGCAGCCTGCGCCCGACCGAGCTACGCGCCGTCCACCTCATGATCGACAGCGAGGAAGCCGCCGAACTGGAACGGGAATGGATCGCGCGCGGGCTCGGCGACCGGTTCCCGCTGGAGATCGTCGAGTGCCCCGATCGCCGGCTGATCCGCGCGGCCGGCGAACTCGCGCTCAGCACCGTCGTCCAGGATCGAGCCGAGGTCACCGTCCTGCTGCCGCGGCGCACATTCCCGCGGCTGTCGAACCGGCTGCTGCACGACCGCACCGCTGACCGTATCGCCCAGGCCGTCGGGCGGATCCCGCACGTATCGGCGACCATCGTTCCGTTCGACACGACACTTCCGTACGAGGCGGTGACGCGACTCGAAGCGCGGCAGCGCCAGGCTGCCGTGGAGCCCGCGCTGGCGGCCACCCGGGTCCATACGGGCGTCGACGACGACGCGTTGGCGGTGGCCGGCCATCAGGCCCGCAGCGACGGCACCACGCCGATCGGCACCGTCTCGTGGAAGCAGCGCGTGGTTGTCGAAGGGCGGATCAAGGCCGTCCAGATCGGGACGACCGCAGGCAAGAGCCTCGAGGCGCAGGTGTTCGACGACACCGGCGGTGTCCGCCTGCTCTTCTTCGGACGAACCCGGATACCGGGAATCGTGCCGGGCGCCGTCGTGCGCGCGAGCGGGACGGTCGGCGAGTACAAGGGCCACCTCGCCCTGGCCAATCCCCGCTATGAGCTACTGCCGGCAAGTGCGGCCCAAGAGGCGATGCCAACCGACTGAAGCCCCGTGCTGCGCCGAATGCCCTTGCTGCACAAGGACATTCGGCGCGCAGGCCGTTTGGCCGCTTGCGGGTTAGCGGTCGCTGACCTGACTCGCGGGCGGGACGGTGATGGTGACCGGCTTGCCCCAGTCGAGGAAGTCAGCCTCTTGCGTGCTGGTGATCAGCTTGTTGGTCTTGCCCATCGGATCGGGCACGCGCACGGTCGTCGTCACCCGGACCGGCCGCTGCTGGGAGTCAACCCAGAGCTGCTCCGCCTCGACCTTGACGCCCTGCTTGATCAACGCGCCGAGGATTTCGGCGAGCTGCGGATGCTGCTTGGCGGCCTTGGCCAGGTCGATGGTGACCGAGTAGTGCGTGGCCGGCACGCCGTTGACGGTCTCCTTGCCGACCGGGCGCAGCGTGCCGACACCCGAGAGCATCTGCAAGGTCTTGCGCGGGTCGGCCTGCTGCAACGCGCCGGAGATCTGCTGAGCCGCACCGGCGTTCTTCGTCCACGGCTTGCCCGGCTCGCCGAGTCCGAGGCCCTTCAGATAGACGTCGCCGCCGGAGACGACGACCTGGACCGGACCTCCCGGCGTTGTCGCCGTGACGCTCGCGTCGATGGTCTTGTCGCCGAAGCGCATGGCGCCGTTGACCGCGATCTTCGCGCCGAGCAGGCTGATCGATTCCTTGAGCTTGACCGTCTGCGCCTTCTCGGTCGCCTGGGTGGCCTGCGCGACGAACTGCGCCGCCTCGATCGGACCTCCGCCGGTGATCGGCGTCGTAGTGCCCGGAGCCTGCGCGTTGCCCGACGGCGGCGGGGCGCCTTCGTGCTTCGCCGACGAACTGCACGCCGCGAGCGTGGCCGCGAGCGCTGTAGCCCCCAGCGTGACGACGATCTTGCGCATACGGTGGTTCCTCCATCTCCCGGTGACCGGGCGAGTTCACAAAAGGTCGGATTGCCAGCTTTTGCCGAGTGTTTCGGCGAGACTACGTGAGCTTGATCAGCCGGCGGCCGGATAGCTCAGTGGCCGCTCAGCGGGGTCGGCGCACCGGCCTGGTTTTCGTAGCGACCGCTCTGCTCCACTATGCTGGTCGAGCACTCCAGCGGGGCTTGTAGCATGGAGCGGCTTGCCCGCCCTCATCGTCTAGAGGCCCAGGACGCCGCCCTTTCAAGGCGGTAGCACGGGTTCGAATCCCGTTGGGGGCACTGCAGTACCGTAAGGCGCACCAAGTAGTCCTAGGCCCCGTAGCTCAGCTGGTTAGAGCGCCGCCCTGTCACGGCGGAGGTCGCCGGTTCAAGTCCGGTCGGGGTCGCAAATGAGCGCTCGTGCACCGGTTCGTGCACCGAAGCGGCTGTTAGCTTCCGATCATGCCGCCGCGTCGTCGTCGTTCCCGTGGCCATATCCGCGAGCTGCCGTCGGGCAGCTTCCAGGCGATCGTCTACGCGGGAGTCGACCCGCTGACCGGCGAGGAGCGCCGATCTGCGCGAGACCGCGCCGACGTACGACGAGGCCCAGGTCGCACTGACGCGGCTTCAGTCCCAGGTGGATGAGGACCGCCATCCGAAGTCAGGGATCACGGTCCGCCAGGCAGTGAGCCAGTGGCTTGAGGTCGCCGAGCTCGAAGACACCACGCGGGAGCGGTACCAGGACCTGATCCGGATCTACATCGCGCCGACGTTCGGCGACCTGCCTGCTGCCAAACTCGACGCCGAGCTACTGGAGCGGTTCTACGCGCGGCTGCAGCGGTGCCGGCGACTGTGCAATGGCCGCTCGGCCCCGGGCCACAAGTGCCAGCCGCTTGCTAGCAGCACCGTCCGAAAGATCCACTTCATTCTGCACGGCTCGCTGGAACGTGCGGTGCGCTGGCGGCACCTCGGCGTCAACAAAGCGGCCATCGCAGTGACGCCGCCGCCGGCGCCGAGCAAGCCCGATCCGCCGACTGCCGAGGAGGCGGCGCGAATGCTCAGCGAAGCCTGGGCTAGTGACCCGGACTGGGGACTGCTCCTGTGGCTGACGATGGTCACCGGCTCACGCCGCGGCGAAATGAGCGCGCTCCGGTGGGAGCACCTCGACCTGGCGCCGGGCTCGGCTGCGGGTCGAACGCAGCAACGCTCAGCCCAGGGCAGGAGTCAAGGAGAAAGGAAACCAAGTCGCGGCAGCAGCGTCGGGTAGCTCTCGATCCGCAGACGGTGCAGATGCTCGAGGCGCATCGCGAACGTTGCGAGCAACGATGCGCCGCGCTCGGCGTGCGAGCTCGAACCGTCGGCGTTCCTGTTCTCGCCGGCGCCGGACGGGTCGGCGCCCTGGCCGCCGCGGACATTGACTCAGCGGTACGGCTATCTGGCACGCAAGCTCAAGCTGCGCAGCACGCGGCTGCACTCGTTGCGGCACTACTCGGCGACCGAGCTCATCGCGGCCGGTGTCGACATCCGCACTGTTGCAGGGCGCCTCGGCCACGGCAGCGGCGGAGCGACAACGCTGAGGATCTACGCGGCGTGGGTTGACGAGGCTGGCCAGCGCGCCGCAGGCGCAATGGCGAACATCATGCCGCAGCTCCTGGAGCCGGCGCCGCGTGCGCCGCGCGGCCCGTACGAAGTGATCGCGGCGACTCTGCGGGAGCAGATCCACGACGGACGACTCGCGCCAGGCGACCTCGTCCCAACAACGCACGAGCTAGCAGTAGCCCACAACGTGTCGGTCGCGACGGCCCATCGCGCCATCGCCCTGCTCGCCGCCGAAGGGCTTATCGACGTTTCTCGCGGCCGCCGAGCGACCGTCAGGGCACGTCCAACGGTGTCGGGTCTGCGCCCTCTTGATCCGTAGGAGCTGGCAGTCAAGTGCTGGCCTCGTTTCGCCCACAGCCGGCTTGCGGAGCTTCGAGCGCGCGTGAGCCGCTGGCCATGTCCGTTGGGGTCGCGCTGGGGTCGGCCAGGCATGGCCTCGAACCGGACCGCAGCGCAGCTCGGTTGAAGCCCCGTGCGGGCGTTCACACTGCTTATGTATTGATCTTGGCGACGAGCGTGCTTTGCTGGACGGGCGGGCAGGCACTCAACGCCCATTTCGCAAGTGGTGGCAACCTGTGAGTCCTGACTTCGGCCGTGTTTGTTGGCCTGTAGGGGGCTGGCCGGTCTGGATTTGCGCACTAGCCGATGCCCGTAGCCTGCCGTCGGTGGCGTACGTGCGGACGGTGCGGACGAGCTTCTGGGGCGACGGCGGTGCAGGTCGTGTGGTCTTCACGGCGGGGGTCGCGGCGGATCGAGCATCTCGGTTCGGCCCACGGCGATGACGAGGTGGCGGCGCTGAAGCTGGTCGCGGCGGAGCGGATCGCTGCCGGTCAGGCCGAGCTCGACCTCGGGCTGGACGCCGGGGCCGCGAGCGGGCCGCTGGAGGTCGTCGGCTCCAAGGCCGGGCATCTGTGGGATGCGTTGTGCCGGGCGTACGACTCGCTCGGCTTCGATGAGGCGACCGGCGGGGACGAGGTGTTCCGGGCGCTGGTGCTGGCGCGGATCATCGAGCCGACATCGAAGCTGGACTCGCTGCGGGTGCTGGAGGAGACCGGCGTCGAGTCGCCGTCTCGTACCGGACGCTGACGCGTCGCCTGCCCCGTTACGGGAAACCCTTGTGGCGCAAGGACATCTCGGCCGCGTGCGCCGCGCACGCCGCGCTCGGCCCGGCCAGCCTGGTGCTCTACGACGTCTCCACGCTCTACTTCGAGACCGATCAGGGTGACGGGTTCCGCGAGCCGGGATTCTCCAAGGAACGCCGGCTGGAGCCGCAGATCACCATCGGCCTGCTGACCGACGCGGCCGGGTTCCCGCTGGCGGTGGAGGCGTTCGAGGGCAACAAGGCCGAGACCGCCACCATGCTGCCCACGCTGACAGGCGTTCATGGCCGCGCACCGGCTCACCGACATCACCGTCGTGGCCGACGCCGGGATGCTGTCGGACAACAACAAGCGCGAGATCGAAGCGGCCGGGCTGGGGTTCATCCTCGGCAACCGGTTCACGCCACATCCCTTACGTCATCGACGAATGGCGCAAGCAGAACCCCGGCGCCGAGATCCCCGACGGGTTGACCCTGACCCAGCCGTGGCCGCCCGGTCCGAACAGCACCCGCCGCGACCAGGTCATCTACTACCAGTACCGAGCCGACCGGGCCCGCCGCACCCTGCGCGGCATCGACGAACAGATCGGCAAGGCCGAACGCGCCGTCGCCGGGAAGGTGCCGGTCAAGCGGAACCGGTTCATCACCCTGACCGGCGGCGACAAGAGCGTGAACCGCGAACTGGAGACCAAGGCCCGCACGCTGGCCGGGTGGAAGAGCTACATCACCAACATCACCAACCCGACCCCGGAGTTCGTGATCGGCGCCTACCACCAGCTCTGGCGCATCGAGAAGAGCTTCCGGATGTCCAAGCACGACCTGCAAGCCCGACCGATCTACCACCACAAACGCGAATCGATCGAGGCCCACCTGGCGGTCGTGTTCGCCGCCCTCGCCGTCACCCACGAGATCGAGACCAGGACCGGCTGGTCCATCAAGCGGTTCGTCCAGACCGCCCGCCGCTACCGCACCATCGCCATCCGCGCCGGCGACCACGTCCTCACCGCCGAAGAACCCCTACCCGCCGACCTACGCGACGCCCTCGCCCTGATCACCTGACCCGAGCTTGCGCACTAGTCTGGCCGAAGTCGGGAAGAAGCTCTCGGCGGCGGCGTTGTCCCAGCACACGCCGGTGCGGCCGACGCTGGTCCGCACGTGTTTGCCTCACCTGAAGCCGTCCTTTCCGAGTACGTCGAGCACTACAACCGGCACCGTCCGCACCGGTCCCTCAGCCAGCACGCACCATCTACGGCGGACGCGACCCCCGCGCTCATCGGTGAACTCGACCCACCAAGCTACGAAGAACCGATCGGCTGGGCGGGCTCATCCACGAATACCAGCTCGCCTCCTGAGCTGGGCGGATGGGTTCTCGGCACCCACAGCCTCGCTATGAATCCGGCGGCCCAGAAGTTCTACCTGATGCCTAGCTCCTGCTTGACGATTGGCCAGAGAAGGTCCTTTTCCGCCGCATACGCGAGCGTATTCGGGTGGAAGCTCTGCGAGCACACGCCGTTGACTATATAATCGGACGGGCAGTTTGGCTGACCAGTCTTTAGGTTCTGCTGCAGATCGTTGATATACATTTTTGCCGACGAGCCACAGATCTCATGCGTCGTAAATAGTGCCCGCACGTCGACGAACTTAACGTATGGGTACTGCTTAGCGTTCTGCGCCAGGGCATCGTCAACCCTGTCTACGGTTCGGTTCAACAGAAGTTGCTTGCCGACATCAATCCCGTTACAACCTGAGTGGCCTTGCACTGGGAAGAACTTCGGGTAACCAACATGGATAATTTTGGCCCCAATGGTGATGCTGTGGATATTGATCAACAACGACTTTACCTTATCCATAATCCTCGGGATGTCAGCAACCGAAGCTTTCACTGCATTAGTGCAATCGGCCACCGATTTTTCATGGACGAACTTGATACTGATGCAGTTACGAGCAGAATTCCGCCGAAGTTGAGGTCATCGCCACCTACACTTAGATGAAACTTAATTCCGGACCGAGAGGAGGAGCGTCATCTGACTCGTGAACCCTTAAACCCTACGCCGGGCGAGTCGACATTGTCCGTAGTGGCGCCGGAGCAAGCCACGAAATTCGCGGGCGGGACCCCGAGGGGGCCCGTACGCGGCCGGCGAGCGATGGCAGCCACTCTCACGGTCTTTTGAACGACCCGGGTTTCCGGGTAATAGTCCGCGTCGGGCGTATTTCCCGGAGTGCCATTGAGTAGTACCCTCACCGGAAGCAAGGAATCACCCATAACGACTACCTGTCGTCCCTGGAAAGCTGACAACGCGTTTTCATTGGCTGTTGCGGGCGCAAACGACGGTGGCACGGTGCTAGTAGCCGGCGTCACATTAATCGGCGTATCCACCTGAACCGTGGTCAGCATTTCCGAACCAGAACCCGAAATCCGACGCACAGGTCTTGCGGCAGCGACAAAATCGCGTGGTTAACCAGGTTGTATTGTCCCTGGCCAGCGCCCGGAATGCCCGCCGGATAGCCATTCAGGCAGGCCGGGTTGTTCCAAGTCGGACCCTGGTCGAGCCTAGGAGAGACACCGTTCTGGTCGTACAGGCCAATGCTCGTGTAGTCGAGGAAGACTGTCCCATCGCCGTCGCCTGTGAACCACACATGGAATTCGCGATGCGAAAAGCCTGGAGACCATTGTCGGAAAACGCGTAAACCGGTCCGAACTGAACCGACTCGTTGGAATTGTGCTCATAACACAACTGTGCCCAACAGCCCACAACTCGCTCATTGGGTTCTTCGCCGCCCGAAGCCGGCGCCGGTTTTTCCATCATGCCTTGCAGATTGGGCGCAGTTGAGGCTGAATTGGATGCCTGGTTTGAAGACGAACCACCTCGAGTGCTACCGGACTGGCTGGAGGCACTGGACCTAGCCGTTGACGGAGATCCTCCGTAACAGCCAGCCACCAGCAGCGCGGCAGCAGCTATCGCCGTCAGGCCCGTGACGCACCGGCGGGCACCACGCCTGCTCGATACTGTCATGGCACACTTCCTTTTCCCTTGTGGGAGATTGGCCGCGGGTATAGCCGACCCCGTCAACTGATGCGCGTCTTGCGGGGCGCCCTTCCCCGAAACCGTAGAGACCTGAGTTAGTGGGATCAGATGATCTTGGTCTGTGAACCACTTATCTGTTCCTGGCCTCGTTGCGCTAGTGTGCGCCGCCCGCAGCCGGAGTCAAGGTGAACCGCCCCGGCGAGTCCGGAGACTCCATTCCTTGGAAGGGGTGGAGTCATGTCAGGGAGTACGTCGAAGAGGTACCCGGCCGAGCTGCGTGAGCGGGCGGTCCGGATGGTTGTCGAGATCCGTGCCGAGCACGAGTCGGAGTGGGCGGCGATGGGCAGGGTCGCCGCCAGGTGCACCGCGTCCTTCGCGTCGGTCTTGACCCGATCACCGCAAGGGCGCTGCAGCTTCGATGGCGCCGCAACCACACACCGGATCCCGGCTGCGGTCAACGACCGATACAACCCGAACCCGGTCGGCCCGGCCTCATAGGCCACCGCGACCGGGCCGTCCAGCTCGCCGACCCAAGACCGGATGTGATCATGCACGGCGTCAACCTCGCCCGCCTCAGCTCGCCCGTCACGCCATCGATCGCCGCGGCGACAACCGATCCGAGATCGGTTGGGAGCTGACCGAGCACCCGGTGCACTCGATCTCCTGTGCTCGTTGGGAACTGCGCCGAAGGCATTCTGCAACGCCGTCGGGTACTTCCCAATTTGACGGATGATGTCGCTCGTTAACACCGACACGCTGTACCGCTTGAGCTCGATAATGAGGTGCTTGCCGGCGGCCGTCCGATAACGAATGTCGATGCGGCCAGCCTGCTGCTCGTTAGTGAGCCTCGCGTCGATCTCGGCGAACTCCGTCATGATGCTCTGCTCGATGCGCTCGTTTGCGGACGCCCGTTCCTAGCACGTATCGAGGAGCCACAGGTGGTCGTAGAGATGCTGCTGGATCAGCCGTTCCTTGGCGTCGGGTAGCTGCGACACGCGACTCTCCGATATCACCCGTGCGGCATGTGAGCGCGAGACAATCTGCCCATGGACGCTACGTGGGTTGCGGTATTGGGAGCCGCTGTCGGCGGTGGTGTTGCCGTCGTCGGCAACCTGCTGACGCAAGTCGTCGTCCGTCATGGCCAGCGTCTCGACCGCGCTAGAGAGATCGCGCGCGAGAACCATCTTCGTTACATCAACGAGCGCAGGATCGCCTACCTCCGGTGGCAGCAGGAGGCCGAGGATGTCAAGCGCGCAGTCATCTGGTGGTATCTCCGTACATGTAGCGCAGACCATGCCGAGCGCATCGACCGGCATCTGTTGCGACGAAGGTTGGACTCACTTCAAGCCATCAACGGGCGAATCCACGCGACGAGCCGTCGTCAAGTGCGCGACGCCGTCGATCGGTTTGCTCGCACGGCGCAATGGTCGCTGCAGCCAGTAGGTCATCCGCCGGCAGACGACGGATGCGGCCTCTCCGGGCTCCTTGAGCGTGCCGAAGCGGCATTTCGGACGGATATTGGCATTGTCGATTAACTTGACGATCGATCCGCGGCGAGTTCGGTGACCGACCGATCCGCGCTCATGTTGATCAGCGGTCGCGACACTGGAAGACCATGCGCTCTTGATCCGTAGATCAGTAACCCGTGTGGCTGAGCTGTCTACGGCCCGGAAACACTGACGTCGTGGGTGTCTGTGCTGTCATCGCTGGCAGCGGACGACAGACGTTCATGGACAGATCCATGGACAGGGTGTCCACAGTGGACAGTCAGCGAATCACTCGCGCCGGGCGGCCAGAACCCTTCCCACCTGGTCTTGCCCGTGCTGTCGTCCATCCTCGCCTCAGCGTTGGTGTCCGGGTGATTGGTCAGGCTGCGACAGTCCCCAGGCGAGGCTGTCCTGCCACGCTGGCACCGCCCGGCTCGCTCAGCCGATACACGAGTGTCCGCCCAAGCGATGAGGCTGGCCGTCTCATTGCCGATGCGCGGGCAGGTTACGGCCTGGCCTGCCACGGCATCACCGCGCCTGCGCGACCTCCCAGCTGAAGGTCCCGCTGACCGGTTCGGAATCGCCCGCTGGCTGCACGCGTTGGGACTCCGGCCTGGTCGAATACGGGCGAAGCTGCCGGTCGCCGACGTCCGGCAACGATCCACTTGCGAGGAGCCCTAGACCGCGCGAGTTCCCTCGACCGCGTCACGTCCGCCATAGGCGACAAGGCCGTAGATGACGAGGATGCCGATCGCGATGTAGGTCAGTGACCAGATCGGGTAGTAGGGCATCCACCAGATGGAACTGATGGCGAGAACGCCGCCGGCGACGATGCCGATCCAACGGCTGAATTGGGAACCCACGACGACGCCGAAGGAAGCACCGATCAGGATGATCGCGACAATGAAATACACCCAGCCGTAGGTCTTGAGGCTGTGCCCGAACAGTGCTGCTTCGAAGTTGTTCGGTATGGCCCCGTGGTAGCGCCATGCCCATATCGCATCGAAAAATCGCATGATACCGGCGATGCCCAGCACAGTTCCCGCGAAGAACCGCCAGCCACTACCCGTTTCCTCCATGACACGTATCCTTCCTCGGATCTCGCCGACCGGCGGCCGAGTCCAAGTCTCGTCGAGGATTTCCTGTTCGGGGTGATAGAACCGTGCGCAAACGTGGAAGCTACCCGGCGATGCAGCAACCCGGTTGGATGTGCCGCTGTTGTGTTTTTGTGTCGGAGTAGATGTCGAGCGAGCCGTCGTCGTCGAACTTGTCAACGGCATCCGAAATTTGAACACTTTCGGCACCTGAAAATTGAGCACTTTGCGGGTTGTCATCGTTCGTCGTTGCCGGTCGGTGGGCCGTAGCGGAGATCGACGTGCCAGCCGCTGGACTTCAGTTGTGCTTTCGTCATCGTCTTGGCTGGTATGGAGCCGACCGTAACGGAGTACGAGGGAAGATTCGCCTTTGTTTCGGGAACTCGAATCGGTAGGTGCACACGCCGCCGGCGGCGGAACCGGTACCGAGCTTGGTTGTCGCGATTGTCTTGCCGCTCGCAGCGGATAACGTCACGGTGGTTGTGTTGCCGAGTCCGTTGTCCTCGCCCTGACCGACGCAGCCGGCACTCGCGGTCGCGTCGTCGGTCAGCGTGAACGTTCCGCCGATCGCTGCCGTTCTACCGCCAGCCGCAGGCACGAGCGCGCCGCGCCCGTATTGCCGCCCGACGTGAGGATATGACGAGGCCATTTCCGACCGGGGCCTCGGGCGTATGGCCAGCCCGTTGCGGATGCGGCGGGTCTAGCGGGTCACGGTCACGACGACCGAAGGTGAGTACGACGCGCCCCAAGTGTTGGTGAGCGGATGGTAGCCGGTGAACCGCATGGTCGCAGTCGGATAGACCGTCCAGCCAATGAGCCCGTTGGCGTCGGTGACGCCTCGGCGGATGACCCGGTCAGGCTGCCCCGCCTCGTGGCCCAGCAGGACGGCGGTGGCGTAAGGAAGCGGCGTGCCCAGGTATCCCTGCACGACGCGCACCTGGATGGAGAGTGGATACCCGACGCGGCTGCTAGTGGGCGCGCTGATGCGAGCGGTAGTGGGCGGCACGCCGGTGGTGAGTTCTCGGATCTGAGTGTGATAACCCGACGCCCAGTGGTCGTAGGTGCCGGACATCCACAGCGTCTTGATCTCGCCGGCCGGACCCCAGGCCACGATGGGGCGCACGTTCTTGGCGCCGGTGTTCTGGGTGACCTTCGAGCTGGTGAAGGCGCCGCCAGCGCTGCGCCAGCGTTCCACGTCCCAGGTCGCCGTCCCGGTCTGCCGGGACAGGTACAGGGTCCGGGTGTCCGTGCGATCGATGTCGCCGCCGCCGGAGTAGTAGCCCTCGTGGGTATCGATGCTGGCGCCGGCCGGGGCGACCGGCTGCGACGCCCAGGCGGTGCCGTCCCACCGGGCGTACCGGTAGGTGGCGTCGACGGGCTGGTCAGTATGCGGGGAGGCGACCCACGCGGCATCGCGGTAGGTCGAGTAGAGAGCGACGAGGTCGCCGGTAGCTGGGTCGATGGCGGTGGATTCGATCCACGATGGGGAGCCGCCAGGGTCGTCGTAGACGACCGTGTCGGGATGGCTGGCGCGGAGGTCATCGATGTGGATTGGGCCGGCGCCGAGGTTGGTGCCTGCGGGCGTCCAGAATGCGCCAGCCTTGTAGGTGATCTCGTAGGTGGAGGTGGGGAGCCCGTTTTCGGTATCGCCTTGGGGGTGGCCGTCGGTGAACAGCACCGCGATCTCGTCGCGGTCGTTGGTGGCGTACTTGACGTAGGGGCGGGTCAACGCCGAGACGGCGGTATGGGTCGCGCGCGGCGTAATTACTTGCCGGGGTGTGGTCCAGCCGGTGAGGCCGGTCAAGTCAGCCGTGGACGTCATCCACGGCGTTGAGGTGCCGCGGTAGAACAGGAACAGCCGCCGCTCCGCCGGGAGGTAGATGGGGTTGGCGTACGTGACCGGGCGACCCAGATCCAGGGTGCGCTCGGGGCCGAATGTGGTGATGTTCTCGGGGGTGGTGGAGACCCGGTAGCGCATGTAGTGGTCGCCGCCGTGGGTCGCGTAAAACACGGCGATCTTCCCGTTGGGGAGCACCACTAGGCCGGGGGCGGCGTGGTCGTCGGCGATGAGCCGCGGATGCAGGGTGGTGTGGGTGAGCGCGGCGGTGCCGTTGTCTTGGCTGATGATGTCGATGTCGCCGCGACTGGTGACGTACCCGACGTAGGTGCGGTCGTGGGCGCCCACATGGTGGACGGCGCGGGGGTCTTGGAACCAGCACCAGGAGCCGTCGGCGACGAGTTCTCCATCGCGTTCGGTCGGGATGGCTGTGGCGGTCACGGCGATGGTCATGGCGATGCCGACGGCGACGGTGGCGAGGAGCCACCGCCGGATCTGGCGGATAGCCAGACATCTGCGGTGGTACATGTTCGTCCTCCCGGAAATACTGATCGGATTGGGATGGCAGCTAGACGAGCGGTGCCAAGGCGGGCCCGGCTGCTGTTGCGCACCGCCGCTGGCTTCGGTGTCGGGCCGAAGCCCGTCCGAAGATGAGTCGCCAGCAGGCCGCCGGTCGAGGGTGTCCGCCACGGTGTGCCTCTCAGATGTGACCACGGGCCTGCTCCGCGCGAGCGGCCACCGATCCGCCGCAACAAGGCGCACGAACCGCGCGACCGCGACTACGTCGTTACCGAACCCGATCGGGAACGCCTTGGGCATGGCGGTCATCCTTCCGGCGAGGACGCATCCTCACAGGCAAGGAGGCGACCGGGGCCGGGCGCAGTCTCCTCCGCTCAGCTCGCAGACCGCGGACCGGGTGGCGGATACATTGAGTTGGTACCGGACGTCGTGCACCAGCGAGAACCAGGTGGGGCTGTCATGCGTAGGTACCTTGTCGTCGCGAACCAGACCCTGCAGCGTGCCGAGCTACGGGAAGAGCTTCGCAAGCGGATCCAGGCGGGACCGAGTTCCTTCTACGTGCTGGTCCCGAACACCAGTGCGGCGGACTATCACGAAGTGCCCGCCGCCGCGGCTGAGGTCCTCCAGCCCAGCATGACCTGGTGGGCCACCGACTACCGTCGCCCCGCCACCGACGAGCAGGCAACCGCGCAGGCCCGGCAACGACTCGACCAGATGCTGGCCCACCTCGGTGCGCTGGACGTCCCACTCGAGGGAGATCTCGGCACCCCCCACCCCCTCGAGGCCATGGACAAGGTACTCAGCGGTCACCAGTTCGACGAGATCATCGTCGCCACGCTGCCCCGGCACCTCTCCCGCTGGCTGCGAGCCGACCTACCCCACAGGGCCGAGCGCCGGTTTGGGCTGCCGGTCACGACTATCATCACGAAACGCTGACCCGCCAGCTCGTGACCAGGAACCGGGGACATCAATTGATCTGCAGTGGCAGCCCCAGTCACGCCCGAGCGCCTTCTAGTGCCACGAGGCGTTTGAGCCCTGAGTCCCGCCTTGCAGCAAAGCCGATAAGTCATGGCAGCAGCGGCTTCTCCAGTGCGCTATTCCGGTTTGGGGCTACTCCTACTGCCTTGGGCTTCGAAAGGTTCCAACAGACGAGGCAGGAGCCGTTGCATGGCTGGCGAGCGGTTGCCGTCGCGACATCGACGGGGCAACTCTGCTCGGGGCGGCGAGGCATCCTCCAGCCGACCCGATTGAGTAGTACAAGGCCACCGCCGAGCAAGAGCGTCGCCAGTCCGACAACCTCGCCCCAGCCGGCAGCTCGCCGACCGCTGGTGCGGCCTAATGCCGCACAGCCCGCAGGCCGTCTGATGACGACGCCGACGTGTTACGTCCGCGGTCGTCAGCGCTTCCGGCATACCGTGGATGAGCGCCACTATCTGCGGAGGGACAGCGTGAGTCACGACGACAACCACCCTGCTGAAGTGCAATCGCGGCAGGGGGGCGACGTGAGCTGGCAGTCGCGCCTAGAGCGGCGTCAGCTACGGTGGTCGCAGCGGCCGGGGCCTCAAGCCGGCTATAAGCATGCCCGTGGACGAGGATGGTTATGTACCCCGTGCGTGTGCCCGGACGACGCCGAGCATCGCTTCAAAGTCGTCATCGATCCCACGGACGACGACCTCGGCGGCCACTCGATGTTCTGCCCATATCGCGGCAAGCAGGCGCGCGCTGATGCGCTTCTGCGTAGCCAGATGGCACGGGCGCACGCGCGATAAAACAAGCCGCCACGCAATATGTACACGCCGAAGTCGACGGAGCGCTGACCCGGGGTGTGCAGTATTGATCCGTGCACAGTGGACCGTCGCTGACTCCCTGTGTCCTGCGGGCGCATAGCCGGACAAATCGCTGGGGCTATGGCGCTGGTCTCGCCCTTCTCCTACGCTGCGGCCAGTTCACATGTCGTGGGGGGAGCTGCGTTGTCGGCACGGGTGCGCGTGATCAGTCGAGCAACAGTCATCGTCGGACTCGTGGCGTCAGGGCTGGTCTCGGTCCCGGCCGCTGCGGCACCCGCAGTCGGTGCTCCCCCGGTACCCGTGAGCAAGGCCCGCGCCGACCATCTTTCCGCGGTGCTGGCGCGGGTGGCCCAACCGGCCGTGGTCGGCGCATCGACGCGGGCACAAGCCGCGGCTGCCGGCACGCCGGCGACCGGCCCGGGCAGCCTGCTGCGCGCGGACTCCGCGCGACTGCTCGTCGAGGTCAGGGTCGGGCGCACCGATCCGGGCACCCTGGCCGCGCTGGCAGCGGCCGGCGCGAAGGCGACCTTCGTCAGCGCGGCGAACCACGAGGTCACCGCCGCGGTCAAGCCGGCCGACCTCGTGCGCGTAGGCAAGGTCTCGGGAGTGGAGTACGTCGGGCAGATCTACACGCCGATGGTCGCCCGGACGGGCCGACACCCGAGCGCTGTACCGGCAGCGGCTCCCCTGGCCTGCAGCCCGACCGTCTCCGAGGGCGACGCGGTGCTCAACGCCGACCGGGCACGCAGCAAACTCGGCATAGACGGCGCGGGCGTGACCGTCGGCGTGCTGTCGGACTCGTTCGCCCAGACGGTCGCCCCGACCTCGGCCGCGGGCGACACCGCGACGGGCGACCTGCCCGGCCCGACGAACCCGTGCGGCCACACGACCCCGGTGAACGTCCTCGACGACTCCGCGCCACCCCCGAACGCGGATGAGGGCCGCGCGATGGCGCAGACGGTGCACGACCTGGCGCCGGGGGCGAACCTGGCCTTCGCCACGGCGTTCGCCGGTGAGGACCAGTTCGCGGCCAACATCCAGGCCCTGGCCACGGCGGGCGCGAAGGTCATCGTCGACGACGCCACCTACTTCGACGAGCCGATGTACCAGGACGGCGTCCTGTCGAACGCCGTGAGTGCGGTGACCGACGCGGGCGTCGCCTACTTCTCGTCAGCCGCCAACGAGAACATGGTCATCAGCGGACGCAACGTCGGGTCCTACGAGGCCACGAACGGATACCGCCCGACCCCGTGCCCGACTGTGCTCAGCGCCTACCCGGACTGCCACAACTTCAGCACCACCGGCACCGACAACACATACGGGATGACCGTCGCACCCGGCGGCTTCGTCAACATCGACCTGCAGTGGGCGCAACCGCTGTTCAACGTGACCTCAGACCTCGACGCCTACCTGATCAGCAGCACCGGCACGATCCTGGCGAGCAGTGTTGACGACAACCTGATGAGCGAGCACCCGTTCGAGCTGCTGCAGTGGCCGAATACCGGTCCTGCAGCGCAGGCCGTCCGGCTGGTGATCGCCCGATTCAGCGGCCCGAATCCGCGATTCAAGTTCGTCCACATGGAGAACGGGTCGACCGGCATCACATCCGTCGAGTATCCGACCTCGGCGGGCGGCGACGTCGTCGGCCCGACGATCTTCGGGCACAACGGTGCGGCCAAGGCGGGTTCGGTCGCGGCAGTCCCGTTCGACGACGCGAACACGCCCGAGTACTACACCTCGCACGGGCCGGTGACGCTGCTGTTCGGGCCGGTGAACGGCACGACGCCGGCAGCGCCGATAAGCCCGCAGGTGCTTGCCAAGCCCGACTTCGCCGCGACGGACTGCGTGCGCAACACGTTCTTCGGCGAGCTCGACGGCACCACCTGGCGCTTCTGCGGCACATCCGACGCAGCGCCGCACGCCGCCGCCGTGGCAGCGCTGTTGAGGCAGCACGACCCCACGCTGACTCCGGCGCAGGTACAGAACACGCTTGCCACAACGGCGTCTCCGGTCGTCAACGGCAGCGCCGTCAGCACCGGCGCCGGACTGCTCAACGCGTACCCGGCCGGGAACACGACGACGACCCTGGCGCCATCGACGATCGTGGCCGGACCTGGGCAGAGCGTCACGTTCACCGCGACGGTGACGCGCACGGGTGTGACTCCCACCGGAACCGTGACCTTCACCGATGCCGGTACGACCTTGGCGGCGGCACCGCTCGACGCCGGCCAGGCGACCATGTCGACGTCGACGCTCACCGGCGGCAACCACCACATCGTGGCGACGTACAGCGGCGACGCCGACAACAACTCCTCCACCGCAGCGACCAACGTCACGATCGACGCCACGGCGCCAGTGGTGACGGTGTCGGCTCCCGCCAGTCTGTTCCAGGTTTCCCGGACGATCACAACCCGCTACTCAGCCACCGATTCGCCCTCCGGTGTCGCCAACTACGACGTCCGCTACCGCGTTGCCGCGTGGAACGCCCCCTTCGGCAGCTACATCGCGCCGGCGAGCTGGCAGCACGTCACAGTCGCGGCGCGGTCGCTGACCGGAACTCCCGGTCACGAGTACTGCTTCAGCGTCCGGGCACGTGACCATGCCGGGAACACGTCCGCGTGGAGTCGCGACCGGTGCGCCGTGCTGCCCCTCGACGACCGGTCACTGGCGGCGGCCACGTCGGGGTGGACCCGCGCCACGTCGAGCGTCTCGTACCAGAGCACCCTCACCCGGACCACGTCGCTCGGCGCCAAGCTCCAACTCGCGAACGCCCACGTCGATCGCGTCGCGCTCATCGTCGTCGAATGCACATCCTGCGGAAATGTCGGGATCTACCTCAACGGCGTCCTGTGGCGAACCGTCAGTACGCACGCCACGTCGACGCGCTACAAGGTGATCCTCATCCAGCCGCCGTTCACCCTGCGCACCACGACGATCGTGCTGCGCAATGCCTCGAGCGGCAAGCAACTGATCGTCGACGGCCTCGGCATCGCGCGAACCTAGTTGAGCTAGGCGCGGCGGAGCCGCGATTTGGAGTCAAGTCTTGCGGGTGTGGGTCATGCTGCGGCGAGGCCTTCGGTCTGGATGAGGTTGTCGATGGAGCGTCGTTTGTCCGCCCCGGCTGTGCGGATGCACGTGATCGGCCTCCAGGCCGTCCGTGCGAGAACAGCGCCCGGCAAGCCATCCGTAACCTTCGCAGCGTCCGCCCGCGCGGGCGAGCAGCACTGCCTTGTCCGCGCGGCTGAACCGGCGCACTGGGTCCCGGCCGATCGAGGCCCACCTGATCCGGCGCGCGCCGCGAACCAGAACAACGATCACCAACGCGGCGACCACGGGCAGGGCGAGCGGTGACGCTGTGAGCCCAGCCCAAATGCCGAACGCGATCTCGCGACTGATCATGCGCTAGCCACGGCTGACTGATCGGGGGTGTGCGGTCATCACCCGGTCAGATCGTCACACGCGGCGAGCAGTTGAGTCCCTGCTCGCCGAGGACCTCCGATCAGCCGACCCCGCAGCCGAGTTGGACGGCGCGCCGCCAACCAGATAGTCGGGGTTCACCCGGGCGATGAAACCGGATCTTCGGCGGCGTCGTCGGGGCTGGTGACCCAGGCGGTGAATACCGGCAGCCCGTGCCACGGATCGTCGGGCGCGGCATGGGCGGTGGCCACGACCGCGTACGGGTGCGCGAACCGCACCGTGGCGGTCCGGTACGGGCCGGGCGGCGGGGACTGCCGCGCGCTGACCATGACTGCAAGGACGGTCACCGCGGCCGCTTCGAACCCGCGCCGGCTGTACCGGGCGACCGCCGTCTGCCACGCCTCGACGTACCCGGGCACGTCCGCGAGCCGGCGCAGGCTCTCCCCGGCGGCGCCGAACGCGAGCCCGGGCACCGCGAGCAGGTTGTGCTTGCTGCGCGCGTGCCAGGCCGGGAGCAGCGCCTCGACATGTTCGCCACGTTCGGGTGCCTGTGTTTCGGTGATCGCCCACAGCGGGTGCTCGCCGAGGGGCAGGTCGAACAGCGACACGATGCCCGGGACCTGCCCGTGCCGGGCCCGGACGGTCGCGATCTCATGCGCGGCGGCGAGCACATCGACGGCGGGTACGTCGGCCCCGGCGATCACGCAAGTGACCTCGAGATCGTCGGCGAGCGCGTGGTGCACCGCGACCTGCCCGGCCCGCGGGGTCTGCGCAATGAGGGCGTGGTGGCCGCCGTCGCGGGGCGAGCGCAGCACCCGGGCCAGCTGGGTGCTCCACGGTCCGCGCAGCTGTGCGGCGTCGGCAAGGTCGAACGGGGTCACCCAGGTGACCCGGGTCGCCAGCGCGGACGCCAGCACGATCACCGCGCGGGCGAGGTCGAGCGGGAACGTCTCGATCAAGCCGAGGGTGTGCTCGCGGGCCCACGCGTCAGCCTGCTGCTGGGTGGGCAGCGGGCCAGTGGTCACGGCGGCCGGCAGCCCAGCCCGCCACCGGTCCAGCCCGGCCAGATCCGGTGCCGTCCACGCGGCCGCGGCCGCGGCCACCGTCGGGTGCGGGCACGCCAGCAGCTCGGCCGCAGCCCGGTGCGCGGAGTCGGCGTCGGTGCCCAACGCCTCGGTGATCTGCGCAGCCAGCGGCCCGGTCGCCGCGCGCGCGGCCAGCGCGAGGACCAGCCACGCGCCCAGCGGCGAGGCGACATGATGCTCCTCGCCGCCGAGCGCGGCGAACCGGTCGGCGTAGCGGCACACCAGCGCGGGCAGGTCCATAAGCACCACTCTGGCACGCCGACCGAACCGACCCCGCGGCCAGTGATCGCGGCGAGACCTCCGAGCATCGCCCCCTGAAGTCGGCCGGCCGCTAAAGGTTCACGGCGAGCAGAGCCGGGAGAACGCAAGGCGTCGAACCTCGCCGCGCAAAGGCGAGCAGTCGCGTTAGCACCGGCATCTTTGTTGCGCTCCGCTTCGATTCGAGGTGCCTCGTACTGCCATGCGCTTCTACAGGTTCCAGCAGTTCGATGCACGAGCCGTTGCAGACGACTTGCGCACTTGACGCGTCGGCGGCCTGCGCCGGGTAACTCAGGCTGTCGACGAGATACCTGCGGATCGGTCGACTCGTGGGTCGGTGTCGGCTATCCGCGGTGGCCCGTCGCCGGCGGTTGCGAGGCCAGCTTGGCAGATCATCTCGTAGCGCCCGTGTCGTGGCGTTGGCCGAGGGTGCCGTCGCGGTCCCGGATGATGCGCGCGACGCTCCAGTAGTCGAGGAACGACGCCGTGCCGCGGGTGCTAAGTTCATGTCGGCCAAGCGGGTCTCGTAGCCTTCTTTGCCGGTTACCGAGGAGACCCCGAGCTTGTGTCACCGCGGCCGTCAGCGGTGGCTCCGTCGACGCGCTCATGGCGGGCCAGCGGTGGACTCGGGCGTCTGAGGCAGGCGCCGAGTCGAGTCGATGCGCTTGAGCCGACTCGCAGATCGCCGGGGCCGGGGCGTGGCTTCCGGTTCGGAAGTGCCCGGTCGGGTCGGGCCCTTGTCGCCGCGAGGACGCAGTGGTCAACTTCTGGCATGGAGCCGTTCACGGTGCTGTTGGCGATCGGCGGCGCGCGCGGTGGTTCGGTATCTTGGTCAAGGCGCTAAGCGGTAGCAGCGATTCCGGAGAATTGTCCAGCGAGTTGTTCCAGGTCCCCGAGTCCGAGTCGCGTGTCGATGAACGGCTGAGCAGGATCGAAGCTCTCCTGAAGAAGTTCAGACGCAGCCCTATGACGTCGCGCTCGGCGAGGGCGTGCGCTATCTCATGAACGCCTTTTGCCGCTTCGGAGGGACGGGCGACCGAACTGGAGCTGGCCCGGCAGAGGTTCATCACGGCGACCAGCGCGGCAGCGCGCTTTCCGCTGCGACGTGCGATAGCGGAGAGATACCTCATGCTGTGCTTCGTCGCGCTGGATCGTCTCGACCAGGTGCCTATCGTCAGGCAGATGGAGGCCGCGGCCACCGCCGCTGCCTTCGAGAGCCGCGTTCACGGATGCAGTGATCGCCGAACGCGACTGGAAGACCGCGGCGAAGCTACTGAATCGTCGCGACATCAGAAGCAGGCAGGTCCGGTTCGCGGGTCCAAGCCGGCCGCGATCCGAAAGGCGGCCATGGACGGCTGCTCGGCGAGGCGGCATTGCTGGCCCCGGCGCTCGGACTGCCGGCGCGAGCCAGCGCCCCCTGGAGACAGTGGCGCAGTGCCGATGCGAGTCCCTGTGCCGCCTCGAAGAGTCTGGCGGCCAGCTACTCGTGTACGCCGTGGCCGAAAATCCCTACTGGGCGTTTGAAGCCAGAGCCGGCGAAGCATTGCGGGTGGGCAGCCTTTTGGTCACCTTCGCACCGGTCGACGATTCCGAACCCGCCACCGACCGGGCTGCTCGGCTCCCACTGGCGCAGGCACAACGGCGAAGCCACATCGCACGTGTTGAGCTCGACGCGCCGTTGTCACGCCCGATCATGATCGCGGCGGCGACGGGAGACACTACCCGGGCGCCCAGTACTGGCGCCCTGCGTACTTTTCCCTACGCCGGTCGCGCCGCACCACCACCGCCAGTAAGAACGACCTCGCTGTGGTTCGACGGGCGTCATGATCTGCAGCTCGGACCGGGCGTGTCCAGCGCACAGTTGCCTATCGCGTCGGAATGGCCCGGCGTGATCAGGCTCGGAACACTTGGAGCCCGGCGACCACTCATGACGGTCGCCTGTGTGGCGTGACCAACAGAACCCGGCGTACGCGCGCGTCCGGCGGCGGGATCATCAGGTGTGTGGGTTGCTTGGAGCTTAGCTATGGCCGGTATTTGCCACCGGCGTAACTCTTTGTACGTTGATGGCGGTCACAAAAAGTGTTCGAATTTTACTCGTGACCGACCCGCGGTATTTTGATCGCTGAATGATCGTGAATTGAGAGCCGGCGGTATCCGGCCAAGGCGGTCGATCGTCATATGGGAGACGTGGCGGGGCGGTGCTGCCCCGGGGGGATGGGACGCTCCCCGCCACGTCCCGATATGAGTGGCCACGCTCGTGGCCGCCATGCAGACCGGCCCGACCGGCTTATCCGCCAAAGCCTCTACAGTGCGCCCTGCTGCGGTTCGAGGCGATCATTACCGCCATGTGCCGCTACGGGTGACAGCAGTTCATTGCACGGATTACCACCAGCAGAACTGCCCTGTACGCCCGCATTATGAGCTGAGAATTTCGGCGATCGCACGCGCTTGTGCCGTCGCGCACTCCACGCCTCTGGCGGCGGTTCGACGATCGCGGCCTGGGTGCCCTTTGTCGATGGCGAAGTTTTTCCTTACAGGACAGGCACTTCCGTGCTATCCGAGCGAGGGCCCACTGTGGAGGTTCGGGCTGCTGGCACGTGTGCGGTCAGCGGGTTAACGGATGACGGTGAACGGGCGCATCATGTCGTTGTCTTCGTGCTCGACGATGTGGCAGTGGTAGACGTAGGTCTGCGGTGCCTTCACCTTGTCCGGCAGGTCGTACTTGGCGCGGATGGTGGTGAAGTAGCCGGGGTTGGCCTTGACCGTGTCCTTGAAGCCGCGCTCGGTCGGGCTCGGCCGGCTGCATCGGTCCGGTGGCGAACGGTGCCGGGTCGATCCCGCCGGGCACGCCGGTCGGTGCCGCCGTAGCCGTCCTCGTAGGCCTCGGCGTTGAACGGCGTGCGTCCGACGACCTGGAAGGTGACCAGGTGTGAGTGCATCGGGTGCGTGTCGCCGGTGAGGTTGACGTAGACCCAGTCCTCGATGGTGCCCACCTTCGGGTTCTCGGTGACGGGTCCCTCGTCGAAATGCGACGCTGTTGAGGTTGAGGAACCAGTCGGCGGTCTCCGCGCCGATCTCGTTGAGCGTGATGAACCGGGTCCGGCTCGGTGCGGGCAGGTCGGCGGCGCGGCCGGGCAGGCTGGCCGGGATCGTCGTCGGGCCGGGCTGGGTGACGCTGGTCCCGACCCGGATCTGCATCACCTGCGGCAGCGACGGTGCGGGCGTCGAAACCGGTTTCGGCGGGTTGCTGTTGCCGACGATCAGCGTCTTGCCGGCCATCTTGCTGAAGTCGACGAGCAGGTCGGCCCGCTCGGCAGGTGCGAGCACGATCTGCTTCACCGGCACCGGCATGTCCCACATGCCGCCCTCGGCGCCGATCTGCCACAGCGGCGCGCCGCCGAGGTTGAGGTCGAGGATGCGGGCATTGCAGCCGTTGAGCACCCGGAAGCGGTACATGCGCGGCTCGACATCCAGGAACGGCCACACCTTGCCGTTGACCAGCATCACGTCGCCGAAGTACTCCCCGATCCAGGTTCACCCGGGGATGTCGCTGGTCGGGTACAACAGCGTCCCATCCGGGTTGAACTGGCGGTCCTGGATCACCAGCGGAATCTCGTAGGCGCCGCCCGGGATGCCGATCGGGTTCGGCTCCGTGCCCGTGTCGTACTGGTCGCGCAGGACGTATCCCGCGGCGAGGCCGGCGAACACGCCGAGCCGGGTGGTGCCCAGGCCGTGGTCGTGGAACCAGAGCAGCGAGGCCGGCATCTGCGGCAACTCGTTGGTGTAGAGGACCTTCTGCGCCTGCCCCTTGTGAAACCGCCCGGCGTGACGGCAGGGTTGCCGTCACTGTCGGCCGCGACGAATCCGCCGTGCAGGTGGGTCATCACCCGCACCGTGCGGTCGTGTGATGCCGTCAGACGCGTATCGACCGGCAGCCACGCCGGGAACTCCGCGGGCAGGTCGTTGGTGAAGGTCGCGGTCACCGGCGTGCCGCTGTGCGCGACGACAACCAACCCGAACGAACCGGCCTGCCCGACCAGCCCCGAGCCGTCGTCATAGGCCCACAGCGGCGTCGGCGGCAAATGCGGGTGCAACTGCCGCATGATCTCGACTGGCGTGAACGCGTACGTATTCGGCGCCGCTCTGCCTCGCCACGACGATCCCTGCTCCCGGCAACGGCAGCGGCTGCACATACTTCGCCAGCTTGCCGCCCATGGCCGCCGACGCGACCGGCGTACCCCACGTCCAGGGCAGCGCCAGCGCAGCACCCGCACCCGCGCCGTAGATCATGAACCTTCTCCGCGTGATGTCACCCATCTCGACCCCCACGTGGTCGTTGCGGGTCCGCGGAGGACATCGCGGCTTCGAGCCCCCGAACCGAACCGACAGATACATAGCAGGCTGAGCGTCCGCGAAGAACAAATCCACAGGCGAAGGTCCCGAGACGCCCAGCAGAACGGTCCGCCAGCCGCAGGCCTACCTCACCAGCGGTGACGCAGGCTCGTTCACGAACGACGCGTCGAGCAATTCGTCCAAACGGAGAAACGTGATATGAGAGCACTAGATTTGCAGAGCGACCCCTGCAACTGAAGCCCCCATTGGACATCTCTCGGTATTTCGGGGATGCCGGACCGCCGCCACCAGAGCATCGCCGATCTGCGTAGCGGTAGGTCTGCGATTCGATCCGCCCTGGCCGCCAGTGCCCAGACTGACCAGTGCGACCGCTGCAAAGTACCGGTCGACACCGCGACGTGACACTTCGTGGCACGGGTGGGCCAATGCACCGGGCGTTATTGACGGTGGCTGGAGCGGTCACCAACAATGCGGCCGCCGGATCGGCTCCACTTTCGGAGGCCAGACATGCGCCGACTTGCCTTGTTCCTTGCAGTGATCGCGGGCCTCGCCTTCGCGGCGGCACCCGGTTTCGCAGCGAGCGACCCGCCGCACAAGGACGCCGGCGAGGAGAGCCAGGCGGTGGCCGAGGCCGCGCAGTGGTTCACCGGCCAGCGCCTCGCCCCGAACGGCGCGGTCGATCCGAGCGCGTATGCCTCCGGCGCGGCGCAGGCCGCCGCGCTGCCGAGCGTGGGCGGGGCTTGGACCGAGCGGACCAACCTGCCTGGCGCGGACGGCACCGACTTCTCCGATTCCCCCGCCTACATCGATCCGACCAGCAACTTCAGCAACTCCGGCGCGGGTGACCGCTGGGTCGCGGGCCGCATGACGGCGCTCGCCACCGCACCCGACGGCACGGTCTTTGCCGGTGCCGCGGACGGCGGCGTGTGGAAGTCGACCGACGGCGGCCAGCACTGGACGCCGGTCACCGACACCCAGGACACGCTCTCGATCGGCGCGCTGCTCGTCACCGGTTCGGCCGGCAGCTACACCGTGTACGCCGGCACCGGCGAGGCCAACACCAGCCAGGACAGCTACGCCGGCGTCGGCGTGCTCGCCTCGACCGACGGCGGCGCGTCTTGGCATCGCGTCGGCGGCCCGGAGTTGAACGGCGCGTTGATCTTCCGCCTGGCGCAGGACGGCAGCACGCTGTTCGCGGCCACCTCGCACGGCCTGTACAGCTTCGACACCGCCACGAGCACGACCTGGACGGCGGTGCTGCAGCCCGCGGGCCCGCCGGCTGACGGCAAGAACTTCAACCTGGTCGTCGGCAACATGATCAGCGACGTCGTCGTACGCCCGGGCACCGGCGGCAGCCAGGTGGTGGCCGTCGCCGGCTGGCGCGGCGGCGCTGCGACCAACGGGCTCTACGTGTCCAACGACCGCGGCGCGCACTTCAGCTACCTGGCCAACCCGCAGGGTTGGGTCCCGGCGAAGGCCGAGGGCCGCACGACCCTCGCCTACT
Organism: uncultured Actinomycetota bacterium; assembly: GCA_963709985.1. Lineage (GTDB taxonomy): Bacteria > Actinomycetota > Actinomycetes > Mycobacteriales > Jatrophihabitantaceae > DASXRA01. Next base: position 95,038 of record CAVPYQ010000045.1, read on the forward strand.
CCGCAACCGGTGACCGGGCATATGCGATCGTGCAGAGCCCGTACCTGCTCAACGTCGGCACGAACGGCAAGACGCTGCTGCAGGGCGTCTACGCCTCGAACAACGGCGACCCGGCCGGTCCGTGGACCAAGATCGCCGACTCCAGCAAGCTCGCGTCCAGCGGCTCGGCGCAGACGATCTCGCGCATCGGCAAGGGTTACGGCCCGGGCATCCAGGCCTGGTACAACCAGTTCCTCGCTGTGGATCCCGGCAACAAGAACCACCTCTACCTCGGCCTGGAAGAGGTCTACGAGACGCAGAACGGCGGCTCCGGATGGAGCACCATCGCCCCGTACTGGAACTTCGGCTTCAAGTGCTTCTCCTACACGCCGTTCGAGGGCACGTGTGACCACAACCAGGCCCACTCCGACCAGCACGCGGCCGTCGTGGCCGGCGGCACGCTCTACATCGGCAATGACGGCGGCGTGTACTCCCGCGCGCTGACCAACCACGCAGTGGGCGACTGGACGAACCTCAACGCGCACATGGATGCGCTGCAGTACTACGGCGCGCAGGGCAGCGGCGACTCGATCATCTACGGCGGCATGCAGGACAACGGCAGCAACAAGGTGTTCACCAGGCCGACGTCCGTGCCTGACGACCGCGGCAATCCGATCAATGTCAGCTCGGTGCAGGTGTTCGGCGGAGACGGCGGCTACACCCTCGTCGATCCGCACAACTCGAACAACGTGATCACCGAATACACCGGCCTGACCGCGTTGAAGTCGAGCGACGGCGGGGCCAACTGGCACTTCATCACGCCTGCCGACCCCGACCCGCGCTTCATCGCGCCGATCAACATGGATCGCACCAACCCCGATCACCTCGTCGCGGGCGGCGCGTTCGTGTGGAGCTCGCAGGCCGGCGTCGCCGGCACGACAGCCGGCACCGGCGCGACGACCGACTGGCAGAACATCTTCGACGTGCGCACAGCCCTCGGCGGCAACGCCACCTCGCAGGTCACCGCGCTCGACGCGGTGACCGTCGGCAGCACGCAGTACATCGCGGCCGCGTGGTGCGGGCCGTGCAACCCGTCGTTCCCGGGCGGCGGCGGCTTCGAGGCCGGCATTGTCATGCTCAGCAACAGCGGCGGCAGCTGGCACGCCACGGCGCAGGAGTGCACCGGCAGTTCCGCCTGCACGGCCGCGGGCCTGCCCAACCGCTACATCACCGGCGTCAAGATCGACACCACGAACCCGAGCCACGCCTATCTGGCGCTGTCGGGCTACTCGCGGCACTGGATCATCGGCCCGGACGACCCAGGCGTCGGCCACATCTACAAGACCACCACCGGCGGCGCAACATGGGCCGACGTCTCGGGCAACCTGCCCGACCTGCCAATGAACGACGTCGCCCTCGACAGCGGCAAGCTCATCGCGGCAGCCGACAACGGCGTGTTCACCTCATCCAACGACGGTGTCACCTGGGCCCGGCTGGGCACGAACCTACCCAACGTCGTGGTCAGCCAACTCACCATCGACCCCAACGGCACACTCATCGCCGCCACCCACGGCCGCGGCGTCTGGACCATCCCCGCGCCCTAGCGCTCGCCAGCCAGTCAGCGGCATGCCGGCGCGTGGCCCCTCCCGATCGCCCGAGGCGGCCACACGCCGGCCTGCCGTTACGCCGCCACCACCCCGACCACGAGGGCGCTGACCAACGCAAGCGCCTGTATCTGTGCTGGTTGGCGCCCGACATAGGCGGCCTCGCCGACGTCGGTCTCTCTGTCAGCCGCCATCTGGCGTACATGGACAGTTTCACCGACAGAGCGTCCACAGTGGATCGCACGAGCGGCCACCATCGCTGCAAGCAGCTTCACTCCGTGGCGCACTAACAACGCCCACGGACGCCGGCGTCGCTGCAACGCGCGCGGACTTCGCGTCCGCCGGGCCCCGAGGTCCAGTCCTGCGCGCCGTAACCGACTGCAGTAACGGTCCCGGTTACGGTATTCAGCCCCGCCATACGGGGGTACGGTTTCGCATACAACCACCCATCTCGGCCAGAATCGGGGAGGCCGGAATGTCGACGCGTCGGCGGACTGCTCGGGCAGTGGTTCTAGCAGCGGCGGTGTTGCTCTCGGTCGGTCTGGTGGGCGCGCCGGTGAGCAGCGCGCGGCCTGCCAGCACACAACCCTGGATGGACCGGCACCTGTCGCCGGAGCAGCGGGCGCGGCTGCTCATGGCGCAGATGACACTCGCGGAGAAGGTTGACCTGATGACCGGCAACCAAGGCGAGGCGCCGTACGCCTTCTACAACGCGCCGATCCCGCGCCTGGGTATCCCGGCGCTGAAGATGGCCGACGCCGGCGGTGGGGTCGCCCCCCGCGGCTGGTCACTGCCCGGCACTGGCGGCAATGCGACCGCAATGCCGTCGGAGATGGCGCTCGGTGCCACCTGGTCCCCCGACGTGGTGCGCCAGTTCGCCGGTGTCGTCGCGGACGAGGTCCGCGAGACGGGCCAGAACGTGCTGCTCGCCCCGGACACCGACATCGCCCGCTTACCGTGGGCCGGCCGGATCAGCGAGAGCCAGGGTGAGGATCCGTTCCTGAACGGCGACCAGAACAGCGTCTACGCGGCGACGGTCCAGTCGCGCAATGTCATCGCCACGTTGAAGCACTACACGGCCAACAACCAGGAGACGAACCGCCTCAGCGGCCAGAACGCGATCATGACCGAACGAACATTGCGCGAGGTGTACTCACTGGCCTTCGAGATGGTCGTCCACCGCGCCGGCCTCGGCGCCGTCATGTGCTCCTTCAACAAGATCAACGGCGAGTACTCGTGCCAGAACTCGATGAGCCTGCGGACGACGCTCAAGGGGCGGATCGGCTTCACCGGTTTCGTGATGAGCGACTTCGGCGCCCTGCACGACACCCTGACTGGACTGACCGGCGGCGACGACATGGAGACGGGCACCTCGACCGTCTACGACGGTGCGCTGCTGGCCGCGGTGCAGTCCGGCCAGGCCAGTCTCACACTCGTCGACGATGCGGTGTTCCGCATCCTCACCACGATGTTCCGGATCGGCGTGTTCGACACTGACTACACCGCCACCTCCATCCCGGTCGCGGCGCACGACGCGGTCGCCCGCGCCGTCGAGGACAAGGCCATCACGCTGCTGAAGAACACCGGCGTGCTGCCTCTCACCGCCGCTACGAAGTCGATCGCGGTCATCGGGGCAGACGCGAACATCCTCGCGGCCGAGAGCGGCTCGGCCTACGTGTCCCCGACGACCGGCACACCGGCCCTGCAAGGCATCACCGCTCGCGCCGGGACAACCGCGCACGTCACGTTCACACCGGGCAATGATCCGGTGAACGCGGCGTCCATGATCGAGACAGCTGACATGACCACCGTGCCGTCCTCAGTGCTCACGCCGGTGAGCGGGACCGGACCCGGCCTCACGGCGCAGTACTGGCACACCCCGGACTTCACCGGCCCGCCGGCAGCTACCCGCGTCGATCGGCAGGTGAACTACGACGTCGGCTTCGCCAGCACCTTCCCCGGCTGGGCCAGCGCCGGCACCCAGGTACCGCTACCGCCGACCAACTTCTTCCTGGAGCAACAGGCGGTGAGATACGACGGATTCCTCACCCCGCCCACGACCGGCGACTACCAGCTGTCGCTCACCGGTTGGGGCGACGCGACGATGAGCCTCGACGGCACCACGATCATCGACATGACCGGCCAGGACGGCCGCCGCGTAGTCGACTCGCCGGTCCTGCACCTCGCCGCCGGCCACCAGTACGCGCTGCACATCGACTACCGGGCGACCCGGCCGCTGACCGGCCTGCAACCCGGCACCTTGCTGCTGCAATGGCGTACCCCCGCGCACGTCGAGTCGCCCAGCCTCGCGCAGGCGGTCGCAGCAGCCAAGAATGCCGACGTCGCCATCGTCTACGTTCGCGACTTCGAAACCGAGGAGCGCGACCGCGTCTCGCTGAAGCTGCCGCAAAGCGCGGATGAGCTGATCGGCGCGGTGAGCGCGGCCAACCCGCACACCGTCGTCGTGCTCGCCACCGGTGGCCCGGTCACCATGCCCTGGCTGGGCTCCGTCGCCGCCGTCGTACAGACCTACTTCGGTGGGCAGGAGCAGGGCCGCGCGCTCGCTGACGTCCTCTGGGGCGATGCCACCCCTCAGGGCAAGCTCACCGTCACCTACCCCACCAGCGAGCAGGCGACGCCGCCTGGTCCACAGAACCCCTGGAGCGGCATCGCCAGCCCGGACATCGCCTACAGCGAAGGTGTGGACGTCGGCTACAAGGGCTACGACGTGGCCGGCATCAACCCGCTCTTCCCGTTCGGGTACGGCCTGTCGTACACGACGTTCGGCTACAGCCAACTCCGCGTACACGCGCCGAACACGCACGCCTCCCAGCTGGAGAAGGTCCAGATCGAATTCCGGGTCAGCAATACCGGCGACCGCACCGGCACCGAGACCGCGCAGGTGTACATCGGGCTACCCGCAAGCACGGGTGAGCCTCCAAAGCGGCTCGTCGGCTACGAGCAAGTGACGCTGGCCCCTGGCAGAGCGGCCACCGTGCACCTCAAGATCGACCCAGCTGCACCGAACCACCCGCTGAGCTACTTCGACGAGACTGCGCACAGCTGGCGGATGGCACCCGGCGAATACCGCGTCTACGTCGGCACGTCCGAACGAAACACTCCCCTCGCCGACACCGTCAACCTCGATTGATCCACCAAGGCCGGCAAGACCCGATCGCCGCCCCGGACGATCCACTGTGGACGCTCTGTCGATGAAGCTGTCCGCGAACGCCTGCTGGCCGCTGCATGTCCGCGGCCAAGATAGAGCTGATCCGGCGCGCATCTTTCGTGCCCGCTGAAGGCACCTTGCGTCGGCTTGACCGTGACGGTGGTGTCTTCGAGTTCCGGGCGCAGGCGAGCCAGCCGAGCGTCACCAACATCGGCGGCTCCGGGAAGAGGCCCAGCCGCGCCGTGATCGACATGGTGTCGCGCTAGACGTGCACCTGGCCGATCCGGTCAGCGCGGGCCCGGGGGTTCGGACTTGTTGGCCACGTCGATCTGAGTGAACTGCACCGAACAGGCAGAAACAGCGTCTGGCGCGGGTCGACTCCGGTGACGACACTCAGCTTCGGCGCGGCGTGGTGCCGGCCCGCGGGACGATGGGGGGACGCATGGCCGAGTTGCTCGTGCTCGAATTCGATGGGGTCGATGAGAGCGACTACGCAAGGGTGAACGCCCAGCTCGGGCTTGACCCTCAGACCGGGGCCGGGGACTGGCCGGCCGGGCTCATCACGCACCTGACCGGGCTGACGGAGGGCGGCAGCGCCTACGTGATCGAGGTCTGGGAGTCGCAGGAGGCACAAGCGGAGTTCATGCAGTCCCGCCTCGGCCCGGCGATGGCGGCCGGGGAAGTCGGCGCGACTCCGAAGGTGACCTGGGCCCGGCTTGTGGGCCATCACAGCCCGGGCCGCTGAACAGCCATGCGGACGGGCTCCAGATGCCGCGAATCGTCATCACCCACGCCGTCCAGGATCGTGAGCGCTGGCTGGCGGGTAAGGCGAAGCGCGCTGCGGCCTTCACAGGTATCAGAAACGTCACCGACGTGCTGGCCATGGACGGCAGCAATCAGGCCGGCGTGGTGTTCGACGTCGATGACCTCGACGCCCTGACAGCGCTGCTGGCCGCGACGCCTGCGGAGGTAGCCGCCCAGGCAGACCCACACGGGGTCATCGCGCCGATGACCGTCTACGTCCAGGCGTAGGCGGGTACGTGGCGAGCGAGACAACCGCAGCAAAGCCAGCCGTAAACACATCCCTGCGCCGCAAAGCTGCCCTGCGAATGAAAACGGCCCGATGCCAATCAAAGTGATCGTCGAACTGCGAGCCAAGCCAGGCCGGCGGGCTGAGCTGAAGCGCGTGCTCGAAAACATGATCGCAACGCACGGACCCGGCCAGCACGGCTTCCTCGGCAGCAGGCACTACGAAGTGCTCGACGACGCCGACCTGCTGGTCGAGATCGCCGACTGGGAGTCCGCCGAGGCCCGCACGCGCACATGCGCCAAGCCGCCGCGACCGGCGCCTACGCACTCCTAGCACTGGAGAGCCCGTTTCTCAGCACGGAGTCCTGTCTGTTGATCCGCCGGCATCGCGTACATGATCGCGAGCCGCTCCAGCCCACGGCCCGGACAATGAACCGGGCACATACGGCGAGTCGCCACATGGGGTCACACACCCTAATCGCTCTCTGCTACCTGCGGTACGTCGGGGCGCGAAGTAGAAGAGTGGGTGATCGTCCTGCGATTACTGCAGGATCGAGGGTTGATTCCTCGAGTTCGCCGGACTCTTGTGCCGCCGGACACTCGGTGGGACGTCATTTCGGGTCACATTCGTTGCCAAGGCCGGATCGACCGGGGCTTCGTTGTCTGGCTAACGTCTCGCGGAAGCTACGACGCCCGCGGCTCGCGCCTCGTCTCGTTTAGCGAGCGGGTGGCGTCACCAACGCGATGGGATGTGGCAGGCCAAGTCGCGCATTCGAGGTCAGCGACAGGGTGCGGTTGATAAGCGGTGTGCCGGCGCTAGTACGGATCGAGACGGTGGCATCGCACTGCCCAAAGTCGATAGCCATCAAGGCGCCAGACCGGACGACGGCGGTCAGCTCGTGGAAACCGGCTTCGAGCACGATCTCCAGTTCAACGGTCATCAGCAGTTCCCGGTCGAGGTAGACACGTGCCGATGGGCGGATGCTCTGGGTGATCGTCAGCCTGAGCAGTTCGACGAATTCGGTGATGTCGGGGGTGCTCGCTGTGCGGCGCGCGGCCTCACGCAACTCACTGCTCGCCTGCCAGCCGGTGCCCAGCAGTGCGATGACATCGCGGCTCAGCGCGGCGTTGACCGCAGCGCGCAGCTGGCCGTCGATGCTGCGTCGGGTGCTCGGCAGCACGGCGCTGACGCCGCGTGATTCGAGCACTTTCGAGGTCAGATGATCATCAAGGTGATCCTCGCCTCCGAACCCTTCTGTGATCACCTCACGCAGGCTGAGGGATCGGGCGGTGTCGATTATCGTCATGGCCGTTCCTCCGTGCTGATGACTGGGCTGTACCGCTCCTCGGTGAGCAGACGAATGTCGTGCCGATCGGGCGATGACATCTCCTCGGCCGCCGGTGCCGGCGCAGGCCGATACTCAAGTTGTGCATCGACAATTGGCGGCCGGGCGGCGCCGTGTCCTGGCCGTCGGGTCACAAACCGCGTAGCGATCGAGCCGAGTGCCGCGGCGACGATCGCCAACACCAGCCAGCCAAACCGTTCATAACGCGGCCTTACCGACGGGTGCCCCGCGAGGGCGAACGTGCTGGGCGATCCGGGCGGGGTGCTCGTCACCGAATGCGATGCCGGCGCCGACCCCGAAGCACTCGGCGACGTTGACGCTGAAGTGGGCGGGGCGGTCGTGGTGGAATCGCTCGTCCGTCGCCGACCCCGAGGAAGGCAGCACCGTCGAGACGGAACTGCTCGCCGTCGTCGACTCCGAGGTAGGCGGCGTGGTCGATGGAGAGTTGCTCGTCGTCGTAGGCGGCGGCGTGGTGATCGTAAAGGGCGCAAACTCGCCAACGACGACTTTGCCTCCTCGGCACTGCGCGGCCATGTATCGGTACTCCCCCGGCTGGCTTGCCGGCACGGTCGCAGTAACTAGGAAGGTGAACGATCCGGTCGGCGTGGCGACCGCAAGGGCAGCGCTCGGATCGCAGACGTCCGGAAACGCCGGGAACAGAGACACCGGTCCCAGGTCGGTGTTCCAGCCCTCACCCGATGCTGTGACAACCTCGCCCGCACCGGCTGACGGCGGATCCAATTGCAGGGTGTGTGCCTGGACGGTTAAGTCGATCTGCGCGGATGGGGCCTCGGCACCGTCGCAAGCCTGACATGCGACAAGGTGATACGTCGCGTCTGGAGTGTCGAATCGCACGGGGAACTTCGCATTGCTGAATGCGCCATTATCTCCGACCGGGAGGTGAACCGACTTGCCGTATGGCGTCGGGGGCGCAAGCTGTTCTAACTGCAGGCTTACGTCGCCGCTCTTGGGCGACCAATTCTCTCCAGAGACGACAAGGACGTGGCCGGCGACCACCGACGGTGAGACCAACTTCAGTGTCGGTGCAACGGCAGCGCGCGCCGATGAGATCGTGGTGCTGCCGGCCACTAGAAAGGCCGCGGCTATGGCGGCAAATAGGCATGACGGTGATCGCATGTGACGCCTCGCCCCCTGCCATCGTCGGCGTCTGCATCCACTGAGAGAGAGCGGACACGAGGCGTCTGCGATACACCTGGACGCACCCGAGCGGCAGTGGGTGCATCTCTGCGCCTGCGCCGCTTCAGTCGGCTCAACCGGGGCTTCCGAACCTCGCTACAGCCATAGGGCAGAGCTGCTCCTGCCGTGGGCCGCATACGCCGTGGTCCATCAGCAAGGACCGATCCAGTCGCAACTGGCGTCCCGATACGCGCACCCGTCTTCTGGCTTCCACCAGCGCATGCGGATGCGCTGATGATTGCGTCCGTGCACCACGCCAAGCGCTCGTGATGGCTACTCTGCGAGGTGTCTCAGTCCGGAGATGGAGGGCGCGAAGAAGTATCCGCCGCCGGTCGTAGTGACCCAGTTGCCAAGTTCGATTTCCACGGACTCCTTCTGACCAGGCAGGACGGTGCTAATAGTGCGTGCGGAATCTCCCTCGCGCTCTTGTCCAAGTATTGGGTCGACACCCGTTGATGGTGCCTTGAAGTTGCGATCATTCAGGCAATGCTCTCTGATGAATTCGAATTGCTCAGATATCGATGTCATATACGCCATGAACAACAAACCACGGTCAACAGCGTCGGCAACGGGAACCTCTGGCGTCGAGTCAGACGACGGCCCGTACGGGATACCGCGGCGCAGCAGGCGGTGCGTCTGGGTATCGCTTTCGTCCAACGTTTCTCCCAGGTCCTCGTACGGATTCGGATCGCCCTCGGCGACTGTCTCGTCACGCGGGTATGCCTTACGGATGTGGGCGCTGAATGGGCAGCGCCGACCGTCGGGATCCCGATGTACATCTCGGCCGTGTTTGTCGGCCGACCCCTTCTCACCCTCGTCGCCGGGGCCATACTCGAAGTCATTGTTCTTGTCTGCGTTCTGCCCGAGTCGCGGCTTGTCCTTCGTGGGCGTACGTACCAATGGCGCGCCGCTGGGCCAGCGTCCGACCAAGCGCGCCCCGAGGGCCGTTGGATCGACCCGCAGCTCGGCACCCTGATCGAACAAGAAGCGATGGAAGGCACCGACATCTTGCCGCAGGCGCCGAAACACGAGATAGCTTCCATCCATGGCCCACTCCGGCGCGACCAATTTCCCGCCCGGCTTGAGTGAATCCGGCCCCGCAGCTTTCGCGTTGTTCTGGTCCTGGCTCGGGTAGCCAAAGATGAATTCGCCTGGCCAGAGTACGTCCTGCCCCGGCAGACCCTGGTTTGGTCTTGCGGAATTCGGACGCGGAGTGAGCAGATCGGTCTTCTCATTCGAGAGCCGACCTCGTAATCCCGGCTGCGAGATTCCGTCCCGCCAGCCGAAATGCTCATGGCCAGCCATCTTGCCTTTCCGAGCCGCCCCAGGCTGCTCGAAGATCACGTGTACGCCGCCAGCACGGGCCCGATTGAGGCGCGCTGATGGCGTCGTTTACACGCTGAACCACTGCGGCGAGATCGCCCGCGTCGTCTGCGACGATGATCAGCACAATGTCGGCTTCGCTGTTCGGCCCGCCGATGACCCAGTTGTCCGCTGATCGACCGACGCCGGCTCGAAATGATTCGTCCGTGAACTGGTCAGCCTCATCGAGGACTGAGTTTGCTCAACCCCCGATACGAGAACGCGATGTTGATCCAGGTCGACTTGACGGTGCCCTCGAGTCCGTCGCGTCGTTCTCGGGTCTCCTTGAACAGCCTGTTGAACGCCAACACTTCGCGCGTGGATGCAATATCGGACATGAGTTGCTTGAGCCACCCTTTCGCGGCAACACGATCGTCGATACGCAGGAAGAGCAATTGCACCTCGTTCTTGTTGAAGCCCGGAACCACATTGCCCTGGATGTCGGCGATCGCGAGCAGGGGTTCGTCCACAGCGGTGGCCAGGGCACCGGCGTCGGTCAGGATCGGCTCCTTCAAGTAGACGGGGCCTGGCCTTTGAGGTTGATCTTGAGCCGCGAGGTCCAGATGTACGTCTCGAACCCGACTGGGTCATCCGTGTACTCGACGGTGAGTGCGGTACCGGTGGCCGAGCCAGATATGAAACCGGGTCCCGGCAGCACTGTCATATCGACGCTCCAAGGTCGTCAGTGAGGCGGCCTCGCCCTCGACCAGCTTGTAGACCTTTTGCAGTCGCTTTCGTTCCTGTTCCGGAGCCCCTGTCCTGAGCCGTCTGCTCGATGATGACGAACACGTGGACCTGCCTGATCTCCGTGCTCGTTCTGTCAGTCTCAAGCTCGCCGCTGGCTGTGAACGTCTGTACGTCGGTGATGGTTTCGGTGCTGCTTACCTCGATGAGTGGGTTGAACTGTGAGCGGCTGTCCGCTGTCGGCATTGTCCTCTCCGTTCATCCGTGGGTGTCCAATGCGGAAGCCCGGGTCGCAAGCCACGACCGGGCCCGTTCGGCCGAGACGATGTCCCCCTTCTGCGCATAGAGTTCGACGGCCCGCCGAACTGTCGTCTCGGCCTCGATGTCGTGTCCGGCGCGGTCGAGCACCGCGCCCAGGTCCATGAGCGAGTCGGCTTGCACGGTCGTGAAGTCAGTCGGCTCGGCGAGCCGGACGGCCGCAGTGGCGAGCACCGTCGCGTCCTCGATTTCACCTCGACAGGCAAGGATCTTCGCTCGCACACCACGCCAAGCGGCCTGCGCCGTCAGGTCGTCGGCGGCCGCGGTCCGCGCGCTGACCCGGCAGTACTCCTCAGCATCCTTTTCGTGACCTTGCGCAAACGCCGCTTGCGCCAGCATTGCGGCTGTAGTGGCAAGCAACGAACTCTCGCCCATCGCTGAAAGCTTGTGAAAGCCAGTAAGCAGCTTTGCTTCGGCGATCTCGGGATCACCGGCGAGCATTTCCACCATTGCCTCGTAGTGCGAGACGGTCGACTCCAGGCGTCCGAGGTCGTTCAGAATCGCGTCTCCCTCGCGAATCTGCTGACGGGCCTGGGCGAAGTCGCCGTTCATGGCATGCAGCACGGCGAGTGGATGCAGCGTGGCCGCGACCGCTACGGGACTGGTCGCAACCTGACTGCGAATCTCGTTGCACTGATCAATAGCGACGTCGACCGGAGTCGGGCCAGAAGCGGCGGCGGACGCACGCCAGCAGAGAATCTCGAACAATTCGCGGCTATTTCCGGCGCGTTGCGCATGCTCGGACGCTCGCATCCAGCATTGGTCGGCATCGAATGCGAGGCCCAGGATCCATTTGACGGTCGCGTGCAGACACCACGCCCGGCACTGCCCGAGCTCGTTGTTAGACTCGCTGAGCACTTCGATGGCGCTACCGGCGACTCGCGTCGCATCCTCGACCGACCAGGCAGAACCCTCCTGGATGAGCACACGTTCACGTTCGACGCTCGCCAGCGCAGCGAGTTCAGGTACACGTGCGTCATGCGCGTACCGGATCGTGTCATCCAGCACGCGCTCGGCATCCTTCAGACGCCCCGCCTCGAACAACGCCTCACCTAGCCGCGGCAGCAGGGCGAATCGACGCGCGTCGTCGTGCGCCAACAGCGCAACGGCCCGTTCGAGGAGTCCGGCGCCGCTGGTGATATCGCCACGGAGAATGCCGCGCGCGCGGCGAGTCGAGCCATTCAGCGGCCTCGGTCGCCAACGCTCGCTCCCGTTCGCCGACAGGCGCGAGCTCCGCGCAGAAGCAGTAGGACCGCTCCAGGTGATAGCCGACAACCTCGGCCTGCGCGTTCCCTCTCGATTTCAGCTGGTCGGCCATCTTCTCGTGCAGCTGGGCTCGCAATTGCTTGGGCAGGGCCTCATACGCGGCCTCTCGAATGAGCGCATGGGCGAACCGGAAGCTGTCGGGTCCGTCGATTTCCGGCCGGCCCGGACGGATAAATTGCCGGTGCAGCAGCGAGGCGAGGTTCGTTCTCATGACCCGCCGATCGGCATCGTCCATCAGCCCGGCGAGATCGTCTCGATGAAAACTTCGGCCCTCGACTGCGGCGAGCCCTAGGAGGTTGCGCTCGTCGGGCTCGAGCCGATCGATGCGCGCGGCGAGTACAGCCTGAATGCTTAGCGGCAACGACGCGTCCGAGCCCGAAGCGGCTACCGCGACGATCTGTTCGAGGAAGAACGGATTGCCCTCGGCCGTCTCGACGGCTCGCACTCTCTCTTGTCGGTCAAGTTGCTGCCCGGCGTCGAGCGAGTCGATCAGGTCGTAGGACTCCCCGTAATCCAATGGATCCAGAGGGAGTACGAACCGGTTCGGTTGCGGCACAGCCCACGACGGAAGTGTCTCTAATAGCTCGGGCCGGGTCAGGCAGACGAGGAGCAGCGGCGCTCCGCCGGAGAAGGTCACGATATGGTCGAGCAGATCCAGCAGGGTCGGCTCAGCCCAGTGGACATCGTCGATCACGACGATCAGCGGACGCGTCCGGGCCACCCATTCGAGCAGCCTGCGTACGGCCCAGAACGTGTCCTCCGTTTGAATCGATTCCTGAGATCTGCCTATCGCAGCGAGCACTTGCCGCTCAATCGACTCGGCGTTCTCTTCGCCGCTGAGGAGGTCTGCAATCCCGGCCTGTGGATCACCCGCGGTGAGCTGACTGACGATCTCAGCCAACGGGTGATACGTGATGCCCTCGCCGTAGGAAAGGCAGTGCCCCACCACCACAGTGACGTCTGAGCCGAGTTCAGAGATGAATTCACGGGTGAGACGCGACTTGCCGATACCCGCCGGGCCGACCACCGTGACGAGACGGCAGGACGACTCCGCTGTCGTCCGCACCAGAGCTGAGCGCAACTCCCTCAGTTCGCGCTGGTGTCCGATATAGACGGTCGAGATCGGCAGCGCGGGCGCGCCGGTTCGAAATCCATGCAGTCGCCAACGTGAGACCGGTTCGTTACGAGTCGGCAGCGGTACAGGGTCCAGGACGCCCACGGAAAGGGTCGAGCCGGCCAGTTGCAGGGTGCGCTCACCCAACAAGATTTCGTTATCCGCCGCGCTATGCGCGAGCGCAGTGGCCAATTCTACGGCGTCGCCGGTCGCTCGCCTCTCATGCGGAATGCCCGCCCCGATAAATACGGGGCCGGACTCAATTCCCATCGAAACCGTAATGTGAACGGAGTGATCACGTTCTAATGTGTAGTTGGCTACTGCGATTGCGGCACGTAGTTCGATGGCAGCTCGCAGGGCGCGCTCGGCATCGTCCTCATGCAATTCCGCCAAGCCAAAGACGCCGGTGATTGTGTCGCCGCCTAGACCCTGGACCGATCCGCCGTGCCGTTGAATGATCTCGCGACACCTCGACGAATATGCTTCCAGAACGCGATGCATCGACTCGGGGTCGATGTCCGCTCCTTTTACGAGCCCGGCTACAACGACAACGGTCACCAGCCGCCGCGCCGGACCAAGCGGCCGCCGGCCGCTCACGGCGGGGGGTTCGACCTCGGCAGGCTGCGGCGTTTCGAGATCTGGATCGTGGGCGAGCATTCGCTCTTGAAGCAGTTGAAGTTCGCGGCTTGGTTCCATCCCGAGTTCGCTGATCAAAATCTGGCGGGTGTCCCGATAGATCGCTAACGCTTCGACCTGCCGTCCGCAGCGGTACAGGGCGAGCATCAGATGAGCGCGTAGTCGTTCCCGATAAGGGTTCTCAGCAACGAGACTCGGCAGCAGCTGGACAAGATCAGCATGTCGGCCGAGCAGCAGTTCTGCCTCAATGCGCTGCTCGACAGCGGTCAACTGCTCCTCCACCAGACGTTGCGTCTCGCTACGAGCCACCGACATGAGCTCAAGTCCTTCGAATGGCGGACCACGCCAGAGAGAAAGCGCCCGCCGGAATCGCTCGACTGCTCGAGCTGGGTCATTTGACAGAAACGCTCGTCCCTCAGCCGCGAGGCTCTCGAAGCGAGTGCCGTCGAGACGGTCCGGCTCGACCCGGGCGAGATAGCCACGCGCCCTCGTAATGATCGTTTCCGCGCCCAAGATTTTGCGCAGGCTGGATATGTAACCCTGCACGACTTTTGCCGCAGTCGCGGGAGGTGCTTCGCCCCATAGCTCATCCACCAAGCGCGACATAGAAACGACTTGGTTCGGATGTAGCAGGAGGACCGCGAGAACCGCTTGTTGCTTGGCAGCGCCTAACGCCAGCGCATGCCCGTCCGCAATGACCTCTAACGGACCCAAAATGCGAAAGTCCATAGGCATTGCCCCCCGGCTGCGTTCGCTGAAAGTACCCGGAGAGTCGCCGTGGGTCAATGAATTTTGTCTGCAAGTGGCTTATTTCATTTTGGATCTGTGCATTAGCAGTCTATTCGGTCGTTAAAGCCTATCCGAATGATAAGCACATATCGATGACGCTCGCCATACCGCGACTGCACCGCAACTGCACTCGCATTTGACCGCGCATTCGCACGCTGCCCTCACCTCGCCGGATGCGACACCCGTCGCTAACTACCGGCCGGTGCGAAATGGGGCGATCGTGCGCAGAGTAACCCAAGCCATCGCGACCGCGATTGCTGTCACGCTGTCGAGTGGCGCGGCGCTGACGGCGGCGTCGGCCGACGAACGCGGTGCTGGCGGCGGCGACCTGAGTGCCAGATTCGTCGACAACCACGGGCCGGTGTTGCCCGCGGTGCAGCTCTATCTCATCTACTGGGGCAGCGCCTGGACCTCACACGCCGCCCGCGGCGCCGACACCTGAACGGATCACCACCGCGATGCAGACCGTGCTAGCGAGCTCGTACCTGAGTGGGCTCGCGCAGTACCGCGGGATCGGGCGCGGCTCGGTGCGCGGATCAACGGTCATAACTACCTCCGACCCGTCGGCCCGGCTTCACCGACGATGACGTCAGTGCGTTCCTCGAGGGCCAAATCGACGCCGGCACCGTACCCGGCCCCGATGCCGGCAACCAGACCCTCTACGCCGTGATCGTCCCCGCCGGCGTCCACTCCGGTGAAGGGAACCTTGACGGCGCGCACAGCTACGACCAGCGCCAGGGTCAGCGGATCCACTTCATCTGGACCGCAGACTCAGCCAACCTCGACAGCGCAACCGGGATCATGTCGCACGAACTCGTCGAGGCTGTCACCGATCCGGAGGGCACTGGTTTCCTCGGCGTCGCGGGAACCTGTCACCAGCACGGCTGGTGCGAGATCGCCGACATCTGTGGGTCAACAGGATTGATCAACGGTGTCACGGTTCAGTCGTACTGGTCGAATCGGACAAGGAATTGCATCATTCCGTCACGCTCCAGCGTGCGTCCATTCAGCTCCGAGATGCCCGTCAATCTCACCTGACCGTCCACCACGGCCAGGTGAGATTGATGGAAAAGCGAGCTTCCGCGCGAATCCAACGCAACGGCGGCCAAAGTACTGCGCGGCGACCGCCTGAACCGTCCAACTGGCCGTGGCCCATTCGCTTCGGCCAGTCAAAGGGTGAACGTCACAGATCCGCTCCAGCTCGCCATCATCACCTTCAGCGGGCGGCTGCCCGCAGGCACCACAGTCGCGATGATCCCCGCTTCCAGCCGGCCACCTGCAACGGGTCGACCGACTGGATGTCGGCGTCGTGCCGTTCTCGGTCCCATCGCCGACGGCTCGATGGCCGGCCGCACCGGGTCGTCACGCACGTCACACGCGAGACAACCCCTCACCGCCTCTGTCCCGTGCCGAATTCATAGCCCGCGCGAGCGAGGCCGTTGTCGCCAGTAGGGCTTTACCGCTGCTGCACCGGAACTGCACCGGACCCGCCGACGCTCGCCGTACCTCGACCGAAATGGCGACCGAGGACAGACCGACTGGGGAGGCCGGGATGACAACTTCCACGTACCACGAAGCCGACATGAGATCGTCGGTTCGCCGATCATTCACCGCTGATGGAGCGGACGTCCGGACGCTGGTGGCTCAAGCCATCCAGGGAGACTCGGCCGCCTGGACGGAACTCGTGCGTCGCCACGAGAGCATCCTGCATGGAACCGCCAGACGCTTTCGGCTGAGCCGCGAAGACCATGACGACGCCGTCCAGCGCACTTGGCAGCGGGCTCTCGAGCACCTGCGCGACGTGCGAGACGCTGCGGCGCTGCCAGGTTGGCTGGCTACCTCCATGCGACGTGAGTGCCTTGCCATGCTGCGAGCCCGCGTGCGCGAGGCACCGGCAGGCGATATGTCCGACCACGACGCCATGACCGACCAACCGGACGTGGTCGATGTCGTCATCTCGACTCAAGCGGCCCAGGCATTGCACCGCGCGGTCGAGGAGTTGCCGAGCGTTCAGCGGGCGCTGATCCGTGCGCTGCTGGAAACCCCCATCCCGAGCTACGCCGAGATCAGCCACCGGCTGAACATGCCGATCGGAAGCATCGGCCCGATCCGCGGACGCGCCTTGCAGCGATTGGCAGCCGCACTCGCCCCCGCTGCGAGCGCCTGAGATCAGTCGCAGATCGACTTCGCGAGCATGTCCTCACTGGACCACCGGGCACGGATGATCACCGTCTAGTGCGACGAGGTCCGAATTCGACGAGGTTCTGACAGCGCTGCTGCCGAAGGTGCGGCCCGCGATCTGCTCGCGGCGCTGCACGCGGATCGTCAGACTCGCGGACGCCACGAGGCCAAGATGTTCGATCGCGTCGCGGAGCAGCCGCGCCGCTCGAGACCTGCGCCCGTTGCCCACGGACCTAAACAGCCCGGCAGGCGGGCTTCGCCAGCTTCTGCTCAGCCGCAATTGGTGCGCGTCGAGGTAGCTGAATCGGACTGGCGGAGACGTCCACGACTCCGCCGGGTCAGCAAGCCACCTCGTTCGCCTAGGCCCGAAGAAACCAGCCGCCGCGGCATGTGCCTGGCTTGGTAGCCGGCTGATGCCGCGGCGGCTGGTTGTTGAGGTTGCTGCGGTTAGTTGCTCTCCACCACAGCGTTAGTGATCTTGACCGGTGTGGCCTCCGCGAAGCCGAACATTTCCGAGACCAGGGCCGGGTCGCCCGTCGGCGAGTGGTTGATGGTCGCGGTCAGCTTGTACAGGCCCTCCTGGGGCACGGGCGGCGGAACCTGGAACCGGTACTCGAACGTCAGCGGTTCGACACCGCCGGTGATGGGGATGACCGCGGGGCCTGCGATGAGCCCCGTCATCGCGCCCACCCCGTCCATGTCGTCGCTGTACAACGAGACGACCCAGTAGCCCCCGACGATCGGCGTCGCGGCGCCGGTGAGCTGCCAACTGAGCAGGACGTCGAACTCGTCGTCCGTCTCGAGCAACGAGGTCTTCTCGTCGTTCTCGGTCGGATCGAGCACATCGATGCCCGTCACTTGACCGTCCAGCGCCGCGGGCAGATTGAAGTCGGTGATCGGTGTCTGGAGTGAGCCTGATTGGAGCGGCATGATTGTTCCCTCCTAAGGGATGGCTGCCCGGCGATTGCCGCGCAGGCCTCCGGGGTCGGCGCCGAGTACTCCGGATGGCTACTACTACCGACATCGCGAGCGTGCGGGCTGATACAGCGGCTGGCCGACTCTCACGGGTGCCCGCGAATGAGTCGTCGTCCCACCCATTGGTGCGGCAAGCGTCTGTGGCCTGTTAGCAGGGGGGCGTGCGAGGGTAGAGCACGGGAAGCAGTCAAAGCGGATGGCTGACTGGAGATCGGAGTTCGGTTGTCCAACCCACACCAGATGACGCGGACAAAAACACCGGAGCAGGGCACCGAGGAATGGTCGTGCACGGAGTGCAGCCGGCGACTGCTCATCCGCCGGCCGCCTGCATACGAGAAGATTGTGCTCGAGCGTGGCGACGAGTGGGTGGCTCACACCGGCAGCACGGGCGGCCTGCAGGTCAGCGCCACGACTACCCAGCCCTCCCCCACGGGCACACTTCCCGGGCAGGACCGAGGCTGGCTCGCCGCTAACGGAATCGAGTGGAGACCGGACGACACGCCTTGAACACCGCGATCAAGAACGCTCGACCAGAGACGTACGCCAGACGCCGCTAGATGTCGTGACCTGACACGTTGTAGTCAGGCGGCGAGCCTGGTGATGGGTGGGTATCCGTCGAGGGCGGAGTAGCCGTGTCGAGTCGTGTAGACGGTCAGGAAGCCGTCCAGGCTCAGTCCGGATGCTGGTGCTGGTCCAGGCGCGACTGGGAACCGGTGATCTCCGCCTGGCCGTCACCCTCACCCAACACCCGACCTGCACTACCAGCACACCAGACGACACCAGCCTCGATAGCGTGGCCGACGACGACCTGCGGCACCGCCGCCGCGTTCCTCGCGAGGTCCTCGACCACTTCGCGCCCGTGCGGTGCAGCACACAGCCGCTGGCCAGAGCTCGCAGATGATTGCCAGCCAGCGACGGACAGACCCGGCCCGAGAAACGGTCAAACTCGCGCGCACCCGACTACATCAGACGCCTTGATCAACTCGGCGGGCACCGCCGGCGCTGGAACCCCCAGAAACACTGGGCCAGAAGCTGGAGCCGACGCGCGGACTCGAACCGCGAACCGCCCGATTACAAGAAGCGTTCGTCCCTCGTATCTACTGCCTGGTGCTGAAAGTACTGACCTCAGCCATGGCTGTTGCGGTCTTTGCGTGGCTCTCAGCGACAGGAGTTCGATGACACCGCCGATGACAGATCGTCCACAGTGGACAGTCGGCTCGTCGTCGGCAGCGTGCCATGGACATGGCTCAACATCGCCGCGTGGCGCGCATCTCGTCTCGGAGAAGCTGCGCCGCGTGGAGCTGATCGGAAGCCCGGGCCGAAGGCTGTCTTCTTGACGGATCCGTGCAGGTGTAATAAGCCTCTGGTGGAGGCTCGACTCGGGCATAGGTGACGCTGTCGGCACCCGAGGGCCGTGCTCCCGCAACGTGGTCCGGCCGGCGTGGCCGGGCGGGAGGGGCTACCTCGTTGGCTTCGAGATCCGGTTTCGAGGCTGATCGTCATCCGCGGTGCTTCCTGGTTCAGGCGGCCGTGTCGGGCTGCCGCGCGCACCGCGGCCGCATGTAAGCATCTCCCCGGCCGGCGGTCGTGTTCGAGCCGATGGTGGGCTCGCGCACCACCTCGCGCCCAGTCTCCCCGTAGCAGGCTGCCTCGCGCCGCGAGTAGCAGCCCGGCGTCACAAGCGCATCGCATTGCCCGGCCCGCTAAAGAAGCCCGACCGGGCTGGGACTCGATGACGGCGGCGGAGCCCGTCGAACCCGACACACGTTGCGCACATCGACTCACAAAGTCAGGAGAGAAGAACGATGTCTGTTCACATGGCGGCAACCAGGTCGAGAGCGCCGATCCCTCGGCGGCGATGGTGGGGCGTTGCGCTACTCGCCGCGCTGTTGGCCACGGCATTCGCCGCTGCGGCACCGGCGCAGGCGTTGCAGCCCGGCGTTGCGCAGATCAGCGCCGACCCGTACACCCCGGCCAACGCGCCCATCGGACAGCACGCCACCGAGGTCGAGCCCGACACATTCGCTTGGGGCTCGACGATGGTGAGCGCATTCCAGGTGGGGCGCGTGTTCAACGGCGGCGCCACCGACATCGGCTGGGCCACCAGCACCAACGGCGGCGTCTCCTCGACGCACGGATTCCTGCCCGCCACGAGCCGGGAGGCGATGCAGCCCGGCCCGTTCTTCTCCGTCAGTGACCCCTCGGTCGCCTACGACGCCCGCGACGGCGTATGGATCATCTCGTGGCTGGGCGCCCACTTCTCCGGCGGCGGCATCGTCGACGTGATGGTCAGCCGCTCCACCGACGGCGGCCTGACCTGGGGCGCCCCGGTGACCGTCGCCGCCACCGGCGTGTTCTACGACAAGAACTGGACCGCCTGCGACAACACCCCGGCCAGCCCGTTCTACGGCCACTGCTACACCGAGTTCGACAACGCCAACGCCAACGATCTGGAACTGATGTCCACCTCCGCCGACGGTGGGCTGACCTGGGGAGCGCCCACTCCCACCGCGGACAACGTCCACGGCCTCGGCGGCCAGCCGGTCGTGCAGCCGAACGGACGCGTGGTCGTCCCGTTCGAGGGCCTCAGCGGAGCGAGCGGCATCCGGTCGTTCAGCTCCGACGACGGCGGCGTGACCTGGAACGCCTCCGTGCAGATCTCGACCCGGATCTCGCACCCCGTGCCCGGAGTTCGTACCTCACCGCTGCCCTCGGCCGAGATCAACCGCGACGGCACCGTCTACGTCGTCTGGCAGGACCGGCGCTTCGAACCCGGCGGCACCGCCAACGACATCGTCCTGAGCACCTCCGCCGACGGCACCACCTGGTCGCCGGTCACCCGGATCCCCCTCGACCCGATCGGCAGCAACATCGACCACTTCATCCCCGGCCTGGCCGTCGACCGCACCGCCGCCGGGCCGAACACCGCACTCGCGCTGACCTACTACACCGAACAGCCCGCAGGCTGCGTGGGTCTGACCTGCGAGATCCAGGCCGCCTTCTCCTCCTCGCTCAACAACGGGCAGACCTGGACCGCACCGCAGAAACTCAGCGACCCGATGCAACTGGGCTGGATCGCGCCCACCACCCAGGGCGCCATGGTCGGCGACTACATCTCCACCTCCTTCCTGGCCGGGCAACAGCGAGTGCTCAACGCCTTCGCGATCGGCTTCGCGCCGACCGGCGACGGCCTGCTCAACGAACCGACGTTCAGCGCCGCTGAGAAGGTCCGCCCCGGCACCAACCCGATGCGCCACGACCCGCTACAGACCAACAGCGCCGACCCCGCCGAGATCCCAGCACCAACGACGTTCTGACCGTCGAACATGGTGGAGCGGGCGACCGCCAGCGCGTCGTCCGCTCCACATCCCAGCTGCTGCAGGACGACTCGAATGCTCACGCGCGGCCTGACCGAACGGGTTCCCGGCGGCCCGTCCGGCGGGTACGTCGTGTGCCTCAGCCACCCTCCGGAGGGGATCCCATGCGGACAGCGAAGCGAGTTGGACGAAGCGCTGGTCTTGCGGCGGCGGCGGTCGTGATGGTGCTGAACGTTCCGAGCACGCATGCAGCGGTGCGCTGACCCAGATCATCGTGGATCCGTTCACCAACACGACCAGTCAGCATCAGACTGCGGTGGAGCCGGACACGTTCGCCTTCGGCTACACGATCGTCACTGCGGCGCATGACGGGCGGTTCTTCGACGGCGGGGGTTCCGACATCGGCTACCGCGACCAGCACCAACGGCGGCGCGTCGTGGACGCAGGGTGTGCTGCCCGGCATCACCCCGTCAACGGCGGCGGGGGCACGTTCGAGCGGGTCAGCGACGCGAGTGTCGCCTACGACGCCAGCCACAACGTGTGGCTGATCTCCTCGATCCCGATCACCTCCGCGGTCACGGTGCCGAACGTGATCGTCAACCGCTCGGCCGACGGTGGGCTGACCTTCGGTAATCCGGTCACCGTCGCGTCCGGCAGCACCAGCTTGGACAAGAACTGGACGGCCTGCGACAACACGCCGTCAAGCCCCTTCTACGGCCACTGCTTCACCGAGTTCGACGACAACGCCGACGGTGACCGGGAGAAGATGTCGACCTCGACCGACGGCGGCCTGACCTGGGGTCCAGCACTGAACACCGGCAACAACGCGACCGGTCTCGGGGGTCAGCCCGTCGTGCAGCCTGACGGCACCGTGATCGTGCCTGCTGCGACCGCGA
>CAVPYQ010000046.1:0-30649 GCA_963709985.1 uncultured Actinomycetota bacterium
GGATTCGAACCTGCAACCTCTTGATCCGTAGTCAAGTGCTCTATCCGTTGAGCTACGGGCGCATGTGCCGAGCGGCGAGTCTACAGGCTGCCTTCGCCGCTCCGCGTCGCCGGTACCGCGGATGATCAGTAGCCTCATCGACGTGACGCGTACGGCCGACGGACTCGACGAAGAACTCATTTCGAGCTGGAATCTGGTCCTCGACGGGGTCGCCGCCACCCAGCGGCTCATCCTCGCGGAGATTGAGAAGAGTGGGTTACCCGGGCAGTGGTTCGAGGTCCTGCGGCTGTTGCTCGGCGCCGACCAGCATCGTATGGCGATGAGCGCACTGGCCCGCGACCTCGCCATGACCGCCGGCGGCTTCACGAAGCTGGCCGATCGGATGGCGCGCGAGGGCCTGATAGATCGGCGCAACTCGGTGGGCGACCGGCGGGTGGTCTACGCAACGCTGACGCCCAAGGGGCTGCGCCGAGCCGAGAGCAGCGCCGCGCTCTACCAGGCCGGACTGCGCGAGCATGTTCTCGCGGTCTTGTCCCGGAGTCGGCTCACGGAGATGACGGCCTCTTTCGCGATGCTGCGCGACGCTCAGGCAGACCTCCAAGACGGCGACGGAAGCACGCAGGGAGCCGGCACGGTCCGGACACAGCGCGACCCCGCCCTGCCTGATCGGCGAAGGCGGGGTCGGCTACCGCGCTAAAGCCGGGCAAGTGCGATCAGATGCCCGGATGCGACGGTTACCAACTGCGACCGGCCGCGGACCGAAACCCCCCGAGATCGGATCCGCGACCGGACAAACCGCTGTGTTTCGCCAGGTGCCCTTGCCGATCAGGTCCCCTGCGCTTGACCGACCTAGGCGTCTGGCTTACAAGGAATATACTTCCTTGGAAACCTTTCCATGTCAAGCGAATGTGTGAACATTCTTTTCGGAGCCAGCAATCGACGACTCGGACGGGCCGGACAGGCCGTGCAGACAGGGGCGGAGGCTCCGGGATTCGAACCCGGGATGGGCGATAAACCCAAACCGCATTAGCAGTGCGGCGCCATAGACCAGACTAGGCGAAGCCTCCAGGCACCTGTCGGCACGATGCAAGATCGAACTGCGTCGCCGAAGGCCACCGGTCGCTCAGCGTACAAGGCCACCGAACGGCCGGCCAAACACGCCCGGTGCCAGACGATCGGGACGTTCATTCGAGGATCAGGCCCGCCCCAGCCACCGCTTGAGCCGGTGTGGCCGCACGATGAACGCCTCGGCCTCGAGAGCGGCTACCGCGATTCGCGGAAGATCACGTGTCGACGGGTAGGAGAGGAAGCGGGGCTCCCAGTCCGGCCGGAACTTGACGTTGAACCGGTACAGCGACTCGATCTGCCACCAGCGCGATGCGAACATCAGCACAGCTCGCCACGCGCGCAGGATCGGGCCGGCGCCGATCTTCTCGCCCCGCTCGATGGCGTCGCGGAACACGGCGAAGTTCAGCGATACCCGATTGACGCCAAGGCTCGGGCACGCCTTGATGACCTTGGCGATCATCAGCTCGTTGAGGCCGTTGTCGGCGCTGCGGTCACGGCGCATCAGGTCCAGCGACAGGCCCTGACATCCCCACGGCACGAAGTGCAACATGCCACGCAGGACGCCGTCCTTGCACGCGGTCGCGATGACGCACTCGCCGTCGGCGTCGTCGCCGAGTCGCGACAAGGCCATCGAGAAGCCACGCTCAATTTCCGCGCCGCGCCAGGCGGCGGCAACGTGCAGCAGTTGGGCGAACTCGCTCCGGTCGATGTCCTTCGCGCGCCTGACCTCGACCTCGTACCCGGCCCGAGCAACGCGCGTGCACGCCTGGCGAACTCCGCGCATCGAGCGCCCTTCGAGCGTGAAGTCCTCGACCTCGACGATCGCCTCGTCGCCGAGCGCGAGCGCGGCCAGGTCGCATTCGCGCTTGAAGACTATGGCTCCGAGTTCGCTGCATCCGATGACGGCGGACGTCCAGCCGTATTCGTCGACGAGTTTCTGATAGGCGCACATCGCGCCCGGCCACGCCTCCGGGTCACCGATCGGGTCCCCACTGGCCAGGGCGACGCCCTGCACGACGCGGTAGGTGATCGCCGCCTTGCCCGTCGGCGACCACACGACCGACTTGTCGCGGCGCAACGCGAAGTAACCGAGCGAGTCACGCCCGCCCTGCTTGGCCAGCAAGTCTCGCAAGCGCGTCTCGTCGGCAGCAGACAGCCGAGCGATCGGCTCGGACGGACGCAGCCCAAGCATCGCCACGACGACAACGGTGAGCAGTCCGAAGCCGAGCAACGTGCCGTGGAAGATGTCGCTGAATCGCTCACCCACGACGACCACCGGCCCGTTGGCGCCGACGAGCGCATACGCAACTTCCTGGAGCCGCGCCCAGAACGACGGATGCCCGACGACGCGGTGCGGGTAGAGGTACAGCATCGCCATGCCGTAGACCAGCGCGACAAACATGAGCTGGACAAATGCCCGTAGCGCCAGCCAGCGAGAGGCCGGATCCGCCTTGGCCCGAAACTGCGATCTGGCCGTCACGAGCAGGATCAGCAGGATGAAGGCGATGATCGACTCGGCGATCTTGTGGCCCTTGAGGATATGGGCGACGACCAGAATGACCGCGACGCACACCGACGCCGCCCAGGCCCGCCGCTTGCGCTTTCGCAGGCCGGCCGCGAGCCGCATGAGCAGCAATCCGGCCACTGCGCTCACCGCCGCCGCTGCCGCCGTGGCCGGAATGCCCAAAGCGTCAGTGATCGGACGCACGCGGTCGCGTTCTGACGACCACAAGGCCGCTACCAGGGTCAGCAAGCCGACCAGTGCCGCGACCGCCGACACGATTTGCGGCGAACGGCTCAGATAGCCCGCGCGAAACCGCTGCAGACGCGTCGCTGAATCATCGGACTGTGGCCGTTGCGCCAGTACGGGCACGCTTGCCGACTCCCTTGTCGCCTGACTCGTCCACGCCCGCCCAAGGCGAACATTCGCAGACATAGTGCCGTACGGCCCGCGGCCGCCCCGAGTCAGCTGTCGAGATTGGCCAAACCGCGATCAGGCGGAACGCAGCAATGGCATGACGACGTCATCGACGATACGCGTCACGGCGGCATCGATCGACGGGCTGATTCTGCAAGATCAACTTGAACATGATCATTGCCGGCAAGACGTCGGCCATCAGCTCGCAGGCCGCCTCCTGCCGGACTTCTCCACGCTCGACGCCGCGTCTTGAGCAGTCCGAGAATGATCTCGCGTTTGGGGCAGTTCACCCGTTCGTCCAGGGCGGCTGCGAGCTCGGCGTCGCGACTGATTTCACAAGCCGCCGCACGGACCGCCTCGCCCGCCTCGGTAGCCACCTCGGACATGCGCTGCCCGACACGGAGCAAGGCCTCGCGAGTCGTGACGTTCTCGGCCAAAGCGCCTTCGATGAGCTGCATGGTCTCGCCGAACTTGCCGCAGAACGCTTCAAGGACGAGGTCCTGTTTGGTCGGCCATCGCCGGTAGATGCTGGCCTTGCCGGTGCGCGCCCGCGTCGCAACCGATTCGATGGTGAACGCCGCATACCCGACTTCGGCGAGTTCGGCGAAGACGGCCTCATGGATCGCGCGCTCAAGTGTCGCGCCACGACGGCGGTGACGCTTCGGCGGCGCGTGGTCGACGGACGGCTCGACGGCTGGATCTGGCGCGGGTCCGAGATCCACGATCACGCGTTCAGCGAAATTGACTGGCGCGGGGCTCATCGTTGTCAGACCCTTCACCCATCATCGTCTGTGAGTCAACTGAGTCGGGCTCCGCAGCGCGCTGTTGCGACCCTTATCGACGCGGACTAGCTTCCTAAGGAACGTAAGCGTCCCCTATTGAACACGAGACAAGCTTGAACGGAGTATGCCCGTGACCGGGACCGAGGTCGACGCTGCCAAGGGCGCCTCCAAGAGCAACGGAGCTGCAAGACGCGCGACACATCCCGCTCTCGTCCTGCTGATCATCGCTGGGGCGCAGCTGATGGTGGTGCTCGACGCGACGATCGTCAACATCGCGCTGCCCTCGATGGGCGACTACTTCCACAAGACCCAGACCGACATGACCTGGGCGCTCAATGCCTACACGCTCGCCTTCGGTGGCCTGTTGCTGCTCGGCGGGCGCGCGGGCGACATCCTGGGCCGACGGCGCATGTTCATCGTCGGGCTCGCCCTGTTCACCATCGGCAGTTTCACCGGCGGTATCGCGACCAGCTTCGGCCTGCTGCTGTTCGGCCGGGTGATCCAGGGTGTCGGGCGGTGCGATTGCCTCGCCGACGGCGCTCTCACTGATCACGGTCTCGTTCGAGGAGGGACGCGAGCGCAACCGGGCGATCGGCGTGTACGCCGCGGTCTCCGGTGCCGGTGCGGCACTTGGCCTGCTGCTCGGCGGCATCCTCACCGAGTATCTCGACTGGCGGTGGGTGCTGTTCGTCAACGTCCCGATCGGCATCGTCCTCATCGCCGGTGCGTTCCTGTACCTGCACGAGGGCGAGCGGCTGCGGGGCAAGTTCGACTTCCTCGGGGCCTTCTTCTCCGTGGCCGGCATGGTGACTCTGGTCTACGCGTTCATCCACGTCGCCAATACCGGCAAGTGGGGCTCCGCCTCGACCGTCGCGCTGTTCACCGCCGCCATCGTGTTGCTCGTCGCGTTCGTCTTGCTCGAGGCGTTCGTGATCGAGGACCCGATGATGCCGATGCGGATCTTCCAAAATCGCAGCCGATCGGGCGCCTACCTGGTCATGCTCATCGCCGGCGCCGGCCTGTTCGGCATGTTCTTCTTCCTGACCTTCTTCGTGCAACAGGTGATGCACTTCAGCGCCCTCAAGACCGGTCTGGCGTTCCTACCGGTGGCGTTCGTGATCGGCATCGTGTCGCAGATCGTGGCGCAACTGCTGCCGAAGATCGGGCCGAAGGCGCTCATCACCACGGGGAGCGTCCTGCTGACCGGAGCGCTGCTGTGGCTCTCGACGGTCACCGCCGACTCGACCTACTGGGGCAAGATCTTCCCGGGCGAGATGGTGCTCGCCATAGGCATGGGCTTCATCTTCGTCCCGATCACCACCGTGGCCGTGTCGAAGGTCAAGGACACCGACGCCGGCTTGGCGTCCGCATTGCTCAACGTCGGGCAGCAGGTCGGCGGCTCGATCGGCCTGTCCGTGCTGGCCACGGTGGCTGCCACGGCCGGGCGCCACGCCAGCAAGAGCAAGGTCAGCGAGCTAGCCGGTCAGGTCAAGGCGGGCCAGATCCCGTCGAGCACGCTGCAGCACTTCGGTGAGGTGGCCGGGAAACAGTCCGGCGGCCAGGCCTCGACGGCAGCGCTGCACGACAACATCGCCGTCCATGCGGTGGCTCAAGTGCAGGCTCACTCGTCCAGCATGGGCTTCCTGGCGGCCACCATCTTCGGCGGGGTCTCCATCCTCGTCGCTCTCCTGATGATCAACGTCAAGAAGAGCGACCTGCCGAACCCGCAGGAGGCAATCGTGGCTGGTGCCGCCTAGCACTCGCTTCGCACGACGAACGAGAGGGCACCGTCCACTGTGGACGGTGCCCTCTTTGCGTTGCCTGCACCTGCCGGCCCCGCCGTCGCCCGACTGGACCCCGCGCTCGCACCGCGATCGTGCAACTTCTTCCGGTCTCAGGCCGGAGTGGGTTGCACGATCCGGGCCATGTGCGTCACAGCCGCAGGCAACCGTCAGCACTCGATGACATTGACGGCCAGACCGCCGCGCGCCGTCTCCTTGTACTTCGTCTTCATGTCGGCGCCCGTCTCGCGCATCGTCTTGATCACCTTGTCGAGGCTGACGATGTGCTCGCCGTCGCCGCGCAAGGCGATGCGCGCCGCGTTGATCGCCTTCACGGCCGCCATGGCGTTGCGCTCGATGCAGGGCACCTGGACGAGGCCGCCGACCGGATCGCAGGTCAGGCCGAGGTTGTGCTCCATGCCGATCTCGGCGGCGTTCTCGACCTGCGCCGGCGTGCCGCCGAGGACCTCGCACAGGGCGCCGGCGGCCATCGAGCACGCCGAGCCGACCTCGCCCTGACAGCCGACCTCGGCGCCGGAGATCGACGCATTCTCCTTGTAGAGCACGCCGATTGCCCCGGCGGCGAGCAGGAAGCTAACGATGCCGTCCTCGCACGCGCCCGGGACGAAGCGCCAGTAGTAGTGCAGCACCGCCGGTAGTACCCCGGCAGCGCCGTTGGTCGGGGCCGTGACCACCCGGCCGCCGGCGGCGTTCTCCTCGTTCACGGCGAGCGCGAACAGGTTGACCCAGTCCATGACACGAAGCGGATCGGTGGAAAACGGCTCCGCGCACAGCACTTCGTACAACTCGGCGGCGCGACGCCGGACACGCAGGCCGCCTGGCAGCGATCCGCTGTGCGAACAGCCGCTCTCGACGCACTGCTGCATCACCGACCAGATCGAGAGCAGGCCCGATCGCACATCGCTCTCCGGCCGCCAGGACAGTTCGTTGGCGAGCATCACGCCGCTCACCGGCAGACCGGTCGTCTCGCAGTGGGCCATCAGTTCGGCGCCGGTCGTGAACGGGTAACGCACCTCGGTGTCGTCGGCCTTGATCCGATCGGCCCCGGCCGCCGCCTCGTCGATGACGAACCCGCCGCCGACCGAGTAGTAGGTCCGCTCGCGCAGTGCCTCACCGGACGGGTCCTCGAATGCGTAGAACCGCATGCCGTTGGGATGGAAGGGCAGCGACGTGCGGCGGTGCAGCACGAGGTCGTCGTCGACCAACGCGGCCTCGTGCTTGCCGAGCAGGCTCACCCGGCCGGATTCCAGGGCGGCTGCGCCACGAGAAACCATCGAAGACGTATCGACGGTTTCCGGCAACTCGCCCTCGAGGCCGAGGATCACCGCCCGGGCGCTGCCGTGCCCGTGACCGGTAGCGCCCAGCGAGCCGAACAACTCGACGCGCACCCGCCTCACCCGATCGAGCAGCCCGTCGTCGGCCAGGCCGATCGCGAACGTCCGGGCGGCGCGCATCGGCCCGACGGTGTGCGAACTCGACGGGCCGATGCCGACGGAAAACAGATCGAACACGCTGATGACCACGCAGCCATCATCCCCCGAATCAGATCGTGCAACCCGCTTCGGTATGAAGAGGCGAGCCCAGGTTGCGCGATCGCGTCAGACGACCGTGAGCGTCACTTCGATGTTGCCGCGCGTGGCCTTCGAATACG
This sequence comes from uncultured Actinomycetota bacterium, assembly GCA_963709985.1. Classification (GTDB taxonomy): domain Bacteria; phylum Actinomycetota; class Actinomycetes; order Mycobacteriales; family Jatrophihabitantaceae; genus DASXRA01. Next base: position 7,222 of record CAVPYQ010000046.1, read on the forward strand.
GGCAGAACTCATGCGCGAGCTCGACCAGCTCCTGAGCCTGCGCCGCCTCGACCCCGGGAATGTCGACCTCGAGCTCGACGGCAAGACCGAAGCCGCCGTCCTCGCTCGGACCGAAGGAGACGTTGGCGATCACCGTCGAGTTCGACGTGTCGACGCCCTTCGTCTTGGCCCGGTTCAGCAGTGCGCCCTGAAAGCAGGCGGCGTAGCCGGCGGCGAAAAGCGTCTCCGGGTTGACCGCGGGCTCGGGCGTGGTGCCCGGCTGGGCCAGGTCGAAGTCGACGAGGCCATCGGCACTCCGGACGTGACCGGCTCGCCCGCCCTTTGCGGTGGCAGCGGTGGTGTACGCGACTTTGGTCAGCTGGGTCGGCATAGTTCTCCTTTGATGGGATGTCGTCCGGATCAAACGACCGTATGCCGCGCATGCTTCCCGGGACGCACCGGGACACTGGTGCGGTGACATCGCACCGCCGTTCGCCGTACCCCCTTGCACGACGCGACGGTTACCGCCGTCCGCGACCTGACGCCGCGAATGCGCCGGCTCACGCTGCACGCGCCCAGCCTCGGCGCGCCCCGACCCGCGCAGGACGTCGAACTCGTCCTCGTCGACGAAACCGGGCGCAAGGTCAAGCGCCGCTACACGATCCGGCAGTTCCGTGCGGACAGCGCCGAGATCGACATCGACGCCTTGCTGCACGGGCAGGGCCACGGGCCTGGTGCCAGGTGGGCCGCGACGGCCGCGCCGGGCGACTCGATCCAGTTCTTCGGGCCCCGGGGCCGGCTCGAACTGCGCCCCGCTGACTGGCACCTGTTCGTCGGCGACGAGTCGGCGCTACCGGCGTTCGCGGCGCTGATCGAGGCGCTGCCGCCGTCCGAAGCCGCGTACGCACTCGTCGAGGTCCACGACGGTTCGGACGAGTTGCCGGTCGATGCCAAGACTCGGTGGCTGCACCGCGGCGATGCACCGCCCGGACGTCCTGAGATTCTCGGCGAGGCGCTCGGCACGTTCGCGACGCCGCCCGGCAACGGCCACGGTTACCTGCTCGGCGAGAGCCGGGTGGTGGCCGCGCTGCGCTCCCGAATGCACGCGCAGGGCCTCGCGAACGAGGAGCTCTACGTCAAGGGCTACTGGAACCTGGGCCGGGCGGGGCGCCGCCCCTGACGGCCGTCATGTCCCGGACGGCGGCGTACTGCTCGCGCACCGCAGGCGCCGGGTCGGCCTCGAAGGTCTCGGTTCCGCCGCGCGTCCACTCGGGCAGCTCGCCGGTGAGCACCCACGCGGCCTGGCGCGCCGCCCCGTCGGCGACGTACTCGCCGGCGCGGCGGCACCGTCACCGGATGCGCCAAGATCGCCGGGGCGATGCGCCGCACCGCCTCGGACCGCGCGCCGCCGCCGACCAGGATCACCCGCTCGGGGCGCACACCCTGACCGACCATCGCGTCGAGCCCGTCGGCGAGACCGCAGAGCAGGCCCTCGACGGCGGCCCGGGCCAGATGCGCCGGCGTCAGGTTGGCCAGCTGCAACCCGTGCAGCGCTCCGGTGGCGTCGGGGCGGTTGGGGGTGCGCTCGCCTTCGAGGTACGGCACGAGCACGAGACCGCCGGCGCCCATCGGGGCGGTCAGCGCGAGTCGCGAGAGCTCGTCGTGGTCGACGCCGAGCATGCGTGGCCACGGCGTCGAGGACGCGGGCGGCGTTGAGCGTGGCGATGAGCGGCAGGAAGTCGCCGGTGGCCGACGGCGAATCCGGCGACGGTGCCCGAGACGTCTGCGGTCGGGGTCGCGCTCACCGCGAAGACGACCCCGGATGTGCCGATCGAGACGACGACATCGCCGGTGCCTGCGCCCACGCCGAGCGCCGACGCGGCGTTGTCGCCGGCCCCCGGCCCGAGCACGGACGCCGCCCGCGGTGCGCCCCGCCGATGCGCTCGGGGCGAGCACGCGCGGCAGCGCCGCGTCATGCCCGAGGCCCAGCTGCAGCAGATCCGGTCGGTACGAACCGGCCGACGGCGACCAGTAGCCGGTGCCGCTGGCGTCGCTGCGGTCGGTGGTCAACGAGCCGGGCACCGCCGTCCCGCGCAGGCAGGCCAGGTCAGCCAGTCGTGCGGCAGGCAGACCGCGGCCGTGCGCGCGGCGTTGGCCGGCTCGTGCTCGGCCAGCCAGCGCAGCTTCGTCACCGTGAACGACGCGACCGGCACCGAGCCGACCGCTTCGGCCCACGCACCCGGTCCGCCCAATTCGGCGATCAGGTCGCGGGACGCCTGCCCGGATCTGGTGTCGTTCCACAACAGGGCCGGACGGACGACCTTGCCGTCGTCGTCGAGGCACACCATGCCGTGCTGCTGGCCGCCGACCGACAGACGCCGCGACGTCGTCGAGCCCGCCGGCTTCGTCCAGCGCCGACTGCAAGCGCGGCCCACCACGCCGACGGGTCGACCTCGGTGCCGTCCGGATGCGCCGCGCGGCCCTGCCGGACGAGCGCCCCCGAAGCGGCGTCGCGGATAACGACCTTGCACGCCTGCGTGGACGAGTCGACGCCTGCGACAAGGGTCATCGCGCGCCGAGGAGGTGTTCGAGCGCCAACTGGTTGAGGTGCACGACGCCATAGCCTCGCGCGCCCACCGCGTCCGGATCGAAGTCCTCGAACGCGCTGCGGTCGGCGAGCAGGTCGGCGTAGGACTCGCCCTCGGTGAGCGTCGAGGTGGCCAGATCGCCGACGCCGGTTTCCGCGACGGCCGCGGCCACATCCGGATCAGCCCGGAACGCCCGCGCGCGCTCGCGCAGCAGCAGGTACGTGCGCATGTTGGCCGCAGCCGAGGCCCACACCCCGGACATGTCCTCGGTGCGCAGCGGCTTGTAGTCGAAATGCCGCGGCCCGTCGTACGGCGACGAGCCGTCGAGGAAGCCGTTCTCCAGCAGGTCGACCAGGAAGAACGCGTTGAACAGATCGCCATGACCGAAGACGAGGTCCTGGTCGTACTTGATGCTGCGCTGGCCGTTGAGGTCGATGTGGAACAGCTTGTTGGCCCACAGCGCCTGGGCGATGCCGTGGGCGAAGTTCAGCCCGGCCATCTGCTCGTGGCCGACCTCGGGGTTCACGCCGACGATGTCGCCGTGCTCGAGTTGCGCGATGAACGCCAGCGCATGCCCGACCGTCGGCAGCAGGATGTCGCCGCGCGGCTCGTTGGGCTTCGGCTCGATCGCGAACCGGATGCCGTAGTTGCGGTCCTTGACGTAGGTGGCCAGCGTGTCGATCGCCTCGCGGTAGCGGTCGAGCGCGGCGCGGATGTCCTTGGCGGCATCGGACTCCGAGCCCTCGCGCCCGCCCCAGAACACGTAGGTCTGCGCGCCCAGCGACGCGGCGAGGTCGAGGTTGCGCATCACCTTGCGCAGGGCGAAACGCCGCACCGACCGGTCGTTGCTGGTGAATCCGCCGTCCTTGAACACCGGATGGGTGAACAGGTTCGTCGTCATCATCGGCACGACGAGCCCGGTCTCCTTCAGCGCGGCCCGGAAACGCTCGATGTGCTTGTCGCGGTCGTCGTCGGACGAGCCGAACGGGATCAGGTCGTCGTCGTGGAACGTGACGCCGTAGGCCCCGAGATCAGACAGCCGATGCACCGACTCGACCGGATCAAGCGGCGGGCGCGTTGCGTCCCCGAACGGATCGCGGGCCGGCCAGCCAACGGTCCATAGCCCGAAGGTGAACTTGTCCTCACGAGTCGGCTGTGTCATGTCGCCACCTTTTGTTGGAGTCCTCAACTTAATGGCCAGGTGTCTCCGACGCCAGGCTTGGGCACACTCACCGCATGACCCATGCTGACTGCTCGCGGACGAGCGCCCGATGACACCCGAAGACATGCTCGCACTGATGCCATTCGCCCGAACGCTCGGCGTCGAACTCGTCTCGGCGACCAAGAAGAAGGTGGTCGGCCGCCTCGATTGGGCCGAAGACAAGACGACCGCCGCGGGCGTGCTGCACGGCGGCGCGATCATGACTCTCGGCGACAGCACCGGGGCGGTGTGCGCGTTCCTGAACCTGCCCGAGGGCAGCGGCACGTCCACCATCTCGTCGAACACCGTGTTCATGGGCGCCGTCCGCGGCGGGACGGTGACCGCGACGTCCAAGCCCCTGCACGTTGGCCGCACGACCATCGCCGTGCGCACCGAGTTGCATGACGACGACGATCGCCTGGTGGCTCAGATAACCCAGACCCAGGCCGTCCTCTCCGCCCAGTAGACCTAGTAGACCTAGCCGCTCGCCGGGTAGTGGGCCGGTGCGGGAGGATCCAGCCATGACGGATCCTCGCGCCGGGACGCCCGCGACCCCGGATGACCTCGTCGATGTCGCCAAGCTCGTCACCGCGTACTACGCCGAGCATCCCGATCCGTCGGCTCCCGAGCAGCGAGTCAGCTTCGGCACGTCCGGGCATCGCGGGTCGTCGTTCACGTCGACGTTCAACGAGGACCACATCGTCGCCACCAGCCAGGCGATCTGCGACTACCGAGCCGCGCACGGCATCGCCGGCCCACTGTTCCTCGGCGCCGATACGCACGCGCTTTCCGAGCCGGCACGTGTCTCGGCGTTGGAGGTCTTCGCGGCCAACGACGTGACCGTGCTGATCGATTCGCGCGACGGCTACACGCCCACCCCGGCGATCTCGCGGGCGATCCTCGCGCACAACCGCGGCGGGGCCAGCGCCGACGGCGTCGTCATCACGCCATCGCACAACCCGCCGGCCGACGGCGGATTCAAGTACAACCCGCCCGACGGTGGACCGGCCGGAACCGAGATCACCGGCTGGATCCAGGACCGGGCCAACGAACTGCTCGGCTCCGGTCTGGGCGACGTGCGGCGGATCCCGTACGCGAGAGCGCGCTCCGCCGATACGACGCAGCGCTACGACTTCCTCGACGCGTACGTGTCGGCGCTGCCGTCGGTGGTCGACATCGACGCGATCCGCACCGTGCACATCGGCGCCGATCCGCTCGGCGGCGCCAGCGTCGCGTACTGGGCCGAGATCGGGTCGCGTTACGGGCTCGACCTCACCGTGGTGAATCCCCTGGTCGACGCGACGTTCCGCTTCATGACGCTCGACTGGGACGGCAAGATCCGCATGGACTGCTCGTCGCCATCGGCGATGGCGTCACTGATCGGCCGGCAAGGCGAGTTCACGATTGCGACCGGCAACGACACCGACGCCGACCGGCACGGCATCATCACCTCGGATGCCGGCCTGATGAACCCGAATCACTACCTGGCCGTCGCAATCTCCTATCTGCTCGAGCACCGGCCGGATTGGCCCGATGGCGCCGCCGTCGGCAAGACGCTGGTTAGCTCGTCGATGATCGACCGGGTGGTGGCCGCGCTCGGTCGTCGGCTGCTCGAGGTTCCGGTCGGCTTCAAGTGGTTCGTGCCCGGCCTGCTCGACGGCTCGGTCGCATTCGGTGGCGAGGAGAGCGCAGGCGCGTCCTTCCTGCAACGAGACGGCTCGGCGTGGACGACCGACAAGGACGGCATCATCCTGTGCCTGCTGGCATCTGAGATCACTGCCGTCACCGGCCAGACGCCGTCGCAGATCTACGCCGAGCTGACCGAGCGTTACGGCGCCCCGGCATACGCGCGCATCGACTCGCCGGCATCGCGCGAGCAGAAGGCGCTGCTCGGCAAGCTGTCCCCCGACCAGATCACCACCGGCGAACTGGCCGGCGAGAAGATCACGGCCAAGCTGACGACCGCGCCGGGCAACGGCGCCCCGATCGGCGGGCTCAAGGTGGTCAGCGAATCCGGCTGGTTCGCGGCCCGCCCGTCCGGCACGGAGGACGTCTACAAGCTCTACGCGGAGTCGTTCCGGGGACCGGAGCATCTCGCGCAGATCCAGACCGAGGCCAAGGCGATCATCGCCGGCGTACTCGGCTGATCGCCGTCAGTCGAGTCGGTTCCCGCTGCCGATCACCGGTCAGAGCGCGCGCTGCATCTCGTCGAGGATGAAGATCGTCTGCGTCGAGAGCACGTCCGGCATCGCCTGGAAGCGGTTGAGCACGAGATCACGCAGGCTGGCCGCGTCATGCGTTCGGACGAGGAGCACGAGGTCGTTCTCGCCCGAGACGAGGGCGCCGTGCCACACCTCGGGAATCTCGGATATGCGCCGGCGCACCTCCTTCCAGGAATGCTGGCTGATCTTGAGGTGGACGTACGCGGAGATGTCGAACCCGTACCGCTCCGGATCGACGACCGCGGTGAACCCGGTGATCACGCCGTCGCGGCGCAGTCGCTCGACTCGCGCGTAGGCGCCCGCGCGCGAGATGTGCAGATGCTCGGCGAGCGCCCGCATCGACATCCGCCCGTCGTCGCGCAGAGCCGCGACGATGCGGCGGTCAGTGTCGTCGAGCGGTGCTGGGGCCGATCGTCCAGTTGCCGGACGACCGTCGGCTGTCCATCCGGTCATGTGCCCGAACATTAGCGAGAGAGCGGCCATTCGTCTTGAATGAAGCCAGATTTCTAGAAGATTGGCTTGCTACGTCTGACAATCAGGCTATGTCGACTGTTGCGCCGCACCCCGAGCTCACTGGCCGAGATCTGCTACCGACATCCGAGCCACTGCAGTTGCTCGCGCCGAACGGCGCAGCCACGCCCGGCGCCGACCTTCCGAGCGCCGACGTACTCGTCGATCTCTACCGCCGCATGGTCGTCGGACGCCGCTTCGACGCGCAGGCCACGGCGCTGACCAAGCAGGGCCGGCTGGCCGTCTACCCGTCAAGCCATGGGCAGGAGGCCTGCCAGGTCGGTGCAGTCGCGGCGCTACGAGCCGAGGACTGGCTGTTCCCGACGTATCGCGACTCGATGGCGATCGTGTCGCGCGGCGTCGACCCGGTCGAGACGCTCAGCCTGCTGCGCGGCGACTGGCATCTCGGCTACGACCCGCACGCGCACCACGTCGGGCCGCAGTGCACGCCACTCGCCACCAACGCCCCGCACGCGGTCGGCCTCGCTCACGCAGCGCGCCTCAAGGGCGAGAGCACCGTCGCGCTCGTCCTGCTCGGCGATGGCGCAACGAGCGAGGGCGACACGCACGAGGCCCTGAACTTCGCCGCCGTGTGGCGCGCTCCCGTCGTATTCCTGGTGCAGAACAACGGCTACGCGATCAGCGTGCCGATCTCGAAGCAGAGCGCCGCGCCGTCCCTGGCCCACAAGGGCGTCGGCTACGGCATGGCGTCCATGCACATCGACGGCAACGACCCGGCCATGGTCTACAGCGCTGTGCGCGACGCGGCCGCGGCGGCCCGACACGGTGAGGGGCCAACGCTGATCGAGGCGATGACCTACCGCATCGAGGCGCACACCAACGCCGACGACGCCAGCCGCTACCGCAGCCAGGACGAGGTGCTGCAATGGCTGGCCCGCGATCCGATCGATCGCCTTGAGCGGCACCTGACCTCACGCGGGCTGCTCGACCAGGCCGCCCGGCAGAGCGTGGCCGACGAGGCCGAGGCGTTTGCCGCCTCCTTGCGCGACCGGATGAACGACGACCCGAAGCTCGACCCAGCCTCGCTGTTCGAGCACGTCTACGCCACGCCCACCCCGGCGCTGCGCGCCCAAGCCGCGGCGCTCGCCGAGGAACTGGCCGCCCCGTGACGATCACCGCATCGTCCACGGCCGCCGAGCCGATCACGATGGCCCGGGCGCTGAATCGGGCGCTGGCCGACGCGCTCGCCGCTGACGAGCGGGTCCTGGTGTTCGGCGAGGACGTGGGCCCGCTGGGTGGCGTCTTCCGTATCACCGACGGCTTGGCCGCCGACTTCGGCGAATCCCGCGTCTTCGACACTCCGCTGGCCGAGGCGGGCATCGTCGGCACCGCGATCGGCATGGCGATGAACGGCCTGCGCCCGGTTGTCGAGATGCAGTTCGACGCGTTCGCGTATCCCGCGTTCGAGCAGATCACCAGCCATCTCGCGAAGCTGCGCAACCGCACGCGTGGACGCGTCGAGGTGCCCGTCGTCATCCGGATCCCGTACGGGGGCGGCATCGGCGGAGTCGAGCACCACAGCGACTCCTCCGAGGCGTACTTCGCGCACACCCCGGGCCTGCGGGTCGTGACGCCCGGTACGCCGTCGGACGCGTACAGCCTGCTCCGCGCCGCGATCGATTCGCCGGATCCGGTCATCTTCTTCGAACCGAAGCGGCGCTACTGGTCGAAGGAGCAGGCCAGGCTCGGGCCCGGCCCGGCACTCGACAAAGCCGTCGTGCGGCGGCCCGGCAAGGACGTCACGCTCATCGCGTATGGACCCATGGTGGCGACCGCCCTCGAGACCGCCGACGCCGCGGTCGACGAAGGCTGGGACGTCGAGGTGATCGACCTGCGCTCGCTGGCGCCGTTCGACGACGCGACGGTCTGCGCGTCGGTACGTCGAACAGGCCGAGCCGTCGGTCGTGCACGAGGCGCCGCGCTTCGCCGGCTATGGCGCCGAGGTCGCGGCTCGGGTGACCGAACAGTGCTTCCACTACCTGCACGCGCCGGTCGCCCGCGTGACCGGCTTCGACATCCCGTATCCCCCGCCGATGCTCGAGGAGCACTACCTGCCGAGCGTCGATCGGATCCTCGACGCCATCGGCCGCCTGCAGTGGGACGACACCGTCGTCCTGCCGGGTGAGGCGCGCTGATGCCCGAGTTCCGGCTGCCCGACCTCGGCGAAGGACTAACCGAGGCGGTGATCGTCGAGTGGCTCGTCCAGGTCGGCGACCCCATCCGCGTCGACCAGCCCGTGGTCGAGGTCGAGACGGCGAAGGCACGCGTCGAGGTCCCGGCCCCGTTCGCGGGCGTCGTCGGGCGGCTGCACGGCGAGGTCGGCGAAACGCTCGCGGTCGGCGCGGCGCTGCTGACCGTCGACGAGGCGGGATTCGCCGAGCCCGGCGTGGTCAGCCCCGCTGCCGACGAGTCCGGCCGGGTGCTCGTCGGCTACGGGACGTCGCTGTCGACCCGCCGGCACCGCCGCTCACGGGCCGCCACGCCGCCGGTCACCGCTGGCAGCAAGCCCGTCATCTCCCCGCTCGTGCGCCGGCTCGCCCGCGAGAACGGCATCGACCTCGAAGCGCTGAACGGCACCGGCGCGCAGGGCACGGTGTCGCGCCGCGATGTCGAGCAGGCGATGGCTCTGCGGCCGGAGACGCCTGGACCGACGGTCGGCGCGCCGCGTACCGCCGAGCTGGCCAAGGCGCCTGGACCTACCGGTCGGCGCACCGCGTACCGCGGGTGCGCGGCGCATCCCCCTCACCGGCGCCCGTGGCGCCGCTGCCGAGCTGTTCACGCGTTCGCGGCGCGAGATCCCGGAGGCGACAGTCTGGGTCGACGTCGACGCCACCAGCCTGCTCGACGCCCGCACCCGGCTCAACGCCGCACGGCCCGACGAGCCGGTCAGCCTGCTGGCCCTGCTGGCCCGCTTCTCGGTCCTCGGCCTACGGCGCTTCCCCGAGCTCAACGCACGCATCGACGGGCGACGCGATCGCCCTCCTCGATGCCGTCCATCTGGGCTTCGCTGCGCAGACCGACCATGGCCTCGTCGTACCGGTCGTCCGCGACGCGCACACGCTGACCACGCGCGAACTGGCCGGTGCGATCGGCACCCTGACCGACAGCGCTCGGTCGGGCGCGATCACTCCGGCGGACCTGACTGGCGGCACGTTCACCGTCAACAACTACGGCGTGTTCGGCGTCGACGGCTCCGCCGCGATCATCAACCATCCCGAGGTCGCGATCCTCGGCATCGGACGCATCGTCGACAAACCGTGGGCTGTCGACGGCGAGCTCGCCGTCCGCAAGGTCACCCAGCTGACCCTCTCGTTCGACCATCGCGCCTGCGACGGCGGAACCGCGGGCGGCTTCCTGCGCTTCGTCGCCGACTGCGTCGAATCGCCGGTGACGGCCCTCGGCGATCTGTAGCCGTCTGCCGGCCCGGCCCGGCGCGCAAGTCCGGTGTGCAGTCACTTCGTGAACGGCTCGCGGCGGTCGGCACAGGTTTGATCAGGGCGAGGATGCGGCGGACGTTGACGCAATGAAAGAGGAGCCAGCGCCCAGAACGGGCACTGACTCCTCAGTCAACTACAAGCGAGCAGTGGCAGCGGCCGCCGTGGGCGCCCGCGCAGGCGAGCCTCTCCGCGGCTCCTCCGGGGGGTTAGGGAGCGACGGTCCTCAGCGCTCCGCAAGCCACCACGGCGGCCTCCGGACCTATCGCAACTCGCGAGTCGGCATCACCGACGGACGCGATGCCGAAGCGCTGTCGCGACAAGCCCGGGCCCTGCTGTCGCGGCCGCCAGGACTACGGCCGCAACGTCTATGTTCAGTTCAGTCGGTCGCGCTACTCCCACCAGTCCAACGGGACAGGATGACTGACACGTGCAGCTGACTACCGTGGAGGACTGTCGCCGATGTCGAGGACTGCGGAGCCGCATTTGCGACCGCGGATCCAAACACGCCGAACAGAACACCCGCTAGAACGGCCAGCGCTAGCCGCCTCGCGCGCGTTGTAAGCAAAATGACCCCCTTCATCTGGTTCGAGACCAATGGTCTCCACCAATTTCCCCGACGGGGCCTGGCAAACGCCACGGCACCCATAGGATCGATCGAGCATGGACGGGATATCAAACACTCGTGCTGGCAGCTAGCTGCCTGACACCAACTGCGATTCGGATGGCGACATGACAGAAGGTGGCGAACTCACCGATCTTGACGTCGCACTGTACCGAGCCTTGGTTGAACACCCTGGAAGCATAGTCAGCGAGCTGGCAACTCGAATCGGGGTGTCGACTGGCGAGCTCGATAAATCGGCGGCCGTACTTCGCGAGATTGGACTCATCGCTTCCCACGACGGCGAACATCTCTCTGCGGTGAATCCATCGCTTGCCGAGATGTCATCACTCGGCGCCGAGGAACTCGAATTGAGCGCGCGACGGGTGGCCATCGAGGCCCGCCGGGCCGCGATTAGACGGGTTATGCCGGACTGGGCAAATGCCATGCGCGACGCGACGCCGCACACTGCGGTCGAGGTCGTCAGCGATCCCGTCGCGCGCAAGAACGTGATCATGCACTTCGCGGAGCAGTGCCGGCACGAACTGCTGTCCGTCGCGCCAGGTCGTGGGCCAGGCGGTCGCGCCGACAGCCAGACGCGTACGGCGAATCTGTACTCACTCGGGCGTGGCGTCGTAACCCGGGCGATCTATCAGCACGTCGCCCTGCGCGACCGCGCCACCCGCTCGTACCTTCGCGAACTGGCCGAGCACGGCGCCCGAATCCGACTCGCTCCGTCGGTGCCGGGCCGAAGTCTCGTGGTTGATCGCGAGGTTGCCCTGCTGCCCAGTCCGCCCAATGAGCCGGGGCCGTCCTGGCTTGCCGTGGTGCGCGAACCCAACGTCGTGGCCTGGGTCGTTTCGACGTTCGAGCAACTTTGGGCGGAGGCATCGTCGCTCGAGGAGCTTCTGCATCAGGAGCAACAACCCGATCCGGAGCTGGACCAGACCCGGGTGGCGATCCTGCGCCTGATGGCCGACGGCGAGAAGGACGAGGCGATCTCGCGACGCCTGTCGATCTCGGTGCGGACCTGCCGACGCCACATCGCCGACTACATGGCGCAGGTCGGCGCCTCGTCACGCTTCCAGGCCGGCGTCATCGCGTCTCGCAATGGCCACCTCGATCTCCCGGCCATCGACTGACGGCACGCTCAGGCAGGCAGAATCTCGGCAAGACGATCGATGAATGCGCGTTGCCCGCTGACTAGCTTCGCCTTCGCCGCGTCGAGGCCGAACCAGGCGACGCGGTCGAGTTCGGGAAACTCCTGGCGTCGGCCGGATCCTCTCGGCCACTCCATCTCGAACGTCCCGGGAACGATTCGGTCCGGGTCGAAATCGCTCTCGCCCGCCCAGACCGTCACGATCTTGCCGCTGGACTGGCGGATCGCGCCGAGTTCGACGAGGTCGACGTCCGGCGCGGGCAGCCCGAGTTCCTCCTGAAACTCCCGCCGGGCGGCGTCGAGCGGTTGCTCGTCCGAGTCGTGCTCGCCTTTCGGGATGCTCCACCCGCCCGCATCGCGGTCGGCCCAGAACGGGCCGCCCATGTGGCCGAGAAGCACCTCGACGGTGCCGCCGACTCGCCGGAACAGCAGGATTCCGGCGCTACGTTTGCCTGACACGTCGGCCAGTCTCGCGCGACCCGCTGGACAAGCTTCAGCGGGTCCGCGATCAGCCGGTCAGCCCAAGCCCAGGACGGCTTCGGCGGTCGTCCAGTCGGACACGAGGGCGTCCTGCGCGTCGACCAGGGAGGCCTCGCCGTCGCAGACCGCGCGCTTGAGGCGGTTCTCGACGGTGTCCTTCGAGTACGAGTTCTCGGTTCCGGCATGCGGCTCAGGCCACAGGTTGCCCGGATCACGGGGTGAACCGCCGAGTTCGAGCGGGATGAAGTGATCCTCTTCGTAGTCGGACATACTCGTGTCGCTGTAGCCGTAGTCGATAATTCCTTGCGCCTTAAGGGGATTCGTGTAGGACGTGGGTGGCCGGACGGTGGCCGTCCAGCCCGAGACGCAGATCGTCTGATCGATCGTGCTCTGCGTGACGTCGGGGTTGGTGACCCCCGGCGTGCAGACCGGATCCGGTAACGGCAGGTACGCCTGCGAGCAAGTGGACAGCACGACGCTGTGCGCCTGGGCGGCGAGCGCGGTGGGCGCCGCCGACAGCGCCGCAACAAGGATCGCCACCAGAGTCAGAGACCGCAATCGTGCCATCACACTCACCTCAATCCGACAGAAGGTTTTAAAGGGATGATGCTCCTGATCGGTGCTTAGCGCGTTGCGGCGAGGTGAACTGTTATCGGCGATCTACGTCCGGATTCCGGCGCACCACGCCGCCCCGAGTACGCGCTGAGAGGGGCTCCGGCCGAATTTCGCTAACGGCACGCAAAACAGGTGGCACTGTCCGGAACCATCCAGGGCGAATGCGAAACGACTGGCCAACCTGACCTGAGCCGCAATGCGATGGGTCAACGCAGGCGAAATCCGAGTCGTCCAATTCGTGAATCGGCGGATGCGAAATCAAGGCAACTATCGATGCCGACCAGCTTCCCCAATCCTTCGGCAGTCGAGCGCGCGTCAATGATTCGGTCGATTTCGAACCGGTTCGATTTGCAGCGTGCCTACGCCGGCACTTCAGTTAGCGACCGGTGGCCCCAGCGCACCCGGACGCCTTCGTGGCGCAGCGCGTGCCGGAACAGCAGGTACGACACTGCTGCGGCAATCCCGGTGATGGTCGGCGACAGGATGGACTTCATCACGATGAAGCCTCCGATCGAGGAACTCGTCAGGAGCCACACCGTGCCCAGAGCGTTCATGAAGTAGGTCAGCGACCAGATCACCGACAGGTGCGTGAAGAACCGGCGGTGTCGCAGCCGGCGCGAGAGCTCGACGGGCAGCGGGCAGAATTCGTGGGCCAGCCGGTCGAGCATCGGCCGCCCGGCCAGTGCCGTCGCGGCGAAGGCCGTAGCCGTGGCCACGGTGCCGGCGATCGGCTGGAGGAAGTAGATGAACGCGCTGCCGGTCAGGAACGTGATCACGGCCCGCACCGTAAGCAGCCCGGCTCCGAGCATCGCCGCCCCGAGGACGGGCTTGCGGCGGATGAGACGCAGCAGGATTCCGGCGTAGTACCAGCCGACGGTGACCAGGACGGCGACCCGTATGCCGGCCAGCGCCAAAGTGAAGTAGAAGACGCCCATCGGGATGACCGATACAAACAGGACCGTCGTGAGAACCTGCCGGGCGATCGCACGCCGGCCCGGCATGTCGATCGTCTGCGGCAGTGGGGTCACGGTGGACCTGTCCTTCCATGGATCGAGCTCCGGTGGCCGACAGATCAGCGCTCACCGTGGTTGCCCACGCCCAAGCGGCGATCCATCCGACGTCGGCCAGGCGCGCATCCAGCTCCGAGCATTCGGTAGCCCGTCCGCCGTCTCGCCAATTCCCATCGGCCGCGACGGCGCAACGTTGAGCGAAATCACGGAGCAACACGTCCACAGGCGCATGCTCGGCAAATATTGCGGTACGAAACCGGCCAACGCGCCTCACCAAAGGCCGCGCGGGCCGACCCGTGATCGATCGAGCCTCAGTACACATGAGAACACGCGTGCTGGAGATACACCAGCAACGTGATGCGGTTGGTGCAGAGCTTGTAGCTGCGGGTATCCGGTCACCGTGCATGTCGCCCCAAAGCGGCACGCCGGGCTGCACACTGTCGGACAGCACCGTCGCCACCTGGCCGATGTCGGCCGCCTCGGACGTTCGGGAGGCGCGTTACGGAGGCTCGCGAAGCACGACCGCTACTTGAGCTGGCACACGACGTCAGCCGTAGTGGCAATCGCGGCGGTCACCGTGATCGCGCCGGGTCCGGCACAGCGCGCGCCGCTCACGCTCGATGTGGTGCCGGACAGGTAGTACGTGCCGGGCGCAATCGTGATGGCGAATTGCCCCCGCGGGTCCGTCTGCGCGGACGCGACCGGCGTGCCGGTCATAGCCGCATCACGGTAGACGGAGATCTTCCCGGCGACACGGTTGTCGACGCCCGGCGCCGGGCCGCCGGCCTCATGAAACCGTCCCTGGATGGTCCCGGTCGACGACTCGGCCGGTTGCCGCGACGCGCATCCAAAGACCACCGACACGGCAAGCGTGCTCACCACGACAGTCCACATTCGACTTGCTGACATGACGCCCTCCCGGGGGGTAGACGCCATGGTCGTCGCGATGCGTTGTCCGCGCTGGGCAGACGCTGGCAGACGCCGGCAGACGCCGCTCCGCTCAGCGGCTGGCGATGGTGAGCCTGGCGCCCAGCGCCACGAACGAGACGGCGAACAGCCGCCGGACCTGGGTGATGACCCGGGGTCGCGCAAGGAGGTGCCTGCGGGCGGCCGCCGCGAAGATCCCGTACAGCGCGAATACGACGAAGGTCATCAGCATGAACACCGCACTGAGGCCGAGCATCTCGGCAAGTGCGTTCGCGTTGCCGCGCGGAACGAATTGCGGCAGGAACGCGAAGAAGAAGATCGTCAGCTTCGGATTGAGCAGGTTGATCAGTACCGCCGATGCAATCACCCGCCGGGCCGACCGTGGCGCCGCGTTCTCGTCCACGGTGAGGGCACCCTTGTCGCGCCACGTGCTGATTGCCAGATACAGCAGGTACGCCACGCCCAGGAACTTGACCGTCTCGAAGGCGACGCCGCTCGCGTGCAGGAGCGCCGCCGTCCCGGTAATGGCGGCCGCGAGGTGCGGCACGATGCCGAGCGTGCATCCGAACGCGGCGACGACGCTAGCCCGTGCGCCGCGGGACAGCCCCGCGGCGAGGGTGTACAGCACGCCCGTTCCCGGCGTGGCCACGATGATCAACGACGTGAGCAGAAAAGCAACGCTCACTTCGACGCTCCTCTGCTGCGCAAGGATGGCCGAACACTATCCGGCGCGACGTTCAATGGGCAGGGTCGGCGTCTCGCGTGAGCGACGGGCGGACGGCGACCAGGCACCGGCTAGGTGGTCGGTGCGAACGCGTTCACTCCGGTGAGTTCGGCCGAGAGCCGCCACAAACGGGCCGCGTCCTCGGGATCGATCGCGTAGTCGAGGACGCCACCAGTGAATGGCTCGCCACTCGGGGCAGCCTCGGTGATGTCGCAGTCCTCGCAGTAGACGCCACCCATTCCGGCAAGTTGCGGTGATGTCGCCGCCCATACCTGCGTGGCCGCGCCCTGCTCGGGCGTCTTGAAATCGGCGTTCGCCAAGTTGCCGTCCTCGTCGATCCAACCCTTGGCGACCATCTCCTCCTTGGGCAGATAGCGCTGCAACGGCGTGAGGATGGCGCCCGGGCTCACCGCGAAAGCGCGCACACCGGCGGACGTGCCGATCGCGTCGAGATGCACGGTGAACAACACGTTGGCCGTCTTGGCCTGCCCGTAGGCCTGCCACTTGTCGTATCCGCGCTCGAACTGCGGATCGTCCCAGCGAATGCGCGAGTTGCGGTGCCCGCCGGACGACACGGTGACCACGCGGGCCCCGCCGCGGGAGATCGCCGGCCAGAGGCGGTTGACGAGCGCGTAGTGGCCGAGGTGGTTGGTCGCGAACTGCGCCTCCCACCCGGGGCCGATGCGGGTTTCCGGGCAGGCCATGATTCCCGCGCTGTTGATCACGATGTCGGCGCTGCGGCCAGATGCGAGGAACCTCTCGGCGAATCCGCGGACACTTTGCAGATCAGCCAGGTCCAGCTCGTCGACCTCGACGCCGTCGATGCCCTCGAGTGCGTCCTGCGCAGTCGAGCGCCGCCGGGCGGGGACGACGACGTGCGCGCCCGCGCGGGCCAGTGCGCGCGTCGTCTCCAGGCCGATGCCTGAGTACCCGCCGGTGACGATGGCGATCTTTCCGCTGAGGTCGATTCCGCGCAGTACGTCGTCTGCGGTGGTGCGAACCCCGAATCCTGACCCGATCTTGTGCTGTGGTGTTGTCATGCCTTCGATGCTAGGAATTAGAGCGCACTCCAGGTCAAGCGCGCAGCTCAGTGGGTGGGGATGTCGGCGGGTGCGTCGCACGCGATGACGGCCGAGGCAGATGTCGACGTCTTCTGGGCCGCGACCTTGCCGTCGACCGTGATCGAGCACGAGATCGTCGTCGAGCCGGCCGCACTCGACGCGTCCATCAGGAAGAGCGGCCAGTTGCCTTTCCGGTCAATCACCGCACTCCAAGGCAGCGCCACGTCCCTGAGCTGTTCGTGCGCACCGGTGCCATCGCCGTTGATGCTCAGGTAGTCGATGGCCCTGGCGGTGCCTGCGTCGGAGGTGACCCGGTAGATCACGACGTGGTGCGCGACGCGAGCGTCCGTCTTCGCGATGGCCGCGATCGCGATGGCGCCGGCCATGACGATCACGGCGATCACGGCGATCCAGAACCAGATTCGGCTGTAGAACCTGCGTCTGTTGGTGTTAGGCGATCCCGAGTCCGGGGGCTGCCCCGGCTCCAGCGCAGGATCAGATTCCAGCACATCGCTCGGTACGTCAGCCATCGTCGCCCCCGCGGCACACATGTGCCTAGCCGAACGCTAGCTGGCAAGGAACGGCGCGAGCAGAGCAGAAAGTCACGCCATTGCGCCTCGGTGTCCGCCTCGTGGTGCTGGCCGCGTAGCTAGGGTTGGACAGTGCCCCTGACTGACGCGGAATTGGCAATTGCCGCAGCGGAATCCGGCGCCGCTGTAGTAGGTACGAAGTATGGAACATCGTTGACTCGTCACGACAAGTCGGCCATTGACTTTGCCACGGATGCTGATCTCGAGGCAGAGCAGGCGATCATGGGCATATTGCGGGCCGCGCGTCCCGACGATGCGTACGTGGGCGAGGAATTCGGCGCAGCCGGGCTCGCATCGGCGAGTCGCACCTGGTTGGTCGATCCCCTGTGCGGAACGTTGAACTTTGCCGCGCAGACGCCGCTGGCGGCCGTGAACGTTGCCTTGCACAGCGGCAACTCCATTGTCGCGGCGGCATCCGCAGATCCGTTCACGGCGGAGATCTTCTGGACGGACGGCCAGCGCGCGTATGTGCGCCGGGCTGATGGCGACGAAGTGCTTATGCCATCGGCATATTCGCGTCTCGTCGACGTCAACTTGGATCCGCCCCATCCGAACGCAGACCAGTTCATGGCCGCTCGCCTTCTGACCAGTTCGGACTTCGTCGACTCGTTTCGGCCACGAGTCGTCTCCACGACCCTGGCGCTCGCCTGGGTCGCTGCCGGTCGGCGCGCCGCCTATGTGACGGACGGGCATCTCGACGGCAGTGTCCATTTCTCCAGTGGAATCGCGCTATGCCAAGCCGCCGGATGCGTGGTTACCGACCTGCGCGGGCAGCCGTTGCACTCCGGGCTCGGCGGAGTGATCGCTGCCGCCGATGAGGCAAGCCACGCGGCCCTGGTTGCAATCATCGACCGCCAGTTCAAAGATGCGTCGTAAAGGCAGCTATATGCGTTTCACCTATATCTGGAGCTACCTGAGCTAAGCGACATGGACGTCCGTATCGCTCGTCTGCGACGCGTACAGCGGGAGAAGTGCCTTCCACCGCACGGGGATCCGCCGCATGAGCAGCGCGTTGTCGAACATCGCGGAGCCGCTGGGAAAGGTCCGAGTATCGGCGAAGAACGACGAGTAGACGTCTGTGATCAGTGCCGGTTCGACCGACCAGACGTCAGTGAGCAGTTGCAGTCCGTCAAAGCGGTCTGGCTCTCGGGTCGCCGAGTACCCGTCGCGGCCACGCTCGAAGAATGCTGATGCTTCGGACACATCCGCGAACAACTCACTGGCCGGCAGCCGACTGGTTACTACGACATCAGCCATAACGCGGGCGGAGCCATCGAGTGCGCGGAACGACACGTGTACGTGCTGCGGATCCTCCGCCACGTCGAAGCGCGCCCGGTGGTGCCGTCCTGGAAATACGCGACCACCGACCGCAACATTGACCAGCGAGTCACTGTCCCGCCGCGGGATGTACACCCCGTTTCGGATGCCGTCCGGACCATCCCACTCGACGGCGACGCGATGAGCGGCGTTCTCGCTGGTCAGCCCGATCCAGGAAGGCAGTCCGGCTGGACGCATATTCCGTAGGCGGATCAGGCAGATCCCGGCGACGGCACGGCCACGTACCAATTGCGGCCGGAAGGGTCGCGGCAGGATTGCGGCGATCACGCCTGGGTCAACCGAATAGTTGATCAGCAACCGCCGATCGACAACGCCCGCCAGTACCGGCAAGTTCTCGACCATCCCCATAGCGCAGCACCCCTATTGATCATCCGCTCACGCGTTTGCTGGGCGGCGCCCGGGGTCGTGCCCTGGGCATCGAGCCCGGTTGACGTCCGACGCGGCATGCATTCCGGCGCTTCATCCGCTAGACACGCAGGTGTGTGGAACCTCGGGCCGACACGGCGTCCTCATGATCACCGTTGACGATGCCTCGCCGGTCCCGCCGTTCGAGCAGGTCCGGGCCCAACTCGCCGCGCAGATCACTGATCACGTGCTGGTCGTTGGGACGCGCCTGCCCACGGTGCGCCAACTCGCCGATGACCTAGGGCTGGCCGTCAACACGGTGGCCCGCGCATACCGCGAGCTCGAAGCGGCCGGCCTCGTCGAAACCCGCGGCCGAGGCGGCACGGTCGTAACCGCGACAGGCGACCAGGCCCGCGCGCGAGTGCAGCAAGCAGCGCAGTCCTACGCTGCCATCGCTCGCGACCTGGGTATCGGCGCCGACGAGGCAATCGACCTGGTCCGCGCGGCGATCGCTGCGCCGTAAGGGGCGATCGCTGCGCCGTAAAGGGGCGTTCGCTGCGCCGAAAGGGCGTTCCGCGTCAGCGGGGAGCGCCGGACACCGGCCGCCGGGATTGTGTTCTGTGCTGCTCTCGGATGGGCCTGCTCGAGATGCGCGGCCATGGCGAGCAGCACGGCGTCGCCGGCCGGCGGCCCGACGAGTTGGATGCCAACCGGGAGTCCGTCGCCATCCTGGTCCAGCGGCAGCGTCAGGGCGGGCTGGCCGGTCATGTTCCATACCGAGGTGTATGGACTGAACCGATCACTGCGGGCAAGTGCTTGCAGCGGATCGGGTTCCGGCCAGCCGGTGATCGTGCCGATGGGCACCGGCGGCTCCGCTAGGGCGGGGGTGAGCAGCACGTCGTAGCGCAGTGCGGCCGTCACAATCTCGCGAGCGGCGCGCTGGATCCCGGCGAATGCCGTGCGGTAGCTGAGCGCGTCAAGGGTCTGCGCCTGCTCGTAAAGCGCCCAGGTCAGCGGTTCCATGTCGGCGGACGTGACCGGCCGGCCGAGCAGCGCCTCGCCGCCACGCACGCCTTCGGCCGCAAGCACCGCCCAGACATCGTCGAACGCCTGGCGGGTGTGCTCGGACAGGGCCGGCACAACAGCGTCCTCGACGTGGTAGCCGAGATTCTCGAACAGGTGCGCGGCGCGGACCGCGGCGCTGATGGACGCCTCGTCGACATCGACCGGGACGGGGTGGACCGAGCGCCAGGCCGACGCGCAGTCCAGCCGGTGGATCGTGCTGAGCGCGGCGGGTGTGCTGGGCGGCGACGATTCCGGGGTGAGGAGGAGCAGTTGCGGCGCGGGTTCGTAGCCCGCGAGCACGGCGGCAAGGCAGCCGTGTCGGCGACGTCGCGGGTGAGGCCGCCCTCGGTGACGAGCGGGTCGTCGCCGATCTGCGGGCCGGCCGAGATGCGTCCGCGCGACGGCTTGAGGCCGACGAGACCACAACACGCGGCGGGGATGCGTAACGAGCCGCCACCGTCGCCGCCATGAGCCAGCGGCACGATGCCGGCGGCCACCGCGGCAGCGGCCCCGCCGGACGAGCCGCCCGGCGTGCGGGACAGATCCCACGGGTTGCGGGTGGGGCCGGTCAGGCGGGGCTCCGTGGTCGGCAGGATGCCCAGTTCGGGCATGGCCGTGCGCCCGATGACGATGAAGCCGGCCTGGCGCAGTCGGCGCACCGTTGCACTGTCGGTCCGTGGCCGGTGGTCGCGGAACAGGGCCGAGCCGATCCGGCACGGTGCGCCCGCTTGCGCGACCGAGTCTTTGAGCGCGATCGGCACGCCGGCGAACGGCCGCGAATCTCCGGCGTGGACCTGCTCCGCTTCGCGCAATGCCCCGTCTGCGTCGAGGTAAACGAATGCGTTGAGCACCGGATTGAGCGCTTCCGCGCGATGCAGCGCTGCTTCGACGAGTTCGCGCGCTGACACCTCGCCCCGGCGTACCAGGTCCGCCAACTCCAGCGCGGGACGCGTCAGCAAATCACCGACCACACGGAGCATCTTTCCCGAAGCACGCGGGATGTCACGAATAGAGCGAGCCGCCGAGGTACTTCAGCCCGCTGTCGACCTGGACGGTAACCACGCGGTACCCCGGGCCGAGCCGGCGCGCAATGCCCAGTGCAGCAACGAGGTTCGCGCCGGTCGACGGTCCGGAGAAGATCCCCTCGGTGCGCGCGGCCTGGCGGGCCATCTCGAAGGCCTCGGCCTCCGGGACGGCGACCGCCTCGTCGTAGTCGGCCGGCCCGAGCAGCGGCGGGCGGTAGCCGATGCCGCCGCCCTCGATGTGATGGGTGCCGGCCGGTCGACCGGACAGCACGGCCGATTCACCGGCTCGACGACAACCCGGTGCAACCCCGGGAGCTTGGCAGTTAACGCACGAGCCGCGCCGAGAAAGCACCCGGCCGTCCCGACGTAACTGCAGAACGCGCTGATCGGCGGCGGGCCGGGGAGTTGCTCGAGCAGTTCCTCGCCGAGGCGCCGGTAACCGTCCACCATGTCGGCGTTGTTTAGCTGATCTGTGGCGAACGCCCCTGTCTCGGCGGTGATCTCGGCCGCGCGGCGCATCATCGCCGGAATGAGATCAGGCGTGATGCCAGCCGGGCTCGGTATCAACTCGACGTCGGCGCCGAATGCCCGCATCGTGCGCAGTTTCTCCACCGCGAAGGCGTCGGAGGACACGATCCGCAATGGATAACCCTTCACTGCACAGACGAACGCCAGCGACAACCCGTGCTTCCGCCGGTGTATTCGACGACGAGCCCACCCGGCTGCAGGCGACCGTCCGCCTCGGCGGCCTCGATCATCGCCAGGGCCATCCGGTCCTTGTACGAGCCGGTCGGGTTGGCCGCCTCCAGCTTCACCCACACCTCGGCGCAACTGTCGTCGACCAGGCGGGTCAGCCGAACCACGGGTGTGTTTCCGATAGCAGAGAGTCCCCCCGGACGGTCCACCGGGCACCTCCGTACACGCAGCGATCAGCCGCCGACAGCGTACGACCGCGGCCCGGCATCTGGCCCAGGGACAACGGTGTTCTATCCGTCGCGGCGTTCGTACGCGTGCGCCGCTCGGTAGAGCGTGGACTCGTCGAAATGCCGTCCGACCAGCATGAGGCCGACCGGCAACCCGTCGGAGAATCCGCACGGCACGCTGAGCGCCGGGTGGTGCGTGACGTCGAACGGGCAGGTGTTCGCGAACATCTCCGTGGCCCGGGCGCATATCTCGGCGACGGTGGCGTCCGGTCCCGGCAACTGCTGCGCCTTGTGCGGCGTGGTGGGCATCAGCAGCACGTCGACCCGATCGAGCGCGGCGTCGTAGGCGGCGCGCAGGATGCGGACCCCGTTGATCGCGCGACCGTAGAACGACTGCCCATACCGATCGCGGACAATACTCAGCCGCCATCGTGAACATCTTGATGTTGGCGGGCAATTCGTCAAGACGATCTCGCTGTGCGTGCAGGTGATCCATCAAGCTGGTCGGGTACCAGTCGTCGCGGCCGATGCCGAAGCCCTGTCCACATAGGACAGTCCGGGTCGGCCCCGATGCCGATGGGCGTCCACAATGCCGGCGCAATCGAATGCATCGCAACGGATACGTCGACGACCTCGGCGCCCAACTTGGCGAGGTCCGCGGCGGCATTGCGCACCACACCGTCCACATCGGACTCACCCTCAGGTTGCCCGAATCCCTCGACGAGGACGCCGATCCGCAGCCCGCGAAGGCCGCCGTCAAGAGCGCCGAGGTAGTCGGCGGCGGGCGGGCGCTGCTGCCTGCCGTCGTAGCCGTCCGCGCCGGCGATGACGCTGAGCAGCAGGGCATTGTCGGCAACGGTCGCACTCGTTGCCCCGACGTGGTCGATGAACGGCTCGATCGGGGCGACCCCCGTGTAGGGCACCAATCCGTAGGTCGGCTTCAGCCCGACCACGCCGCAGAACGACGCGGGCGCCCGGATGGAACCGGCCTGGTCGGCGCCGAGGGCCAGGTCGGCCTCGCCCTTCGCCAGCACGACGGCGCTGCCACTGGACGACCCGCCGGCCGCGTAACCGTGTCGGTGCGGGTTGCGGGTCGCGCCGCCGTGACCGGTGTGGCTACCACCGGACAGGCACAGGTACTCGCAGTTCGTCGTGCCGGTCACCTCACCTCCGGCGTCGAGAACGCGTGCCACCACAGTCGCGTCGGCCGGTGCGATGAAGCCGTCCAGCAGGCCCGACCCGTTACCCATTGGGAGGCCAGCCACCATGATGCTGTCCTTGACCGCGACCGTCCGCCCAGCCAGTTTGCCCTTAGCAGACGTCCTGATGCTGGTCTTCACGCGCCAGGCGTTGTCCGGGTCTTCGTCCGGCTCGGATACGCGAAAGTCCACAGAACGCTGCTCGGTCGGCGTTCGCGCCGCGATCGTTTCGACGGTGTCGTACGCGTCGAGGAGTTCCGAAATCAGGCTCGCGTACTGCTCGGCATCCGGGAGCGCGGAGCGATAGCCAAGGCGTTGCGCGAGATCAGCTACGTCGCGCGCGTTCGGCTTCGTGATCGTCATGCGATCGACGGTAATGTCCGCGCTTCGCCGGATCTGGCGGGTTCTCGC
>CAVPYQ010000047.1:0-30733 GCA_963709985.1 uncultured Actinomycetota bacterium
CCGTCGGCCCCGACCTCGCCCGCGGAACCTGCCTCGATGCGCCGCAGACGCTGGCGGGCGAGCCGTTCTAGGAGTTCGGGCAGCGCCGGTCCGTCGATGATGTCGAGTTCGCGACGGCAGCGGCGCACCGTCGTGACGACGAGCGGCATCGGCAGGCGTGAACCGAATTCGGCATACATGCGCTCGACGACGTCGGCCAGCGAACCGCCGGCGTTGCCTTCCAATTCAGTCAGACGGTCCACAGCGCCTCCGTTGGTGACATCCGGGCGGCGCGCAGCGCGGGGAGCAGCCCGGCGATCGCGCCGATGAGCAGGGCCGCGCCGAGTCCACCGGCCCACGCAGGTACGGGAATGACGACGGCCCAGTGCTTGGCCCGGGCGTACACAGCAGTCGACAACGCGCCGAGGCCCACCCCGATCGCTCCGCCGAGCATCGCCAGCAGAACGGCCTCGGCGAGGAACTGGATGCGGACGTGGCCCCTCGTAGCGCCGAGTGCGCGACGTAGGCCGATCTCGGAACGCCGTTCGAGAACCGAGATGACCATGATGTTGGCGACCCCGACCGCGCCGACGAGCAGCGAGACGGCGCCGAGGCCGAGGAACAGCCCGTTCAGCGCGCTCTTGGCCTTGGCGCGCGCCACGAGAGCCGCGGACGGCTGGCTGACATTGACATCGCTCGGCGTTTCCGGGTTGGCAGTCGGAGCGAGCACGGCCTGCACGGCATTGATCTGGTCGGTTCGGGCGCGAACGTAGACCGTCGAGGGGTGGCCGTCGAAGCCGAGGTAGGTCTTCGCGGCCGCGAAGCCGACCAGCACCGAGCTGTCGATCTCGGACGCGAGCACCGCCGGATTGAGGATGCCGACGACGTAGAACCACCGGCCGCCGAGCCAGATCCGCTCGCCCGGGTAGACACGGTCGATGCCGAGACGCTGCGCGGCCGCCGCGCCGAGCACCGCGACCGGTTCGGTGGCCGTCGCCGCGTTGAGGTAGCGACCCTGCGCCACGCTCGTTGCGATCGTCGGCAGCAGGTGCAGGCTCGCCGCCTGCACGGTCAGGGCGTTCGTGTTGATCGCCGGGATGAGCGAACTGCGGTACACCTTCGCACTCGTCGTTCCCGTGTACTCCACCTGCGTGACCGGGCCGATCCGGCTGATCGTGCCCGGCGCCGCGATAGGCAATTCGGCCGTCTTGCCAAGCAGGTTCTGGCCGTTCGTGACAGTGAGCAGGTTCGTGCCGAGCCGGTCGATCTCGGCGAGCAGTCCCGCCTGCGACGACGACGAGAGCCCGAGCACGGCCACGATGGCCGCGACGCCGATGGCGATGCCGAGCGCCGACAGGAAGGCGCGCAGCTTGCGGGTACGCACCCCGACGCCGGCCACCCGGCCCAGGTCGCGCAACCGCAACCGGTGCGGCACAAGCGGCACGGGCTGCGCGCTCATGCGCGATCACCCGCGAGTACGGCCGGGCCACGGTCGGCGAGGACGCGGCCGTCGAGCATCTCGATCTGGCGGGGCAGCGCGGCCGCGATGTTGCGGTCGTGGGTGATCACCACGATCGTGGCGCCGCCCGCATGTAACTCTTCGAGTAACGCAATGATCGACTGCCCGGTCGTGCTGTCGAGGTTGCCCGTGGGCTCGTCGGCCAGCACGATCGAGGGCCGGCCTACGAGCGCCCGGGCGATGGCGACCCGTTGCCGCTCGCCCCCGGAGAGTTGCGTCGGCCGCGCACCGGCACGATCGCCTAGCCCCACATGGTGCAGAGCCTCGGCCGCGCTCCGGCGCCGCCGCGCGACGCTGACCCCGGCGTAGAGCAATCCGTCGGCGACATTGTCGAGGGCAGTCGAGTGCTCGGCCAGGAAGAACTGCTGGAACACGAAGCCGATCCGGGTGGCGCGCAGGGCCGACAGCCTCCGGTCGCTCAGCCGCGCCACGTCCAGGCCAGTGACGCGCACCCGTCCCGTGCTCGGGCGATCGAGCGTGCCGAGCAGGTGCAGCAGCGTCGTCTTCCCCGATCCGGACGGGCCGACGATCGCGACCAGTTCGCCCGCGCCCACCGTGAAGCTCACGCCGCGCAGCGCAGTGACCGGCGGTCGGCTCGGGTAGGTCTTGGTCACCTGTTCCACTTCGAGGACGACGTTCGACGCCGGGCCACTCATGACGTCGGCACCACGACGCGCTGCCCGAGACGCAGCCCCGCACCCGTCACCTGCACGAGCCCGTGGGCGTCGTCGAACAGGCCGAGCGACACGGCCACCAACTGATGGACGCCGTCGCCGCCGACGACCTCGACCGCATAGCCACCGCCGGCGAGCGCCACGAGCGCCGTCACCGGTACGACCAGAGCGTTCTTGACGGACGCGGTGGTGATCGACACCAGCACCGGCGCCTTGTCCCATCCGCCGCTCGCGGTCGGGTGGGTCAGCGCGACGTCGACGGCGATGGTCGGCGTGCTGTCGGAGCCGCCGCCGGTCGGAGTCGTGGCCACGGTGCCCACCGACGAGACCCGGCCCGGCGTGGTGCGATTGTCGGGCAGCGTGATCGTTACCTTGTCGCCCGCCTTGACCGTCGACTGCTGGTCCGCGCTGAGGTTGATCGTGACATCGCGCCGAGTCGACGTCGCTCGCAGGACGGTCGCGCCAGGCGGGGCCGCGCTGCCGAGCGTCGCCGGGATTTCGGTAACCCGCAGCGCGGTGGGCAGGAACACGACCTGCCCCGGGGCAAGCTTGCCTGTCTCGGTCAGGCCGAAGTGCGCCTGCAGTCGCTCCACCGCCGCCTTCGTGGCCCAGCTGAATTCGTCCGAGGTCGGGTCGAGATCCGCGCTGTCGGCGTAGCCGAGGGCCACCAGATCCGCGTTGAGTTGCCGCACGTCCGGGCCGCTCACGTCGGCCGCGGTGGCTCCTTCGGCGAGAGCGCGATACGCCGGGGTCGAGCCGTACAGCAGGACGACGGGCACCCCGTCCACCCGGTACAACACCTGCCCCTGGCGAATGAACTGGCCCACCGCGGGCAGCGCCGTGATGGTGCCGCGCGCCTGGTTCACGACGCCGTAGCTGCCGGCGTACTCGAGGGTGCCGGTCACCTGCGTCTCTGCCGTGAGCGAACGCCGGGCCACCGTCGCCAACGTCGTGGCGGCCGCGTTGTCGGTCACCCCGGCATTCGCCGGGCCGCGTCCGCGGAACGGGTCGGTGATCGCGATGGCGACGCCCGCCGCGGCCAGGACGGCGACCGTCCCGACCACCCACCGCCACCGGTGCCGACGCGGGCGCTGGTCCCACACCGCTGCGGGCTCGGCGATCGCCCGGTCGGCCACGGCGCTCACTTCCCACTTCCGGTGTTGAGGCCGCCGAGGATGCCGCCGCCCGGCATGATCGCCTGGCACGCCTTCTGCGCGGCGACGAACCGCGGCGAGTTCGGGTCGAGATCGCTGCCCGGCGAGATCGAGATCTGCACGCCGCCCTGGGCGTTCGGGTCCGGGAAGTCCTTGATCCCGTGGGCGCGCATGCATTGCGAGTACTTCAGCGCGGTCGCGTGCATCTTGGCCTGCTGTTGCGGGCTGCCGGTGGGTTCGAGCGCCTTGCAGGCTTGCTGCGCGGCCTTGAACCGGGCCGAGTTGGGATCGAGGTCGCTGCCCGGGTGGGCCTCGAGCCGGATCTGCCCGCCCGCGTTCGGATCCGGGAAGTCGGAGATGCCGTGCGCACGCATGCATTGCGAGTACGCCAGCGGCCCCGCCTTCGCTGACGCGGTTGCCGTCGAGGTACCGGCTGCGCTGGTCGTTCCGACGTTGGCAACGCCTGGACCCGCCGCGCCGCTCGAACAACCCGCGGCAAGCAGGGCGCCGGCGAACAGCCCGGCCGCGGCGATGGTCAGTCGGGGCGTTACGTGGTTCATGGCTCGTCCTCACGTCGATTGCGGTGATCCCGTCGACGTTGTTCTAGGAGCCGTGCGGTTGCGGACACGTATCAACAGCCGGCTCTTAAGCGAAACCGCGCCGAAACCGGGCCGCGAGCGATCATGTGACCGCAGCGAGGCGACATGAGGAGTGAGCCGTGCGGGTGCTCGTGATCGAGGACGACCAGGAGATGGCCGAGACGGTCGCCGTTGGCTTGCGCCGCCGGCAAATGGCCGTCGACGTCGCCTTCGACGGCGTATCTGGCCTGGATCGCGCGCTCGTCAACGACTACGACGTGATCGTGCTCGATCGCGACCTGCCGGGTATGCACGGGGACGACGTGTGCGCCGAGTTGATCACCGCCCGGCGGCGCAGCCGAATGCTCATGCTCACGGCCGCTGCCTCCATGGACGATCTCGTCGACGGCCTTGGCATCGGCGCCGACGACTACCTGCCCAAGCCGTTCGACTTCCCGGTACTGGTCGCGCGCATCGGGGCATTGCTGCGCCGCGCCCAGCCCGCCGTCCCACCGGTGCTGTGCCACGGCGATGTGCGCGTCGACACCGGGCAACGCCAGGCCTGGCGCGCCGATCGACTGCTCGAACTCGCGCCCAAGGAGTTCGGCGTCCTCGAACTGCTGCTGGCCGCCCAGGGCCGGATCGTCGCCGCCGAGGAACTGCTCGAACGGGTCTGGGACGAGCATGCCGATCCGTTCACCAGCGCGGTCAAGATCACCATCAGCCGGCTGCGCAGCAAGCTCGGCGATCCGCCGCTCATCGAGACGGTGGCCAAATCCGGCTACCGGATCTGAGGATCTGAGGACGCCTGATGCGACCGTTACGCCGGATCACGATGCTTGCCGCCCGTCCACACCTGCCTCGCCGTACCGTGCGGCTGCGCCTGACTCTCGTGTACGGCGGGCTGTTCCTCGTCTCGGGGGCCGCGCTGCTCGCGATCACCTACGCCCTCGTCGTGCACGCGACCGAGGGCATCGTCTTCAAGAGCGGCAACCTGACCGGCTACATCGTCGGATCGCGCGGCACGCCCAGCGGGCCTGCGCCGACCGGGCAGTCCCAGATCGGGCAAGCGCAGACCGGGCAGTCCCAGACGGAGCAGTCGCAGAATGGTCCGGTCCAAAGTGGTCCGTCCGCGGGACGGCTCCCGACCCTGACCCCGCAACTGGCCAAGCAGTTGGCCGATCGCCAGCACTCGGCCGAGTTGCGCCAACTGCTACTGCAGTCGGGCATCGCCCTGGCCGGCATGGCGGTCATCTCGATCGCCCTGGGTTGGGCGGTCTCCGGGCGGGTTCTGCGCCCGCTTCGCACGATCACCACCGCCGTCCGCGACATCTCGGCCACCAACCTGCACGAGCGCCTCGCCCTCGCCGGACCCGACGACGAACTCAAGGAACTCGGCGACACGTTCAACGCCCTGCTCGCCCGGCTGGACGACTCGTTCCAGGCGCAGCGCCGATTCGTGGCCAATGCCTCGCACGAACTGCGAACCCCGCTCGCCCGGCAGCGGGCACTCGGGCAGGTCGCGATCGACGATCCGGACGCCACGCCCGAGTCGTTGCGCGCGGCCCACGAGCGGGTGCTCGCCGCCGGCGCCCAGCAGGAGCGGCTCATCGAGGCGCTTCTCACCCTCGCCCGCGGCCAGACCGGCATCGACCGTTACGAGCGCTTCGACCTGGCAGGTGTCACGAGGCAGGTCATCGCCGATCGTCGGGCCGAGGCGAACCGCTGCGGCGTCGACGTTCGAGCCGTCATCTCGCCCGCTCCGACTTCCGGCGATGCCCGACTCGTCGAGCGTCTCGTCGCCAACCTGCTCGACAACGCGCTGCGCCACAACGTCGCGCCCGGGTTCGTCAAGATCGCGACCGGCTGCCGGGCCGGTCAGGCCGTCCTCGTCGTCGAGAACTCCGGGCCGAAAATCGCGGCGGCGGACGTCGACCAGCTCTTTCAGCCCTTTCGGCGCCTTCAGCCCGACCGCACCGGAAACGGCATCGGCCTTGGCCTGTCCATCGTCTCGTCCGTCGCCGACGCGCATGGTGGAGTCCTCCAGGCGAGCGCCCGGCCGGAAGGCGGCCTGCGGATCGAGGTCGCGTTTCCCGGAGTCGCGCGGAGCCGAGACGAGGGCGCCGAGGTAGGCGTCACCGCACGGATGCTGACGGACCAACCGCAGCGAGCGGGCCGGACGGCACTCTCGGCGGCCCGCTAGGTACCCCAGGGATTTGTCAATACTCCGGCCGGAAATACCGCCCCGCCGGTTGAAACGTGCGGGCAATTGATCAGCTTCGCGCAGATCCAGAAAAGTTCGCAGCACATTTCGTGACCGATGGCTCGCTGGCAGGCTAGTGTTCTAGGTATGCCCGTAGATATCGAAGACCACATACTTGAGGTACTGCGGGGTATGAAGGCCGGTGACCGCCCGGCGACATTCGGTGATCTGTCCCGTCGCTTCGGCGTCAGCCATGACGTGATCTCCCGTTGCTCGCGTCGCATGGTCGATGCCGGATTGGCTCAGCCGTCGATGGTTCCCATCCGCGGCACGATGACGCTGCACGGCCTGCTGCCGCAGCCCGCCGCCGTAAACACCCCGTAACTCACTGGTACCGCCGTAGCCGCGATGCCGCGGCCGCTGGGGCCTCGTGGCGCTCCGGTCGCCCGCAGATAACCGCGAGCACAGCACTGGATTTGCAGTACCTAATCGGCTGATTATTCAGAGCATTTGTTGCTCCATCGCCGATAATCGCGCCCGCGACTAACGGAAATTCGCCGTCGGCAAATTCAATCGATAGACCGTCGAGGCGCTCGCATTTACGGCCATTTCCGGTGGCCATCGAATCGGCATTGACCATTCGAAACGGGTGCCCCCTGCCGGCACCCTGACGACGTGAACGGTGGTTCGACGTGATCATCCACCGCCGGCAGGTGGCGTCGGCGCATCCGGCCTGACCATCCCGTGAACACGAAACTGCCGAGCGCGCCAGTCATTGGCGCGCCCGGCAGTTGGGTGCTGTTACCTCAAGCGGCTACCGGTGCGCCGCCTGCTCGGGGCTGACCGCCTCCTGTCGACGCGGAAGGCGCCAACCCGGGCGGATGTAGTGGCACGTGTACCCATTCGGATAGCGCTCCAGGTAATCCTGATGCTCCGGCTCCGCCTCCCAGAACGGTCCGGCCGCGGCGACCTCGGTGACCGCCTTGCCGGGCCAGAGCCCGGAGGCGTTGACATCGGCAATCGTGTCCTCGGCGATCCGCTTCTGGTCGTCGTTCGCGTAGAAGATGGCTGAGCGGTAGCTCGCCCCGATGTCGTTGCCCTGACGGTTCTTCGTCGTCGGGTCGTGGATCTGGAAGAAGAACTCCAGCAACTCGCGGTAGGAAACCCGCTTCGGGTCGAAGACGATCTCGATCGCCTCGGCGTGCGTCCCGTGGTTGCGGTAGGTCGCGTTAGGCACGTCGCCACCGGTGTAGCCAACCCGGGTCGATACCACGCCGGGCTGCTTGCGGATCAGGTCTTGCATTCCCCAGAAACACCCTCCGGCGAGCACTGCCCGGTCAGTCGTTGGGGTCGTCATCGTTCGCTCCTTTGTTCGGCACCTTGCACAACATCCGGCAGCGCCGCCGCGTTCCCGCCCAGGTCGTCGACGGATCTCGGTGCCGACAACCTGGCGACTGGCACCCTGATTGCGGCGTTGTGCAAGTAGCGGCCGATGTGCTCCAGATGTAGCGATTCATGGCTGATGGTGAGCGTGGCGAGTTCGATGCTTCGCCTCGACACCGCTAAACGCCAGGGGCAATTACGTCGTGCTCAATCGATTGCACCCTGAGGATTGATGCGCGTGCCGTTCAGGTGCAGATCGCGCTGCGCCAACGCCTCGATCTGCACACGATCGCCGGTCAGAACTGCATGTTGCGCCAGGATTCACTGCACGCACGACTTGTCACCGACTTGTCGCGATCGGCGGCGATGCTAGCCCGCAACGTCCGCGGCGGTAGTGCTTGGCGGCGCCGTCTTCTCCGCAACGAACGCGATCTTGCGCACGCGTCCCTCCCGCAGCCAGTCGCTCCAGAGGCGGTGGGCGGCCAGCAGGTCGTCGAGGGCCGGGCGGCCGATCTGCGCGGCAATACCGTCAGCGTCCGCGGCAAACGCGTTGATCAACGAATCTGCCATCGCTCGATGGCTCGCACTGCAGTCATCCTGCCAGCGGACGACGAGCCCGACTCGCGCCAAGCCAGCGAGCATCTCGGGCAGCGGAGTGAGCCAGACCGTGTCAGCGTCCGGCATGCTCGCGCGCTCTGCCTCGGTGAGCGGGAGGCCCTCTTCCAGGGTGAACGCGAACCGCCCGCCAGTCGGGAGCACTCGGGAGATCTCCGCAAGCAGCGACTCCTTTTCGGGAAACGCGAGCATGGTCTCGAGCAGGAGCACCACGTCGAACGGGCCGGGAGGGATCGGCGGGATCCGCGACACCTCGAAGCGACAAGGCAGATCGCCAGCGCGTTCGCGTGCGATATCGATGGCGCTGGAGCTGAAGTCGACGCCCAGATACGTGCAACCAAGTTCCCGAGTGATGAACCGGCCGGGCCCGGCGACTCCGCAGCACAGGTCCAGCACGGAGACGCCAGGCGCGATGCCCGCCCGACCCGCGAGCGCCCGGATCTCGCCGGCGCGCATGAAGCTCTCCTGCTCGACGAACTCGCCGGGGGCGTACGCCGACACACGGGCTCGGTGCAGGGCCTGGTCGAACGGAGCGCGCACGTCCTGCTTCATGGCTGTACTACCGCCGCAGTCGTCAGTGCTGGGGCGAGGTATCGGAGGGCACCGGAGCCGTCGGCGGATGCGGGCCGTACGCGTTGAGGAAGCGGTCGCGGAAGGCGTCCATCGGCCAGATCGGGGCGTTCGGGCTGGGCCGCATGCCGTCCTGCCAATTCCACGGCGCGATCCGGTTCAGCACGGTTGGATCGTGGGAGATGATCGAGATCGGCACGTCGTGGCTCGCGCCGTGACCGCTGACGATCGTGGCGGGCTGGTGGTCGCCGAGGACGACGAGCACGAGGTTCTTGTCGTGGGAGTTCGCCACGAAAGAAAAGACGGCGTTCAGCGAGTATTGGATGGACTGGCCGTACGCGGCCTGTACCTGACTGGCGTGACGCCAGACGGCCTTCGCCGACTGGCCCTGTTCGGGCATGCCGTTGAAGACCGACCCGTCACCGAGTTGGCTCGGGTCAACCATGTGCGGCAGCGGGGCCCATGGCGTATGGCTCGACACGAGATCGATCTCGGCCATGACCGGAGCACGGTCGGCCTTTGCGAGTTCGAGGCGCTGGAAGGCCGCCAGGCTGTACTGGTCGGGCATGGAGGCATAGCTGAACTTCGGGCCCTTGTACCCGACGTTCAGGCTGTTGTAGAGCTTGTCGAAGTGATAGAAGGACGTGCCCGGCCCCCACTCACGGTTGTCCGACGGCACATCGCTGACCGTCCGCCAACCCGCGCGGTTGAACGCGTCGCTGAGGGTGAAGCGGTCGCTCGCCACGAGGTCGTTGTAGCGCAACTGGTTGTCGATCCACAGGCCGGACTGCAAGGTCGAGTGGGCCAACCAGCTGATGCCGCCGAACGTCGGTGAGGTGAGGAACGCGCTCTTCGCGGAGAATCCGGCCGCACCGAGTTGGCGGGTCCCGGCATCCAGCACGGAGTCGACCTGCGGCGAGAAGGCCGAGTCTTGCACCGCGACCCGCCCGTAACTCTCGACGAAGACGACGAGAACATCCTTGCCCCGCAGGCCGGTCAGCAGACCGCTGGCCGGGGTGTTCCGCAGCGAATCGTGTTTGGCGAGCTGCGCGAACCTCGCCTCGTCGCCGATGCTCTTGTCTATCTGGCGCGCCTGCTCGTAGGCGAGCCGGGCCGTGGTGGACGACGCGAGCGGCGCGCCCCGGACGAACTGCAGGCCGGTCGCGGCGCAGAGGACCCAGACGACCGCGAGCGCAGCGACAACTCGGGTCGACGTGGCGCGGTGCCGGTCGACGACCCGCGTCAGACGTAGGAACGCCAACGGCATGAACACGAGTACGCCGGCGAACACAATCGCGGCGACGATGACGGTCACCGTCGCGGCGCCGCTGCCGATCGAGTCACCGAGAAGGCTCTTCGCCGATCCGAAGTAGGTCCAGTCGACGACCGGATTGAACGGCCGCCCGAGCGCGGCGACAAAGCCGATGTCGAGGATCTTCAGGATCAGCAGCGGCCCGAGCACCACTCCGACCAGCACCGCCACGATCCGTCTCGCCCGTTGCGGCAGCAGGAGGAGAAGCGCGACGACGATCAGACCCTCGAGCGGGACGCGCACGAACGCGACGGGCGTCAGACGACCGCTGCCGTTCGGAGCGACGAGAGCGAACCACACGAGCAGCGCGGCCAGAACCGTGAGCACCGTCGAGGCAACGATGCGCACCCGCGACCGGTGGCCCGCAGACTCCGGCTCCGCGTCGCCCGGAGAATCCTCGGCGGGTACAGCCGAGGGCTCCGCGGGCGTCGGTTGCTCAGTCAGTCGCCGGCGAAGGCGAGTGAAGGCCGACAATCCCTGCATCCCTGGCTCTCCCGTCCCAAATCCGTGTTGTTGCCGAATCGCGTGTCTCGCGTGCGGCTGAACCGCGGTCGTGCTCGACGACCCAGCGCGGCTTCTGGCGCCGCACGGCTCCGGCTGCGTGCGCGCTTCGATGGCTCACGGTCAGCCTGCTCGGCTTCAGCATGACGCCGCGCTCGAGGTCGCCGCTGCGTACCGGGCGCCCGGCCAGGACCGTGCCACGACCGCACTCGACGCTCCGGCGGCGCCACAGCCACCCCACATCACGCCCGAACGACTCCGCAAGCAGAGCCATCGAAACAGCAACTGCGGCGTTCGTCAGGAGCGGGGGCAGCACATCCGCGGCAGCGAACGTCAAGACGATTCCCTGGGTCGCCGCGACGACCTTGCGCCAGTAGCGCGGCGGCAAGGTCTTGCTCATCCACGGCAGCACCCAGCCGGCCACCAGGAAGGCGTAGCGTGCTGCGCCGATGGCGAGTACCCACCCGCCACTCGAGCGTGCGACGTACACGCTGAGCACCAGGATCAGGAACGCGTCGACCTCGCCGTCGAAGCGCGCGCCGAGCGCCGACGCCGTCCCCGTGCGGCGGGCAACCCAGCCGTCGACCCCGTCCAGAACCAAGGCGACGACGGTGAGGGCGACCAGCGCCGCGACCGGTGTGGGCCGGCCGAACGAGTCCGCCACCAATGCCGCGACGCCACCGGCAAGCGTCGTCCGCGTCAGAGTCACGCGGTCGGCCGGCCCCAACCCGTCCGCCCCATGGCGGTCCAGACCCTCTGCCAAGCAGCAGGTTCGCGATCACCCCGAAGCTGATACCGACGACCCAGCCGAGCGGGCTGAGCCCGACGGTCGCGGCGAGTGCGGCGGTCACGGCGAACTGGCTGAGCAGCCCAGTCACCGGGCCCGTTTTAACCGCACGCACAGTGCCTCCGTCAGTCGGGGGTTATATGTCTGTACACGCATGATGCGACGGCACGGTTCATCGTGGAACCTGTGCAACGGTGAAGCCGACGAGGACTGCGCGGCTCGCGTTCGGGGCACGTGAACCCCGGCATATGCGATATCCGGATAGGCGCTACGGCGCGGGCGGCGGCCCGAGGATTTCGATGTTGTACCGGCTGGCCAGTGCGGCCAGGGCCGCAAGATCCGGCGGCCTGTGGATCCCCACCCGCTGGGTCCGACGGCACCGACCCGGCGCGACGACATGAACCACGGGTTCCTAGCCGGGCTCGCGTAACGCCGTCGACAGCGCGATCGCGAGTAGCGGGATGAGCGCGAGGACGACGAACGCGCCCTGGGGTCCGTGCCGGTCGGCGACCAGTCCGAGCAACGGCATGGCCAGGCCGCCTGCGCTGACGGCCAGGCCGAGCGTCACCCCGGCGGCGGTGCCGGGCCGGGTCGGCAGGTAGTCCTGCCCGAGCTTGACGAGCACGGCGAACGGGATGTTGGTCACCAGGCCGACCACGAGCACCAGCGGCAACGCGGCGTACCGGTTGTGGCAGGCGAGCAGCGCGCCCAGGGCCGGCACCAGCAGGACGTTGCCGAGCTGGACGGTGCGGACCGAGCCGATGCGATCGCCGATTCGGCCACCAATGAGCGTGCCGAGCACCCCGCCGGCCAACTCGACGGTGAGCGCGACACCGCCGAGGCTGGTGGACGCGCCGAGGTGGCGGATCCAGTACAGCGACACGAACGTGTTGACGCCGAACGAGACCGTCGAGCGGATGATCTCGACGCCGGCCAGCACGGCGAACAGGCGGGGCCGATCCACCCCGGCGTGGGCCCGGTCCGCCGCGCGCCCGGCAAGGGCACGACGCTGGTGGCGCAGCAGTACGAAGCCCATCAGCACCGCGGGCGGGACGAACAGAGCGGTGCCGGCAACGCCCAGTGCGTCCAGGGCGGGAGTAGCCACCGCGGGCGCGATGAAGAAGCCCACGCTCCCGCCAGCGGCGAAATAGCTCATCGCCGTGGCGCTGTCGCCGGCCGCCCGCCGCGCGTCGCGCCCGGCCGGCGGGTGGAACAGCGCCACACCGAACCCGGACAGCAGCAACAGCGCGAAGACGAGGGGGTACGTCGGGGCCAGCCCGGCCAGGCCCGCACCGGTACCGGCCAGGCTCACGCCGAGCGGCGACATCCACGGCAGCCGCCGCCGGTCGGCGAGCACGCCCACCGCCAGCTGGGGCAGCGCGCTGCCGAGGGTTGCCGCCATGGCCAGGCCCGAGGCCGCGACGTAGCTCAGGTGCCGCTCGAGCACGAAGTACGGCACCGCGGCCGGGACCAGGCCCTGGTAGAAGTCGTCGACCGCGTGGGCGCTCGCCCAGAGGCGCATGCGCCCCCAGGGCGACTCGGCTCGGGCGTCCACGCCGACGGTCAGGGTGTTGCTCACCAGCATGATGCTGGCGGACCACCCGCCGGGTCTGCTTCCGATAATCTGCCGACGTATGTCGAAAATCCGCCACTCGCCCGTCGCGCCGACTCATGCGGAAACCCGCGCCGCGGGCGACGTCATTGATCGTCACCGCCACGACGACCACCAGCTGATCTACGTCAGCACCGGCGTCATCGCGATCACGACCGAGCGTGGCTCCTGGGTCGGCTCACCCGACCGGGCGGTGTGGGTGCCCGCCGGCCTGTGGCACGAGCACCGCTTCTACGGGCGCAGCGCGTTCCACTCCGTCGGCTTCCCGGCCGACCGGACGGCCCCGCCGCTGGGCGCATCGCCGACGGTGGTCGCCGTCCAGCGCCTGGTCCGCGAATTGCTGATCGCCGCGACCGAGCCCGGGCTCGACGCCGGCGAGTCGCGGCGCATCCGAGCGGTGCTGCGCGACCGGCTGGCCCGGGCCCGCGTCGAGCCGCTGTCGCTGCCGGCCGCTCGCGAGCCCCGCCTCGCCGATGCCTGCCGGCTGGTCATCAACGACCTGCGCCGTCCTCGCACGCTGGCCTGGCTGGCCCGCGCGGTGGGCACGAGCGAGCGGACCCTGGCCCGGCTCTACCGCGTCGAGTTCGGCACGACCTACCCGCAGTGGCGCACCACCACACGGGTGTTCCACGCCATGCTGCAACTGGCCGACGGGGCGAGCGTCACGGAAACGGCGCACCGCTGCGGGTGGGCGACGGCGAGCGCGTTCGTCGACACGTTCACCCGGGTCATGGGCCAGACGCCGGGGGCGTACCGCTCGGCGGTCGGCTAGGAGCGTCGGTAGCAGGAAACGCGGACGGTGTATCGTGCGGGCGCGGAGACGACGCATGATCGCGAGCCCCACAGCGCGCGCCCGGCGCCAGCCTCGTCCGACGAGCGCTTCGGGGGGCGTCATGGTCAGAGGACAGGCCCGCGGCCACACGCCTTACGTTCTACTGGGCTGGCTCGGTGGCCGTCGAGTGACCGCCGGCGCATGGGTCACCGCGATATTGATCGCGGCTGGCTTCGGCGCCGTTCTGCTGACGAAGCCATCGACACCCGTTCCAGAGCCGAGCATCACCAGTCTTCCGGTGGCGCAGGCGGAGCGTTGGATCCAGACGAACCTCCCGCGCGGTACCACGTTGAGCGCCGAGCCCCGCATTGCCTCCGATCTCGGCTTTTTCGGGTTCACCGCCGCGCACGCGGTCAAGACTGACGGCCGGGGACTGCAGTCCTGGGAGACCGACGAGTTCATCGTCTCGACCCCAACCATCCGCGACGTCGTCTCGCGCAGCCTTGGGCCTGCGTCCACGCGGATGTCAACGGAACCCGTCGCGGTGTTCGGTGGCGCCGCGGAGCGCGTCGAGGTTCGCATGATCGTGCACGCCAGCGCGTCACGCCTCGACGACCGCCTCGCCAGCGATGCAGATGATCGAGCTACCGCAGGCAGCGAACTGATGGGCAACCCGCGCGTCACGCTCGATGCCACAGTGCGCAGGCCGCTCGGCCGGGGAGAACTGGATCTGCGTGCAGCCACCGTGCTCGCAGTGCTCGCCGCGAGTACCGATGTTCACATCGCCCAGATCGTGACCGACCGGTCCGAGACCGCCGCCGGGCGCCCGGCCCGAATGTTGACCCTGACGCTGCGCGACCCGGGTGCTCTGGCCAAGACGCTGCGCGCGCTTCCCGCCGCGTACGCGCCCGCAGGTGTCAGGACGGCTAACGGCGCGACACAGCTGACATGGAGCGTCGGGCTCGCCCCGATGAGCATCCTGGTCTGACCCGGCCAGACGTCGGAACGGACTGACGTCGAAGCGGACGGGCTCGAAGGCAGCATCGCTATGCAGTCCTGCGTATTGCCGGCGCCGCGATCTGCCACGTCTGCCACGTCTGCCACGTCGCCCGGCGGAGTATGCGCAGACAGTCGCAATCTCGAAACGACAGCAATGCGGCCAGGGCGTACGGTTCTGCCCAGAGGCGACGCCCGAGCACACATCACCGTCCGTGGGTGAGCGCGGCGTCGCATCGTCCATCGAGTTCGGGGGATCTCATGGACGCGTTTCCGGGGGACGCGCGTTTGCATCGCAGGTCGCTGTCGCACGCCCGTCTGTCGCGGCGTGGCGCACCCGCCCGGCGAGAAGCGGCCCGGTCGATTCCCGGCGTCGTCGGAGCGCGCTCCGGTCACGCCGCCGCAAAGGACATGCCACAGACGCCGCCCCGGCCGGGTCTGCTCGGTGCTCGCGAGCCGCGCATCGCGCTGCACCTGGCAGGCGCGACCGCACGCTCGTACGTCCGCTCGCCCGCGCGCGAGCCGGCGTCCTGGCGCGAGAGCGATGACACGACTGCTCTCGCATCGACCTCGCTCGGTACCCGGCGCGTCGTCGTCGCCGTCGTTGGCGCTTGTGCCGCCGCCGTCCTCCTGGCCGCGGGCGCCGCGCTCTACATCACCACGCGCGGATCCTCGCCGCACCGGGCGCCGACGCCCAGGCTGGTCGCGGTCAACACTCCCGTCCGGCAGGCCGAGGCGTGGATCAAGGCGAATCTCTCCCGTGCTGCCCCGATCAGCGCCGACGCGCGCGTCGCTGCCGCTCTCGACCAGGAGGGGTTCAGCGCCCACACGTTTCGGGCCGGTGGACGGTGGGGTGCAGACCGCTTCCTGGTCTCGTCGCCGGCTATCCGCGCGGAGGTCACGCTCGGCCTTGCGGCGTCGGCCGCGCGGATCTCGTCCGTGCCACTAGCAGTGTTCGGCCCCGCCGCTGGGCGGGTCGAGGTCCGCATGGTCGTGCCCGGCAGCACCTCCAGCCTCGATGCGCGGATGGCGCGCGACGCACACGACCGCGTCGGCGCCGGTCGCGCGCTACTCGCAAACCCCCGCGTCACGACCGACCCCGCCCCGCAGGCGGTGCTGCGGGACGGCCGACTCGACATGCGCGCGGCCACCGCACTGGCGCTGCTCGCGACGAACACCGACGTCCACGTCAGACGCCTCGCGCTCGACCAGCCCGAAGCCGCCGCCGGGCGCCCCGTGCGAACAGTGACTCTGTCGGTGCGCAACACCAGCGCGCTCACCCAAACCCTGCGGATGCTTCCGCACGCGTACGCCCCGAGCGGCGTATCCGCGCCTGTCGGCGGATCATGCGAGCTGACGTGGAGCGTCGGCCTGGCTCCGCCAGGCCTGCCGAGCTGACCCGTTCTACTAGCCCGATCGAAGGAGATCTGCCGATGCGACACCCACTGCGCACGCTGGTGCTCGCCGGGACGGCGGCCGCGTTGTGCCTGCTCACGCCCGGGGCTGCCACCGCCGCGCCGGCCGAATCCAGCGCGATGATCCGCGGCGCGCACCTCTCGCCCGACACCGGCAACGTCGACGTCTACCTCACGGCGTTCTCGGGCGGCTCGACCACGCTGTGGCTCGCCAGCGTGGGCTATGGCGACGTCAGCCCGTACAACCGCCTCAAGCCCGGGCTCTACGCCGTCTCGATGCGCCCGCATGGCGCGGCAGCGTCCACCCCTGCGGCGCTGAGCTGGACCTTCACCGCCAAAGCTGACCACGCGTATACCGCCGCCGGGATCGGCATGAACGCCCACCTTCGCGGGATCATTCTCGAGGACCAGCTCAAGGCGCCCGCCGCCGGACACGGCTCGGTGCGCATCATCCAGGCCGCGAGCAGGGCCCCGCACGCCGACATGTCAGCGCGGGGCGGGCCCGTCCTCGCCAAGTCAGCGGCCTTCGCGAGCAGCACGCCGTATACGTCAGTACCGGCCGGGACGTGGCAGGTCGACGCGAAATCAGACGCGGCACCGGCGACCAGCACGTCCGCGTCAGTGTCGATCAAGCCCGGCAGCGTGAACTCGGTCGTGCTCCTCGACGCCAAAGGCTCCGGCATCACCATCCGAACGCTCACCGATGCTGCGGGCGCGGCGAGCACGCCGATCGGCTCCGTGCCCGCGGGTGCCGGCGGCACGGCACCACGTCCAGATGCCGGTATCCCGTGGGCGCTGGACGTTCTCGCCGGCGGTGTTGCAGCGCTCATCGGCGCGGGAATCTTCGCCCTGACACGTGGCAGGAGGCGTGCCGCAACGCGATGACCGCTCGGCACCTCCGCCCGCAGACACCGGACGCGCGGTCGCCCCGACGGCGCCTCCGTTCACCTGCCGCCCTCGCCTGGCTCGTGACGCTGCTCGTCCTCGCGGTCATCGGCGTCGCGGCCTTCGTCGCGACCGGACGACCAGCCCGTCCGGCTCAGCCGGCAACCAGCCAGCGCCCGGCTGCCGCGCCGTCCACGCACGCCGCCGGCGCGACGGCAGGCGGGCTGCCCGCGCTTCCGCACGGGCCGACCGGACCGGCGCACGCCGCGCCGTCCGCGACTGCACAGACCAGCCCGCCAACCCGGCTCGTCATCGCGGCGATCGGCGTCGACACCGGCCTCGAGTCGTTGGGACGCCTGCCGGACGGGACGCTGCAGGCACCCTCCCAGTGGGGCGTGGCGGGCTGGTACGCCGCGGGCGTACGACCAGGCGCCCCGGGCCCCGCCGTCATCATCGGGCACGTCGACTCCGTGAACGGGCCGGCGGTGTTCTACCGATTGCGTAATCTGCACCCGGGCGCGGTCGCCCTCGTGCGTCAGCACACCGGCGCCACCCTGCGCTTCATCATCGACAGCGTGCGCAGCTATCCGAAGAAGTCTTTCCCCACCGAGGCCGTGTACGGGCCAACACCGCTGCCCGAACTACGGCTGATCACCTGCACAGGCGAATTCGACTGGGCAGCACACAGCTACCTCGACAACCTCGTCGTCTCAGCGCACCTCGCCTGAAGCGTCGGCTTGGCTTTGGATGGATTTGCACCCGGCGCCGCAAGCGTTAGGAGGCACCCGCACCTGGAGTTGGCTCGCGGCTGACGATTTGCGGCCGCAAACCGAGTGACAGACTGGATTGAGCTCAGGCGAAGGAGAAGTCGGTGCAAGATCCAGCGGCTCTGTTCACGGCGAGTGCCCAGCCCGACCTCGCCAGGCCGGTGATGGTTCAAGCACTCGACGGTTTCGTCGATGCCGGTGGCGGTCGCCGGCTGGCGCGCGAACACCTGCTCAGCGCCCTCGATTCGGAGCTGGTGGTGACGTTCGACGTGGACCAGCTGTTGGATTACCGATCGCGGCGGCCCGAGATGAGCTTCACCAGTGATCACTGGGACGGCTACGCCGCACCGGAGTTGGCTGTGCACCTGGTCCGCGATCTGAACGACACGCCGTTCTTGCTGCTGCACGGCCCCGAGCCGGATGTCCAGTGGGAGCGGTTCATCGCGGCGGTGGGAATCTTGGTTGCTGAGCTCGATGTGCGGCTCGTGACCGGCCTGAACGCCATCCCAATGGCGGTGCCGCACACGCGGCCGACGATGGTGATCGCGCATGGCAGCCCACCAGACCTGGTCGCGGATTATCCGAAGTGGCTACCGACGATCCAGGTCCCGGCCAGTGTCGGGAACCTGCTGGAGTACCGCCTCGGTGAAGCCGGGGTGCCGGCCTGCGGCTTCGCGGTCGTGGTTCCCCACTATCTCGCCAACCTGGACTACCCCGAAGCCGCGCACACGTTGCTGAACTGCGTGGCCCGGGCTGGCGACTTGTCGCTGCCGACCGAGGCGCTCTCGCACGCCGCAGAGGTGATCCGGGCCGATGTGGACAAGCAGGTGGCAGGCTCCGAGGAGGTCTCGAGCCTGGTTCGCGGGCTCGAGCGGCAATACGACGACATGGCCGCCGGACGAGGCGCCGGATTGCTGACCGACGGTGCCCGGCTGCCGACGGCCGATGAGCTCGGAGCCGAGTTCGAGCGGTATCTGTCCGGCCGGACCGACACCGACGAGAGCCCTCCGGAGTAGTCACGTTGTGCGGCTGAGCCACCCGCAGCGGTGTCGACGCTGCGACGGACTGGTCGCCTACGCCGCGCGCTCGGCGTCTGCCGTGAAGGCGGCGAGTTCACGGTTGAATCGTTGGGTGGCTTCCACGAATGGCAAATGACCGGCGTCGTCGTACCAGGAGGCGACTGCCCTCGGGCACCGCTGCAGGGTGTACTCGGCCATCGACGGCAGCACGATCGCGTCTCGCCGGCCGTGGGTCACCAGCACCGGCACGGAGGCCCGCGAGAGCACGTCGGTCTGGTCGATCTCGCGGCTGAGCAGTGCTTGGCGCACTTCCGGCGGGGTGAGCATGTTCCAGCAGAGTGCGGCGGTGAACTGCTCGTCGTCGAGCGGCTCAGCGCTGCACGCCCGCAGGAAGCGCCGGATGGCCGGAATGCTGGTCGCGAGATCGGGGCTGAACGCAGCCGGAGCATTCTCGAGCAGGCCGGGGCCGACGCGTTCGAAGGTGGGTGGCGCCATGATCACCGATGCGCCCACAAGGTCGATGCCGGCGATCGCGCCGTCACCGTAAGCCCTCAGGTAGTCGCCGACGATGAACCCGCCGTAGGACCAGGCGACCAGAACCGGGCGTACGAGCTGGGTTTGCTCGATAACGCCAGCAAGATCGTCTGCCCATAGCCGTGAGTCGGTGTAGGACGAGGCGTCGAGCGGCTTGGCCGACCGGCCGTGACCTCGAATGTCGAAGGTGACCATTCGGTAGGTGTCGGCGAGCCGCGAACCCACTTGGCTGCTCCAGCAAAGGTCAGTCTGCGACCAGCCGTGGATGAACAGGATCGCCGCCCCTTCGGCGTTACCCCACTCCCGCGCGTGCAGCTTCGTCCCGCCACCGCCGCTGACCTCGTACTCCCTTACCGACTCAAGGACGCGCCCCTGGGCCGCCACATTGGTTGTCATCGCCGTACCTCCTGGCTACTGGAAACCCGTCGCTCTGTGTGTAGTCCCAGGCGGACGGTGGCGGCATCGGCGTCACCACCCAACACCGCGTGCGCGCGTGGCGGTCTACACGCAGCGCGCTCAGTCGCGGTGCTCGGCGGAAGAACCGCGGGACTCGACGAAGGCGGCAGCCGCAGCGGCGCGGGCGGCCTTCCCAGACAGGCGCATCTTCGCGTAGACGTTCGACAGGTGCCGCTCGACGGTGCGCACGCTCAGGCACAAGCGCGCGGCGATCGCCTCGTTGGTCAGGCCGGCGGCGACAAGGTCGAGCACATCGAGTTCCCGCGGGCTGAATGCCGCGGTCGTCGCGGTCGTGGGCGCACGGGACGATGCCCCGAGAAAGGCGTACATCGTGGCGACGAACTCGTCCCAGGCAGGTTCGTCCGCGAGCAGGATGTGGTTGGCAGAGTCAAGGACCACCAGCCGCGCGTTCGGGATCAGACGGGCGAGCAGCCGGCCCTCCTCCACTGGCACCACATGATCGTCGCGGGCGTGAATCACCAAGGTCGGCGCGGTGACCCGCGGCGCCTCGGCCGTGACGTCCAACCCGCCCCGCGCGCGGAACATCTGCACCGCCCGCTCGACCGTCGTCGTCGCCGGCAGCAGGCCGTCGTACCACGCCATCTGCGCCGGCGTGCCACGTGGCAGGAAAAGCATGCTGAACATGTGCCGAAAGGTCGGGTCATCCGCCGTCCAGCCAGCCCGAATCGCCGCCGTCAGCGCCTCTTCTTCAAGCTGCTGGCCGCGCAGTCTCCTCCCCCGTCCGTAGGCGCCGTAGAGGACGAGATGGCTGACCCGTTCGGGGTGTCGCGCCGCGTAGGCGACCGCGATCGCCCCGCCCTGAGACACGCCGAGGAGCGTGAATCGGTCCCATCCCGCAGCGTCGATCACCGT
Source organism: uncultured Actinomycetota bacterium (assembly GCA_963709985.1). Taxonomy (GTDB): domain Bacteria; phylum Actinomycetota; class Actinomycetes; order Mycobacteriales; family Jatrophihabitantaceae; genus DASXRA01. The sequence continues at coordinate 20,605 of CAVPYQ010000047.1, forward strand.
CTGGAGATCGCCGACCCAGGTCGAAAGCGACGGCTCGCCATCCGCCATGCCCGACAGACCACAACCGCGCTCGTCATAGCGCAGCACCGTGTGCCCGTCGCCGAGCCGGTCCAGCCAGTGTCGCCAGACAGGGCTCTGCCAGTCGAGTTCGAGGTGGGTCAGCCAGGTCGCGACCCTGACCAGCGGAGGTCCGCTCCCGTGCAGCGCGTAGGCCAGTCGTGTTCCGTCCGCTGCCGTGCAGAAGCGGATCTCATGAGGCATGGCCCGCCCTGACCGTCGCCGTTCACTCCGCGGAGTGCCTACGCCGTCAAGGCTTCCCCACATCGCAAGGCCCGGCAATGCCTCGCGCCGCCGGGGATGGCCGACGTCGTCCGCATCGCGCCGCTCGCGCCGGCAGCCTCAGTCCGCGGCGGCGACCGGCGATTTGTGGATGGGCCCGGTCTGCTCGCGCAGGGACACCGCGGGCAGTCCGGACTTAACGGCCAACGCCTCGGCGATGATCGACACGGCGATCTCCGGTGGTTTGCCGCCACCGATATCGAGGCCGGCCGGCCCGTGGATCCGGCTCAGGTCGGTAATTCCCCGATCGGCCAGCCAGCCGGCCCGCGCCTGCTGCGTGCGACGCGATCCGACCGCGCCGATGTAGCCGGCTGAACCGGACAGCGCCGCGGCGAGCGCGGACCCGCTGACGTCGAGATCGTGGGAGATCACGACCACGTTGTCCAGGACGGCAAGCTCGGCCAGGGCGGCGGTGCCCGCGGCGCCGTCGCCGGTAGTCGTATGCCAACCCAGCACGTTCGCCATCGCCTCGAGCGCCTCGGCGATCGCACCGGCGCCGACGATCACCAGTTTGGGCACGGGCCACAGAGCGGTCACCGCGGTGTCAGCGATGACCGCCGTGTCGCTCACGCCGCGCCTGAACAGACGCGCCACGTCTTCGCCCGCCGCCGCGATCGTCTCCGAGGTGAACATCGTGGTGGCCACCACGTCATCGCCGTCCAATCGGGTGACCAGGCAAACCGGCTCACGGTCACGAAGCCGCTGCCAGAGCTCACTCGGCAGATCGGTGGCCGGCACGATGAGCACGCGCGCACTGCCGCCGCAGGACAGGCCCGCCGCCAGCGCATCGACCTCGCCCACGCTCAGGTCAACGACCCGGCGGCTGACGCCACTATTGACCAGGGCAGCGACCTCGGCGTCGAGCGAACCGCCCATCAACGCACCGACCCGGCCGCCGCCCGGCGTTATCGCCGCCGCTTCGGCCCGATCGCGCGAACTGAATCCACGAGTCTCGAATACCCACGCCACGTCCACCCGGGTATCGGCACGAAGGGAATCTGCGACGCTCAACGCGATCTCGTACACGTCCCGAGACTAAATCGACGTTCGGGCCTTGCCCAGAGACAGCGTCGGTGGGTGCGCGACGGCGACCTAGGCGCCGACCTTGGCCGCGAGCCTGGAGAACCGATTCTCGGCCTAGGGTCGCGGACATGCTGATCGCGGAGGATCTGCTTCTCCTGCTCACGAACGACGCGACCGGAAAGCTCGCCGCCAGCGCTAGCAAGGTCGACGTGGCACTCGGTGGCGCACTGCTTGTCGAACTCGCCTTGATGCAACGCGTGGACGTTGCTGGCCCCTCCGAGGACGTCCGGGCGGGCCGCCTCGTCCTCCGGGACGCAAGCGCGACCTCGGACCCGCTGCTCGACGAGGCGCTGGCCACGGTCCGCGAGAAACAGGGCAAGAGACCGCAGAACGTCGTGACGGCTCTGGGCAAGCACGTGCGGATTCGCCTGTATGACCGCCTGGTCGACCGCGGCCTGCTCCGCAGGGAGAGCGGCAGAATCTTCGGCATCTTCTTCCCTCGCCATAACTGGCCGACCCTCGACGCCGCGCACGAAGACGCTGTCCGCGCCGATCTACTCACAGCCATGCAGAACGGCACGACCGCCGACCCGAGAGTCGGCGCACTCATTGCGCTCCTGCACGCGCTGAAGGCCGTACACAAGGCCGTCGATCCAGCGGCTGTCGGGCTCTCGAAACGGGAGATGACCGCCAAGGCCAAACGAATCGCCGACGGTGACTGGGTCTCCGACGCTGTGCGCCATGCCATCGACAGCATGACCGCCGCCGTGATCACGTAACCCACGACAACCGTTGATCTTGGCGGCAGCTCGTCACGCTTCCTCGCCCGATGGCGTCAACGTGCGGACCTGTCACCAAGAATGCCCGGCGACCAGCCGAAATCACGGATCTGGCTGATCGTTACGGCGCTTCAACCGGAGGGCCGTTGCGGGTGCCGCCGCGTGGCCTGCGTGCACGATGCGGGCTCTGGTTCATTCCACGAAGGAAGTGTCTGGTTTCGATGGTTCACAGACCAGTTGCGAGCGTTGACCGCACCGATCGAAGACATTAGGGCTATCGGTGTTACTTCATTGCCCCTGCCGGGAAGGCCATGTAGTAGAGGTTCCCCCACACGGCCTGACGCCCAGGGCCGAATCACCAGCAAGTTCGGGAGCACACGGTGGGGGTGCCGCACACAGCCGCCTAGCTCGGACGAACAGGTCGGCATTCGCAGCGGATCAGCAGACCGAACCAGTCGGATGCCGAGCATCACCCACGGAGAGGCAGAAGAAACCATGGCCGACGAACCCGCGCATCGGAAGGTCGAAGTCACCGACGGCGACCGCGTTGTCGCCTCGGCGCAGGTAGACACCTCGCCAGACGCCCCAGATACAGCTCGGGCGTCGTTGCACGCCGAATCGGGCCACCTGCCGGTAGGAAGCAGGGCGAGTCTGGTCGATGCGGTTCTGGACCTGCCCGAACTTCAGGGCGGTACGCACCTAGAAGCGACCGTTCCGCTCGGTGACGCCGAGTCGCTGCAACGGCTCAGAGAACGCACCGACGACATGAGCACCCGCGCCGCTGGCTCCAGCGCCCTCGTCGACGCCGATCTGCCCAAAGATCAACCCGACGATCAATAGGCGAGCTCAAACTGCGTAGCGTGCCGAGCGGCCCAGGCGTCAGGGCCCGGCGCCGCAAGATGCAGGAGGCCGAGGGCTTCGGACGAGGCTGTTGAGCATGGCTGCCGCCTTCCGTCAGCCCGAACAAATGCCTTGCTCGGTTCGCCGGGTGAGTCCGGGCTTGAACGGCCCGATCCGTCGGCGGGCCAGGTTCAGCATTGCGGCCCGACCGTGTCCAGCAGTCACGCCGACCTTCGCCGGTGCTGCTCCGGGGAACGGGACCCGGACTGCCGGAAGCGCTGTGCTCTTCCGCATCCTCGAGGGCGCTCTCCTTTGGATCGCTCACGCCCGGCCCGACTCGTGGCAAGTCCGGGCTCGGTCTGCGGATCCGTCGCCCGCGACCGTGATCAGTTGCCGGCCGCGCTACGACGCCGGCGGCTCGGGCGACTCATGTTTTGGCGCCATGAACTTGGCGGCCGCGAGCGCCACTGCGGCGAGTGCGACACCGATCGCGATCAGCCGGCCCCGGCCCCGCTGCGGGACGTCGAGTCGAGCCGCCTGCTTCTCGGCCTGTTCGGAAGCGGTCGCGGCGGCGCGGCGAAGCTGACGCGCGGCTCGGCGGCGGGACCTGTCCACGGTGCCCTGCGCCGACCCGCGCACGGACCGGGCCTGCTTGCTGGCCTTCTTCTGAGCCTTCTTACGGGCGCGACGGCTGCGCTCGGCAACAGTGTCGAACGCAGACGCGACTGCACCGCCGACACTCTCACCGGCCACGGTCGCATGCTCACGAACTGCCTCGACGGCCGAGCCCGCCACCGCGCCGGCCTCCGCCACGTGGTGGTGGAGCACGGCTTCTGGCTTGCTTTTGCGACCCATCACGTTGTCCTCTCGTTGCGACTCCGCTTGCTGAATTCAGCGCCGTGCCCGCGGATGATCAGTATTGCGATCGGCATATGGGCGCGCACGCTGCCGCACCGGCGACCGACCGGTTCCTGGAATTCGGACACAGCAGCCATCTACCCGGATCAGCAAGCTCTTACTCGGTTGCCCGGCGGTGCGCCCACGCCGTCGCTGCCCCGGCACTGGAGGCGCTTCCAATGCGACTTCGTGTTGAGCCAGCGTGCCTGGCGCAACGGCGTGCCGCAGTTAGCTCAGGCCGAGGCCGCGCCGTCCGATGTCGTTGAGGTCGTCGAGGTGGAAGCGGTTCGGCCAACTCACGCTCGTAGTTCTCGTCGGGGAAGTCGGACGGACTGGAGCCGGTGACGAAGGCCTCGCGGACGGTGGCGGAGTAGGTCTCGTTGCGCGGGCACCAGGGTGCTGCGGGGATGTACATGACGTTGCCCCAGCCCTGTTGGTTCTCGACGGGGGCGACGGAGTGGATCATGTCGGCGTGCCACCAGACGGAGTCGCCGGCTTTGACGTCCGGGATGCCGGACAGAGCCTGCAGCAGCAGTGAATGCCATTGCTCGGTGGCGGGGAAGACCTGGTTGACGGTGACGTCGCACATGTTGTCCTCAGACACGTCGGCCAGCAACGGACGCAACATCAGGTAGCCCATCGCCTCGGGGATGGGCACGGTGTGCAGCACGCCCTGGTCGTGGTCCATGTCTGACAGCGCGGTCCAGCCCTGGAACGTCCGGAACGCTGAGCACATGGTCGACCCCGGGTACTGGGGGCCGGCGGTGCGGTGGGCGGCGTCCCAGGGGTCGTAGTCCTCGACGGTGCCGTCGAACAGGTGTCGGAACGCCTGCTGGTAGGCGCTGGTCATCCACAGGTCGAGGGTTCCGGGGTCGAGATGGGTGCCGAGGCCGTTCGAGTTCGCGCCTTCGGGACGACGACGGATGCGGTCGGGATACATCGAGTCGCGGTCGGGGTCGAACCATCGGACGCCGTCGGACTCGCTGCGCCACTGGCTGTTGAGGAACGCTTGCACGGCGGCCATGCGCTCGCTCTGGCGGGCCTGCATCTGCGCCGGGGACCAGTAGACGGGATAGATCTCGGGCTTGGAGCCGACGCTGCCGAAGAAGTCGTCCGCCGGCCCGCGGTAGGTGTCGAAGAACCGGTTGGATTCGACGTAGTCGACGATGCCGCGGTCCCAGCCCAGGGCCTGGTCACGATCGAAGTGTCCGCGCACGATCAGGCAGCCGCGACGGCGCAGGTGCGCGAGTTGGTCGGCGGTGACGGTGCCGGCGGCGATGTCGGCGTAGTCGATCACCGGCCACACGGTCTCTCCGCGTTCCTTGGCCGCGAGGATCTCCTCGACCTGGACCCGCACCCGAGCCTCGATCACCGAGAACACATCGTCGACGCTGCGGCCCGACGCTTCGATCCGCGCACGCAGCGCGCGCTTGACCTCGCGGATCGCTGCGGGCAGATCCTCCGGCGTGCTCTCCCAGTGCGGCAACCCTGGAACATTGGCTGTCTCGGCCACAGTCATGAGCAATTCCCCTTCGGTCAAGACTCCTTACTGAAAGGACAGTAAAGCGTGCCGCGCTTCCAGGCAAGCCTCCTTACCGAATCGTCGTAGGCTTCGGCTCGTGACCTCGGCCAAGCCTTCGCTGTCGCTACTGCGCGAGATGACCGATGAAGCGGTGCTGCGCGCCTTGATGGACGCCCCGCGACTGACGCGTGCGCAGATCGCCGTCCGCACGCGACTGTCCAAGCCCACCGCGGCCGAGTCGATCCGCCGTCTCGAGGCCACCGGTCTCGTTCATGACACGGGTGAGCGCACCAGCGGCCGCGGAGGGGTGGGCAGCTACTACGCCCTCGCCGACGACGTCGGCGTCGGGCTCGCCGTGAGCGTCGCGCCCGAAGGTGTCGTCGTCGAGCGCGTCGACGCGTCGGGCGCCGTGCTGTCAAGCCACGTCGAACCCATCGCCCGTCCGGCCACACCGAGAACCGTTGCCCGGCTGCTCACGAAGGCGGCACGCGCAGCGCTGGCCGACGTCGACGCCTCGGCTGTCCGCGTCACGGTGGTCTCGGCCGCTGACCCCGTCGATCGAGCCACCGGCGCGCTCGTGCAGCTGCCGGACGCGCCGTTCCTGCTCGGCCGGCTGTCTCCGGCACGCACGCTCGCTGCCCTGGTGGCCGGCCCGGTGCTCGTGGACAACGACGTCAACTGGGCCGCCCGCGCCGAACGCACCGCCCGCGCCTCGGACACCGGGACGAGTCTGGACAACTTCGTCTACCTGCACCTCGGTGAAGGGCTCGGCTGCGCCGTCGTCACCGACGGCGACATACGACGGGGGCACACCGGCCTCGCCGGCGAGATCGCCCACGTCACCACCACAGACGTCGACGGGCGAGCTGTCGCCTTCACGACGGTGTTCGAACAGCTCGGACTCCGCCACACCGGCTCGACAGCAATCGACGTCAGCAGACTCCTGTCCAGAGTCGCCGACCCGAACGAGGCACCGCTCACCGACATCCTCGCCACGGCCGTCTGCGACGTACTCACCGCAGCCATCGCCTTCTGCGACCCGCAACTCGTCGTCATCGGCGGCCACTGGGGTGCCGCCGCTCCAGTTTTCGAGGCGGTGCAAGCACGAATGACCACGCTCCCCCGATCAGTCCCACTCGATCTTGCCCAAGCCCGTGGGAACAGCGCATTGGCCGGCGCTCGGTCCGCAGCCGTCAGTCAGCTAAGGACGAGCATCATCGCCCGCAGCAAGACGACGTAGGCACCTCACGCGCCGCGAAACCGGCGCACCGACTGAGACCGGACTACGTCGCCCATCCGTCCATCTCAGGTTTGGTCTCCTACGCCTTGCATCGCGTCCTTTGGCGATGCTGCTTCAGCGACTTCTGCCCGCCGCGGAGTCGCAGCGGTGCCTGGCCATTCGAGCTGAGCCAGTGCGAGCCAACATGGTGTTGCGCCTGAGCCATTCTGGTGCCATACTGGCTCTCATGGATCTCAGGCCCTACATCGAAAGCCTTCGCTACGAATTGCTCGTCGCCGCGGAGGCAGGCGGTGATCAGGCGCGTGAGCTGGCCGAGCGGCTCACCTCGCCCCTCGAGTCGGCGACCCGCCTCGCCCTGCTGAACGCCCTTTCCGCCGCTGCGGACGAGATCACCCTCGGCCTCGTGCCCGGCTCGGTCGAGGTGCGCCTGCGTGGCGTCGATCCCACCTTCGTGATCACGCAGCCTCCGTCGGATCAGTCATCGACCGTGCCGGCCGAACCGCCACCCGCGCCGGTGGTGCCACCTGTGGTGCCACCGGACGGTGGTGGCACCTCGCGGATCAACGTCCGGCTGCCGGATCAGCTCAAGCAGCGCGTCGAGGAGGCGGCCGGCCGCGAAGGGCTCTCGGTCAACTCCTGGCTGGTCCGGGCCGCGGCCGCGGCGGTGGAATCCCGGCAGCCCGACCGCCCGCGTCCGTCTGCCACAACAGGCGGACAGCACTACACCGGCTGGGTGCGTTAGCAGCCGGTCGAACCCATCAATTCACACAACGTCTGACCACCACATATTCAGAAGGGCACAGCCATGCCGAAATTCGATACCCCCGAACCCATTGCCGTCACCATCGAGCTCTACGTGGGCGACGTCAGGATCGTCGCGAGCGACCGCACCGACACTGTGGTCGAGGTGCGGCCCAGCAACGACAACCGGCCCGCCGACATCGAGGTCGCCGAGCAGACGCAGGTTGAGTACACCGGCGGTCGACTGCTGGTGAAGGCGCCGAAACCTCCACTGTGGAAACGCGTCGGTTCCGCCCGCGACTACGGCGTGATCGACATCGCGATCGAGCTCCCGACCGGCTCTCAGGTACAAGGCGACACGGGCGTCGGGTCGATCCATACGCAGGGCCGCCTCGGCGACGCCAGATTGAAGAGCGGTGCGGGCAACGTCCAGGTCGACACGACGGGCGCACTCGAATCGTCCACCGGCATGGGCAACCTCACGGTGGAGCGCGCGGTCGGCCGGGTTGAGGTCAGCACGGGGTCCGGGGAGGTACGGATCCGGCACATCGAAGGCTCCGCCGAGATCCGCAATTCCAACGGCGACACCCGGATCGACGCGATCACCGGCGAGCTGCGAGTCAAGGCGGCCAACGGCGACATCACCGTCGGTACAGCGGAGTCGGCAGTCACGACCAAGACGGCCAACGGCGCCATCCGTATCGGCGAGATCATGCGGGGATCGATCGTCATGGAGACCGCGCTCGGCGAACTGGAGATCGGTGTCCGCCAAGGCACCGCGGCGCTGCTCGATCTGCGCACGCAATTCGGCGCGGTGCACAACGCGCTCGACGCCGCCGAAGGCCCGGAACCGTCCGGCGAGACGGCCGAGGTGCGGGCGCACACCAGCGCCGGCGACATCATCGTCCGCCGTTCGGCTTGACCAACAAAGAAGGAACGGAAGGAATACAGGTGACCACCAACCACACAGCGATTGCCGTCCGCGGGCTGCGAAAGTCGTACGGCGACAAGACCGTGCTCGACGGCATCGACCTGAATATCGCCAGCGGGCACGTGTCTTTTCGCTGCTCGGCCCGAACGGCGCGGGCAAGACCACCACCGTGCAGATCCTGTCGACCCTCATCGCCGCCGATGGCGGTGAGATGCACGTGGCCGGTCACGACGTGATGCGTGAGCCCGCAGGCCGTGCGCGCGGTGCTCGGCGTCACCGGCCAGTTCTCTGCGGTCGACGAGTTGATGACCGGCGAAGAGAACCTCTGCTCATGGGCGATCTGCATCATCTGAACCGGCGCGAAAGCAAGCGACGCGCAGCCGAACTGCTCGACAAACTCGACCTCGTCGAGGCGGGCAGCAAGCTGGCGAGCACCTACTCCGGCGGCATGACAAGGCGGCTCGACCTCGCGATGACCCTCATCGGCGACCCGCGCGTCATCTTCCTCGACGAGCCGACCACGGGCCTGGATCCGCGCAGCCGACGCGCCATGTGGGACATCGTCCGCGGCCTGGTCGGCGAGGGCGTGACGGTGCTTCCTGACCACGCAGTACCTCGACGAGGCCGACGAACTCGCCGACCGGATCGCGGTTCTCGACAAGGGCAAGATCGTCGCCGAGGGCACGCCGGATCAGCTCAAGCATCTGGTACCCGGCGGCTACATCCATCTCCAATTCGCGGACGCAGGCTCGCTGAATTCGGCCGCCAGCACCCTGCAAGGGGCATTGCGTAACGACCAGACTCTGACGCTGCAGATCCCCAGCGACGGCGGGACCGAATCATTGCGCGCCGTGCTCGACTGGCTCGACCACGGCCGGATCCACGTCGAGGGCCTGTCCGTCCACACCCCGGATCTCGATGACGCGTTTCTCGCGCTCACCGGCCACACCACCGTCAAGGAAACGGAAACAGTCCGATGACCAGCTTGTCCTACACCGCAAACGACTCACTCACGATGTTGCGGCGCAACCTCTTACACGCCCGCCGTTATCCGGCGATGGTGTTCTCAATCATCGTGACGCCGGTATTGCTCCTGCTGGTATTCAATTACTTCTTCGGCAGTGCGCTTAATACCGGCATCGGCGGCGGTTCGCACAACGGCAAGTACATCGATTACCTCGCCCCGGGAATGATTCTCATGATCCCGGCATGGATGGTGGTGGTCCACTGCTGTGTCCATCGCGACGGACCTGAGCAAGGGCATCGTCAACCGGTTCCGCACCATGGCGATTTCCCAGACGTCGATGCTCACCGGCCACGTCGTCGGCTTCGCTGATCCAGGCGATGCTGGGAATGGCCTTCATGATCGGCGTCGCGCTGCTCATCGGGTTCCGACCGAACGGCAACGCGCTCGAGTGGATCGCCGCCGTCGGCCTGCTCGGCCTGATGTCATTCGCCCTGATCTGGCTGGCCGTCGGGTTCGGCGCATCCGCCCGCAGTCCGGAGACAGCGAGCAACTCACCGTTTCCGATCGTGATGCTGCCATTCCTCGGCAGCGGCTTCGTGCCGACAGATTCCATGCCGACCGGCGTGCGACAGTTCGCCGAATACCAGCCGTTCACACCACTCACCGAGACGGTGCGCGGACTGCTGATGGGCACACACATCGGCAACAACGGCGTCATCGCCGTTGCCTGGTGCGTGGCGATCGCCGTCGTCGGATACCTCTGGGCGGGCGCATCCTTCAAGCGCAGGGCCGCCGCGCAGTTGAACGTGTCGGTTCAGGTCGTTCAGAGACGACGATCTTCCGCGCGAGG
>CAVPYQ010000048.1:0-23799 GCA_963709985.1 uncultured Actinomycetota bacterium
CATGACCGGTCACCCCCCACTCGGGTCATGCGCCGCGCGGCCGCGCCGCGCGAAGGCAACGACGCCGACCGCCGCGGCCACCAGGCCAATCCCCGTCATCGCCAGGACGCTGCTGAGGGTCATGGGGTCGCCCGGCAGTCGGGCGAGGTGATGGAACGGCGAGATGCCCAGCACGACGTTCGGCCAGTCAAGCGCGGTGCCGAACGTGTCGAGCAGGTAGCCGAAAACCGCGAGCGTGACCGGCATGGCGACGGTCAGCCGCGGCGCTACGCCGAAGGTCAGCACCGCGATGCCGGTGAACAGCACGATCAGCGGCAACGTGCCCAGCATCGGCTCAATGACCTGCCATGTCGTGACCGGCGCGTCGGCCAGCTGCGTTCCCGCCCAGAGAGCTGCGGTCGTGGCGGCGACCAGGATCGCCGCGGCCAGCAACGCGAATCCGGTCGTGACGGCGAGCCAGCGCCAGCGCACCACTCCGTGCACCAGCAGGTTGTCCAGGCGTCCGTCGGCCTCCTCCTGCCGCACTGCGCCGACCCGCCAGCCGAGGAACGCGGCAACCGGGAGGGCGAGGAAGACGGCGATGTAGCTCAGATAGCCGACCGCCGGGACCGACATGTCCATGCCCATCGACTCAAGCATCTTGCGGTAGGTCTCGTCCTCGTTGATGAAGTCCACCAGCGCGCCGGTCATCAGCCCGAACACAAAGGTGATCACGGCCAGCGTGAGGGCCCACGCGAGCAGCGCGCCGGAGCCCAGCCGCCAGCCGAAGCGGGGCGCGCTGGTGAGCATCCGGAACGTCGAGCGGTGCGCACCCGAGGACCGCACCAGCGCCGCACCGGCATCGCGCCGACCGCACACAGCTAGCGCCGTTGCGGCCAGGACCAGCACCGCGACCAGCGGCGCGAACAGCCACGGCCAGTCGTTGCCGGAGAACGCGCGCAGCCGCTCGACCCACCCGAACGGAGCGACGGTGAGCAGCCAGAGGCGACGGTCGGCACTGTTCGCCACGACCCGCACGACGAACGCCGCGGCCAGCAGCCCCAGACCGACGGACACGGCGCGGCGGCGCGGCTCGACGACCTGCGCCACGAGCGTGCCGAGAGCGGCGGCGACCGCGCACAACGCAGCCGACCCGAGACCCCAGAGCACGGCGGCGGCAGCGGGCTCGCCGAGCACGATGAACGGCAGCGCGGCCGCCACCCCGACACCGGCTGCAGCCGCGCCCATGGCGGCCAGGTGCGCACCGAGAGCCTGCCGGGCGGTCAGCGGCCGGGACAGGACAAGTTCGGCGCGGCCGGAGTCCTCCTCACCACGGGTCAGGCGGGTCGCGGTGAGCAGCGCCCAGCACCCGATGATGATCATCAGCATCCAGCCGCCGTCCCAGACGGCGAACCCGCCCGCCGTGTCCACGGCACCGGGCACGCCCTGCATCATCCGCACCACGGTCGACGTGGACAGGTCGAGCAGCTTCTGCCGCGACGCCTCGTCCGGGTAGGCGCTGCGGAAGACCAGCACCTCGATCGCCATGTACGCCGCGGCGGTAAGCCACATCAGCGCCGCGCCCCGGCGGATCAGCCGCCAGGACAGCGCGAACCGCACCCGAAACCCGGCCGCGGGACGGGTCGAGGTCAGCAACGCCGGGGCCGGGGGGGCGAGGGTCGTCATCGCCGGTCCTCCACACCGTAGAAGCCGAGAAATACCTCCTCAAGGTCCGATTCCCGGCTGCGCAGCGACACAACAGGCCGACGGCCCAGCTCGGCCAGCAGCGGCCGCGGCGAGCCCCGGACCGAGATCCGAACCGCGCCGTCGACCGGCTGCTCCGCGACGACGCCCGGGACGGTCGCGAACGACGCGGCCGGGCCGTCCACAACCACGTCGAACACCGTGACGTCCTTCTGCCGCAGCTTGTCCAGCGTCGCGACCTCCACCAGCCGTCCACTGCGCAGGATCGCCACCCGGGTGCACACGTCCTCGACCTCGTCGAGGATGTGCGAGGACAGGAACACCGTCTGCCCGCGCCCCGCCGCCTCGCGCACGATCTGCTGGAACTCCGCCTCCATCAGCGGGTCGAGCCCGGCAGTCGGCTCGTCGAGCAGCAGCACGTCCGGCCGGTGCATCAGCGCAGCCACCAGCGCCACCTTCTGCCGATTGCCCTTCGACAGCGCCCGGATCCGCCGCGTCGGATCGAGATCCAACCTCCGCAGCAAATCGTCGCGGAAGGCCTCGTCCACCCCACCGGACAGATTGCCCAGCAGCCGCAAGACCTCCAAGCCGGTCAGCTGCGGCCACAACGCGACATCACCGGCGACATAGCCGAGGTGCCGGTGCGCGTGCGCGACGTCATCCACCGGGACACCCATGACCCACCCCCGGCCCGCATTCGGATGGATCAGATGCAGCAGCAGCCGGATCGTGGTGGTCTTCCCCGCACCGTTGGGACCGAGGAACCCGAAGACCTCGCCCCGCTCGACCACCAGATCAAGCCCATCCAGTGCCAGGACATCGCCGAAGCGCTTGGTCAGCCCCTCTGTACGAATCGCAGACGCAACGGCCATAGCGGCCTCCTCGCCCCACAACCCCACGCTAGCCAGGCGGCCGGGCACGGCGACACAGGCCTTGGTCCCTCGGAACGCAAGCCGGACGAGTACCCATCCGACGGTGCCCGACGATCGCAGAGGGCAAAAGGGCCGGGGAGGGCACGCCACGTGGTGCCGATACAGGAAGCCGATGCCGCCGAAGCCGTTTCCGTGCCAGGTACATGCGCTGCATCAAGGGGTGACCGGCCGAGCCTTGGACGCGACACCCGAGGCGCCCGACATCCAGGCCGAGCCTTGGACGCGACACCCGAGGCGCCCGACATCCAGGCCGAGCTCTCGCGGCGCCCGGTCCTGCGACTGATCTCCACGGAATCCGGCATCGCCGCGCCGACGTCGATCGACCGATGGGCCGCGCGGTGTCGCGTTCATCAGCGCATCCGGTCCAGCGCGGACTGCGACCTCCAGGTCAACCTCTCCCGCCCGGGCGCGCTGGCCACGCCGGGCTGCCGAGAGCCCGAGACTTGGCACCTTTCAGGTGGCGGATATGTGCGGTGACGACTGGTCGTGCTCGTGGACAACGATGACCGGCACGGTGGCGTGGCGGGCGACCTTCTGGCTGATCGAGCCGAGCAGCCGGCTCGCCGTGATGCTTACGCGGTGGCTGCCCACGACGAGTGCGTCCGCGCCGGCTGAGGCGTCAAGTAGGACCTTCGCGGCATGGCCGCGAACCAGGTGGCCGTGCACGCTCGCCGCGGTCGCGGCGGGCAGCCGTGCCAGTTCGGCGTCGAGCAGGTGCTGGGCCGCCTTCTCCACGGTGGCCTCGTCAGGTCCGAAGGGATACACGCCGTAGTGCGGCGTCAATTGCCACGCGAGGATCGCGTCGACTGTGGCGTCAGTGCGCGTCGCCTGCTGTAGGGCCCAGTCCATCGCGCGGCGGGAGCAGCGCGAGCCGTCGAGTCCCACGACGATGCGGTGCCACTGCGCGAGCGTGGCGTCGTGGACCACGGCGACGGGGCAGTTGGCCTGGCTGAGGACGTGCTCGGTGACCGATCCGAGCAGCAAGCCCTCGATCGCGTGGGCGCTATGTGGGCCGACGACAACCAGATCAGCCGTAATCGACTCGGCGACGAGGGCATCTGCGGGTGCAACGTCCATGACCCGCAGCTGTACCGCGCGGACTCGCTCGGGAGGTAGCGCCGCCCGGACCGTCTCGGCGAGCAGTTGGCGGGTATGTGCCTGAACGTCAATCACAGTGTCGGCCTGGTCAAGGCCGAGCAGCTCAATCCGCCACCCTGTGACGGCGATCAGGCGGGAAGCGGTGAGCTGGGCTTGGTGGTCGGCCCAGCGCAGCAATTCGACAGATCGCGGCGTGCAGTCGACGCCGACCACAGTGTGATGCTCGCGCTCGGCCGGGACATACATGACGACCTCCGCAGATCGCAGCCTTCACTGTCAGCCTCTCGCCGCGGCTGCGGGTCGGGCAGGGCACAACGTCCCGATCGTCGGCGCCGGCGTGGGCATACGTGACGGGTAGGAGGATGTGACGTGCTCAGAGTCGGAGTCGGAGTCGGCGACGGTGACGGCTGCTGCGCCATTGCTGCGAACGGCTCGTGTTGCCCGACCTGGCTCTCGATGAGGCGTGCCGCCTGCTCGCCGAGCTGGTCGCGGCCGCAATTGCGTGCACCCACGAGGGCGTGGGAGTCGAGCTGAGCGCGGACCGGCGTGCCATTCGCATGCGCGTCACGGCCAGGAGCACGGGCTACGACGACATCGGCGAGTTCTTCCCGCCGCTGGGTCGCGCGGACCTCCGGCCCGCGCATCCCTCGGCGGGAGCGTGGACGGTACACCGATCCGACGCCGCGACCTTGGTCTCGACCCTTATCGCAGTAACACCCCTGGACGTGAGAGACCTGGCCAGCTGACGTCGACCGGCGCGGACTCCGGTCGCGGAAAATCAGCGCCTGGCTGGGCTGCTGGCGGCTGGTCGCCATCTGCACTTGCGTCAAAGTGTTAACTGCAGCCCAGTACTGGTCGGGTTACCGACGACAGCTATTGTTGGGTGGTCACCACCGGTCGGCTTTGCCATACCGTCGCCGCAGAGGTAGCCGCGCCTGACGATTGGTGAAGAAGGCCGTGGGCCCTAATCTAGGCCTCAAACTCGTGCCTACTGATGCCACGCATGACCAAATCAGTACCAGGCATGCCCAGCGATGGTGCGCGATTCCTCTAGCTACCTCGGTAGTCCCATCACTGGCAGTGTGGGGTCAGGGGTTCGAGCCCCCTCAGCTTTACCGGAGGCGGCACCGACTTTTGTAGTCCAGTATTTCCCGGTCCTCGGCCTACTCAAGTGGGCCGGTACGCCTCGATCGAGTCAGCGTGCTGGCGGCACACCGCAGTGGCAGGCTGTTCGGTGTGAAGGTCTGCGTTCCTGTGACACCGGACGGTGCCATCGACCCTCGCTGGGGCCGCGCACAACGCGTCGCCGTTGCCACCGTCGCGGGTTGTGAGGTCCAAGATTGGCAGGAGTTCCAGGTCGATTGGGACGCCCTTCACAACTTGGGCAGCGAAGGCGCGCACCACGCCCGCGTCGCGACGTTCCTGCGTGACAACGGCATCGAGGCGATCGGTGTCAATCACGTCGGTCCTGGCATGCGCCGGATGCTCGAGACGATGGGCATCCGCCTCGTCACGGACATCGCCGGCGACGCGCGGGAAGCAGCCGCAGGGCTCGGCTAATCGCGCTTGAGCGGACGTGACCAGCGGTGCCGCGTCCGTGCACCAGTCCGGTGCTAGCAGCGATGGTCCGGCAATAATCTACGCGGCGGCGGCCGTCGCGATTGCTGATCCGATCCGCAGATCAGCGTGACACGACCCACTGACGAGGACCGGGATCTACCGGTGTCTTCGGCTTGACGCGCAGGCGGAGAAGGAGCCGTGAATGATTGCGGCACTGAAACGACGTGGCAAACAGGAACTGGCCGAGGAGTCGCCGGAGCAGCAGGCAGCGCAGGCAGTCGTATTCCGGCCGGGGCGATTTCGACGCGGCCAGGCCACTTCGGATTGGTCATGGCGGAAGGGCACAGCCATCGCGCATCGTTATTGATGGCTGTAGTGAAGCCGAGTACGGCTCCCCGATCGGCGTCGGCTGGTCCAACGGTGCTGTCGGCTGACACCGTCACGCGCTGGTGAGCTCTTCGGTGAGCTGGTCGAGTGCCCATTCCAGGTCGGTCGACCTCGATGACCAGCGGCGGAGCGAGCCGGATCGTGTGCTCGTGCGCATCCTTGGCCAGAATGCCCCGGCGTAGCAGGCCTTCGCAGACGTCGCGGCCGGTACGGTTGCGCAGGTCGATGCCGGCCCACAGCCCGCGGCTGCGCACGGCGGTGACGGCGTCGGCCGGCAGGGTCTGCAGCATCTCGGCGAAGCGCTCGCCCAGGGCGGCTGCGCGCTGCTGGTATTCGCCGGTGGCGATCAGGCGGACGACGGCGATGCCGATCGCGCAGGCGAGCGGGTTGCCGCCGAAGGTGCTGCCGTGCTGGCCGGGCCGGAATACTCCGAGGACATCACGTCTGGCCACGATGGCGGACAAGGGCACGATGCCCCCGCCGAGTGCCTTGCCTAGGATGTAGATGTCTGGGCGCACGTCCTCGTGGTCGCAGGCGAATGTGTAGCCGGTGCGGCCAAGTCCGGATTGGATCTCGTCGGCGATCATCAGCACGTTCGCGTCGGTGCACGCGTCGCGTACCGCTCGCAGGTAGCCGTCGGGTGGGATGATCACGCCGGCCTCACCCTGGATCGGCTCGATCAGGACGGCCGCGGTCTGCTCATCGATCGCGTTGCGGATCGCGTCGGCGTCGCCGTACGGGACGTGGACGAAGCCGGGGGTGAACGGGCCGAAATCGGCAGTGGCCAGCGGATCGTCGGAGAAGCTGATGATGGTGATCGTGCGGCCGTGGAAGTTGCCGTGCGCGACGATGATCTTGCCTTGGTCGTGCGGTATGCCCTTGACCTGGTAGCCCCATTTGCGCGCGGTCTTGAGCGCGGTCTCGACGCCCTCGGCGCCGGTGTTCATCGGCAGCACGAGGTCCATGCCGGCGAGCTCGGCGAGTTCTGCGCAGAACGTGCCGAGCTGGTCGTTGTGGAACGCCCGGCTGGTCAGCGTCAGCCGGTCGAGCTGCGCGTGCGCGACGGCGGTCAGCTGCGGGTTGCGGTGTCCGAAGGTCAGCGCGCCGTACGCGGCAAGAAGGTCGAGGTAGCGGCGACCGTCGACGTCGCGGACCCACGCACCGTCGCCCTCGGCGATCACGACGGGCAGCGGCGCATAATTGTGCGCGCTGTGTGCCTCGACGAGGTCGATCGCCGCTCTGGTCTGCGCCGACATTCGGTCTGTCCTGACGCTCATGCGTGAAGTGTCCTTCACGGGTCGATCCTCGACCGAGACGCCAGCCGTGTCGAGTGCGCAGGTGCTTCGCCGCAGCCGGGTTCGCCCGATGAGCACAAACAAGCCCGGCTGCGCTCCAGCTCGGCGTCGTGTTGGTGGCACCGGCTCGACCCCGGCTTCGGTGAGTCCGATGAGGTGGCAGCCTTGCGAATGTCGCCGCCGATGGAGAGAGCGCTGACCCGTAGCCCGCTGGCCCCTGGTGATAGGTCAACTCGCCGAGTATGAGGTCAAGGCGACGAGCGTCGCTACAGTGACGTGCAGAGATACTTGAAAGCGAATGACTGCCTTGTCGGCCGTCCGCCGTTAGGTTATCGGATCATCCCCAAAGGTAAGCACACAATGCTGTAATCGGACCCGATTACCTGCACTGCGGAAAGTGTCATGGACCGATGTACCGCTTCGCCATTCAGGGCAAGGTGCGAAAGGACGGTACCCGGCAGGCCTCCGAACGCCTATGACTGCTGCAAAGGTACGCCATCGTGGCAATCGACTAGGCTGTTCGGCGTATGCGAGCAGCACTAGACCACCACTAGACCAGCGCTGCGTGTCGGAATGCCTCGCGCCGAGGCCATGGCGGCCGTAGAGACAAGATCCTGGCCACCCGCGAAGGTTTGCATAGGCCCTTAAGGATCTTGACGTAGAATTGTTGTATAGGGGCGTTGGTCGTGACTGGTTAGGTCGTTTGTCACCCGTGCCGGGGACGTTGGTCTTACCCCTCGGCGGCCCTGTGGCGAACCCTAGCAAGATCATTGGTTTTGCGTCGGTGGTTGTCGCCGCGACGGGTACGCTCGCCGCATTCCGCAACGCATTCGGCAATTGCTTAATTGATGCCTTTACGCGTTAATACGGGTTTACAATTGAAGTGGCTAGACAGAAGAGAGCAGGGCGATGAAACGGTATGGTCGAGTCGCCGCGTGCGAGAAGGTCGACCGCATCAAGCATAGAATTGTGTGGGTCGAGCGGGACCTCCGCGAGCTTGCCGATACCCGAGTAATACTCACCTGCTATTGCGGGACCCTATACGACGCCGAATTCGATCAGAGAAAGGCCGCGCTGCTGGCTGAATTGAAGCATTTACAATCCGCTCTCGATGGGCTTGAGAGCCAGGCGGCGTGCGCCGGTTTCGTCACAGGGTCAGAGGGGGTTGTCGTGGCTCAGGACAAGCCAGAAGCTTGCGATGTCAGCTGACGTGCGCCCAGTGGTCGTGGGTATCAACGAGTCACCCGGAACCGAGGCCGCCCTGCGGTGGGCCATTGGGGATGCCCGCGTGCGCAAGGTCCCTATCCAGCTGACGTACGCGTACCGGTGGACCTACGCCTTCGGCCAGGTCCCGAGGTTCGCCTATGTGCCAGACGTTGACCTGCACCAGTCGCGTGACTTCGCTGAGCGGATCGTCACGAGGATGGTCGGCCGGGTCCGCGAACTCGATCCCGGGATCGAGGTGCACGGCGCAGCGGTCGACGGGCCTCCGGCACGAGTGCTGATCGATGCGTCGCAGTACGCGAGCGTGCTCGTGCTCGGCTCACGCCACCTCCGCGGCCTCGGTTCGGTCATGCTCGGCTCGGTGAGCGCGGCGGTCGCTGCCCGCGCGGCCTGCCCTTCGGTCGTCGTGCGTGGGCCGGCGGGGTTGCCCGAGGAGGGGGCCGGCGTCGTCGTCGGCGTCGACGCCACCGAGGCGTCCGAGGCTGTGCTCCAGTTCGGGTTCGACCATGCCAGCCGGCACAAGGTGCCGCTGCGCGCCGTGTTGTGCTGGCACCCGGATCTGCTCGCGGCGATGATGTGGCGTCCCGAGCCGCCCGCGCCTGAGCGGGTCGAGGCGTGGCTGTCCGCGACGCTTGCCGGCTGGCGCGAGAAGTATCGCGATGTCGAGCTGCACGCCGCGGTTATCCGAGAGCATCCTGCCGACGGTCTCGTGCTCGCGTCCCTGTCGCAGCATCTGCTCGTGGTCGGCAGCCGCGGGCGGCACGCGCTTCCGGGCACCCTGCTCGGCTCGGTCAGCCAGGGCGTGCTGCACCACGCGACCTGCCCGGTCGCCGTCGTTCCCACGCACGGTGACTGATTGACCCGCGCGGGGCCCACGCCAGCGCGCAGGGGTGATGCGCCTCGACGCACCGTCGGGACAACCCGCTGTCATGGAAACGAGATCCGTGACTGGGTGATGTCCCAGCTGCAATCGAGGCCGGTGCCGAGCGGCGTGCGGCGGCTGACATGGTGATCTCGCCGATGCTCAGAGGCGCGACGATGGTCGTTCACGGCATCGCCGCGGCGCCGCCTAGGGGCGGGTTGGTGACACCAGCTCGATCCCGCTTCCGGCTAGACCGGTCAGCTGCCAGGTGTCGCGGGCCGACGTCGATGCCGATGTCGAGATCGCTCACCCGCAGTCCGCTGACGCGTAGTGGCAGGTACCGATCTGGTACTTCCGGTGCGCACAACACCTGCCCACGCGGCAACTCCGGATCGAAGCGCAGCAGGCTCCGCAGGAGGGAGAACGGCGTAGCCGCGGCCCATGCTTGCGGCGAGCAGGACGTCGGGTAGGGCACCGGTTCGGGGAACTCGTCACGGCTGAATCCGCAGAACAGCTCAGGCAGACGGTGGCCGAAGTGGGTCGCTGCGTCGAGCAGTCCGGTCACGACCTTCTGGGCGTGTTCGACGAAGCCGTAGCGCATCAACCCGCTGGCACACAGGGCATTGTCGTGCGGCCAGACCGATCCGTTGTGATAGCTCATCGGGTTGTACGCGGCCATGGACGAGGCGAGTGTGCGGATGCCCCAGCCGGTGAACATTTCGGGTGAGAGCAGGTGGTCGGCGACTGCGGCGGCCTTGTCGTCGTCGATGATGCCCGTCCATAGGCAGTGGCCGATGTTCGACGTGAGAGCGTCGATCGGAGTCTTGTCTCGGTCGAGTCCCGACGGCGAACCAGTTGCGGTCGGGCAGCCAGAAGGTCTCGTTGAAGCGGTGTTTGAGGTGCGCGGCTTTGTCGGTCCAGTGCCGCCGTGCCGCGTTGTCGCCTGCGTGGTCGGCGAAGTGGGCGCGGGCTCGGTACGCCGCGTAGCAGTACGCCTGGATCTCGGCCAATGCGAGGGGCGCCTCGGCGATGCGACCGTCGGCGAAGTTGATGCCGTCCCAGGAGTCCTTCCATCCCTGGTTGACCAGGCCGCTGGCGGTCTTGCGTTCGTATTCGACGAATCCGTCGCCGTCCGCGTCGCCGTATTGCTCGATCCAGTCCAGGGCGCGATCGGCGTGCGGAAGCAGTCCGTCGATCGTGGCCACGTCGCCGCCCCAGCGTCGCAGTTCGCCGAGCAACATCACGAACAGCGGTGTCGCGTCGGCGGTGCCGTAGTAGACGCTGCGCCCGCCGAGGGTGAAGTCGGTCGTTGGCCCAAAGCGGATCTCGTGCAGGATGCGGCCGGGTTCTTCCTCGGCGTCGTCGTCGACCTTGTCGCCCTGATGATCTGCGAGGGTCTGCAGGGTGCCGATCGCGAGGCTGGTGTCGAGGGGCAGCAGCATCCAGGACGTCAGCAGGGAGTCCCGGCCGAACAGCGCCATGAACCAGGGCACGCCGGCGGCGACCACAGGGCGCTCTGGATGCTGGGGATCGAAGATTCGCAGCGCGCCGAGGTCGTCCACGCTGCGGCGCAGCACCGCCGCGAGGTCGGCGTCGGCGGTGCGGATCTCGGGCTGCGGCGTCGCCATTCCTGGAGCCGGCGGGCGGGCTCGGTGTGTTCGACCGGGTTGCCGCGCGGGTGTCGGAGCGGCATCGGGATCGCGTCGATCGCCGGGACCGCTTCGATCACGGTGGTCCACTGGCCGCGGGCGGGCAGGGTGAGCTCCCAGCGCAGCGCGCCAGCATCCTGGTCTGGGTCGGCGTGGCCGCGGACGAGAATGCTCTGTTCGTGGTTACCGCGTCGGCGGGCGATCTTCAGCGTGTCGCCGGCGACCTCGGTGATGACGTTGACAGCCGGGTGGGCTCGTCCGTCCTTCACCTCGAACAGGTCCGCGAAGTCCGCGGCGACGGTCAACGTCACGACGCAGTGCACCTCGGTCTGGCCGATGTTGCGAATCGTCAGGTCTTCACGCATTCCGTTGCCGATGTAGCGGCGGCGTACGACCATTAGCGTGCTGTCGGCGCCCCTGTCTGGCGGGGGCATGCGGCTGATGTAGGTGGCGGTGTAGGGGTCGCCACGCTGGACGGTGAGCGCTTGCGGCGTGACATCGTCGATGGTGAGTTGCCAGCGCGACAGGACCCTGGTGTCGCGCACGAACAGGCCGTGGGCGCTAAGGGGACTGACGTCCCCGACCGTGTCGCTGATGCAGAACGTCGAACCCTCGACGAGGACCACCGACCCTGCGACGTGTGCTTCACGCGGCGGCTCGCGGGAGAACGTCCAAGGCTGGGTCACGCTGTCAGCGTCGCACCGTTGCCGTCTCGGTCGTGGGGTGTGTGGCCGTTTCTCGCGTGCCGAGCGCCCAATTCGGATGAGTCCTCCAGAACTCGCCGATAGAGCTTGACGTGGTCACGCGCCATTCGCTGCATGGAAAACCGCTCTTCGGCCGCCGCGCGGCATTCTGCACGATCGATCTGCTCTACCTGGTCGACCGCGGTGACCATGTCGGCCTCGTCCCGGCACAGGAACCCGGTTTTCCCGTCGTCGACGATCTCGGGAGCGGCCCCGTAGGGGAAGGCGAGCACCGGTGTCCCTGTCGCCAGCGCCTCGGCCATCACCAGGCCGAACGGCTCAGGCCACATGATCGGGTTGATCAGCGCCGTGGCGCCCTGCAACATCTGCAGCCCTCTTGCCGGCGGAGCCTCGACGACCATGATGTCGTCCGGGCCGAGCAGCGGACGGACCTCGCGTTCGAAGTAGTTCCGTTCCGCGGTCTCGCGGATCTTGGTCGCCAGTTGCAGCGGTCGCCCGCTCGCGTGAGCTATCCGCACGGCACGGTGGACGCCTTTGTCAGGCGACATGCGCCCCATGAACAGCAGGTACCCGCCGTTGCCGCGCCCAGGCCGATAGACGTCCAGGTCGATGCCGTGGTGGATCACCGCGGCGATCGGGACGTCGCCGGCCCGGCTGGCCTGGTCGTGCGAGATCGCGACGATCGCTGCGCGCTTGGCGATCTCGGCGAAGATGCGCAGGTTCTCAGGCGTGAACGCGTTGTGGTGCGTGGTCACCACCAGGCGTCTACGTGGTTCGATCTGCGCGACGAGCAGCGGGCCGAGCACTGTGTGGTCGTGGACGACGTCGACGTCGTCCATCGCTTCATAGGCGGCCAGAACGTGCGCGGCCTCCTCGACGCTGGAGCCCATCGGCCGTGCCGCAGTCTCGTACAGCCAATCGCGTGAGACCGGGCAGGTCGACTCGCCAATGGTGAACAACAGCACGTCATGGCCGAGGTCCTGCAGCCCACGCGCCAGGTTGTCGATGACGACCTCAGTGCCGCCGTAACCGACCGGTGGCACGGGCACCCACGGTGGGGCGATCAGTCCGATCCGCATAACGGTCCTCCCCCCGGGGCTACGTCGGCGTGTCGGGCTCCTGTTCGACCAAGGAGGCGCAGCCGAGTTCGATGTGCCAGGACTGTCCGCAGGACGTGCAGTGGAAGTTGGTCTGCTCGCCCGCGGGCACCGGCACAAGGCAGGCGGCGTCGCAACCCGGACAACGCTGCGGTATCGACAGGGTTGCCTCAAGACTGAGCTGGACCCTGTACCTGGTCACCCCTCAACAACACGCCGCCCGACCTGCGGTCGTGAGGGGCGAAGGTCCCTACGGTGAAGTGACGATCGGCACAACCAGTACCGGCACTTGCGCGTCGTGCAGGGTCCGACGCAGCGTCTGCGCCCGCGCTTCGTCGATCTGCTGAGACCAGCCCAGGGCGATCAAATCGACCTGCTCGGCTGTCGCGACGTCCAGGACGTGCTCGCCCGGCACCCCGCTGCGCACCTGCAGTCGGACGCCGGGCTGGTCGCAGTAGCGGGCCAGGAACTCGTTCTGCCAGGCTTGCTCGGCATGCGCGGCTTGGTCCCAGAACTTCGGGACTGTCGTGGCGTCGAAGACGTGCAGCACCACGAGGTCGACTCCCGCTTGCGCGAGCAGTTGGATCGTTTCGCCGATGGCGGCAGCGGACTCTGCGGAGCCGTTGAGCGGGATGAGGGCGCGGCCGATTATCTGCGGCCGCGGCCGACTGGCAGCCGGTACGAGCACGACAGGCTTTTGGGTTCGCTGCAGCACCGGCCAAACAAGCTCCCGAAGGGATGCTGTACCGGACAGGACGCCGAGCACGGTGGTTGTGTCGGCCAGTTCGGTCAGCACAAGATCGGCTTTGCGCGTCGACTCGGCGATGTCGGTGAGATCGACGCGTCGCACGGTTGCGTCCATGACGGCAGCCATCGCCACGGCCACATCGCCGACGGGCTGGTCGGTGGCACCGCCTTCGAGCACGGCGAGCACCTCGCTCATGACGGTGATCCCTTCTGGACGTCGGCGCGCAGGGTGGGCTTGCCCAGACGAGTCGTTCGCGATACACGGCGTGGGGCGTCCCCGGCCAGGCAAGCCCAGAGTGGCCCGTCGGTGTGGACGATGACGTCGTCGCGGGTGATGCTCAGCCGGACGTTGCGGCGAAGGCATCGGAAACGTATTTCGAAGCTGCCCCACGCGGCCGGTAGTCGTGGGTCGATTGTGAGCACGTCAGCGCGCACCGAGGCGCCGGCGAACCCGCTGAGCATGGCCTGCCACACACCGGCGAGGTTCGCAATGTGCAGGCCCGCAGCGGTCATGCCGGTGGTGTCGTCGATGTCGAGTCTGAGCGCGACGCCGAGCATGGCCAGCGCCTCATCTGCCCGGCCGGCACGAGCGAGAAGCGTGGCAGTGATCGCCGGCGACAGCGAGGAGCCGTGCGCGGTGCGCGGACCGTAGAAGTCCAGGTTCGGCCCGAGCGAACCTAGCTGCACCAGCGACGGCACTAGGTGGTGCAGCATGAGCACGTCGGGCTGCTTGATGATCTGTGAGCCGGACAGTCGGTCCAGCCCGATGAGCACGTCGGCGGCCACGGGCGGCGTTGCGAATTGGGCGACGAGCAGGGGCTCGAGCCCGAAGTATCCGGCGAACTGTTCGTAGCGTCCGCTCGCCGTGTCGTAGCCGTCGACCAGCCCGTCGGCCAGCTCGCGCCAGCGCCGCGTCTCGGCCCGAATGCCGGCTCGATCTGCGGCGTCGGCGCCAGCCCGCAGGTTCCAGCGCGCCATGACGTTTGTGTACGCATTGTCGTTCACCGACTCGTGGTACTCGTCCGGGCCGATGACCGTGTCGATGTGCACGCGGCCGTCGTTGTCGCGGCGTACCCGGGACGCCCAATAGCGCGCTGTCTCCACCAGCAGCGCCGTTTCGGCCCGGCGGTGTCGGCCATCGGCCGTGCCGGTCCAAGTCTCGTAGTGGGCGGCGGCCCACGCGACGTCTGCTGTGATGTGCTCCTCCAGTTGCCCCGTGCGGATCGGCACGATCGTGCCGCCGAGGCGTCTGCTGCTAGGGGTCACGTCCTCGCCCGTGGCTGCCGATTCCCATGGGAAGCGTGCCCCGTCGTAGCCGCCCGCCGCGGCAATGGAGCGCGCCGCGTCGAGTCTGTGCAACCGGTAGCGCACCATGGCCCGGGCGGCACGCGGATCAATGCTGACCATGGCCGGCAGAACGAACACATCGGCGTCCCAGAAGACATGCCCCGCATAGCCACTCCCGGACAAGCCTCGCGCACCGACTGCCGACTCGTCATGGCGATTGACGTTGCACCACAGCTGGAACAGCGCGAAGCGCACGGCTAGTTGGGTGGCCTCGTCGTCGGGGATTCGGATATCGACCGCGTCCCACCGCTTCGCCCAGCCCGCGCGGTGCTCGGCCAGCATCCGGTCGAATCCGTCTGCCGCTGCAGCGTCGAGTACATCGTGCGCTGCCCTGAGCGTTGGCTGCCGTTGTTGGTCAGTGGCGTACGCCGCAACGCGCTCCAGCGTGCGGGTCGAACCGGTGCGGCCAACGTGCTGTTCGGCGAGCGCGGCAACTCCCGGGCCTTGCGGTGGCCCGGTCCGAGCCCAGCGACGCGGCCCAAGGCTGCCGCGCGACATCGGCGTTTCATCCGGCCGCTGCAGTAGGTCGCCTGGACTCAACCGTCCGAGCGCTGCCTCTGCGCGCAGGGCGACGACGCCTGGCCGCGTGGCGCTGGCGAATCGCAGGGTCCGCAGCGTCCGGTCTCCGCCCCGCTCACTGCGTACGAGCACGCCGGTTCGTAGATCGAGGACGTGCTCGTCATCGTCCGGCGCAGGATGTATGAGCAGGCCCGTCCACAGTGGACCGGGTAGCAGGTCATGCGCAGGGTTGCCTCGGTAGATCCCATCGGCCACCACGAGCGGTGACCCGCCGATGGCGGTCTCCTCGACGGATCCGCGGGTGGCGAGGCCGCCTGCGCCCAGGGTGCAGATGCTCTCGGAGACACGGTGTCGTAGTGGATCGCTCGAGTCTTCCCTGATGATCCATGCTGGGTCCTCGTCGATGCCTGGGACCCGGCGGGCCCGTCGTCGACGCGTTTGCTCGTCGAGAAGCTTTAGCAGCGTCGGCGCCCCGGAGTGCAATTGACGAACGCCGGGCGGCACGCCGTACGGTTCAGCGCCGACCGACACCGTGATTGCCCGATGTGCCTCAGGGATAAGGAGGAGCGAATCGGCTCCGGGCAGGCCGCCGATCGGGCCGAACTCGCCGCCGACGATCAGGACCAGGCCTGGTCCCACGCCGCGACGGGCCAGCAACGCGAGCAACTCCCTTATGGAGTCGGACTTGTCGGTGAGGCCGATCTCCACATACTTGGCGGTGCCGGTGATACGCTGGGTGGCTGAGTCCCTCGGCGACGGCCGCCTCCGTCGCGATCCGAACGACCGCGGACAGGTCGCCGATTCCTGCTGACGCAGCCGATTCGTGGCTGCCGTGAGCAGTTCTGCCGTTTGCCGTTCCGGCGGATCGATCCACTGCGGCTGCAGGTCGATCATGCGACGGTTCAGTCGCGGGGCGAGCAGGCGCGTCCCAAGCCCGCGTCTGCGAAGGACGTCGATAGTGCGCGCCGTGGCGGCGTCCAGGGCCGCGTCCTCGGCGGCTGACGCGACCCGTCGACGCATCAGCTGTGGACCGGCCTGCGTGACCTCGAACAGCTCCGAACCTGATTGGCACACAGCCACAACCGGCCGGGGCCGGCCGGGCGGGCGCGCAGTTGCCGGTCGACGTCCTCGACATCGGTACCGCTCACCGCGGCGACATCCACGCCGGCGGCGGTCAAGGCCAGCACGCGGCGTCGCAACTGTGCGGCCGAGCCCGCCGGCCAGTGACAGCGGTGCCATCCCAGTCGAATACGACCGCCTCTACCGTGCGATCGATCATCGCGAACGATGGCGGCATACGACGCCGGTCCCCTCAGCAGCGCCGCCGAGGAGCGACACAGCTTGGCCGGCGTCGCCGCGCTGGCCTGCGTACGCATATCGGCATTCCTCCAGCGGTCGGCTGAGCCGACGTCTCGTCCAGGCGGGACCGCGGCGCCTGGCCGATCGCAGCTGTGAGTACGACATTCGGCCGCGCGCGCCGCTCGGGCTACGGCTAGCTTCGCTAGCGTTGTACCGAGCAGACAGGGCCAAACGTCCCGCAAGTCTGCGATTGGTAGCCCAAGCTGCGTTCTGATGCCGGTGGCTCCGGTCTCGATCAGTGCCGCGATCGTGATTGCGCGGACCTCGTACCTACCGACGCGTTGTCCCGAGCCGGGCGTCCGCCTCGTGGACAGTCGTGGCTCATGCTGATATTCGTGGACGCAGTAGCCTTCCGCGTGTCGTGTCGGGTTCGACTCCGTCGGTAAGGATGGCCCTTCGATCCATTGCTGCTGGCTGGATCGGTCTTATCCATCAGGCTCCGTTGCAATACTCGCGTCCTAAGGGGTGACGACAGGAGATCTCTTCGCGCCAAATCCGCTAACTCTCGAGCGGGTCAACGCGACGACGGTCTGCCTACGCCCGCGGAATCAGCGGGAGCGTCGATGGGCTGGCTGCTCGCACGAACAATAAGCTGCGGCGGGATGAGAACGCTCGAGTGCCTTGGCATGCGTCGAGCGTTGAGTGACTTCGTCAGCGTCTGAGCGACGGCTGCCATCGCATCGAAGGACGGCCGCAGACTCGTCAATTCTGGATCAGTAGCCGCTGTCAAATCAGCGTCCCCAAAGCCGACGACCGCCGCATCGATTCCCACCCTCAATCGTTGGTTCTTGATCCCTAGTGAGGCGCCCAGGGCAGCTACGTCGCTCACACAGACGAACGCAGTCGGTCTCGCCCGAAGAGAAGAAGCAGCTTGTCAGTTCGGCAGCAACCTCGACCGTACCCTCACCGCGCACGGAAAGTCCGCGAACCGGCAGGCCGTGCGATCGATGCCCCTGAGCCAACCGTCGTCTGCGCGTCCCCACGAGCCCCGTCGTGCGGCCAGCCGACAAAGGCAATTCGACGATGCTTGCATGCGACGAGGTGCTCCACAGCCTTGGTGATGCCGGCCTCGCCATCCACGTCGATCGACGAGTGACGCTGTCCTTCGATCAGGGACGGCCGAACACGACGAAGGGGACTCGCCGCCGAGGCGAAGAACGATCGTAGGTGCCGAACGGCTGCGCAGCGGGTAGGACGAAGGCATCTGCGGCATGTCGCCTCAGTAGATCGTCATAGACCTCACCGGACCGCTCGCGGGCGGCGAATGTGACAACTTCGTATCCGTGCTGATTGGCGACGCGACAGAGAGCCTCCAGAAAGTATGGGTAAGCGACGCTTCGGTCTTCCGCGGCTGTGGTCAGCTCGTACGCGATCGTGCGGGTGGATCGAGTGCGCAGGGTGCGAGCGGCGGCATCGGGTCGAGACCCGAGTCGAGCAATGGATTGCTGAACCCGGAGCAGAGTTTCCGGGCGATACCGCGGGGCGCGTTGAGCGCGTTGGACACGGTTTGACGCGAGACACCAGCATCATCGGCAACCGTGTCCACGGTGGCTCTGCGCAACCGTGGGACAGCACAGACGCGCCTCCTGTTCATGTCGAGTCTCGACTCTGCCAAGGCCGCGGATTCAGCTCCAGCCTCGCCAAGCTCGATCGGCTCGGACAGGGCCGAATGTCACGTCGACGTGGCCGCCCCCGGCGATGTTCGGCCCTGGGGCCCATCCGTTGGCCAGGGCGTCTGCTGCACGAGTTCCATCGGCGTCCCCTCGAGCATCACCGCATCGTCGTGCGACACTGAGCCTCCTTGCGGTTCAGGAAGCGCCGCAGCTTCGCCAGCGGATAGGCGTCGATCACCTCGGCCCCTTCGGCCAGGAACTCTTGCAGCATCTGCGCGGCCGCGTCATTCGAAACGGGCGATTCGTCGCTCGTAGGTCAAGCGCCTCGCGGCGGCCTGAGCGCGACACGGCGGCGGTGTGAGGTGGGTAGCGAACCAGTTGCCGGTGAGGCGGGCGACGGCGTCGAGCGCGCCGGGCTCTTCGAACAGGTGGGTCGCGCCGGGCACGATCTCCAGCCGGTTCTCGCAGCGCAGCCGGGCCTGAGCGGCTGCGGTTGAGCTCGAGCACGACGTCGTCGTAGCCGCCGACGATGAGCAGCGTCGGGGCGCAGACCAAGGCCAGCTGCGGTCGGCGAGGTCGGGCCGCCCGCCGCGGGATACCACGGCCGCGACGTCCGCGTCGGGGTCGGCGGCGGCGTACAGCGCGGCGGCTGCGCCGGTGCTGGCGCCGAAGTAGCCGATACGGTGCGGGATGCTCGGGCATGGTGCGCAGCCAGCTGGTGACCTCGAGCAGGCGCCGGGCGAGCAACTCGATGTCGAAGACGTTGCCGCGGTCGGCCTCCTCGTCGACGGTGAGCAGGTCGAACAGCAACGTGCCCAGCCCGGCGTCGTTCAGCGTCTCGGCGACGTACCGGTTGCGGGGGCTGTACCGCGAGCTGCCGCTGCCATGCGCGAACACGACGATGCCGGGGCGCCGGCGGGCACGGTCAGCTGCCCGGCAAGTCGCAGCCGCCGACCGGCAGAGCGAGTTCCTCGCGTGAGGCGGTCGGCGCGCGACGACGCCAGCGCCGGTGCCCGCCGGGCCGCGCGTTCGAGCAGATCGATGACCTCCTCGTCGGTGGTTTGGCCGAAATCGACATAGGCCTGACCTACGGCGAAGAACTCCGCCGGGTCTGCAGGCAGACGACTTCATCGGCGTCCGGCCCGAGCCGGTCGGCGACATCGTCCGGGCCGACCGGGGCGGCGAGGACAACCTTGCCGGCGCCCTGCGCTCGCGCGACCTGGCAGGCCGCACGGGCGGTCGAGCCGGTGGCGATCCCGTCATCGACCACGATCACGGTCCGTCCGCCCAGCGGCACGGGAGGACGGCTCGCGGCGGAAGTGGCGGGCCCGCCGCTCGACCTCATCGCGTTCCCGCTGCTCGACCGCCGCCAGTTCCTCGACCGCTGACCCGCGCCTTGTGGACCAGCCTGGTCACTGACGATGCCGCACCCCACCCTCGCCGACGGCGCCCATGGCGAGTTCGGGCTGGAACGGGATTCCGAGTTTGCGGACCACAATCACGTCCAACGGTGCGCCCAGCGCGGCGGCGACCTCAAAGCGACCGGCACGCCGCCGCGGGGCAGTCCGACGACGACCACGCCCTTTCCGGCGACCGCCAGCTTCTCGCCGAGCTGGCGTCCGGCGTCGACCCGATCGATAACATGATGACAACCACCCCGCAATTCGATGGAACGCCCGAGGCCTCGGCCGCGAGAAGGGTCGAAAGTCACCAGTGCAGGCGCGGCGCTGAGACTCTGAACCGCTTCGGTGGCTGGGCAGGCGGCATGGCGGCGATCGCTCCGTGGCCGGCCAGCCGAGCCCGCGCGGCATGCGCGAGGCGTCGAGGTTGCGTGAGTCGGTCGGCGGCTCCCTGTATGTCGTCGCGGTCGGCGCGCTACCAGTCGTCTTCTGGGTGAGCCCACAATCTGTCTGTCCACAATGGACCGTTCGAGAGACGCATCTCCACGGCGAGGGCCGAAAGACGCATGGTGACCGTCTCGCCTGGGCAGCGATCTGACCTGGTGGAGCGGCGGCGTGGTCAACGAGGCCATTTGCCTCTGACGCCGACGACTCGATCTGGGTCACACTCGGCATATCTCGTAGGGAGCGCAGCGCCATGGCCGAGCAGAGCCGACTAGCTACCACGCCACTCGGTGCGCTGGTGGACATCTTCCACCAGGTACGCCATACTTCAACGCCCTGATCGGGGCGACGGATTTGGCCGACGCAGTCGTTCGAGACGTTGGCTTCGTCAACGCCGTGCGTCGCGCGGTCTTGGGCCCGCTCGTTCGACTCCATCGGCCGGCAATTGCGGCGAGTTTTCCCCCAGCCGAGCATCACCTTCCAGGCATTGGTCGAGGACGGCTCTGGTCTTGTCTTGATCCGCGGGGCAGCGGGGCGCTTGCGACCATCATCGGTGTCGTCCGCGCGGTGGAGGAGGCGGGCGGGACAATCAAGCGGGTACCTCCCTGTGGCGCTCTGGTGGCGCGTTGTTCGGGTTTCCGCTCGAAGCCGGATTCCGTCCAGCGCGGAGGCTGCTGAGCTGGTGATGGGCCTCGAGCCCAGTGAGTACATCGATGTCTCGTGGCTGGGACCTGGCGCGAGCGGTACCTACATCGGACGGGGGCTGGGGGTGGAATCCTTCGCGGCGACAAGCTGGAGTGGTGGGGCACCACCGGCGGCATCTGGGCTAGCGGACGCCGGCCAAGTCGCCGACTCCGGCCTACGCGCCGATCTGGAACATCGAGTCCAAACTGCTCGAGTACCCGGGTCGAGGACGTACCCGGACTCCCTGCCCGCGGCGTGCGCCAGTCATCCGGCATCTTGGGCGATCTCGCTCTCCGACGCTGTTCGCGGAAGTTTGGCCGTGGCCGCTGCGAACGTGGATTCCTGGGCGCGACGGCGGGATCGTGGACATCTTCCCCGCGCGCCCGATCCTCGACATTCCAGCCGCCTGTCGACGCGGTCGTAGCGATCAACGCCTTCTACCCGCCTGGCTTCGCCGGCGAGGACGAGAACGGCTGGCAGCACCGGCTCGCGAGCAGCATCATGCACATCGCCCGGGCAGGTGCGCAGCTGCCAGCACGTCGCGCTGGCACGCCAGAACCTCGCCCGGCCTGCGTACCTCGGTCGACCGAGGACTCTTGAGCCTATTCCTCTGACCCAGAAGGTCCGGGCAACAGGCTTCGTCGATCAGCAGTTCCTCTACAACCGCGACTGGCCCGAGTTCATGCGTGCGGGCCGGGTTGCGATGGTCGAAGTTCGAGGCTGGCGGGCCAGGAGCGGGTGAAGGAACTCGCAACAGCCTAAGCTGCCGAGCATCGACGGGCAGAACCGGCCGGCGGCCGCTCAGGCCATCGTGCAGGCACGTTGGGTACTGCGCATAGCCGCGAACGGCAGCGACCCTGGAGGAGGAGGCGGGTTTCTGATGCACGGAAATGTGGCGACGGTGCCGGTCCCGAGCGTAGCATGTGGTGCCTTTCGAGGGCCAGGTGCCTGGGGACGCGGCGGAGTACATGCGGTCGAGAATCAGCGTGGTGGCGGCGCACGCTCACGGACGTTCTCCTTCGTCCGTGCGAAACTCACGCAGGTGGGCGATCCTGCGGTTGCTAGGCCCTCGATTGCGCAAGTGAACCTCGACGTCAACGGTCGCCTGGTGCGTGCCCATGTCGCCGCCGAGAAGAGCATGCGCGTGAGGCGATCGACCTGCTCGTGGACCGCTTGCGGCAGCGGATCGATCGGATGGCTCAGCATCTGGGAGGCTCGCCGCGGTGGTATGTTGTCGGTGGAGCAGCACGAGTGGCGGACGGAGCGAGAAGCTGTCGCATCGCCTGCAGGACCACCCTCGGCCGGCCAACGAGCGGGAGGATCGTCCGGCACAAGTCGTTTGCGCTCGCCCTGGAGGCGCCGGACGAGGCGGCGTTCGAGATGGACGCGATGGACTACGACTTCCACCTGTTCACCGACGCCACCACTGGCTTGGACTTGGGGTCAATCGAGCCGGCCTCGGTCGCCGGCTATCGGCTGGCGTATACAGGGCTGCGACCCGGAACCACCGAACCGACCTGGGGTTGGGGTGACGGTCAGCCCGCACGCTGCGCCTTGCTGCTCGTCGCCGAGGCTGATCGATTCGGCTGGAACCGCACCGGAGGAAAAAGGCCTCTCCGTGTTCCTCCGTCAACGCCGATGGCGGTGGGCGCGGCAGCGTGCTGTATCACCGCTACGACGGCCACTACGGGTTGATCACCCCAGCCGCGTGACCAGGATCAAGTTCCCCTAGCCATTAGCTCTACCTGGACGTCACGTCGGCCTGCGCGAGGCGCTCGAGGTGCGCTATGCCCAGAAGACCGACGTGACCAACACCAACCCGTCGCCGAAACTACGCCGCATCCCGCGGAGGAAGGAGGCGGTGACATGTCGGCGTGGCAGCACCGTGAGCGTCGACGGCGCGCCGATGCAACTGGTGCCGGAGACGCCGTATCGGCGGCCTGGCTGGCCCGCTCCGGGGCGATGCGGGTGACACCGGGGTGGTGTTCGCCTCCCGGTCGCTGCTGCCAGCCGCGCCGGGGACCAGTCGCTGGAGCAGGTGGCCAACGTGGCGACGCTGCCGGGCATCGTCGGGGCCTCGTACGCGATGCCGGACGTGCACTGGGGTACGGCTTCCCGATCGGCGGGGTCGCGGCCACCGACGTCGCCGCCGGCGGCGTGGTCTCGCCGGGCGGGGTGGGTTTCGACATCTCGTGCGGCGTGCGGCTGCTCGGCTCCGACGCTGACCGCGGCGGAGGCGGCCGCAGCTTCGGCCGGCTGATGGACGTGCTGGAGTGCAGCGACCCCGCGCGGGCATGGGCCGGGGCGGCGTCTGGCCGCTGCCGGCCGCGCCGAGCTGGACGCGGTGCTGCCCGGCGGCTCGCGGTACGCGGTCGAGCGGGGCTACGGCGTCCGGCGCGACCTGGACCGTTGCGAGGACTGCGGCGCGGTGGCCGACGCCGACCCGGCGCAGGTCAGCGAGCGGGCGCTGCAGCGCGGCCGGGCCAGGTCGGCAGCCTCGGTTCGGGCAACCACTTCCTGGAGGTGCAGGCGGTCGAGCGAGGTCTACGACGAGCCGGTGGCGGAGCGCGTTCGGGCTGCGCCCGGCCAGGTCTGCGTGATGATCCACTGCGGGTCGCGGGGGCTGGGCCACCAGATCTGCTCCGACCACGTCCGCGATCATGTCGACGGCGATGCCCGGTACGGCATCCACGTGCCGGACCCGCAGCTGGCCTGCGCGCCGGTCGCCTCGCCGAGGGCCGCCGCTACCTGGGCGCGATGGCGGCGGCCGCCAACTACGGCCGGGCGAACCGGCAACTGCTCGCCACGCCGCCCGTGCCGCGTTCGCCGAGCGCCGGCGCAGCGGCGCTCGACCTGGTCTACGACGTGTCGCACAACTGGCAAGAGATTGAGACGCACGTCGTGGACGGGCGAACGCCGGACGCTGTGCGTGCACCGTAAGGGCGCGACCTGGGCCTGGCCAACCCGGCGCAGTTCGGCCTGACGAACTACATCGCTGCGTTCGGCAGCCGGTACTCGGTGCCGGTTGATGGGCACTGCGTCCTGCAGCCCCGATCCTCGCGGGTGTCGCGGACGGCGACGCGTTCGATTCCGCGTGCCACGGCGCCCTGCGGGCGGACAATGAGCCAACACGGCGACCCGCCGCATCCTCGGCGGCAGGTTTGCGCCTACGATCTCGAAGCCGCCGGCATTGCG